>NZ_JBITIY010000051.1:0-1007 GCF_044459385.1 Streptomyces sp. NPDC050287 | reverse complement strand
GCTAGTGCTGTGACCGGCAACGTTCACCGGTTTGCCATAGGTGAGCGGAGAGCCAGGCAGAGCGGAACCGATGTCTGGATTACTGCGCTGAGGAAGCGCGGTGTGCGGTGAGCACGGGCTGGTAGTACCCGCTGGAGGCCGGACTGTGCCAGGTGATGTTGGTGAAGCCGGCTTCAGTTACGAACTCTGTCAGCTGCGGGGGCGTCAGCGCCCAGTAGGTGCTCCGGCGGACTCGGACATGCCAGGTGTTATCCGCGGGGGTGAGCTGGAAGTGCTCCAGGTCGTAGCGCTCGCCGTCTTCATGCCAGTGCCACAGCTGGAAGGTGATTACTTGGCCGTCGCGTGTCTCCGAGACCTGGGGAGGTGTCGACGTGGGTCTGTTCTGACGCGTCTCGTCGTAGTCCCGGACAGTGATCACCAACAGTCCGTTGTCTCGGAGCACCCGTCTCATGCCGAGGAGTGCCGCCCGGAGATCTTGCCCAGAAAGCAGGTGTGGGAGCGAGTTGTCCGCGCAGAGGACAACGTCGAATGACGTCTCTTTGAAAGGCAGTTGGCGCATGTCAGCCGAAGCGGCCGGAAGCCGGATGCCCCGGGCCGTCGCTTCGACGGCGGCGCGCGCGGCGGCGACCGGGCTCAGGTCGCTGCCGACAACCTGGTGCCCGGCCAGGGCCAGCCCGATGGCCTGGGTGCCGATCCCACACGAGCAGTCCAGGACAGTGTGCGGTCCCGCGCCGAGAGATGTGCGGACGAGCCCGCCCAGTACCTCGGCCTGGTAGGCCATGCTCGCGTCCCAGTCCCGGAACATCAGGTGGTACTGGTGGGCCAACTCGTCGTAGAAATTCCGCACGGAGAACTCGGACATGGATCCCACCGTAATGCGTGGCCGCCAGGGGAGACGGCCAGTTCAGGCAGCGGCTGCCAGACTTCGGCCGCCCCAGCGGATGCCCTTCTCGCTGCGGATCCGGGCGCGTTCGCGGCGTTGGGCGACCAGCAGGTCCGGGTGGCGG
>NZ_JBITIY010000050.1:0-1030 GCF_044459385.1 Streptomyces sp. NPDC050287 | reverse complement strand
AGACGCCATCCGCTTATCGATCACGGGGCTGGCCTGGTCGAACAGGGTTCCTGATCGGGTGATCGCGCGAGAGCCGGCGCATGACAGCAGGGCCTCTTGGTAGTTCGGGGGTGCGAACCAAACCGATCACCAGGAGGCCCTGTTGCCGCAGTCTTTCGCGCTCGCGTGCGTGGCGTCCAACTCGCCGTCCCTGTCGTGTGACTGCCTCGCGCACAGGTTCGGCAACGCCGCCGACGGGCCGGAGCGCGTGCGGTGTTACGCCTCCGACATGACGGAGGCGGAGTGGCAGGTCATCCGGCCGTTGCTGCCCATTCCGGCATGGTTGGAGGGGCGGGGCGGGCGGCCGGAGGGCTACTGCCACCGCGTGATGCTGGACGCGGTGCGCTATGTGGCCGACAACGGCGTCAAGTGGGCCAACCTGCCCGCCGACTTCCCGCCGTATCGGCGCGTGCATGCCTTCGCCCGCCGCTGGCAGGTGACGGGTCTGCTCGCCGAGCTCCACGACCGGCTGCGCGACCGCGTGCGGGAGAAGGAGGGCCGCTTGCCCGATCCGACGGCCGCGATCGTGGACTCGCAGTCCGTGCGGGCAGCGGCGAACATCCCGCGCTCCACCTCCGGCTGGGACGGCGGGAAGAAGGTGGGCGGCCGCAAGCGGCACCTGGTGGTGGACTGCCTCGGCCTGGTCCTGGCGGTCGCGGTGACTGCGGCGAGCGTGCAGGACCGCGACGCCGCCGTCGGACTGTTGGAGCGGTTGCGCGGGCTGTACTTTTCCATCCGCCTGGTGTGGGCGGACGGCGGCTATGCCGGGCGGCTGGTCGACTGGGCGGCCGAGAAGCTCCACCTCGCGGTGGAGATCGTCAGACGCACTGACGACACGACGGGGTTCGTGGTGCTGCCGCGCAGGTGGGTGGTGGAAAGAACGCTGAGCTGGCTGATGCGCTCGCGTCGCCTGGTGCGTGACTACGAGACGCTGCCCGCCATGCACGAGGCCATGGTGCTGTGGTCGATGACCATGCTCATGAGCGGCCGC
>NZ_JBITIY010000049.1:0-1038 GCF_044459385.1 Streptomyces sp. NPDC050287 | reverse complement strand
TCCGCCACCTACGCCTACGAGTTCGCCTGGCGCTCCCACGCTCTGGACGAAGAGCTCGGTGCCACCCACGCGGTCGAGCTGCCCTTCGTCTTCGACCTCGCGGACCGGCCGGAGCTCATCGGCCCCAACGCCCTGCTCGGCCCCGACAAGCCCCCGGCGAACTTCGCCACCCGCGTCCACGAGACGTGGATCCGGTTCGCCAGGACCGGCGACCCCGGCTGGGACCCGTACGACACCGAACGCAGGGCCACCATGCGCATCGACGCGGAATGGACCCAGATCGACGACCCCCGCAGCCGGGAACGCCAGGCCTGGAACTGACCTCTCAGACCTGCATGGTCTGCTCACCCCTTCCCAAGGACACACCCATGACCAGAACCGTCATCACCACCGAGAACGCACCCTCCCTGCCGGCCCCGCTGTCCCAGGGCATCCGCAAGGGCCCCGTCCTGCAGGTCTCCGGGCAGCTCCCCTTCGACCCGGCCACCGGCGAAGTCGTCGGCACCACGGTCGCCGAACAGACGACCCAGACCCTGCGCAACGTCACCGCCGTACTCAAGGCCAGCGGCGCGGGACTGCAGGACGTCGTGATGCTCCGCGTGTACCTCACCGACCCCGCCCACCTGGCCGAGATGAACGAGGCGTACGCGGCGGCCGTCGGCGAGCCCTTCCCCGCCCGCACCACCGTCTACATGCAGCTTCCGCCGGGACTCCTCGTCGAGATCGACGCCCTGGCAGTGCTGGACGACTGATCAGGATGGCCGGTCGTCTGACGAGGGCGTGCACCAACCTGAGGGTTCCGCCGGCGCACCTGCTTGACGCCCTGTGCGCACTGGCCGGACGACCGGCACCTCCCCGCGGGGCTCACCCCGTACGTCTCATCCACGAGCGGGTGCTCCAGGCAGTGGGGTGGGTGCCACCAGGCGTGCTCGAGCCGGGCGATGTGTGCGCGGCCACATACGTGCGCGCGGGCCTCCTGAACGCCGAAATCCCGGCCCCGTCGGACACGGCCGTCCTCTGCATCCGGCGCACGGTCGA
>NZ_JBITIY010000048.1:0-1082 GCF_044459385.1 Streptomyces sp. NPDC050287 | reverse complement strand
CCCGTCGCGGCCCGGCTGGCGGCGGCGTTGACGCCGGAGGTGGACGCGGTGCTGTCGCGGCATCCGCTGCGGGAGCTGGTCACCGCCTCGGAGACGTTGCCGCTGCTGGTGGAGCGGGAGCGGGCGCTGTACGGCGCCTGGTACGAGTTCTTCCCGCGTTCCGAGGGCACGCCCGAGCACCCGCACGGCACGTTCCGCACCGCCGCCCGCCGGCTGCCGGCGATCGCGGCGATGGGCTTCGACGTGGTCTACCTGCCGCCGATCCATCCGATCGGGCACACCTTCCGCAAGGGCCGCAACAACACCCTCTCCCCCGGACCCGACGACGTCGGCGTGCCCTGGGCGATCGGCTCACCGGAGGGCGGCCACGACGCCGTCCACCCGGACCTGGGCACCCTGGAGGACTTCGACTGGTTCGTCGAGCGGGCCCGCCAGGAGGGCCTGGAGATCGCGCTGGACTTCGCCCTGCAGTGCTCCCCCGACCACCCCTGGGTACAGAAGCATCCGGAGTGGTTCCACCACCGGCCCGACGGGACGATCGCGTACGCGGAGAACCCGCCGAAGAAGTACCAGGACATCTACCCGATCGCCTTCGACGCCGACATGGACGGGCTGGTCACGGAGACGCTGCGGGTGCTGCGGCACTGGATGCGGCACGGGGTGCGGATCTTCCGCGTGGACAATCCGCACACCAAGCCGGTGGTGTTCTGGGAGCGGGTGATCGCGGACGTCAACCGCACCGACCCCGACGTGATCTTCCTGGCCGAGGCGTTCACCCGGCCGGCGATGATGCACACCCTGGCCCAGATCGGTTTCCAGCAGTCGTACACGTACTTCACCTGGCGCACCAGCAAGGAGGAGCTGACCGAGTACCTGGGCGAGCTGTCGGGCGAGGCGGCCGCCTACATGCGGCCGAACTTCTTCACCAACACCCCCGACATCCTGCACGCCTACCTCCAGCACGGCGGCCGGCCGGCCTTCGAGGTCCGCGCGGTCCTGGCGGCCACCCTCTCCCCGACCTGGGGTGTCTACAGCGGCTACGAACTGTGCGAGAACACCCCGCTCAGGGAGGGCAGCGAGGA
>NZ_JBITIY010000047.1:0-1096 GCF_044459385.1 Streptomyces sp. NPDC050287 | reverse complement strand
GGTTGGTCGAATCTGTGCGGCGACACGGCCTGATTCTGTGAGATGACGAAGGCCTCCGGTTGTGGAGTGGAGCTGTCGAGGAACCGCTCCGCCAACCAGGAGGCCTTCGTGTCTCACGCTAACGCTGCTCTGACTCCTCGTGCCCGTCTTCGCCTGGCGCGTCTGATTGTTGATGAGGGATGGCCGGTCGCTCGTGCGGCCGAGCGCTACGACGTGTCGTGGCCCACCGCCAGGCGATGGGCCGACCGTTATGCCGAATCAGGTCCGGCCGCGATGGCCGACCGGTCCTCACGGCCGCATCGCAGTCCCGCCCGGACCACTCAGCCGCAGGTCCGCAAGATCGTGCACCTGCGCTGGAAGCAGCGGCTGGGCCCGGTCCAGATCGCCGGACGGCTGGGCATGCCCGCCTCGACCGTCCACGCGGTCCTGACCCGGTGCCGGATCAACCGCCTGTCCCACATCGACCGCGCCACCGGCGAGCCGGTCCGCCGCTACGAGCACGACCGTCCCGGCGCCATGCTCCACATCGACGTCAAGAAGCTGGGTAACGTCCCCGACGGCGGCGGCTGGCGCTACGTCGGACGCGTCCAGGGCCGCAGGAACCGTGCCGCAACACCCGACAAGCCCCGCAACAAGTACCGCGGCCCGCTGCTGGGGACCGCGTTCGTCCACACCGTCGTCGACGACCACTCCCGCGTCGCCTACGCCGAGATCCGCGACGACGAGACGGCCGCCACCGCAGTCGACGTCCTGTGTCGTGCGGTGGCCTGGTTCGCCGCCCGCGGGGTGACAGTCGAGCGGGTCCTGACCGACAACGGCTCGGCCTACCGCTCCCGGCACTGGTCCCGGGCCTGCGACGAGCTCGCCATCACGCCGAAGAAGACCCGGCCCTACCGGCCCCAGACGAACGGCAAAGTCGAACGCTTCCACCGCACCCTCGCCGACGGCTGGGCCCTGGGACGTTTCTACTCCAGCGAATCAGCCCGCCGTAAAGCCCTGCCAGCCTGGCTCCATCACTACAATCACCACCGCCCCCACACCGCGACCGGCGGCAAACCGCCCATCACCAGGTTGACCAACCTGCCTGGGCAGTACA
>NZ_JBITIY010000046.1:0-1430 GCF_044459385.1 Streptomyces sp. NPDC050287 | reverse complement strand
GTGACCCCTTAAGAATGGTGGTGGTCCGGGAGGACTGGGTGTAGCTGATGGTGACCTGCCGTTTGTGGCTCCGAGTGAGTGGCTGCCCAGTTCTCCGGGAGGCTCCGGCTGCTGATTGAGAATTGCGGTCATCGCTGGTTAAGGGCTTGGCGGCGGAGTGTCCCCGGACGCTGAAGGTGCTGCTTGCTGGGGAACGGAGCGACGACGGTGACGGAACGTCATGATCAGGTCTGGGTCGGCATCGACGCTGGTAAGGCGCATCACTGGGCTGTCGGAGTCAACGCCACCGGAGAAAGGGTGCTCTCGAGGAAGGTCGTCAACGGTGAGGACGAGATCCTGGACCTGATCGTTGCAGCGTGCGAGATGGCTGACGAGGTTCGATGGGCGGTTGACATCTCCGGCCGGGCCTCGACGTTGCTGCTTGCACTGTTAATCGCCCACGGTCAGAGCGTGGTGTATGTGCCTGGACGAACGGTCAACCGAATGTCCGGCGCCTACCGCGGCGAAGGGAAGACCGATGCCAAGGACGCCCTGGTCATCGCCGACACCGCGCGTATGCGCCGGGACTTCACGCCCCTGAACTTGCCGAACGAGACCGTGGCTGATCTGCAGTTGCTCACCGCGCATCGAGCCGATCTCATCGCCGACCGGGTACGGCTGATCAACCGCCTGCGCGATGCCCTGGTGGGCATCTGTCCCGCTCTGGAGCGGGCCTTCGACTACTCAGCGGCCAAAGGACCGGTCGTCATGCTGACCGAGTACCAGACCCCGGCCGCCTTGCAGCGAGCCGGCGTCAAGCAGCTCGCGGACTGGCTGGCACGACGCGCGGTCCGCAGTGCAGATGAGGTCGCCGCCCGTGCGCTCGAAGCTGCCCGATCCCAGGTGACAGCTTTACCGGGCGAAAAGCGAGCCGCCAGACTCGTGTGCGACCTCGCCCACCAGCTCCTCATGCTCGACGAATGGATCAAAGACACCGACCGGGAGATCCGCGAAGCGTTCCGCCTCGACGAGCGCGCCGAAATCATCGAGTCCCTGCCCGGTATGGGGCCTGTCCTCGGGGCCGAGCTTCTCGCCATAGTCGGAGACCTGTCCAGCTACGCAGACGCCGGCCGCCTGGCCGCCCACGCGGGACTGGCCCCGGTGCCGCGCGACTCCGGCCGCCGGACCGGCAACCATCACCGGCCCAAGCGCTACCACCGCCGCCTACGACACGTGTTCTACATGGCCGCCCAAACCGCCATGATGCGCCCCGGGCCGTCCCGGGACTACTACCTCAAGAAACGCGCCGAGGGACTGACCCATACCCAGGCACTGCTCGCCCTCGCACGCCGCCGTGTCGACGTCCTCTGGGCCATGCTCCGTGACAAGAGGCACTTCACGCCTACCCCACCAGTCACTCAATCGGCTTGACACCATCATTGAGACTCACT
>NZ_JBITIY010000045.1:0-1672 GCF_044459385.1 Streptomyces sp. NPDC050287 | reverse complement strand
AGAACATCGCCGCCTTCGGCGGTGACCCGCACAACGTCACCCTCTTCGGCCAGTCGGCCGGGGCGACCATCGTCGGCGGCGTCCTCGCCACCCCCCAGGCCGCAGGCCTCTTCCGCCGGGCGATCGTCCAGAGCGGCAGCGGCCTGGGGGCGTTCACCACCGAGCAGGCCGCCCGCGTCACCAAGGCGGCAGCCGAAGCCCTGGACATCGAGCCCCACGTCGACGCCTTCGCGGGCATCTCCGACGAGCGCCTGGTCGAGGCCGCCTCCCAGCTCGCCGGCATCGACCTGCAGACCGAGACCCACGGCGACCCACTGATCGGCCTCAGCCCCTTCAGCCTCGTCCTCGACACCCAGCCCGCCGCATCCGTCGCCGCCGGCCTCGCCGCCGACGTCGACCTGCTCGTCGGCACCAACACCGAAGAGGGCAACCTCTACCTGGTCCCGGTGGGCAAGTACGCCACCTCGACCGCAGCCGACGTCGACGAGGCGGCGAAACGCTCGCACCCGAACCCGGCACAGCTCGTCGACACCTACCGCAAGTCCCGCCCCGAAGCGTCCTTCGCGGAACTGCGCTCCGCCATCATGGCCGACGCCCTGTTCGGCGCGGGCAGCCGCGCCCTGGCCGGCGCCCATGCCGCCCACCCGAAGTCCGCCACCTACGCCTACGAGTTCGCCTGGCGCTCCCAGGCCCTGGACGGAGAGCTCGGCGCCACCCACGCGGTCGAACTGCCCTTCGTCTTCGACCTCATCGACCGGCCCGAACTCAACGGCCCCAACGCCCTGCTCGGCCCCGACAAGCCCCCGGCGAACTTCGCCACCCGCGTCCACGAGACCTGGATCCGGTTCGCCGCCACCGGCGACCCCGGCTGGGACCCCTACGACACCGAGCGCAGGGCCACGATGCACATCGACGCCGAGTGGACCCAGATCGACGACCCCCGCAGCCAGGAACGACAGGCCTGGAACTGACGCTCCGACCGACCCTTCTCAAGGACACACCATGACCAGAACCATCATCACCACCGAGAACGCACCCTCTCTCCCGGCCCCACTGTCCCAGGGCATCCGCAAGGGCCCCGTCCTGCAGGTCTCCGGACAGCTCCCCTTCGACCCCGACACCGGCGAAGTCGTCGGCACCACCGTCGCCGAGCAGACCACGCAGGTACTGCGCAACGTCACCGCCGTCCTCAAGGCGGCCGGCGCGGGCCTGGAAGACGTCGTCATGCTCCGCGTCTACCTCACCGACCCCGCCCACATGGCCGAGATGAACGAGGCCTACGCAGCGGCCGTCGGCGGGCCCTTCCCCGCCCGCACCACCGTCTACATGCAGCTCCCGCCGGGACTGCTCGTCGAGATCGACGCCCTGGCCGTACTGGACGACTGATCACGATGGCCGGTCGTCTGACAAGGGCGTGCACCAACCTGAGGGTTCCACCGGCGCACCTGCTCGACGCCCTGTGCGCACTGGTCGGACGACCGGCACCTCCCCGCGGGTCTCACCCCGTACGCCGCATCCACGAACGGGTGCTCCAAGCAGCCGGGTCGGTGCCGCCGGGCGTGCTCGAGCCGGGCGACGTGTGCGCGGCCACATACGTGCGCGCGGGCCTCCTGAACGCCGAAATCCCGGCCCCGTCGGACACGGCCGTCCTCTGCATCCGGCGCACGGTCGA
>NZ_JBITIY010000044.1:0-2175 GCF_044459385.1 Streptomyces sp. NPDC050287 | reverse complement strand
GCCAGGTCGCCCATCAGTCCCGGCAGATAGCGGAAAGACTCGACTTGGCCGACCCGATCCCGCTGCGGGTCGTGTGGAAGCCGGTCCTCACCGATGCCGAAGCGATCCGCCGGCTGTGTCAGGAGGCCACCGCCTCCGACGCCTGCGTGGGGGTGATCGTGTGGATGCACACCTTCTCCCCGGCGAAGATGTGGATCGGCGGGCTGAGCGCGCTCGACCGGCCGGTGCTGCATCTGCACACGCAGTACAACCTGTCGCTGCCCTGGTCGAGCATCGACATGGACTTCATGAACCTCAACCAGGCCGCTCACGGTGACCGCGAGTTCGCCCACATCGAGTCCCGGCTCGGCATCGACCGCAAGATCGTCGCCGGTCACGCCACCGACCCCCGGGTCGTGGGCCGTGTCGCCGCCTGGTCCCGTGCCGCCGCCGGCCGCCACGCCTCGCGCACCCTGCGCCTGGCGCGTTTCGGCGACAACATGCGCGACGTGGCGGTGACCGAGGGCGACAAGGTCGAGGCCCAGATACGGTTCGGGTTCTCCGTGAACACCTACTCCGTCAACGACCTGGTCACCGTCGTCGACGCCGTCGAGGACAAGGCGGCCGCCGAACTCGCCGCCGAGTACGTCGAGTCCTACGACGTCGTCCCGGCCCTGCGCCCCGGCGGCATCCGCCACGACGCGTTGCTGTACGCCGCCCGCCAGGAACTGGGCCTGCGCACCTTCCTCACCGAGGGCGGCTTCACCGCCTTCACCACCAACTTCGAAGACCTCGGCGGCCTGCGCCAACTCCCCGGCCTGGCCGTCCAGCGCCTGATGGCCGACGGATACGGCTTCGGCGGCGAGGGCGACTGGAAGACCTCCGCGCTGCTGCGCACGATGAAGGTCATGGGACAGGGACAGCCCGGCGGCACCACCTTCATGGAGGACTACACCTACCACCTCGGACCGGGCACCCCCCGCATCCTCGGAGCCCACATGCTGGAGGTCTGCCCGTCGGTGGCCGCCGCCCGCCCCCGCTGCGAGATCCACCCCCTCTCGATCGGCGGCCGGGAGGACCCCGTCCGCCTCGTCTTCGACGCGGCACCCGGCCCCGCCCTCGTCGTCGGCCTGGCCGACCTCGGCGACCGCTTCCGGCTGACCGCCAACGCCGTCGACGTCGTCGCCCTCAGCGAGCCCCTGCCCCACCTGCCGGTGGCCCGGGCCGTATGGAAACCGCGCCCCTCACTGGCGGAATCGGCCGAGAGCTGGCTGCTCGCCGGCGCCCCGCACCACACCGTGCTCAGCGCCGCCGTCGACGCCGAGACGCTGACCGACTTCGCCGCCATGACCGGCGTCGAACTGCTGACCATCGACGAAAACACCACCCCCGGGCAACTCGCCAAGGAAATCCGCTGGAACGCCGCATACCACCGACTCGCCCAGGCCCTGTGACGGCCACGTCCCGCACCCAAGGAGAACGAGCGATGACCGTGCGAGTCCGCGACGGCCTGCGGCAAGAGGTACTGGACGCGAACCTCGCCATCCCCCAGGTCGGCCTCGCGACCCTGACCTGGGGCAACGTCAGCGGGGTCGACCGGAAGGCAGGAGTGTTCGTGATCAAGCCCTCCGGAGTTCCCTACGAGGACCTCACGATCGGCCATCTGGTGACGGTCCGCCTCTCGGACGGCGCTGTCGTCGACGGCGACCTGCGCCCCTCCACCGACACCGAGACCCACCGCTGCCTGTACCGGGCGTTCCCCTCCATCGGCGGCATCACCCACACCCACTCCACCCACGCGGTCGCCTTCGCCCAGGCCCGCCGTGACATACCGGTCCTCGGCACCACCCACGCGGACACCTTCAACGGCCCCCTGCCCTGCACCCCCGACCTCACCGCGGAGCAGTGCGCGAAGGACTACGAGTACAACACCGGCCAGGTCATCGTGGACCTGCTGAACGCGAACGACCAGAAGGCCGTCGAGGTCCCCGGCGCCCTCGTCGCCGGCCACGGCCCCTTCACCTGGGGCACCACCGCCCGCAAGTCCCTCGAACACGCCATCATCTGCGAGGCCGTCGCCGACATCGCCATCCACACCATGACCCTGGCCCCGGCGGGAGCCCCCCCGCCCCGCCACCTCCTCGACCGCCACTACACCCGCAAACACGGCCCCGACGCCTACTACGGCAACCCGGA
>NZ_JBITIY010000043.1:0-2502 GCF_044459385.1 Streptomyces sp. NPDC050287 | reverse complement strand
TTGCGAAGGGACCAGCGGGTGAAGGGCTGCCCGAGCTTGGTCGGGCGGGTGGTGGCCGTCTGGACGACGAAGTCCTCATCGTCAGGACTGAGCAGGCGGGGACGGCCTCCCGCCCACCGAGGGTCCAAGCAGGCCAGACCGATCTCGTTGAACCGGTGGATCACGTCCCGGACCGTGTCCTCGTCGGCCTGCACCAACTTTGCGATCACCGGGACCCGGTTCCCGCCAGCCGAGGCCAGCAACATCATCGCAGGCCGGTAACGCACCGTACTGGTGCTGCCCCGGCGCACGATCTGCTGCAGCTTCTGCCCCTCCAGGTCCGTCAGTCTGCGCACACGGACGGGCTCTGCCACCGCGCCTCCAGCGGTCGGATCGGACGTCACCGCTCATCCAACCGCTCGGACGCCCAACCCGGCGAACCTACGTGGTCAGAGCACTAGTTAGCCGCCTATTGGGCTATTGGAATAGTCAGCGGAAGGGGCGGCCGCGCACTCAGTGAGCTGGTGGCCGTCCCTGTGCCGTGCGGTGTGTCAGAATCCGCGGGTGGCGAGCCATTCGTCCAGTGCTACCGAGACCGATGTCGCCCATGGGCAGGTGGTCGAGTTCGTTGTCCAGCGCGAACCGCTTGATCCGCTTCTTCAGCTTCAGCGCAGCGGCGACCGAGGCGTCGAGGCTCTCGCGCGCGATGATGCGCTGATTGAGGACGACCGCCGCCTCCGGGATGTCCTTCGGACGCCCGGGCCCCTGCTCCCATGAAGTCCCGTTGGTGGGCGCCGCATGTGAACTGACGTGCTGCTCATACTGCGGACCGGGCGCTCCGCTGCTTACCGGGAACGCCGTACTGCTGGCAGGCGGCAGAACTGCCTGGGGTACGGCCATCTCAGCTCCCTGAGCCGGCCGGTTCTGCGAGACGTGCTCGACCGGCTGTGTGGGCTGGAGCGCAGGTGCTTCAGGCTCGGGTGCCGGGTCCACAGGCGCCACCTGCCGCTCCACTGGCTCCCCTGAGGGTTCTGTTCCCGCCTCGGGAGCGACGACGGCCGGGCGAACCCGCTGACCGGCGGCCGGCTCCGGCATTGAGCCGCTCCGCGCTACCTCAACGATCGACTGAGCGGATTCCCGCGCCACTTCGGGCAAGGTGGCGGCCCGGCCCTGCGCCGATGCCTCGACGGGAGCGCTGGATGGAGCGGCCTCAACCTGCGGCTTGCCCGCAACCGGACGGCCTTCGCCTCGGGCGGCGGCCTGTTCGGCAGCAAACTGCTCCGCGGTGAGCTCAGCAGTTGGCGGAGGGGGCGGAGAGGCCGTCTTCTTCGCCGCGCCTCCGAGGGCGCGACCAGTGCGGCGGGCTGGGGGCTTCATGCGCTCGGTCATGCGGTCAGTTCCTTCATCAGATTGGCGTACTCGCTCAGTTCGGTGGGGATCTCGCCGAAGGCCTCCATGTAGTGCACCCAGGAGTGGATGGTGGGCTCGGCGAGAGGGAACGACTCGTCGCGGTCGGGACCGACTCCCTCGCCCTGGGCAGGGTCGAGGAGCTGGTCCTTTGCCCGGTTGGGCAGGCTGGTGCGGTCGTCGGCCTTGACCATGACCACGTGGGCGGTGACGTCGCGGGTGTTGCGGGCGGCGGCACGCTCGGCCTCGTCGAAGGTGGCCACGAGTTTGCGGCGCTCGATCTTGGTGGGGGCGACCGGCACGAGCAGCAGGTTCGCCTCGGTCACCGACTCGTGGAAGATGCGGGCGCTGCCGCCGCCGGCGTCGACCACGATCGCGCCGAACTCGGCACGCTTGGCGCGGATGTACTCGGCGATGTCGTCGCGGGTACCGCTCGACCACCAGGTTGGAGGGGATCTCGAATCCCTCTGCCTGGGCGACCTTGAACCAGTCGTAGGCGGACTGGCTGGTGGCGTCGGCGTCGAGCAGCAGTGTTGGCAGGTCGAGGACGACGGCGTAGTAGAGGGCGATGAACCAGGCGGAGGTGGTCTTGCCGGTGCCGCCCTTGAGCATGCCGACGACGATGACGAACGCGTCCCAGACGTGTTCTGTGACTGCGGCCAGGGTCTTGTGACGGGTGTTCTCGTTCACGTGTGCTTGATCTCCTGAAATTGGAAGGTGCGTTGACTGGTCGGCGCGAGTGCCGACCTTTGGTGGATGGCCACGTGCCGACGAAGGGGGGTGCGCGTGCCGCAGGGCTGCGACCGGGATGGCCTTCGCGCAGGGTTTGCACCGGATGGCGACAGTGGGCGGAGCGATCGAGAGCTCTGTCTGTTGCAGTCATGACCGTTCCCCCTCGTGGCGAGAGGGGCCGTGTCGGTGCTGGGGCCGCATGCGGGTGCCGGCTTGGTGCAGGAGCCGGTAGACAGGGACTGGGGCGTTACCGTCTCGCTTGCGTCGGAGGTGACCGGGGGCTCTGGGATCATGCGGCCCTACCTTCTTTCGCAGGGCCCGGTCGTTCGCGACGATGGGGTCGCGCGAGCGGGGCAGGGATGGTTTTCATGCTGGCTGCCGTCG
>NZ_JBITIY010000042.1:0-3557 GCF_044459385.1 Streptomyces sp. NPDC050287 | reverse complement strand
CACACCACCGGCCACACCCCCACCACCTGGACCCCGGAACCCGCTCCCGCGAGCGACCTCCCCACCTACCCCTTCCAACACCAGCACTACTGGCTGACGCCCACCAACAAGACCGCCGACCTCACCTCCGCAGGGCTGGTCTCCGCGGGTCACCCCCTGTTGGGCGCCCTGATCACCCTCGCCGACAACGAGCGTCTGGTCCTGTCGGGCCGTATCTCTCTGCGCACCCACCCCTGGCTCGCCGACCACACCATCGCCGGCACCACCCTCCTGCCCGGCACCGCCTTCGTCGACCTGGCGCTCCATGCGGGCCAGCACACCGGCACGCCCGCCATCGAAGAACTCACCCTGGAACGCCCACTCGCGTTCCAGGGGGCGGAGGCCGTGTCCCTCCAGCTCACCGTGGACGAACCCGACCCGGAGGGCCGTCGTGCCCTCTCCGTTCACTCACGTGCCGGCGACGACGCGCCTTGGACCCGGCACGCCACCGGCGTCCTCACCGCGACCCCGCAACCGGCCGCCGACCCCATCGACTGGCCCCCGCCGGCAGAACCCGTCGACCTCACCGGCGTCTACCAGCGCCTCGCCGCCCACGGCTACGCGTACGGCCCCGCCTTCCAGGGGCTCACCGCGGCCTGGCGCGACGGCGACACGCTGTACGCCGAGATCTCCCTCCCCGAGGGGGCCGACCCCGTCGGCCACACCCTCCACCCCGCGCTCCTCGACGCCGCCCTGCACCCTCTGGTGGACGGCGCGGAACGACTGCTGCCGTTCAGCTTCGGCGGCGTCACCCTGTACTCGGTCGGGGCCCGGCAGTTGAGGGTCAGCGCGATACCCGGGGCGGACGGCGGCGTCTCGCTGCGGCTCGCCGATCCGGCGGGTGAGCCCGTCGCGCAGATCGAGGCACTGGTGCTGCGGGAGGCCGACGCCGAGCAGCTGCGCGACACCGGTCGCCGTGGTCCGCTCTACACCGTGGTGTGGCAGGAGGCCGCGAACCGGCCGGACGTCAGCGGCACAGATCTCGACGAGCAGTGGGCCGTAGTCGGCTCAGGACCCGAACTGGCCGATGCCGCGGTCCACCAGAGCCTCGCCGCGCTGCGGGCGGGCCTTGACGCGGGGGCAGGCGTTCCTGACGTGGTGGTGTACGCGCCCGAGGGCGCCGACGTGACCGACGCTCCTGCGTTCACGGATGTACGTCGTCGCACGCAGGCCGCGCTCGCGGTCGTGCAGGAGGTGCTCGCCGACGAGCGGCTGGCCGAGTCGCGGCTGCTGGTACTGACCCGGGGTGCCGTGCCCGCCGGAGGCGGTACAGAGCCGGTGCCCGGGCGGGAGCCGGTGGCCGGAGCGGTCGAGGCTCCGGTGTGGGGGCTGCTGCGTACCGTGCAGTCCGAGTACCCGGGACGCTTCGTGCTCGTCGACCATGACGGTACGCCCGAGTCGCTCGCCGCGATCCGGAGCGCCGTGGCCTCCGGCGAAGCTCAGTCCGCCCTGCGCGCGGGCCGGCTCCTGGTCCCTCGCCTGGCTCCCGTACCGGAGGAACACCCGGCAGCGACAAGGTCGTTGGACCCTGCCGGGACGGTGCTGATCACCGGTGCGTTCGGGCGGCTGGGCGAGTTGCTCGCCCGGCACCTCGTCTCCGAGTACGGCGTTCGCCATCTGCTGCTGACCAGCCGACGGGGGAACGACGCCCCAGGTGCCCGCGAACTCGCCGCCGAGCTGGAGGAGTCGGGCGCCGAGGTCCGTGTCGTGGCCTGTGACACCACCGACCGGGAGGCAGTCGCACGCCTCCTCGGCGACATCCCGCCCGCTCACCCACTGACCGCCGTCGTGCACACCGCCGGAGTCCTCGACGACGGCGTGGTCACCGCGCTCACCCCGGCGCGACTGGACGCCGTCCTGCGCCCGAAGGCCGAAGCCGCCCTGCACCTGCACGAGCTGACCGCCGGCCTGAATCTGGCGGCCTTCGTCCTGTACTCCTCCGTCTCAGGGCTGATCGGAGCCGCGGGGCAGGCCAACTACGCCGCCGCGAACGCCTTCCTCGACGCGTTCGCGCAGCACCGCCGCACCCTCGGCCTTCCCGCCACCTCCCTCGCGTGGGGGCTGTGGGGCGAGGGCGGCATGGGGGAGAAGCTGAGCGGCACCGACCTGGCGCGTATGGCACGGTCGGGGGTGGTCACGATGTCCGAGGAGGAGGGGCTCGCCCTCTTCGACGCCGCGCTCCGCCGCGACGAGGCACTGCTCGTGCCGGCCCGGCTCAACCTGACCGCGCTGCGCGCCCGATCCGACGCGGACACGCTGCCGCCGCTCCTTCGCGGGCTGGTCCGGGTGCCGCCGCTGCGGCGAGCGAGCACCTCGACGGCGGCCGGAGCCGGCAACGGCCTCGCCGAGCGGCTGTCCGGACTCGACGAGCCCGAACAAGATGCCCTGATTCGGGAGTTGATACGCGAGCAGGCGGCCGCCGTTCTCGGCCACGCATCCGCCGACAGCGTCGACATCACGTCCAGCTTCAAGGATCTCGGCTTCGACTCCCTCAGCGCGGTCGAGCTGCGCAACCGCGTCAACTCCGCGACAGGCCTGCGCCTTTCCGCGACCCTGGTCTTCGACTACCCGACCCCGACCGCCCTGGCCGACCACCTCCGGTCCCGGCTCGGCGACAGCGGCAACGGCAACGGCAAGGGCGGCAGGGCACGGAAGTCGAAGGGCACGCGGCCCGCGAGGCCGGCGGCGTCCACCACGGCCACCGAGCCGATCGCGGTCGTGGGGATGGCCTGCCGCTATCCCGGCGGGGTCTCCTCCCCCGAGGACCTGTGGCGGCTGGTCTCGGAGGGCACGGACGCCATCGGACCGTTCCCTCGGGACCGCGGCTGGGACGAGGACCTCTACGACCCGGACCCCGCCGCCATCGGCAAGTCCAGCACCCAGCACGGCGGATTCCTCTACGAGGCGGGCGAGTTCGACCCGGCGTTCTTCGGTATCAGCCCCCGCGAGGCCCTCGCGATGGATCCGCAGCAGCGGCTGCTGCTGGAGACGGCCTGGGAGACGTTCGAGCGCGCCGGGATCGACCCCATCACCCTGCGCGGCAGCGACACCGGCGTCTTCGCCGGCACGATGTATCACGACTACTCACCACCCGTGCAGCTCATCCCGAAGGAAGTCGAGGGCATCCTCCTCACGGGCACGCTCGGCAGCGTGGTCACGGGGCGGATCGCCTACGCATACGGTTTCGAAGGCCCGGCCATCACTGTCGACACGGCGTGCTCGTCGTCGCTGGTCGCACTGCATCTGGCGGCGCAGGCCCTGCGGAGCGGCGAGTGCTCGCTCGCCCTCGCCGGCGGCGCGACCGTGATGTCGACGCCGGGGACCTTCGTGGAGTTCAGCCGGCAGCAGGGGCTCTCACCGGACGGCCGGTGCAAGGCCTTCTCCGCCGACGCCGACGGAACCGGCTGGAGCGAAGGCGTCGGACTGCTCCTCGTCGAGCGGCTCTCCGACGCCCGCCGCAACGGCCACCCCGTACTGGCCGTGATCCGCGGCACCGCCGTCAACCAGGACGGCGCCAG
>NZ_JBITIY010000041.1:0-4824 GCF_044459385.1 Streptomyces sp. NPDC050287 | reverse complement strand
AGCGGACCGGCCGACCGTGCCTCTCACAGCAGTGCACCCTTCCCCTCCGCACTCGCGGCACGGCACGCCGCCGAGTGCGCCATCACCGCACTCACCGCCGGCCGCTGCGGCCTGTGAGCCACACCGGCCCGCGCCCCCGGCAACCGCCCCCTCCCCAACACCATCGCCGGCGGCCATCTACACCACGGTTCCGGCGACTACGGCCCGCTGCTCGGGGTCGACAAGTAACGCCGTCTGCTGTGGAAGTGTGGTAAGAAGGACGTCACCCGGTACTTCTCCAAGCTGGAACTCATCCAGCAGACCCTCACCTACAAGCTCATCAAGGCGGTCCTGGTCCAGGACTTCGTCGACTGCTGGCACGGCAGCGCGAGCGGCTGCGCCTGGGCCCTGAGCAACTTCATCCCGGGCAAGGCGTTCAGCAAAGTCTTCGAAGGGATCCGGGCACTGGACGCCGCCATGAAGACCGGCGTCGGGGTCCGTGACGCGTTCCAGGCCCTCAAGGTGCTCGACCTGGACCCGGGGAACCTCGCGAAGCTCAACAACACCATCAACGCCTACGAAGACCTGGCCACCGCCTGCAGGGCGAACAGCTTCCCCGGCACCACCCGGGTGCTGATGGCGGACGGGTCACACCGGCCCATCAGCCAGGTGGGCGTGGGGGACCTCGTCAAGGCCACGGATCCGGCTTCCGGCCAGTCGCGGGCCCGGCAGGTCACCGACACCTTCAAGCACGACACCCGGCGGCTGGTGGACATCACCGTTGCCGACGGGGGGAAGCTGGCCAGCACCGCCGATCACAAGTTCTACGTGGTGGACCGCGGGTGGACGCTGGTCTCCGACCTGCGCGTCGGTGACCGTCTGCGCACCCCTGACCGCTCCGTCCGCGCGGTGACCGCCCTCCACGACCGCTCGGGCCTGGCTCCGCGCACGGTCTACGACCTCACGGTCGACGACCTGCACACGTTCTTCGTGCTGGCGGGCGCCGCTCCGGTTCTTGTCCACAACTGCAAGGTGGCGCTGGGGTGGCAGAACAATGGGAAGCTCGACGAGTGGGCCGGGCTGCCCGAGAACAAGTTCTCCACCTTCTCCAACGCGTCCCCGAGGGACTTCGCCCGGATCGCGGAAATGGCCATCGCCGACCCGAACGTGACGCTGCACATCAACATGACGGGACTGAACGAGCTCGGGGGCTTCATGGCGGCTGCCAAGCGTGGCCTGAGGGCCGGTGAGGCAGGACATGCCACGGACTACGAGATGTCCATGATCGCGAGGGCTCTCGCCAATGGTCAACGACCGTGGGATTCGGTCAAGTTCTACTCACCGTCGGGTCCGGGTGGAGCCATGAGACTGGATCCCTCGACAGATATGCCGGATCTCTCGGTGCTGGGGAAACTCAGCCCGGTGAAGGGTTCGGTCATCGGATCCTGCCACTGCTGAGGAATCGCACATGGACACCCATCGGAAAGACCTGTACCCGGACGTGACCGCTTCGGGCGGCCTCGGACCGGCCATGAAAGCGGCAGCGGAGCTTCGCGGATGCGACATCGGGCTGCCGCCCTGGGCCACGGACGTCATCAGCATCGAGACGGCAAGGGGGTATGTGTCGGTCCACCCTGCGACCGACGAGCGCCGGTTCCGGATGCGTGTCCTCATTCCCGGGTTCACCTGGGAGACTTCCGGGTTCTCCTGGGAGATCGGCTCGACTGGCGATCTTGGATTGCTCGTGGAGGCGGTCGCCGCATGGCGGCAAGGTATGCCGCTCGACGAGTTGGCGGCGAGATTCGAGTTCCTGGAGCTCGATGAATTCTCCGGGGCGCTCGACAGGGGAGAGCCCACTTCTTCGCAGTGGTCCGACCTTCTGTCGTCCGCATCCCACCGGAGGCAGTGGAACCTTCTGGGGCGCCTCCATGCGGATGAGGTGCTGCGGAACATGTTCCCGACGATCACGCACGGTGCCGTCCGCCTGCGGGTGGATCTGTTGGACGGAACAAGCCGTCAGGTCCTGGTGCATGAGGTGGACGGGGAGCGCTATGAGGTCATGCGCGTCGGGATGCCCGGGGCCGCCTGGGTCGAGGTACCGACCGGTGATCTGATCACCTGCCTTCGAGCTGCCTTGAACGAACAGTGATCTCGACAGATCGATGAAGCCGAACCCCCGCCAGGTAATTCCTGGCGGGGTTTCTTCATGGTCAGGTGTTCGGCTCGCCCTCTTCGGGGGCTTCGCCGGCTGGCTGCTCGACCACGAAAGATCCTTTGCCGCGCACGGTGACGATCAGTCCGCGCTCGCGAAGTTCCTGGGCGGCACGGCGGGCCGTGAGTCGGGCCACGCCGTACTCGTCGGCAAGGTGGTTCTCCGAAGGAATGGGCCTGTCCGGCGCCAGCTCGCCGGACTCGATCTTCCCGGCGATGACGTCGGCGAGCTGGATGTAGAGCGGTCTAGCGCTCATCGGGTCCAGCGTGGCCCTCGGCTCTCCCATATCGCTCATACGTCCAACGTAGAGCGGTGGTGACCTGCACGATCGTGTGGATCCCTCCGCACTTGTATGCAGAGGGCTGCAGACCGGTGTAGCTTCGAAGAAGGAAAGACCCCGGCGAGGTGGCTAGACCTCCCGGGGCACGGCCAACGCCGCATAGGAGCGTCGACATGCACGACCTTATCCGCCGCACCCTCGAATGGGTGCGCCTCCTCTTCGCCCCGGGTACCGGGAAACGGCGCCGCCCCCACCGCTACTCGTACCCCCGACTCCACCTCACCGTCGTACGCAACCCCTCCGCACCCCTGCCCCGCCACCGCTCCCCGTACGGCCTCCCCACCCCCCTCGACGGGACCGAATCCGCCCTCGTACGCCCCTACCTCGCCGCCCTCGAACAGGAGGCCGCGCTCCAGCAGCACTGCCGTCTCGCCCCCGTACTCGCCGCCGACTTCGGGATCGACCTCGATCAGCGCCTGATCGGCGCGCAGAAGGCGGCCGCCTGATGGAACGCACGACCGACCCCGCGACGCCCCTCACCTCCCCCCGCCTGCTGCCCTGGCCGTCCCCCGACGGCAAACCCAGCTACCTGCTGACGGACAGCGGCGGCGGATACGCGTCCCGCCTCGCCGACGAAATGGAGGCCACGCAGCTGGCCACGGGTGCCGACGTACTTGGCCTCGCCCGCGCGGTGCTGGACGACGTCACGTCGCCGTACACCGAGGTCCGCTACGCCGGCCTCCGGCTCGCCGAGTGCCTCACCGACGCCCTGCGCGTCGCCGAGTCCCGGGGGCTGCGCCTGACTGAGGACGCCGACGGCACCGACGTGACCGAACGCGGCAGGCCGGCGTAACCAGCGGTCCGTCGGCGACGGAGACACGGGCGCGCACGTTGTGTACACATGGCACACTCGGTACTCTTGGGCGCATGGCCCAAATGCCCATAGAGTCCATCCGCGATGTGCGCGCCCACCTCGCCGAAGTGGTCGAGCGTGCCGATCGGGACGACACACCCACGGTCATCACCCGGCGCGGCAAGCAGGTCGCAGCGGTCGTCTCCATCGAGGTTCTGCGCAAGTACCAGGAGTGGGAAGAGCGCGAGGTCAACCGGATCATCGACGAGCGTATGGCCAACCCGGCGGCCGGTGTCCCGATCGAGGACGTCATGAGGGAGACGCTGGCGCGCGGTGAGTGAGTACCTCACCGTCTTCCGGCCGGAGGCCCAGGCCGAGCTGCGCAAGATCCCCCGGGACGCGGCGCTCCGCATCCTTGCCAAACTGACGGAGCTGGAGACCGATCCGCTCGGCTTCAACACCACCTCGCTCGTGTCCCAGCCGGACAGGCGCCGACTGCGCGTCGGCGACTACCGCGTCCTCTACACGATCGACAACGGGGAACTGGTGGTGTGGGTCGTCCATGTCGGACACCGCTCCACGGTCTACGACGCCTGACGCGGACGGCACGGGTTTCGTGCGGCCGCCCTCCTCGTGACAACTCTCCAGCGCCCGGGTCGACTTCGGTCGGGCCGGGCGCTGTCTCCGTTACCAGCGCGGGGAGACCAACGGGTGCATTGCTTCCGGCGTGCGCCCCCCGGCGGCTCCGAGACATCGGCCACAGTCGGCAACCTCGCGGTGGCCGTGGGTACTCGGGCTTCGAGGCAGACGACAGGAGATGACGGCAGGGAGGTCGGGCGTGTGCAGGGAGGAAGGGTCTGGAATGTTCCGGTGGGACGAGGAGTCCGCTCAGGCAGTCCGGCTGTCGGAGTCCTGGGCGGCGTCGTGTATCCGTGCCGCCGCCGCGTCGCAGAACGCCTCCAGCCCCTGCAGCAGCGCGCTCCGCTTGCCTGCGGGCATCTGGTCGAGAACTGCCTGGAGCTCCCTCTCCCTGCGTACGCGGAGGTCGGCGAGGAAGGCGCGGCCCCGGCCGCTGATGTGCAGGCGCACCTCACGCCGGTCGTTCGGGCTCACCACGCGTTCGACGAAACCGGCGGCCTGGAGGCGGTCGCAGAGCCGACTGGTCGACGGGGGTGTGGAGGCGAGGCTGTCCGCGAGGGTGCGCAGGTTGATGCCCTCCTGGTGCTCGAGTATGAGCAGCACGCGCAGTTGGGACGCGGAGGCGGGGGCCGTCGAGGCGCGCCCCCACAGGACTTCCAGCAGCTCCGCGGCCGTTGAGGTCACGCGTGCGACTTCGTCCGGCTCGGGGCGGGGGCGGAAGGAAGTCACAGTCACACTCTCGCAGGTGCAGGGAAGGCCGTCAGCGTACTAGGTGTACTGCCCAGGCAGGTTGGTCAACCTGGTGATGGGCGGTTTGCCGCCGGTCGCGGTGTGGGGGCGGTGGTGATTGTAGTGATGGAG
>NZ_JBITIY010000040.1:2132-3458 GCF_044459385.1 Streptomyces sp. NPDC050287 | reverse complement strand
GACGGGTGGCTGGTCGTTGTTTGAGAACTGCACAGTGGACGCGAGCATCTGTGGCCAAGTTTTTAAGGGCGCACGGTGGATGCCTTGGCACCAGGAACCGATGAAGGACGTGGGAGGCCACGATAGGCCCCGGGGAGTCGTCAACCAGGCTTTGATCCGGGGGTGTCCGAATGGGGAAACCCGGCAGTCGTCATGGGCTGTCACCCATACCTGAACACATAGGGTATGTGGAGGGAACGCGGGGAAGTGAAACATCTCAGTACCCGCAGGAAGAGAAAACAACCGTGATTCCGGGAGTAGTGGCGAGCGAAACTGGATGAGGCTAAACCGTATACGTGTGAGACCCGGCAGGGGTTGCGTGTACGGGGTTGTGGGATCTCTCTTTCACGGTCTGCCGGCCGTGGGACGAGTCAGAAACCGTTGATGTAGACGAAGGACATGCGAAAGGTCCGGCGTAGAGGGTAAGACCCCCGTAGTCGAAACGTCAGCGGCTCGTTGGAGAGACACCCAAGTAGCACGGGGCCCGAGAAATCCCGTGTGAATCTGGCGGGACCACCCGCTAAGCCTAAATATTCCCTGGTGACCGATAGCGGATAGTACCGTGAGGGAATGGTGAAAAGTACCCCGGGAGGGGAGTGAAATAGTACCTGAAACCGTGTGCCTACAAGCCGTGGGAGCGTCGGAGTGAGGACTTGTCCTCATTCTCGTGACTGCGTGCCTTTTGAAGAATGAGCCTGCGAGTTTGCGGTGTGTTGCGAGGTTAACCCGTGTGGGGAAGCCGTAGCGAAAGCGAGTCCGAACAGGGCGTTTTAGTAGCATGCTCAAGACCCGAAGCGGAGTGATCTAGCCATGGGCAGGTTGAAGCGGCTGTAAGAGGTCGTGGAGGACCGAACCCACCAGGGTTGAAAACCTGGGGGATGACCTGTGGTTAGGGGTGAAAGGCCAATCAAACTCCGTGATAGCTGGTTCTCCCCGAAATGCATTTAGGTGCAGCGTCGTGTGTTTCTTGCCGGAGGTAGAGCACTGGATAGGCGATGGGCCCTACCGGGTTACTGACCTTAGCCAAACTCCGAATGCCGGTAAGTGAGAGCGCGGCAGTGAGACTGTGGGGGATAAGCTCCATGGTCGAGAGGGAAACAGCCCAGAGCATCGACTAAGGCCCCTAAGCGTACGCTAAGTGGGAAAGGATGTGGAGTCGCACAGACAACCAGGAGGTTGGCTTAGAAGCAGCCACCCTTGAAAGAGTGCGTAATAGCTCACTGGTCTAGTGATTCCGCGCCGACAATGTAGCGGGGCTCAAGCGTACCGCCGAAGTCGTGTCATTGC
>NZ_JBITIY010000040.1:0-2035 GCF_044459385.1 Streptomyces sp. NPDC050287 | reverse complement strand
TGATGGGTAGGGGAGCGTCGTGTGCCGGGTGAAGCAGCCGCGGAAGCGAGTTGTGGACGGTTCACGAGTGAGAATGCAGGCATGAGTAGCGATACACACGTGGGAAACGTGTGCGCCGATTGACTAAGGGTTCCTGGGTCAAGCTGATCTGCCCAGGGTAAGTCGGGACCTAAGGCGAGGCCGACAGGCGTAGTCGATGGATAACCGGTTGATATTCCGGTACCCGCTGTGAAGCGTCAAACACTGAACCAGGCGATGCTAAGTCCGTGAAGCCGCCCTGGAGCCTTCGGGTGAAGGGGAGTGGTGGAGCCGACGGACCAGACTTGTAGTAGGTGAGTGATGGGGTGACGCAGGAAGGTAGTCCAGCCCGGGCGGTGGTTGTCCCGGGGTAAGGGTGTAGGCCGTGCGGTAGGTAAATCCGTCGCACATATGGCTGAGACCTGATGCCGAGCCGATTGTGGTGAAGTGGATGATCCTATGCTGTCGAGAAAAGCCTCTAGCGAGTTTCATGGCGGCCCGTACCCTAAACCGACTCAGGTGGTCAGGTAGAGAATACCGAGGCGTTCGGGTGAACTATGGTTAAGGAACTCGGCAAAATGCCCCCGTAACTTCGGGAGAAGGGGGGCCATCACTGGTGAGGAGACGTGCTCTCCGAGCTGGGGGTGGCCGCAGAGACCAGCGAGAAGCGACTGTTTACTAAAAACACAGGTCCGTGCGAAGCCGTAAGGCGATGTATACGGACTGACGCCTGCCCGGTGCTGGAACGTTAAGGGGACCGGTTAGTCCGACTTCGGTCGGGCGAAGCTGAGAACTTAAGCGCCAGTAAACGGCGGTGGTAACTATAACCATCCTAAGGTAGCGAAATTCCTTGTCGGGTAAGTTCCGACCTGCACGAATGGCGTAACGACTTCTCGACTGTCTCAACCATAGGCCCGGTGAAATTGCACTACGAGTAAAGATGCTCGTTTCGCGCAGCAGGACGGAAAGACCCCGGGACCTTTACTACAGTTTGATATTGGTGTTCGGTTCGGCTTGTGTAGGATAGCTGGGAGACTGTGAAGCTTGGACGCCAGTTCAGGTGGAGTCGTCGTTGAAATACCAGTCTGGTCGTGCTGGATGTCTAACCTGGGTCCGTGATCCGGATCAGGGACAGTGTCTGATGGGTAGTTTAACTGGGGCGGTTGCCTCCTAAAGAGTAACGGAGGCGCCCAAAGGTTCCCTCAGCCTGGTTGGTAATCAGGTGTTGAGTGTAAGTGCACAAGGGAGCTTGACTGTGAGACCGACGGGTCGAGCAGGGACGAAAGTCGGGACTAGTGATCCGGCGGTGGCTTGTGGAAGCGCCGTCGCTCAACGGATAAAAGGTACCCCGGGGATAACAGGCTGATCTTCCCCAAGAGTCCATATCGACGGGATGGTTTGGCACCTCGATGTCGGCTCGTCGCATCCTGGGGCTGGAGTCGGTCCCAAGGGTTGGGCTGTTCGCCCATTAAAGCGGTACGCGAGCTGGGTTTAGAACGTCGTGAGACAGTTCGGTCCCTATCCGCTGTGCGCGTAGGAGTCTTGAGAAGGGCTGTCCCTAGTACGAGAGGACCGGGACGGACGAACCTCTGGTGTGCCAGTTGTCCTGCCAAGGGCATGGCTGGTTGGCTACGTTCGGGAGGGATAACCGCTGAAAGCATCTAAGCGGGAAGCCTGCTTCGAGATGAGGACTCCCACCCCCTTGAGGGGTTAAGGCTCCCAGTAGACGACTGGGTTGATAGGCCAGGTGTGGAAGCCCAGTAATGGGTGGAGCTGACTGGTACTAATAGGCCGAGGGCTTGTCCTCAGTTGCTCGCGTCCACTGTGTTGGTTCTGAAACCACGAACAGCCCCATGCCCGGTCAGGGTGTGGTGCGGCAGGTTCGACAGTTTCATAGTGTTTCGGTGGTTATAGCGTGAGGGAAACGCCCGGTCACATTTCGAACCCGGAAGCTAAGCCTTACAGCGCCGATGGTACTGCAGGGGGGACCCTGTGGGAGAGTAGGACGCCGCCGAAC
>NZ_JBITIY010000039.1:0-4910 GCF_044459385.1 Streptomyces sp. NPDC050287 | reverse complement strand
TTGCCCTCGCGCGGCTGTCAGGAATCGACCGTCAACATACTGATGCCTGCGGAACAGGAGCTTGGCAGGGTGAACGGCGTGAGGCCGACTACGGCGACTCGCCCTTCACCCCGCGAGTTGTCGCCATTAGTGCGGCTAATCAATACATGAACGATTAGTTGTTGTTCGGCCGCGTCGAATTGAACAGACTTGTCCCACCGCGGTGGTGACCCCACCAAGAAATAGCCGTCCGATGAGCGACCCATGACGTGCAGCCGGACGGCATGAAACGTCGACCAGCAGGGTGGGCCTCAGCAGCCGCCCAGCGACCGTCTGACCGGCACGCGCAGGTTGCGGTAGACGGCTGATGCTCGGCGTCGTCCATCGCCCCGACCGACTCCATCCGGACCCTCGACGCGATGCGATCGCCGGTCGGCCACTCACGTGATCAGGGCATCCACCTCCCCCGGTGGCCGACCGTCTTGCTGCCGACCGCCCCTCCCAGGTGACGCGCAGCCTGCGTCAGGAAGTCGGTGCGGGACAACAACCGCACTCTCCGTCAACAAGCGGAATTGATCCTTCTGGATCTGGCCGCACTCCGAACAGATACCCGGCAGCCCTCACAAGCAGGGGCCGTATTTCTCGCAACCAGGGGCCGCTCAAGCAGGGGAAGGACACCCAATGAGCCAGGATTCGACCGGCCCGCGCGATCAGGCGGTGGGCCCTCAGCCAGAGGACCGGCGCAAGCTGATTCCGCGATCAGGAGAGGGCACGGATACACCTCGGGGACCGGTGGTGATCAGCTCCGAACCCGTGCCGTGGAGACTCGTCGTCCCGGACGACAGGACTGTTCTGTTCCCGGGAGACCTCTGCTACAAGAGCGCCGACCCTTACGCCGTACGCATCACCTTCCGCGTGGACGACGACACGATGGACTGGGTCTTCGCCCGCGCTCTGCTCATCGACGGGCTGCTCGAGCCGGCCGGCGTCGGCGATGTGGTGATCAGCACCTGCCGCCGCAACGGCGTGGACACCGTGCAGATCACTCTGAAAGCTCACGATGTGTACGCCGTGCTGGAGGCGCCGGCCCGGATGATCGCCGCTTTCCTCAAGCAAACATGCCAAGCCGTGCCCCTTGGCACGGAGCACCATCACCTCAACCTCGACCGTCTTGTTGCTCGCCTCGTCCAGAACGTCGGGTGACCAACCGGGCCGCACACAGCCCGGATGCCCGCGTCAGTTCCGGTCGATGACCGTGAGCGCGAGGCCGGGCCGCCACCGGACGAACCGGGAGAGCGCCGCACCCGCCCGACCGACCCATCTCCCCCATCCCGTTGCTTGTCACAGAGAGGATCGTCATGGACTGGCGTTTCGAGGCGGCATGCCGTGAGGAGGACCCTGAGCTGTTCTTCCCCATCGGCAACTCCGGTCCGACGCTGCTGCAGGTTGAGGAAGCCAAGGCTCTGTGCCGTGTCTGCCCCGTGCGGGAAAAGTGCCGGCAGTGGGCGCTCGGCTCCGGCCAGGACGCCGGCGTGTGGGGTGGCTTGAGCGAGGAGGAGCGTCGCGCGATGAAGCGCCGCGCCCCTCGCAACCGATCCCGACAGGCACGCAGCTAGTGTCCTGCGCCAGTAGTTGATCGTTAGTTGGTGTGTGACTTCTACTGCTGGTGCGTCAGTTCCTCGTCGTGGCCCGAAACTGGAGCCGTTGCTGCTGTCTGACGACGAGCGGGCGACATCGGCCCAGGCCCTGGCTCTGCGGGCACGGATCGTGCTGGCGTGTGCGGGTCCGGACGTACCGCCGATCGTCGCGGTCGCCCGAGAGTTGCGGGTGACCGCCGACACGGTCCGCAAGTGGCGGCGGCGCTTCCTCGCCGAGCGGCTGGACGGACTGGCCGACGAACCCCGGCCGGGCCGGCCGCCCACCATCAGCGTCGATCAGGTGGAAGCGGTCGTGGTCACCACGCTGGAACAACTGCCCAAGAACGCCACCCACTGGTCCCGGAAGTCGATGGCCGAGCGCAGTGGTCTGTCGAAGTCCACCGTCGGCCGGATCTGGCGGCAGTTCCAGCCAAGCCGTTCATCTGGACCAAGACCGCCGAGGATATCCTCGACTCCCTTGCCCGCTTCTGCCGACGGATCTCTGGCGCAGGACACTCGTACGGCAGCTGTAGATAGCCGCTGCTGAGCTTTCTGATCACGGTGTGGTGTCGGCGTACGCGTGCCAACGGCGGTGGCAGAGGCGGGCGCTGTGTTGATGGCGGCGGCGCCAGGTGGACCACCACAGCAGGTGATCGCGGTCACGTCGGGGCGGCGGAAGGATCAAGGCCCGTAGCAAGCGCAGGAGTTCGTGGCTGCTGAGGGGCACGAGGTCGGCCTCGTCGGGTTCGTCGCGGGTGGTCTGGGCGGCGCGTTCGAGGGCGGCCGTGACGGCCAGGAAGGCGTAGGCGACCAGGGTGATCACGCTCCAGCGGTGCCAGGAGTTCCAGCAGGTGACCTGGCCTTTGTCGAGGTGGCAGATCTCCTTCGCGTCCTGGAAGTCGTCCTCCACCCGCCACCTGAGACACGCCAGTGACACCAGTCGCGCCAGTGTCACCGGTCCCGGGGCGAAGCAGCGGTAGTAGGACACGGTGCGGGTGTAGCGGTGCCGGCGGGCCAGCAGCACCGAGGTCCCCGTGTCGCGGTCGCGTCCCTCGGGAGTGTTGTCGGCGGTGACCTCGATCATCGCCCAGTCGTAGTCGCGGATGCCCTTCGGGCCCGTGCCGGTCCGCATCCGCTGCCAGGCCCGCTTCGGCAGCCGGGCAGCGGCCTTGGTCACGCTCAGCTTCGTGGCCGGGGTGGTGACCTGGTGGTTGGAGCGCACCCCCACGACGTAGCCCAGGCCCAGCTCGCGGCAGGCGGTACGCAACTCCCGCCCGCCGTAGACCTCGTCGCCCAGGAAGAACGAGGCGGAATGCCCTGCTGAGAGGCGGCGCGGAGCATGTCCGCCGCGAGTTGCGGCTTGGTCGCGAAGCACAGCTCGTCGGGGACGCCGGTCAGTTCGCGGCGTTCCTCGTCGCCGGCCCACTCCTTGGTGAAGTACAGGCGTCGGTCGATCAGGCAGTGCCCGGCGCCGGTGGCGAAGGTCAGGTGCACGGCGACCTGGCACAGATCCACGCCGCCGACCGAGCCGGAGTACTGGCGGGCTGCGGCCACCGCGTCGGTCGAGGACTTCGCGTCCCCCGTCTCGTCCGCGATCAGGATGCCGTCGCCGTCGTCGAGCAGGTCCACGGCCCAGGCCGCGGTCCTCTCCAGCACCGCTTCCTCGTTCCACACCGCGCAGGAGAGCAGGTGGTGCAGGCGGTGCGGGCCCCGCTCACCGATCGCTTCGGCCAGGCTCCAGCAGTTCACGTCATCGAGCTCCATCAACATGCCCCGTGTCACTCGCGCGAACGTCTCCCGGGGTTCAGAGCGGGCGAAACAGTCGGACAGCGACGCCAACAAGGCCCCGAACGCCCTGTCGTGGCCTGCGT
Organism: Streptomyces sp. NPDC050287; assembly: GCF_044459385.1. Classification (NCBI taxonomy): domain Bacteria; kingdom Bacillati; phylum Actinomycetota; class Actinomycetes; order Kitasatosporales; family Streptomycetaceae; genus Streptomyces; species Streptomyces sp. NPDC050287. The sequence goes on along the minus strand of NZ_JBITIY010000039.1, from coordinate 1,423 downwards.
CGTCTACCGTGGCTGAAGCGGCCGTCTCATTCTGATGTTGCGTCACACCACGTCATGATCGCGGCGGCCGTCCTCGTGCCCACACCCACCCCCATCACGCCGCTGACCAGCCACGATGTGCACAGGCAGGGCTATCTACAGCTGCCGTAACGGAGCGGACGCCGTAGGCAACACGGACCTCGTCATCGTCCTGCCGCACATCGGGACTTCCGACTTCTCGAACAACCACTGCCAGGACTTCGCGAACCGTGCTCACGGCCTGGCAGTCGCTTTCGAAGCCGCGCTCATCGACCTGTGGGGAATGGGGGGAACTCGTGGAACTACTGGAACAGTCTGGGCTACTGGGCTAACCCTGCGTCTCCCGGTGCTGCTGGCACTGACGCCGTTTTCATGTCCGATACAGGTCACTCCTATGTCGCGGGAGTAATCAGCTCGCGCCTCGCGGGCTGACGAGGTGCCCCCCAAAAAACGACCACGGGAGGGGCCGCGGGAAGCGGCCCCTCCCTGGATCAGGCTAGTTCAGTAGCCCAGCTTCCACTTCTGAAATCCACCGCCGTTGCACGTAAGTGTAGCATACACGTTTCCGTAGTAATTACTGTCTAGACAGGTCCACCAGAAGAGGCTCAGAAACTCAACCTTGTCCCAGCCCGTCCCCGTTGCCTTAAACCACTGGCGGCTGCTGGTAGTGCTGCACGCAGGGTGCCCCACATAACCCCCGTCCTCTACGCTCAGGCACGTGTGGGTTTCCGCGTTCCGCAGGGTGACTACGTCATAGTCATCGTGACGGATGAAGATCGGCTCCCAGGTCTGGGAAGGAAGCCCCAGCTCGCAGGGATCCGTGTGCACATATGCGCCTTGGAGGCTCAGGCACCGCCCGGTTTCCCAGTTGCGCAGGTTGTTCGCCCCGACGTAAGCGGACGCGGGGGGCGCGGTCATCAGCGAGACCACCAGGGACAGCGCGGCCACGAGGGCCGCCCCCCATCCGCGACGAGCGAAACGTCTGCGGACCGAAGTCCGGGTGGGGGTCTGCCCGTTACTCGCGGTATCCGCCTTCGGGTCTTCCGTGTTCACCATGCTTGACTCCTCTTCGCCTTTTCCTCGCGTCGGCAGCATTGCGTCTCCTGCCGCCTGAACACCCCGGCGCAGCGCCGACGCGTACCGGCCCTGCAGGAGGTGTGAGTGCGGAGCCGGGCTGCTGCTCCGCTGACGTCTCACCGGGTGCCGACGAGATCGCCGAGGCCGCCGAGGTGGCCACGGCGACCCTCTTCGCGTACTTCCCGACCAAGTCGCGGTAGATGCCTGTGGCTTCAGTGATCGCCTCCAGCGCGGCCGTAGTCGGCCTCACGCCGTTCACCCTGCCAAGCTCCTGTTCCGCAGGCATCAGTATGTTGACGGTCGATTCCTGACAGCCGCGCGAGGGCAA
>NZ_JBITIY010000038.1:0-6531 GCF_044459385.1 Streptomyces sp. NPDC050287 | reverse complement strand
GCTCATGCGGCTCCCCGCACCATGACGATTGACCGCCCTTTGGCCTTCCGCTTACGGCTACGGGGGGGGGCAGCGCCGCGGAGGCGCATCCGTTCCCGTGTCAGATGGTCGGCCGGCGGCCCAGCCGATTCCGGAGACGGCAGCGAGGACATCCGCACAGCGGCATCGGGGGGCGACAGGCGGGGCGCACGCGTCCTGCGGCTGTGGGCCACATGACGACGCAGTCACGTGACGCATACCGGCGCCGCGCGGCCAGAGCCAGAAGCGGGCTAGGAAGCCGTACATGTCCACCTCGAAGGGGCAATCATGGTCGCCGAAGGCTCATGGCTCGTAGGACTTGGGTTCCATACTTCACGCGGTCGGCTCGTACGCCATTTCTACGTCATCGACGGCGTAGCCGGTCCGGAGCGCGCCCGGGAGGCGGCTCTTGAGAAGAGCGCCGCCCCAGTTGAACGCGCGGCCCGGGACGATCTCCAGCTCGTCGACGGGTGCGTCGAGATACGGCGGGTGATACGCGACCCGCTGGGCGTCCGTCGGCTGTCCGCCCCGAGTCCGTGCCCGGCGTGAACCCCAGGCAGCCGTGCCGCCACCGTCCACCAGCCCTGAGACGTCAGGCAGTGCCGATGCCGGACGGTCCCACCAGCGGTTGGACCGGCTGTTTTCCAGGCTTGCGCCAAGTGACCGACGTCGACAACACGAGCTGAAACGGGAGCCCTGCCCTGGCCGGTTCCGGGCGTCTCCGACTCGGGCCGGTTCACCCCGCCACGTCGACGCCGGGGCAGGACATACTCTGCAACCCCGAGGGGGGTCTATTCGCGTGACCATTCAAGTGACTGGTCGTCGGATCATTCCGTGATTGCCGTATCACGGTCCGGTCCATTAACCCACGAGCGCCAGCAGGTGGCCGACTCCGCCGGGACTTCTACGGATTCCCTCTCAGTCAAGTTACTGATACCGGTCGGCGCTTGGAACGCGCACGATGGTGGGTGTCCGGCCGTGACGATCAAGAAGCGGCCTATCGCGGTCCTGTCCTTGCCTGATCGCAGGCGCTGCAGGCCGTGATGAGTGATTCCATCGGAGCGCAAAAATGGACAGCACAAATTCTGCACGTTCACTGAGCCGACGCGGATTTGTCGGCGTAGCGGCAGGCGTCGGCGCCGCCGGGCTGCTGGGCGGCCCACTGGTCCAGCCGACCAACGCCTCCGCATTCACCAAGGCCGAGCGCCGAACACACGTCGAGACAATACAACTCGGCAAGGTCACCGTCACCCGTGTCGTGGAATACAGAGGTACGGTGGGCCTGACGTCGCGCCAGTTCTTCCCCGACAGCCCGAAGGAACTCTGGGAGGACAACGAGGACTGGCTGAGCCCGGACTTCTGGAATCCGAGCACCGACCTGGTCAGGTCCGCCCTGCAGACCTGGGTCCTGCGCAGCGAGGGCAGGACGATCCTGATCGACACCGGCGCCGGGAACGACAAGTTCCGTCCGTACGCCAAGCAGTGGCAGTACATGGACACGGACTACCTGCGCACTCTGGCCCACGCGGGAGTCCGGCCGCAGGACGTCGACGTCGTCGTCAACACCCACCTGCACAACGACCACGTCGGCTGGAACACTCGACGCGAGGGCCGTGACTGGGTGCCCACCTTCCCGAACGCCACGTATCTGATCCCCAAGATCGATTTCGACTTCTGGAACCCGCTGGGCCCTGTGCGGCCGAGATACTGGCAGGGCAACCAGAACGTCTGGGAGGACAGTGTGCTCCCCGTGCACCAGGCGGGCCAGGTGAAGCTGTGGGAGGGCTCGTACACCCTCGACTCCCACCTGACGCTCCACCCCGCCCCTGGACACACTCCCGGCTCGTCCGTGATCCAGCTGAAGTCGGGAAGCGACAGAGCGGTGTTCATCGGCGACCTGCTCCACACTCCGCTGCAGCTCGAACACCCCGAGTTCAACAGCTGCTTCGAGGAGGACGAGAAGCAGGCGCTCACGACCCGCCGCCGCGAACTGGAGTGGGCCGCCGACCACAAGGCCCTCATCCTGCCCGCGCACCTTCCCGGCCACGGTGCCGCCGAGGTGGAGCGCAGCGGCAGCAACTTCAAGATCAAGGACTGGGCGGGATTCAGCCGCATCTGACCGGCCGGAAGGACGGCCCGGCCCCGCAAGCGCCCGCCCCGCTGCCATTCGGCGATGAGCGGATGAGGCCGGCGACCGCCGGGCACGAGCGGGGCGCCGGCACCCGACACAGGCCCGGCGCCCCGCGACCACCTGGGCTGCCCAGGTACTGTCCCAGGCTCAGCAGAGGGGAGTACTCACCGCCGTGTTCCGCGGAAGCACAGTGCAGAACCCAGCCGCAGTCCGAGGGCCTCCAGCTCGACCACTCCCCACTCCGGTCCCGACAACGCAACCTGCCAGGCGCGGCCGGCTGTGCCGTTCCGACATCGCCCAGTCGGCTCGCGGGCGGCCGACGCGCCTGATGAGTCCTGAACCCGCCGCGCCTTCAAAGAGCAGTCACCTGACGCATACCGGACAGATCGCCGACACGCCGAGACTGGTGCCGCGGCAGCGGTCCGTCGAGGGCCTCCGGTGCCCCTCCTTTCGGCACTCGGTTCGCCGCGGCGACGAAGGACCCCGGGCGGACATCCCGGGGGACGACGGCCTCCACGCCGTCGGCCGGAGATCGCCCCGTCCACTCAGCTCACGGAAGGATGTACGGAGACCGTCATGGTGGCAAGGAAGACGGCGTTGCTGTGGGACCGCTTCGCCGCTGTCGATCCCGGGCTGATGCGTCTTGCCTCCGCGATGCGCGCCGTCCTCGGCGCCGCCGCGTCCCTCATCGTCCTGACGGCCCTGGGGCAGTCCGGCACGGAGTTGCTGGTCGGCGGGTTCACCGCGATGGTGACCTCACTGGCCATCAGCGACCTGCACCCGCGCAACCAGCTCATCACGCTGGGACTCGGCGCTCCGATCTCCCTCGCGGCCCTGGCCGCCGGAGCCGTGCTGACGCCGTACCCGGTCGCGGCGGGGATCGTGTTCCTGCTGCTGATCTACGTCGCCGTCCACGCCCGCCGGTACGGCGCCAGAGGGCAGGGCGTGGGCATCTTCGGCTTCATGGCCTTCTTCCTGGCGCAGTTCACCGGGGCACGAGTGGTCCAGCTGCCGCAGATGGGCGTGGCCGTCCTCGCCGCGTTCGGGGCCGTCGTCGCCGTCTGTTACTGCCCGGGATTCATGACGGCGTCCCGTGTTCTCGCCCGGCTGCGGCGCACCTTCGGCGTGCGGCTGCGCGACGTCCTGCGGGACACGGCCGCCCTGCTCAGCTCCGGGCAGGACGCCGACGCGCTGAGTCTGTCGTTGGAGCGCCGTCTGGACAGGCTGCACGAGGCCGTGCTCCTGATCGAGGATTTTCTCGGTGAGCGCGCGGTCGACGAGGCCACCGACGGCCAGCTCCTGCGGCACATCTCACGCGCGGAGGTCGCTGCCCAGCGGCTCACCGTACTGGCGGTCCGCGCGGTCCGCACTGCACCGGCCGCCGACGATCTCGCGGACCGGGCCGCACGGGAACAGCTCGCGGCACGGATCCGCCTCCTCCGCCACCAGCCCACCCGGGGAACGGTTACCGCCGCACGGGAAGACGCCCCGGCGATCCTGCCGGCCGCGTCGGCGCCGTTGCAGGACTGTCTCCACGGCGTCGACGAACTAGCCGCAGCCGTGCGCCTTCTCGGTCCGCACGGCAGCTCCCCGACGGCAACCAGGACGGCTCCGCACGCGCCCGCGACACCGCGGACACGGGCGTTCAGTGTCAAGCGGTACCGCGAAGCGGACTCCGAAGACCGCAAGCGCGGAACGACCCGGCAGGCCCTCCAGGTGACCGCCGCCTCAGCGCTGTCCATCCTCGGCGGTCACCTGTTGTCCCCAGACCACTGGTACTGGGCCGTCATGGCCACCTGGGTCGTGTTCATCAACACCGAGAGCACCGGCGAAGTCCTGCTGCAAAGCGTGCGCCGGCTGGCGGGCACAGTCCTCGGCGCGGTGTTCGGCTACGGCCTCGCCACCCTGGTCGGACCGTACGGCCCGCTGCTCCTGGTTCTGCTGCTGGTGTGCATGTTCGGGATCTTCTACACCCCGTCCGACGCCTACTGGGCGGTAACGTTCTTCATCACCGGCGGACTGAGCATGCTGCTCGCGCTGCTGGACACCTTCTCGACGGACGTGCTCGTCCTGCGCGTGCAGGAAACCGCGCTGGGAGTGTCCTGCGGCGTCCTTGCCACCGTGGTCGTGCTGCCCCTCACGGTCCGCCGGGCCAGCGACGAGGGACTGGTCCACTTCCTGCTGGTCCTCAGGCGCCTCCTGGATGCGACGACGCGGAGCCTGGGCACCGACACCACGACGAGCCTGATACGCGCGGCCCATGATCTCGACCAGGCACTGGAGTCCTTCCGCAAGGCCTGCCTGCCGCTCACCCACCCGCTCAATCCCCAGCGCGCCCGTCGCGATCGCGCCCGCCACCTGCTGGAACTGCTGGAAGCCGGGGCCTACCACGCACGGAGTCTGGCCGCCGTGACCGGGCGCCTCCCGCAGGGCGACGACGCCGCGTACACCACCCAGGTCACCGCGGCGGCCGGCCGCGCCCAGGAGAGAGTGACGCACCTGATCCGCCTCGCGAGTCGTCGGCCGGGCACCGCCTCCCACTCGGCACGCCCCAAGGTCACCAGGGCACTGTCCCTGCTCTCCGGCGAACGGCGTATGCGTCACGGACGACCGTCGCCGCAACGGCGCCTGCTGCTCCACATCGACCGTCTCGACACGACCTTGATCGCGCTCACCGAAGCCCTGGACCCGCCCGCACCGGCCGCCGAAGACACCGTGGCTCCGTCCGCGGGCGGCGAGGTCTCCTCGCTGCCCAGCCCGGGACGAGCAGCCGCCTCCTGAGCGGGTTGGTGCCGGCCGGTGATGAACCGCAGGCTGTTCCCACGCACGCTCAGGACCGGATCGACGCACGGCTCCTCCGGTTTTCGCGTTGCGTCCGGATCAGCGCAGAGACTGTGGGGTCCAGGTGCAGTCACGTGACGCATACCGCAGCACGTCCGGCAAGACGCACCATGGCTGAGCAGGGTCGTCCACGAACGGACGCGGACGGGGCGGCCCTGTTTCCACCGGCGAACACCCCGCAGTCCGATGTCCGCACCCGGCTTCGGGCGGTGGAACCGCCCGAGGCCGAAGACGCCGCGGCCGCGGTCACGGCGCCACCGGTGCACTGCCCCGCAGGGGCGCGGCACCCCCGTACCCGTCATGAGCAGCCGCTCATCCGTGTCTCGCCCGCGCCTGCGGCCCGAGCACGCGGAACCGATCGAACTGGAGAGAATCGTGGACACCATCACCCTGGGCGATGTCACGTTGACCCGTGTCTGGGAGTACTTCGGTCCTGTGGACATGACGCCCGAGGCGTTCTTCCCGGAGAGCCCGGCGGAGGCGTGGGAGGCCCACCGGTCCTGGCTGGTTCCGGACTTCCTGGACGCCGAGACCCGGATCGTCAACTCGGCCATCCAGACCTGGGTACTGCGCAGCGAGGGCAAGACCATCCTGGTCGACACCGGCGTCGGTAACCACAAGGACCGCCCGTACGCGCCCGTGTGGAGCCGGCTGAACACCGACTTCCTGGGCAACCTCGCCCGCGCCGGTGTCCGCCCCGAGGACGTCGACATCGTGATCAACACCCACCTGCACATCGACCACGTCGGCTGGAACACCTATCTCGACGGCCGGACCTGGGTGCCGACGTTCCCCAACGCCACCTACCTCATGCCCAAGGCGGACTTCGACTTCTGGAACCCCGCCAACGAGCACAAGCCCCTGCTCGGCCGTGGCAACCAGAACGTCTTCGAGGACAGCGTCGCCCCCGTGCACGAGGCCGGCCTGACCCAGCTCTGGGAGGACAGCCACCGCATCGACGGCAGCCTGCGCCTCGACCTCGCCCCCGGCCACACCCCGGGCTCCTCGGTGTTGACGCTGGAGTCCGGATCGGACCGGGCCCTCTTCGTCGGCGACATGCTGCACAGCCCGGTCCAGATCCACGAGCCCGACGCCAACAGCTGCTTCTGCGAGGACCCCGCCGAAGCCCGCGCCACCCGCCGCAAGCTCCTGGGCTGGGCGGTCGACAACAACGCCCTCGTCATCCCCGCGCACCTCGGCGGCAACGGCGCCGCCGAAGTCGTCCGCGAGGGAGACAAGTTCGCCATCAAGGGCTGGGCACCCTTCGCCCCGTACACCGAGCAGGCCTGAGCCCCTGCGGAAAGGCACCACCGTGAACCACCCCGACCCCGTCGCAACCACCGCTCAGGGAGCCGTCCGCGGCCTGCGCCAGGGCGACACCCTCACCTTCCTGAACATCCCCTACGCCGCCCCGCCCCGCGGTGCCGGCCGGTTCGAGCCGCCCCGGCCGCACGAGCCGTGGGACGGCGTGCGGGACGCCACCGTGCCGGGTCCCAACGCGCCGCAGTCCGAGCGCAAGCTCGGCAGCGTGGACATGTCCC
>NZ_JBITIY010000037.1:0-10170 GCF_044459385.1 Streptomyces sp. NPDC050287 | reverse complement strand
AGGCCCTGCTGTCATGCGCCGGCTCTCGCGCGATCACCCGATCAGGAACCCTGTTCGACCAGGCCAGCCCCGTGATCGATAAGCGGATGGCGTCTAAGGGATGGGTGTAGCTCCAGCTCTGGGAAGTCCGCGAGTCAGGTCGTGAGTTGGTAGCTGTGCTGGTCGGGGGCGGGGTAGAGACGTTCGTGCTCCTGGCCGAGTTGGAAAGTCCAGTACGCGTCGAAGTCGTCGTTGTCGTCAGGGCACGGAGTTTGAGGACGGCCTCGGCGCCGGCCAGGCCCCAGGGGGCGCCGGTTATGTTGCGGCGGTCGCCGATCGGGTGGCGGCAGGCGCAGCTCTCGGCTTGGCTGCGTCCGCAGCCCGCGGGCATCATCGGACCGGCCGAGCAGCTCAACTGACGACTGCCGAAGGGGCCGTGCACCCAAACGATCACCGGGTTGTCTGTGCCCGGGAGCTGCGCCGGACCGCTGATTACGTACGCACTCTGTGCCCAGGCGGCCACCGCCGAACTCGCCTCCGTCCTGACCGCGCAGCCCCGGAGCCTCGCAGGCCGCACACCAGCGCATGGGTCACCTTCGCTCACGCGAGGGTGACCCGTGGCTGGACCCGTGGGCTCCCTTCTCCCGGGGCTACGGCCCTCTTGGGCCCGAAGTCCCGCCGTGTGCAAGGCTAGGTGCGGGGGAGCGAGGTGTTGGTGATCGGGAGCGGCTGGTCCGCGCCCGCCACGTAGAGGTCCGTGGGAGCGGTGCGCAGCTTGAACGTGTTGTCGTCGCGCGAGACACGCACGGACAGCACGAAGAAGCCGTCGTCCTCGACGGTCGTCTTCACGTGGTACTCCTGCTCCCAGTAGGTCTGCAGGAAGATTTCGGTGCCCTGGGGCTCGACCCCCTTGGGGAGGGTGACCTTGCCCTGGACTGTAAGGATGTCGCCCGCCTTCACCTTCTTTTTGTTGACCTTGTAAGTGACGGAGCTGGACTTGGCGTTGGCGGCCACGGTGGTGTCCGCGAAGTAGCCGTCCTGCGGGGTGTTGAGGTCGCCGTCCTCGTCGTAGAGGGCCGTGATCTGCACCTCGTGCTGGACGTTGAGCAGGCTGCTGCCGGTCACGTGATCGATGGCGACGCGGGGAATGGTGAACTTCCCGTTGGCGTCGGTGACCGGCTTGCCCAGGTCGCGCGGCTCATAGTAGGTGGGGTCGATCGGGTCGCCCCACGGATTCCAGGTGGTGAAGCGGACGACTTCCTGAATGGTGACGGGGATGTTGGGCGCCGGGGTGCCGTCAGCCTTGGTGACCGTGCCGGTGACGTTGACGCGGCGGTTGTCGTAGTCGGTGCTGGTCGGGTTGGTGCTCACGGTCAGCACGTAGGCGTCGCCGGGGGAGGCGTCCGAGGGCGTCGCTGAGGCGGCGGGCGTGGACAGTGCGCCTGCGGTGAGCAGGAGCGCGGCAGTGGCGGCAAGCCGCGTCGGCAGGGACTTCCTGGGCACGGGTCAACTCCAACTTCGGTCGGGACTAGAGGAGTCGCGCCGGGCGGCACCGGTTCCGCCGCGGCACAGGTGTGCGACACACCAGGTGCGACCGGCGAGGCGGGGCGGGAGTTGTACCTGTGCAGCCGCTGTTACACGGCTGTGGCAGGAGGCGGTTTTGTCCGGATTGCGGGTTCACCTGAACGTTGGCTGCAGGCCGCCCCACATTGCCCTCAGCGGGTGAATGTTGGGGATGTGTGTGGGGGAGGGGCCGGGAGCGTGACACTTCCGCGAACGCGTGGCAGCGCTGATCGGGCTGTGTTCGGTACTTCCCGTCTCTACCGTGGCGGTGGAGGAGGCGACTTCGATGCGCTCATGATTCGAGGAGTTGGAGGCCAGGGAGGCGCCGCGTCGACCTTGGCTCCTGCTGCCGACCTTACGGCACCCCCTGCGCGCACGAACACGCCTGTATCCGCTGCCCGATGCTCAGCATCAACCCGAAGATGCTGCCACGACTCGATGAACTGGAGGAGGACCTGATCAACCGCCGAAAACGGGCGGTCGAGGAAGGGTGACAGGGCGAGATCGAAGGACTCGACCTAACCCTGACCTTCCTACGGAGCAAGCGCCAGCAGACCCATCACATACAGCGAAGCGGACACGTTGAGCTGGGTTTTCCGCACCGGCAGCCTCCACTCACTTGAAGGTGCTGTCAGAAAGGCGGATCGTCGGCGTCGTCGTTGCCCGAGCGGATTGTAGGAGTCCGGTTGGATTTTCGCAGGACGCCGCTCACACTGGCCGAGTGACCCGCATTCCTTGGCCACGACGGTCTGGCGCCGCTCCTCCTGCGGCCCCATCGACGAACCCCGGACTTCCTTCGGTGGCCGTGCTGATGGGGGTGGTAGAGCGGGAGTACGACCGCCGCTTGGCCAACCTGCGGGCCCTCGATGGGAAGGCAGGTGTCCTGCTGGCGTTCGACGGTGCCGTGGTCGCATTGAATCGAGGACTGCCCTTCGCCTGGCAGGTTCCGAGTATTGCCTTCAGCGCTGCCAGCGCAGTGTTCGCGGCGATGGTGCTGTGGCCGCGGGAGATCCGGACCCTCAATCCCAGCCGCCTCGTGGAATACGTCGCCGTCGAAGCCGAGACGACCATGCTGGCCTTGCAGGACCACACCGCTTTGGCGGTGGAACAGATCGAGGCTGCCGCACGGCCCAAGAGAAAGTGGATCAAGTCTTCGCTCCTGTGCCTGGCGCTGGCCGCGGCAGCGTTCAGTGTCGGAGTAATCAACCCGCATCTCCCGAAGGGAGCCCGCACCTCCCATGGACACCACACAGCCGCCAGTCCCCGACCCGGACCAGGAGCCGGATCCGGAAGCGACGGCGGAGCCGTCTGGAGCTCCGGCTCTCCCCTCCCGCCCTCCATTGCAGGTTGATCCGCGGATGCTGACCTCCATCGGTGAGACCCGCTTCGATATCCCGCCCCCTGAGGCCGATTGATCCGCAAAGTGGTATGGGGTGCAGTAGTTCTCGCCGAAGAACCAACGGAACAGCCCCTGGCGTCTTTTAGTCCATCAGTACGTCGGCTGCCCCCGGAGCGCACTGACGCGGTGTCGGAGTCGGCGACAGCGTGGTTGCCATGCCGGTTGGCCAAGGAGGGGGAGCGATGCTGGAGCGGGAGTTGACGGCACTGGCCGCGGCATGCGGGGCCGCATTGGTAGATGCCGTGGGTGCTAACACTTGGACCGGGTTGCGGCAGGCGCTGGCTAGCTGGTTCGCCCGGGGCGACGCCCGGCGCGAGCGGGTGGAACTGGAACGTTTGGACCAGATCGCGGGCGAACTGCAGACCGCGGAGGCCACCGAGGTGGAACAGATCCGAATCCACCTGAAGAGAGAGTGGCAGGTCCGCATCGAAATCCTGCTGGAACACCTGGACGACACCGAGCGCACCCGCGCCGTCTCCCGATTGCGCAGCCTGCTCATCCAACACGCCCCCAGCACAGTCGCTCTGCCTTCCCGCCCTCCATTGCAGGTTGATCCGCGGCTGCTGACCCTCATCGGTGACATCCGCTGCCATATCCCGCCCCCTGAGGCCGGTTGATCCGCTGAGTGCTCTGCGGCCGCTTCGAGAATGTCGGTCACAAGGTCTCCTTGGTGCGTAAGGGGATCGGGCCGGCTGCCGGGTCCTCCGCACCGCCCCAGCCCGCGGCGGGGTTGGGGCGGCACGGGGAGCCGTCAGAACGCGGGGGTCACCTCGGTGATCCGAGGACGTGCCGGTCTCAGGCCGCAGGCTCGGTGACGGCCGTGGAGCCCGGGTCGGAGGCAGTCGGCTGCGCGTCCACGCCCGCCTCCAGTCGGCGGCGCTGCCGGACGCGAGGCGGACCCTGCGCTGGTACAGGCGCTCGTTGATGAGGTCGACGGCCTCGTCGTACGAGACGTCGACGATGTCCTGAGCGGCCGCCCGGCGCTCCGCTGGTGCCGCAGACCAGCGCTGCGCACCCCCTTGCCTCTCATGGCCCCTTTTCGGCTAACCCCGGCGATGGCCCGTCTTCGCCGTCCACGCTGCCCCTGTCAGCCCTGACGACGCGCCCGTCTAGGTGAGGCGGCGGTGAAGACCGGCATGCCGAGGTCGACCGCCTGTGGCCGGCCATCGGTCGGGGCCCTCATGAGGCTGTTGAGCTTGGCCATCGCGGCGTCGAAGAGGGGGTGGGAGGGCGCAGGGCGGACGACGTTGTTGGGTGCCGTGGAAGGTTCTGTTGCTGCGTCCTGCTGTTGGGTGAGAACACCCACACCGTCCGACACGCACACCGCTACGCCGACGCTGACATCGGGGGATCGATACCGACAGAGAGGCTGTGTGCATGCAGCGGGTGGCGGCCGAGTTCGCCTTCGCCACCATGTCGCTGTACCGCTACGTGCCGGGCAGGACCGAACTGATCCACCTCATGATCGATACGGCGTTCGGCCCACCGCCGGACCTCAGCGGCATCTCCGGCGGTCGGCGCCCCGGGTGGCCGAGTGGGCTCGTTATGAGGGGCCCAGCAGGGCGGTGGTGAGCCCGCACAATGCCGTGATCAGGTCCTGGCCCAGGAGGCGCCAGGAATCAGCCGCCGCGGCGGGGGCGATACGGCCATGCGCCAGATCGTACTCCAGCTCGGCGAAGGCGTGCACCGAGAGTTGGCGCACCATGGTGCCGTGCCGCGCGAGGAGGTCGGGGCTGGTGGAGTCCCGGCGGATGGCACCGATCTCGTCCAGGAGGCGGAGCGAAGGGCTTTTCTGATGCTCCTCCAGGGCGTAGTCGCGGAGTGCGGGCTCGACCAGGGCCTGGGCGGAGAAGCGGGCACTCCATGTTGGTGTGCCTGCTTCGATGTGGTGCTGGATGTGCGGCAGGATGACGCAGCGGTAGTGCTGTTCAAGGCTTACGGTGTCCTGCTCGCGGACTGCCTCCACCATGGCGATCCGGTGTGTCTCGACGAGACCGGTGTGGCTCGACAGAATCGCCTTGATGAGCCCGTCGCGGGTTTTGAAGTGGTACTGAACCGCTGAGTTGTTGCGCTGGCCGGCTGCCTCGCTGATCTGCCTGACCGAGACGCCAGCGAAGCCACGCTCGGCGTAGAGCCGTTCGGCGGTGCGCATCAGTTTGTCGCGCGCGAGCGCCGAGCGGGGAGAAGGCGGGGCAGCCGGGCCGGAAAGTGTCATTCCGTCAGGTGAATGGCCCCGGTCGGGCAGACTGCAGCTGCCTCACGGACGGCTTCGACATGCTCCGGCGGCGGAGCACTGTCCAGCACGACCACAACACCGTCCTCCTCTCGTTGGTCGAAGACCCCCTCTGCCCTGACCACGCACATTCCACTGCCGCAGCAGGCTTCCTGGTCAGCCGTGACCTTCATCGTATCGTTGCCCTCCCGGTCGTCCACCGTGCTGCACCGCCGGTCACCAGGTGACCCACATGTCCTCGAAGCCGCCCGCCGCGACCCCGTCACGGACGCGGAGGCCGTCAGGGGTGTCCCGCAAACGAAGACCAGGGAGGCGTTCGGCAAAAGTGGCCAGGCACACCTGCAGTTCCACCCGGGCGAGCGTCTGACCGACGCAGAAGTGCGGTCCGGCGCCGAAGGCGAGGTGCTGGGCATTGTTCCCACGGCGCGGATCGAACCGGTCGGGGTCAGGGAACTTGCGCTCGTCCCGGTTGGCGGCGTGCAGGTTGACGAACAGCGTGCTTCCGGGGCGCACCGGCACCCCGCCGACCGCCGTGTCCTCGGTGATGAACCGGGGTATGCCCACTCCGCCGAGCGTGTCCATCCGCAGGACCTCTTCCACCGTGCCCGGGATCAGCCCCGGATCGGCACACACGGCTTCGTAGCGCTCCCGCTGCGCCATCAGCAGGGCCGTCATCTTCAGGATCATGTTCGAGGTTGTCTCATGCCCCGCCAGCAGCAGGCCGACCACGGTGTTGATGAGTTCGTCATGGCTGAGCCGGCCGTCCCTGGCGTCGGAGATCTGGGTCAGCTCACTGAGCAGGTCGTCTCCCGGGTGGGTCCGCTTGCGCTCGACGAGATCCGAGGCGTAGGCGTGGAACTCCCGGTGCGCGTCGTCCACTTCCGACTGCGTGTAGCGCGTCAGCGTCAGCAGGACCTCCGACCAGCGGGCGAACCTGTCCTGGTCCTCGCTCGGCGCGCCTAGTAGCGCGCAGATCACCCGCACCGGAAGGGGAAGTGCCACGGCCGCACGAAGATCAGCGGGTGAGCCTTCGGCCACCATCGCATCGACCAGGTCGTCGGCCATCTGCTGAACGCGCGGGCGCCACCCCTCCATCTTCTTGATCGTGAACGCGGGGCTGATCAGTCGTCGCCACCGTCGGTGCCCCGGACCCTCCTGGTTGTCCACGTCGCCCACCGCGGGCCGGCTGAACAGCCCGCCGTCCTCGGTGGTCGACATGCGTGCGGCGCCCTGCCGGGCGAGATTGCGGCTGAACCGCGGGTCGGTCAGCAGCCCACGGACCTCTTCGTAGCCGGTCAGCAGGCCGACGACGTCCCCGCTGGGCATCCGTACCTGTGCCACGGGGCACTTCGCCCGCGTCTCGGTCCACTCCTGCGGGGGCTCCAGTGGGTTCGGCTGGTCGAAGGGGTAGTCAGGGATTGCTTCAGTCATGGGGGGACTCCTCCGGTGTCGGGGATGACCTGCGAGCACCGTAAGGCAATCGCCTTAAAACGAGGGCCGCCTGAGGAAGGATGGCCGGCAATCGCCCTGGGCAGCCGGAACTCGAAGCAACAGGAGCGTCTCGCCTACCAGGCCCGGCTGCGCTCCCCCTTTGGCCGCGCCTGACTTCGAAAGGCGCCAGGGGAGTCGCTGATGGCGCTGCGGCCGAGCAGTGCGCGGAACTGGTCGACGGCGGCCGGTCCTTGAGGCTGAGGGCGCCTGACGCGTGGCCGCAACGGCGAAAGAAGGAGGGGCGCTTCATCGGGCGGGCTCCCGTTCCGCGGTGGGTTTGGCAGGGGGTTGGAGGTAGGTCAGGCCTCGGAAGGGCCGGACGACGGTGCTGCCGTCGACGCGTCGCACCGCGACGTTGCGGGGCCCGGCGGCCGGTCGGCGCCCGGGCCAGGCGAAGTACAGCCAGTCGCCGGCGACATCGGGCGCGCGACGGGCGCAGTACGCGATGAGCACCGTGACGGGCTGGCCGCGCTCGAGGGACACGCGGCCGGTCATGCCGCTCACCGGCGGGGCCCTGTCTCGGTTGCCGGGTGGGTGTAGCGGATGGGCTTGCCGAGGCTGCGGGCGTAGTCGATCTCGCGCCGGGTGCTAGCGCCGATGTAACCGCCCGGGTTGACCACCAGGACTTCGTCGGCGAGGTCGATCTTCCGCAGAAGCAAGTCGTCCAGGACCTGCTTGAGGCGGTCGGCCTGGACGGGGTCGTCCCACAGCATCCAGGGGAGGGAAAGACTCTGCGCAGCTCAGGAGCATGGTGAGTGGTGCAGGCAAGTAAGGCACATAGCCGGCAACGATTCGACGGAACCGTTGCCGGAACTCCTGTTTGGCTGGGATGGTCCTCGGGCCGTATACCTGTGCTGCCGGGGGCGCGGTCAGCGTTTGATGCGTCCGCGGATGGCGAGGACGCCGAGGGCGAGGAGGGTGGGTTCGAGGAGGCGGGAGGTCATCTCGATGTATGCGCCGACGGTGGTGAGGTTCTGGCCGCTGGAGCGGAAGACGACCGAGTTGATGGCGACGCGGGTGGCTTTCTCCGCGCGGGCCCAGGTCATGCGCTTGGACCAGCCCCCGTGCAAGGCAGGGTCGGGGGTGCTGGTGTTGAGGCTAATCCTGCTGCCGTTCAGGGTTCCGGCGGTGGTGGGGTCGGGGTCGTGGGTGGGAAGACCGACGCCCATGAGGAGCAGCACGGTCAACGTCATGGCGGCGAGCAGCCAGGTGAAGGCGCGGGAGGCGCGCAGGCCGTAGCCAGACAGCAGCCAGTAGCCCCATAGCAGGCGGCGTTCGCCCGTCGTGGTGCCGGTCGTGTCGTGGCGGCGCATCTCGCATTCGCCGTAGTAGAAGTCGGCGGCGCCGGGTTCGTTCTTGCCGTCCTCGAACGCTTTGCGCAGCTGCCGGTACAGCGTGGCGACGTCTTCCGGGTCAGGGGTGCGGGCGGGGTCGGTGTGGTGCGGTCCGGGACGCCACAGACGGGGATCCGGTGCCGCGCCTGCGGGAGGAACAGGCTGGCCGGCGGTCTGGGCGCGCCAGTGGTGTTCCTCGGCAAGGACACGTCGGCGGGTCCAGCGCACTGGGCGGATGCCGCGGTGGTGCCAGCCGGTGGGGGCGTCGGCGAAGGTAATACGGCCTTCCAGACGGATCTGGTCGAGGTGGAAAGCTCCGGAGAACAGGCAGTCGGTCAGGTCGGTGCCGGTCAGTACTAGGTGCGCGGCATCCACTCCCTGCACTGAGACGATCGATACCCGGTCCGGGATGCTGGGGCCTCCCAGCAGGGACTCGCTCACAGCGCTGCCGTCGTGGGTAAAGGGGGTGGGGTGGAAGATCACTGCAGCGGGGGCGGTCAGGACCGCATGGCCAAGGTCGACTGCCGCGTACCGCACGCGCAAAGTCGCCGTCGACTCCCACCGCGTCCGCTGACACACCATCCTCTGCGCCGTTATCTCCACCGTTACCGGTAGCGCAAAGACCGCCCCCGACAACACCACCTCCTCCGCACATACCAACGGCCCCAACACCGACACACCCGTAAACTGTGCCTCGCGGAACCGGGCGTGGCCGGCGATCTGCGCCTCGCGGAACCGGGCGGGGCCTGAAAACTGCGCCCAGTTGAAGTACGCGGAGTCCGCGAACCGCGCCCCGTCAAACTGGGCGGTGCGGGAGAACTGCGCGATCTCGAAGTCGGCGATGTAGTCGAAGTGTGCATCGACGAATTCGGCGGACCCGGAAAACCGTGCCTCGCGGAACCTGGCGAGGCTGGCGAACTGCGTCCAGCCGAACTCGGCGGGGCCGGCGAACTGCGCCTCGCGGAACTCGGCGGTGTCGGCGAACCACGTTCCTTCGAAGCAGGCGCTGCTGGCGAACTGTGTCTCGCGGAAGTCGGCGGGGCCGGCGAACTGCGCCTCGCGGAACTCGGCGGTGTCAGCGAACTGCGTCCCGCGGAACCGGGCGTGGCCGACGAACTGCGCCCCATCGAACCACGCAGAGCCGATGCGGGGCTTGCCGGTGGAGGGATCGGTGAGGGCGTTGAGAAAGGTCTCCAGCAGTGGCTGAGTGAAGGGAGTGCCGCGGTGGTCGATGTCGGCGCCGGGGGTCAGGCCGGTCAGGTAGGCGGTGCGGTCGGCGTCGGTGAGGTGGGCCAGGCACGCGGTGTGCCCGGGGACGTGGATACCGCGGCAGCCGACCCGATCGGCTCGGGTCGCGCCTTGTCCGCAGTGCGGCCAGAAGGGCGGTAAGGGTGTGGTCATGATGCAACGGCTCCGCGGGTGCGTGTCGAGCAGACACGAACAAGGACTCCTGTCGACCGGTTTCGGTTCAGGCAAGGACCGTGATGGGGAGCGTGGCCGTCTAAGCCTGCCACTGCCGGGTGCGGCAGCTCGGCAGCCGGCCACCGGTCAAACAGCAACGAGAAGGCCGTATCCGAACGTACAGCCCGTGCCTGAACAGCCCATAGCTATCTGTCAGGCACGGGCGTCAAGAGCTACTTACCTCACATGCCTGTCGCCTTCTCGGCACCCGAGATAACGGGTGCGGCTGCTTCATGTTGCGGCCAGGCGCCAGGACGATACGGCCGGCCACGGTCTCGTACAGGTGGGCTTCGGCGAGCTGCTCCCAGTACCTGGTCGACCCGCACAGCACCACGATCGGCGGGCGGAAGGCAGAGCTGGAGACGGTCTGAGGGTGTACGAGGGTCCCTTCGTGTCCAGGGGCGGCCGAGTCGAGGCCGGCCGCCTCGACGGTCGGTCAGACGGGTGTCGTGGCGGTCTGTCCGGCCCGGTCCACCATCGCGGGGCCGGGCCGTGGTGTTCGTGGGTCAGCACGCGGGTGGGCTTGGCAGACATGCTTGACGCAGTCGGCGGGCTGGACATTCGGCGCAGTGTGGGGAGCTGGCGTTCCCAGAGCCCACCTGCACAAGCAGGACTGCTAGTGCTGTGACCGGCAACGTTCACCGGTTTGCCATAGGTGAGCGGAGAGCCAGGCAGAGCGGAACCGATGTCTGGATTACTGCGCTGAGGAA
>NZ_JBITIY010000036.1:0-17729 GCF_044459385.1 Streptomyces sp. NPDC050287 | reverse complement strand
GCTACGAGAAGACCGCCACCATCTACCTGGCCGGACTCCACATCGCAGGCATCTTCCTCTGGTCCGCCCGATGATCCAAACGAAACCGCCTAGGTCGGTCACATCGCCGACCAGGTAGGTGACCCGCTCGTCGATCGCCTCGCCCGCGGCCGGGCGGTGCAGATCGATCACGAAGACCCGAGCACCGGCGGCGGTCAGCGACCGCGCGGTCGCCGCGCCCAGGCCCCGGCCGCCGCCGGTGACGAGGGCGACCTTTCCGGCGATCGACCGGTCGGGCCTCTCAGTCATCGAGGAACTCGAGGAACTCGAGAACCTCGGGGACGAACTCCCGGTGGTGCTGGAAGACGCCGCCGTGCCCGGAGTTCGGGTAGATCTTCAGCCGGGCGTTCGGGATCCGG
Source organism: Streptomyces sp. NPDC050287 (assembly GCF_044459385.1). Classification (NCBI taxonomy): domain Bacteria; kingdom Bacillati; phylum Actinomycetota; class Actinomycetes; order Kitasatosporales; family Streptomycetaceae; genus Streptomyces; species Streptomyces sp. NPDC050287. Next base: position 17,331 of record NZ_JBITIY010000036.1, on the reverse strand, counting down.
CGGGCCATGTCGGCCGAGTTGCTGCTCGCGACCATCAGGTCGTGATCACCGTTGGCGACGAAGACCGGCTGGGTGATCACCGAGAGGTCGTCGGGTGCGTGCAGTCCGGCCGCGCGGATGGCCTTCAGCTGCGCGCGTCGAGCCTGCAGGGAGATTTTGTCGTCGCGATTCTGGGTGCGCTCCTTGAGCCGGGCGAGGTAGTCCTTCGCGGCCGTCTTGCCCTCGGCGTCGCGCGGGAAGAACAGGAATGTCCTGGCGTCTTTCAGGGTGAGCGCGGACTTGACGTACGCCCCGGCCGCGACCTTGTTGATCTCCTTGATACCGCCGCCTCCGCGGGGACCGGTCCCGGCCAAGATCATCCGGCGCACGAGTTCGGGTGCCTGCAGGGCCACCATCTGTGCGACTCCGCCGCCGAGCGAGAACCCGAGGAGGTCAACCTTCTCGAGTCCCATCGCACGGATGAAGGCGACGGCGTCGCGGCCCATGTCCTCGACGTCGGGCGGCACGGATCCTCCGGACGCGCCGACCCCGCGGTTGTCGAACGTGATCACCCGGCGGCGGGCCGCGATGCCGTCGATGATCCTCGGATCCCAGTCGTCAAGGACAGCCATCAGATGGTGCAGGAACACCACCGGAATACCCTCGGTCGGGCCGAGCTCCCGATAGGCGAACGGCACTCCGCCGACGTCGATCGTGCGGGTGGGCACGTCGATCCACTTCACGCTCTTGGTCATCTTCATCTGACCTCATCGGATACGGCGCGAGGACCGCGGCTCCGCGCAGTTATATTACGAACATTTACCTTACGGTTGTAATATATACATGCCTGAATGAAGCGGTGGCAAGTGCTCTCCGCCCACTGAGGCAGGGCTGACACCGAAGGCACCGGACTCTGCTGCCGACGCCGATCGTCTACGGAATCGGCATGGGGCGGTCGTCCGCACCCAGCGCGAACCTCGTCAGGGGAACGATCCGCCCGAATGAGCGGAGCATCGCTTCCGGCGCCGACAACGCGAGCCGTGAGGTCGGCGGGGCCATCGGCGTCGCGTCGCCGGCGGCGGTCTTCTCCCCCCAGGGCGGCTTCAGGTACACGTCACGTTCGTGGGCGGGCTGGTCCCGGAGCGCCCGGTCGGGGGCGGTGCGGTGCCCGGGCGGCGGCCTTCGCCTTGCTGACGCCCGACAGCGCAAGGCCGACGGCGCAAGGCCGACGGCTCGGCTGCCGGCCGTGCCGCGGAAGACGCTCAGGCCGGCATCACGGGACGCGACCTGAAGCCCTGACTTGGCGGCCGGCCCATCAGGTTACGGCGGGGCCACCCTTCGACCTGTCCTGCCTTTCAGGCTCGTTCGCCGTGCGGAGACGTCACAGCGTTGCTCGAGCCCCGCGGGCCGCTTGCCCGTCCGGCCGGGCAGGCAGCCCCGAAGTACTCGAGATACCCGCGGATGTCGTGCCCCACCAGGCGTTCGGGCAGATCGGGCTGCATGTGGAAAAGCCAGTGCCAGTACCCGGAGGCGAGCGAGGCGTCCAGGCGGCGGAACATCTCCCGGGTGGGAACGATGTCGAGCACGGCCGGCCGCTCCACCTGGTCCGGGCGGTCCAGCGCCCAGCGGTGTCCCACGCGAGCGCCACGGTCGTGGCCCACGACCATGGCCCGCTCGAAGCCGAGCGCTTCGACGAGGCCGGCGATGTCGGCGGCCATACGCCGCTTGCCGTAACCAGTGACGGGCTTGTCGCTCAGGCCGTATCCGCGCAGGTCCGGCGCCACCACCGTGTAATCGGCGGCGAGATCCGCCAGTACCGGCCGCCAGCAGTCGGAGGTCTGCGGCCAGCCGTGGAGCAGCACGAGCAGAGGTCCGGACCCGCCTCGGACGTAGTGCAGGCGGACGCCGTCCACCTGCGCCACTCCGGTCGTCGCTGTCGGCTGTCCCATGGGTGCGCCTTCCTGACACGAACGAACCAACCGTCTCAAACGGTCAAGCCGGCGGGGAGAAGGAGACATGGCCACCGGTGCGACACCTGCGCGCCCACTCGGCCGCCCCCCGAGAGCCACAGCCTCGGCTGGCGACGTGGTACGTCAGAGGCGCTACCCGGCGTCCAGCAGGGCGAGGACGTTGTTGATCCCCTGATCGAGGAGTTCTTTGGCGAGTTGGCTGTCGGTCAAGGCCCGGGAAAGCTGCAGTGTCCCGGCCATCAGGCCGAGGAGGCTGAGCGCCTTCACACGTGCGGAGGACGGGGCCTCGGGCGCCATGCGGGCGGCGATGCCGTCGATGAGGACCAGTACGCCGTCGGTGTACGCCTGCCTGGTTGTGTCGTTGCAGCGCCCGATCTCGTCGAGCAACGCGGCGTTGGGGCAGCCGTCGCCAAGGCTGTCGCGGTGCTGGGGCGACAGATACCCCCGCACGATCTGCTCGAGTCCGGCACGGCCGGGCGCGGCCCGCGCGACGACACTCTCGGCCTGCGCCTTCAACTGGTCGGCGATCGCCGTGGCGACGAGGTCGTCCTTGGACTCGAAGTGAGCATAGAAGGCGCCGTTGGTCAGCCCCGCGTCCTTCATGAGCGTCGAGACCCCGGAGCCGTCGATACCGTCCTGCTTGAACCGGCGGCCCGCCCTCTCGATGATCCGCCGCCTCGTCTCCGACTTGTGCTCTTTTCCGTACCGCACCACCGCACACGCTCCTTCACCGGCCGGAAGGACCGGTCGCCCGTCACCGACTTTGCCAGTTTATGATATTGCGAACGTAATCCCAAAAGTCGGCAGCGGCGACGTTCCGTCGGCTCGTCACCAACCGACCTCTGCGCAAGGACAACGGGCGAGCGTCACAGGGCGGGCCCTCGGCCAGCGGCCATCCGGGCCGGTACGCGATGCGGGAGATCGTCAACGCGCTGCTCCACCAAGGCCGCACCGGCCGCCAGTGGGACCTGCTCCCGCACGGCTTCCCGCCGCAGTGCCCACTCGATGGCTGGCCGGGGACCCACGTCATCGTGTTCCAGGCCCAGTGTGTCGTCGATGACGGCCGCTCCCCGCGGCGGGCTGCGGATGGCTTCCAGGCCGGCCACAGCACCGCGGCCGGTGGGCCGGCCGCTACCGGCGCCACGGCGCCGAGGGCATACACGACCGCTCCAGCCACCCCCGCCACTCACCTCCGCGGACCCCAGCCGGCCGTGTCACCAACCTCTCCGGTCAGCACCCCGAGGCTAGAGGCAGATGACCGGGTCGGGCCGCTCGCAGGTGCTGGTCACCGGCAGGGCGCGGCCCTGTTCGGCGGCGTCCATGAGGGTGAGCATGACGTCCAGGACGTGCGCGCCCAGTTCGGCCGAGGCGCGGTGCGGGCGCCCGGCGTCCAGCGCCTCGGCGAGGTCGGCAAGCCCCGCGCCACGGCCCGTGCCCGCGTGACCGGCGGACACCGGCAGGACGTCCCAGCTGTCGCCGCGGTGGATCTCGACGGGACCGTCGAAGTTGTTCGGGTCGGGTACGGAGAGCGAGGCCTCGGAGCCGTGCACCTCGATGCGCGGCAGGCGCGCAGCCTTGATGTCGAAGCTCATCACCAGCGTCGACAGGGCGCCGCCCGCGTGCTCCAGGACACCCGTGATGTGGGTGTCGATCTCGACCGGGAAGGACTGCCCGGCCCGCGGACCACTGCCGATGACCCGCTCGGCACGCGGACGCGAGGAGGCTCCGGTCACCTTCACCACCGGGCCCAGCAGGTGCACCAGGGCGGAGAGGTAGTAGGGGCCCATGTCGAGCAGCGGACCTCCTCCGGGCTGGTAGTAGAACTCCGGGTCCGGGTGCCACCGCTCGTGCCCCGCGGTCGTCATGAAGGCCGTCGCCGCCACCGGACGACCGATCAGTCCGTCGTCGACCGCCTTGCGCGCGGTCTGGGTGCCGGTGCCCAGTACGGTGTCGGGGGCACAGCCCACCCGAAGTCCCGCATCACGGGCGGCGGTCAGGACGGCATCGGCCTCCTTGCGGTTCGTGGCGAGAGGCTTCTCGCCGTAGACGTGCTTACCGGCGGCGAGTCCGGCCAGGGCCACCTCGGCGTGCACGGCCGGGATGGTCAGATTCAGAACCGCGTCCACGTCGTCACGGGCGATGAGGTCCGCGACCGAGTCCGCCACCGTGACCTGCGGTCCGACCTGGTCGGCGACGGCCTGCGCACGGGCCCGGTCGAGGTCGGTGACCGCGGTCAGCCGCACCGACGTCAGCTTCTGCAGGGTCGACACATAGGCGCCACTTATCTTGCCCGCGCCCACGATCCCGATGTTCAAAGGCTTCACCGGCTCGCCCACAGCAGACCCCTCTCGGTCAGCGTCCGCACCTGCGGCACGTCGAAGTCGTCCGGCTTGTGCCCGATGGTCGAGACGAAGACGCGTCCCGCGCCATGGGTCCGGGTCCACACCGCGGGCATGACGGCGGGACGGTCGTGCAGGTCGTCGGCGGGGAACGTGGTCGTGGCCAGGACGTCGATGTGCGCATCGGTCAGGACCCAGTACTGCTCGCTGTGGATCGCGAAGTCGTCCAGGCCCGCGATGATCGGGTGGTCCGCGTGCTCGGGCGACAACTGGTAGGTGTGGTCGAGGAAGCCGGGCGGGTGCATCACGAACTTCCCGCCGGTCAGCAGGTGATAGCCGTGGTCGTGGAAGCAGTCCACGATGCCGCCGTGCCAGCCGGCGAGTCCCGTGCCGCCGCGGACCGCGGCGGCCAGGTTGTCGCGCTGCCGCGGGGTGATCGTCCCCATCGTCCAGCACTGAACGACCAGATCGGTGGCAGCGAGCCGCTCCGCGTCGTCGTACACCGCGAGCTCTTCGGAGGTCTCGACGGTGAAGCCCTGCTCCTTGAGGAACGGGACGAAGCTGTCGCTGATCGTCACGGGCTGATGCCCCTCCCAACCACCACGGACGACAAGGGCCCGGCGGATTTCGCTGGTCAAGGTATCGCACACTCCCATCGGCGCCGTGCGCACAGGCTCGGCGATCGCAGGTCGGAGGAAGGGAGCCCAACAGGTGTTTCCCCGAGTGGGTGTTGCCGCTGCTCAGAAGGTCGGTGAGGCGAGTGACGTACTGCCATCCGAACGTATGGAGATCGGCACTCTTTTGTCAACGGCGCATACAAATAAGGCACTTGGCGCCCGGGAGGGTGAGAGCCCGACCGCCACGGGCCCGTGATTCCACGCGCCCACGGGCCCGGTCAGTGTTGCCCGAGCCGCTTGAGGACCATGCTCAGCGCGTGCGCCGGCGTGGGGCCCCGACGGGAAGTGCTCGGTCCGGCGGTCAGGCTTTGGCCGCGATGAACTGTTGGTACCAGCGGTAGCTGTCTTTTGGCGTGCGCCGCAGGGTGCTCCTCGCCCTTGAGGCAATTCGCGCACTCACGGAAGGAGTTGACTATGCAACCGACACCGACCCGGTCGGGGACGGCGTGCTTGGTGACCTCGGAGCCGACCTCGGTGACGATGTCGGCGAACTCGTGGCCGGGGACGACCGGGTAGGTCTGCGGGCCCCACTCACCGCGGACGATGGGGCCCCCGGCTCGAGCGGAGCCGAGAGCTGGGGGCGGATGTCGGAGTGACAGATGCCTCAGTGGCAGATGCCGGTGCACTTGATCTCGATGAGGACGTCGTGCGGGCCGATGTCGCGGCGCTCGATGGTGGTCGGGGCGACGGGTTCGGCCGCAGAGGTCGCGGCACAGGCGTTGACGGTGAGCACGTATCTCCACAAGGACGCGGTGGTGCCCGGTAACCGGGGCAAGGCTTGGCCGCGACGGTCTACGGGTCTCGGTCGGTCGGGGACACATCGAGGAGCCGCAGCATCGCGGGGAGCACGTCGCTCGTCAACGGATCTGAGGTGTCTTCGTCGATCGCGCCCTCCAGCGCGAGGCTTTTATAGCCGTGCACGAGTGACCACACCGCGTAGCTCGGCACCAGCGCGGGGTCCGCACTGTCCGGTAGCCGCGCATCCTGGCCGCGCAGGCCACGGTCCAGGGCGCGGAGCGCCCAGTGCTTCTGCTCGACCAGGTCTGGATCGTTGAAGTCGAACTGGGTCATGCGCCACCCCTCACCCAAGACGCGGATCTTGGCATGGGAAACGTTGGCCGCCTGCCGGCCCTCGGAGAGCTTGTCCCAGCGGATCCTCGTCACACCCCTTCACCGCCGCACCCTCGGCATCCCCAGCCCGATCCACGAGATGATCTCCCGCTGGATCTCGTTGTTCCCGCCGCCGAAGGTGAAGATCACCGCGGAGCGGTAGCCGCGTTCCAGTTCGCCGTGGAGTACGGCGCCCGCCGAGCCCTCCTTCAGCGCGCCGGCGGCGCCGACGATCTCCATCAGCCACGCGTAGGCGTCCCGGCGGGCCTCGGAGCCGTAGACCTTGACCGCGGAGGCGTCCTGGGGGGTGAGGGTGCCGTCCTGGACGGCGTTCACCATCTGCCAGTTGAGGAGCTTGAGGGCGTCCAGCCGGGCGTGGGTGCGGGCCAGCAGACGGCGCACCCAGGGGAGGTCGACGACGCGGCGGCCGTCGGCGAGCTTGGTCTCCATGGCCCAGCGCTGCACGTCGTGCAGGGCGCGGATCGCCATGGTGCCGTGTGCCGCGAGGGTGACCCGCTCGTGGTTGAGCTGGTTGGTGATCAGCCGCCAGCCCTTGTTCTCCTCGCCGACCCGGTGGGACACGGGGACGCGGACGTTCTCGTAATAGCTGGCCGTGGTGTCGTGCGAGGCGAGGGTGTTGATGACGGTGCAGGAGTAGCCGGGGTCGGTGGTCGGCATCAGGAGCATGGTGATGCCCTTGTGCGGCGGGGCGTCCGGGTCGGTGCGGACCGCGAGCCAGACCCAGTCGGCGGTGTCGCCGTTGGTGGTCCAGATCTTCTGGCCGTTGACGACGTACGTGTCGCCGTCGCGTACGGCACGGGTCTTCAGGGACGCCAGGTCGGTGCCGGCGTCGGGCTCGCTGTAGCCGATCGCGAAGTCGATCTCGCCGGAGAGGATCCGCGGCAGGAAGTAAGCCTTCTGCTCGTCCGTGCCGTACCGCATGATCGTCGGGCCGACCGTGTTCAGGGCCATCAGCGGCAGCGGGACGCCGGCCTGGGCGGCCTCGTCGAAGAAGATGAACTGCTCCATCGCCGTCAGGCCCCGGCCGCCGTACTCCTTCGGCCAGCCCACACCGAGCCAGCCGTCCCGGCCGAGCCGGCGGATAGTGTCCCGGTAGAAGCGCTTCTGGGCGGCCCGGTCGGTGACGGGGGCGCCTCCCGTGCCTTCAGGGCTGTCGGGGCGGGCCTTGTCGGGCACCAGGTCGGCGAAGTAGCTGCGCAGTTCGGTGCGCAGCCGCTGCTGCTCGGGCGTGTGATCGAGGTGCACGGCGCCTCCAGGCTCCCAGGCCGGTCCTGACGGCGCACACCGTAGAACGTGTTTCAGAAATTGGGAATGGGCATGCTCCTTCCGTCGCGCGCCGGACCCGCCGACGCGGTCACGTTCCAGCCGTGCGGTGCGCCGTCACGCGAGCGTGGCCATGAAGTCCGAGCACGCCTGGGCGCACTCGCGGCACGCCTTCGCGCTGTCCTCCGCGCCCGGGTACCGGTCGAAGACGTGCGCGCTCTCCAGGCACACCGACCGGCACCACTCCAGCTGCACCCGGATGCCGTCCTCGTCGAGACGGTTCTGCTCGGACAGCACCCGGCAGGTCGCGTCGCAGACCTCGGCGCACATGATGCCCTTGCGTCGGACAAGTTCCTGTTCCTCGGTCCCGTCCGGATCCACCAGACTGGCGCGCAACGCGCATGCCCGCGCACACTCGGTGCAGGCCTGGGCGCAGGCGAACCTGTCCTCGAGGAACCGGAAGAGTTCCTGCTGCGATGTCGTCGTTGTCACACCGGGCGGGTAGCCGTCGCACATCCCGCCAAACCCGGCGTTCCCAGGGTTTCCGCCGGTACGCGGCCTGCCGTCGAGTGACGGTTGGGGCCGGGGTCGGTTCGCCCTCGGCGCTCGGGGTACTCGCGTGCCATGAATACCGCATGGATGAACATCGCAGCAGGCACAGGCGCCGGGGCCGCCGGCCTGATCGTGGCGGGTGTGGTGATCGCGGCGGTACTGGTCGGTGCCTTCTGGCTGGGAGTGCGGGTCATGAGGCGTGAGTCGCCGGCGCCGACACCCGAGCAGCAGCCGCGGCCGCCCGAGGGCGGTCCGGTCCGGGAGGTGCGGGAGAGCCGCGAGCCGCACGAGGTCCCGCAGAGCGAGCGCCGGCTGACCCCGCACGAGATGCCCGCGCACGGCAACGCCGGCACCCGGACCGGCGCGCCGAAGGAACGGCCGCGCTGGGACGAGGGCAGCAGCGGTTCCTTCGGCAGCGGCGGAGCGGGCGGCCGCTGACGCTGCCGACCAGGGCAGCCGACCAAGCATCGAACACCGACAGTTCGACCAAGGCAGCCGCGCGAGCACCCACGCACACAACAGTCCGACCAAGGCTGTCGCACTGAGGGAAGTGAGATCCATGGCCGACTCCGGCCGCACCACCCTGCCGTTGCCCGACTACGACCATCTGCCGATCGGCGGCCTGGAGAGTCGCGTACGGTCATTGACCGCGGCGGAGGTCGAGGAACTGCTCGCGTACGAGCGGACGCACGCCGATCGTCTCCCGGTGACCGAGCTGCTGACGGCGCGGCTGGAGCAGCTGGAGGCGGGCGCCGAGCCGACGCCGGGCGACCCCGGTGCGCTGCGCCCCGAGCAGGGCGAGCACTCCGGCGGCTCCCCCGTGTCGCCGGCGACCTCTCCGCAGCCCTTCAGCCCGCCACCGCACGGCACCCCGGACCAGCGGGGCAAGCCGAAGGGTGACCGGACCTGACGGTTTCCGCAAGCGGGGCACGGGCACCCGTGTGCCGTGCTGCTGAGAAGGAAAAGGGCCCGGGCCGGCGCCCGGGCCCGTGACGCGGCGGAACGGACCGGCGGCTGGGTCGACGGCAGGCTTCCGGTCAGTGAGGGCGGCGGGCTGCTGCGGAAGGCCTTTCCTGACCACTGGTCGTTCCTGCTGGGCGAGATCGCCCTCTACAGTTTCGTCGTCCTCCTGCTGACCGGTGTGTGGCTGACGCTGTTCTTCCACCCCTCGATGACCGAGGTGGTCTACGCCGGTTCCTACCGCCAGCTGGACGGCGTGCGCATGTCGGAGGCCTACCGTTCGACCCTGCACATCAGCTTCGACGTCCGCGGCGGCCTGCTGATCCGCCAGCTCCACCACTGGGCAGCGCTGGTGTTCCTCGCGGCGATCGGTGTGCACCTGCTGCGGGTGTTCTTCACGGGCGCGTTCCGCCGCCCCCGTGAGGTCAACTGGGTGATCGGCGTGACGCTGTTCCTGCTGGCGCTCGCCGAGGGCTTCGCCGGCTACTCGCTGCCGGACGACCTGCTGTCGGGCACGGGCCTGCGGATCGCCCAGGGCGTCATGCTGTCGATCCCGGTGGCGGGGACGTACCTGAGCATGTTCGTGTTCGGCGGCCAGTTCCCCGGGCACGAGCTGATCCCCCGGTTGTACTCCGTGCACATCCTGCTGATCCCGGGCATTCTGCTCGCCCTGGTGACCGCCCACCTGATCCTGGTCTTCTATCTGAAGCACACGCACTGGGCGGGCCGCGGCCGGACCGACCGAAACGCGGTGGGCAAGCCCATGTTCCCGCAGTTCGCCGCGAGTTCGACCGGCCTGTTCTTCATGGTGTCCGGCGTGCTGACCCTGCTCGCGGGCGTGGCCCAGATCAACCCGGTCTGGACGTACGGACCCTACCGCGCGGACGTGGTGTCCACGGGCTCCCAGCCGGACTGGTACGTCGGCTTCCTGGAGGGCTCGCTCCGGCTGGTTCCGCCGTGGGAGACGGCCGTGGCCGGGCACACGGTGATGTGGAACGTGCTGTTGCCCGCCGTGGTGCTTCCCCTCGCGCTCTTCGCCGTGCTGTACGCGTATCCGTTCCTGGAGCGGAAGGTCACCGGCGACGACGACGAGCACCACCTCTGCGACCGGCCGCGCGACCGGCCCGTCCGCACCGGCCTCGGTGTCGCCGCTGTCTGCTTCTACGGCCTGTTGCTCGCGGCGGGCGGCAACGACATCCTCGCCCACTCCTTCAAAGTCTCCCTCAACACGCTGACCTGGGTGTTCCGGATCGCCGTGATCGTCGTCCCGCCGGTGGCCCTGCTGGTGACGCGGGGCGTGTGTCTCGCCCTGCAGGAAGCGGACCACGAGCGGCTGACCGAGGGCGAGGAGACGGGCGAGATCCGGCAGACAATCGCCGGCGGGTACGTCGAGAGCCATGAGCCGATCGACGAGGAGCGGCGGTACGTGCTGAGGTCGTACGGCTATGAGGTGGGCGAACCGCCCCCGCGGGAGGGCGAGTCGGAGTCCTGACGCGGTAGCTCCGTGCCGCGTCCGGCGTACTGGAAGACCATGCCGAAGACACCGTGCCCGAGGACGCCCAGACCGATGAGGGCCAGCCACAGGCCGTAGACCACGCCGAGGGCGAGGAGGATCGCGCCGCACGCGACGGTGACGGGCCAGGGACTGTGCGGCGGGAAGAAGTCCACCGGGCCCGCGGTGTCCACGACCTCGGCGTTGTGGCGGTCCTGGGCCCGTTCGCCGTGGCGGCGGTGCTGCACCCGCAGGAAGAAGGCGACGAGGGCGGCCATGACGAAGGCGAGGGCCAGCGCGGCCGTTCCGGCGGGCTCGTGGGAGCGCCAGCCGTAGCCGGCCGCGGTGACGGCGAAGAAGACCGCCACACCGGTGAACAGGCGGGCCTCGGTGCGCATCACGGCTCCTTCGGTACGTCCGGGTGGTGCAGGTCGAACGCCGGTGACTCGGAGCGGATCCGGGGCAGCGCGGTGAAGTTGTGCCGTGGGGGCGGGGAGGCGGTGGCCCACTCCAGGGAACGGCCGTACCCCCAGGGGTCGTCGGACCCGGCACGGCGGCCGTGGTGGGTGGTGTGCCAGACGTTGTAGAGGAACGGCAGTGTGGACAGGCCGAGCAGGAACGCGCCGATGCTGCTGATGGTGTTGAGCAGGGTGAAGCCGTCGGCGGCCAGGTAGTCGGCGTAGCGGCGGGGCATGCCCGACTCGCCCAGCCAGTGCTGGACGAGGAACGTGGTGTGGAAGCCGGCGAAGAGCGTCCAGAAGTGGATCTTCCCCAGGCGTTCGTCGAGCATCCTGCCGGTGAGTTTGGGCCACCAGAAGTAGAAGCCGGCGAACATCGCGAAGACGACGGTGCCGAAGAGGACGTAGTGCAGGTGGGCGACGACGAAGTAGGAGTCGGTGAGGTGGAAGTCCAGCGGCGGTGAGGCGAGCAGGACGCCGCTCATGCCGCCGAGCAGGAAGGTCGCCAGGAAGCCGCAGGACCACAGCATCGGCGTCTCGAAGGACAGGGAGCCCTTCATCATGGTGCCGATCCAGTTGAAGAACTTCACCCCGGTCGGCACGGCGATCAGGAAGGACATCAGGGAGAAGAACGGCAGCAGGACGGCACCGGTGGCGAACATGTGGTGGGCCCACACCACCGCGGACAGCATCGTGATCGCGATGGTGGCGCCGACGAGACTGACGTACCCGAAGATCGGTTTGCGGCTGAACACCGGGATGATCTCGGAGATGATCCCGAAGAACGGCAAGGCGACGATGTATACCTCGGGATGGCCGAAGAACCAGAACAGGTGCTGCCACAGCAGCGGGCCGCCACTGGCCGCGTCGTAGATGTGCGCGCCGAACTTGCGGTCCGCCTCAAGGGCGAGCAGGGCGGCGGTCAGCACGGGGAACGCGGGCAGCACGAGGATCGACGTGAACAGCACGTTCCAGGTGAAGATCGGCATCCGGAACATGGTCATGCCGGGGGCGCGCAGACACAGGATCGTGGTGATGAAGTTGACCGCGCCGAGGGTGGTGCTGACGCCGGTCACCACCAGGCCCATCACCCACAGGTCACCGCCCGCGCCGGGGCTGCGGACCGCGCTGTTGAGCGGGGCGTAGGCGAACCAGCCGAAGCCGGCCGCTCCCCCGGGCACCAGGAAACCGGACACCACCATCAGGGCGCCGAACAGATAAAGCCAGTACGACAGCGCGTTGAGTCTCGGGAACGCGACGTCCGGGGCGCCGATCTGCAACGGCATGACCGCGTTGGCGAACCCCGCGAACAGCGGGGTGGCGAACAGCAGCATCATCACCGTGCCGTGGATGGTGAAGAGCTGGTTGTACTGCTCGGCACTGAACAACTGCAGCCCGGGGCGAGCGAGTTCGGCCCGCATCAGCAGGGCGAGGACACCGCCGAACAGGAAGAAGGAGAAGGCGGTCGTCAGATAGAGGTTGCCGATGACCTTGTGGTCGGTGGTCGTCGTCCAGCGCCGCAGCGCCCGCCCCACCGTCGTGCCCGGACCTGGCCGCGGCGGCGCCTGACGCGGCCGGTCCGTCCTCCTGTCCACCGCCATGACCGGGCGGGTACCCGGGGGCTCGGGGCTCAGTCACCCAGACGTGCGGCCGACTCGAGCAGCAGGGCGTGCACGAAGGCCTGCGGGAGGTTGCCGCGCAGCTGGCGCTGGGCCACGTCGAACTCCTCGGCGTACAGGCCCGACCCGCCGCAGGCACCCCGGTTGCGTTCGAACCAGCGGTACGCCTCGACGGCCCGGCCCTGCCCGTGTTCGGCCAGCGCCATCACGAAACCGCACAGCAGGAACGCTCCCTCGGTCTCCTCCAGCGGGCGGTCGTCGTGGCGGAAGCGGTACATGAAGTACTCCTGCGTCAGTTCGCGGCGGCAGGCGTCGAGGGTGGCGCGGGTGCGTACGTCGGCGGCGGGCAGTGCGCCGCGTACGGCGGGCAGCAGCAGGGCGGCGTCCACGGCCTTGTCGTCGGGGGCGCGCTGCCAGTGCCCGTCGGGGTGCACGCAGGTCCGCGCGGTCGCGGTGAGGATCGTCTCGGCAAGCCGGGTGCACGTCCCTGCGAGGGGATGGCGGGGAGCGGCGTCGGCCACGGCCCGCAGCCCGGCCACGCAGATGAGCCGGCTGTGCGTCCACAACCGGCCGTCCAACTCCCAGATACCGGCGTCCGGTTCCCGCCAGCGCTCGCCGATCGCCTGCACCGCGACGGCGACCGCCTTCCAGTGGTCGGCGTCGAGCCGGTCGTGACGTGCCGCGGCGGCCAACAACAGCAGGGCCTCGCCGAAGCAGTCCAACTGGAACTGCTCGCGCACCCGGTTGCCGACACGGTCGAAGCCTCCCGGGTAGCCGGGCAGCTCCAGGTCCCGCTGACCGGGGACGGGGTTGCCGTGCACCGTGTAGGCGGGGGCCAGCCGTGGTCCGTCGGCGAGCAGCCGGGCGGTGACGAACCGGACGGCGTCGTCGAGCAGATCGTGTGCGCCGGCGGCGGCGGCGGCCTGCCCGGCGAAGCTCTCGTCGCGGATCCACACGTACCGGTAGTCGTAGTTGCGGCCTTCCTCGGCCCGCTCGGGCAGGCTGGTGGTGGCGGCCGCGACCATGCCGCCGCCGCGCGTGGTCAGGCCGCGCAGTACGGCGTAGGCGCGGCGGGCGTCTGAGACGGCAACCGTGTCCGTGAGCGCGGGCACGGTCCGCCGCCAGGACGCCTCGGTCGCCGCCCAGGCCTCGTCGGCCCGGGGCAGGTCACGGGGCAGTTCGGCGGCGGCGCACTCCAGGACCAGGTCGTGCCGCTCCCCCGGCTTCAGCGCGATCCGGGCCGTCAGTCCCTGCTCGCCGGGGACGGCGTGACCGGCGCCCTGCCAACGGAGTCGGTGGTTGCCGGTGCGCAGCTCCCACACGCCGTCGTCGCCGCGCCGGGCGGAGTCGACCGGCTTCCCGCCGTAGCCGCTGTGCGGGTCGAGGACGAGGGTGAGGCGGGCCGGGCCGTCGACCGCCCGCAGCTGCCGCAGCAGGACGAGGCGGTCCGGGTCACCGGGGTGCGCGAGCGCTTCCCGGCACTCCACGATGCCGTCGTCGGTGACCCAGCGGCTGCGCCAGATCAGCGTGCCCTCTTCGTAGTAGCCGCCGAAGACGTACCGCTCGGCCGGCGTGACGGCGTAGACGCCCGCACCGCCGACGAGGGCGGCGAAGACCGCCTCGTCGTGCCAGGTGGGCGCGCACATCCAGCTGATCGCCCCGTCCGGTCCGATGAGCGCGCCGCGCTCCCCGTCGGCCAGCAGCGCGTAGTCGCGCAGCGCGTGGGGCGGGAAGGCTGGGCGCATCGGTGCGAACCTCCGGTAGCGGCCGATCCGGTCGTCGTGACCGTCCTGGTCGTCGTGCCACGGGTCACTCGTTGGGGGTGACGGGGATGTACGAGTACCCACGGATCGCGGACGGTCACGGGACGCCTCGTCCCACGGCGGGCCGGGAACCCGCCCCGGAGGTGTCATGTGGCGGCGTCCGGCACCGGCGCCGAGGAGAAGCCGACCGACGCCCCGGTTCGCGGAACCGGTCCGCCCCGTGCCCGGCCTGCCGGGCAGCCTCGACGAGGCCCAACTCACCGCGTCGGCCGAGGTGACGGCGAACAACCGGCGCCTCATGGTGGAGTTCACCCCCGCTTCGTACCGCGGTGACCTGCCGCTCTCCACCACCGCCCGCCTCCCCGACGCGCCCGCAACGGCACGGCTCCTGGCCGCCGTACGTCGAAGAGCGCGTCGACCACCACGGCATGTCCCCGCGCCCACGGCGAGATGACCGGCCCGCCGGCCTGGATCGGATCGGGCCTGATCCGGGCCATGAATGAGTGACGGACCCCGGAAGCAGGACGGGAGGCGCAGGTCGCGCAGCACCGCCCCAGTCGGTGGACGGCGGGCCCGCCCACCGAGGCCCCCAGGGCATCACCGTGCCCGAAGGCTGAGCAGCGGCGCACCCCGCACACGCCCGTCGGTCTCCGCACACGTGACCCGCGGTCGCTCAGGATCGATACTTCCGAGTGCAGGTAGTCACACAGGTCATTGACTTGTCCGTTTGTATTGACTCGGAGGTACCCATGAGGATGCTCATCAACGTCCCGGAGACCGTGGTCGCCGACGCGCTGCGGGGGATGGCGGCCGCGCATCCCGAGCTGACCGTCGATGTCGACAACCGGGTGATCGTACGACGGGACGCGCCGGTGGCCGGGAAGGTCGGGCTGGTGTCCGGCGGGGGGTCGGGACACGAGCCGTTGCACGGCGGATTCGTGGGACCGGGAATGCTCTCGGCGGCCTGCCCGGGTGAGGTGTTCACCTCGCCGGTGCCGGACCAGATGGTACGGGCCGCGGCAGCCGTGGACAGCGGGGCCGGGGTTCTCTTCATCGTGAAGAACTACACCGGCGACGTCCTCAACTTCGACATGGCGGCCGAACTCGCCGAGGACGAGGGCATCCAGATCGCCAAGGTGCTGGTCAACGACGACGTGGCGGTGACCGACAGCCTCTACACCGCCGGGCGGCGCGGCACGGGCGCGACGCTGTTCGTGGAGAAGATCGCGGGCGCCGCCGCGGAGGAGGGGCAGCCGCTGGAGCGGGTGGAAGCGGTGGCCCGGCAGGTCAACGAGAACTCCCGCAGCTTCGGGGTCGCGCTCAGCGCCTGCACCACGCCCGCCAAGGGCAGCCCCACTTTCGACCTGCCGGCCGGCGAGCTGGAGCTGGGCGTCGGCATCCACGGCGAGCCGGGCCGGGAACGGCGGGCCATGATGACCTCGCGGGAGATCGCCGACTTCTCGGTCGGTGCGATCCTGGACGACATCAGCCCGCGCAACCCCGTCCTGGTCCTGGTCAACGGCATGGGCGCGACCCCGTTGCTGGAGCTGTACGGCTTCAACGCCGAGGTGCAGCGGGTTCTCGCCGAGCGCGGTGTCCCCGTCGCCCGCACCCTTGTCGGCAACTACGTCACCTCGCTCGACATGGCCGGGGCCTCCGTCACCCTGTGCCAGATCGACGAGGAGCTGCTCAGGCTCTGGGACGCGCCGGTGAAGACGCCGGGACTGCGTTGGGGCATGTGAAACCGGCGGGAGCCGACCTTCTCAACGTACCGACCACGCAAGGAGATCCAGTGCTCGACGCCGACTTCTTCCGCCGTTGGATGACGGCGACCGCCGCGTCCGTCGACCGTGAGGCGGAGCGGCTCACCGCCCTTGACTCGCCCATCGGGGACGCCGACCACGGCAGCAATCTGCGGCGCGGGTTCACCGCGGTGACCGCGACCCTGGAGAAGGAGGCACCCGACACGCCCGGTGCCGTCCTCACGCTCGCCGGACGTCAGCTCATCTCGACCGTGGGCGGCGCGTCCGGGCCGCTGTACGGGACCTTGCTGCGCCGCACCGGCAAGGCACTGGGGGACGCCGGCGAGGTGAGCGAGGAGCAGTTCGCCGGGGCGTTGCGTGCCGGGGTGGACGCGGTGATGACACTCGGGGGTGCCGCGCCCGGCGACAAGACCATGATCGACGCGCTGGTGCCGGCCGTCGACGCGCTCGGCGACGGCTTCGCCGCGGCCCGGGCCGCCGCCGAGGAAGGCGCCCTGGCGACGACGCCGTTGCAGGCCCGCAAGGGCAGGGCGAGCTATCTCGGGGAGCGGAGCATCGGGCACCAGGATCCGGGGGCCACCTCGTCGTCGCTCCTGATCGCCGGGCTCGTGGAGGCGGCCGGTGAGTGACGGGAAGCTGGTCGGGATCGTGCTGGTGTCGCACAGCGCGGAGGTCGCCGGATCGGTGGCCGAATTGGCGAAGGGCCTCGCGGGCGGCGGCACCCGGGTGCCCGTCGCTCCGGCGGGCGGCACCGAGGGCGGCGGGCTCGGGACCAGCGCGGAGCTGATCGCCGCCGCGGCCGCCTCGGTGGACCGGGGTGCCGGAGTCGCCGTCCTCACGGACCTCGGCAGCGCCGTGCTCACCGTGAAGGCGCTGCTCGCGGAGGGCGACGAACTCCCGCACGGCACACGGCTGGTGGACGCGCCGTTCGTCGAGGGAGCGGTGGCCGCGGTCGTCACCGCGGCCACCGGGGCGGACCTCGCAGCGGTCGAGGCGGCGGCCGCGGAGGCGTACACATACCGGAAGGTCTGAACCCTCCCGTACGGCTGCCGGGGCGGGTCCGTCCGCCGCGGTGGCGAGAGCCGAGCGCAGGGTCGTCTCCAGTCCCCCGCTCGGCCTCGGCCGTCGCGAGGCCGGCGGATGTGTCGTGGCGTGCCGGCGGTGCGAGGCGCACGGCGCGCAGTACTCGCCGGCCGCGATGGCGGGGCCGCGTGAGACATCGCCGCTCGGATTGCCGGCTCGCCCGGATCGTCGGTCTGAGGTCTGAGGTCTGAGACGCCATCCGCTTTCCGAACGTGATCGTTTAGTTCGGGTGGGTGGGCATGAACTCCGGTCGGCAGCGGGAGAGATGGGCGTGGTTCGTCC
>NZ_JBITIY010000035.1:0-18756 GCF_044459385.1 Streptomyces sp. NPDC050287 | reverse complement strand
GGAGCGACGCGACGACATTCACGAGGCCTTCCTCGGACTCGCCGTCTGTTTGATCACCCACCGGCACGTCCAGAGGCTTTGTTAGGGCCAGTTAGCGCGGAAGCGACTGCCCTCTGAGGTGGGTCTGTCCCCCTCCACGCTGACCCTGCAAATCCAGTACCTGGAGCGAGATCTCCAGGGACAGCTCCTGATCCGCCGCCAGTGCGGGCACCGGATACGGCTCACCGACCTCGGTAAGAAGATCCCGGCCGCTGCCCAGCCGTTCCGATCAGCTCGGCGCCCGCAACGATCAGTGCAAGGACACGGACAGTCGTCTACGGGCAGATTGAGGTGGCCGGCTACAGGGTGCGCCTGACCGAAGCGTTCGACCGCTGAGCCCATGGCACGCAGCTTCGACGACGACGCGCCCCGCCGCATCCGGGACGCGGACGACTGCGGTCTCGTGAACATGCAGTACCTGGCGGAGCCTGGCGCGAGCCCGGTGCGGAATGCTCTTGCCCCCCGCCCTGGCGTACCGGCGATCACCGACGACACAGGGCAGAGCACTGGCCAGTCCCCTAGCACTGGCCAGTGCTTCCTTCACGTGGCTTGAGCCCGTCAGCTGCCGCAGGCGGCGGTGGAGACGCCGATGGAGTAGACGTGGTTGTCGAGTCCGTACGGCCTGAGGTTCTTGATGCCGGTTCCCGGGCGGATGCAGACGTGCGGCCCGCCCCAGTTCCTCTCGTAGTAAAGGCGTACGAACTTGTTGGGCAGGTTGTTCCAGGCCGAGCTGGTGCGCCTGGTGATGGAGCGGCCATCGCTCATCTTGTTGTTCGACAGGTTGCTGTCCGAAGACCGCTTCGCGAAGTAGTAGGCGCCGCCGTAATTGGTGTTCTGGTACAGACACCACCGGTTGCTGGGGCAAGGACGGGAAGCAGCGGACAGGTCTGCAACCGCGCTGACGTGCGCGGGACCAGCGGGGTGGGCGTGGGCCGGAGCGGCCACGGTCAGCCCACCGGCGAGGGCGGCAGCCGTCGCGGCGAGTGTTACCCGCCGACGCGCAGCGCTCATCGTCATGTGATGTGTCCTTTCGTGCAGCCGCCACGGCCTGCGACGGCAACAGAGGTGGTTCACGACAGGCAAGCCGGTTCGTTCCATCGGGATCACTGGCTTGCACAACCACTTTCCGCACCGGGGAATTGAATGGGCAGCCGGTTTTGCCACCCTGATCAATGGCTGCGTCACAGGTCACGGGCATGACCGTGGACTGACCAAAGAAGGCGCATCATGTTTGCCCTTCCGTCGAGAGCGTGCGTAGCGTGCGGTCGGTCGTGCCGCGTCCACGGGGGAAGCGGGATGGGGGAGGCGAGTTGTCCATGGCGGGACGTCCGGAAAGCCCGTTGGACCCAAGCGCCGGGCCGGTTGCACGGTTCGCTGCCGAGTTACGCAAGCTGCGGGCGGAGGCGGGCAGTCCGACGTACCGGGTGATGGCCAAGCGCACGGATCAGGGGGCAAGCACGCTGTCGCAGGCCGCCGGCGGCGAGCGGTTGCCGACCCTCCCGGTTGTCCTCGCCTACGTCCAGGCCTGCGGCGGCGACCTGGAGGAGTGGGAAGCGCGGTGGCGCGAGGCGGCTGCCGAGGAGGCGGCCGAGCCGCGCACCTCAGAAGAAGATGCCGAGCCTCCGTACCGGGGGCTGGCCCGCTTCGAACTCGACGACGCGGCCTTGTTTTTCGGCCGTGACCAGCTCATCGACGACCTGCTGGGCCTGACCCGCCGCCACCGGGTCGCCGTGGTCATCGGCGCGTCCGGCAGCGGCAAATCCTCCCTGCTGCGCGCTGGCCTCATCCCCCGCCTGCGCACCACCGACGACCCACACATACGCCCGGCGGCGCTGATCGTCCTCACTCCTGGCGCCCACCCCCTGCGCGACTACGACCAACGCCTCACTCCGAAAGACGATAGGGAGGGGGACACGTGGGTCGTGGTGGACCAGATGGAGGAGCTCTACACCCTCTGCGCCGACCCGGCAGAACGCGCCGAATTCATCGACCGTCTCCTCACAGCCCGGGCCCCCGACAGCCGGCTACGGGTGCTGATCGCAGTACGGGCCGACTTCTTCGGACACCTGGCCAGGCACCGGCCCCTCGCCGACGCGCTGCGTGACGCCACCCTCCTGGTGGCACCCATGAACCGCAGCGAACTCCGTGAAGCCATCGTCAAACCCGCCCAAGCCGTAGGGCACATCGTCGAACGCGCTCTGACCGCTCGCATCATCGACGAGGTCGACGGCCAACCCGGCGCTCTGCCGCTCATGTCCCACGCCCTGCGGGAAACCTGGCACCGTAGTAAGGGCCGCGCCCTCACCACGACCGCCTACGAAGCCGCCGGCGGTGTGCACGGCGCCATCGTCCAAACCGCCGAAGACCTCTACACCCACCTTGCCCCCGACCAGGCCGCCAGTGCCCGCCGGATCCTGCTGCGTCTGATCACTCCGGGGGAGGGCGCGCAAGACACCCGGCGGCCCGCACCCCGAGAAGAATTGGAGACGGAACGCTTCCCGGCCACCGCCGAGGTGTTGGAGCGGCTGGTTAAGGCACGGCTGGTCATTCTCGACGGCAGCACGGTGCACCTCGCACACGAAGCTCTCATCGCCGCCTGGCCCCGGCTGAAGGAATGGATCGACGAAGACCGCGAACGTCTGCGCCTTCACCGCCAACTCACCGAAGCCGCCCATACCTGGATCAACCTCGACCGCGACCCCGGCGCGCTGTACCGCGGCACCCGACTGGCCACCGCCGAGGAAACTTTCACCACAATCGTCGGTAACAACGTTCTCACTGCCGTGGAGAAGGACTTCCTCACCGCCAGTTCCACGGCCCGCCACCGCGAAGAGCAAGCGGCCGCCCGCACCACTCGGCGCCTGCGTCGGTTCACCGCCGCCTTGTCGATTTTGCTTGTCCTGGCCGTGTCCGCCGGGCTGATCGCATGGCAGCAATACCGGGCCAGCGAGCAGCGGAGTCACCAGGCGATCACCGCCCAGCACGTTGCGCTGTCCCGGCAGCTAGCCGCGCAGTCGACCAGTCTCCGCTCATCCAACCCTGATCTTGCCGCTCTGCTTGCGGTCCAGGCATACCGGACCAGTCCCACGAGGGAAGCCACATCCACCCTGTTCGCCGCCGAAGCTCTCCCCCTTCGACGCCGGCTCACGGGACCTACCGACTTTGTGACGTCGGTGGGCTTCAGTCCGGACGGGCGCACTGTGGCCGCCGGTAGCAATGACTCGACAGTGCGGCTGTGGGATATGGCGACCGGCGAACTCCGCACCACCCTCACGGGGCACACCGACACCGTGACGTCGGTGGCGTTCAGCCCCGACGGCCGTACCCTCGCCACCGGCAGTGACGACAGGACAGTGAGGCTGTGGGACGTGGCCACAGGCAGGCCCCGCACCTCCCTTGCCACTACCGACTACGTGACGTCGGTAGCGTTCAGCCGCAACGGCCGCACCCTCGCCAGCAGTGAGGCAACTGGGGGGGACGACAATGGGAGAATCCGGCTATGGGATGTGGAGACAGGACAGCTCCGTAACACCCTCAGACTTGGCATCGGCGTGTCGTCGGTGGCATTCAGTCCCGACGGTCGCACCCTGGCCAGTGCCGCCTATGACTCAACAGTGCTGCTGTGGGACGTAGCGACCGGAAGACGCCGCAGCGTCCTCACGGACAGATCGGCTGGACCGATCACCTTCAGCCCGGACGGCCGCACTCTCGCGATCGAGTCGGACGAGGGGGGTATCCGGTTGTGGGACGTGGCGGCCGGCAAACCCCGCACCACCCTCAGAGATGGGGCGGATGCAGACTCGGACGAGTCGGTGGCGTTCAGTCCGGACGGCCGCACCCTTGCCACAGGAAGCGATGACTCGACAGTGCGGGTGTGGGATGTGGCAACCGGCGAACTCCGCACCACTCTCACGGGGCACACCGACACCGTGACGTCGGTAGCATTCAGCCCCGACGGCCGCACCCTCGCCAGCGCCAGTGACGACAAGACGGTCCGGCTATGGAATCTGACGACTGACAGGCGGCTGCGCACAACTCTGCCCGGAACTGCCGAAGTGGAGTCCGTGGCATTCAGCCCGCGGGGCCGCACCTTGGCGAGCGGCAGCGACGACGGGAAAGTGCGGCTGTGGGATGCGGCCACAGGCAGGCTTCGGACCACCCTCACCACTCACATTGATGGCGTGTCGTCGGTGGCATTCAGCCCCAACGGCCGCACCCTCGCCAGCGGTGGAACAGACGGGAAGATCCGGTTGTGGGATATGGCGACCGGCAAACTCCGCACCACCCTCACTGGGTACACCGACACCGTAACGTCGGTGGCGTTCAGTCCGGATGGCCACACTGTTGTCAGTGGCGGTGATGACCAGGCAGTCCGGCTGTGGGATGCGACGACAGGCAGACTCCGCGCCACGCTGGTAGGGCATGCCGCGACAGTGGCGTCGGTGGCGTTCAGCCCGGACGGCCACACTGTGGCGAGCAGCGGCGACTCAGTGCTCTTGTGGGACGTGGCAACCGGCAGACAACGCGCCACCCTCACGGATACGGATTGGGACGGGTCGGTGGCGTTCAGTCCGGACGGCGGCACGCTGGCAAGCGGTGGAACGGAGGGCAAGATCTGGTTGTGGGACGTGGCAACCGGCAGGCCCCGCACCACCCTGGTTGCGGATACCGACTATGTGACGTGGGTGGCGTTCAGTCCGGACGGCCGCACGCTGGCCAGCGATGCAACGGACGGGAAGATCCGGTTGTGGGACGTGGCAACCGGCAAACTCCGCACCACCCTCACCGGGCACACCGACACCGTAACGTCGGTGGCGTTCAGCCCCGATGGCCACACCCTGGCCAGTAGCAGCAGCGACAAGACAGTCCGGCTGTGGAACGTCTCACTTCCAGACCCGGCCTCGACGATCAGGAAGATTTGCCGAGCCGTCCATAGACCCTTCACCCGAAGTGAACGGTCGCTCTACCTCGCAGACCAACCCTCCGCACCAGTGTGCCGATCATGAGCGGCAAGGAACCTCATGCCGAGTCCAGAGCCGGTGGCTGTACGAAGACGGAGAACCAGCGGCGATTCGTCTGCTCGGGCGTACTGCTCCCCCCACGATCAGGTCCAGCGGTACGCCCTGACCGCGACGACGGGCAAGCGCGAGGACCCGCGCGGTCGACCATTGCCCGGGAAGAAACCGGCCCAGGCCGTCCTCTCTGCAGGAGGTTCCTTCGCCGTCGCTATGGGGCTCTCTTTTGACCACCTTGACTGCGCTGGGCCTGGTCTGAGCCGCCGTGGCAGTTGGGCCGCCGCGGCAAGGTCTATGTACGGCCCAGCTGTCTACCATCGTTCTCTGCTCACCTCTTCGACAGGGGCTTCCGGAGACGGAAGGAGTCCTCGCCGATGCGGATGCGGGCGATCTCCCGGCCGGACTCGGCCCGGTCCTTCTTCAGCAGGCCCTTCAGGTCGAGCTTGGCGATGTAGCCCGACCCCCAGATGCACACGTAGGCGAAGTTGCCGTCCTTGCTGGTGGCCATGTGACGCGGGTCGCGGCCCACGGCGACCTGGGTTCCCTCGTTGTCGCCGGAGACGGCGCGGTCCAAGCGGACCAAGGCCGAGAACCTCGGTATCCGCCTGGCCACCCCGGACGAATTCGCCACCCTGGTCGTCGACTACCTCAACTGACGCCCCCAGCACGCACTGTTCCTCAGCTCACACCGGCAGCGTGGACCCGGGCGGGAACAACCCGAGATGGTTGACCGTTCATCCGTACGTGGCTGGCGGAGGGGACAGTGTCCCCGGGCCTCACCTATAGCCCATGGGGACGATCGTTCTGCTGAAGCCCCATGGAGCCTTCCGCCGCGAGGCGACCGCCCTCCGCACGTCACTGCCCTACGGCCCCGGCTGGTCTCCCCCGTCCAGCCGGGGCTTTCACATGCGCAGCACCGTGTGGTACACGGCCAACCGACGCGCTCCGGCAGAAAGCCATCGGTGAAGGAGTGCTCTCCGCTCGAGCGCGTGCCGCGCGGTGCCCTCGTGATGTCAGGCGGCACGCTTCACGTGACGGACCAGCCACATCAGCAGGGCGTCCAGGTCGGCGGCGGCCGAGAGGACCCGGTCGACCGCCTCGGGGGTGTGCAGCCACCCCTCGCAGCCGAGGGGACGGGCGGCGATCAGCGAACGGTGGCGCAGCAGGTTCGTACGGGAGTGGTCCGTCGGATAGCCGCGCGGGGGGCGTTTCATCACGTCTCCGGAGATGTCGTAGCCCTTCTTCCGTACGTCCTCGACGATGGCGGACAGTTCGCGGCCGCTCCTCTCGGAGGCCACGGCTTTGCGGAACGTGTCCACCTGGCCGGGATCGGGGTACCACCAGGCGCCCTGGATCCGCAGGCCGTCCAGGGAGAACCGAAGACCGATCTCGATCTTGCGGCCGAGCCGGATCACCGCGCCCTGGTGCTGCCACCACCAGGAGTCGGTGCGGTAGTGCCAGACGGAGAAGTCCTCGTACCGGGGGTCGGTGTCCGCGACCTCGTTGAGCAGGGCGATCATCGGCTGCCGGACCAGGCGTTCGCGGTCCGCGCGGTAACGCTCGCGGGTCGCGTGGGTCGGTTCGCCCTGGAGCTGCCACAACACGTCCATGGCCTGCTCCGGCCAGCCGGTGAACTGTCCGCGCATGCGCGGAGAATAGCTCACGCGTGATCTGCGCGCGGAGAGTGATGGATACCCGTCACGGGTGCGTGCTGGGCGGCCTTCGTAACCGCGACCCGATCATGGCGGAGATCATCCTCGCCTCCAGCCACAACCCCTGGTCCCCCCATCGCCCGCTGCAGGGCTGGTGACCGGCCCCAGTATGGCCTCAGGTGGGCCCTGGGCCTGAACGGGGCACTGATGTCGGCGGGTTCACGACCGGCGCCATCCTCGGCGGCGTGCTGACCGACCTGCTGTCCTGGCGGTGGTCGTTCTTCATCAACGTGCCCGTCGCCGCGGCCGTGCTGGTCATCGCCCCGATCGTGCTGGCCGAGTCCCGCCCCGCCAGCCGTCCCCGCCTTGACCTGCCCGGCGCCTCGAGCGTCACCCTCGGCCTGCTCGCCGTGGTCTTCGGTTTCAGCCGGGCCAGGCGAGCACGGCTGGAGCGATGCCACCGCCCTCCTCGTTCTGGCCGCGGGCCTCCTGCTGCTGATCGCGTTCTACTTCATCGAGCGCATCAGCCGCGCCCCCCTCGTCCCGGTCACCGTCCTGGCCCGGCGCACCGTGGCCTGGGGCAACATCGCCGGCATCCTGGCCTTCGTCATCGAGACCTCCCTGGTCTTCCTGATGACCCTCTACCTGCAGCAGGTCCTGGGCTTCTCCCCGCTTGCCGCCTGACTCTCCTTCGGCGTGCTGGGCCTGGGCACCGTCCTGGGCGGCACCCTCGCCCCCGCGTCATCGCCGCCACCACCGCCCGCACCACCCTCGTCACCGGCGCCCTGATCCAGACTGTCGCCACCGCCGCCCTGCTCCTGCTGGGCACCACCACCCGCCTCGCCCTGCTGCTGGCCGCCACCTTCATCGGCGGCATCGGCAACATGCTCCTCATCGTCGGCTTCATGGTCACCGCCACCAGCGGCCTGCCCGACCACGAACAGGGCATGCCCACCGGCCTCGCCACCATGAGCCAGCAGATCGGCATCACCATGGGCACCCCCGTCATGAGCGCGATCGCCACCGGCGCCATGACCACCACCACCGTCACCGGCATCCTCGGCGGCATCCGGACCGCCGTCGCCGTCAACACCGCCCTCGTCCTCATCACCGCCCTCACCAGCGCCCTCTTCCTGCGCACCCCCACCACCAAGTAAGCGGGCGCGGAGCGGTGGCGCTGCTGGACCCGTACGCCCGTGAGGTTCTGCGCGAGTTCGACCGCGAGATGCTGCACGGCACCGGAACCCTGGAGGCCACCGGAGTCGGACGCACACCGGACGGCGGACTGGCGGCGCTGTGGACGCTGTCCTGGCCCGAACAGAGGGACGCGGGAATCCAGCCCATCACGCTGCTGGCGCACTACGGGCGGGGCTTGCACCATCCGCATCTGCGTGGCGCCACGGTGGCCGAGTGGCCCCTGAACGTCTTCACCCAGGGAGCAGGCGGCCGCTGAGGTGCCCACGCTGCGGGCGATCGCCTCCGCGGATCTGCACAACCTGGTGTTCCAGCGGGACTTCCGTATCGCGCCGTCGGTCGTCGTCGGCCGGAAGGGGGAGTGAGCGCGATGCGCGTCTCCGTTCTGGACCAGTCCCCCGTCGGGGAGGAACACACGGGCGCCGACGCCATTCAGGCCTCGCTCGAACTCGCTCGCCGCGCTGACCGGTTGGCTTCGACCGATACTGGCTGGCAGAGCACCACCGTTCGCCGGGCTTTGCCGACAGCGCCCCGGAGATACTGGCCGGCGCCGTCCTCTCCGTGACAGACCGGATCCGGATCGGCACCGGAGGGGTGCTGCCGCGCTACGCGGCGCTGAAGGTCGCCGAGGTGTTCGGCGTGCTGGCCACGCTGCACCCGGGCCGGGTCGACATGGGCATCGGCCGGGCCGGAGGCCCCGCGGCCGACTTCCCGGACCGGCTGCGGGAGCTGAGTTCGCTGCTGCGGCCGCCGGGCAGCGCGGATGGGTATCCGGAGGCCCTGGCGGCGGTGCCGCTGGTGCCGCCGGAGCTGTGGCTGCTGGGCGCGAGCGCCGGGTCGGCCGCGGCCGCGGGTCAGCTGGGCGTGGGTTTCGCCTTCGCGCACTTCCTGGTGCCCGGTCCGAGTGTGCGTGCGCTGCAGGCGTACCGTGCGGCTCACGTGGCCGCGACGGGCGGGGACGGCCACGGAGGGCTCCTCGCCGTACGTGCCGTCGTGGCGGACCCACAGGCACGGGCCGACGAGCTGGCGCAGGCCATGCTGCCGTGGCGCGCGCGGAAGGACCTGGGAGGGGACGGGCCGATTCCCTCGGTCCGGACCGTGCGACGGCACCGGCGGACCGGGCCGGAGTCGGAACGGGCCCGCCCATCACGCGAGGTCGCTGATCCACGGCACGCCCGAGGGTGTCGTACCGCGGCTGCGCGCGCTGGCCGAGGCGTGCGGGGTGGGGGAACTCATGGTGAACACGCTGACGCACGACCCGCCCGACCGGGTCCGCTCGTACCAGTTGCTGGCCGAGGGGTTCGAGCTGTCCGGCATGCGCCCCCAGCCGTCCGTGGTCGCGGCTGTGGCCGGCTGAGCGCGCCGGTCGTGCGCATGGGGCCCCGCTCTCCAGGAGGACGGGCCCCTTCGCGCACACCGCTGTCAGTCCAGGAAGTCGCTGATCAGCTCGGCCGGTTGCCGCGGCTTTTCCAGCAGGACATTGTGCCCGCTGTCGAGTTCGGCGTAGCGCGATCCGGCGATACCGGCATGCAGTTCCCTGGCGTGGAGACCGGGACGACCTGCTACCGGTTCGCGCCGACGACGAGGGTCGGGGCGAGGATGCACGGGAGGCGGTCGCCGATGTCGGCCACGAGGTCCAGATCGAGCTGGCGGCGGGCGCCCTCGGTGGCCACGGGGGCGGCGGCGAGGGCGTCAAGTCACTCGCCGCCCAGGGCCGCCAGATAGTCGGGCGAGTGTGCCGGCAGCGTGATGTACCGCTGGTAGGCCTACTCGTCGGTCTCGGCGAGTTGGCGCCCCAGGCCCAGGGCCTGGGGTCGCCCTAGACGTCCAGCAGTGTGCGTTACGCGGCCATCGAGCCCTTCCACGGCAACACCGTCGCCGTCTACACCAAGGCGGGCACCGACGTGTGGGTGCGCCGGCTCATCGGCACCGGCGAGGTCACCGAGTTCGAGCAGACCGGGTTCCGCGGCCCGGCGCGCCGTGGCCTGGGGCAACATCGCCGGAAGCGGCGGCGTCAACGCCGGCCGCATCGGCAACGACCCAATGGCGTTTTGGGAGAGATCAAGACCGGTCGAATCGTCAATCGTCTGCTGGGGCTTCATGAGTTGGGCGGGGATCCGGCGTACGAGCGGTTCCCGGACTCGGAGGAGCTGTTCCTCGTGCTGGAGCACGCGCAGACGTGGGCCGGGGAGCGGCACCTGGTTGAGGTGGCGGCCGCCGGCCCTCGGGATGAACATCGTGGGCCTGACGTGACGCAGTGCAGCCGCCATCGTCGGCACCCTCGATGGCGGCTGCGTTGTGGTTCAGTTCAGCCGGGTGGTGGCGTAGGCCACCATGGCGTCGCGTTGGTACACGGCGAGCCCCGGCGTGATGGCCTCGTATGCGGCGCGCCAGGTCTCGTTGTCGACGATGGAGCGTGCGAGGGCCCGGTAGTCCTCGGTGGAGACAGCGCGCAGTTCGGTCAGGGCCTGGTACTGGGCGTCGATCTCGGCCTGGACGGGGGCGGCGTCGGCCGGGTGGCCCGCGGCCATGAGTTCGGCCAGCCGGATCATCTGCGCCGTGCGCTCACGGTGCGCGGCGTCGGCGTCGGCCTGGCTCATCGTGGCGGCGCGCTGTCCGACCTCGTGGGCGAGTTCGGGGTAGTCGCGCATGTTGTCCTCGTAGTGGGCGGGCGTGACACCCTCGAAGAGGTTCTCCGGACGGTTGATGGTCATGGGACGGTTGTCCTTCCTGGACTGCTCCAGTTCGGCGATCGTGCGGGAGACGGTGCCGACCAGGACGTCGATCCGGTCCCGCTCCGCGAGGAGGCGCCGGTGGTGACTGCGCAGGGCGTCCACCTCGTCGACCTGATCGGACAGGATCCGGCCGATCTCCGGCAGCCCGACACCCAGCGCCCGCAGTACGAGGATCTGCTGGAGCCTCAGGAGCTGGCGTTCCCCGTAGTAGCGGTGACCGTTGGTGCCGATCCGGGCCGGCGGCAACAGGCCGGTCTCGTCGTAGTGGCGCAGTGTCCGGGCGGTCACGCCCGACATCCGGGCCACCTCCGCGATCGGCCAGTCCATCTTCACTCCCGCACGCATGTGTCGCCGGGCCGGTCTCTCCGGCCCTGGTCACGACGGTAGAAGCTGCCGCAACGGCAACTTCAACCCCGAAACCCGGAGTCCTCGTAATCGAACGGACACGACGGTCTGCCCACGGCGGCACACCCTCCGCCCGCTGTCGTCTCTCGTGAACAAAGCCACGCACGCACCAGTTACTTGGCCCGCCCCGGCAACTTTGTGATGATTATGTCTACCGGGATCGCCTGGATAGGCGCACGCAGCGCCACAGAAAAGTCCGCCGCCCTGCCCGGAATGCTCGGCGGGATATCGCTGACCTGCGCCCGCGGCGTAGACGCGGACGAGTTCCTCATCGCGCTGGGTGCCGGCCTTGATGAGCTTGCCGCGCGTACCCCGTACAAGGATGTCGACGTGCCGGTGGGGCGGCCGGGCAGGCCGTCGCCCCGCGTCAATCCCGTCATGTACGGGACGTGCGGGGACTGGGTGTACGTGCTGGAGGACTGGGGGATGGCGACGTGGGCCGCCGGCTACCGAAAGGTGCAGTCGATGCGGCCCGCACCGGATGAGGAGATCGTCTGCGTGACGATGAACTCGTGGAGCCCGCCGCAGAGGATCATCCACGCGCCGGGTGACGGGCGCGCCTGGCAGGCCGAGTTCGGGGAGGACACCGGGGAGGGCTCGGCCTTGGACGCGGCGCTCCACGCGGCCGGGGCGGTGTTCCCGTCCATCAGTCAGGTGGGTGAAGCCGCCGTGGTGGCGTACCACGAGGAGCACGGGCCCCGGCTGCCCGTAGCGGTGTTCGAGGCCGTCGGCAACTACTGCGGCCTGTCCATCGATCAGGAAGCCGTTCAGGCCGGTGATCTTCCCGCGGTCCCGATTCCCATGGTCTGACCGCCGACAACGGCGCCAGCCGGCCCTCACCCCGAGCTCGGGGTGAGGGCCGGCGCGGTTGCGGGGCGGCTGCTACTGGGCGGTCAGCTTGCAGATGACCGGCTCAGCGTTGCCGGGCGTCCCGTACAGGCAGGTGCTTCCCGCGCTCATGCGGGTGTCCAGCCAGTACGCGTCCTTGTCCATGATCCGCATGCCGCGCGTGAACGTCGCGAAGTGATCGCCCATGGACTCCTGGCTGTGCATGCCGGAGATCGTGGAGCGGCCGCACACTTCCTTGAACGTCGGGTCGGTCCCGTCCAGGCTTGACCAGGTGCACCGCTGTGCCGTGCTTCTTGGCATAGGTGCCGATGCACGCCGCGCCAGCGGGGGTGGTGCTGCCGGGCGTCAGGGCAGGGTTCAGGCCGCCTTCCGCCGCCGACATGCCGCCACTGTTGTACGACGACGCGAACGCGAACTCATCGCGGTTCAGCGTGTCGGCCGCATCCACCAGGGCGCTCGCATCCGCTTCTCGGCAGCCCACCCGGTGGGACAGATCCGGTTCCGGCTCCGGCTGTTCTGCGCGCTGTCGCCCATGTAGTGCAGGGGCTTCTGCGCAGACTTGGAGGCGAGGTGGTTGGGCGTGGACTGCTGGATCAGCCAGCCGTGTGCGACTGCCTGCGGGAACGCCTTGGCTCGGCCGCCGACGCCGGCAGCGTCACCGCCCCGCCGATGGCGGCGGCCGCGAGCGCGGCGGTGGAGATAGGGCGGGCGGTCACAGTGGAAGAAGACACAAGGCCCCCTGGCGTACGGGCACCTGCTCATCCGTGACCCCGGTGGCATACCGGGAAGGGAGGGGCGGGTGCGGTATGCGGCTGGCGGCCGGTCGGCCGTGCATCCACACCATTGTCATGCGGTGCAGGTCGTGAACGCGATACGCGCGCCCCGTTACAATTAACCCGTATTGCCGTGACTGACGCCTGTAACGTCCATTCATGCGGCATGTGCACCAGTTGACGCCCCGCCATACAGACACCCCGTATGGGACTGGCCGTCACCTTTGATCGCCGGGACGCGCCACCCCGGCTGCTGGCGGGCCGTCACCCGAAAGTGCGTAACAGCGTTCGGAGCCCATGCCGCGCTGTGCGCGTGCGTGTTCCCGCATGGCTGGCTCCCGGCGCCCGGCCGCGTTGGTCGGAGAAGACGATGAGCCGCCGATGACGCCGTCGGCGTGACATCCGCTGTCGGCCGCAACCGCAGGAGGCCGGGTGCACCTCTCCTCTTGCGTATCTGTCCGCTGCTGGTGAGGAGACCGACGTGAGCATCGCTCTTGAACACGACACGCCGCAGGCCTTCGTCGACCCCTATGCCGCCGATCCGGTGGAAACGGCAAGGCCCTTCCCGTGCGCGCCCGGACAAGACGAGGACTACCTCCTGCCACCGCCCAACCCCGCCGAGCGCCTCAGCGTCCTTGTCGACCCGCGCGATCAGCGCCGCCTGGAACTGCACGCCGTGCTGACCGCGGCCGGTATCCCGCCGCGGCCCGGGGACCGCGAAGCCATCGATCAGCTCAGCGCCCTGCCCGCAAGCATCAACACCACCCTGCAGCGCTGGCTGCAGCACACGACATGAAGCGGACGCCAACGCATGGGCCCTGTCCGCGCACTGCGCGGACAGGGCCCATGTTCGAGCGCCGGGCAGGCCTTGCACCTGCATCTCCCCGCAGGAAGCGGGGCATCTTTCCTTGGACCACCAACGCACGGACGCAGCCTGCCTGTTGGCGGTCCGTCCAAGATCTACTGTAGGGCGGGCGCCGCCCCGGCTCGCGCGCATCGGCCGCCCACCACTTGGACCGGCTACAGGCTCACCGGGCCAGGACGACCGTCACCGTCTCATCGGGGCAAGCACCCAGAACACGGGCCAGAGCTGTCTGCTCGGTGGCGTCGATACTCAGTAGGTGTTTTTGATCCTCAGGCTTGGCGAGGAATCGGGTCATCCCGTGGGCGCGGCGAGGTCACCCACGGGATGTGCTCACCTGGTGAATTGGGAGGCGAGATGCCGCTGCGTGATCGGGATGCCGCCGGTCATGCTGTCAGACGCCAGAGGGACGTGGTCTCGGCCTCGGAGTCCCAGCCCAGACACCAGCCGCAAAGTAGAGGGTGATCACGCGCTCGCAGCCGTGGCGGCCCTCTTGTCATGCTCGCGCAGCATCCGCATGACGGTGGCGGGTGAGGGGTGCCGGCCCTCTTTCGTGCCGGTGGTGATGATGAGCTACTTGGCGATGTCGCGCAGGCTCATCTCCTGGTCGCGCAGGTGGAGGGCCATGGACAGCATGTCGTCGTCGGTGACGCCGGCGCCACCGATGGTCTTGCCGCGCTTGCGGGCGGACACGTGCGCTTCGAGGGTGCGGTCGCGGATCTACTCGCGTTCCATGCCGGACATGGCCGCGAGCACGGTGAACACGATCCCGGAAGGGTCGTGCAAGCCCTTCAGTTCTCCGGTGAGGAACTCCAGGCCGATGTCGCCGACCTTGAGCTCTTCGGCGAGCATGGCGAGTTCGATGCCGCGACCGAGCCGCCTGTGCTCGTGAACGACGAGGGTCACGGCGACGCCGGAGAAACGGATCTCCCCGGCGAGCTTCACGGCGGCCTCCAGCTCGGGGCGCCGGGTGGTGCGGGTGCTTGAGTTCGTGGACGGTGAGGATGACCTCCTGGTCGGGGGCGGCCTCCTTGATGTCGTACGCCAGCTTGAGCGCCTTCTCCAGTTCCGGCCGGGTCTTGACCCGGGTGGAGATCTTCTCGCAGAAGCAGGGCTGGTCGCTCACGAGAGCGATTGCGCGCGTCTCGGGAACCCCCAGCATCAGCAGGCTCGTGATCGTCGCTGCTCGGGCGCCGAGGGTCCCGTTCGACAGGTCACTGTCCGCGATGGCGAACACGACGCCGTGGGCAACCTGACCCAGAATGCCCGCCGGCAGGTGCTGTGCGCTTCGAGTCCGAGCTCAATCGCTTCCCTCAATTCCTGACCGAGATTGATGGGCTGGACTTCCGTTTCATCCACGTCAGGTCCAAGAATCCCAACGCGATGCCGCTGATACTCGCGCACGGATGGCCGGGCTCGCATTGACCGCGCGTTCACCTGCCGAGAGGCGGTCCCACTGGCCGCGGAAGGGCACCCGCACGCTGCCGCCCGCGCCCCGGTAGCTTGTCCGCCCAGCAGGCCAGGCCCGCCTCGGTGAGGGCGTCGATGATGCCGTGGGTTCGGGCGGCCTTGATGTCGTGCACGGCGCCGGGCAGGGCGACCGAGGCCCACAGCAGCTCTCCCCCAGGGCAACCCAGAGGCAGCCCCAGACTTCTTCAGAGGCAAGTAGCTAGGCCATCGCGAGCACGTCGTGGACCAGTTGGTCCGCGTACTCCCGGTCGACGGACAGGCCGAAGACCACGTGGTGATACATCGGTGCAATCACGTGATCGAGGACCTGCTGCTCGGTCGGCGCCCGCTCCCCGCGCGCCCTTGCCCGATCCAGCATCACCTTGGCCTGCGTGCGGCGCTGCTCCCAGCACGGACAGGTGAGCACCTCGTCCCGGGCGGACGTCATGGCGCGCAGGTAACGGGTCCGGCGCGGTTGGGTGATGTCGTCGACCACGATCCGAGCCCACGCCGACAGGTCACCGCGCAGTGACCCGGTGTCCGGCAGTTCGTCGCCGTCCTTGGTGAGCGCGGCGACAGCAACCTCCTCCAGCAGCGTGTCCAGGTCGCCCCAGCGGCGATAGATGCTGGTCGGGTTGACGCCTGCCCGGCTGGCCACCAGTGGGATGGTGATGCGGTCCGCCTTGCCCTCGCCCATGAGCTGGCCGACGGCGGTGTAGACGGCGTCCCGGACCTTCGCGCTGCGCCCGCCCGGCCGCCGGGCTGGTGTAGTGGTCGACATACGACCATTATCGCAGAAGTCTTTGTTTTAAGCTCCGCCCCGTGTACGGTCAACTAAAGCAATGGTCTTCGCTTTAATTGATCGTGGGGGTACTCCATGCTGACCGCTCCGGCCACCCGGCGCATGTCGTCCGGGCCGGCCACCGTCCTGCCCGCGGCGACCATGTTGACGTTCCTCGCCGCGTCCAGCGCGCCGACCCCGCTCTACCACGTCTACCAGGCGCGTTGGGCGTTCTCCTCGGGCATGCTGACGGTAATCTTCGGTGTCTACGCGGTGTGCCTGTTGCTCGCACTGCTGACCGTCGGGTCGCTGTCCGACCACCTGGGACGCCGCCCGGTGATCCTCGGCGCCCTCGCGCTCGACGCGGTTGCCATGCTGATGTTCAGCACCGCGGACGGCGTTCCGTTGCTGGTCGCGGCGCGCATGGTGCAGGGCATCGCGACCGGCGCGGCAACCGGTGCGCTGGCCGCCGCGATCCTGGATGCGGAGCGACCACACGGGCCGATCGTGAACAGCGTTGCCCCGATAGCGGGTCTCGCCGTCGGCGGACTTGGTTCCGCAGCGCTCGTCCAGTTCCTGCCGTGGCCGCGCCAGACCGTGTACCTGGTGCTGCTCGTGGTGTTCGCGGTCGAGGCGATCGGCACGATCGTGGTGACCGAGACCTCGCCGATGATGCCCGGCGCACGGCGGGCGATCCGGCCGAATGTCGGCATCCCGGCCGCGGCGCGGTCCGCGTTCGCCGCCATCGCGCTGCTGGACATCGCGGCGTGGGCGTTGGGCGGCTTCTACCTCTCGCTCGGCCCGAGCCTGGTCCGTGTGGTCACCGGCTCAAACTCGATCCTGCTCGGCGGGTTGCTGGTGTTCACGCTGGCCGCGGCGGGTGCGGCGACGATCTGGCTGCTGCGCACGGTCGCGGCCAGCCGGGTGATGCGCTTCGGCGCCGCCGCGCTGGCGATCGGGATCGCGGTAACCATCGCGGCCGCCCAGACCGGGTCCCAGGCGCTGCTGTTCGCGGGCACACTGATCGCCGGGACCGGCTTCGGTGCGAGCTTTCAGGGCGTTACCCGCACCGTCTTCCCGCTCGCACCGGCCGCCGAACGCGGCAAGCTCGTCGCCGCGTTCTACGTGCTCAGCTACCTCGCGTTCTCCATCCCGGCTGTCGCGGCGGGCGTCATCGCGACCAGCGTCAGCCTGCTGACCACCGCGACCGGCTACGGCGTCGTGCTGATCGCGCTCGCGGTCACGGCGCTGATTCCCCGACAGCCGCGGTGATGAAGGCGAGTGCCTGCGGCCAGGAGGCCGCGCACGCGCGGGTGTTCACCTCGATGCCCCGCCGGGCGGCCGCGCCGAAACCGTGCTGCGCGCCGGGACAGACATGCTGGCCAAGGTGGACGTTACTTCGACAGCGTGCGGGTGCCCTTCCGCGGCCAGTGGGACCGCCTCTCGGCAGGTCAACGCGCGGTCAATGCCGCGCACGCCCGCATCCGGGCCCTCGGCGAGCAGGCCATGGGGCTGGTGCGGCTACCCGCGACCTACTTTACGGCTGGTGTCAGAGCTAGGACACCGGGGCCGTCTCGGCGCTTCGTGCTCTGTGGAGTGGGTCGGTGGTGTCCTTGGACCGTGGGTGCCGGGGCTTAGTGTCGATCTTGTCCACAACGCGGAGGCCTGCTGCCTGGATGGCGTCGAGAAGTTGCTGACGTGTCCGGAGGCCGAGGTGCTCTGCCAGGTCGGACAGGATGAGCCAGCCTTCGCCACCTGGCCGGAGGTGGGCAGGCAGTCCGGTGAGGAAGCCGTGAAGCATGGTGCTGTCCGGGTCGTAGACGCCTTGCTCGATGGGGCTGGTCCGCCGGGTGGGGAGCCAGGGCGGGTTACACACGATGAGGTCGGCGCGGCCTTCGGGGAACAGGCCGGGATCCGACACCTCGATACGGTCGGTCAGGGCGAGCCGGTGGGCGTTCTCCCTGGCGCAGGCCAGGGCGCGTGGGCTGATGTCGGTGGCCACGACACGGTGGATTCCGCGGCGGGCCAGGACCGCAGCGAGGACACCGGTTCCCGTGCCGAGATCGAACGCCGTACTGGTGTCGGGACTGTGCAGGGCCGCCGGCGGCAGAGGCGTATGGGCGACCAGGTCCACGTACTCGCCTCTGACCGGAGCGAACACGCCGTAGTGGGGGTGGACGCGAGTGCCGAGCGCCGGCACGTCGACCCCGTTCAAGCGCCACTGGTGAGCGCCGATCACTCCCAGCAGTTCCCGCAGAGAGACAACGGTGGGCCCTTTCGGGGGGCCATAGGCTTCCAGACACGCCTGAAGTACGTCGAGAGCCCGGCGCAACGCCAGGGTGTAGTCGTCGTCCAGCAGCACCAGGAGCTTTCCGAGCACACGGGCACGGTGACTGCTGCTGCGTCGGTGCAGGTGGAAGGACTCGCTCAGGGAAGCGCTGGAGCCGGGCGTTTTGCGGTCGATGCGGCGGTCCTTGCAGCAGCTGCCGGGCATTGTGGAAGTCGCCTTGCCAGAGCAGGGCCGTTCCCTCACACGCCTGGCGGTAGGCGGTGTTGGCCTTCATCCGGTCGTCGGCGACGACGGTCCGCCGTGGAAGGGGGGCGGCGTTCTCGGAATGCCAGCGGGCGGACTGCTGAGTGTCGCCTGTGGTCCAGTGGATCGTGGACACCACGTACTCCTCGTGATCGAACGTGCAGGGGCACGAAGAGCACTTCGACGAGGAGCAGGCTGAACCCACGCATGTCCATCGGACAGGCGTGTGCGTTGAGGCAGGTGGCCGTCACCGCTCTCGCGTCGAAGCGCGAGAGCGGACGTCCCAGACAACCATGCCGAGCATCAGGGTCAGCCCCTTTCGAAGGAGTGGCAGCAGGCTCGCACAGGTGCTGCCCGGCTTCCAAACACACCGGTTAGGGCTTGCAGGGAATCAAGGTGTTGCTTCCCGTTCTGAGGATCGTTGATGTGGTATGCGCATCCCGGACGAGACTCGTGATCAACTCGCTGT
>NZ_JBITIY010000034.1:0-22227 GCF_044459385.1 Streptomyces sp. NPDC050287 | reverse complement strand
GAGAACTGGGCAGCCACTCACTCGGAGCCACAAACGGCAGGTCACCATCAGCTACACCCAGTCCTCCCGGACCACCACCATTCTTAAGGGGTCACCATGCTCATCATCACCCGCGAGGGTGACCGCCGCTGCAAACTTACCGGGGGTTGTCCCCACTGCCGTTCCGGATGATCGCCCCATCGCATCGGCCGGCACCGCTCGGGCATCGTGAACCGGCGGCGAGAGGGCGGGCGTGAAGAGTCCTCCGCAGCAGCGATCTTGCCACGACGACGGAGGATGGACACGTGATCAAGCACAAGCGCGCACTGGGTGGGGCACTCACACTGGCCGTGGCAGTCGGTGTGATGGGAAGCAGCCTGCCGAGTAACGCCGCTACCGCGGCGACCATGGCCAAAACCAGCAACGCACCATCCACCCACACTGCCGACGGCACTCAGCTGCGCGCGCTCATGCACCGGCTGACCACAGCGGACGGTGCGCCCGGAGCACTCGTCGCGACGCGGGACAGACGCGGCAGCGCGGTGCTGACCAGCGGCGTCGCGGATGTGGACAGCCAGGCGCCGGTGCGCGGCGACAGCAGGTTCCGGATCGGCAGCATGACCAAGCCCTTCGTGGCCACGGTCGTGCTCCAGCTGGTGGGAGAGCACCGCGTCGATCTCGACGCCCCGGTGGAGCACTACCTGCCCGGCGTCGTCCGCGGCCACGGAAACGACGGCCGGGTGATCACGGTCCGTATGCTCCTCCAGCACACCAGCGGCCTGCCCGACTACCTCGAATACCTCAACCCGCAGGACATCCTCAAGGACCCGCTGGCCCACCACTACACCCGCGACCTGGTGAACCTCGCGCTCGCCCACCCGCCGACCTTTGAGAAGCCCGGCTCCGAGTGGCACTACTCCAACACCAACTACCTGCTGGCGGGCATGCTCATCGAGAAGGTGACCGGACACTCGTATGGCGAGGAGATCCGTCGGCGCATCATCGAGCCGCTCGGCCTGCACGATACGTCCGTGCCAGGCGACGCCACGTCGATCCCCGGACCGCACCCGCGCGGGTACGTACGCACAGGCGAGGACGCGCCGCTCATGGACATCACCGCATTCAACCCCTCCATCGCGGGCGCGTCCGGCGAGATGATCTCCAGCGGCAGCGACCTCATCCGCTTCCTGGGCGCCCTCGTTCGCGGCAAGCTGCTGCCCCCGACCCAGCTCACGGCGATGATGAAGACCCGGTCGACCGGCAGTGACGACGGCCGGGAGTACGGCCTGGGCCTGGAGAGCCGGACGCTGCCCTGCGGCGGCCTCTACTGGGGCCACGGCGGCGACATCTTTGGCTACCAGACCGCGGGCGGCGCCACAGCCGACGGCAGGCAGGCGACGGTCATGACGAACGTCGACCCGGGTGGAAGGGACGCGCAGGACGACGACATCGAAGCCGCCGTCCAGACGGGGCTGTGCGAGGGGCGACCCGCACACTCCCAGTAGCGGTTCGGCGCCGCTTTCGCCGCCTCCGCCATCATCGTCCTCCTTCGCCGGGCACGCGGCGTCGTCCCTGGCATGAAGAGAGCCGGGCTCCCGTGATCGGTGCCGCCCGCCGTGGCGACGGGCGGCCGGTCGTCACCGGGCCTGGGGAATGCCGCTCGGCGGCAACGATGCGCTGATGACTCCGGTGGCAGCCCATCCTCGGCCACACCCGGCGCGCGGTCCGGGACCAGCCGCACCGCCCGGCCCACTATGACCAGCCACTTCAAGATGGCGCACGCTCAGTAGATGGTGATCTGCTCGATCTTGTGAACCTTGCCGCTGGGGGCACCGGAGGCGCGGCCGAGGTCGAAGGCCATGAACTTGGGGAGTCGGCCCGAGTCGTACTGTGGGCCGCCCAGGACCGTGCGGTACTTGATGCTCACCTCGTTGTTGCCAGTGTCCATCCATCCCACACCGTAAATGGCGACGTTGACGGTGCCGGCGTTGGCGAAGCAGGGATTGGTGCCGTCGGACTCGAAGTAGAGGAAGTCCGCCAAGGCATCACAGTCCACGCGGTTGATGGCGTGGGCGGGGAGAGCGGTCGCGACGGTGGTCGCCAGCGATGCGACGGCCACCCCGGCGAGCTGGAGGGCACGGCGACGGATGGGGGGTCTCATCAAGGACTCCTCTGATTCTCGTCAGTTCCGCGTGACGCGGTTCGAGGAGTGAGACGAGCCGGCAGCCCAACAGGTTGTCAAGCAAAAGCAAAGTCACGAAGAGCGCCCTCAAGGACAAAGCACGCACATACCGGATCCTCCGTCCTCGCCGACCGCGCCTGCATGGGAGCCCTCCGGGTGCGACCCCTGTCAGACGCCCGCCGGGCCGCGACCTCACACCAACCCGGCGGACCGTCAACCGCACGCTCTCCGCGGCGCGGGCACCGGTGGAACGAGGCGTGGTCCACGGGGGCTCTGATGTGGGCCAGTGCGCGGTTGACGGTGCGCTGTGTGGGGGTGAGTTCGCCGCCGGGTGGTCGTCTGGGCCCGGTGGTGACCCAGGGGCCGGCGCCCTGGTAAGTGCGGTCGGCCGGCACGGGTACGCCCTGCCGCTCGCAGATCCCGATGAGCCGGTGGGTGCGGGCCGCTGTCAGGTCGTGCGTGCGGCCCGGCAGCGCGGGCGAGATCCACAGCACCTCGCCGGTGGGATCGGTGACGACCTGCGCGTTCACCCCATGGCGGCGATGCTTGGCCGAGTAGTCCGCGCGGCTGTCGCCGACGCGGTGGCATTCGGCGAGAGACCCGTCCACAAGGACGAAGTCAGGGTCGTTCTAGCGCAGGGTCTTCAGAAGGCCCGGAGCACGGTCGGCGAGCAGGCGGGCGACAGCCGTGACATAGGCGTGAGCGGTGCCGACGGATATCCCGTAGCCGGCCGCGATGCGCGCGAGGGTGTCGTGACGGCGCAGGTACACCAGGGCGACCAGCGCACGCTGGTGCGGCGGGAGCTTGCACCGCCGGTCACCCTCACAGGCTTCGTGGTCTGAGTTCGGCGCGGCCTTGGGCGGCGCGGTCGAGCAGGTTCGACGGGTGTCAGTCGTCGTCGGCGATAAAGTCTGTTATCGCGGCAGCGATAGCTTCGGGCTGCTCGTCGGGGATGAAGTGTCCAGCGTCGGGCACGACGATTCGGGTCGTGTTGTCGGCCCATGGGCTGATGGAGGCGGCCATGTCCGGAACGGAGCCGTGGCTGCTGGAGATTCCGAGGATGGGCACGGTCAGGCGCCGCCCCTTGAGCGCCTCGCGGTTCTTGCGCGCTGACTCCGCGGCGTCTCGGTAGTACGCGAGGGAAGC
Source organism: Streptomyces sp. NPDC050287 (assembly GCF_044459385.1). Classification (NCBI taxonomy): domain Bacteria; kingdom Bacillati; phylum Actinomycetota; class Actinomycetes; order Kitasatosporales; family Streptomycetaceae; genus Streptomyces; species Streptomyces sp. NPDC050287. Next base: position 18,920 of record NZ_JBITIY010000034.1, on the reverse strand, counting down.
GCGCAGGCCGCCGTCGACGGCGACGGCCGCCGCGTAGTGGTCGAGCTCGGCGTCCTCGAACGTGTCGGGAGACAGGGCCTTCACCTTCAGGAACCAGCCGACGTACTCGCGTTCGCGGCCGGCGAGCAGCGTCTCGGGCAGGTCCGGCACGACGTGGAACGCGAAATGCCAGGTCTTCCACGCTCGATCCGGGTCGGTGGGAATCGCCTCCGGGAGACTGATACCGGGAATTCCGGCGTCGAGCAGAGCGACCCCGCGCAGGTGGCTCTCGAAGTTGAGGGCGAGGGAAAAAGCGACCCAGGCGCCGATGTCGTGGGCGACCAGGGAGTAAGTCGACACTCCGAGAGCCTTCACGGCAGTGTGGACGTGCGCGGCGACCGTGTGCGTGTCGTAGCTGCGCTCCGGACGCTCGGAGTGGCCCTGACCCGGCAGGTCGATCGCGATGACGTGGAACCGGTGGGCGAGGCCGGGCATCACCTTTCGCCAGGCCCACCAGGTTTGCGGGAATCCGGCGAGCAGGACGATGGCCGGGCCGCTCGGCCGTCCGCCTTCCACGGCATGAAGGCGGACGCCGTCTGCGTCAACCCAGCGGTGAGTGAATCCGGCCAGATGCTGCAGGGGCAGGTCGCGGATGGGGTTGCTTTCGGGGACATGGGGAGTGCTGGTTGCTGGGCCGGTCACCGGGATCCTCCGTCGGTGTCAGGTGTGCGGTTGGGAAGATGTAGCTGACGGCGTGGCTGGGACCACGTGGCGTGTTTCTCGCGCGGTCGCGAAGTGCGCGGTATGCCTGGCCATGATCACGCTTGAAGGCTAACACATCTTGAACTGACTAGTTCAAGATAGGATGGTGCGCGACACGGTCCGAACCATCGACGCATCGGCAAGGAAGTTCCGCGTGGCAGGCAAGAAGCAGTTCGACATGGACACGGCGCTCAACGCCGCGATGATCCAGTTCTGGCGCGACGGCTACGCCGACACCTCACTGGACGATTTGTCTCGGGCAACCGGCCTGAACCGCAGTTCCATCTACTCCTCCCTCGGCGACAAGGACACGCTCTTCCTGCGCTGCCTGGATCTCTACGTCGCCCGCTATGGCGGGAAGTACGACGCCGCCCTATCGTGTGCGGCCTCGGAACCCGTTGCCGCTGTTCGTGCGTTCTTCGACGTCACCCTCGAGCGCATCGCCGATCCCGAACTACCTGATGGATGCCTGATCGCACAGTCAGCCATGGCAATTCCAGTGCTGAGTCCAAGTGTCGCAGCGCACGCCAAGCAGGCGCTCGGCTTCCAGCGCCAGCGCCTGCGCGCCGCGCTGAAGGCCGGCCGACTGACCGACCAGGACGCCGAGGCCTTCGCTGTACACGCGGCGGCTGTGAACCAGTCGCTCGCCGTCATGAGCAGGGCCGGGGCGAGCCCCGCGCAGCTCCTGGCTATCGTGGGCGTGACCGTTGCCGCGCTGTCGCGGGCGCTGCGCGCGTAACGAATGCGATACGGCCGTCGGACTCGCAGCCTGGTACGCACAGTCATTTGGAGTTCGAGCTGTGCGCGGTAGTGGTGCCAACGGGCTCGGCCTGGTGGCGTCGTCGCCAATCGGACCAGGCCTGGTGGAACGCGGTCCGGGGCCTGTTGTATTCGGCGTGTGATCACGGTGAGAAGGCGCTGGATCTCGGGGACGGTCAGCGCGGCCATGCCGCAGTCGACCGGCGCCTTCTGGTCGGCATCGGGCAGGGCAGGTGCGGGGTGGGTGGCTTTGGCCGGGGCCGATGCGACGACCAGCGGCGCGTAGGCGGCGAGCGCGGTGTGCCGCTTCCAGGCCCGGTAGCCGCGCGCCTGGGTGGGTGTGGCCGAGGCCGACCGCCTGTTTCGCGTCCTGGAAGTCGTCTTCGATCGCCCACCGAGTGCCGGCGACCCTGACCAGATCGGTCAGGGAGCAGACGTAGTGGTCGGGGACGTAGGCGATGTAGTAGGCCAGTTCTCCCATGCTGATCGAGCGGCGGATGAGCAGGTGGTGGCGCGGTGAGGCTGTGGCGTTCCACGCCCAGTCGTCCAGGCGCGGTCCCTTCGAGCCATTTCCGGCCGAGCGCCGGTTCCACCCGTGCGGCTCGACCAGGCCTACCGTCGCATCGGCGCGCATCTTCTGGTGCCCGGAGCTCGTGATCTGGAAGTCGCGGCCGATGGCGAAGACGTAGCCGATTCCGCGCTGCTCGAACACCGCGCGCAGCTCGCTGCTTCGCCCGTAGACCTCGTCGCCGGTGGCCCAGGCGGGTTCCAGTCCGGCGTCCAGGTCGCGCACGGCCTGGTCTCGGGCAATCTGCCCCCTCGTGAGGCCCGAGGAAGCCGGCGCTACACCCTCGACTGCGGAGAGCCGGTTTCGGTTCAATCGGGCTTCAGATTCCGCATCGCCAGGCGCTCGGCCTGCCTTCGAGGCCCGGCCGATGCCCGGAGGCTCCCGGGGCGGTTACCCGACGAGGGACTGCGTCCCTATGACATTCAGGAGCGCCAGGCGGTTGGCGTCCTCGGTGCCGGGCTGGGCGGTGTAGACCATGATGCGAAGATCGCTGCCTGCGACGCTGAGCACGTCGCAGTCCAGGGTCAGTGCGCCGACCTGGGGATGGTCGATGGTCTTGCGGGCGGCCTGGTGCTCGCCGACGGCGCCTGACTCCCAAAGGGCGTCGAACTCGGCGCTGCGGCAGCGTAGTTCGGCGATGAGGGACTTGAGGTTCGGGTCGTCGGGGTAGCGACCGGCGGTGCGGCGCAGGTCGGCAACGTGCGCCACCTGCAGGGCGCCCCTGGATTCGGGGGTGTGGCGCACGCGACTTCGGGGGTTGACGAAGTTGCGCCAGACCGCGTTGAGATCATCGCCGTGCCATTCGCCCATGAGTGCCGTGTAGAGGGGGTTGGCGAGCAGCTGGGTCCAGGCGGCGTCGAAGACGGCGACGGGTGTACCGGTCAGGCGGTCCAGCATGCGGTGGACGCCAGGGGTGATGTGCTGCGGGACCGTGCCGGGGCCGGGCGGGACGAGGCCAGCCAGACGAAAGAGGTGGGCTCGCTCGTCCTGAGTGAGTCGCAGAGCGCGGGCCAAGGCCCCGACGACCTGGTGTGAAGGGCTGGCGGCTCGTCCTTGTTCCAGCCGGATGATGTAGTCGGCGGAGATGCCGGCCAGCTGGGACAGTTCCTCACGGCGCAGACCGGCGGCGCGCCTGCGTCCGCCCGCGGGCAAGCCGACGGCCTGGGGCGAGACCCGGTCCCGCCAGTGGCGCAGGGTTGCGCCGAGTTCTGTGGTCGCCATGCCCTTGATTGTGGCAAGAGAGGCGTTTGCCTGTCGTGGTACCGCCATTCCCAGGAAAACGGGTCTACTACCTAACCAGGCATTTCCCGCTGACCGTGGAGACATGAAACCAACGCGAACTCCCGCACGACCCGTCGTGGGGTTCATCGGACTGGGTGACCAGGGCCTGCCCATGGCCACCGCGATCGCCGAAGCAGGATTCCCCCTGCACGCCTGGGCCCGGCGTCCCGCATCCCTGGACGGCCTGGGCAAGGTCCCCCACCAGCGGCACGACACGGCCGGGGAGCTGGCTGCCGCCTGCGACATCGTCTGCCTGTGCGTGCGCACCGACGCCGACGTCCTGCCGCTCCCGCCGCGATCGGGGAGATCGTCGAACTGGCCGCCGAGCTGAAGCTGGACGCCGGCCGGCTGGCGGAGCTCCTCAAGCTGGGCAGTGCCGCCAGCGCGGCGTTGTCCCTGCTGAACACCATGGTACGGCCCGACAACGTGGATCATCTCTCCGCCGTGGAAGCACTGGACATGGAGCTGTTCGACCAGGCCATGCGCGAGGCCGGAATCGACTCCTCCGCCGTCACCGCCCGTGGCCTGGCCGGCGCCCGCGGGCTCGCCCAGTTGCTGCACCTCAACGCATGAACGACGACTCGATCGTCCAGATGAGCTGGTTCACCGGAAGCGGCGCTGACTTCGTCCGCCAGACCCGCGCCATGGCCGGGCGCGGCGACTACGCGGTGCGCCGGCTCAGCCCGCCCGCCGTCCGCATCGACGGTGACCGGGCTCTGGTCGAGCTGCCGCTGGTCATCGAGTGGCGCATCAACATCGACGAAGTGGAGGCGGACCTGGCCTCCGCCTGCCGCTCCCAGTGCCGCGCCCAGCGCGGCACCGACGGACTGTGGCGCATCGCGCGGACCACCTCGGTCTACGAGAAGGACACTTTCGTCCCGGTCCTGCCAGGTACTCGGCTCGCCGTCGACCCGGCCGAACTGACCGGCTACCGGCCGTCCTACGGTTCCTGGCCGGTACCTGAACCGCAAGCGCCGCACCGTCGGTGATCACCACCTCGGTGACGACCAGCCCGACGCCGTCACCGCGCAGTACAGCGCCGAACACACGTGGCTCCACCAGAGCCCCATCACCCCGGCCACATCGGCCGACCCCCGAAAGGAACACCACTCATGAGCAAGCTCGCCCTAGTCACCGGCGCCACCTCCGGCATCGGTAAGGCATTCGCCGAGCGCCTCGCCGCGGACGGCTACAACCTGATTGTCGTCGGCCGGAACAAGGACCGCCTCGAGGAGTTCGCCGCCGCCCACCTCGACGTCACGGTCCGCACCGTCGCCGCCGACCTGTCCACCGACGTCGGCATCGACACCGTCGCCGAGATCTGCGCCAGTGAGCCGCTGACGATGCTCGTCAACAACGCGGGCGTCGCCCACTACATGCCACTGGCCGAACTGCCAGCCGACAAGGCCCGCGAACTCGTCCACGTCAAGGTGGTCGCACCCACCATGCTCACCCGCGCCGCCGTCGCCGGCATGCAGGAACGCGGCGAAGGGAAGATCATCAACGTCGCCGGGATGATCGCTTTCAGCGGCCCGGCCGACCAGTCCGTCATGCCTCGCCGCGCCGTTTACGCCGGTTCGCTGGCCCACCTCGTGGCCATGTCGCAGACCCTCAGCGCCGAACTGGAGGACACCGGCGTCCAGGTCCAGGTGCTGTGCCCTGGCGTCGTCGCCACCGAGTTCCACTCCCGTCAGGGCCTCGACATGAGCGTCGTGCCGCGCATGAGCGCCGAGGACGTTGTCACCGCCGGGCTGCGCGGCCTCCAACTCGGCGAGGTAGTCTGCGCCCCCGGCGTCGAGGACGCCGGGCTCCTCGACGCGGTCTTCAAGGCTGACCTCGCCGCCTTCGGCGGCCAGAGCCCTGAACTCGCCTCCCGCTACCGGGCCGGCTGACCGCGACTCCGGTCGTCCGGCACCGGCCAGACGGCCGGTGCCGGGGAAGTCCGGGGCTCCGTCAGAGATCTTGTGGTGCCAACTCGTTCAGACCGGCCGCGGCCGGGTCGGGGCGTGCCCCAGTTCCAGGCACAATGATGGTCTCGAGAGTGCGTCCCGCTTCAGGGCAACGGCAACCTCGTGGAGCATTGAACCGTGCGCGGCATCCGCGCGTTCCGTCCGGGAAGCAGGCAGCCGGTCCGTGGCCGGGTGGCGCCTGGGCGGCCGGCGTCGCCCACCAGGTGGGCGACCCGGTGACCTACGACGGCCCGAGCGGTGGGTGATTACCCGAGCAGCGACTCCGGCGTGATGGGCAGCTCGCGGACCCTACGGCCCGTGGCGTTGAACACCGCGTTGGCGATGGCGGGGGCCACTCCGACGATGACGATCTCGCCGATGCCCTTCACTCCGAGCTGGCCGACCTTGGTGTCGACGCTGTCGACGTAGACGCCGCGGATGTCGGGGACATCGGCGTTGACGGGGACGAGGTAGTCGGCGAAGTTGGCGTTGACGATCCGGCCGTCGCGGTGGTCGGTGACGGTGCGTTCCAGCAGGGCCTGGCCGATGCCGCCGATCATGCCGCCGATCGCCTGGCTTTCGGCGAGCCGGGGGTTGATGATCCGGCCCGCGTCGAAGACCCCGACCATGCGCCGGACCCTCACCATCCCCAGTCGGGCGTCGACGCCGACCTCGGCGAAGATCGCGGCGTAGTTGTACATGGAGAAGTCTTTCTCCTCCGGCGCCGTGTACGTCCCGATCTGCTCCAGGTGGGAGCGGTTGTTGCGGGCCAGGAGCTGCCGGTAGGTCTCGCCGCGGGTGGGGTCGTTGCGCAGCTGCATCCGTCCGCCGCGCACGATGACGTCGGCGGCGGCGACACCGTACAGCGGCGACCGCTCGTCGCCGAGCGCCATCGTGACGGCCCGCTCGCGGAGCTGGTCGCAGGCCGACTGTACGGCGGCGCCGACGCTGGTCATGGTCCACGCCACGGCCTGCACGGGCGCGGGTGGCATGGTGGTGTCGCCGAGCCGGAAGTCCACGGCGCGCATGTCCAGGCCCAGCGCGTCGGCGGCGACCTGCGTCATGGAGGTGTAGGTGCCGGGGCCGATGTCGCTGGTCGCGGACCGCAGTACGGCGGAGCCGTCGGCGTTGAGCCTGGCGTGGGCCTGGGCGTGCATCCGCTCGGTGGCGTAGACACCGGTGGCCATGCCCATCCCGACCAGCCAGTCGCCGTCCCGGGTGGAGCGCGGCCGGGGGTTGCGCCGGTGCCAGCCGAACTCGCGGGCGCCGATGGTGCAGCAGTCGCGAAGCCGCCGGGTGGAGAACGGCTGCCCGGTCTCCGGGTCCTCGCTCGGCTCGTTGCGCAGGCGCAGTTCGATCGGGTCGATGCCCAGTTCGTGCGCGAGTTCGTCCATCCCGCACTCGATGGCGTAGGTACTGGTGCCCCAGCCGGGACCGCGCATCCACGTGGGTGTGCCGAAGTCGAGGGGCACCAACTGGTAGGCCGTACGGACATGGGGCGTGGCGTACAGCACCCGCGCCGGCGTCACGGCGTCCTCGGAGTGGAACTCGTAGCGGGACGATTCGCCCCTGACCTCGTGGACCATGGCGCTCACGCGCCCGCGCCGGTCACTGCCCAGGCGTGCCTTGTACTCGTACGCGGGCCGGAAACCGGTCGCGAAGAACTGCTGTCGGCGGGTCAGCACCAGCTTCACCGGACGGCGCACGTGGCGTGCGGCCAGCGCCGCGATGACGGAGTGCACCCAGGTCCGGCCGCCGCTGCCGAAGGCGCCGCCGACGAAGGGTGACAGGCACCGTACCGAGTCCTTGGGGATGTCGAAGACCGCGGCGAGTTCGTTGCGCGAGTCGGCCACCCACTAGGTCTTGTCCCACACGGTGAGCTTGCCGCCGTCACAGCGGGCGATGATGGAGTGCGTCTCCATCGGGTTGTGGTGGTTGCGGGACATCCGGAAGGTCAGGTCCAGCTGGACGTCCGCGGCGGCCAGCGCCGCGTCTGCGTCGCCGCGCGCATAGGTCTCGGGTTCGCGGGCGGGTGCGGAGGCGAGGTCGTATTCGGGCCGCTCGGCGTGATAGCCGACCCGCACCAGCCGCGCGGCGTGGCGGGCCGCCTCCAGCGTGGTGGCCACCACCACGGCCACCGGCTGGCCGAAGAACCGCACTCGGTCGTCCTGGAGGGCGCGCAGCCGCTCGCCTTCCGGGTTGATGGAGTCGGGGAAGGGGTTGTCGCGGTAGGGCAGCCGGGGTGCGTTGCGGTGGTCGACGACCGCCAGCACGCCGGGCACCCCCTGAGCGGCCTCGGTGTCGATGCCGGTGACGCGGCCCCGGCCGATGGAGCTTTCGACGAGGACGGCGTGCGCGATCCCGCCGATGCCCTCGCTCGCAGCGTGATCGGCGGCGAACCTCGCCCGGCCGGTCACCTTCAGCCGTCCGTCCACGCGGGACTTGGGCCTGCCGACGGAGATTTCTGGCTGCGGGCTCACTCGGTGCCTCCCACGATACGCAGCTGACGTTCCACGGTGCGCTGGAGCAAAGCGACCTTGAACTCGTTGTGTGCCAGCGGCCGGGCTCCCTCCACCGACCGCTCCGCCGCCTCGGCCCACAGCCGGGACGAGGGACGTCGGCCGATGAGCCGACGCTCCACCGCGGGCAGCTTCCACGGCACGGTGCCGACACCGCCCGCGGCGACCTTCGCCTCCCGGATGACCCCGTCCCGGACGTGCAGCGCGACGGCCGCCTAGGTGAGCGCGAACTCGTAGCTCTGCCGGTCGCGCACCTTCAGGTACCCGGACTTCAGCGGGCGCGGGTGAGCGGGAATCTCGACGGCGGTGATCAGCTCGCCCGGCCGGATGCCGTGTTCCCGGTCCGGAGTGTTGCCCGGCCGCAGGATGAACTCGCTGAAGGGCACCTTCCGTTCCCCTTCGGGGCCGCGCAGACGCACGGTCGCCTCCAGCGCGGCGAACGCCACGGAGACGTCCGACGGGTGGGCGCACACGCAGCTGTCCGAGGTGCCGAGGATCGCGTGCGTACGGTTGTACCCGTCCAGAGCGGCACATCCCGAACCGGGCTCCCGCTTGTTGCAGGCGGCGGTCACGTCCCGGAAGTACGGGCACCTGGTGCGCTGCATGATGTTGCCGCCGATGGTGGCCATGTTGCGCAGTTGCGCGGAGGCGCTCGCCTCCAGCGCTTCGGCGATGACCGGGAACGCCGTGCGCACGTCCCGGTGGGCGGCGGCATCGGCCATCCGCGCCAGGGCGCCGATCCGCAGTCCGCCGCCCTGGGTGCTGCCGATCTCGCGCAGCGGCAGGGCGGCGATGTCGACGAGTACGTCGGGGCGTTCGACGGTCTCCCGCATCAGGTCGACGAGGGTGGTGCCACCGGCGATGTACCGCCCGCCCCGCTCCCCCGCCCTCACCGCGTCCCGGATGGTGGAGACCTTGGTGTACGAGCAGGGAAACATCAGCGCCCCTTGCTTCCGTGCGCGGCGGTCTGTTCGACCGCCTTGACGATCTTCGGATAGCAGCCGCAGCGGCAGAGGTTGCCGCTCATCCACTCCCGGATCTCCTCGGGGGACTCGGTGTGACCCTCGCGTATGCAGCCGACGCCGGACATGATCTGGCCCGGGGTGCGGTAGCCGCACTGGAACGCGTCCTGATCGATGAACGCCTGTTGCAGCGGGTGGAGTTCGCCGTCCTGCTCCGGAGCGAGTCCTTCGATGGTGACGACGTCGGCGTCCTGGAGCCGCACCGCGAGCGTCAGGCACGAGTTGGCCCGACGGCCGTCCACCAGCACCGTGCAGGCACCGCAGGCTCCGGCGTCACAGCCCTTCTTCGTTCCGGGCAGTTCCAGGTGTTCGCGCAGCAGGTCCAGCAGCGAGGTGCGGTTGTCGACGGTGACGGAGACGGGTGTGCTGTTGACTCTCAGCGAGAGGTTCCCGGTGATCTCTTCTTCGGCCTCGGCGCCGACCGCCGGGGCTGCCGCGAGGCCGGCGACGGTGCCGCCTACGGCGACACCGGCCACGGCTTGAACTTGCGCCGGGTCAGCGTCCATGACGCAAGCCCTGAGAAAGCGGAACCGGAAGGAGCGTCAGAAGCATCGACCGGTACGGGTGACGGAGGAGGGGAAGGAGCAGGGGACCCAGCGGATTCGGACGGTTCCGGAGACATACGACCTCTTTTCGTTTCGCTCTACGCGCACTTCGCAAGCTCGGAAACCCTCTTCCTCGCCGTTCGTGGACCTCGCCCAGGAGCTGTACCTCGGCAGGCTCAAGACACCCGGCACCTACAGCGACGACACCGCCGAGGCGGTCGTCCTCTTCTGCGGACGCCTCCTCCAACTGCTCCTGCGAACCGGCCCTGCGCACCTGCCGCCTCGGCATCGCCGAAGCGGAACGGCTCCCCGAGGCGTCCGCCCAGTACCACGGCACGATGTTCGACACCTCACGCGAGCGTCTGGCATCGTTCCTCACCCAGCACTACCGACTCCCGGAATCCACCAGCGCCGACCTCACCAGCCAACTACTCGGCCGCATCCTGTACCCCGGCTGTTCCGCGCCCTGCTCGGCGTCGAACCGCCCCTCGACGAGGCGTCCGACGAATCGACCCTCACCACCGACATCGACTTCGCCCCAATCAGACGTGCCGTCGCACGCACATCCTCGCCGCCTACCGGGAGGAGGAGGCGGCACTGCCGGTGGACTTGGTGCGGGCCGGCCGGGGCGAGCAGACACCCGCGCTGCGCGACGGCCGGGCGGGCATCGCACTGGTGCCGATGCACGCCCGCTCGAAAAGCCACTGCTCGGCCTGTCGCAGCGTCCACTTGTTCTCTTCGGTCAGCGTGAAGTACGAGGCGTACCCGAAGTAGAACCAGAGGATGTCGGTGGCTGCGGGGACGTCCAGGCCCTGCTTGAGCGCGTCGATCTCTTCGAGCCGCCGCGCCCGTCGGGCCGGATCAGCGCCGCCGTGACCGGCGGACCACGCGGGTCCGCCGGTCACGGCGAGCACGGGAGCGTTCCGGCGCGACGGCACCCGGCATCCTCAGGTGACACGCGCCGACGAAGGGGACGTTGACCGACGGGGGCGACCGACGCGCTGGTGGAGGCCGGCTGTCTCGTTGCGTGCAGCCGGCCTGCCCACCCCCTCCCGTCACCTGTTGGAGGGGAAGGCCGCGCGTCGGCCACAGCCGACGATGACGAGGGCGAGGAGCGGGAGAACGATCAGCGCTGCGGGCAGCATCCGGGCACCGACGCCCTGGATGACAACGGCACCGAGGGCGCCGCCCGCGAAGATAGCGAGGTTGAAGGAGGTGGTGAGCATCGCGTTCGCCACATCGGCGTTCTCACCGGTGGCCTCGCTCATCGCCGTTTGCAGGTGTGTCGCCGCGCCTCCGAAGGCGATGCCCCACAGGACGATCGCGAGGAGCGCGCCGGCGAGGGAGTCCTGGGCGGCCAGGAGTACTGCTCCGACGACGACGAAGAGGGCCACGCTCGCCAGCGTGAGCCTGCGCAGCGCACGGTCGATGAACAGACCGGTGATCCAGATGCCGACGAGAGCGGCGAGACCGAAGACGACGAGCGCCAGGTCCGGCCGCAGCGCGAGGTGTGCTTCGCGCAGGTAAGGCGCGATGTAGGTGTAGAGCAGGTTGTGCGCGAGCATCCACGTGAGGACGACGACGAGGATGGTCGCCACGCCGGGAAGCCGCAGCACCTTGGTGAGCGGCACGCGCGTCTGCGCGCGCTGCCCCGCGGCGTCGGGAACGAGGATGCGGGCGGCTGCCATCACGAGTGCGGCCAGCACTGACATCGCGGCGAAGGACCACCGCCAGCCGACTGCGCTGCCGAGCCAGGAGCCCAGGGGCGTTCCGACGGAGAGGGCCACGGGAGTCCCGGCCATGGCGACGGCCAGGGCCCGCCCGGCGTGCTCGGGTGCCGCGATGCGGCGCGCGTATCCGGCGAGCATGCCCCAGAGCAGGCCGGAGAAGGCGCCCGCCACGAACCGGGCCGTCAGTGCGACCGCGAGGGACGGTGCCAGGGCGGTGACGGCATTGGCCACCAGGAACCCGCACAGGCCCGCCAGCAGGAGCGGTCGCCGCCGGCTTCCGCGGGTCAGCGCCGCCGCGGGGATCGCCGCGAGCACCGTGCCGAGCGCATAGGCGCTCACCAGTTGGCCCGCGCCGCCCTCAGAGACCTGCAGTCCAGCGGCCAGTTGGGGCAGCAGGCCGGCCGGCAGCGTCTCCGTCATGATCACGAGGAACCCGGTGCAGGCCATCACGGCCAGCGCCGGCAGGGGGAAGTCCGTGCGGGCTCGGGTGGGGGGCGGGGCGGGAGGTGCCGTAGCCACGAGGAATCTCCTTCACTAATTACGGATTGATCGATCCGATTTGACTCCGGCAGGCCGAGGGTGTCAAATCGGATCAGTCAATCCGCAATTGGAGGAGGTTGCCGTGCCACCCGCCGGCCGTCCCCGCACCTTTGACGAGGAACTCGTACTCGAAGCGGCGATGCTGCTGTTCTGGCGACAGGGCTACGAGGCGACCTCGCTGGCCCAGCTGCGCGAGGCCACAGGGCTGTCGTCCGCGAGCCTGTATGGAGCCTTCGGCTCGAAGGAAGGACTGTTCACCCGCGCCGTCGAGCACTACGTCGCCGGGCCGGGCAGCGTGACCGACGTCATCGCGGACGAGGCGCTGAGCCCGCGGGAGGCGATCGCACGTCTGCTGCACGGATCGATCGACATGCAGACCGACCCCTCCCACCCCCGCGGTTGCCTCGTGGCTCTGTCAGGCACGGTGGAGGCGCACGGAACCGAACACGCAGGCGTACGGGAAGTCGTCGCGGCACGCCGCGCGACCGACCGCGCGCGCATCGCCGCCACCGTCACCCGCGGCGTCACCTCGGGTGAACTCGCCGAGGACACCGACGTGGACGCCGTCACCGCCATGATCCACGGTTTCCTGCTCGGCATCTCCACCCAGGTCTGCGACGGCATCCCCGCACAGCGGCTGCACGCCGCCGCGGACGCCCTGCTCGCGTACTGGGACGCGCCGAGACGGAACACGTCCGGTCTCCGACCTGCCTGACCACGGACGACGGTCAGCGCCGGGACCGCACCACGGCGGGCGGCGGCGTTCCCCCGCACCCCACCGCTCGGCCCTGGCCGATCCTCGCCGTACCCCTTCTCCCGACTCCCGCGTCACCGACCTATGCCAAGCGGGCTCTTGAAAGGAAACACCTGCTCACCATGACCACCGCAGAGCTTCCCACGGCACGGCCGACCGGCTTCGGCACCGTCACCGGCACACCCGGCCTGCCCGCCGAGTTCGACTCGGTCTTCTCCAGCCAGTACATCGACGTGGGCTCGGTACGCCTGCACACCGTCACCGGAGGACAGGGACCGGCCCTGTTGCTGATCGGCGGCTGGCCGCAGTTCTGGTACCAGTGGCGCCGCGTCATGCTGCCGCTCGCCGAGCACTACACGGTCGTCGTCGCCGACCCGCGGGGCACCGGCCTTTCCGACAAACCGCACACCGGGTACGACTCCGCGACCTGCGCCCAGGACTTCCACCGGCTGATGAACCTGCTCGGCCACGACCGGTTCGCCGTCGTCGGCCACGACATCGGCATGTGGACCGCCTACGCCATGGCGGCGGACGCGCCGGGCCCCATCCAGCGGATGGCACTCGTGGACGCGATCATCCCCGGCATCTCGCCCTCTCCCCCGCTGCTGAGCGACCGGCGCACGAGCGACTTTCTGTGGCACTTCAACTTCAACCGGGCCGGCGACATCAACGAACAGCTCGTCCAGGGCCGCGAACACCTCTACTTCGGGCACCAATTCGCCACCAAGGCGGCCACTCCTACCGCGATCCCGGCTTCCGCGGTGGACGTGTACATCCAGGCGATGCGCCTGCCCGGAGCACTGCGGGCCAGCTTCGAGTACTACCGCGCCATCGACGAAACCATGACGCAGAGCGCCCTGCGCAAGAAGAACAAGCTCACCATCCCCGTGCTGGCCGTCGCCGGCGATGCCCTGGGCGGAGAGAACATGGCGAACGAAGTCCGCTCCCTGGCCGACGACGTGAGCAGCATCGTCATCCCCGACTGCGGCCACTTCGTACCGGAAGAAGCCCCCGAGGACTTCCTCAACGCTCTGCTGCCGTTCCTGCAGCCCTACCGTGCCGGTCTCTGATTGACGGCGTCACGCACGGACGGGCGTGGCGGCGGCCCCGCTACCCCAGCAACGCCCAACGTCCGCAAGGGCGTGTTCGAGTTGGAGCCGGCGAGGAACCTCCGCCCGCCCCGATTTGCCTTCCCTTTCCAGGTCCTGGCAGCCGTCCTTCACCTGAGGGTCGCCCTGGCCGCGGAGCCCCTCGCAGTGCTGTTCGACAGCAGTCGGACCGCCATGCACCGCACCCTGCTGAAGATCAGGAGACCGCTCAAGGCGCACAACATCGTCATCCCTTCGGCGGCCACCCCGCCCTCCGCCCTCACAGCCCTCCAGGCTCGGGGTCGAGGTGAGCGGTCGGGCACCCTGGGGCGGACGGGGTATCGAAGGGATGGCCACTCCTCCCATATACCGAGCCATACTTGACCTGCCCGGAAACAAGTGATCGGGCAATCGTGCTTGTACCGCCACCTCCTGACGGACCGACTGACCGTCACCGGGGCACTCAGGACGGCCTGCGAGGCTGGTGAGCATCCCGTAGCATCTCGATGCGGCGGCCGCGAGAAAGCGTTGGGGCAAGGTGGTTGCCCAGAGGCAACGCCGGTAGCAGCAGAGTCCACCGCCGGTTTCCATCAAGCATCGGTCCCTGTACAGGGCCGAGTCCATCAAGCATCGGTCCCTGTTCCGGGGCCGAAGGAGAGCCACGTGTCACCTGCACACCGTCGGAAATGGATGCGCAAACCACTGCTGACGGCCGCTGCCGCCTTAGCCGTTGGGGGAGGGATCGCCGTTCCGTTCCTCGCCCAGGCCACCCCGGTGGATTCGGCGAACTCCGCTGTTCAGCGCGATTTCGCGGCTGCAGCCGCCGAGTTCGACGTTCCGCTGCCGGTCCTGCTGGGCGTGTCCCACCAGGAATCGCTGTGGGAAGGACACGAGGGGGAGCACAACACCGACGGTGGCTACGGTTTGATGAACCTCACCGACGTCACCTCCTCGATGCTCGCCGGAGGCGGGGCCGGTGCTGCCGGGCGTCACGAACTCGCGCAGCTCGCCGCCGACCCCGCCCGTCACACCCTCACCAGGGCAGCCAAGCTGGTCGACGCCTCTCCCGCTGAGCTGCGTACCGACGACCGGGAGAACATCCGGGGCGGTGCCGCACTGCTGGCCTCGTATCAGAGGGCTCTGACCGGTGGCACCTCGACGGATCCCGCCGACTGGTACGGAGCCGTGGCCAAGTACAGCCAGTCCACGGACCGGGCGGGAGCCAAGGCGTTCGCGGACCGCGTCTTCGCCACCGTGAAGAAGGGCGCCACCCGTACGGCCGAGGACGGCCAGCGGGTCACGCTCGCCGCCTCGCCGACAGTGAAGGCCGACACCGCCCAGCTCAACGACCTGAAGCTGACGGCGAGCACCACCGACACGGAGTGCCCCTCCACCGTGCAGTGCACCTTCGTGCCGGCGGCCTCCACCACGTACCAGGTGGCCAACCGGCCCGACGACGGGATGAAGATCCGCTACATCGTCATCCACGACATCGAGGGCTCGTACGAGTCCGCGATCAGCACGTTCCAGAGCGGGTCCAGCGGTTCCTCGGCGAACTACGTGATGAAGTCGTCGACGGGCGAGGTCACGCAGATGGTGGCCGACAAGAATCTGTCGTTCCACGCCGGCAACTACTGGTTCAACATGCACTCCGTCGGCATCGAGCACGAGGGCTTCGCCTCCGAGGGCGCCACCTGGTACACCGAGGCGCAGTACCAGGCCACCGCCGACCTGGTGAAGTACCTGTCGGCCGAGTACGACATTCCGCTGGACCGGCAGCACATCATCGGCCACGACAACGTCCCCGGGCCGAAGAGCAGCCTGGCGTCGGGCATGCACTGGGATCCGGGACCTTACTGGGACTGGAACCACTTCATGCGGCTGCTCGGTGCTGACGACCCGAAAGGCCGGAGCAGCGGCGCCGTGAAGGTCGGCGAGGCCGTGACCATCACGCCGCGTTTCCGGACGAACCAGCAGACCGTCAAGGTCTGCACCGGCGCGGCGGAGTCGACCTGCACCAGCCAGACCGAGCCGTCGAACTTCCTCTACGTACGCACGGCCCCGAGCGACACCGCCCCCCTGTTCGCCGACCCCGCGATCCACACCACCGGCACCGGCACCGACCGGATCGAGGACTGGGGCAACACCATCAGCTCCGGCCAGCAGTTCGTCGTCGCCGACGTCAGCGGCGACTGGACGGCGATCTGGTTCAGCGGCGCCAAGGTCTGGTTCCACAACCCTGAGGGCTGCAACACCACCCCGGCCAAGGGCGTCACCATCCTGTCCGCCAAGGAAGGCACCACGTCTGCCCCGGTGTACGGGCAGGCCTACCCGGACGCCTCCGAGTACCCCTCGGACCTGTCCCCCTCCACCCAGGCACCGCTCAGCATGTACACAGTGCCGTCCGGGCAGGCCTACGTGGCCGACACGCCGCCGGTGTCCTCGGACGACTTCTTCTCCAAGGCCTCCGGCTCGCACCCCGCGGACACGCTCATCACCGGCAGCAAGACGTACTACACCGTCCAGTACAACCACCGGGTCGCCCTGTTGAACTCCGCCGACGTGGCGGCGTCCAACCAGAGCTGACCACCCGGAGTCTCCGAGGCGTGGGACACACGATGGGTCCGGACCGAAACACGGTCCGGACCCAACCCCGCCAGGCCAAGGCGTCTGTCCTCCGCCCCACCGGCTATCGGGGGATCCGGGTCGGCAAGAGCGGCAGGCCCTTCTGGATCGAGGACGTGACCATGTGGGACCTGATCGATGCCGACGGGACGATGCACGGTCAGGCCGCGGTGATCCGCTCCTGGTCCGACGCCTGACCGCCTCACACGTGTTCACCTCGCAACGCGCCCCCGTCGGTGTGTTCGGGAGCCGGGGGCGCGTCCCGGTCTCGTCGGTCGTTGATCAGGAGAGGCCCAGTTACTGGAAGTCGCAACCGGGGTTGGGAGCGTCTTCCGACAGCGGGTCGCCGTGGGGCAGGACGTACAGTACGTCCAGGACGACCGGGGTCGTACCGAGGTTGCGTCCTATGTGTACGTGGTCCGCACCGGACGGCTCGACGAGGCTGCTGCGGCGCTCTGTGACCGCTGGAGAGACCCGTGCGCGTCCTTCGTTCAGGTCGTCTGCCTGGCCGGCCTGTGCAGGGCCCGCACGGCAGGTGATCCGGGGTCGGCCGTGATGAGGACGACTTCCTGGTCGCCTTCGGGCACGAGCAGGACGTCGCGGTTCAACCGCGGCATGCCGGCTTCCGGGTGGTCCAGGGTCTTGCTGCGGTGCCCGGGAGTGTGGACCGGACATGTCTGCCAGGTCTGGCCGGAACCCTCGCTGTCGGCGTGCGGAAGCCACGTTGTTTCGACGGCGGGAGTCGATCGGGTCACCGTACGATGGCGCAGCGCTCTGGTCAGCCAGTTGGTCGGGCGGCACGCGCGGCGGGCCGACAGGCTGCCCGCCCGCTTCAGAAGCGACGCGTCCCGGCCTGTGCGAACTTCTGCCGGACCGGCCTCGTCGCCACTCTAGGGACATCAGTGCCGGGCACGCTTGTACCGCCGCGCCACCGCGATGGAGCATCAACGCCGTTCACCACCCTGTGCGTCGTGGCGGAACACGCACGTCGGCAGAACGGTCTCAGACGGTCACCGGACCTGAGACGGACTGTGGAAGGAGTCCTCGCCACTCCCCGGGGCGCTCCGAGGACCTCGGGGCCGTCGGTGGCACCCGTGCCGGACGCCATCCGGTTCAGGCGGGCGGCTGGGGTGTCGGCGTCATGGCCCTGTCGAGCAGGATTTCCGCGGCCGCGCGCGCGTGCCGGCCGTAGTCCGGCTGGTCCAGCACCATCGCCCGGCTGGCCGCACCGTCGGCGAGAGTGACCAGCTGCTCGGCGATCGTGGCGGGCTCGGCGGCGCCCAGCTCCGCCGTCAACTCCGTGACGAGCTGCGTCATCAGCATTTTCTGCTCCCGCGCGAAGGTGTGGATCGCGCTCCTGGGGTCGGGGAACTCGACCGCGGCATCGATGAACGGGCAGCCGCGCACCGGGGACTCGTCCGGCGACGGGAGGTCGAACAGCCTGAGAATCCGCTCCCGGGGGTCGAGATCCTCGCGGGTGAGCACACTCTCCAGGGTCCGTCCCGACGCAGCCAGGTCCCGCAAGTAGGCGATCACCAGATCGCTCTTGGCCGGGAAGTGCGCGTAGAGCGTGCGTTTGGACACCGGCGCGGCCTCCGCGACCTGCTCCATACCGGTTGCGTTGATGCCCTGCTTCGCGAACAGCACGGCGGCCGCGACCAGGATCCGTTCACGCCCGCCGCGCCCCCGGCGTTCGGTCTTCGCGCTTGTCGCGTCCATGAGTTGAGTATACGGACGCGTTTACTTCAGGAGGAACCGCTGGTACGGTCCAGCTCAAGTAAACGCGTCCGTATACTTCGAGACCGGGTCAGAGGAGTGTCACCATGAGCCCGTCCCACCCGACCGAGATGAGCAGCTACGCCGAGAAGCTGATCCGCGGCCGCCGCGCGACCCGCGCCTTCCGTCCCGACCCCATGCCCGAGGAGACCCTGCGCGCGGTCTTCGCACTCGCCGGTGCCGCGCCGTCCAACTCCAACACACAGCCGTGGCAGGTCGAGGTGGTGAGCGGGGCACTGCGAGACCGTCTGGCCGACGCGCTCCGGACGGCACACGCCGAGCAGCGCACATCAGTGGACTTCCCCTACCGCGAGGACATGTACTCGCCGACTCAGCAGCGCCGCCGCGCCGCGTTCGGCGCCGAGCTCTACGGCACGCTCGGCATCGGCCAGGACGACCATGCGGCCCGCGCGGCCTACGACGCCGAAAGCCTGAACTTCTACGGCGCCCCGCACGTCGCGTTCCTCTTCACGGCCGGGGACGCCGGGGCACGAACGGCCGCGGACGTCGGCATCTACGCCCAGACACTGCTGCTGTCGATGACCGCGTACGGCCTGGACAGCTGCCCGCAGGGACTGTTGAGCTTCTACGCCGACACCGTTCGCGGCGAACTCGGCGTCGACGGCGGGAAACTGCTCATGGGAATCTCCTTCGGCTACGCCGACGAGACCGCACCGGTCAACCACATCACAACCGGCCGGGCCGCCCTCGACGCGACCACGACCTTTCACTCCTAGCTGTGCCATCTCATGACATCGAGCCTCTTCAGCGTGACCACTGAACGGGTGATGGTGCTGTTGGGGCGAGGGACCGCAACGCTTGAGGCTCCCGTGCCGTTGAGGGAGGTGTTCGAAGTCTCAACCCACCGGCACAGGAGCCTCGTTGGTTCCTTGTCCTGCCGCACTCGACCTGCCTCACGCCTTGGTCGAGTGAGTCTCAATGATGGTGTCAAGCCGATTGAGTGACTGGTGGGGTAGGCGTGAAGTGCCTCTTGTCACGGAGCATGGCCCAGAGGACGTCGAC
>NZ_JBITIY010000033.1:0-24735 GCF_044459385.1 Streptomyces sp. NPDC050287 | reverse complement strand
TGGCCGTGCCACCAGCGGCGGATCGACTCCACCGCGAACGCGGCGGTGTCGTGATCGGTGCCGACGTTGACCCAGCCGGTGTCCGCCGCCAGATCATAGATGCCGTAGGGGACGGCCTTGCCCAGCTGCGGGTCGGCGAAGTCATGCACTTTCACCGGCACAGGCTCACCCGCCGACCGCCACTGGCGGCCGTTGTTCTTGAACGCGCCGACGAGTTCCTTCTTCTTGGTGTCCACGCTGATCACCGGCTGACCGGCGTCCCGGTGCTCGCGGGCCTGCTCGTTGAGATAGCGGAACTGGGCATCCCGGTCCGGGTGCTGACTGCCCTCGACCGTCTTGGAGTTGGCCTGCAGGCTGAAGCCTCCCTCCCGCAGCAGGCCGGCCACGGTGTCGGCACTGACGCGGTGACCGGCCCGGGTCAGCTCCCGCGCAAGCGTGCGCGTGGACTTCACCGTCCACCGCAACGGCGACATCGGATCACCCCGCACATCCGGCTCAACCAGCGCCAACAGCGCTGGCCGCAGCCCCGGATCCAGATCCGCGACCCGCTTGCGGCCACCGCCCGGACGACGCACCCTCCCCAGAGGCTCCTCACCCGCCTCGAGTTCGAACACGCCCTTGCGGACCGTCGTCTCGCTGACCGCAGCGGCCTGTGCCACGGCCCGGACGCCACCGTGTCCCAGTGACCGAGCTTCCGCAGCCATCAGCAACCGCCGCTGCCGCTCATCCAGATGCGGGAGTAACACCGCGAGCTTCACAGCGAGTTGATCACGAGTCTCGTCCGGGATGCGCATACCACATCAACGATCCTCAGAACGGGAAGCAACACCTTGATTCCCTGCAAGCCCTTAGCCACCCTTAGCCAAGGTCCAACACCGCAGGCGACACCGCCACCCTGAGCTTCAAGGGCAGCTACGTGGCACTGAACTCCACGGCCTACAACGGTCAGGGCATCATGAGCGTCTCCGTCGACGGCGGCGCGGCCACCTCCGTGGACCTGTACCGCAACTCCACCCAGGGGATGAACGCACCGGTGTTCACCGCCGACGGACTCGACCCGACCTCGACCCACACCCTCAAGGTCACCGTCACCGGAACCAAGAACCCTTCATCACAGGGAAATTGGGCCTCGCTGGTCGACGCGATCATCGCCTAGCAGCCGAGCAGGCACACCCGCGCGCCGGGCCCGGTCCACGGGGCCGGCGCGCGGGTGTGCGCAGCAGGAGGGCGCGCCGGCCCTCGAAGCCTGCCGAAAGGTCCCGCCCAGGCGAACCAATCCCCGCCCGGTGCCCTGAAGTGCCACAATGGCCCCGGCAGGCAGGCCGCCCCTCGGCCGGGCCTGTCCGGCAAGGGCGGCGGTCGTGGACGCACCGGCGTGAACCAGGAGGCGAATGTGACGGACAAAGGCGAGGGCGAGGACCTGGCCGCTCCGGGCGACACCCTGAGCTCCATCACGATCGCCTGCATGACCGATCCCGCCGACCTCCCGGCTCCGCAGCCGCCGACGCCGTCGGACGACCACCACGCCCTGCCGGAGCGCACCCGCGCCTGCGTGGAGGAGCTGCTGCGGCACCACGGCGCCGACCAGCCGGGTGACAACAGCGAGCTCGTCGAGCTGGTCTTCCACGAGCTGACGAACATGTGGAGCGAGGAGGTCCTGCACGGCATCGAAGCCGTCGCGCGGGAGCAGCAGGTCGGACTTGTGGTGAGCGGATTCGCGGCCCGTTCCGGCGAGCTGCTGCCCCTGCGCGCCGGAGCCCCCTGCCTGTCGGTGCGGCCCCTCCCGGCCTTGGCGCTCGAGCGGCTGACGGCGCGGGGCATCTCCTTCGTCGTCTACGACCCGATCACCGAGCTGTCGCAGGGCACGCCCTATGTCGGCGCCACGAACTTCCGCGGCGGCCAAGCGGCGACGCGGCACCTGCTGGGGCTCGGGCACCGCCGCATCGCCATGATCAACGGTCCTGACCACCCCTACTGTGTGGCCCGGCAGGCCGGCCACCTCGCCGCGCTGGCCGAGGCCGGCCTGTCCCCGGAGCCCGGGCTGACGCCCTGGACGCCCATCACCTTCGAGGACGGCCATGCGACCGCACGGCAGCTGCTCTCGCTCCCCGACCCGCCGACCGCGGTCTTGGCCGCTTCCGACATGCAGGCGCTCGGCGTCTACCAGGCCGCCAGGGAGCTGGGGCTGTCCATTCCCGGCGATCTGAGCGTCGTAGGCTTTGACGATCTGCCGGTCGCGGCGCTGCTCGATCCTCCGCTGACCACGGTGCACCAGCCGCTGCGGGAGATGGCAGCCACCGCCGCCGGCCTGGCGCTCGCGCTGGGCCGGGGCGGGGAACTGCCCCAGACCGGGGTGGAGATCGCCACCGCACTGGTGGTCCGCCAGAGCACCGCGCCTCCGCGGCAGCACGGCGGCACGACGAACGGGACGGCATGAAGGCGACGGACGACCGGGCGGAAGCGGGCGCGGAAGCGGGCGCGGAGCCGGGTGCCGTCACGATCGCGTACATCGCGGAATCGGCGGGCGTCTCCATTCCGACCGTGTCCAAGGTGCTCAACCGGCGCAGCGGCGTCTCGGACCAGACCCGCGCGCGCGTCGAGGAACTCATCACCCTCCACGGCTACCGCAAGCCGGTCGGCAACCGCAGCAACGTCGTGGAGCTGGTCTTCCGTGAGCTCGACAGCCTGTGGGCGGTTGAGGTCATCCGCGGGGTTGAGCGGGCAGCGCGCAAGCACCGGGCCGTGGTGATGGTCTCCGAGGTCCGCGGTGACGGCCCACCGGGGCGCTCGATCGAGGAGACAGCCGGCCGCAGGCCGAACTGCGTCCTGGCGGTGAACCGGCTCTCGCCGGAGGAACGCGAGCAGCTGACCACGGCGGGCATTCCCTTCGTCATCATCGATCCGCTCGACGACCTCCCCGACGAGGTTCCGTTCGTGGGTTCCACCGGCTTCCGCGGCGGGCAGGCCGCGATGCGGCACCTGCTGGACCTGGGGCACCGCCGCATCGCCATGATCATCGGCACCGACCAGCCCGTCATCGTGCCCCGGCAGTCGGGCTTCCTCGCGGCGCTCGCCCAGGACGGACTGGCGCCCGATCCCGAGCTGCTGGCCGTTTCCCCCTTCACCCGCGAGGGCGGCCGGGCCGCCGCGCTCGAGCTGCTCGCCCTCCCCGAGCGGCCCACCGCCTTCGTCACCGTCTCCGACCCGCAGGCGCTCGGCGTCTACCAGGCCGCCGGAGAACTCGGGCTGTCCGTCCCCCGCGACCTGAGCGTGGTCGGCTTCGACGACCTGCCGATCGCCTCATGGGCCGAGCCGCCGCTGACCACGGTGCACCAGCCCCTCAACGAGATGGCAGCCGCCGCGACCGAACTGGCGCTCGCCCTCGGCCGGCGCGAGGAGGTCCAGCAGGGCGGCACCGAGATCGCCACGACCCTCACCGTCCGCGGCAGCACGGCCCGGCCGAAGCGCTGAGCATGTCGTAGTGGTCCTCCCAGCCAAACCTGATGGCCGGTCAGCAGCTCTGTGTCGGGCAGGCGGCTGCCGGGTCAGCCGCCGGTCGACTCCCGTACCACCAGGGAGAAGTGGCTGACGAACTCCTCCCGGTCCTGCGGGAGCTCGGCCTGGCCGATCCTCCGGGCGAGGAGCGCGACCGCCCGCTCGGCCATGGCGCCGTGATCCGGATCGATGGTGGACAGTGAGGGGACGAGGAACTCGCTGCTCTCGACGTTGTCGAAGCCGATCACCTTGACCTGCTCGGGGACCTTCACCTCGATGTCGGCGAGGCCGCGCAGCACGCCCATCGCCAGGGTGTCCGTCACGCAGAACGCACCGTCGAAGCCGAGCCCGCTCTCCACCATCTCCCGGGCGCGCTGTGCACCCGCCCGCATCGTGAACGCTTCCATGCTCTGGGTCAGAGCGGGATCCACCCGCAGACCGGCATCTCCAGTGCCTGCCGGTATCCGGTGTGGCGCAGGCTGGACACGTCCGCCTCTTCACGCACCGGCCCGCACAGGATCGCGATGCGCCGGCAGCCCCGATCGATCAGATGGCGCGTGGCCGCCCTCGACGCGTCGACATTGGGCATGGCGACGTGGTCCACCGAGCCCCCGATGATCAGCTCACCAAGGGTGACCACCGGGTAGTCGACGTTGAGCCACTCGGCATCGGCCGAGCCCATGCCCACGGGGCTGAGGAGGAGTCCGTCGTACAGCCGGTTGCGTGAGAGGGACAGCGCCGCCAGTTCGTTCTCGCGCAGCGCACCGGTCTGCTCGATGCTCACCCGCAGGTCGTACCGCACGGCCGCGGCGACGATGGCGGCAGCCAACTCGCCGTAGTACGCACTGTTGCCCCCCGGAATGGCGAGACCGATGGTGCCGGTCCGGCCCTTGCGCAGGTTGCGGGCTGCCGGATTGACGCGGTAGTCGAGCCGGGCCATCGCCTCGAGGACCTTCTCCCGCGTCGCCCTGCGCACGTTCGGGTGATCATTGATGACATTGGAGACGGTCATCGCCGAGACCCCGGCGGCCTTCGCCACGCCCTGGATGGTTGCCACGTTTACCCTCGGTCGATGGTGGGCGCAGACGCAGCGGCATGCCTCAGCGCAGGTGGGCCACGGGTGCCTGGATGGTGAGGAACGAGTGCGGGGGAATCGTCAGCACCATTCCCTGGCCGGTTGACTTCACCGCGTCGAACGGGCGCGGAGCCACCGCCTCGGGCGTCTCCGCGGTGTTGTGGACCTGAAGCCGGTCCGCGGTCAGCAGGCGGCCGGTCGGCTCGCC
The DNA here is from genome assembly GCF_044459385.1 of Streptomyces sp. NPDC050287. Classification (NCBI taxonomy): domain Bacteria; kingdom Bacillati; phylum Actinomycetota; class Actinomycetes; order Kitasatosporales; family Streptomycetaceae; genus Streptomyces; species Streptomyces sp. NPDC050287. Next base: position 19,957 of record NZ_JBITIY010000033.1, on the reverse strand, counting down.
GACGGAGCCGCCGCGCAGGTCGAGTGTCACCTCGGCGGGCTCCTCGGCGTCCAGGTTGGTCAGTGAGATCAGCACCGTGCCGTCCTTGATGCTGGCGGAGGCGGAGAGCATGTCGAGTTCGCTGTCCCCCACCCGGCGCCTGGCGTCCTGGGCATGCAGGTGCACGGCGAGCGAAGCGGCGTCCTGATGGCCCTTGTTCATTTCGAAGACGTGGTACGTCGGGGTCAGGACCAGCGCGTCGCCGTCGGTGAGCAGCATGGCCTGGAGGACGTTGACGGTCTGGGCGATGTTGGCCATGTACAGGCGTGCCGCGTGCCGGTGGAAGATGTCGAAGTGGGTGCTGGCCACGAGGGCGTCGCGCAGGGCGTTCTGCTGGAACAGGAAGCCCGGGTTGGTGCCGGGCTCCGTGTCCCACCAGGTGCCCCACTCGTCCAGGACCAGCCCGACCCTGCGGCCCGGGTCATAGCAGTCCATGACCGTGGAATGGCCGGTGAGGATACGGTCGATCCGCTTGGCCTCCAGCATCGTGCGGTAGTAGTCGTCCGTGTCGAAGTCGGTGGCGCTGCCCTTCGCTTCCCACGGGCCGATCACCGTGTACTGGTGAACGGACAGGCCCTGGAAGAAGGTGCGGGGCGTGGCCTCGCAGCCGAAGCAGCTGATCTGCTGCATCAGCGTCTCGGTCCACTTGTAGTCGTCGCCGCTCGCGCCGGAGGCGATGCGGTACAGCGTGTTGCCGCTGTGGTCACGGCAGTACGTGGCGTACTGCCGGGCCAGATCGGCGGAATACTCCGCGCGCATGTTGCCGCCGCAGCCCCAGGTCTCGTTACCGATACCCCAGAACTTCACCCGCCACGGCTCCTCCCGGCCGTTGGCCTTGCGCAGCCGCACCATCGGACTGTCGCCGTCACGGGTCAGGTACTCCACCCACTCGCTCATCTCCTGCACCGTGCCGGAGCCGACGTTGCCGCTGATGTACGGCTCCGCACCGAGCAGCTCGCACAGGGCCATGAACTCGTGGGTGCCGAAGTGGTTGTTCTCCTCCACGTTGCCCCAGTGGGTGTTGACCATGCGGGGGCGCTGGTCCCGGGGGCCGATGCCGTCCTTCCAGTGGTACTCGTCGGCGAAACAGCCGCCCGGCCAGCGCAGGTTCGGGATGTTCAGCGCGCGCAGAGCCCGCACGACATCCAGGCGGATACCCCCCTCGTTGGGTATCGGCGAGTCCTCCCCGACCCAGAAGCCGCCGTAGATACAGCGGCCGAGGTGTTCGGCGAAGTGACCGTAGAGGTGGCGGCTGATCGTCGGGCCCTCGATGTCGAGGTTGATGACCGCGGTGGCGGTGGCGGTGGGCACGGGGTGGCTCCAGGGAGTGGGATTTGTATCGATGGAAGGGGCGGCCATGAGGGCTCCTCAGGGCCTGGGGAGCCCCGGCCGTCGGAGGTCTCCGACGGCCGGGGCGTGGTTGACGGATGGTCAGCCGACGGTGCCGGTCACCGTGCTGCCGTTCTTGGTGACGTGGTAGGTGGCGGTCTGGCCGCTGTAGAAGTGGAAGACCAGCGTGGCCGTGACGCCGTCACGCAGCGAGGCGAGGAACAGGGGGGTCAGCACGATCGTGCTGTTGGGGTAGTCGGGTGAGAATGACTCGTTGAACGCCTGGTACGGGGTCCAGTCGATCGGGCCGGCGTTGGTGCCGTCGGCGTAGGTGGCGTGCATGGTCGCCAGGTTGTTGCCCCGGTACTGGGTGGGGATGGTCAGGTCGGTGGTGCCGGTGGCCGCCGCCACCGTCGGGTTGTCGTTGGTGACGATGTCGATGTTCCACGGCACCCCGGTGGAGAACCTGGCCTGGACCGTGGCGTCGGTACCGTAGGCGCGGTCGCCGACCAGGCGGGTGAGCGCCTTGGCGGTGAAGGTCAGCGTGGTTCCGGAGACGGTGTAGTCCCGCCCCGGGAGCAGCCTGGTGCTGCCCTGCCACACGCCCAGGAAGTGGGTGCCGTTGAGGTTCAGGGTGAGCGACTCGGCAGTGATCGGGGCGGACTTGGAGACGAAGACCTTGTCGAAGGAGGCCGTGCCCGAGCGGGTGGTCCAGCTCGACTTGATCGCCGCGAAGAGGCCCGGGTCACGCCACTGGAGCGTTTCACGGTTCAGGTAGTTGAAGGCGTCCCACAGGGCGGTGGTGATGCCGTACTTGCGCGCCGCGTATCCCAGCTGCTCGTAGTACTTCAGCTCCTCGCCCCGCTCGACGGTTTCGGGGTGGAAGAAGTTGGGGCTGGTCATCAGGCCGTACTCACCGAGGTAGACCGGGATGCCCTTGGCGACGAAGGTGTCGTGCATCCACGTGAAGGAGTCGTCCAGGTACTTCTGGGCGATGTCGCCGTACAGGGTGCCGCCGGCGAGGTTCATGCTGAACGGGTAGTAGCTGTAGAAGTGCACGGTCGCCACCAGCTGGCTGTCGTGCAGGGAGTTGATGGTGGTGGACAGGTCGTCCAGGAGGGGCTGGGCGCCATCGCCGCCCTGGGTGGGCAGGACGAGCATCCTGGTCGCGTTCGCCCCGCCCGAGGCGCGGACCACGGTGTGGAAGGAGACGTTCAGCTCGTTCAGGAGCGCGGTCTTCTGCGCGGCCGTGACGTCGTTGAACCGCGGTTCGTTGACGCTCTCGAAGAGCAGGGTGCGCGGCTCGGACTTGAAGGCCTCGGAGATCTGCGACCAGGTGGAGTTGAATCGGGCCATGACGTTGTCATGGTCCGTGGTTATGTTCGAGACCCATACCTCCGAGTCGTGGTGGATGTTGATCACGACGTACAGACCGTCGGCCTGCGCCCAGTCCACGACCTGCTTGACCCGGGCCATGTAGGTGGCGTCAATGGTGTACGGCGCGGTGGCGGACTGGTGGTCCTTCCAGGTCACCGGGATGCGGACACTGCGGAAGCCCGCCTCGGCGATGGTGTCGAAGGTCGCCTTGGTGGTCAGGGCGTTGCCCCAGGCGGTTTCGTCGGGGATGGCGTCCAGGGTGTTGCCCAGGTTCCAGCTGGGCTGCATCTGCGCCACGGCGTCGATGGCCTTGGCCGGGACGCGGACGACCGGGTGCAGCGCCGTGCCGTGCACGTCGGCGGCGCCGAAGGCGGCGGCGCCGGACAGGCTCAGCATGACGGCCAGGGCCGTCAGCAGGGCGGCCAGGCGGCCGAGGCCGCGGCCTCTGGCGCGCCGGTGCGCGAGTGGCTGGATGTCGCTCATGCCATGTGCCTTTCTCGAGATGAGTGGATCTCTGGCGGAGTGCTGGTCAGGAAGTCTGTGGGGGGCGGGCCGGCTGCCGGAGGCGCAACAGCACGGCGGACGGTGCCGCCGGCAGGGTCACGGTGAGCTCGGCCGCATCCGGATCCCAGGCGCAGTGCGGTCGCCCGCTGCTGGGGTACAGCAGGTCGGTGCTGACATCGGCTCCCCGCAGCCGGGGCAGCCGCAGGACTGCGGTGTCGTCCGCTCCGGGGCGGCGCCAGACCGTGAGGTAGGTGGTGGCCGGGGTGTGCAGGGCCAGGGCGATCCATGGGTCCTCCCAGGCCGGCAGGCCGAGCGGCCAGGCGGGGACGGCCTGCGGAAGGTCGGCGCGGATGGACTTGTACACCGCCACCCCCTCATGGACCAGCGCTCGTTCCCCGGCCCCGAGCTCGGTGATCTTCCCCGAGAGGTGGATACGGCCCAGGAGGGCGTTGGCCATGGTGAAGGCGACCTCGTCGGGGGAGTCCTTGGCCTGCGGGTAGGCCCAGACCGCACCCTGTTCGGGGGTGACGGCGGTGGGCGCGGAGGCGGCGATCGGCGCATAGAGCAGCAGGTCCTCCTGATCGCTGGTGGAGTGGAGCTGCAGCCGCGAGAGCATGGCGTGGTCGGCGCGCATGCCGCCCGAGGCGCAGTTCTCGATCACCAGGTCCGGGTAGCGGTCCAGGACGCCGTCCAGCCAGTCGAGCAGGGCCCGGTTGTGGCCCAGCAGCCCGTCGGCCGGGGCCTCCCCGGGGTGGCTGCTGGTGCCGGGGCCGAAGTCGGTGTTGTGGTCGAGCTTGAGGTAGCCGACGCCCCACTCGCCGACCAGGCGGTCCACGACCTGGTCGAGGTGGGCCCGGGCGGCGGGATGGCGCAGGTCGAGGTGGTACCGGCTGCTGCCCTCCTCCACACGCTGCCCGTCGCGGCGGAAGAACGCCTCCTCCGGCAGGGACTTGGCGACCGGGCTGGACACGCCGACCCCCTCCGGCTCCAGCCAGATGCCGGGCACCATCCCCCGCTCCCGGATGCGGTCCAGGACCTCGTGGATCCCGCGCGGCCCGGGGAAGCGGGCGGCGGCGGGCTCCCAGGTGCCGACGGTGCTCCACCAGTGGCCGTTATCGTCGTCGTACCAGCCGGCGTCGATGACGAAGTACTCCGACCCCGCCTCGGCCGCAGCATCGACCAGCGGCAGCAGCTTGGCCGTGGTGGGGTCGCCCATCAGGCAGTTCATGTAGTCGTTGAAGACCACCGGCAGGTGGAGGTGGTCTCGGTGCGGGCGGCGGGTGATCCGGCGGTATCGGGTGAGCGTGGCGAATGCCTCGTCGGGGCCGCCGTCCGCAGCGAAAGCGAGCGCCACCGGCACCGTGCGGAACTCGGCCCCCGGCTCCAGCAGGTGCCGCCAGCCGTGATTGGCGTCGGTGGGACCGAACAGCGCCACGTAGGCCGTCTCGTCGCGGACGCCGCACTCCCAGCGCCAGCCTCCGCCGTTGTGCTCGATCTGCCACAGCCAGGTGCGACCCGAGTGACGGTCGGTCAGGCCGCCCATGGGGAGGAACCGGCTGCTGGACCGGACGCCCTGGCCGGTCACGACCCGGCCGTTGAGGGCGGGCGAGGACTCCCGCAGCGGCTCCTGCTTCCAGCGGAGCTCGGTGAACCACTCGTTCTCCGCCCACATCAGGTCGGCGGAGTCCAGGCCCGCCGGTCCGTCCTGGGTGAGGCAGCCGGTCACCAGCGAGCTGACCGACTCCAGTTGCAGCGCATCCGGCCCTTCGTTGCGCAGGACCACCTCGCTGCGCAGCACCGGCAGGCCGTCCGGGGAGCGGTAGCGCACCTCGGCGGTGAGCCCGGTGCCGGGGTCGTGGAGTTCGACGCTCAGCGTGTGCCAGTCGCCGTCACGGCCCGCGCGGTGGGAGCGGTGCCGCAGCCGCGAGGCGAGGTTGGTGTCGATGAGGTGCCGGCCCTGGCCCCCCGCCGTCACCTCGACCAGCGGCAGCGGTGCGCCGGGGCGCCTCGCGCCGACCGCCTCTTCGGGTGTCCCGAGGTGGACGAGTCGGGCGGCGCCGTCCTCGTCCAGGGCGATCTCCATGGCCAGGGCCGGGTGGCCCCAGCGGATCGTCTGCGCTGTGCCGTGCGTCACTGGGGTACGTCCTCTCGGGTGGCGCCGGGCACCAGGCCGCGCTCGCGCAGCCAGGCCAGCTGGATCCCGGGGGTGGAGCCGTAGCCGCCGCCGTGGTCGGCGAACGGCCAGACGGTGATGGTGCGGTCCACGCCTGCGTAGTGGTTGAAGGCGGCGTAGACGGTGGACGGCGGGCAGATGGGGTCCATCAGGCCGACGCTGAACAGCGCAGGGGCGGTGGCCCGCTGGGCGAAATGCACGCCGTCGAAGTAGTCGAGGGTGGCAAAGGTCGGCTGCACCTTGTGCCGGCTGTGCCAGCGCAGGTACTTGACGAGCTCCTGGTAGGGCCCCTCGAAGGCGATCCGGGCGCCCTGGCGGAAGTGGCACAGGAAGGGCACATCGGGGAGTACGGCAGCGATGTGATCAGTCATCAGGCCGGCCACGGCGAGGGAGAGTCCGCCGCCCTGGCTGCCGCCGGCCACGATGATCCGGCCGCCGTCGATCCCGGGAAGCTCGGCGACCGCGTCCACCGCGCGCACGCAGTCGGTCATCAGCCGCCGGTAGTAGTAGTTCTCGGGCGAGTCGATGCCCCTGGTCATGAAGCCCTCGGACCACTGGGTGGAGTCGCCCATCCCCCGGTCCGGGGTGTCGTGGCCCTGACCTCGGGTGTCGACGACCAGCTGGCGTACCCGGCAGCCGACCAGAACAGGTGCTCGGTGGGCAGTCCGCGGCCGCCGCTGTAGCCCTGGTAGGTGACGACCACGGGCAGCGGGCCCTCTACCCCGCGCGGGCGCAGCAGCCAGGCGGCGACCGGCTCGCCGTTCCAGCCGGGGAAGTACACGTCGTCGACCTCGACGGTGCGCAGTCCGTACTGCTCGGTGACCCGCTCGGTCTTCACCGCGCCGCCCTGGGCGCGGGCCTCGGCGAGGGTGCGCTGCCAGAAGGCGTCGAAGTCGTCGGGGGCGGGCGACTTCGGACGGTAGCCGACCAGGTCTTCGGGGCCGAGGTCAGTCAGGGGCATGTCGTATTCCTCACGTCATGGATCGGGGGTGGGACGGTGTGAGTCGTTGCGCATCACGGCAGCCGGAGCACGGCAACGCCTCCGGGGGACAATGTCACGCCCCCATCCGCTGCCTGACGATCTGTCAAGACATCCCAGCCGACGACCGGGACGTGCCAGGGCTCGCGGCCGTGGTTGAGCAGGAAGAGCCAGGAGCGGCCGTCGTCGGCGCTGCGGCGGACCGCCTCCACGCCGGGCGGCAGGCCGGGCACGAGGGGTCGGACCTCGGCTTCGGACAGCAGGCGGCGCACCAGTGCGGAGTATCCGGCGTCGTCCAGCCTGGTCGAGAGGTACCAACCGGCGCCCTCGCCGTAGGCGGCGCGGGTCAGTGCGGGGCCTCCGTCGGCGTAGGCGGCGACGGTGTCCGCGCCCTCGGTGCGGAGGTACTCGCTCCAGGCGCCTGCCGCCATGCCGTCGGGCAGGCTCAGCACGGCCCCCGCCGCCAGCGGGCGGTGCTCCTCGACCCGGATTCCCAGCGCCTCACGCAGCGGCTCTGCCGGGTAGCCACCGGTCCTGGCCCGGTAGTTCTCGTCGACGACGCCGCTGAAGTACTGCACCAGCAGGGTGCCGCCCTGCTGGACGTAGCCGCGCAGGTTCTCGGCCGCGGCGTCGGAGAGCAGGTGCAGTGCGGGCGCCATGACCAGCCGGTACGCGGACAGGTCGGAGTCGGGGTGGGCGAAGTCGGCAGTGACGCCGGCGTCCCACAGGGCGCGGTGGGCGCGGCGCAGGGTGCCGGGATAGTCGAGATCCTTCGACGGCAGGCCCTGGCTCTCGAGTCCCCACCAGGAGTCGGTGTCGTGCAGCACGGCGGCCTCGGCGACGACCTTGGAGCCGGCCAGCTCGGCCAGTCGCGCGACCACCTCCCCGGTTTCGCAGACCTCGCGGAAGATCCGCGAGTCCGCCCCGGCGTGCGGGACCATCGCCGAGTGCCAGATCTCGGCCCCCGAGCTGGACTGGCGCCACTGGAAGAACAGCGCGCCGTCAGCGCCGTGGGCCAGGTGCTGCACCGAGTGCCGCAGGATCTCGCCCGGCTCCTTGGGCAGGGTGGCGTTCTCCCCGTACACCGTGGAGGTGCCCTGCTCCATCAGCAGCCAGGGCTTTCCGCCGCCGAAGGAACGCGCCCGGTCGCCGCCGAAGGCGGTGTCGGCGGCGGCGTCCACGCCCGGCGCGATCGGGTAGTGGTCGATGCTGACGAAGTCCAGCTCACGGCCGAAGGCCCACAGGTCCAGGTTCTGGTAGCCGGGCAGCATCAGATTGGTGGTGACCGGCAGGTCGCTGTGGACGCGGATGGCGTCACGTTGCTCGCAGTAGGCGGCGAGCGCCTCGTCGGACCAGTAGCGCCGGAAGTCGAGCACCTGGGCCGGATTGTGGTGCCACTGGGTGGCCCGGGGCGGCAGGATCTCCTCCCAGCTGCCGTAGCGCTGGCTCCAGAAGGCGGTCCCCCAGGCCGCGTTGACGGCATCCAGGCTGCCGTGGCGCTCGCGGAGCCAGCGCCGGAAGCCGGCGGCGGCGTGGTCGCAGTAGCAGATCGCGGCGTACTCGTTGTGGACATGCCACAGGGCGAGCGCCGGGTGCTCGCCGTAGCGGGCGGCCAGGGCGGTGGCGATCCCGCGCGCGGCCCGCCGGTAGGCGGGAGCGGCCAGGCAGTAGGTGTCCCGGCTGCCGTGGACGAGCCCGGCTCCCTCGGCGGTGATCGGCATCGCATCCGGGTGCGCCAGGGTGAACCAGGGCGGCGGGGAGGCAGTGGGGGTGGCCAGGTCCACGGCGACGCCGTAGCTGTGCAGCCGGTCGAGCTGCTGGTCCAGCCAGGCGAACTCGTACCGGCCCTCCTCGGGTTCCAGTAGCGCCCAGGAGAAGACGCCGAGGGTGGCGAGGTTGACCCGCGCCCGGCTCATCAGGGCGTCGTCCTCCTTCCAGGTCTCCTGGTCCCACTGCTCCGGGTTGTAGTCGCCGCCGAAGGCGAGGCCGCCCAGCCGGGCGGTGAGTCTGCTGGTGCTCACTTCACACTCTTTCGGGTAGGGGCGAGGCCGGGGACGGGCTGCGTGCGCGGTGCCGGACCGGTGCTCTCACGGCGCGTCAGCACCGGCGCGAGCAGGGTGACCTCCTTCGTGGGCCGCCCGGCCAGCCGGTCGGCGATCAGTTCCACGGCGAGGGCGCCGAGTTCCCCGGCCGGACCGGTGACCGTGGTGAGCCGCGGTGAGCACTGCTCGGCCAGGGCCTCGGGGCACAGCGCCACCACCGAGACGTCCTCGGGGACGACCCGCCCGGAGGCCCGCAGCAGTGACAGCAGCGGCTGGATCGCGCCCTCGTTCTGGACGACGAATCCGGTGGTGTCGGGACGGTCGGCCAGGATCCGGCTGACCACCCCGGCCACGGATTCGAAGGTGCCCTCGCAGGGACGGTGCAGCACCCGCAGGCCGAGGGCCGCCGCCGCGTCCTGGAAGCCGGTCAGGGTCCGTTCCGCGTAGCCGGAGTGGCGCTGGTAGACCGCTGGTGCGTAGCCGATGAAGGCGACGTCCCGATGCCCCAGCTCGGCCAGGTGCTCGGCGCAGAGCGCACCCGCGTACGCGAAGTCGTGGTCCGCGCAGGCGAGTCCGCTGGGGTCGCCGGGCAGCCCGATCAGGGCCGCCGGTGCCCCGGTCTCGCGCAGTACGGCGATGCGGGGGTCGTCGAGCTGGACGTCCATCAGGATCACGCCGTCGGCCAGTCCGCTGCCGGCCACCCTGCGCACCCCCGCCGATCCTTCGTCATTGGTGAGCAGCAGGACGTCGTAGCCGAACCGGCGTGCCGCCGGTGACCGAGATGGCGATCTCCATCATCACCGGGACGTAGATGTCCGTGCGCAGCGGCACCACCAGCGCGAGGATGTGCGAGCGTCTTCCGGCCAGCGCCCTGGCCCCGGCGTTGGGGTGGTAGCCGAGGCGGGCGATCGTCGCCTCCACTCTGGTCTTCGTCGGTGCGGAGATCGCCCGCTTGCCACTGAGGACGTAGCTCACGGTGCTCGGGGAGATGCCTGCCGCCTCGGCCACTTCTGCCAGTGTCACCATGCCGGTCAGCCCTTGATCGCGCCGGTGAGCATGCCGGTCTTGAAGTGCTTCTGCATGAAGGGGTAGACCATCAGGATCGGCACCAGGGTCAGCACCACCACGGCCATCTGCAGGGAGAGCGGCGCGGTCTGGGTGTGCAGGGAGCCGAATCCGCCGTTGGTGGCGCCTGGCATGGTCATCCCGTTGCTGACGTACTGGAGCAGCACGTACTGAAGTGGCCACTTGGTGCTGTCGGTCGGCATGTAGAGCATCACGTTGAAGAAGGAGTTCCAGTAGCCCACCGCGTAGAAGAGCGCCACCACCGCGGTGACCGCGCGGGAGGTCGGCAGCACGATCGACCACAGGATGCGCCACTCGGTGCAGCCGTCCATGCGGGCGGCGTCGATGAGGTCGGAGGCGGTTCCGGAGTAGAAGGAGCGCAGCACCAGGATGTTGAAGACGGAGACCGAGCTGGGCAGGATCAGCGCCCAGTACTGTCCGTAGCCGCCGAGGGCGGTGACGACCAGGTAGGTGGGGATGAGGCCGCCGCCGACGAACATGGTGATGACGAGCACCAGCAGGATGGTGCGGTGGCCGAAGGAACGGGAGCGGGACAGCCCGTAGGCGCACAGCACCGAGACCGTCATGGAGAGCAGGGTGCCGACGACGGTGATGCCCAGGCTGACCAGGACGGCCCGGGTGACCGGCCCATCGACGAGCATCTGGTGGTAGGCGGCCACCGTCAGCCCGTCGGGCCAGATGACCAGGCCGCCGGCCCGGTTGATGGCGCCGGGGGTGGAGAAGCTGGTGACCACGACGATCCACAGCGGCACAAGGACCGCGGCGAGCACCAGCAGCAGCACGCCGCCCTTGAGGCCCTGCCCGACGGCCGTGGGGGGCTCCTCCCACACCGGGCGGTTGGGGTGCCGGTCAGGACGGAGCGTCAGGGCCGGGGTCGGGGTGTCACTGAGTGTCTGGCTCATTTGCGGTACAACCCGTCCTCACCGAAGGCGTGTGCGAGCCTGTTGGCTCCCCAGATCAGCAGCAGCGAGATCACGCTCTTGAACAGTCCGGCCGCCGCGCCGTAGCTGTAGTTGTTGGTGGCGATGCCGTAGTAGAAGGAGAAGGTGTCCAGGACGTCGGCGGTGTCGTGGCCGACGGCGTTGCGCTGGATCAGGAACTGCTCGAAGCCGACGCTGAGCGCGTTGCCCAGCCGCAGCACCAGCATCAGCACGATGACGCCGCGCATGCCGGGCAGGGTGATATGCCACATCCGCCGCCACCGGCCGGCCCCGTCCACCGCGGCGGCCTCGTAGAGGTTCTGGTCCACCGCGGCCAGCGCGGCGAGGAAGACGATGATCCCCCAGCCCGCTTCCTTCCACACCGCTTGGCCGGAGATCAGCAGCGCGAAGGTGCGGGGGTTGGTCATGATGTCCCAGCTGCCCAGATTGTGCTGGGCGAGCAGGTGGTTGAGCACGCCGGCCCCGCCGAGCATCTGCTGGAAGACGGTGATGGCCAGCACCCAGGAGAAGAAGTGCGGCAGATAGACCACGGACTGGATGAAGTTGCGGATCCGGGGGCTCATCACCGAGTTGAGCATCAGTGCGAGGGCGACCGGAACCGGGAAGAAGAGGACCAGCTGGACGAAGCTCAGCCACACGGTGTTGCGCAGCGCCGCCCAGAACACCGGGTCGTTGAACAACTGCTGGAACTGGTCGAGACCGGCCCAGTCGCTGTGCATCACCCCGACCAGCGGGTCGTAGTACTCGAAGGCGGTGATCAGGCCGAACAGCGGCGCGTAGTTGAAGACCAGCAGCAGTGCCACGACCGGGAGGGTCATGATGATCAGTGACTTGTCCCGGCGCAGCCGGATCCGCCAGGTCATCCTGGTCCCCGGGAGGCCCTTGTCCGCCCGGCCGCTCCGCGCGCCGGCCGCTCGCTCGGCTCTGCGGCTCCCCTGGGTCTTCTTGGGTTTGATGGTGGATGTCACGGTCACGGTTTCTCCTTGCGTGGCGCCGCCTGCTGGTGCGGACTACTGACCCGTGCCGAGCTTGTCGAGGATCTCGGTCTGGTACCACGCGTTGAGCCGGTCACCGCCGCTGCTCTTCCAACTGGCCAGTGCCGCCTGGTAGTCGGAGACCTTCTTCAGGCCGTGGGTGACGTCCTTGATGGCGTCCTGGACGGACTGGGCGTTGGCGATGGTGCTGAAGCGCGCCGGCAAGGTGATGTTCATGCCGTAGAAGACCGGCTTGTAGGCGTGCTTGCTCGCAGCAGTGCACCAGGCGAGGGAGTCGCGGGTGACCTGTTCGGCACCCGGATTGAACACCACCGAGGGACCCGCGCCCAGGAACGGGAAGGTCTTCGGCAGAGCGGTCTTCTTGCCCTCGGCGGTGTACGTGGGCAGACCGTTCTGCAGGGTGTAGTGGACGCCCTCGACGCCGTAGTTGGCCATCGTGTACTCGGCCGAGCCGAAGGGGGCGGACAGGTAGTCGGCGACCGCGAGCAGTTCCTGGATCTGGTCACCGGAGAGCTTGGCGTTGAAGTAGCTCAGCATGCTGGTGGAGGCCCCGAGGAAGATCTGCGGGTCGGACTTGCCATCGGCAGCGATGATGTTGAAGGCGTCCCGGCGGTAGTTCTTGTTCGCAGCGGTTCCGGACTGGTAGTCACTGAGGCTCCAGTCCCCGGTGCCGCCACCCTGGATCAGGGCCTTGCCCGCGTAGAAGCGGGTGCTGGCGTTGTTGGTGTTGCCGGCCAGCGCGTCAGGGTGCACGTATCCCGCCTTGGCCAGCCGGTAGTGCCAGTCGAGGGCCTCCAGCATTTCGGGCATCTCGTAGAAGTGGACCAGCTTGCCGTCCACCACCTTGTATTTGTCCGGGAGCCCCCATGCCTGGTACAGGGAGGTCCAGACCTCGCCGAACGCCCAGACTCCGCCCTTGGCGTCGGTCAGCTCCTTGCCCAGGTTCATGTAGTCCTCGGCGGACTTGACCTGGTCGGCGGTGATCCCCTTGGCCTCCAGGATGTCCCGGCGGTAGAACACCGATCCGGACAGCGGCATCCCGCTGGCGAAGGTGGGAATGCCGTAGATCTTGTCCTCCCAGGCGCTGACCTGCCAGGCGAGGGTCGGGATCGCCGCCAGGTTGGGGTACTTCTTGATCTTCTCCCCGGCCAGGTAGGGCGTGAGGTCCGCCAGCTGGGTCCCGACCAGCCCACCCATGTTGAAGGTGTTGTTCCACCAGCTGGGCAGGTTGATCCAGTCCGGCAGCTTCTTCGCCGCGGTCATCGTCGGGATGATGGTCGCGTAGTCGTTGCCGTTCGCCGGCTTCATGGTGAGGTTGATGCCCAGCGCCTTGTTCATGGCCTGGTAGAACGAGTTGCCCGCGGGCGGGAGGGTGTCCCACATGGGGGTGACCGCGGTGTAGCTGCCGCCCTTGCCCGGTATGCCGGAGACGGTGGCGACCGGGTGGGCCGGGTAGGTCAGGTAGCCCGGGTCGGTGAAGGAACCTGCGGCCCCGGTCACCGAGGGGATGTCCGGCTTGACCGCCGTGCTCGCCACGTAGGCGGGAAGCACCGCGGCCAGACCGGCCTTGCTGTTGGCGCCGCCCTTGCTGCTGGAGGACTTGCCCCCGCCGCAGGCGGAGAGCACCGGGGACAGGGCGGCGGCTCCCGCCACAGCGACCGCGCCGTTCACGAAAGTTCTACGACTCATGGCGATGCTCATGGGCTGCCCTTCGAGGGTGGGATGAGGAGTCGAGCGTCGTGCAGATGCGCTGTAGTGCAGCCGGACCCTTGCAGGGAACTGACGGCCTGTCCGCCGGAAGCCGTCGAAGCGCTTCGATGTTGCCGAGAGGTTAAGCGCCACTTTCCCGGAGGGCAAGGCATGCACAGAGAAACGACAACTTAAAGTTTCCGGTGACTACCAACGAAACTTTCTCTTGACGCTGGTGTGATCGCCTGTCAGCGTCGAAGGGCTTCACCACCGGCAGGGTTGCGCGACCGCGCCTGTCGGCCCGACTGCCCGTTCTGCGAGGGATCCTCACCTGTGAGCACTGCCGCCGTGTCCGCCACGCCCCATTTCCGCGATCCCGGGCTGCCTCTGGCCCAGCGCGTCGACGAGCTGCTCTCCCAGCTCACGGCCGAGGAGCGGATCGCCATGCTGCACCAGTACTCCCCGGCGATCCCCCGGCTGGGAGTCGGCGAGTTCCGCACCGGCACCGAGACCCTGCACGGCGTCGCCTGGCTGGGCGAGGCCACCACCTTCCCGCAGGCCGTGGGCCTTGGCGCGAGCTGGGACGAGAGCCTGGTCCGCGAGGTCGCCGAGGCCGTCTCGGTCGAACAGCGCGCCTTCCACCACCACCGCCCGCCGATCGTCGGCACCGGCCGCAACAGCCTCCAGGGCTGGGCGCCGGTGGTGAACCTGCTGCGCGACCCGCGCTGGGGACGCAACGAGGAGGGCTACTCCGAGGACCCCGCGCACTCCGCCCGGCTCGGCGACGCCTTCTGCCGGGGCATGTCCGGCGACGACCCGGAGCATCTGCGCACCGCCCCCGTGCTCAAGCACTTCCTCGGCTACAACAACGAGGACGACCGCTGCACCACCTCCTCCGGGCTGCGCCCCCGGGTGCTGCACGAGTACGACCTGGCCGCCTTCAGGCTCGCCATCGCCACCGGCACCGCCACCGGCGTCATGGCCGCGTACAACCTCGTCAACGGCCGTCCCTGCCACGTCAGTCCGCTGATCGAGCAGCAGCTGCGGCGCTGGGCCGAACCCACCGGGCACGAGCTGTTCGTGGTCAGCGACGCCGAGGCCCCGTCCAACCTGGTCGATCCCGAGCACTACTACGAGGACCACGCGGAGTCGCACGCTGCCGCCCTCAGGGCCGGCATCGACTCCTTCACCGACCACGGCGAGGACTCCTCCGTCACCGTGGGCCGCATCACCGAAGCCCTCGAACGCGGCCTGCTCACCATGGACGACGTGGACCTGGCCGTGCGTCGCCAGCTGTCGATCCGCTTCCGCCTGGGCGAGTTCGACCCCGAGCACGACCCCTACGCCGGCATCGGCTGGGAGGTCGTCAACTCCCCCGCCCACCAGGAGCTCGCCCTGCGCGCGGCCACCGAATCCGTGGTGCTGCTGAAGAACGAGGGGCTGCTCCCACTGCCCGCCGACCGCCGGGTCGCCGTCGTCGGCCCACTGGCCTGCACCCTGTTCGAGGACTGGTACAGCGGCAGCCACCCCTACCGGATCACCGTCGCCGACGGCCTCGGCGTCCAGGGCGTGGAGGGCGTGGACCGGATCGTGCTGCGCACCGCGGACGGCCGGGCGCTGACCGCCGCAGGCCCAGACGGACTGCTGACCGTGGCGGATGCCCAGGACAGCGACCCGGCCGCCCAGTTCGACCTCTTCGACTGGGATCTCGGGGTGCTCACCCTGTTGCTCGGCCGCCACCGGCCGCTACGCCTCCCTGCGCGACGACGACCGCCGGGTAGCCGCCGACCGGGACCAGCCCGGCGAGTGGGACGTCCACGAGACCTTCCGGCTCGAACCCGACGGCGACGGGGGCGAGTTGCTGCGGAGCGTCCTCACCGGCCGGTACGCGCAGGTCCACGCCGCCACCGGCGCCGTCACCATGTCCGGAGAGTCGCCGGAGGTGGCAGCAGTCCTCACCCGCACCGTCGTCCGTGACGGCGTCGCCGAGGCCGTCGCCGCCACAGCCGCGGCGGACACCGCGGTCGTCGTCCTGGGCAACGACCCGCACATCAACGGCCGGGAGACCCAGGACCGGGCCGGACTTAACCTCCCGCCGAACCAGGACCGCCTGCTGCGCGCGGTCCTCGCCGCCCAGCCGGACACCGTCCTGGTGGTCATGTCCAGCTACCCCTACGCGCTGGACTGGGCAGCCGGGCACGTCCCTGCCATCCTGTGGACCTCGCACGCCGGCCAGGAGACCGGCCGCGCCCTCGCCCGCGTGCTGAGCGGGGAGGCCGACGCGTCAGGCCGCCTCCCGCAGACCTGGTACCAGGGCGAGGACGAACTGCCCGAGCGCCTCGACTACGACATCATCAAGGCCGGCTGGACCTACCAGTACCACCGCACCCCCGCCCTCTACCCCTTCGGCCACGGGCTCTCCTACGCCGACTTCAGCTACTCCCGGCTCGCCCTCGACGCCGACCGCCTGCCCCAGGACGGAACGGTCACGGCCCGGGTCTCCCTGGGAAACCGGGGCGAGCGGGCCGGCCTGGAGACCGTCCAGCTCTACGTCCGCGCGCTGGACGCCCGCTACGAGGCGCCACTGCTGCGCCTCGCCGACTTCCGCAAGGTCCGGCTGCAACCCGGCGAATGGGCCGAGCTGGAGTTCCGGCTGCCCGTCGAGCAGGCACTGGCCCACTGGGACGTCGCCACCGGCGCCTTCACGGTGGACCCCGGCTGCTACGAACTGCTCGTCGCCCGCAGCGCCGCCGACCCCGTGCTCACCGCCCGGTTCACCGTGGACGGAACGGCCCCCGCTCCCCGCCGGGCCGTCGGCCGGCCACTGCGTGCCGTGGACTTCGACGACTACCGCGACGCCGTCATCGTCGACGCCGGCCGCACCGACGGGGACGCGGTGACGCCTGCCGCGAACCAGGCCGCGCGGCTGGTCTTCCGCCATGTGGACCTCACCGGCGCGGCCACGCTGACCGCCGAGGTCTCCCGCACCGCGCCCGGCCCGGCCGGCCTGGACGTCTACGCGGACGGACTGCTGCTCGCTGCACTGCCGGTGGACTCGACCGGCGACCGGTACACCTGGACCACCGTCAGCGCCGCCCTGAGCCACCAGCACGGCACGCTCAGCGAACTGACGGTCGTACTCACCGGTGAACAGCGTCTCGCCGCGCTGACGTTCGCGCCCTGAACGGCGCCCACCCACCCACCCACCACGCCGCCAAGGACTTCACACCGATGACCTCCGCCACCAGCCCGGTGATCCCGGGCTTCCATCCCGACCCCAGCGTCTGCCGGGTCGGCGAGGACTACTACCTCGTCTGCTCCAGCTTCGAGTACTTCCCCGGCCTGCCCGTCTTCCACAGCCGCGACCTGGTCAACTGGACCCAGATCGGCAATGCCCTGGACCGCCCCAGCCAGCTCGACCTCCCTCCGGACACCCCCTCCTCCGGCGGCCTCTACGCCCCTACCCTGCGCCACCGCGACGGTCGCTTCTGGCTGATCGTCACCAATGTCGCCTCTGGCGGCGGCAACATGGTCTACACCGCGACCGACCCGGCAGGCCCCTGGTCCGATCCCGTCCGCGTCCCCGGCGTCCCCGGCATCGACCCCGACCTCGCCTGGGACGAGGACGGCACCTGCTGGTGCACCTACGCCGGGGTCGCCCAGGTCCGCCTCGACCCCTCTACCGGCGAAATCCTCGGCGAGCCCTACCCCGTCTGGTCCGGCACCCCCGGTGCCACCGCGCCCGAGGCGCCGCACCTCTACCGCATCGGCGACCACTGGTACCTGATGCTCGCCGAGGGCGGCACCGAACGCGGCCACAGCGTCTCCATCGCCCGCGGCCCCTCCCCCAGCGGCCCCTTCGAGCCGTGCCCGGCCAACCCGATCCTCACTCACCGCGGCACCAACAAGCCGGTCCAGAACACCGGCCACGCCGACCTGGTGCAGGCGCCCGACGGCAGCTGGTGGATGCTGCTGCTGGCCGTCCGGCCCCAAGGCGGCACCCCCGGCTGGCACGTACTCGGCCGCGAGACCTTCCTGGCCCCGGTCAGCTGGGAGGACGGCTGGCCCGTGATCGGCGAGGTCGGCGTGGAGCGCGCCGAGCTGCCCTGGCCGGTGTCGGCCCCCACCCCCGAGCCGGAGCGGGACGACTTCGAGCCCGGCGACCTGGCACACCACTGGATCTCCCTGCGCGACCGGCCCACCGACTTGGTCAGCACCAAGGAGCGCGACAGCTGGCTGACCCTGCGCGCCCGCGGCGCCTCCCTGGACGAGCCCGACGTGGTCCTGCTGGGCCGCCGCCAGCAGCACCTCGCCTTCCGTGCCCGCACCCTGATCGATACGGCCGAGGGCAGCGGGGGGCTCGCCGTGCGCCTGGACGAGTTCCACCACTACAGCATCGAGTCGGCCCCCGGGGGCCGGCTCTCGGTCATCGCCAGGATCGGCTCGCTGCGCACCGTCACCGCCGAACACACCCTCCCGGCAGGCCCGGTGACCCTCTTCGTCCGCACCGGACCCGCCCCCGAGCCGCACGGCGCGCGCACCGGCCCGGACTCCCTGGTCTTCGGCTTCGAGTCCGCCGACGGAACGGCGACCGAGCTGGCCACCCTGGACGGCCGCTACCTCTCCACCGAGGTCGCCGGCGGCTTCACCGGACGCGTCATCAGCCTCTACGCCGCCACCGGGACCGCCCACTTCGACTGGTTCGACTACGCACCCCTGGTTCGCTAGGGCCTGCAGACACCTGTGGCGGTCCCGGTGCCTCCGGACCGCCACAGGCCCCCGCCCACCTGTCCGAAGGGATAGCACGTGCACTCGACCGGCTCCACCAGGGGCTGCTGAACCGTCGTCAGCGGCGGCTCCACCCAGGAAGCCACCGGCAGGTCGTCGAATCCGACCGCGCTCAGATCGCCGGGGATGGTCAGCCGCAACACCCGAGCCGCCTGGTAGACGCCCAGGGCCCGCAGATCGTTGGCGGTGAGAACGGCGGTCGGCCGATCGGCGCGGCCCAGCAGCACCAGCGCCGCCTCCCTTCCAGCCTCGCCGGCCGGCTCCGTCCGCACGAGGCAGCGCACGCTTCCAGCCCACACCATGACGCACCCCGTACGAACGGAGCACCCTCCTGATGAAGTTCACCGACGGCTACTGGCTGCACCGCCCGCTACGCCGCCGAGGTATCCGATGTGCAGGCCGACGAACAACGGCTGACCCTGTACGCACCCGTCAAGCACGTGCGGCACCGCGGCGACACCCTCAACAGCGCCCTGCTCACCACTGAGTGCTGGTCCCCGGCCGAGGGGGTGATCGGGGTACGGACCACCCACCACGCCGGATCGGTCCGGCACGGCCCGGAGTTCGCGCTGCCCGGGGCCTCGGACGGCGCCGGAAGGCACTGTCACGTTGGCTGACCGGTGGGATGATCTTCTGGTGAACAGCCTGGGAAGGGTCGTCGGTGGGGAGCGTGTCGCTGTCGTACAAGGGGCATCGGTACCCGGTCGAGGTCATCTCCCACTGTGTGTGGCTGTACCACCGCTTCCCGCTGTCGTTCCGCGAGGTCGAGGAGCTGATGCTCGAGCGCGGTGTCGTCGTCTCCTACGAGACGGTGCGTCGCTGGTGCGCCAAGTTCGGGCAGGCCTACGCCAACGCGCTGCGCCGCCGGCAGCCCCGGCCCGGTGAGGGTCCCCTCGTAGCGTGGAGTCCGTGACAGCAGGGGATGTTGGTTGTCATGGCGGAGAAGCGTCGTAAGTTCACGGCGGAGTTTCGTGAGGGGGCGGTACGCATCGTGACGGAGACCGGGAAGCCGGTCCCCGAGGTCGCGGAGGATCTGGGGATCAACGAGACGACCCTGGCGAGCTGGGTCTCGCGGGCGAAGCGGGCCCGAGAAGGCCACACCGGAGGACCAGGACGCGTTGATCGCCCGGCTGACGGCGGAGAACGCGGCGTTGCAGAAGGAGAACAAGGAGCTGGGGATGGAGCGCGATGTCCTCAAACGCTGCATGGTCCTGTGGGTGAAGTAGCTGCGGCGGACCCGGCCGCCGTGGCCGGGGTGATCAGCGACAACAGGACCGAGCACGGCATCCCGCACACCGTCTCGTGCCGCGCCCTGGGCGTGAGCGAGTCATGGTTCTACAAGTGGCGCCATCGCCCACCCACCGGGCGTGAGGTGCGCAGGCAGCTGCTGGCCGACGAGATCGAGGAGATCTTCACCGAGTCACGCGGCACCTACGGATCACCGAAGATCTTCATCCTGCTGGTCCGCAAGGGCTGGCGCATCTCGGTGAACACCGTCGCGAAGCTGATGGCCGAACTCGGCCTCGTCGCACGGGTGCTCAGACGCAGAAGCGGGCTGACCAGGCCGGGCAAGCGGCCGGCCGCACCGGACTTCGTCAAACGGGACTTCACTGCCGAGGAACCCGATCTCGTCTGGGCGGGTGACATGACGGAGATCGTCACCGAGGAGGGCAAGCTCTACCTCGCCACGGTCATCGACCTGTTCTCCCGGCGCCTGCTCGGCTACGCGATGGGTGCCCACCACGACGCGGACCTGGTCGTGGCCGCGCTGAACATGGCAGCGGCCACCCGCGGCGGCGCCGTCCGTGGCGTGATCTTCCACTCGGACCGCGGCAGCGAGTACGCCTCACGCAAGTTCGCCCGCGCCTGCCGTCGACTGCGCGTCACCCAGTCCATGGGCCGGGTCGGCTCGTGCTTCGACTGTGAGGATGGTCAGGTGCCGCTTCGGGTGGTGGCCTGACCCGTGCTTCGACTGGCGTTGTTGCCTTGGCGTTGATCTGTCGGCCGCTGCCTGG
>NZ_JBITIY010000032.1:0-27983 GCF_044459385.1 Streptomyces sp. NPDC050287 | reverse complement strand
GCTCCACTCCACAACCGGAGGCCTTCGTCATCTCACAGAATCAGGCCGTGTCGCCGCACAGATTCGACCAACCTGCCTGGGCAGTACAACTAGGGGTGCGGACGGGCCACGGAGGGACCAGCTGACCGGCACTGCCGCCTGAGTCGCTCGCGTCCGTCAGGTGGGCACGACCTGCTGCCCTGCGATCGTTCGGCTAAGGATTGGTGTGTTTACCAACGTGTTTGCCAATGCATTTACCAATGTGAACAGATTTGTCGTCGTTGAGCGCGCTCTGCGCACAGCGGCGCCCCACGAACTGCTCGACGCGGTCCGTCGTGTGCTGGCGGAGCAGTACGCGGCGGACTCCGTCGAGCTCTTCATGGCCGACTACGGCCTGACGGTGCTGCAGCCGGTGTCCGTGCTGCCGCACACCCTGGAACCGTTGCCGGTGCACAACAGCCCGGCCGGCCGAGCCTTCGGCGCGCAGGAGCCGTTCGTCGAGGAGCGCGCGGACGGCCTGGCGCGCGTCCATCTGCCGGTCACCGTGCGCGGGGACCGGCTCGGCGTCCTGTCGGTGACCCTGCCGGACGGGGACCACGTCCGTGGCTGCCTGGCCGAACTGGCGGAGGTCGCCGAGGTGTTGGGGCACGAGGTGGTCGTGGCCGAGCGGGACACGGACCTGTATCTGCAGGCACGCCGCAAGGACCGGCTGACCCTGGCCGCGGAGATGCAGTGGCAGCTGCTGCCGGGCCGTTCGTGCGCGCGCCCGGAGTACGAGCTGGGGGCGCAGCTGGAACCGGCGTACGCGATCTTCGGCGACAACTTCGACTGGTCGGCGACCGCCGACCGGCTCATGCTGTACGTATCCAACGGCATGGGTGCGGGGACAGAGGCATCCCTGCTGACGAACCTGGCCGTCAACGCCCTGCGCAACGCGCGGCGTGCCGGTATCCCCATCGCCGACCAGGCGGCTCTGGCCGACCAGGCGGTCTACGCCCACTACCGGGGCCGCTGCTATCTGTCCGCGCTCATGTTCGACTTCGATCTGGCCACCGGGCGGGCCCAGGTGGTGGACGCCGGCTCCCCCCAGATGCTGCGGCTGCGGGGCGGCACGGTCGAGCGCGTCGCCTTCGAGGCGCAGCTGCCCCTCGGCATGTTCGAGGAGACCGACTACGTGGCCCAGGAGTTCCAGGTCGAGCCCGGCGACCGCCTCGTCTTCGTCAGCGACGGGGTGTACGCGGTCGCCTCCCCCGGTGGGGAGGCGTACGGGGACGCCGCGCTGGCCCGGGCGATCCTGGCCACGCGGCTGCTGCCCGCCGCCGAGGTGCCGCGGGCGATCCTGCGTGAGCTGACCGGCCACCGCGGTCGGCCCGCACCGGACGACGACGCCCTGCTGGTGTGCCTGGACTGGCGCGGGCGGTGACCGTGAGGAGGGTGGGGCGCGAGGGCGGTCGGGTCTTCCCGGTCGCGTGTTGTTCGCGTCGTACGCCAGCGGCTAATGTTTGTCATACGGCAACTATTGGCGCTGTTGGCTGATCACCTGCCGCCCGGTGACGACCCCGCGCGGGAACTGCCCGCTCGGACCACCTCGACCGCCCCGTCCGCGGGAGAGCCGGAGGGCACGTGACCCACGCCTCGCACCACCCCACCGTGACGAGCCTTCCCATCGGCTCGGACGTGGACCTGGCCTGGGTACGGCAGCGAGTACGGCAGACCGCGGCCGAGCTGGGCTTCGGGCTGGTGCAGCAGACCAAGCTGGTCACCGCCGCCAGCGAACTGGCCCGCAACACCCTCATTCACGGCGGAGGCGGCCACATGGAGATCACCCCGCTGGACGAGGGGCACGTCCCCGGACTGCGGCTGTCCTTCACCGACTCCGGCCCGGGGATCCGTGACCTCGACCTGGCGATGACCGACGGCTACACCACCGGGATCGGTCTGGGAAGCGGCCTGAGCGGGGCCAGACGGCTGGTCGACGAGTTCAGCATCGACAGCCGCCCCGGCCACGGCACGACGGTCACCGTCACCGCCTGGGTCACCGGCCTGCCGTCCCCTCGGGGGGCGGGATGAGCCCGCTCCCCTCAGGGCCCGAAGCCCTTTCAGCTCCGACGGCCGCGGGGGCGCTCTTCGGCGTCATACGTCTGCCGGGCCTGCTCCACCTTGTCCAGGTTGACCGACCAGTCGGCGAGTGCTGCGAACAGCGGCGCCAGGCTGCGTCCCAGTTCGCTGATCTCGTACTCCACCCGCGGCGGAACCTCGGGGTGGTAGGTGCGCACGACGAGCCCGTCGCGTTCCAGCTGCCGTAGCCGATCGGTCAACACCTTGGGTGTGATGGTGGTGATGCGGCGTTCCAGCTCCACGAACCGATGACGCCCGTATTCATGAAGTGCCCACAGAATCGGAGTGGTCCAGCGGCTGAAGACGATGTCGACCACCGGGGCGATCGGACAGGCCTGCTCGGGGGTGATGCCGACACGAGCCGCCGGAGCCGTGTTGTGGGTCACAGTGAGCCCTTCTTTCCAATACTTTCCTCTAGGTACCTACTATCCCCGTGCCGGTAGCTTCCGTTGGGCCTACAGAGGACTTTCCACGGGAGCGAACATGATTGTGGTCACTGGAGCTACGGGCAACGTCGGACGGCCCCTGGTGCGGGCCCTCGTCACGGCCGGTGAACAGGTGACGGCGGTGTCGCGAGGGATCTCCGCACGGGACATGCCGACGGGCGTGCGGTATCAGCGGGCCGACCTGGCCGAGCCGGAAAGCCTCGCGCCCGCGCTCGACGGCGCCGACGCCCTGTTCCTGCTGACCTCGGGCGAGTTCGTAGCGGCCGGTGGCAGCGTCGGCGACATTCTCGATGTCGCGCGGGCGGGTGGGGTCGGCCGGGTCGTCCTGCTGTCCTCCCAAGGCGTTGCCACGGGCAGTCACCCCTCGACGCTGGAGGATGCCGTCACGGCGTCGGACCTGGAATGGACACTGCTGCGGCCGGGAGGTTTTGACTCCAACACGTTGCAGTGGGCGGAGATGGTCCGCGTGCAACGGATGGTCAGTGCGCCGTTCGGTGACGTCGCGCTGCCGACCGTCGACCCGGCCGACATCGCCGAGGTCGCGGCCGTGGTGTTACGGGACACCGGCCATGCCGGCAGGACGTATGAGCTGACCGGGCCGGCGCCGGTCTCCCCGCGGCAGCAGACGATGGCGATCGCCGACGCGCTGGGTGAGCCGGTGCGGTTCGTCGAGCAGAGCCGCGCGGAGGCTCGGGCACAGATGCTGCGGTTCATGCCCGAGCCGATCGTGGAAGCCACCCTTGACGTCCTGGGCACGCCGAAGGCCGCAGAGCAACGGGTGAGCCCCGACGTCGAACAGGTCCTCGGCCGCCCGGCCCGCACCTTCGCCGAGTGGGCCGCGCGCAACGTCGCAGCCTTCAAGTAGGAGATCGCGCAGGTGAGCGGGGCCCGGCACTCGACCGGTCTGCGCCGGCCCGATCGTTCCGCTCAGAAGGATGCAGGCGGCCGCCGCGGTGACCGGTCGCCCGAAGACGAGGGCGCCCGAAGACCAGGGCGGCCGGCCGGCACGGACAACACGACGTTCATCCAGGCGGAGGGGAGTCCAGGCAGTGGGTGTAGCCCGCTCCACCCCCGCCCGGGTGTCTCCTCCCACGACCCCGGCCAGGGGATCATCTAGCGTTGCCGCATGTGGAAAACGGTGCGGCGTGCTGCGTGGGCCACGGTGCACCTGGTCGTGGCCGCGGCCATGGCGTTCGCGATGTTGCTCTTCATCACCGTGCTGCTGATCACCCTCATCGGCGCGGTCGTGGTCGTCGGTGTCTGGATGGTGCCCGAGACGGTGCTGCTGATCCGGCGGATCGCCGGCGCCAAGCGGCAGTTGACGGCCTCGTGGACCGGCCGGGCGGTTCCGGAGGCGTACCAGAGTCTCGACGGGACCTTGCGGGAACGGCTGCGGATCGCCGTACGGGATCCCGGCACCCGCACCGATCTGCGCTGGATGTTCGCCTACTACTTCTACGGCGCTCTCCTCGCCCTCGCGCTGCCGCTGTGGCCCCTCGGGCTCGTCGTCGACGGGGTGGGGTGCGGGCTGCTGCGGCGGCGGGCGGTCGTCCTGCCGTTGATCGTGGGGCTCGCGGACACGGAGGCCCGTTGGTCGACGGCACTGCTCATGCCTTCCCCGCAGGCCCGGCTGGCCGCGCGGGTCGAGGAGCTGAAGGAGACCCGGGCCGACGCGATCGCCGCGCACGGCGCCGAGCTGCGCCGTATCGAGCGGGATCTGCACGACGGC
Source organism: Streptomyces sp. NPDC050287 (assembly GCF_044459385.1). Taxonomy (NCBI): domain Bacteria; kingdom Bacillati; phylum Actinomycetota; class Actinomycetes; order Kitasatosporales; family Streptomycetaceae; genus Streptomyces; species Streptomyces sp. NPDC050287. Next base: position 23,711 of record NZ_JBITIY010000032.1, on the reverse strand, counting down.
GCGCAGGCCCGGCTGGTCGCGCTGTCGATGCGGATCGGGCTCGCCAAACGCGCCTACGACCATGATCCCGAGGCCGCCCGCAAACTGCTGGACGACGCCCAGGACCAGGCCGAGGAGGCGCTGACCGAGCTGCGGCAGGTGGTGCGCGGCATCCACCCGCCGATCCTCACCGACCGCGGACTGGCCGGCGCCGTCCGCGCGCTGGCCGCCGGGTGGGGGTCCCCCCGCTCGAGCGAAGCCGAGAGTGGGGGAGGGCTCGCCGTGACCGTGGACGACAGCGGACTGGACGAGGGCGTCCGGGCGCCCGCGGCCGTGGAGGCCGCCGCCTACTTCGTGGTCGCCGAGGCACTGACCAACGCCGCCAAGTACAGCGGGTCACCGCGGGCCGCGGTGCGTCTCGCCCGGACCCGGCGCGGACTGTCGGTGCGGGTGCGCGACGAGGGCCGGGGCGGCGCGGACGAGAGCGGGGACGGGTCGGGGATCCTCGGCATGCGGCGGCGGGTCGCCGCGCTCGACGGGACGGTCGAGGTGACCAGCCCGGTCGGCGGCGGCACCGTGATCCAGGTCGAGTTGCCGTGCGTGTGGTGATCGCCGGGGACGGTGGGGAGGGGGTGGCGTACCCGGTCAGACCGCGTGGGTCGCCGGGAGTGGTGTCAGCTCGCCCAGGGGGAGCGTGTGCTGGGTCTGGAGGACCTTCGCGCGCAGGTAACGGACGTTGTGCGCGGTGGTGAAGACACCCGTGGGCACCCGGTTCTCGACGTCGATGCCGAGGTCGCGCAACTGGTCCGCCTTGTCCGGGTTGTTGGAGAGCAGGTCCAGGGACGTGATGCCGAGGGCCTGCAGCATCTGGGCCGCCGCCGTGTAGTCACGGGCGTCCTCGGGCAGGCCCAGCGCGGTGTTGGCGGCGTAGGTGTCGAGGCCCTGGTCCTGGAGGGCGTACGCGTCGAGCTTGTTGTAGAGGCCGATGCCCCGGCCCTCCTGGCGGAGGTAGAGCAGCACGCCGCCGCGGTCCGCGATGCGCTCGACCGCCTCCCGCAGCTGCCGGCCGCAGTCACAGCGGGCCGAGCCGAAGACGTCACCGGTCAGGCACTCGGAGTGCAGGCGCACGAGCGGGGTGGTGCCGGGGGCGGTGGCCGGGTCGCCGAGGACGACGGCCACGTGTTCCTGGCCGTCGGTGAGTCCGTGAAAGGTGACCAGTTCGGCGTCGACGCCATAGCCGTCGTGGAAGCGCAGCGGTACCCGGACGCGGGAGCGCGGGGTGGCGGCGGGGAAGTCGGGCATGCGGGTTCTCCCGGGTAGGGGTCCGGTGGGCACATCTGCTTAAGATTTGAAGCAGATCTACGACTCCGGACCCTACCTCATGCTTTAAATTTGAAGCAACGGGATTGTGGTGAGTGTCATGAAGGTGTGCGCCGGTGTCACGGACAAGGCGGGGACGAGCGGCGGCGCCACGGCACGTCGTCCGGGGCCGGGCGGGTGTCGCCGCTCTCCAGGGCTTGTGCGACGCTCGCGCAGATCTCCTCCAGCTGGTCCACCTGTTCCTCGGTGAGCTGGTCGAACAAGGACGCCCGTACGGTCGCCACATGGCCGGGCGCCGTGCGCTCCAGCGTCGCCATCCCCTCCTCGGTCAGCTCGGCGACGCTGCCGCGCTTGTCCCACCGGCAGTTCTCCCGGCGCAGCAGGCCGTCCTTCTCCAGCCGGGTCACCGCGTACGTCAGCCGACTTCGGGTGATCTTCGTGCGCTCGGCGAGGTCGGTCATGCGCAGGCGGTGTTCCGGTGCGTCGGAGAGATTGGCGAGGATGGAGTAGTAGAGGTGGGGCATGCCGGCGTCCTGCTGGAGCTGCCGGTCGATCGCGTCCTCCAGGAGGTGCGTCGCGGCGATGTACGCGCGCCAGGCGCGCTGCTCCTTGGAGGTGAGCCAGCGAGTCGTCATACCCCTAGTGTAGGTTTGTTTCAAATTTGAACCAAGCCCGGCCCGTCCTCGAGAGTGAGCGCGTTCGATGCCGTATCCCTACGTCCTGCTGTCCGCCGCCGTCTCCCTCGACGGCTACCTCGACGACACCGGCCCCGAACGCCTGCTGCTCTCCTCCCCGGCCGACTTCGACCGCGTCGACGAGGTACGGGCATCCGTCGACGCGATCCTCGTCGGCGCCGGGACGATCCGTGCCGACAATCCGCGCCTGCTGGTCAATTCGCCGCAGCGCCGCGCCGACCGTGTCGCCGCCGGGCGGCCCGCGTACCCCCTCAAGGTCGCGGTCAGCGGGTCGGGCGACCTGGATCCGGAAGCGAAGTTCTGGCACACCGGTGGTGAGAAGGTCGTATATACGACCGACAAGGGCGCGGAACGGGCGCGTGCGGTCGGCCTCGGCCTCGGCGGCGACGGCAGCGACGGCGGCGACCCTGACCTCGGCCGCGGTCGTGGCCTCGACGTCGATGTCGTTCCGGTGGGTGCCGGCCTCGACTGGCGGCGGGTTCTGGAACACCTGCACGACGTACGAGGCGTGGAGCGTCTCATGGTCGAGGGCGGCGGTACCGTCCACACGCAGCTCCTCCAGCAGGGCCTCGCCGACGAACTCCAGCTCGTCCTCGCGCCGCTTTTCGTCGGCGATCCGGACGCGCCCCGGCTCTTCGGCCCGGGCGCCTACCAAGGTGGCCGGCTGCGCCTGGCGGAAACCCGGCGGATCGAGGATGTCGTCCTCATGCGGTACGAGCCCACGGCCCCCGGCACCGGCTTGCTGCCCTCCGCCGCCGACCGCCACTGGCTGTCCCTCGCCTGCGAACTGGCCGGCCGGTGCCCGCCGTCGAGCACCGCCTTCAGCGTCGGCGCGGTGATCGTCGCCGCGGACGGCACGGAGCTGGCCCGCGGTCACTCGCGCGAGGGTGACGATCCCGTCGTGCACGCGGAGGAGGCGGCACTGGCGAAGATCGGCTCGGGAGATCCCCGGCTGGCGTCCGCGACGGTATACAGCAGCCTGGAGCCGTGCGCGCGGCGGGCGTCCCGGCCGGTGCCGTGCGCGGGGCTGATCCTGGAGGCGGGGGTACGGCGGGTGGTGACGGCCTGGCGGGAGCCGGACACGTTCGTGGCGGGGGCGGACGGGAGCGGGCTGCTGGAGGGGGCGGGGGTGGACGTGGTGGTGCTCGACGAGTACGAGACGTCGGCGAAGGCACCGAACCGGCACTTGGTGGGCTGACGGTGGTCCCCGTTCGGGGCGGCGGGACGACCGATGCGACATCTGTGCTGCGTATGGCGTACAGTGAAGACACAACGACGCGGGGTGGAGCAGCTCGGTAGCTCGCTGGGCTCATAACCCAGAGGTCGCAGGTTCAAATCCTGTCCCCGCTACTGAAGGCCGAGGGCCGGAATCCGAAAGGGTTCCGGCCCTCGGTGTGTTCGGGGGCCGCCGGGTTCGCGGCTGTCGGCGAGGTTCGATGGTTGTCACCTCGTGTGAGCAGGCATGCGCCCTGCGCATAACAACTGACACACCGTCAACTCCTGTGCGGTCTCTGGTGCCTGGTCAACTCGCCCGTTTTTCGCCGGTGGTGGGGCGTTGGTCCTGCCGGAAATCGTTAATGATCAAGCGGAACGGCTTGGAATACAGGCCTCGCGTCTATTAACGTTCGATAACGCAGCGCGGTCGTCCCAGCCGTCACAAGAGTCGGCTCCGTGCGCACGCGCCGAATCCCGCAAGGGAACCGGGGAACCACCACTTGGGGTGAATCGCTCGTAGACCGTCGTGTCCGCACGGCTGTTTACGCGCGTAGGAGACCTTCCTGCTCCGAACCCGTCAGCTAACCCGGTAGGCGAGAAGGAAGGAAAGGAGCACGCCCACGTGGCGTCCAACCGGCCTGCCCCAGAAGCCCCGTTCGTGCCGAGCCAGCGTGACAGCGAGACCTTCGGCTACGGCGAGTACCGCACCGACGAGGGCCCCTGGACGGAGTGGAACCCCACCGAGGAGTCCCTCCGACCCGTACGCGGCCGGCACCGTGTCGCAAAGCAGCGCGGCGGACTCGCCCGCAGCTCCACCGTCCTGGGCGTCGGCGTCATAGCCGCCGTCGGCGCGGGCGGCATGGCCAGCGCCAACACCGGCAAGCCGCCGCTGTCCATCTCCATGCCCGACCTGCCCTCGGTGGGTTCCCTCCTCTCGGACGATGACACCCCCGAGGTCACCGCGACCGCGCTCAGCACTGTCGGTACGACTTCCGCGCAGACCAAGCAGAGCGGCTCGGACGCCGGTGAGGTCCTGCGGTCCCGGATCCTGGCCCAGGCCGAGCAGCAGCAGGACCAGATCGAGAGCAAGGCCGCCGCCGACGCCGCGGCCGCCGCCGAGAAGCAGGCCGCCGCCGCGAAGAAGAAGGCGGAGGAGGAGGCCCAGGCCAAGGCCGCCGCCGCGAAGAAGGAGGCGGAGGAGGAGGCCGAGAGGAAGGCCGAGGCCGCGCGCCTGGCCGAGCTGGCCAGGCAGTACACGCTGCCGACCTCCTCGTACACCATCACCGGCACCTTCGGTCAGGCAGGCTCGCTGTGGTCCTCCGGCTACCACACCGGCCTCGACTTCGCCGCGCCCACGGGCACGCTCATCAAGGCGATCCACAGCGGGACCATCACCGAGGCGGGCTGGGCCGGTGCGTACGGCTACCGCACGATCCTGACCCTCGACGACGGCACCGAGCTGTGGTTCTGCCACCAGTCCTCGATCAGCGTCAGCGTCGGCCAGAAGGTCAGCACGGGTGACGTCATCGGCCGCGTGGGCGCCACCGGCAACGTGACCGGGGCCCACCTCCACCTGGAGGTCCACCCGGACGGCGCGGACACCGGCATCGACCCGATGTCGTGGCTGCGGAGCAAGGGGCTCAACCCCTGACAGCTGACGGCTGCCGGTTTTACGCGGAATTGGTGAGCGCCTCGGACCTTCGGCGGAATGAGGCGCTCCGTCACGGGTGTTGAAGAGAAGCATGACTTCTCTTCGCAAGCTCGGTTCCTCGGACCTCGAGGTCTTCCCGCTCGCCCTCGGAGGCAACGTCTTCGGCTGGACCGCCGACGAGGCGGCGTCCTTCGCCGTCCTCGACGCCTACACGGCCGCCGGCGGCAACTTCGTCGACACCGCCGACGGCTACTCCGCGTGGGCCGAGGGGAACTCCGGCGGTGAGTCCGAGACCGTGATCGGCAAGTGGCTGGGGGCCCGCGGCAACCGCTCCGACGTCGTCATCGCCACCAAGGTCAGTCAGCACCCCGAGTACCAGGGCCTGTCCGCCGCCAACATCAAGGCCGCCGCCGACGCCTCGCTGCGGCGCCTCGGCACTGACTACATCGACCTCTACTACACGCACTTCGACAAGCCCGAGGTGCCGGTCGAGGAGATCATCACCGCGCTCGACGAGCTGGTCCGGGCCGGCAAGGTCCGCTACATCGCCGCGTCCAACATCTCCCCCGAGCGGCTGGAGGCGTCCCTCGCCTTCTCCGACCGCCAGGGCCTGGCCCGGTACGTGGCCCTGCAGCCCCACTACAACCTGGTCTCGCGCGACACGTACGAGGGCGAGCTCTTGGACCTCGCCGAACGTTCCGGCATCTCCGCCGTCCCGTACTCCGCACTCGCCTCCGGCTTCCTCACCGGCAAGTACCGGCCCGGTACGACGGTCGACAGCGCGCGGGCCGCGGGCGCTTCCAAGCATCTTCAGACCGAGCGCGGCCAGAAGGTCCTCACCGCCCTCGACGAGATCGCCCAGTCCCACGACGCCCCGATCCCCACGGTCGCCCTCGCCTGGCTCGCGGCCCAGCCGACGGTCGCGGCGCCGATCGCGTCCGCACGGACGGTGGAGCAGCTGCCCGCGCTGCTGGGAGTGGCGGACCTGACCCTGACCGAGGCCGAGATCACCCGCCTGACGGACGCGTCGGCCTGAGCCTTTCGGCCCCGTCGACTACGACCGGTACGGGTTGTACGCCGGATCCGGCATCGTCGGATACGCCGGATACCCCGGATACGGCGTCCTCGGAAAGGCCGGATGGGCCGGTGCCGCCGGATATCCCGGATACGGCATCCTCGGATGGGCCGGATGGGCCGACGCCGTCGGATAGCCGTACGCCCCGCGCACCGGCCAGGGCGGCGCCGTCACCGCGACCGGTGGCGCCGTTGCCCGGGCCGCGTGGTCCAGGGCGGGGCGGGCCACGTCGCGGCGGCGCCACAGCTCGTGCAGCAGTTCGCCTTCCCGTACGACGAAGTCGGCTCCCGCCCGGCCGCGGCGTCCCCGGTGCCGTAGGAACGCCAGCGAGGTCGCGTACGCCTCGTACTGCGCCACCGCCCGTGCCGCTGGGCGGCCGCCGTGCCGGCGGGCGTGGTCGCGGGCCATCCGCCGGGCTCGCATCGACCCGAGCGCGTACGGCTCGGCCGGTGTCAGCCATCCCGCCACGGCGTAGGCGGGCAGTTCCTCCCGCACGGTCTTCAGCTCGCGCTGCCGGGTCCAGATGACCAGCCAGGTCAGCAGGCCGAACGCGGGCACCATGAACGCCGCGTACACGGCGAAGAAGCCGTACTCGCCGAAGGCCGAGGAGCCGTTCCAGATGGCGTGCATGCCCATCGCGAGCAGCAGCCCGGACAGCGGCAGCAGCACCCGGCGCAGGTGCTGGCGGTCGGCCGACAGCGCGGCGACGCCGAAGCCGATGCCGGTGAGGACGGTGAACAAGGGGTGCGCGAACGGCGACATGACGACGCGCACGAAGAAGGTCGCCGCGGTCACGGAGGCGATCCCCCGGTCGCCGGTGAGCTGGTCGGTGCCGAACGCGGTGCCGAGATAGAGGATGTTCTCGGTGAAGGCGAACCCGGTGGCGGTGACCCCGGCTATCACCACCCCGTCGACGATCCCGGTGAAGTCCCGGCGCCGGAAGAGGAAGACGAGCAGCACGGCGGCGGCCTTGGCCGACTCCTCCACGACCGGCGCTATCACCGTCGCGCCGAGGGTGTCCGCGCCGGAGGGGTCCGCGGTGGCGGTGGCGATCCATCTCGTCGCGAAGCTGTTGGCGACGATCGCTATCAGCGCCGCCGCGCAGGCACCCCAGGCGAAGGCGAACAGGAGATTCGGCCAGGGCCCCGGCTCGACCCGGTCGAGCCAGCGGAAGGCCGCCAGGAGGAGCGGCACGGGCAGGACGGCGAGCCCGAGCCCGACCAGGAACCCCTCCGTGCCGGTCTGTTCGCGGACCAGGGCGAGGATGACGAGTCCGGAGAGGACGAGCAGGGTGCTCAGCGCGCCGTAACGCACCCACGTCCGCTGCCACCAGTGCGCGTGCCGCAGGGCTCCGCCGGCGGGATCGCTGGGGTGCGTCGGGTAGGGGGGAACGGTGGCCACGGCATTGACCCTAACGAGGGAGCGGCGCCGCCCGCAGGGGGCGAGGGGGGTTCAGGCGCCGGTGGGGGGCTGGTCCTGGTGCGTTACGTGGTGCTCTGCGTGGTTGTCGACATGGTTCTCGACGTGGTGCTCTACGCGGCGGAAGAGCAGGTCGTTCACGACATGTCCCTTCTCCAGTCCCTGGGCCTCGAAACGGGTCAGCGGCCGGAACTCGGGACGGGGCGCGAAACCGCCGTCGGCCTGGGTGTTCTCGAAGGCGGGATGCGCGGTCAGCACCTCCAGCATCTGCTCCGCGTACGGCTCCCAGTCCGTCGCGCAGTGCACCAGCGCCCCCGGCCTGAGCCGGGTCGCGGCGAGGGTGAGGAACTCCGGCTGGATCAGCCGCCGCTTGTGATGCCGCTTCTTGGGCCACGGATCGGGGAAGTAGACGCGCAGCCCGCCGAGGGAGTCCGGGGTGAGCATCTCGCGCAGCAGGATGATCGCGTCCCCGTTGCCGACCCGGATGTTGTGCAGCCCCTCACGTTCGGCGAGGTTGAGCAGGTTCCCCTGGCCCGGGGTGTGCACGTCCACGGCGAGGATGCCGGTGTCCGGGTCGGCGGCGGCCATCCGCGCGGTGGCCTCGCCCATGCCGAAGCCGATCTCCAGCACCACCGGACGGTCGTTCCCGAACAGCTCGGTGAGGTCGATGACGTGCTGCCCGTCGATGTCGAGGCCCCAGGTGGGCCACAGCCGTCGCAGCGCGTCCGCCTGCCCTGCCGTGACCCGGCTCCGCCGTGGCTGGAAACTGCGGATCCGCCGCTCGAAGTGCGAGCCGGCCGGGTCGGCCTGAGGACCGTCCGGGAAGCGTGGCGTTCCCTTGGCCCGGGGGTGGCGGACGGGGGCATCCGGGGGGTGGGGGGTTTCGGGGGCGTTGAGGGAGTCAGACACAGTAGGACGATTTTACGGCGGGCCGGTCGCCGGCGTCGGCCGCGGGTGCGATCGGCCCGCGATGGGGTCGGCGGCACGGAAGCGACAGCTCAGGAACGCTCAGCCCGCCCCCAGCACCGCCAGTGCCCTCCGTGCCACCTCCCGGCCGATCGGCAGGGAAGCCGTCGCCGCCGGTGAGGGGGCGTTCAGTACGTGGACCGCTCGGGGCCCCTCCTGGATCAGGAAGTCGTCCACCAGCGTCCCGTCCCTCAGCACCGCCTGGGCGCGCACGCCCGACGGGGCCGGCACCAGGTCCTCCTCGCGGACCTCGGGCAGCAGTCTGCGCACCGCCCCCACGAACGCCCCCTTGGACACCGACCGCCGCAGCTCACCGGCCCCGTACCGCCAGTGGCGCCGCGCTATCCGCCAGGAACCGGGCCACCGCAGCGTCGCGCCCAGCTCCCGGGGCCGGACCACATCCCAGCCGTACCCCTCCCGGGCCAGCGCCGGCACCGCGTTGGGGCCGACGTGGACGCTCCCGTCGATCCCGCGGGTGAGATGCACGCCGAGGAACGGGAAGGCCGGATCCGGCACCGGATACACCAGTCCCCGCACCAGCTCGGGCCGGGTGAGGGTGTAGTACTCGCCCCGGAACGGCACGATCCGCATCTCCGGGTCGTCACCGGTCATCCGCGCGATCTCGTCGCAGTACAGCCCGGAGCAGTTCACCAGCACCCGCCCCCGTACGACGTCCCCGTCCGCCGTCCGCACCGCCACCCCGAGCTCCGGCCGCCGGTCCACCTGGACGACCCGGGCCCCGTACCGGATCTCCGCCCCCGACGCCTCGGCCAGCTGCCGGGCGACCGCGACGAAGTCGCAGATCCCGGTCGTCCCGACGTGTATGGCGGCGAGTCCGCGGACCTCCGGTTCGTACTCCGCGATCTGGGGCGCGCCCAGTTCCCGCACCGCGATGCCGTTCTCCCGGCCGCGCTGGACGAGGGCGTGCAGACGGGGCAGCTCGGGCCGCTCGGTGGCGACGATCAGTTTGCCGGTGACGGCATGCGGGATGTCGTACTCCGCGCAGAACTTGATCATCTCGGCGGCACCCCCGACGGCGTACCGCGCCTTGAGGGAGCCGGGCCGGTAGTAGATCCCGCTGTGGATCACCCCGCTGTTGTGTCCGGTCTGGTGCCGGGCGGGTCCGGTCTCCTTCTCCAGCACCGTCACCCGCGTGCCCGGCACGGCCCGCGTGATCGCATACGCCGTCGACAGCCCGACGATCCCCCCGCCGACCACCAGCACGTCACAGTCGTACGCGACCCGCACCTGCACCACCTCCTGCTTCCGATAGTGCACTGCGCCACTGACAATGCCTTCAAACGCAGAGGACTGCAGCACCAAAAAAGGGGCACGGGGTGTGGCATCGCAAACGCGAAGGTACCCCCTCCTACGCCGGGGCCATGAGCAAGGGCCGCGCCCGCTCCCGCAACTCCACCACCCGGGGCTCGTCCCCGTACGGCTCCAGACGGTGGAGGAGATCCTTCACGTACTCGGTGGTACGTGCCGACGAGATGCGCCCCGCGACCTCCACCGCCCGCACCCCCTGCTCGCACGCCGCGTCGAGATTGCCCGACTCCAGCTCCGCGACCGCCGACACGACCAGCCGCAGCCCGTGCGAGCGCACGAACTCCTCCGTCGGCTGCGACAGCGCCTGCTCCGTGAACCGGCGCACCTGACGCGGTGCCTTCAGGTCGCGGTAGCACTCGGCGGCGTCCGCGGCGAAGCGGTCGTACGAGTAGAAGCCGAGCCAGGACGGGTCGTTGTCGCCCTCGCGGGACCGCTCCAGCCAGCCCTCCGCAGCCTTCAGGGCCGCGCCGGCCGCCTGGGCGTCACCGGCGCGCGCGTGGGCGCGTGCCTCGACGAGCCGGAAGAAGCTCATCGTGCGGGCGGTGGCGAGGCCCCGGTTGCGTTCCAGCGCGGCCTGGGCGAGGTCGACGCCCTCGTCGCCGAAGCCGCGATAGGTCGCCTGGAGGGACATGGAGGCCAGGACGTAACCCCCGAGAGGGACGTCCGCCGCCGCGCGCGCGAGGCGCAGCGCCTGGATGTAGTAGCGCTGCGCGGCCTCCTGCTGGCCTGTGTCGAAGGCCATCCACCCGGCGAGGCGGGTGAGTTCGGCGGACGCGCCGAACAGCGCCCTGCCGACCTCGTCGGAGTACGAGCCGAGCAGCAGCGGGGCCGCCTCCACCCGCAGACACTCCGGCACCATCGACGAACGCCAGTCGCCGCCCCCGTACTTGGAGTCCCAGCGCCTGGCGTCCTCGGCGGCCTCCCGCAGTTTCTGCACATCGCTGTGGCCGACTTTGAGCGGTGCGCCGGAGCCCTCGGCGGGGTTCACCTCGCGCGCGACCGAGCTGTCGGCCGGGGTTATCAGCCACCGTGAGGCGGGCGTGGCGTACGCGCTCACTGCGAACGATCCGGCCAGCGACTGCCAGATGCCGCCGGAACCGGCCCGGCGGCCGGCGAGGTCGAGACGGTACAGCTCCGTCGCCGACCGCACCGCCTGGCCGACGTCCCGGGGGAAGGCGAGGCCCACTTCGGGCGCGGGATCCGCGTCCGCCAGGCCGATCTCGTGGAGCGGCACCGGGCGGCCGAGCTTCTGCCCTATCGCGGCGGCGATGAGGTGCGGCGCGGCGCCCTGCGGCACCATGCCCTTGGACACCCAGCGCGCAACCGACGTCTTGTCGTAGCGAAGAGTCAGCCCGCGTTGAGCGCCAAGGTCGTTGACGCGTCGCGCGAGCCCTGCGTTGCTGATTCCCGCGAGGGCGAGAACGGCGCCGAGTTTTTCGTTCGGCCCGCGTTGCTCCCTGGACATTGCGCCACCCCTCGACACAGACGGCTGCCGCGGTGGCATAACCATGCGGCATTCGTAAACCCAGCGTAGTTCGCCGCATCCCATGCGTTAAGAGGCATTGTTCCGGATGGCGGGATTGTGGTCCGTACTCAAGTGCGGTTCAGCGACGGAGTGTCGCCGCGTGCTCCCGCTGTGTGGCCGTGCGCCCGTCCGTGCGCTCTTCTCCGGCCATCGGGGGAGCGCTTCCATGGCCGTGCGTGGGTCGGCCCGCTGTACTGGATCCAGTGGGCTGGGGGACACCGCCGCCTACATCCCCGCGGGCGGCGGAACGGCCCGGGGGGCGAACACCGTCTCCCGGGCTGCGCATCCGCCGGGCGGTGGCGGAAGCATGTACGGAGCGTGGCCAAGACCGTTCCAATGGCGCCGATTTGGCTGAAAATCGATCCCCGCCTCCCTGGGTCAACAGCCCTCCTACCACGGCAGTTGAGGGCGCGTTGGGAGTTTTTGGGGAGCGTTTCGGGGGCGCATTCGCGTCGCGGTCACCGTGTCGCCACTCCTCGTCCCCGCCCCGGTCTCCTTGCCGCGCGCGGCCGTTGGGCGTGGTGCGTTCGAGGGTCGCGTCCCGGGCGGCAGTATCCGCCGGGGCGCGTTCACCGGAGCGCAAGGGGCGCCACCGCCTCTCCGCTGCGCCTCCTTCATGGCAGCATGGTGCCGAGTTCGTACGGTGCACTGGTTGTCCACAGCCTGTGGAGGCGGCGATGCGGTGGTTGGTGGGATGGAGCAGCACCGCCACGGTGGCCGCCGAGATCGGCTCCGCCGGCGCGGTCGGGCACGACGGCGAGACCCTGCACCCGGTGGGCTCCCATCTGCTGTGGGGCGACCCCGATCCGCTGTGGGCGGTCGGCGACTGGCGCCCGGACGAGGTACGGGTGGTCAAGGCCGACGAGCGCACCCGGATCGCCGTCCTCGGCATCTGCGGAGCGACCGACGAACAGCTGCGGGTCGGGCTGTTCGCCGCGCGCGGCGGGGCGCTTCGGCACCTGACGGCCTGGCCGGGCAGCTACACCGCCGTCGTCCAGGTGGGCCGCCGCATCACCGTCTGCGGTGATCTCGCCGGCGCCCGCCCGGTGTTCTACACCCCCTGGGCCGGCGGCACCGCGTACGCCACGGCCGCGCTGCCCCTCGCCGACCTCATCGAGGCCAACCTCGACTACGGCCACCTCGCCGCGCTCCTCGCCGCCCCCGACGTACCGGCCGCCCTGCACGACTCCACCCCGTACGACGGCGTACGGCGCATTCCGCCGGGGCACGCGCTGATCCTGCGCACCGGGGCGCGCGAGATCGCCGGATACGAGCAGGTCGCCTCCCTCGCCGTGGCGGCCCCCTCCGCCGACCCGGACAGCGCGGTCGACGCCGTACGGGACGCGCTGGTGGAGGCGGTGCGCGCCCGGCTGTCGGCTCCCCGGCACGTTCCCGGCGCCGACATCGACCCCGGCCCGGTGCCCGGCATGGGGCCCGCGGAACGGCGTGCCGCGCGCGGGATGCCCGTCCCCGGCATCGGCGCCGACCTCTCAGGCGGCCCGGCCTCGGGCACCCTCGCGCTGCTCGCCGCCGGCCTGCCCGGCATGCCGGGCACCGTGCTGGGACACGGCACGGGCGCCGGGGAGCGGCTGCTGGCGGTCACCTTCAACGACCTGGCCGTCGGCGGCCGGGAGGCCGAGCTGGAGCGGGCGGGCACCCTCGCGGCCAACCCGCGGCTGCACCACGTGGTGGTGACCGGCGGCGAGGAGACCCTGCCGTACGCCGAACTGGACGGCCCGCTCACCGACGAACCCGCCGCGAGCCTGGTGACGGCCGCCCGGCACCGCGCCCGGCTCGCGGCCGGCAGCGCGGACCACTTCACCGGCTACGGCGCCCGCCAGGTCCTGGACGCCCACCCGGCCCGCCTCGCCGACCTGCTGATGGACCGCAAACGCCGCCATCTGGTCCGTCCGGTCGCCGCCCTCGCGAAGGCGGACGGCTCGGTCCTGGTCCCCGCGCGCGTGTACGGCGCGGCCCGCCGCCTCGCCCGTACGCCCTACCGCTCCGGCCTGGAGGGCCTCGCCGACCGCCTCATGCGCCGCCGCTTCGACGAACCCGGAGGTGCCGTGGGGGCGTCCCTGGCCGCGCTCACCTGGGCCAGACCGGGCCCCGCGGCGCGCTGGCTGACGGGTGAGGCACTGGCTGAAGTATCGGTTCGCCTGCAAGGGGCCACCCAACGCTCAGGAGTCGGCCCCGGGCAGCGACCGGGCGACTTCCGCGCGCGGGCGTCACTCGCCCGCAGCGCGGCTGACCTGCGGATCCTGGAGCAGGCGGCCGAGGTCCGCTTCCAGCGCCTGCACGCCCCGTTCCTCGACAACCAGGTCGTCCGCGCCTGCCGCGCCCTTCCGGAGGCACTGCGGGTCCAGCCCGGCGCCCGGGCGGCCATCCTGCGTACCGTCCTGGAGGGCGCCGGCGTCGCCGACCTCCCGCCCGGCTGGGGCGCCCCCTCCCACGCCCCGTCGGCCGCCGCCGCCCGCACCGGCCTGCGCGTGGCCGCGGACTCCCTGATGGCCCTCTTCGGCACGCCCCTGCTGGCACAGGCCGGCCTGGTGGAGGCCCGTGTGGTGCGCAAGGCGCTGCGCGCGGCGGCCGAGGGCGAGCCGTTGCCCCTGGACGGCCTGGCGGACCTGGTCTCCCTTGAGCTGTGGCTCGGCCGGCTGATCGCCCGCCGGGGCACCTGCTGGACGGGAACCCCCGCACGCACGCGTGCCGTCCCGGCGGGGATCACCCGGCAGCGGGGCGCCCTAGGGGCCGGCGCCTCGGGCGGCGGCGCGGCGCTCGCGTAACCCCCAGGCGGAACCCGGCCGGTCCGGCCTTCATGAGCAGGTGAACTTCGACTCCGCCCAGTCAGCCGGCGCCAGGCCGTCGACGTGTCGGTACGGCTCCACCACCAGGCGTACGGTCCCGCGCCCGGCCAGGTTCACGTGGACCGGCACCGCCGTCTCCCCGCCCCTGACCAGCCCCGAGCTCCACAGCCGGATTCCGTCGGCGTAGACGGAGAAGGAGACCGTGCCGAGCCCCGTGACCATGTCGTCGACGCCGACCAGGGCGTCGTAGCCGGTGCACTCGCGGTTGAGGTCGACGGTGACGGAGGAGCGTCCGCGCACGGTCACTCCATGCGCGTACCGCCGGTCCGCGATCGACATGCCGTAGCGCCGCCACACCCAGCTGCTCTCGCCGCTCCGCATCTCGGGCCCGGTGCCGTCGCCGGTGACGTCGTACGACAGCTCGCTCCACTGGTAGACGGCCGGCGGGGGAGGCGGCGGCGGGGGCGGTGCGGGGGTGGGTGCCGGGGGCGGCTTCGGGGTCGCCGGGGTCGTCCGGGGCGTCGGGGCCGGGGTCGGGGTCGGCTTCGGATGGGAAGTGGAGGTCGGTGTGGGCGTGGGTGCGTGCTTCGGGGTGGACGCCGCCACGAGCACCGGGGGGTTGGGCTCGGGCTGCTTCTTCGGGGGCGTGGGCGTGGTGTCGGCCGGCTCGACGGCCCGCGCGGACGCGGGCGGCTTGGAGTCCGGCCCTCGGGCCGGTCTGTCGCCGCCCGTCAGCGCGAGCGCCACCGCGGCGGCCGCCACGGCCACCACACCGGCCGCGATACCGGCCTTCGCGGGCGCGCCCAGTCCTGCGGAGGCCGCCGCGCCGCCCGCCCCGCCGGAAGAGCCGCCGCCGGCTGCCGCGGCCGCCCCCGCCGCGCCGACCGCGCCCGCACCTGCACCGCCGGCGATGAGCCCGACCGCCTTGGCGTACCCGGCGGCGCCGAACCAGCCGATGACGGCGACCGGCACGACGGCGGGGAGGCCGCCGGCGACTTCCTTGATCTGGCCCGCGGCGAGCCGGCACTTGAGGCACTCCTCCAGGTGCTTGCGCACCTCTCGCTCGGCGCGCGTGCGCAGGCCGCCGCGTGCGTAGGCGCCGAGCCGGTCGGCGTAGCGGGCGCACTCCTCGTCGCCGGCGAGGGTGGCGCTGACGTGGGCCTGCAGGTAGGCCTGCCTGAGGCCCTCGCGGGCGCGGCCGGCGAGCACCCGGGTGCCGTTGGCGTCCAGCCCGAAGAGCGTGGCGACCTCGCTGGGCGACTCGTCCTCGACCTCGGTGTGCCACAGCACGGCCTGCCAGCGCTCGGGCAGCGAGCGGAAGGCCCGCATGGCCGTCGACCGCTCGGCCTCGTGCATCGCCCGTACGTCGGCGCCGAGGTCGAGGGTGCCGTCGTCGGAGACCTGGTCCAGGCGCGCGGACTGAGCGGCGAACGCCGCGAAGTCGTCGACCAGTTGCTCGCGCCGCGGGGACTTCGTCCAGCTCGCGGCCACCCGTCGGACGGTGGTGAGCAGATACGCGCGTACGGCCTGCTCGGGGCCGGAGCCGCCGCGCACCGCCTGGAGCATGCGGGCGAAGACCTCGGCGGTGAGGTCGTCCGCGGTGTGGCCGTCTCGGCAGCAGGTACGGGCGTACCGGCGCACCGCTCTCGCGTGCCGCCGGTAGAGCTCCTCGTAGGCGGTGTCGTCGCCCGCGCGCATCCGCTCGATCAGGTCGGCGTCGGACGGCGGCAGCACCCTGGGCGGCGGCAGGACGCCGCCGTGCACGCGCCGGTCGCGCTGGGCGGGCACGCCGCCCTCGACGGGGTCGACGGGCTCACCGCCCTGCGCCGGGATGCCGGCCTCCAGCGGGATTCCGGCTTCCGGCGGGATTCCGGCCTCCAGTGGGATTCTGGCTTCCGGCGGGTTGCCGGCTTCCAGCGGGGTGCCGGCTTCCACCGGCTCGTACGGGACACCGCCGGCTCGTCCTCCCTGGCTCGGCACGTGCGGGAAGGCCGCGTCGCCGGTCTCCGCGTCGTCGTCACCGAGTGACCCGTCCCGCCCGTCAAAGCTCATCGCGGAAAGCCCCCGCCGCCAGCCCTACCAGTCCCGAACACCGGGTCAGAGTGCCATATTGGCTTTTGTTCAGGACCCCGCGGTGAAGCCCTGCCACTCGTCCGTGGGGACTTCCCGCGACGGGGTGCCGGCTCTCACCCGTACGGGGAAGACTGAACCGGCGTTACGCAGGTGGGAGTTGACGCCTTCGCCCGAAAAGCCCGGAACGCCCCGGGAGCGCACCCGGCGCCAAAGCGGCGTCACGCCCCCACTCCCTCGTCACCTATTCGGGTCACCCCCGAGAGAGCCAAAGGCCGACGCCCGACAACAGGCACCGCCCCACAAACCGCCCGCGCCAGGCACCTGCCTCAGAGGCCCACGCCGGCCTCCGGCCGGCGTCTCCCGGGCGCCCACCGCCCCAAAGACCGCCGTTCCCGGGCACCAGCCTGAAACGCTGTCGCTTCCCGGGCGCCCGTACGAAGGCTGCTGTCCGGGCGCTCACCTCGAGCGCCGCCGCCTCCCGGCTGCCGCACCCTCGGCGAGCGCCCGACAGGCCGCTGCCCCCGGACCGCCGTCCCCCCCTGACACCGGTCGCGACCTCCGCCCTCCACGCCAGCGGCGCCCCCCGCCCTCCACGCCAGCGGCGCCCCCCGCCCTTCACGCCAGTCGCGACCCCGCGTTTCACGCCAGCGGGCGACCCCCGACCCTCAGGGACCTTCACGCCGGCCGTGACCGCAGGCCCTCCAGCAGGATGTCCAGCAACCGCGACGCCGCCGCCGCCTGCTGGGCCGCGTCCGGAAGAGAGGGGGCCGCCGTCGCTATCACCAGCAGGACGTCCGCCACCGACACGTCGGACCGCAGCTCGCCGGCCGCGCGTGCTCGTTCCACGAGCTGGCCCACGACATCGAGCAGTGCCGCCGCGCCCGCGTCGTCGTCCACGGACAGCGACGGCGCCTCCGCGACCAGCCGCAGCTCCCCGGTACCCGGCTGCGTCCGCTGCTGAGGTACCCGTGCCGCGTCGAACCCGTTGTCCTCGTCCGCCACCCCGACCCGCAGCACCTGCGGCGGCAGCAGCCGCCCGGCGCCCGAGGCCACCGACGTCCGCAGGAAGCGCGAGAGCGCCGACCACGGTTCGTCCTCCTGGCCGAGAGCCGCCCGTGCCTGGTCGGTCAGCCGGGAGGTCTCCTCCTCGGCTATCCGCCGCACCAGGACGTCCTTGCTCGGGAAACGCCGGTACACCGTGCCGACGCCGACCCGCGCGCGCCGCGCCACGTCCTCCATCGGCGCGCCGTACCCCAGCTCGCCGAAGACCTCGCGGGCCGCACGCAGTACGTGCTCCAGGTTGCGCTGTGCGTCCACGCGCAGCGGCGTCGTCCGCGAACCGTCGCGTCCGTTGCCCGCCGCCGCGCTCATCGTCGAGCCCATCGCTGAGCCGAGCGCGCCGCCCATCGCCCCGCCACCGGGTGCGATGGCGGACGCGGACGACCAACGAGAATCCTGAACATGCATAAGTGTTCCCCCGGTAATGACGTCTCCCCCCGGAGACTCTCCCCGCCATTTGAAAGCCGGAGCGAACGGAACAGGCCCGCTTCCCGGACCCACCCGTCGCGGATCCGAAGGCGCATCCCCCTACACCCCGTCGACACACGAACATAGTTGAGAGGGGGTCAATTCAGAAGGGTCTCGTTCCGCACGGAGCGCCCCCCGAACAGAGCAGGGGTGGGATACGTCCCGATTACTCCCCTGACAACTGCCCGACCCATACCCGCTGACCTGGGAGTTTTCCCCACACGTCCGCGATTCAGCCAACCCGGCGCGCCGTCGACTCACGGTCATACAAATTGTCGGGGCTGTGGACAAACGCAAGCGCCGGGTGCGTCATGGGATGGTGAAGGAACGTGCGCGCATTCTCGTTGTCGGCGGCGGCTACGTCGGGATGTACACGGCCCTGCGCCTCCAGCGGAACCTGAAACGGGAACTCCAGCGGGGCGAGGTCGAGATCACGGTCGTCAGTCCCGACCCGTACATGACTTATCAGCCATTCCTTCCGGAAGCCGCCGCCGGTTCCATCTCCCCGCGCCACGTCGTCGTACCGCTGCGCCGCGTCCTCGACCGCTGCCGCATCGTCATCGGTGAGGCCACCTCCATCGACCACGGCAAACGCACCGCCGCCCTCACCACCCTCGCCACCGAGGAGGAGGGCACGGGCGCACAGCAGCTGTCGTACGACGATCTCGTCCTCGCGCCCGGCTCGGTCTCGCGCACCCTGCCGGTCCCCGGCCTCGCCGAGCACGGCATCGGTTTCAAGACCGTCGAGGAGGCCATCGGCCTGCGCAACCACGTCATCGAGCAGATGGACATCGCCTCCTCCACGCGCGACCCCGCCGTCCGCGACGCCGCCCTCACCTTCGTCTTCGTGGGCGGCGGCTACGCCGGCGTCGAGGCGCTCGCCGAGCTGGAGGACATGGCCCGCTACACCGCGCGGTACTACCACAACATCCGGCCCGAGGACATGAAGTGGATCCTCGTCGAGGCCTCGGACCGCATCCTGCCCGAGGTCGGCGAGGAGATGGGCCGCTACACGGTCACCGAACTGCGCCGCCGCAACATCGACGTACGCCTGGGCACCCGCCTGGAATCCTGCGCGGACCGGGTCGCCGTCCTCAGCGACGGCGCCCGCTTCCCCACTCGTACGGTCGTGTGGACGGCCGGGGTGAGACCGCACCCGGTCCTCGCCGCCAGCGATCTGCCGCTCAACGAACGCGGACGGCTGGTCTGCACCCCCGAGCTGACCATCGAGGGCACCACGCACGCGTGGGCCGCCGGAGACGCCGCCGCCGTCCCCGACGTCACCGCCGGGGAACCCGGCAGGGAGTGCGCCCCCAATGCCCAGCACGCCGTCCGCCAGGCCAGGGTCCTCGGTGACAACATCGCGCACTTGCTGCGCGGCGAGCCCCTGGAGACGTACGCCCACAAGTACGCCGGCTCGGTGGCCTCCCTGGGACTGCACAAAGGTGTCGCGTACGTCTATGGACGCAGGCTGAAGGGCTACCCTGCCTGGTTCATGCACCGCGTCTACCACCTCAGCAGGGTGCCCACCTTCAACCGCAAGGCCCGTGTCCTGGCCGAATGGACGCTGTCAGGATTCTTCAAGAGGGAGATCGTCTCCCTCGGATCGCTCGAACATCCCCGTGCGGAGTTCGAACTCGCGGCCGGTGGAAAGCCTCCTCATGACCCTTCGAACGACCCGAACGGGTCGTCCTGACCGGATCGAGGAACTCCGGCCACGGGGTAGGCGTCTGACCGATGCCGACCCGGTCGGCCGCCCTGCCAGACTGGTCCCCGACCTGGGGCGGACCGACGCCGCCCTACGAACCCACCAGGCTTCCCCCTAGTGCTGCACTCCCGGGGTGGCACCCCTTGGACCCCGACCGGGTCCGGAGCCGGCCGAAGACGCCGCAGACGACGACACGAGGCAAGGATTCGTGAACTTCACGCGCTGGAGCGCCCGGCTCCCCGGAACGCAGCGCCGCGCCGCAGCGCGGACCGACCACCAGCTCACCCCGGACCGGCGGGAGGAAACCGCGGCCTCCTCCGTACCCGCTGCCCGCGTCGAACAACTCACCGACGCCGCACCGCCCCTCCCGGCCGTCGACGAACTGCCGGTGCGCGAGGTCCTCGACCGCGTCCCCGCCCTCGTCGCCCACGTCCACGGCCCCGACCACCGCCTCGCCTACGTCAACGACGCCTACGTGACGGCCTTCGGCCCCCGCCCGACCGGCGCCCCCGCCCGCGAGGCCCTCCCGGAACTCCACGAGATCGGCCTGCTCCCCCTCCTCGACCAGGTCCTGCGCAGCGGCAAGCCCCGCACGGTCAAGTCCCGCAAGGCCCCCGACGGCCGCTCGTACACCTTCACCTGCACACCGGTGACCGAGGGCGACGGCGCCGTCGGTGCTGTTCTCGTGTTCGCGACCGACGTCACCGACCACGCCGAGGCCGCCGAACGCCTCAGAGCCAGCGAACGCAGCCAGCGCGAAACCGCCGTCACCCTGCAGCGCTCCCTGCTCCCACAGGAACTCGAACAACCGGACGACCTCCGCATCGCCGCGACCTACCAGCCCGGCGGCACGGAGGCCGCCGTCGGCGGCGACTGGTACGACGTGATCACCCTCGGCGGCGGCCGCACCGCCCTGGTCATCGGCGACGTGATGGGCCGCGGCGTCCGCGCCGCCGCCGTCATGGGCCAACTCCGTACGGCCGTCAGGGCCTACGCCCGCCTCGACCTCCCCCCGCACGAAGTCCTCCAGCTCCTGGACGGCCTCGCCACGGAGATCGACGCCAACCAGATCGCCACCTGCGTGTACGCCATCCACGACCCGAACGAGGGCAGCCTGGTCTACGCCTCGGCCGGCCACCTGCCCATCCTGGTCCGCGACGAGAGCGGGGCGGTGCAGCGCGCCGACGAACCGACCGGCCCGCCCCTGGGAACCGGCGGCTGGATGCACTCCTCCGGCTCCATCCCGCTCAGCCCCGGCTCCACGGCGGTGCTGTACACGGACGGCCTGGTGGAACGCCGCAACGAGGACCTGGACGAAGGCATCGCTTCCCTGGAGCGCGCCCTGTCCGGAGCGACCGGCACCCCTCAGGTCGTCTGCGACCGCCTGGTCCGCGCCTCCGGAGTGACGGCCGAGCACGACGACGACGTGGCGGTCCTGGTCCTGCAGCACCCCGCCCGCACCGGACCCGACAGCGAACTCTTCCGCAACGCGGCGCTCGAACTCCTCGGCGGGGTGGAAGCGGCACCACGCGCGCGGGCCTTCGCCTCCGGCGTGCTGACCAGTTGGCGCTTTCCGGTGGAACTGCACGACCTGGGTGTCCTCGCGGTCAGCGAGCTGGTCGCCAACTCCCTGCAACACGGCACCCCACCGATGCGCCTCCGTCTGCGCCGCACCGACCGCCGCCTCATCGTCGAGGTCACGGACGGCGACGACCACCTCCCGCGCCGACGCCGGGCCGAACCCGGCGACGAGTCCGGCCGCGGCATCGCCATCGTCGCCACGATCGCCTCCAACTGGGGCTCCCGGAGAACACCGGGTGGCGGCAAGGCGGTGTGGTGCGAGTTCGCGCTGCCGACCGCTACGAAGTGAGGAAGGCCCAGCGAACGCCAGGCCTCCAGGTATCTCAGGCGTGCGCCTGGGTCTGCCCGGCCGTGGCCGGACCGCCCTGGGCCACCACCCGGCTCCTCGCCCGCCACGGCTGATCCTGCACGGCCGTCAGCTGCCGCCCCAACCGCACCGCCAGATACGTGATCCCCAACGAGAACAGCAGAAACGTCACGATGTACGGCGCGGGCAACGAAGCCCCCATGGGCCCGCCCACCGCGGGACCGATCGCCAGGGCCAACTGCTTCACCAGGGCGAACGCCGAGTTGTACTGCCCGGCCATTCCCTCGGGCGCGAGATCGGCCACCAGCGGAGCCACCGTCGGCGACAGCATCGCCTCACCGAGCCCGAACAGCGCATACGTCGACACGAACGCGGCCGTCGCCATCTCCGGACTGCCGTGTCCGAGCCCGGCGAACCCCGCCACGACCCACGCCACGGCCCAGATCAGCCCCACGGCCGCGATCACCCGGGACCGCCTGCGCCGCTCCACGAACTTCAGCACGGCGAACTGGGCGACCACGATCATCGCGGTGTTGGCCGCCAGCGCCGTCCCCAACGCGGACGTCGAGATCCCGGCGGCCTCGACCCCGTACGCACTCAGCCCGGACTCGAACTGCCCGTAGCAGGCGAAGAACAGCACGAAGCCCAGCACCGACAGCTGCACCATCGCGCGGTTGTCCAGCAACTGCCGCCGGCTGACCTTGCCCGCCTGCGGCCCCGACCGCCCCGGCGCGTCCTGGATGCGAGGCGAGTGCGGCGTCCGCACCGTCGACATCACGACCACCAGCAGCAGGAACATCGCCGCCTCGATCGCGAACAACACGGTGAAGGAGGAGGCGCTCGTCGGGTCGACCAGATGACCGCCGATGAGACCACCGACGCCGAGCCCCAGGTTCTGCAGGAAGAACTGCGTCGCGAAGGCACGCGAGCGGGTGTCGGCCGTCGAGCAGTCCACGATCATCGTCGCCAGTGCCGGCTGCATCACGGCCTGACCGGCACCGAGCGCGGCCGCCGCCGACAGGACGGTCGTCGCCGTACTCGCCAGCCCCAGACCCAGTGCCCCCAGCGCGGCGGTGACCAGGGTGGCGAGCAACACCGGCAACGGGCCGCGCCGCACGATCGCCCGGCCGGCGAACGGCAGCGCGATCAGCGCTGCCACAGCGAAGACGGCGAGGACGAGCCCCGCCGTCACGGCTCCCAGTTCCCGCACCTGCGCCACATAGACGTACAGGTAGGGGACGGTGAAGCCGAGCCCGAACGCGCTGA
Organism: Streptomyces sp. NPDC050287; assembly: GCF_044459385.1. Lineage (NCBI taxonomy): Bacteria > Bacillati > Actinomycetota > Actinomycetes > Kitasatosporales > Streptomycetaceae > Streptomyces > Streptomyces sp. NPDC050287. The sequence continues at coordinate 1,268 of NZ_JBITIY010000032.1, read as the reverse complement.
GTGCGTTGCCCACGTGGATCCGGCGCATCGCTGCGCCCCTCGCCCTGGTCACGTTCACCTCTCTCAGGTAGTAGGTCAGTCCTCGCGTTCTTAGCACTGAAGACTTCGAAGCTAAAGTTAGAAGTTGAACAATACATCTCTAAGGACTTCAACGCCAAGCAAGCCCGTGCGATACTCGCGCCCATGGGTGACACCCCCGGCGCTCTCGGCGAACCGACTCTCGAAGAGCAGATCGCCGCCTATCAGCGCGAGTTCCAGGACCTCGATCCCCAGGTCGAGAAGATCGTCTCGGCGATCTCCCGGCTCAACCGCCGCATGAACGTCGCTTACGGCCGCCAGACCTCCGCCCTCGGCATCAGCAACGCGGAGTGGGAGGTCCTCAAGGCACTCGTCCTCTCGGGTGCCCCCTACCGTCTGGGCCCCAGCGACCTCGCGAAGCGGCTCGGCCTGACGCCGGCCGCGATGACTCACCGGATCGACCGCATGGTCACCGAGGGCCTGGTCACCCGAGAGCGGGACGAGTCCAACCGCGTCCGCGTGATCGTCGAGCTGACCGCGGAGGGCCGGGAGAAGTGGCTGGAGGCGATGCGCCTGGCGACCGTCTTCGAGGAGGATCTGCTCCAGGACCTCACCCAGGACGAGCGCACGGCCCTCGACGAGGTCCTCACCCGCCTGCTCCGCAGGGTCGAGCACGCCCAGCCGGACGCCGGCGGCCGACTGACCGACCTGGACTGACCCGGACCGATGTCGCCTCACCGGACGGACTAAAAGATCTTGACACGAGGCACTTGACAGCCCCCTGCCCGATCCGTAAAGTTCTTCGGGTTGCCACGGAGCCGTAACGGTTCTTCGGCAGCACCTCCGCCGCACGAGCGGCACCTCAAACCACCAGCACGATCTCCCAGCGGGGTCGAATTCGGTATGCCCGAATTCGAATTCCCTTTGGGCCCTGCTCGGGTCTGGCACCTCGATTTGAGGATCGCCGGGAGAATCCGCTAAGGTTTGAGACGTCGGAACGGCCCAACAGCCGCGAAGACAAGCCCGGTTGACCGGGAGTCGGACACCGAGAGGTTCTGATAAAGTCAACACCGCCGGAAGGCCGAGAGGCCGGAAAGCAACCCGCCGACAGGGAATCGGATCAGGAAAACGATCTGATAGAGTCGGAAGCGCAAGACCGAAGGGAAGCGCCCGGAGGAAAGCCGCGAGAGAGTCTCTCGGGTGAGTACAAAGGAAGCGTCCGTTCCTTGAGAACTCAACAGCGTGCCAAA
>NZ_JBITIY010000031.1:0-29923 GCF_044459385.1 Streptomyces sp. NPDC050287 | reverse complement strand
GGCCGCTACCGGCTGCGCGTCGGACGCTCCAGCCGCGATCTGCGCCTCATGGCCGAACTCGTCGTTGACGACGGCGGTCTCCACGCCGCAGCGTGGCCCCCCCCCCCGCCCCCATTGCCCCCCCCCCCCCCCCCCAAGCCCCCCCCCCCCCCCCCCCGGGCGCCCCCCCCCCCCCCCCCCCCCCCCCCCCCCCCACCACTGGTCTTTCGTGCGTACGCGCCTCAGCGCGGCGCCCCGAACCACTGCTTCAGGGCCCTCTCCAGGTCGCCGGCGCCCTCGGCCCAGACCACGTGCCCGTCCGGCCGCAGCAGCGCGGGCGCCGTACCGGCCGCCGTCGGATCCACGGTGTCCACCCGGTCCGCCCACCCGGCGGCCGCGTGTGCCCGGGTGGAGGGGGCGATGAGTACGCCCCGCCCCGTGCGCAGCAGTGGCGCGGTGCCGGGCAGCCGGTGGCCGAGGAGGTCCGCCGCCCCGGGGATCTCTCCCGCGTCGTCGACCCGGTAGCGCACGTCCGTCCCGGTCACCAGCTTCACCAGGTACTCGTTGACCTGGTCGAGGCGGGTCAGCTCGCCGAACAGGGCGCGGATGCCCGCCGCCCCCGCCGCCGGGTGCATCAGCGCGAGCTGGGCGTCCAGCGCGAGGCGGGCCCGCTCGCCCTCCGAGTGGCGTTCGGCGTGGTAGGTGTCGAGGAGGCCGGGCGGGGCCCAGCCGGCGAGGTCGGCGGCGAGCTTCCAGCCGAGGTTCACCGCGTCCTGGAGGCAGGTGCTCAGACGCAGTCCGCCGAGCGGGTAGAACGAGTGCGCGGCGTCACCGGCGAGCAGCACCCGCCCCAGCCGGTAGCGCTCCGCGTTCCCGCTGACGCTGGTGAACCGCTCGGCCCACAGCAGGCGCCGCGCCGGCAGCATGCGCCCGGTCAGCTCCTCGATGTCCGCCTGGAACCGGTCGAGCGAGACAGGGGTGCCCGGCGAGCCGTCCTCGGCGAACGTGGTGGTGATCACCCGCAGGGTGGCGGGGCCCGCCGGGGCGCCCGAGTAGACGCCGCCCGAGCCCATGTAGTGGGCGCCCAGGTGCTGGACAGACAGGTCGGCGAAGTCGGCCTCGATGTCCCCTACGGTGCCGGAGACGGTCCAGCCGCTGCCGGGGAAGCCGATGCCGGCCAGTTCCCGTACGGTGCTGTCCGCGCCGTCGGCGCCCACGACGTAGGAGCCGCGCAGGAGTTGCTCGCCGTCGGCGGTGCGCAACCGGACGCTCACCGAGTCGGCGAACCGGCCGAGGTCCACGACCTGCGTGCCACGCCGGATCTCGACCCCGAGCTCCTCGGCGCGCCGGCGCAGCACGGCCTCCAGACGGGACTGCGGGACGAGGAGGCCGCGGGCGGCCGGAGGGCCGGGCAGTTCCTCGGGGCGCAGCCACAGCAGGGAGAAGTGGGCGCCGGGCAACGGCAGTGCGGCCTCGCGCAGTTCGTCGGCGAGGCCGCGCTGGTCGAGGATGTCCATGACGGCCGCGTTGACGGCCTGGCCGGGGGAGTGCGGGGCCGGTGCCTCGTCCCGGTCGAGCACGACCGTGGGCACCCCGGCGAGTGCGAGTTCGGCGGCGAGCAGCAGTCCGGTGGGGCCGGCCCCCACCACGATGACGGGATCGGTCATGCCGGCTCATCCTTCCCGGAGCAGCGGGATCACGGGGGCGAAGGCGTGCAGGTCGGGGCCGAGGACCATGAAGGAGCTGAGCCCGTGGCGCTCGCGGTGGCCGCGCAACTGCTCCGCCATCTCCTGGTGGGTCCCGATGAGGAGGGTCGGTACGTCGAGCAGTTCGTCCAGGGAGAGATGCGGGGCGAAGGCACGGACGGACTCGGCACCGGCTTTGCGGTCCTCGGTGACGACGACCCGCTTGATCCCGACGTTCAGTTCGAGCGGGCGGTCGTCGTCGAGGTCGGGGGTGCGGCCGCTCGCCGCCGTGCGTACGAGGTCGGCGCGCTCGGCGAACTCGTCCGGCGACAGGAGCACCAGCCCGCCCTCGGGCGGCAGCGTGGCGCCGACGAAGCAGACCGCGTCGGCCCGCCGGGCGGCCAGTTCCAGCTCGGCCGGCTCGTTGGCACCGACCATCAGGGGCGGCCGGGGGCGCTGGACGGGCTGCGGCTGGTGCTCGGCGTCCGGCAGCAGCCGCTGAAGGACGTCCAGCGTCTCGGCGAGCCGGGCGAGCCGCTCGTCCGCGCCGAGCGCGGCGGTCGCGCCGCACCCCGACTGGCCCTGGTGCAGGCCGACTTCGAGCCTTCCGCCGACGAGCCGGTCGGTGCCGGCGATCTCCCTCGCGAGCACCTCCGGCTCCCACAGCGAGGTGTTGGTGAGGTAGGTGGCGACCCGGATCTGGTGGGTGGCCATCGCGGCGGCCACCAGCGAGGGGAACGGCGCGGGCATGCCGAGCCGGTCCGTGGTGCCGATCATGTCGTAGCCGAGCCGTTCGGCCTCCCAGGCCGTCGACGGCCAGTCCGCGTCGGGCGCGATGACGTTCACGCCGAATCGGTACGGGTGGTTCGCGGGCGGTGGGTTCGGGGACGGGGAGCTGGTCGTCATGGGCCGACCTCCTGTACGGCGGTGCGCCGGGCGACGGCACCGGTGATCTTCTGGCGGGTGCGGAGCGCGGAGAGCACTCCGCCGAGAACCGCGCGCTGCGGCCCGTAACCGCCGAGCATCTCCAGCGCGGAACGCAGGCTCCACAGCCGGGACTCGGCCACATGGGACGGTGAGCCGTGCACGTCGTCGTGGACGAGGAGCCGCAACTCGCGCACGCGCTCCTCCAGGAGCAGCCGGTCGCCGGGCGGGATGATCTCGTCGCGCGCACTGGCTGTGTACGCCAACGGCACGTCGAGCGCGGCGAGTTCGTCCTCGCTCAGGGCCCAGCCGGTCATGTGCTCCAGTACGGTGTCGGGGCGCTCGCCGGTCAGATGGGCGAGGGTGTCGACGGTGACGCGCGGGATGCGCGGCCGCCACGTGGTGTCGGTGAAGAACTCCCGGATCGGGGCGCCCGCCGTGATCACACCGCGGATGCGCTTGTCGGTGAGGGCGGCCCGCAGCGCCAGGTGGCCGCTGAAGCTCATCATCAGGGCGTACGTCCGGGTCACGTCGGCCCGGCCGCCGAGGGCGTCGAGCAGTTCGCCGACCAGGTGGTGACTGTCGGCCGTGTAGCGCCGGGTGTTCTCCCCGACGCCCGGCATCTCGACGGCGACGACGGCCACGCCGAGCCGGGAGGCCTTGGCGACGATCGGTCCGAACTGCTCCTTGACGCTGACGATGCCGCCGCTGAGCAGCAGGACGGGGGGCAGTTCGCCGCCGCGGGCGTCGAGGCCGGCCGCCCACGCGGTCATCCGGCCGCCGGGCAGCTCCAGGTCGAGGCGCTGGATGCCCGCGCTCAGGCCCAGGCGCCAGCGGTTGAAGGAGGCGACGGTGCGCTCCTGCGCGTCGGCGCGGGCGGGGCCGTCGACGAAGGGGAAGCGGGCGATGTTGAAGTGCCGGCCCGCCTCCAACTCCTTTCCCGCGCGCTCCAGTTCGATGCCGGCCGCGGTCCACTCGCGGGCCCAGGAGCCCGGTTCGCCCTCCTCGTCGTGGCGCACGCGTCCGAGGATGTCGCGGGCGCGGTCCTGGGGGATGCCGAGGATCCGCGCGTGCACCCCGATGAACCGCTTGAGTTCGGTGACGTCGTTCACCGCAGGCCCTCCTCGCCCGAGTAGCTCTCCAGGACCGTCTTGACCTCGGTGAGGATGTCGGCGGCCTCCGCGCCGTCGATGACCCGGTGGTCGAAGGTGAGGTTGAGCCGCATCACCGGAGCCGTCGTCACCTCGCCGTCCCGCACCACCGGGCGCTCCACGACCCGGCCCACCCCGAACGTGACGGTCGTCCCGCCCACCGAGTGGAAGCCGTCCACCGCGCGGTGCCCGAGGGAGCTGACCGCGAACGTGCCGAAGAAACGGGGGTGGCTCACCAGTGACCGCACCGCTCTGCGGTACAGCGCGCGGGCCACCGGGTGGGGCAGCCGGTGCAGCATCAGCATCGGCGCGAACTCCGGCATCGTGGCCGGGTCGCCGTCGCGGTAACGCTCGACCTCGCCCTGGATCGCCTTCAGGTCCGTACGGTCCAGGTCGGGCAGCACCGCGGAGACCACCACCCGGCGGCCCCCGACCTGCTTGTCCAGGACGATCTTGCCGGCCACCTCGCCGTAGCGCGCGAGCCGCCGGCCGCGGATCGCCGCGTTGGCCTCCGGGTGCGCGGCCAGCACCCGGGCCGCGGAGTGCAGCACATAGGTGACCAGGGACAGCCGGCTCGCGCCGCGGTGTGCTTCCCGGTGCGCGAGGACTCCCGACATGTCGACTTCGGTGTCCAGGTGCACCGGCGAGAAGGGGCGTATCTCGTCGAGGAAGAAGAGCGTGTGACGCCGCTCCCGGGCGATGGCTGAGATCTGCATCCCGCCAATCTCGACAGCCGGGCTTAAGGCCCCCCTAGCGCGAGCTAAAGCGGGACACGGCGGCCGTACGAGGGGCCGCGGGCTTGGTGCTCGGCCCGAGCCGGGGCGTTGACCCCGTACGCGGGCCGTAGTACGGCCGACTCGTCCGGTGGGCGGCGGGAAGCGTGGTCGGCCGGCACTGTGGTCGGCCGGCGGCGGCGCCTCCCCGGGCCGCTGCGCGAGCCGGGTGGTGGCGGCATGCGCCGCGCGGCGCGGGATCCGGCCGGTGGCGCCGGGCCGCACCGGCCTGGGGCGGTCGAGTCGGGCGGAGCTGACCTCGCCCGGCTCGATCTCGATCTCCGCGCCGAGGCGTGCCCTCGGCCTGTGCCGACTGGCGGTCGGGCTACGGCGCTCGCGTCCGGGCGGGGCACCCGGGACGCCGCGCTGAAGCGAAGGGCCCGTCCGCATCCCACAGTCGCGCTGGCGAAGGGCCCGTCTGCCCCGTACTCGCGCTGTAGGGGTAGCCCCGTCCGCCCCCGTACTCGCGCTGCAGGGGAAGGCCGCTCTGCCCGTACTCGCGCTGTAGGGGTAGCCCCGTCCGCCCCCGTACCCGCGCTGCAGGGGAAGGCCGCTCTGCCCCGTACTCGCTCTGAAGGGGTAGCCCCGTCCGCCCCGTACTCGCGCTGTAGGGGAAGCCCGTCCGCTCCGTACCCGCGCAGAAGCGCAGGCCCTCCCATCCCGTACGCCCGCTGAGGCGCCGCTCCGAGCCTCCCCCCATTAGGGCGGCCTTTAGCGCCGCGTTAGCGGGCGGTTGAAGGGTGGGGGGTGTCCGGCACGTCGATGTGCCGCTTCCGTTCGGCGCGTCGGTCCGGCATTCGCGCCGGCTGTCCGCTCGCTGCTCGCAGGAGACCTCATGTCACATCCCGGCTCCTTGAGTCCCGTCGACTCCACCGAGCCGCTGCCCGACTTCCCCCAGCAGCGCCGGTGTCCCTACCAACCAGCCCCCGGCTACCGCGAGTTGCGGCAGCGGGGGCCGGTGGTGCGGGCCCGGCTCTACGACGGGCGGCCGACCTGGGTGGTGCTCGGGCACGCCGAGGCCCGCACGCTGCTCATCGATTCACGGCTGTCGTCGGACTGGTCCCGGCCCGACTTCCCCTCGCCCAGCGCCCGCCGCAAGGCGATCCTGACGGCGACGATGCTCATCGGCATGGACCCGCCGGAGCACACCGCGTACCGGCGCCGGGTCATCTCCGCCTTCTCGGTACGCCGCACCCGCGAGCTGACCGAGGAGATCCAGCGGCGGGCCGGTGAACTCGTCGACGCCATGCTGGCCAAGGGGCCGGACGCCGACGTCCTCAGGGATCTGGCACTGCCCGTCTCCTCGTACACGATCTGCGGCATCCTCGGTGTCCCGTACGAGGACCACGACTACTTCGAGAAGCAGTCCGCGCAGCTGGTGTCCCCGCAGGTATCGCCGGAGGAGGTCGGCCAGGCGCTGCTCAACCTGCGGGGGTACCTGACCGAACTGGTCGACCGGAAGGAGCGGGAGACCGAGCCGGGCCCCGGGCTGCTCGACACACTGGTCCACGAGGACCTGGCCGACGGCTCGCTCAGCCGGGAGGAGGTCATCCGGCTCGGGATCATCCTGCTGATGACCGGCCACGAGACCACCGCCAGCATGATCACCCTCAGCGTGTTCACCCTCCTGCAGAACCCCGAACACCTCGCGGTCTTCCGCGCCGGCCCGGACAAGGCGGCCCTGGCTGTCGAGGAGCTGCTGCGCTACCTCTCCATCGGCGACGTCGTGATGCGGGTGGCCGCCGCCGACATCGAGATCGGCGACCTCACCATCCGCGAGGGCGACAGCGTGATGCTGAGCATGGCGGAGATCAACCGCGATCCGGATGCCTTCGCCGACCCGGACCGGCTCGACCTGGAGCGCGGCGCCCGCCACCACGTCGGGTTCGGTTTCGGCGTACACCAGTGCATCGGCCAGAACCTGGCCCGCGCCGAGGTGCAGAGCGCGCTCACCGCCCTGTTCGACCGCATCCCGGACCTGCGGCTCGCCGTGCCCGCCGAGCAGGTCGAGATCAAGCCCGCGCACAGCGGGGTGCAGGGCATCTACGCGCTGCCCGTGGCCTGGTGACCGCGGTGCGGATCACCACCGAGCCCGAGCGCTGCGTCGGCGCAGGACAGTGCGCGCTCACCGACCCGGATCTGTTCGGGCAGGACGACGACGGCATCGTCGAGTTGCTCACCGACGGCACGGCCTTGGACGCCGACACGGCCGAACGGGCCCGTGAGGCGGCCGCGTTGTGCCCGGCGGCCGCCATCGCGCTGCACCCGGCTCCGGAGCCGGGGGCGGCATGAGACGGGGCGCGCCGGTCGGGCGGGTGGTGGCCGCCGTCCTGTTGCTGGTGTCCGCCGCCGGCTGCGCGGCCGGCACCGGTTCCACCGGGCCCGGCGGCCGGCTGAGCTACGCCGTCGAGGCCCAGCCGGACTGCATGGACCCTCAGATCAGCCCGTACGACGTGACCGCTGCCATCGGCCGGAACATCTTCGACTCGCTGGTCTCCCTGGATCGCGAGGGCACCTTGCGGCCCTGGCTCGCGACCAGCTGGAAGATCTCCGACGACGGACTCGACTACACCTTCGAGCTGCGCGAGGGCGTCCGCTTCCACGACGGCACCGCCTTCACCGCCGACGCCGTGAAGGCCACCCTCGACCACGCCGTCGCCCCTGAGACCAAGTCGCAGTACGCCGCCGGCCTCATCTCCATGTACCGAGGCGCCACGGTCCTGGACGCGCACACCGTACGGATCCACCTGTCGCGCCCGTACGCGCCCCTGCTCCAGGTACTGTCCACGGCGACCTTCGGCATCCAGTCCCCGACCGCCCTGCGCGCCCACCAGGGCCGCACCTGCGTACACCCTGTCGGCACCGGCCCCTTCGTGTTCGCCGACTGGATCCGCAACCGCAGCATCGAGCTGGACCGCAACCCCGCCTACGCCTGGGGGCCCGAGGGCGCCGCCCACCGGGGACCGGCCCGACTCCCCGGTCTGACCGTGCAGTTCATCCCCGAGGCGGCCTCCCGCTTCGGCGCGCTCAGCTCCGGACAGGTCGACATCGCCGCCGTGCCGCCCGGCAACATCAGCACGCTCCGGCACGCGGACGGCTTCAGCTTTCTGCGGGCACCGCAGCCCGGAGCGCCGTACGTCCTGCTGCTCAACCCCTACCGCGCGCCGCTCGACGACCGGCGTGTCCGGCAGGCCCTGCAGCACGCGGTCCGGTTCGACGCACTGGTCCAGGCGCTGTACTCCGGTCAGTACCAGCGCGCCTGGAGCGCCCTGTCACCCGCCACGCCCGGCTACGACCAGCGGAGCGAAGGGACCTGGGCGTACGACCCGGAGCTGACGGCCCGTCTGCTCGACGAGGCCGGCTGGACCGGACGCGACGGAGCCGGCTACCGCACCAAGGACGGCAGGCGGCTCACCGTCCAGTGGCCCTACATGGCGTCCCAGATGCGCGACCAGCGCGCCCTGCTCGCTCAGGGCATCCAGGCGGAGGCCAAACGCGCGGGCATCGAGGTCCGCCTCACCGCCATGGAGCCGGGCAGCTTTCTGCAGAAGGCACTCGGCCGGGACGCCGACCTGATGGGCTTCAGCTGGAACCGGGGCGATCCCGACATCATGCGCACCTTCTTCGCCTCCGACCAGACCGCGCGACAGGGCGGCAGCAACGCGTTCGCCGTGCACGACAGCCGCCTCGACCGGTGGCTGAAGGACGCCTCCGTGACCCGCGACCCGGCTGCCCGCGACGCCCTCTACGCCAAGGCGCAGCGGCGGGTGAACGACGAGGCGCTCGCCCTCCCGGTGTACGCGCCCGCCACCCTGCTCGGCGTCGCCGACCGGGTGCGTGGAATCACCACCGACGCGCAGGCCTACCCGCTGTTCTACGACGCCCGATGGGAGGACTGAGCGACCGATGCCCCCGATGCTGCGCTGGCTCCTTCGCCGACTGCTGCTCGCCGTACTGGTCGTGGCGGGCGCCGCCCACGCCGTGTTCTTCGCTTTCGCCCTGCTCCCCGGCGACCCGGTGCGCAGCGTGCTCGGCTCGACCAGTCCCGCACCGGACGTGGTCGCCGAGGTCCGCCGCGACCTGGGTGTCGACGAACCGCTCGTCGTCCAGTACGGCCGTTTCATGGGCCGCCTCCTGACCGGTGACCTGGGCGACTCCTACCAACTCCAGGAACCCGTGGCAAAGGTGATCGGCAGTCAGGTGTGGCCGACCGTGCAACTCGCCGTCGCCGCGCTGGCCCTCGCGCTCGTCGTCGCGGTGGCCGCCGCCGTCCTGACCGCGGGCCGGCCGCGGGCCCGCCGTGTCTCCTCCGCGCTGGAACTGGTGGCGGCCTCCAGCCCGGCGTTCTGGACCGGCATGCTGCTGCTCGCGCTGCTGTCGTTCCGGCTCCAGTGGTTCCCCGCGATGGGCGGCTCCGGCGCGAGCGGCCTCGTTCTGCCCGCGGTGACGCTCGCCGCCGGGATGGCGGGCGTCTTCAGCCAGGTGCTGCGCGAGGAGATGGAACGCGCCCTGGAACAGCCCTTCGTGGCCACCGCCCGGGCCCGCGGTCTGGGCGAGAACGCGATACGGCTGCGGCACGCCCTGCGGCACGGTCTGATCCCCTTGGTCACCCTGGCCGGCTGGGCGGTGGGCACGCTCTTCGGCGGTGCCGTGGTGGTGGAGAGCGTCTTCAGCCGCCAGGGCCTCGGGCAGATCACCGCCGACGCGGTGGCCCGCCGCGACCTGCCGCTGGTCACCGGCGTGGTCCTGGTCTCAGCGGTGGCCTTCGCGCTGATCAACCTCCTGGTGGACGTGGGCTACCGCCTGATCGACCCCCGGATCGAGCAGAGGAGCATGGGGTGAGCACCTCCACACCACCGGCCGCCTCCGACGCCCCGGCCACGACCGCGCCCTCGGCACCGGACGTACCCCGACGCCCACGGGGCGCCTTCCGCCCGGGTCCGGGTACGTCGCTGGCCTGGGCGGCACTGGTACTGGCCACCCTCGCGGCGCTGGCCCCCGGCGTCCTCGCGCCGCAGCAGCCGGACGCGATCGACCCGGTGAACGCGCTGGCCGGACCCGGCTCGGGCCACTGGCTGGGCACCGACCAGCTGGGCCGCGACGTGCTCAGCCGGATCGTGCACGGCGCCCGCGCCTCGCTCCTCATGGGCTTCGGCGCGACCGCGTTCGCCGTCGTCGCCGGGGCGCTGCTCGGAGTGCTCGCCGCGACCGCGGGACGGGCCGTCGACCAACTCCTGATGCGCGTCACCGACGTTCTTCTCTCCTTCCCCGGTCTGATGCTCTCCCTCGTCGTGGTGGCTCTGCTCGGCCCGGGCGCCGGCAACGCGACGCTCGCCATCGGGGCCTCACTGCTGCCCGGCTTCCTACGACTCGCCCGCGGTCAGGCCCTGGCCGTCCGCGACAGCGACTACGTGCGCGCGGCGGTCGTCGGCGGCCGGGGACGCGGCAGCGTCTTCTGGCGCCACATGCTGCCCAACGCGCTGCCGCCCCTGCTCGTCCTGGCCACGGTGAACGTCGGCAGCGCCATCATCGCCGGTTCCACCCTCAGCTTCCTCGGCATGGGACCGCAGCCGCCGTCCCCCGAGTGGGGCGCGATGCTCTCCGAAGGCCGCGACCACCTGGAGACGGCCTGGGCCGCGGCCGTCTTCCCCGGCCTCGCCGTCACCGTCACCGTCGTCGCGGTGACGGTCGTCGGCCGGGACCTCCAGCGGCGGCTGTACGGGAGGGACGCCCATGACCGGGCATGACGACGACGCGGGCACACCGCTCATCGACGTACGGGACCTGCGGATCGCCTTCGGGCAGGGACGGCACCGCACCGAGGTGGTGCACGGCCTCGACCTCACGCTGCGGGCGGGCGAGTGCCTGGCCGTGGTGGGGGAGTCCGGGTCGGGCAAGACCGTCACCGGACGGGCCCTGGCCGGGCTCACCGGGCCGGGCGCCACGGTCACGGCCCGGCGGCTGGCGTTCGACGGCCGCGACCTGACCGGACTGACCGAACGCGAGTGGCGGCGGCTGCGGGGCGCCGAGGTCGGCCTGGTCCTCCAGGACGCCCTGGTCTCCCTCGACCCGCTGCGCCGCGTCGGCGACGAGATCGCCGAATCGCTCGCCGCCCACGCCATCGGCACCCGGCGCGACCGCCCCGCCCGCGCCGAGGAGCTCCTGCGCGACGTCGCGATGCCCGAACCGGAGCTGCGGGCCCGGCAGTTCCCCCACCAGCTCTCGGGCGGACAGCGTCAGCGGGCGCTCATCGCCTCCGCGATCGCCGCCTCGCCCCGCGTGCTGATCGCCGACGAACCGACCACGGCCCTGGACATGACCGTGCAGGCGCAGATCCTCGACCTTCTCGCGGCCCGCCGGGCCGACGGCACCGCACTGCTCCTGATCAGCCACGACCTGTCCGTGGTGGCCCGGCTCGCCGACCGGATCGCGGTGATGCACGACGGCCGCATCGTGGAGTCCGCACCGGCCCAGGCACTGCTGGAGCAACCACGACATCCGTACACCCAAAAGCTGTTGGCGGCCGTGCCCACGTTCTCCCCGGCTCCGTCCCGAGGACGGTCGGCCCTCCGGCCCGAGGACGCCGGCGCGGTGGTGCTGCGGGCCGACGGGCTGACGAAGAGGTACGGAAACACCGACGCCCTGAGGGGAGTGTCCTGCGAGCTGCGCGCGGGGGAGACCCTCGGCGTGCTCGGCGAGTCCGGTTCGGGCAAGACCACGCTGGGGCAGGTCGTCCTCGGGCTGACCGAGCCCGACGCCGGAGAGGTGACGCTGCTCGGCCGGCCCTGGTCCCGGCGTCGCGAGTCGGAACGGGCGGCGCTGCGCGGCCGTATCCAGCTGGTGCAGCAGGACCCGCTGTCCTCGTTCGACCCGCGCTGGAGCGTCGAGCGGATCGTCGCCGAGGCGCTCGGCGCCCCCGGCCGCCGCGCCGCCCGAGGCCACCGCGCCCGGCTCGCCGAACTCCTCGCCCTGGTCGGTCTGGACGAGGCGATCCTCGACCGCAGACCACGGCAGCTCTCCGGCGGCCAGCGCCAGCGCGTGGCGATCGCCCGCGCGCTGGCACCCGACCCGGACGTCATCGTCTGCGACGAGCCGGTGTCCGCCCTCGACGTCTCCGTGCAGGCCCAGGTCCTCGACGTGTTCGAGGAGGTGCAGCGGCGCCTCGGGATCGCCCTCCTGTTCATCTCGCACGACCTGGGGGTGGTGCGGCGCATGAGTGACCGTGTCGCGGTGATGCGGGCGGGCCGGGTCGTCGAGGCCGGGCCGGTGGAGGAGGTCTTCACCCGGCCCCGGCACGCCTGGACCCGGCAGCTCCTGGACGCCGTGCCGGGCCCGGACGCCGGGCGCGGCCTGCCCGGCGCCACCCCGATCCGTTCGACCGCTTCCCCGACTGCCCAGGCCGAAGCCTGAAGTGATTCCGGCCGTACCCGACGATGGTGAGTCTCACGATGAACGACACCGCGCCCCTGAAACTGTCCGTCCTGGACACCGTGCCCGTCTGGTACGACGTCCCGGCGGCCCGGTCGCTGACCGAGCTCCTCGAACTCGCGCCCGCCGTGGAACGGTTGGGCTACCACCGGTACTGGCTGGCGGAGCACCACAACATGCCCGCCTTCGGCACCTCCACGCCGCCGGTCCTCATCGGCCGGCTCGCCGCCGTCACCGACACCCTGCGGATCGGCTCGGGCGGGGTGATGCTGCCCAACCACACGCCGCTGGTGGTGGCCGAGCAGTTCGCCACCCTGGACGTCTTCCACCCGGGCCGGATCGACCTCGGTATCGGCCGCGCCCCCGGCGGTGAGCCGGCCACCGCGCGGGCGCTGCGTCGCACCGACCCCGCCCACGAGGCCGGGTTCGAGCGTCAACTGACCGATCTGATCGAGTACTTGACGCCGTACAAGGAAGACGAGCGGCCCCCGGTCGCGGTGTCCCCGGCACCGGAGCGCCCGGTGCCGGTCTGGCTGCTCGGCACCAGCGCGTCGAGCGCCGCCCTCGCGGGCCGCCTGGGCCTGCCGTACGCGTTCGCGCACCACCTGAACCCGGCGGGCACCGAGGCGGCGCTGGCCCGCTACCGTGCGGAGTTCCGTCCCGTGGGCCTCATCGAGCGCCCGTATGTCGCCGTGTCGGCGCAGGTGGTGGCCGCGCCCACAGACGAGGAGGCCGAGTGGCAGGCGGGGCCGATCAGGGTCGCGCACGTGGAGGGGCCGACCAATCCGCTGACCCTCTTCCGCACGCCCGAGGGGGCCGCCGGATACCGGTTGCGTCAGAGCGAGAAGGACTACCTGGACGCACACTTCGGCACTCAGATCGTGGGCGGTCCGGCCTCGGTACGCCGCCGCCTCGCGGAGTTCCGGGCCCTGACCGGGGCGGACGAACTCCTGGCGGCGACGCCCGTGTTCGGTGTGGAGGCGAGGGTGCGCTCCTTCGCGATCCTGGCCGACGCGGCGGCGGGCGAGGGGGCCGGTCAGGCCACCGCGGCGGCGGCCGGGACCGCGGATCCGGGCGCGGCCAGTCCGGTCAGTTCGGCGAGCAGCTCGTAGGAGCGCACGCGTTCGTCGTGATCCTGGATGGCGCCCATCACCATCAGCTCGTCGGTGCGGGTCGCCTTCAGGAACTCGCCGAGCTTCTGCCGGACCGTGTCCGGGCCGCCGAAGATCTGGCCGTCGTACATCTGGTCCACCACGACCCGCTCGTCGGGCGAAAAGGCGAACCCGGCGGCCTCCTCGACGGGCGGGAAGTACGGGTTCTGGCCGCGCAGCGACTGGGCGGTGATCATGCGCAGCGGCGCGCTGAGCAGCTCACCGCGCCGGTCGTCCTCGGCGACCCCGCAGAACACCGCCACCATCGAGTACGGCTCGCTCAGGTACGCGGAGGGGCGGAACTCGGCGCGGTAGGCGTCGAGCGCGGCCACCGTGCCGTGCGGCGAGAAGTGGTGGGCGTAGGCGAACGGCAGGCCCAGCGTGGCGGCGAGCTGGGCGCTGTACCCGCTGGAGCCGAGCAGCCAGACCGGCACGGCGTGCTCGGCCGCCGGTACCGCGCTGACCTGGCCGGCCACCGGGCCGGAGGAGCCGGGGTCGGTGCCGGCCGGCGGGGCGAAGTAGCCGAGCAGTTCCTGGATCTGGGCCGGGAAGTCGCTCGCGCCCAGCGGTCCGGCCTGTCGGCGCAGCGCACGGGCGGTGAGCGGGTCGGTGCCGGGCGCCCGGCCGAGGCCCAGGTCGATCCGGCCCGGGTGCAGCGCGGCGAGTGTGCCGAACTGCTCGGCCACCACCAGCGGTGGGTGGTTGGGCAGCATGACACCGCCCGCCCCGACGCGCAGATGCTGGGTGGCGGCGGCGATCTGCCCGGCGAGGATCGCGGGCGAGGAGGTCGACAACGAGGGCATGTTGTGGTGCTCCGCAAGCCAGAAGCGGTGGTACCCGAGCCGGTCCACGGCCTTGGCCAGGCGAATGGTGTTGCGCAGCGATGTCGTCGCCGTCGACCCCTGCCACACGGGGGCGGTGTCCAGTACCGACAGTTTGATTCCCAATGCGGTGGTCATAGCCGAAAGAATATGGGGACTGTCCCCGTTTTGCAATCCGGCGGCTCGGCCGGCCCGGCGGCGAGCAGCCCGGCCGGCCGTCCCGGTCAGGCCGCCGCGGGCACGACCGCACCGTCCCCGGCGTCGGTCAGGATGTGGTTGTGCAGATGGTGCAGCTGCCGGCAGGGCGCGATCCCCAACTCCCGGTCGAGCACGGCCCGTACGTTGTGGTAGGCCTGCAGCGCCTCGGCCCGGCGGCCGGAGCGGTACAGCGCCAGCATCAGCTGGCGGTGGAACGCCTCGATCAGCGGATGCCGGGTGGCGAGCGAGTACAGCGGACCGACCAGCTCGCGATGGCGACCGAGGGCGAGATCGGCCTCGTTGCGCATCTCGACGCACTCCAGGCGGGTCTCCTCCGCCCAGGTGGCGAACTCGTCCACGATGGCTCCGCCGCGCAGTTCCCCGAGCACGGTGCCCCGCCACAGCGAGAGTGCCTGCTCGCACAGAGTCGACGCCTCCGCGTGCCGGCCCGTCCGGACCGCCGTACGGGCCTGCTGGACGAGGCGCTGGAAGATGTCCGCGTCCAGGCTGTTGTCGCCGAGTTCCAGGACGTATCCCGGAAAACGCGTGACGATCGGGCTCGCCGTCCCTCGGCTGGCGGGCTTCAACTGCTTGCGCAGCTGCGAGATGTAGACGTGCAGGGTGGCGGTGGCCCGGCGGGGCGGTTCCTCACCCCATATCTCGCCGCACAGTTGGTCCGTCGAGACGACGTCGTTGGCCCGCACCAGGAGTGCCGCCAGTACGCTTTCCATCTTCGGCGCGCTGATGGCGAAAATGTCGTCAGCGTCAGTTATTCGCAGGCTTCCCAAGATTTCGAACCGCATGATCTGTCCCCCAGTTGGAAGTTCGCGTTGCCCGACGGCACTCAGCGCGACACTGAGCCGTAGCGCCCGTCGAGGTACACCAGCGGGAGGGCCGCGTCGCCCTCACGTGCGTACACCGGCTGCCCGATCACCAGCGTGTGGTCGCCCGTCGGCAGGTCGTACACCTTGCGGCAGACCAGCACGGCCCGGGCCTCGTCCAGGAGCGGCACCCCGAAGGGGCCCGGCCGCCAGCGGGTCGGCGGTGCGAACCGGTCGGCGCCGCTGCGGGCGAACGTCGACGCCAGCTGCCGCTGCTCCAGGGCGAGAAGGTGTACAGCGACGTACTCGGCGGTGCACACCGTGGACCAAGACGAAGCGTTTCTGCCCACCCCGAAGGAGATCAGCGGCGGAGCGGCCGACAGCGAGGCGAGCGAGGTCGCCGTGAAGCCGACCGGCCGGTCCCCGTCCGTGGCCGTGATCACGGACACCCCGGACGGATGTCCGCGGAACACGCGGCGGAAGACCTCACCGTCGAGGGACTGTTCACCGCCGGTCCGCGGACAGTTGATCCCCGCCGACCACAGGTGCGGGGGAACCGTGCTTTCCGTGCTCACATCAACCTCTCCAGTCAGTTCTGTGAGGGACTGGGCCGCCCGGCTTGTCGTTCGGTGCCGGGCCTCAGCCTCGCACCGGGCTGCCTCCAGGGGCATCAGTGGAACTACGTACGGCCATGAGACGGGCCAGCTCAGCGCGCGATCCGAGCTGCAACTTCCGATAGATGCGGGACAAATGGACCTCGACTGTGCGAGGGCTCACACCGAGCGACTCGGCGATCTCCCTGGTCCGGCGGCCCAGTCCGGCCAACTGCGCGACCTCCGACTCGCGCTCGGTCAGCAGCCCCAGACTGGCCGGTTCCGGCACCGGCGCCGGAAGCAGCGCGTGGCACCCCCGGCTCGCACTGCTCTCCAGCAGACTGTCCGGGGTCAGCCGGGCGTACAGCGCGACGCCCCACTGCGCCGCCAGGTCCCGCACCGTGGCCCACAGCGGCACCGCCGTCTCCTGGCGGTTCCCGGCGCTCGCCGCGCGCGCCGCCCGGAACCGGGCCGTGAGCCGGGGCAGCCTCAGATGGGCGCTGTCGAAGAGCCTCTCGGCCTCCTGGTACGAGGCCAGCGCGGCACCCGTGTCACTGCGGCTGAGGACGTGGCCGCGGGCGAGGCGGGCGTACGCGCAGGCCTGCGGCAACCCGCTGGCCTGCGCCGACCGGGCCGCCAGCCCGGCCCAGGGATCGCTGACCGTACCGCTGGACAGCGACGCCAGCGTGAGCAACTCGTAGCCCCGCGCACGCAACGGGAGGTCCAGGGCGGTCAGTTCGGGCGTCCCCAGCACCAGCAGCAGGTTCAGCGCGCGCTCGGGGCTGCCCTGGAGCAGCAGCGCCTCGGCGAGCGTGAGCACCGCCGACGCGTACCAGACGCCCGACCCGTCACGCAACGCCCGCAGCGCCTCCTCGGCCAGCGCCGAGGCCCGGCTGCTGCCGGAAGGTTCCGTGTACGTCACGCACAGCGCTTCCTGCGCCAGGGCCAGCGTCCGCAGCTGATCCGCGCCCAGGTAGCAGGCCAGGTCCGCGGCCTGCGCGGCCGAACGCCGGGCACTGGTGAGCCGGCCCTGACGCAGCTGTGCCTCGGCGAGTCCGCTCAGCAGCACCGGCATCACCGGGTCGTAGGCGCAGCCCTGGGTGACCGAGACGCCCCGCTCGTAGAAGGACTCGGCCTCCCGCGGCCGTCCGAGGGCCGAGGCGATCCAGCCGAACAGCGCCAGGTATTCGCTGTGCAGCGACAGCTCGGCGTCGGGCAGGTCGTCCACCTGGCGCACCGCGGCGTCGTAGGACACCAGGCACTGCTCGGTGCGGCCCGCGACGAGCTCCGCCATGGCGTGCAGCGCGGTGGCCCCGGCGAGCACGGTCGGCCGGCCGCCGGATCTGGCAAGGCACAGCGCGGTGGCGGCCACCTCGGGCAGTCTGCGGTCCTGCCGCAGCAGCGCGACGATGCCCTGGTGGACCGTGAGGTGGGCGAGCAGGTCGTCGCAGGCGCCGAGCGGGGCGAGCCGGTCGATCTCCGTGCTGAGCAGCGCGTCGGCTTCGGCGAACCGCCCCTGCAGGCACTCGACGACCATGCAGAGCCGGATCGCGGCCCGGTGGCCCTCCTGGGGATCGATCGAGCAGCCCTGGGTGAGCAGTTCGCGCAGGGCATCGTGGTGTGACAGGTAGTCGGCGCCGCGCAGCGCCCGGGTCAGCGGCGGCATCAGCTTGAGGAGCCTGCCGTGCGTCTCCCCGGCGGACGGCAGCCCGTGCAGCGCGAGCAGCAGCCACCGTACGGCGTCCGCGGGCGAGGTGACCACGCTCTCCTCGCCGGCCTTGGCCAGGATTTCCAGGTCCTCCGGTGTGAAACTGCTGGTGGACAGCTCGATGTGGACGGCCCGTTCCGCGGCGGAGGCGGAGCGGCGGCCCAGTACGGTCAGCGCCCGCCGGTGCGCACCGGGCCGCCAGCAGGGCTTGGCCTGGTCGTGCAGCAGGCGGCGCAGTACCTGGTGACGGAAGGTGAACTGGGTCGCCGATCCGGGAAGGGGGCGCAGTACGTCGTGCCTGATGAGGCCGGCGACCACCGAGCACGTCTCGTCGAGGGGCAGCTCGGAGACGGCGGACAGCTCGCCCTGGCTGAAGATGTCCCCGAGCACCGCCCCCGACTCGGCCACCAGCCGCTCGGCCGGGTCGAGCAGTTCCAGTTCGGCCGAAAGCGGCGCCAGCCGCCCGGTCAGCAGACCAGAGTTGAGCACCGGGCTCATGGGCGCCGACTCGCCCAGGACCAGGGCGTACAGCGGAACACCCTGGCTCTCCTTGTGCACCGCGGGAAGCCAGCCCGTGTCGGGGCGCACCTCGAGCAGCCGGGCGGTCTGCTCCAGGGTGAGCGGGGCCAGCTCGACGCGGGTCAGCCGGCCCGACTCGGCGACCTGGGCGAGCGTCGCCAGGAGCTGCGGGGCGGTCTGCCGGGGCCGGTGCGTGATCACCAGGAGCACCGGGCCCTGCACCGGCCAGCGCGCCAGGTGGTCGGCGAGTTCGAGGGACTTGGGGTCCGCCCAGTGGAAGTCGTCGAGCACGAGGAGCAGGCCGTCACGGGCGGACTTGGTGAGCAGGTCGTGGACCGCACGGGCCAGGTCGTGCATCGGGGGCGGGGGGTCGCCGACGTGCCGGCTGCACAGCCCGGCCCGCAGCACCAGGCTGTGCCGTGCGGAGACGGCGGCCAGATGTCCCGGCGTGATCAGGGCGTTCAGGGCGCGGCTGAACACATGGAGCGAGTCGTTGCGCTCGGACGGGTAGCAACGGCCGTCCAGGACGGTGAGGCCGGCTCGGTGTGCGGCGTCCGTCAGTTGTGCGACCAGCTTGGTCTTGCCTGTTCCGGGATCACCGAGAATCTCGACGATGCCGCCCTGCCCGTCCTCCAGCCGCTTGAAAGCGCGCAGGAGACCTAGTGATTCCTCGTAGCGCAGCGATGGTATCCCTGCCGCGGACTCCATGACCGTCGATGGATTCACGATGGCCGATCCTTCCCCCCGGTTACGTTCAGACCAGACGATAAGCGAGTATCGTGATCTTGGTGCCCCTGGAAGTCGGTGAACCAGCCATATTGCCCGTACGAATGGCTTGGATCTTTCCGGACTGATACGGGAGCGCCCCGGCCGGGGGGCGCCGGCCGGGGCTTCATTGCCAGAAAGCATGAGTGGGGACGGCGGTCGCCTCCCCCGGCTACTGGGCGGCGACCTGCTCCTCCGGCGCGGACGCCTCCTGCGGTGCCGCGTCGCCGCCGCCGCCCATCGGGACCTTGCGCATCAGCAGGGTGAGCAGCACGGTGGCCGCGGTGAAGCCGGCCCCCCAGACGAACGCCGTGGTGGTGCCCTCGGTGAGGACGTAGTCCGCGGCGCCCTTGCTGTCGAGCCCGGCCGGCACGTCCGCGCCACGGGTGGCGGCGCCGAACACGGTGACCATGATGGCGAGACCGAGCGCGCCGCCGATCTGCTGCATCACGTTGAGCAGACCCGAGGCGGCGCCGGACTCCTCCGGCTTGATGCCGGACATCAGGATGGTGGTGACACCGACGAGCAGCACACCCATGCCGAGACCGGCCACGATCATCGGGCCGAGCAGCGCGGTGACGTAGCCGGACGTCGAGTCGAGCTGCGCGAACCACACCAGGCTGACGGCCATGGCACCGGCGCCGATCGCGGTCAGTGCGCGCGGCCCGCTCTTGGGCAGGAGCTTCGCCGCCACGTTGGAGGAGGCCAGGATCAGCAGGGCCAGCGGCACGAACGCCAGGCCCGCCTGGATCGGCGTGAAGGCGCGCACCTCCTGCAGGAACTGGGTGAGGAAGAAGAACATCGAGTTGCCCGCCGCCATCACGAACAGCAGCGAGAGATAGCCGGTTGCCCGGTTGCGGTCGGCGAACAGCCGCAGCGGGGTGATCGGCTGCCTGGCGTTGTTCTCGATGAGGACGAAGGCGAGCAGCAGCACCACGGCCAGCGCGAAGGACCCGAGGGTCAGCCCGTCGCCCCAGCCCTGCTCGGCGGCCCGGATGAAGCCGTACACCAGCGCCGTCATACCGACCGTGGAGGTGAAGGCGCCGCCGAGGTCGAAGCGGCCGGGGGTCCGGTCGGTCTCGTGGATGAACATCGGCGCCAGGACGAGAAGGGCGACACCGATCGGTACGTTGATGAACAGTACCCAGCGCCACGACAGCCAGTCCGTGAGGAGGCCGCCGCCGATCAGGCCGATGGCGGCACCGGAGCCGGACACCGCGGCGTAGGCACCGAGCGCCTTGGCCCGGGACTTGTCGTCGGTGAAGTGGGTGGCGATCAGCGAGAGCACGGTCGGCGCGGCGATGGCGGCGCCCACGCCCTGCAGCGCCCGCGCGGTGAGCAGCATTTCGGAGGAGTTCGCCAGGCCGCCGAGCAGGGAGGCGAGGGAGAACACGGTCACGCCGACGAGCAGGCCTCGCCGGTGGCCGATGATGTCGCCCATCCGGCCGCCGAGCAGCAACAGGCCGCCGAAGGCGAGCATGTAGGAGTTCAGCACCCAGGAAAGGCTCGTCGGGCTGAAGCCGAGTGCCTCCTTGACGTCGGGCAGGGCGATGTTCACGACGTTGACGTCGAGGATGAGCATGGTCTGCAGGGCGAGGACGAGCACCAGCACCACGCCTGGGCGGCGGGTGGTCGTGTGGGTCTCTGCACTCATGGCTTGGCTGGCTCCTCGAAAGGGGGAGAAAGGGGGAGAGCGGGCAGGGGAAAGCGGAGCGGCGGGGCGCTAACCGGGGACGCTCCACGCTTCCTTCGGGATAATACAGGGAGCGTCCCCGCTTAGCAATCGCCGTCCTTTCTCCCTCAGTTGATGCCGAGCTCCCGGTCGATGAAGTCGAAGATCTCGTCGTCGGACGCCTCCTCGGCCAGCGCGTCGACGCCCTCCGCCGCCCGCCCGTCCGACTCCAGCCGCAGCAACAGGTCCCGCAGCCGGCCGCTCACCTTCGCCTGCCTGCCGCCCTCCGCCGCCAGCGCCCCGAGCCGTTCCTCGACGCGGTCCAGATCCGCGAGGACGGCGGTCAGCGCGTCCTCCTCCGCCGGGGCCAACGCCACCGCCAGATACCGGCCGAGGGCCACCGGAGTCGGATGGTCGAAGACCAGGGTCGTGGGCAGCCGGAGCCCGAACGCCGAGTTCAGCCGGTTGCGCAGCTCCACAGAACTCAGCGAGTCGAAGCCCAGCTCCTTGAAGGGCCGCTCCGCCACGACCCCGTCCGCGTCCGCGTGCCCGAGCACCGCGGCGACGTGTTCCCGTACGAGAGCCGACAACGCCTCCTGCCGCTCGGCCGCCCCCAGCGCCGCGAGCCGCTCCCGCTGCGACGGCCCCGCGGCCGCCGCGCCCGCCGCCCCGCCGGCCGCCCGCGGCACCGCGCGCACCACCCCGGCCAGCTCCTTGAACAGCGGCGGCAACGAACCCGCTCGAGCCCGCTCGCGCAGCGCCGCCGGGTCCAGACCGACCCCGACCGACAACGGCTGCCGGCCCGCCAGCGCCGCGTCGAACAGCGCGAGCCCGTCCGCCGTCGCCAGCGGCAGGATCCCGTCCCTGGCCATCCGCGCCAGATCCGCCGCCCCGAGCCCCTCGGTCATGGCACTCGTCTCGTCCCAGAGTCCCCAGGCGAGGGTGGTGGCGGGTTGGCCGTGGGTGTGGCGGTGGTGGGCGAGGGCGTCGAGGAAGGTGTTGGCGGCGGCGTAGTTGGCCTGGCCGGGTGTGCCGGTGAGTGCGGTGATGGAGGAGTAGAGGATGAAGTGGGTGAGGGGGTGGTGGCGGGTTTGGTGGTGGAGGTTCCAGGCGGCGGTGGTTTTGGGGTGGAGGGTGGTGTGGAGGTGGTGGGGGGTTTGGGTGGTGAGGGTGGCGTCGTGGAGTTGGCCTGCGGTGTGGATGACGGCGGTGAGGGGGTGGTCGGGGTGGATGGTGGTGAGGAGGTGGTGGAGGGCGTCGGGGTCCGCGGCGTCGCAGGCTTCGATGCGGGGGTGGGCGCCGAGGGTGCGGAGTTCTTGGGCGAGTTGGGTGGCTGCGGGGGCTTGGGGTCCGCGTCGGCTGATGAGGAGAAGGTGGCGGATGTGGTGGTGGGTGACGAGGTGGCGGGCGAGGAGTGAGCCGAGCGTGCCGGTACCGCCCGTGATCAACACCGTGCCCTCCGGATCCATCGGCGCCGGCAGCGTCAGCAGCGCCTTGCCGGTGTGCCGGGCCTGGCTGAGGTGGCGCAGCGCGGCCGGCGCGTGGCTGACGTCCCAGGCCGTGACCGGCAGCGGCCGCAGCGCCCCCGACTCGAAGAGCGCGACCAGTTCCGTCAGCATCTCCTGGACCCGCCCGGGATCCACCCGCATCAGGTCGTACGCCGTGTACGAGACCCCCGGGAACTGCTCCCGCACCTGAGCGGCGTCCCGGATGTCCGTCTTCCCCATCTCCAGGAACCGCCCGCCGGGCGCGAGCAGCCGCAGTGACGCGTCCACGAACTCCTGCGCCAGGGAGTTGAGGACGACGTCGAAGCCCCGGCCGCCGGTGGCCGCCCGGTACCGCTCCTCGAAGTCGAGCGTGCGGCTGGACGCGATCCTGGACTCGTCCACGCCCAGCGACCGCAGCACCTCCCACTTGGGCCGGCTCGCGGTGCCATACACCTCCAGGCCCCAGTGCCGGGCGAGTTGCAGCGCGGCCATGCCCACTCCACCGGTCGCCGCGTGGACGAGCAGTGACTCGCCCGCCCGCACCCCCGCGAGATCGACCAGACCGTAGTACGCGGTCAGGAACACCACCGGTACGACAGCGGCCTCCGCGAAGTCCCAGCCGCTCGGCATCCGGCACACCCAGCGGTGGTCGGTGACCGCCACCGGGCCGAGCGCGCCCGCCGGGAACAGCCCCATCACGCGGTCACCGGGTGCGACCCCGGTGACACCTGGACCCACCTCCAGGACGACGCCCGCCGCCTCGCCGCCGATCCGGGCCTCGTCGCCCGGGTACATCCCGAGACCGATCAGCACATCGCGGAAGTTGAGGCCGCCGGCCCGGACCTGGACCCGTACCTCGCCCGCGGCCAGCGGCGCGCCCGCATCGGGAGCGGGCAGCAGCGCCAGGTCGGTCAGCGAACCGGTGCTGCGGACGTCGAGCCGCCAGTACGGGGAACCCTGCGGCGGCACCAGCACATCGGACGCGGACTCCGCCCGCACCAGGCGGGGCGCGTACAGCAGCCCGTCCCGCACCGCCAACTGGTACTCGTCGCCGGCCGCGAGCGCCTCGACGGCCGCGGCCGCCGCGTCGGGCCGCCGCTCCTCCAGGTCGAGCAGCGCGAACCGGTCCGGATGCTCGGAGTGCGCCGCGCGGATCAGGCCCCACAGGGCGGACGCCGCGAGATCCCGGATCTCCGGGCCCGGCCGGGCGGCGACGGCCCCACTGGTCACGATGACCAGCCGACCGTCACCGTCGGGGTCGTCGGCCAGCCAGCTCTGGGCTAGTTCCAGCGCCTGCCCGGCGAGCACCTCGGCCGCCCGGTCCGGGGACTCGCCGTCCACCGGCCCGGCGAAGGTCGCCAGCACCAGCCGGGGCGCCGGGGCACCGGCCGTCACCGACGCCCGCAGCTCCGCCAGGTCGGCGTGCGCCTCGGCACCGAGCGCCGCGGCGAGCCCGAACGGGTCGGGACCCAGAACGGAAACGGCGACCGTACCCGTCCCGGCCGGCTCGGTCCGCTCACCCTCCGTGGCGGGTTCGGTCCGCGCGGCCGCCGTGGCCGGGAGTGCCTTCCACTCCGGCAGATGGAGGGCGACCCGGGATCCGGCCGTCACCGGCGCCCCGACCCGCGTGGTGAGCGCCTCCACGGTGGCGACCGGGGCGCCCGCCGGATCGGTCAGGTCGATCCGCATGGTGTCGTCCCCCGCGGGGGACAGCCGTGCGCGGAGGTGGGTGGCGCCGGTGGCGTGGAGTTGTATGCCGGTCCAGTTGAAGGGGATGAGGGTGGTGTGGGGGTCGGTGGTGAGGGCCCAGGCGTGGAGGGTTGCGTCGAGGAGGGCGGGGTGGAGGGTGTGGCCGGTGGTGTCGGCGTCCTCGGGAAGCGCGACCTCGGCGTACAGGTCGTCGCCGTCCCGCCACAGCGCGCCGAGCCCCTGGAACAGCGGGCCGTACGCATACCCCCGGTCGACGAGGCGGCCGTAGGCGTCCGTCAGATCGACGGATTCCCCCGGCGGGGGCCAGTCGATGGGGTCGGCGGCCGGTTGCGGGGTCGCGGTGAGGGTGCCGGTGGCGTGCCGGGTCCATGGGGTGTCGTCGTCGGGACGGGAGTGGATGGTGAAGGTGCGGCGGGCTTCGGAGTCGGGTGCGTCGATGGTGAGCTGGAGGGTGACGGGGTGTTGTTCTGTCAGGGGGAGGGGTGCGGCGAGGGTGAGTTCTTCGATGGCGGGGGTGTTGGTGTGCTGGGCGGCGTGGAGTGCGAGGTCGACGAAGGCGGTGCCGGGCAGCAGCGTCGTTCCGGCGATGGTGTGGTCGGCGAGCCAGGGGTGGGTGCGTAGGGAGATGCGGCCGGTGAGGATGAGCCGGTCCTCGTCGGCGACCGTGACCAGAGCGCCCAGGAACGGGTGCCCGGGGGCGGACAGGCCCGCCGAACCGACGTCGGTGGACTGGGCGGTGGGCGCCAGCCAGTAGTGCCGGCGCTGGAAGGGGTAGGTGGGGAGATCGCTCGCGGCAGCGGGTTCCGGGGTCCAGGTGGTGGGGGTGTGGCCGGTGGTGTGGAGGGCGGCGAGGGCTGCCTGGAAGGTCCGGGGCTCAGGGGTGTTCTTGCGCAGGGTGGGGGCGAAGACCGCGTCGGATGCGGGGTCCAGGGTCTGGCGGGCGAGGGCGGTCAGGGTGGCGTCCGGGCCGAGCTCGATGTAACGGCTGACGCCGACTCCTTCGAGGTACTGGATGCCGGGGTGGAAGCGGACGGCGCCGCGGATGTGCTGGGCCCAGTAGCCCGGCGAGGTGAGGTCACCGGCGCCTGCGGGCAGTCCGGTGATGTTCGAGATCACCGGAATGCGGGGTGTGTGGAAGGTGAGCGAGGAAATGGCCTGTTTGAAGTCGTCGAGTACGTCGTCCATGTGCGGGGAGTGGAAGGCGTGACTGACGTCGAGACGTGTCGTCTTGCGGCCCTCGGCCGCGAAATGGGCGGCGACGGCGTCGGCGGCGTCCGCGTCACCGGACACGACGACGGACCGCGGCCCGTTCACCGCTGCGAGGTCCAGCCCCCGGCCGAGACCGTCGAGCAGGGAACGGACCTCCTTCTCCGTGGCCTGGAGGGCGAGCATGGTCCCGTCGGTGCGGGCCGCGTTCATGAAGCATCCGCGGGCGGCGACCAGGCTCACGGCCGCGTCGAGGTCGAGGACGTCCGCCGCGTGGGCCGCGGAGATCTCGCCGATGGAATGCCCGATCAGGTAGTCCGGGGCCAGTCCGTGGTGCTCCAGCGTGCGGAAGAGCGCGACCTGGAGGGTGAACAGCGCCGCCTGGGTGTACTGGGTCTGCCGCAGCAGTTCCGGCGCGCCGCCCCACATCACGTCATGCAGCGGCCGGTCCAGGATCTGGTCGAAGCGGTCACAGACGGTGTCGAAAGCGCGGGCGAACTCGGGGAGGGCGTCGTAGAGTTCACGTCCCATGCCGACGCGTTGGCTGCCCTGGCCGGTGAAGAGGTAGGCGGTTTTGCCGGTGGTGACAGTGCCGGTGGTGAGGTGCGGGCTGCCGTCGCCGTCGGCCAGGGCGGTCAGTGCGGTCAGCAGGTCCTGGCGTGACTCGCTGGAGATGACGGCGCGGTGGTCGAAGCGGGTGCGGGCGGCCAGTTGGTGTGCTGTCCGTGTCAGGTCGGTGTCGGGCCGGTCTTGGACGAACGCGGCCAGTTGCCGGGCCTGGTCGCGCAGGGCGCCGGTGCTTTTGGCAGACAGCAGCCAGGGCAGGGGCGGCAGTTCGGGTGTGTCCTGTTCCTCGGGTGCGGCTTCCTCGATGACCACGTGGGCGTTGGTGCCGCTGATCCCGAACGAGGAGACGCCCGCCCGCCGCGGCCGGCCCTCCTGCCGCTCCCACGCCCTGGACTCGGTGAGCAGTTGGACGGTGCCGTCGGTCCAGTCGACGTGTTCGGTCGGTTTGTCGGCGTGGAGGGTGGGCGGTAGTACGTCGTTGTGCAGGGCCATGATCATCTTGATGACGCCGCCGACACCGGCCGCGGCCTGGGCATGTCCGATGTTGGACTTCAACGAGCCCAGCCACAAAGGGTGTTCGGGTGACCGTGCCCTCCCGTACGTGTTGATCAGTGCCTGCGCCTCGATGGGGTCGCCGAGGGTGGTACCGGTGCCGTGTCCCTCGACCGCGTCGACCTGGTCCGCGGTCAGCCGGGCGCTGGCGAGGGCCTGCCGGATCACGCGCTCCTGGGACGGGCCGTTCGGCGCCGTCATCCTGCTGCTGGCACCGTCCTGGTTGACGGCGGTGCCGCGGATCACTGCCAGTACGGGGTGGCCGTTGCGGCGGGCGTCGGAGAGCCGCTCGACGAGGAGCAGCCCGACGCCTTCGCTCCAGCCGGTTCCGTCGGCGTCGGCCGAGAACGCCTTGCACCGGCCGTCGGGCGACAGCCCTCGCTGCCGGCTGAACTCCACGAAGGTCCCCGGCGTCGACATCACGGTCGCGCCGCCGGCGAGGGCCAGCGAGCATTCGCCGCCCCGCAGGGCCTGCGCCGCCAGATGCAGAGCGACCAGCGACGACGAGCACGCCGTGTCCACCGAGACCGCGGGTCCCTCCAGCCCCAGGGTGTAGGCGATCCGCCCGGACGCCACGCTGCCGAGGCTTCCGTTGGCCAAGTACCCCTCGTACTCCTCCGGCGCGGGCCGCAGCCGCGAGGCGTAGTCGTTGTACATGACCCCCGCGAAGACGCCGGTGTCGCTGCCGCGCAGGGTGGTGGGGTCGATCCCGGCGCGCTCGAACGCCTCCCAGGCCGTCTCCAGCAGCAGCCGCTGCTGCGGATCGGTCGCCATGGCCTCGCGGGGGCTGAGCTCGAAGAACGCCGGGTCGAACTCGCCGGCCTCGTAGAGGAATCCACCGTGCTGGGTGCTGGACTTGCCGATGGCGGCGGGGTCCGGGTCGTAGAGGTCGTCGTCCCAGCCGCGGTCCCGAGGGAACGGTCCGATGGCGTCCGTGCCCTCCGAGACCAGCCGCCACAGGTCCTCGGGGGAGGAGACCCCGCCGGGATAACGGCAGGCCATCCCCACGACCGCGATCGGCTCCTGTTGCGCCTCTTCGATCTCCGTCAGGCGCCGCCGGGCTTGGCGGAGATCGGTGGTGGCCCGCTTGAGATATTCACGGAGCTTGTCTTCGTTGTTCGCCACGGGAGGTCAACCTTTGCTGGTGAAGAGTTCGGCGATGGTCGGTGGGCCGGCGGTGTGGGCGCCGTCGGCCGGCGGCGCGGCGTCAGGACAGGCCGAGCTCCTTGTCGAGCGCGTCGAAGAGTTCGTCGTCCGTCGCGGATTCCAGCTCGCTGTCGTCGATGCCGTGCCGTGATTCCGTCAGGGTGTGCCAGTTGCGCAACAGGGACTGGAGGCGCTCGGCGATCTCCGCCCCGTCCGTGGCGGCCGGGGTGTCGCCGGCGGACTGGAGGGTGAGCAGCGCCTCCAGCCGGTCGATGGCGTCCAGCAGGCCGCCGCTCCGCGCGGAAGCGGTCGGCGCCAGCTCGGTCAGCAGGTATCGGGCGAGCGCCAGCGGCGTCGGATGGTCGAAGGCGACGGTCGTCGAAAGCCGAAGCCCGGTGACGGAGTTGAGACGGTTGCGGAACTCCACGGCGGTCAGCGAGTCGAACCCGAGGTCGAGCAGCCCCCGTTCGGCGGCGATGTCCTGCGGCGACCCGTGCCCGAGCACGGCCGCGATCTGCTCCCGTACGAGGCCGAGCAGCAGCCCCTCCCGCTCCTCGTCCGGGGTGCCGGCGATCCGCGCGGCCAGCGACGGCCCGTCCGATCCACTGCCGGCCGGGGCGGCGGCAGCCGCCCGCCGCACGGGGCCCGGCACCAGCCCGAGCAGCACCTCGGGCACTTCGCCGGAGGCGGCCCGCGCCCGCAACGAGGCGATGTCGAACCGGGCCGCCACCAGGAGCGGATCCCTGTGCCGCAGCGCGGCGTCGAACATCCCCAGCGCCTCGTCGGGCGTCATCGCAGCGATCCCGGACCGGCGAAGCCGCGCCAGATCCGTACCGCTCAGCTTCTCGCCCATGCCGCCCTCGTCCCAGAGTCCCCAGGCGAGGGTGGTGGCGGGTTGGCCGTGGGTGTGGCGGTGGTGGGCGAGGGCGTCGAGGAAGGTGTTGGCGGCGGCGTAGTTGGCCTGGCCGGGTGTGCCGGTGAGTGCGGTGATGGAGGAGTAGAGGATGAAGTGGGTGAGGGGGTGGTGGCGGGTTTGGTGGTGGAGGTTCCAGGCGGCGGTGGTTTTGGGGTGGAGGGTGGTGTGGAGGTGGTGGGGGGTTTGGGTGGTGAGGGTGGCGTCGTGGAGTTGGCCTGCGGTGTGGATGACGGCGGTGAGGGGGTGGTCGGGGTGGATGGTGTTGAGGAGGTGGTGGAGGGCGTCGGAGTCCGCTGCGTCGCAGGCTTCGATGCGGGGGTGGGCGCCGAGGGTGCGGAGTTCTTGGGCGAGTTGGGTGGCTGCGGGGGCTTGGGGTCCGCGTCGGCTGATGAGGAGAAGGTGGCGGATGTGGTGGTGGGTGACGAGGTGGCGGGCGAGGAGTGAGCCGAGCGTGCCGGTACCGCCCGTGATCAACACCGTGCCGTCGGGGTCGAAGTGGGTGGCGGCCTCCGGGGCGACGTCCGGATCCGGATCCGTGGCAGGGCGCGGGTCGGTAGCCGGGTGCGGGGTGGCAGCAGGGTGCGGGTCGGTGGCCCGGGCGAGCGCGGGTGCCAGCAGCGCTCCGTCGCGCACCGCCAGTTCCCCGAGCCCGGACGCCATCGCCGACGGCAACAGACGAATGTCGTCGGCCGGTGGTACGTCGGCGGAACCTGAGCCCTCCGGGTCCGCCAGGGCCGGGGGATCGAGGTCGATCGTCGTGAACAGTCCCGGCGCCTCCTGCCGGGCGGTGCGCAGCAGCCCCCACACCGGCGACGCCGCGAGCAGCGGGACCTGGGGCCGGGGCCCGGCGGCCACCGCACCCCGCGTCACGATCAACAACCGTGCCGACGACAGCCGCTCGTCCGCGAGCCACTCCTGCACCACGGCGAGGGCGGCACGCGCGGACTCGTAGGCGGCATCCGGCAGGTCGCCGGCGGTCGACCAAGGCAGCACGACCACCTCGGGCACCGGCCCGCCCGCGTCCAGCGCGGCCCGCAGCCCGGTCAGATCCTGGTGTACGTCACCGATGCCCAGGGTCTCGGCAACACGGAGGACGTCGTCCCCGAGGACGGCCCACGCGGCCACCGAGGAGTCGGGGGCCGCCGGGATCCGAGGGACCGGCCGCCAGTCCACCACGTACAACGGACTGCGGGGTGAGACCTCGGCCGCGAGCCCGCTGAAGTCGGCCTCACGCAGGACGATGTCGTCGACCGTGGCCACCGGCGCGCCCGCCGGGTCGGCGAAGTCGAGCCGTGCGGTGTCCGTCCCGGTGCGCCGCAGCCGCACCCTCAACCCGGTGGCGCCGCTGGAGTGCAAGGCGATCCGCGACCACTCGAAGGGCACCCGCAACGGGGCATCCGGGTCGGCCACCAGCAGCGGATGCAGGGCGGCGTCGAGGAGGGCGGGGTGGAGGGTGTGGCCGGTGGTGTCGGCGTCCTCGGGAAGCGCGACCTCGGCGTACAGGTCGTCGCCGTCCCGCCACAGCGCGCCGAGCCCCTGGAACAGCGGGCCGTACGCATACCCCCGGTCGACGAGGCGGCCGTACGCGTCCGTCAGATCGACGGATTCCCCCGGCGGGGGCCAGTCGATGGGGTCGGCGGCCGGTTGCGGGGTCGCGGTGAGGGTGCCGGTGGCGTGCCGGGTCCAGGGCGCGTCGTCCGCGTCCGCCGGGCGTGCGTGCACGGTGAGGCCGCGCCGACCTGCCTCGTCGGCGGTGTCGAGCGTGACCTGCACATCCACGGCGCGTCGCTCCGGCAGGACGAGCGGCGCCGCCAGGGTGAGCTCCTCGACGGCGGGTGTGCCGGTGTGCTGGCCGGCGTGGAGAGCGAGGTCGACGAAGGCGGCGGCGGGCAGCAGGACGACACCGGCGACGGCGTGGTCCGCGAGCCACGGGTGCGTACGGAGCGAGATCCGGCCGGTGAGGACGAGACGATCCCCTTCGGCCACCCGCACGACGGACTCCAACAGCGCGTGATCCGTACCGGAGGCGGCGGAACCGGAGGACGGTCGCGAGGTGAGCCAGTAGTGCTGGTGTTGGAAGGGGTAGGTGGGGAGGTCGCTCGCGGGAGCGGGTTCCGGGGTCCAGGTGGTGGGGGTGTGGCCGGTGGTGTG
>NZ_JBITIY010000030.1:0-30783 GCF_044459385.1 Streptomyces sp. NPDC050287 | reverse complement strand
ACCCTGGCCCCGGCGGGAGCCCCCCCGCCCCGCCACCTCCTCGACCGCCACTACACCCGCAAACACGGCCCCGACGCCTACTACGGCAACCCGGATGCGACAGCGGCCTCCGGGTGAGACCAAGGCCGGGCCGGCGTGTTGCCGACGTCAGTCGCCCACGACCCCCGCGGACCTCGGGCGTCAACTCCGGTTCAGATCCCTTGTGTTGCGGCTGATTCGGTCGAGCGCGACGCGGGCGGCAACGACGGCCGGATGATCGTGGCTGCCGGTGCGGGTGGCGATGAGCACGCGCCGAGAGTTCGGCGGCGTCAGCTCGGTAAGTGTCACTGTAGGAGCGTGGACGCCCCAGGCGAGTTCGGGCAGGAAGCCGACCGCCTGCCCGGCTTCGATCAATCGCACATGGAAGGTGAGGTCGGTCGACTGGTAGCGAACGTGGGGTTCGAAGCCGGCTTGGCGACAGACAGCGCTGGCCCAGCGCCTGGCGGCATTGCCCTCGGGCTCCATGACCCAGGGCAGGTGCGAGAGAGCTGCGAGGTGCGGCGGCTCGCCGCCCGGTGGGGTGGCCAGAAATAGCGGATCCTCGAGGAGGAGCTGGGTGTGCAGGCCGCTCAGGGCCGACGGAGGCTCTCCCGGGTACTCCTCGGCGATGACCAGGTCGAATTCGTGCGCGACAAGCGCCCGTAGCGGTGTGCGTTCGTTCTCCTGATGCACGTGGACGCGAAGCTGCGGATGCTCACGCTGAAGCAGCTCTACGGCAGGCAGGACCAGGGTCTTGGCGGCTGTCTGAAAGGTCGCGATCCGCAGGTCCCCCTCCAGCACGGTCTTGGCCCGTGCGATATCGGCCTCAGCCTGCTCGAGCCGGTCCAGGATCACCTCGATATGCCCGACCAGCATCTCCGCCGCGGGCGTCAGACGGACCCGGCGGCCCATAGGTTCCAGGAGCGGGACGCCCACCTCGGCCTCCAGCTGCGAAAGCTGCGAAGAGATGGTCGAGGGACTGTACGAGAGGGCCGAAGCCACAGCTGCCAGGGTGCCGCGGTGCTTGAGTTCGCGCAGCAACCGAAGCCGGTGAAGGTCGTACATCATGCACCAATCGCCGCCGGTGACCACCGATTCGTCGCTTGAGACAACCGATCGTACGCGAAAACATGCGCTGTCCCGCATGGAGGCACCGCGCGACTGCCTCGTCCCGCCACCTGTCCAACGAGACCGTGACAGGTGTCAACCCAGTCAATTGGTCGAAAATACCGATGAGTGCGCGTCGATAACGACGACTGGACCGGACATTGGGGGGCGCATAGCATTCCAGAACCGCGAGATTCGGCCACCCCGAGATCTGCGGTACGCCCGACGCGGCTCGCGGCACATCGGTATCGGTCGTCGGTCTCCCCACGCTGTCGTCGCCGCCTGTCGGCCCGCCCGCCGCAGGCCGATCAGACTTCCCGCCATGCAACCTCGGAGAGGCCATGACACCACCCCGTGCGCGTTGGCGCGTACGCCGCCATCCTGCTCG
Organism: Streptomyces sp. NPDC050287; assembly: GCF_044459385.1. Lineage (NCBI taxonomy): Bacteria > Bacillati > Actinomycetota > Actinomycetes > Kitasatosporales > Streptomycetaceae > Streptomyces > Streptomyces sp. NPDC050287. The sequence goes on along the minus strand of NZ_JBITIY010000030.1, from coordinate 29,270 downwards.
CCTGTCACTACTGCGGGGAGTGGTCGTGCTGTTGATCGCCCTGCTCGGCGTCGTGGCAGTGGGCGCTCCGACGTACGCGGCTGGTGATCGGACCGTGCGGGGAACATTGCGCAACTCGGCCGACAACAACGCACCGGTCGCCGGGGTGAAGATCAGTGTCCGGACCAGCACGGGGAAGACCTACACGGGCGCCAGCGACGACCAAGGCCGGTTCGCGATCACTGTGCCCGGCAGCGACTCGGGCACCCTGGCCGTCATCCTGGACACCGGAACGCTTCCCGATGCTGTGCGGATCCGCGACGGAGCGTCGGACACCTTGCGGCCGACGGGCACCTTGAGCACGATCGCCGTCAACTTCCCCCTCGGTCCCGATACACGTCAAGTGTCGACGGTGTGGGACCAGGTCCCCCAACTGATCTACAACGGCCTGCTGTTCGGCCTGGTGCTGTCATTGGGGGCTCTCGGCCTGTCCATGGTGTTCGGCACGACGGGACTGTCGAACTTCTCTCACGGCGAGCTGGTGACCTTCGGGGCATTCGCCACCTATCTCGGCAACCGGGTCGTAGGGCTGCCCATCGTCGTGGCGGTGGCGGTGGCGGTAGCGCTGTCGGCACTGTTCGGCTACCTGAACGAAAAGGGTCTGTGGAGGCCACTCAGACGCCGCGGAACAGGACTGGTCGCCATGATGATCGTCTCGATCGGTCTGCAGTTCCTTCTCCGGAACTTCTACCAGTACTTCACAGGTGGCCGCGCCCTGACCTACCGCGAATATGTCACGCCCGCCGGCCGAGACGCCTTCGGCTTGTTCACCTACACCATGCGAGACCTGGTCATCGCCTCCATCAGCGGGCTCGCGCTCGTCGCGGTCACTCTTGCTCTGCAGTACACCCGGCTCGGTCGCGCCACGCGCGCCGTGTCGGACAGTCCGGCCCTGGCCTCCGCGACGGGGATCAATGTCGATCGTGTCATATCCACGGTGTGGATCGTGGGCACCGCGCTGGCCGGACTGAGCGGGGCGTTCTTGGGATTCTCCCAATCGGTGACCTACCAACTGGGAGCGCAGGTGCTGCTGTTGCTCTTCGCCGCCACCTGCGTCGGAGGTCTGGGATCGGTGTGGGGCGCGCTGATCGGCTCGATCATCATCGGGCTGTTCGTGGAGACCTCAACCTTGGTCATCCCGTCGGAACTCAAGTTCGCGGGCGCGATGGTTCTGCTGGTGCTGGTCCTGCTCGTCCGACCACAAGGCCTGCTCGGCCGCGCCGAGAGGATCGGGTGAGGACATGGACGTCATCGGCGCCGTCACGGGGGCACTGCACGACGGCTTCGGCTATCTGGCCGTCTCGTTCTGCTTGGCCGCGATCGGTTTGAACATTCAGTTCGGCTACGCCGGGCTGGTCAACTTCGGTCAGGCCGCCTTCTTGTCGGTAGGCGGCTACATCATGGGCGCGGCGATCGCCACGAGCGGGGTTCCCACCGTCCTCGCCATTCTGCTCGCGATCGCCTTCAACGTGGCGTTGGCGTTGGTGCTGGGTATCCCGACCCTGCGCCTTCGGGCGGATTACCTGGCGATCGTCACCATCGCGGGGGCGGAGATCCTGCGGCTTGTGTTCGGGACGTCGTTCCGGACGTACTTTCACGGCAAGGACGGCGTGACCGGCTTCACCGCCGGTTTCCGAAGCCTCAACCCGCTGCCGGACTACGACGGTTTCTTCCTGACCTACAGCCGGGAGGAGTTGTGGACGGTCATTGTCGGCTGGGGCCTGGTCATCATGATCAGTCTGCTCGTCTGGGCCCTGATGCGATCACCGTGGGGAAGGGTTCTCCGGGGCATCCGTGAAGACGAGGACGCGATGCGGTCTCTGGGCAAGAACGTCTACGGCTACAAGATCCAGGCCCTCATCCTCGGTGGAACAGTCGGATGCGCCGGCGGCTTCGTGGGCGCGTTCGGGGCCGCTTCGGTCCAGGCCGACACGTTCAATCTGGACTTCACCTTCATCGCCTTGACCATGCTCATCCTCGGTGGCGCCGCTCGGATCCTCGGTCCGGTCGTCGGCGCGGTGATGTTCTGGGCGATCCTGTCGTTCCTCGGATCGGTCTTGACGCAGTTGGCGGGCCACCCGTTCGTGGCGCGGTTCATGAATGCCGACCAGGCATCCACCGTCCGGCTGATGTTGGTCGGACTGGTGCTGATGCTGCTGATGATCTACCGGCCGCAAGGCATCTTCGGTGATCGAAGGGAGATCGCGCTCGATGCCCACTGACAACGTCCCCACTGACGACTTCCCCATGGACGACTTCCCCACTGACCACCTCTCGTCGGGCACCGCACCGAAGGACGTCTCCGCTGCCGGTGATACGTCCCAGCCAAGGGTCCCCGACCCCGTCGCCGGGGAGAACAAGTCGATGCGCGAGTGCCTGACCGCATTGCGGTCGGTGCCGCATGAGCCGGGCGCTGCCAAACCCGACCCCGTTGTGGTCGTGAACGGAATCCGCCGCACCTTCGGAGGACTCACCGCGGTCGACGTGGACCATCTCGAAATCCAACGTGGGGTCATCACCGCCCTGATCGGACCCAACGGTGCGGGCAAGACCACGTTCTTCAACCTGCTCACCGGCTTCGACCAACCCGATGCGGGTTCCTGGTCCTTCGACGGGACACCGCTCAAAGGCAAGGCAGCCTACAAAGTGGCACGCCTCGGCATGGTCCGGACCTTCCAGCTGACCAGAGTGCTCTCGAAACTGACAGTACTGGAGAACATGCGGATGGGAGCCACAGGTCAGCGAGGCGAACGCTTGTGGGCCGCCGCGCTCCCCGCCCTGTGGCGGGCGCAGGAACGAGACATCACCGGCCGGGCCCGAGACCTGCTCAAGCGGTTCAAACTCGACGCCAAGGAGGAGGATTTCGCCGGGTCCCTGTCCGGCGGCCAGAGAAAGCTGCTCGAGATGGCGCGAGCGCTCATGGTCGAACCGAAGCTGGTCATGCTCGACGAACCCATGGCCGGCGTCAACCCAGCGCTGAAGCAGTCCCTGCTCGGGCATGTGAAGTCGCTGCGGGATCAGGGAATGAGCGTCCTGTTCGTCGAACACGACATGGACATGGTGCGAGAGATCTCCGACTGGGTGGTCGTCATGTCCCAGGGAAAGGTGATCGCCGAGGGACCCCCCGCGTCCATCATGTCCGACGAACGTGTCATCGATGCCTACCTCGGCGCTCGCCATGACACCGACATCAGCGAACTCGAACACGTGCTCAAGGTCGAGCACGCGCACGACCACGCCGAGCAGACGGCCGACCGGGAGGTCCCGAGATGACTTCCGCCCCTCACGGCTCATCGGACTCCCAGGTCACCGATCAGGGCGAGATCGTGGCTGAAACCGATCCCAACACCCCAAGGATCGACCAGGCAGCGCGGACAAGGCATCTGCGGGCGGCCGAGGGCGCGGTCCTTCGCGCCGACAATCTGATTGCCGGGTACCTCCCCGGAGTCAACATCCTGAACGGCGCCGACCTGTACTGCCAACCCGGCGAGTTGGTCGGCATCATCGGACCCAACGGCGCCGGCAAGTCGACACTGCTCAAAGCACTCTTCGGGCTGGTCAAGATCACCACCGGGACGGTTCGCCTGCGGGGCGAGGAGGTCACGAACCAGCGCGCCGACGCACTGGTATCCCAGGGGATCGGCTTCGTACCGCAAACAAACAACATTTTCCCCTCGCTCACCATCGAGGAAAACCTGCAGATGGGGTGCTATCAGACCCCCAAGAAGTTCGCACCCCGGTTTGCGTTCGTGACCGAGCTGTTCCCTGCGCTGGGCCGGCGCCGCAAGCAGCGGGCCGGGCAACTGTCGGGCGGCGAGCGGCAGATGGTGGCCATGGGCAGGGCTCTGATGATGGAACCCTCCGTGTTGTTGCTCGACGAACCCTCAGCGGGCCTGTCCCCGGCGATGCAGGACGAGGTGTTCGTCCAGACCCGCGCCATCAACCGCACCGGTGTATCGGTCGTCATGGTCGAGCAGAACGCACGCCGCTGCCTGCAGATCTGCGACCGCGGATACGTTCTGGACCAAGGACGCAACGCCTACACCGGGTCCGGGCAGTCGCTGGCCCGTGACCCAAGGGTGATCGAGCTGTATCTCGGCACCCTGGCCCATGCCCGTCAGGCAGACGGCACGCCTGCCGGCAGGCGGAACTAGGACCACGACCGAACATGTCTGCCGGTCGGTCCTCCCCTCGCGTCCGCTCCTGACATCCACCACGACATGGTCGCGCACCCACCGATGTCGTGCCCACACCAATGACGTTGCACCCCACCGAAGTGGTGCACCACACCAATCCCGTGCACCACACCGATGTCGTGCACCCCACCGATAGGGCAACAGTCCTCACCCACACCTGGAGGCCCCATGTCGCTCCCGAGACGCATCATCTGTATCGCCGTTTCGGCCTCCGCCGCACTGGCGACCGCCGCCTGCAGCTCTGACGGCAGCCCCACCGCGGCCGGCAGCCAACCGCCGGTCAAGGCGGGCACCCAGCTCTACTTCGTAGACGGCAACACCGCCGACTACTCCGGTGATTTCGAGCCGGGCACTCTCAAGGGCGTGCGCGCCACCTTGCCGGGCGGCAAGATCGGCGACGAGTTCCGGCAGCGGATCCTCAAGATCAACAGCAAGGTGAAGGACTTCACCTACGCTCCGGAGGCCTACGACGCCACGATCCTCTCCGCCCTGGCCGCGGTCGCCGCCAAGAACGACTCCGGCAAGGCGATCGCCGAGCAGGAGATCGGCATCACCAGGGGCGGGACAAAGTGCACCAGCTTCAAGCAGTGCGCCGCCCTGCTCGCCGACGGAACGGACATCGACTACGACGGTGCCTCCGGCCCGATCGAGCTGAACTCGACAGGAAGCCCGTCCGCGGCGACCGTCGGCATCTACCAGTTCGGGCAGGACAACAACTACAAGAACGTCCGCTACGTCAACGGCACCACCCCGGACCAGGCCCACATCCGAGCCGACCAGAAGGTCAGCGGCCCCATCCCCAAGGGGAACGGCACCCTCACGTTCGGCACTCTGCTCCCCGCCACCGGGGACAGCTCCTTCCTCGGCGCCCCGCAGTTCGCCGGCGTGGACCTGGCCATCGACGAAATCAACAAGGCCGGGGGCGTGCTGGGCAAGAAGGTGAGGCAGTTGAAGGGCGACTCCGGTGACGGGTCGCCGAACATCGCGCCGTCCGAGACCGACAAACTGCTCCGCGGTGGTGCCGACGTCGTCATCGGCGCCGCTTCCTCGTCGGTGTCGTTGTCCGTCATCGACAAGATCACCGGGGCCGGCGTCGTCCAGATATCGGCCGGAAACACCTCGACCGCATTCGACACCTACCCGGACCACGGCATGTACTTCCGCACGGCCCCCTCCGACGTCCTGCAGGGGCAGGTGATGGCCCAGACCATCAGCGAGGACGGTCACAGCGACATCGCGATCCTCGCCCGCCAGGACGCCTACGGAGAGGCCTTGGCGAAGAACGTCCGCTCCTTCTACGAGGAGTCCGGCGGCAAGGTCGTCTCCTATGTCCTCTACGACGCGAACGCAGCCAACTACTCGGCCGAGGTGGAGAAGGTGAAGGCCCAGCACCCGGACGCCATCGTGCTGATCTCGTTCGACGAGACCAAGAAGATCGTCCCGGAACTCATCAAAGCCGGCATCGGTCAGAACGGCTGAGCCCGTACCCAGCCGGTGGTCGTGGCTGACGGATCCGCCCCGCGGCCACGACCACCCGGACTGCCCTGTCGCCCGTGGATGGAGAAGTTCTTCGCATGACCACCAGACCGACGAAAGCCATGCCCACGGCCACCGAAGAGCACGGTGGCGACCCCGACTTCGACACGGTGTACGACCGTGCCGCTTTCGGGTCAGCCAAGTGGGCCAACCAATGGGACGAATTCTCTCCGCGTGTCCGGGGCGAGGATCTGCTGTCGCTGTGGACGGCCGACATGGACTTCCGGGCGCCGACGACCGTCATCGACCGCCTGCGCGCCGCCGCGGATCACGGAATCTACGGCTACACCCTGCGAGACCCGGAACACTTCCGGATCGTGCAGAACTGGTTCACCGTCAGGCACGGCTGGACACCACCGCTGGAAACGCTCCTCCCGGCCCCTGCGATCATGTCCTCGGTCGCAGCGATCTTGCGCACCTTCACCGCCCCCGGAGACGGGGTGATCGTCCAATCACCGGTCTACTCGCCGAACTTCGAGGCCATCACCGGTAACCGCCGGCGGCTGCTCGTGAACCGGCTGCGGCTCATCGACAACCGCTACGAGTTCGACCTCGACAACCTGGCCGAGCTGGCAGCATCCGGCGCGAAGGTGCTGTTGCTCTGCAACCCCCACAATCCCTCGGGCCGGAGCTGGACGGCCGACGAGTTGCTCGCCGTGAACGACATCTGTGCGCGCTACGGCCTTCTGGTGATTTCCGACGAGATTCACTGCGACATCCGACTGAACTCCCGGCCCCATGTGGTCTACGCCTCGATCAGCAGCGACGCCGCCCGCCGAGCATTCATCTGCACTGCCCCCACGAAGACCTTCAACCTTGCCGGCCTGCCATCGGCCACACTCTCGGTCGCCGATCCCTCCCTGCGCTCGGAACTGCTGAACGCCATGCGGGCATCGTTCATGATCAACGCGCACTATTTCGGTCGTCTCGCCCTGGAGACCGCCTACACCACGGGTGGTCCCTGGCTCGACCGGCTGACCGACTATGTCAAAGGCAACGTTGCCTTCGTGCGAGAGTTCGTCCAAGAGCGGCTGCCCGAGATCACGCCGATGCCGCCGGACGCATCCTTCCTGGTCTGGCTGGAGGCTCGTGACCTTGACGCTCGTGTGGGCGGCCTGCACCAGTTCCTTGTCGACCGTGCGGCTGTCAATCTCTACGACGGCCGGGTCTACGGCCCCGGAGGAGAGGGATACGTCCGACTCAACGTCGGCTGCCCCCGGAAGGTGCTGACCGAGGCGCTCGAACGGATCGATCGTGCGCTGTCACGATAGCGCTCCTCGACCTCACCGCCACGAGTGACTGCGCGCAGCCGGACCAGCGGTGGTACGAGCTCCGTGAGCGGGTCGCCGAGATCCGCCCGGACGTCTCGACGTGCCGCCGGTCCACCTGTCGGTGAGGGTGCGAACGCATCCGCAGGTCAGGTCACCAGGGTACGACCCCGTTGTCGTCGAACAGCTGGCCGGTCGGGCCGTCGTCCGGCAGGGTCGCCAGCCGGATGGCGATCACCGCGCCCTGCTCGGGGGTCTGGGTCCCGGTGAATCCGTTGAGATCGGTGGCCACGTAACCGGGGCAGGCGTTGTTGATCAGGATGTCGGTGCCGCTCAGCTCCTTGGCGTACTGGATGGTGACGGCGTTGAGGTAGGTCTTCGTCGGCGCGTAGGCCCCGCTGATCCCCCCGAGGTCGACGCCGGGCGCGGTCTGCAGTGTCAGGGAGCCGACGTGGCTGGACTGGTTGACGATCCGCGGGTGCTCCGAGCGCCGCAGCAACGGCAGCATCGCGTTGGTGACCCTGATGACGCCGATGACGTTGGTCTCCACCAGTCGCCGCACGGTCTCGAGGTCGATGGTCGTGGGGTCCTCCGGCCAACCGCCGGCGACGCCGGCGTTGTTGACCAGTACGTCGAGCCGTCCTGCCCGCTTTTCGAGCAGTTGGACTGCGGCGGTCACGCTCCCGCCGTCGGTCACGTCCAGGGGGACGCCGAACGCGTCGGCGCCGGCCGCGCGCAACTTGGCCACGGCGTCCTCCCGCCGCTGCTCGTCCCGGGCGCCGACACCGACACTCCAGCCCCGCGCGCCCAGCCCGGCCGCGATCTCATACCCGATTCCCTTGTTCGCGCCAGTGACCAGCGCGATCGTCTTCTCGCTCATGACAGCGAGCATGCCCGCGCCGCAGCCGGGCACCAACACCATCTCGGTACTGCAGCAATACCCGAGCGGTATCGATCGGCGTCTGCCGTCATTAGCCTGGGCTCATGGAAATACGCGAGCTGCGGTACTTCGTCGCCGTCGCCGAGGAGCTGCACTTCGGCAAGGCTGCCCAGCGCCTTGGGATAGCCCAGCCGCCCCTGTCGCGCACGATCACCCAGCTCGAACGGCGGCTCGGAATCGCACTGCTGGAACGCAACAGCCGCAAGGTCACGCTCACCGAGGCCGGGGGTGTGCTGCTGGCCGAAGGGCGCGCGATCCTCAGCGCGGTGACCGCAGCTGAGCGGCGTACCCAACGGGCCGCGGCAGCACACCCCAGCCTCGTACTCGCCGTCAAATCCGGCACGGCCGGCGAACTGCTGACGAAACTGCTCGACGCCTACGCCGCGGAACCCGGCGCAGCCACCGTCGAACTGCTGCTCTGCGAGGCGCACCAGCACCAGCAGCTGCTGCTGGACGGGCAAGCCGACGTGGCTCTTCTGCACCTGCCCTTCGACTCAGCAGCCGGGCTCGACACCGAAACCCTGTACAGCGAGGGACAGATCGCGGTCCTGCCGGCCTCACACCCGCTCGCCGGCCGCTCCCAGGTCCGGATGACCGACGTCACCACACTGCCAGAGCTCCCGATGGCCCGCTGGCCCGGTCCCGGCGGCAGCTACCCGGAAGGGCCGGGCGCAGAGGTACGGAACCTGACACAGCTCTTCCAGCTGATCGCGCTCGGCCGTACCACTGTGGTCATTCCCGAGTCGGCCGGCGCCGACCTGCGCCGGGACCTCGCCGCCGTGCCGGTCCTGGACGCTCCGCCCGTGACAACGGTGATCGCCTGGCCGCCGCACAGCCGCCTTCGTGCGGTCGCTGACCTGATCCGCGTCGCGACACGTCTTTGAACTCGGACGAGGAGGGCGGCACCCAACGACGGCCCCGATCAGAGGAGGCCGTCACGGACGCGGTGACCGTCACAAGAGGGTTCGAAATTTCGGATGCCATTCGGAAAGTCGGAGTGGCTCGGATACCGGAGAGGCGACCGGCCAGGTCGACACCTTCCGCGAAACCGGCCACGCTCCCGCGTCGACGGGCTTTCCATCCGCACAGCTCGGCCATTTGAGCGGCTTGACCTGCGGCGTTTCATCCATGGAGCCGCGCGAATGTTTCGGCACTGCTCGCGAATCATGCGAGAGGTATTGACGCCGTTAGCCGGTTCCCTATCATCCAGATTGCTCGACACTCCGGCCCGTATTCGGTATGACGAACAAGGCCGGGGCCGCTCCACTCGCACAGCAGGGCACCTCCGGGTCACGCCCACCGCAACGGCCGAGCCGCAAGGAGCATCCCGCACGATGCATATGTCATGGCCTCATCAACGCTGCGCCCGTCGCCGCACGTCGGCAGCCGCCGTGGGCCTCGCCGTCGGCGCGGTTCTCCCGCCGGCGGACACCTCCCGTGCCGCAGCCGCTCCATAAGGGGGCAGCCCGGTGCCCAGGGCCGCTGCCGACCGCACCACACCGACAGTCCGGACAGCCTCTGACGGGGCCGACCGGAACCGCTTACTCAAGGATCACGAGGTCCCCATGCGCAGACGAAGCTCCAGCCGCAGACATCTGTCCGAGGTGCTCGCCGCTGCGGTTGCGGTCCTGGTCGCGTTGGCGGCGATGCTCGTCGCCGGCCCGGCTCAGGCGGCCACCAGCGGCGCCTTACGCGGCGTTGGTTCCGGCCGGTGTCTCGATGTGCCGAACGCCGGCCAGGCCGACGGCACGTACCTGCAGATCTACGACTGCTCGGGCGGGACCAACCAGCAGTGGACGCTGACGGACAGCAACCAGCTGACCGTGTACGGCAACAAGTGCCTGGACGTTCCGGGCCACGCCACCGCGGCCGGTACCCGGGTGCAGATCTGGACCTGCAGCGGCGGTGCGAACCAGCAGTGGCGAGTGAACTCCGACGGCACGATCGTCGGCGTGGAGTCCGGGCTGTGCCTGGACGTCACGGGCCACGGTACGGCCAACGGCACGGCGGTGGAGATCTGGACGTGCAACGGCGGCAGCAACCAGCAGTGGACCGGCCTGTCCGGGACGGGCGGCACGTGTTCGCTTCCGTCGACGTACCGGTGGACGTCGACGGGTGCGTTGGCGCAGCCGGCGAACGGATGGGTCTCGCTGAAGGACTTCACCAACGTGGTCTACAACGGCAAGCACCTGGTCTACGCGTCGAACGTGTCGGGATCGTCGTACGGCTCGATGATGTTCGGTCCCTTCACGAACTGGTCGGACATGGCGTCGGCCGGCCAGACCGGGATGAACCAGTCGGCGGTGGCGCCCACGCTGTTCTACTTCGCGCCCAAGAACATCTGGGTGCTGGCGTACCAGTGGGGTGCGTGGCCCTTCATCTACCGCACGTCGAGCGACCCCACCAACCCCAACGGCTGGTCCGCGCCGCAGCCGCTGTTCACCGGCAGCATCTCCGGCTCCAGCACCGGCCCGATCGACCAGACCCTGATCGCTGACGGCCAGAACATGTACCTGTTCTTCGCCGGTGACAACGGCAAGATCTACCGGGCGAGCATGCCGATAGGGAACTTCCCGGGCAGCTTCGGCTCGTCGTACACGACGGTCATGAGCGACTCGCAGGCCAACCTGTTCGAGGCGGTGCAGGTCTACAAGGTTCAGGGCCAGAACCAGTACCTCATGATCGTTGAGGCGATGGGTGCGAACGGGCGCTACTTCCGCTCGTTCACGGCCTCCAGCCTGAGCGGTTCGTGGACCCCGCAGGCAAGCAGCGAAAGCAACCCCTTCGCGGGCAAGGCCAACAGCGGTGCCACCTGGACCAACGACATCAGCCACGGTGACCTGGTCCGCAACAACCCCGACCAGACCATGACCATCGACCCCTGCAACCTGCAGTTCCTCTACCAGGGCAAGTCCCCGACCGCGAGCGGCCCCTACGACCAACTGCCGTGGCGGCCGGGTGTCCTCACCCTGCAGCGCTGACCTGCATGATCCACGGTGATCGCGAGGTGGTCGGTCCGCCGGCGCATGGACGAGCGGTTCACGGCGTCGGCGACTCCACCTGCTGACCGACCGGCACCACACCGAGGAACCCCAGCCCTGCGCCGGCTGGGGTTCCTCTCTTCATGCGTGGCCGGAGCAGCCGAGCGGGGAGAACGCCCGTTCCGCTCGTCGGCGTGCACCGTGCGGTCCGGCGGATGACGGCGGTCCAGAGACCGTCCGATCCATAGCGCCGCTTTAGAAGCCGTAGAGAGAATCGGCCGCGAGTGCCCTGCCGGAACCGTCGGCGGGGGTCGAGGGAGAGCGAGGCCGGGCGTGGCGGTTACGGACGCGGGTGGCGGGGCGTGGATCAGGCGGTTCCACCCGGCGACGGAAGGGGCGCCGACGCCGCCCCGGCTGGTGTGCTTCGCGCACGCCGGGGGCTCGGCAAGCTACTTCCACGGTCTGTCGGGACTGCTCGCCCCGGCCGTCGAGGTGCTCGCCCTGCAGTACCCGGGCCGCCAGGACCGGCACTCCGAAGCGGCCCCCACCGACCTCCGCACGCTGGCCGAGGAGATCGCCGAGGTGCTGCGACCCTGGGCCGCCCAGGGGCCGTTGGCGTACTTCGGGCACAGCATGGGCGCCCTGGTCGCCTTCGAGACGGCCCGACGGCTGCCTCCGAGCGTGCTGTTCCTCTCGGGGCGGCGCGCCCCGTCGACGTACCGAGCGGAACGCGTGCACCTGCTCGACGACGACGCCCTGGTCGCCGAGACCGCGCTGCTCGGCGGTACCGACACCCGGCTGCTCCAGGACCCGGAGATACGCGCCCTGGTCCTGCCGGTGCTGCGCGCCGACTACCGGGCCCTGGAGACGTACCGGCCGGATCCGGAGTGCGTGGTCGACGCCCCCGTCGAGGTGCTCCTCGGCGACCGGGACCCGAAAGTCACCGAGGAGGAGGCGCGGGTCTGGAAGGCGCACACCACCGGTGGGTTCGCGGTGCGGCTCTTCGCCGGGGGCGGGCATTTCTACCTCGCCGAGCCGGAGCGGCGGGCGGAACTCGCCGCCCTGATCACCGACCGGCTCGCCCCTCCAGCCCGTTGAGCGTCCCGCGGGTCAGGCACCGAGGTCTCCTCCGAGGCGACCTCGGCGTACGACGTTCCCGGCACGGGCTTGACCCGGTGCCGCCCGAAGACCCCGGGCACCTCCGCCTGCCCGTCGCTCTGCTGGACGAGCGTGCCGCCCAGGGCGACGTTCAGCGACTGCGTGCCCCGGCGGACTCCCGCGGTGGGCGCAGCCCGTCGATGACGACGGTCAGGACTTGCGGGGCCTCCTCCGGGGCGTGCTCGGTGGCCCAGGCCGTCGAGGCGATGAGCGTGAACAGGTGGCCGGCCGTGATGTCGCCGCGCACCTCGCCGGCCTGCTGCGCCCGCGCGAGGAGCTGGGCCCCGGACGACTGCATCGACGTACAGGCGTTGTGCAGCTCGGACGCCTGGTCCTTGAGGCTGTCCATGAGCAGGTTCACCAGGCCCCGGTAGGTCGTGGCGTGCGCCACCGCCGCGCGTACCCAGGTCGCCACCGCCAGGCCGGGCGGCTGGCTCGCCATCAACGCGTCGGCGGTGGAGCCGAGTTCCTTGAGGCTGTCGCGCAGCAGGGTCTCAAGGAGGCTCTCCCGGGTGGGGAAGTGGCGGTAGAGCGTCGCGTTGCCCAGGCCTGCTTGGCGGGCGATGTCGTCGAGCGACGTGTGGATGCCGTCCTTCTCGAAGGCCACCTTGGCCTCGGTCAGGAGTCGCTCGTAGTTACGGCGGGCGTCTGCGCGCATCTCGTCGCTTTCTCTTGGCTTCTCTGGCCGTGCGGAGAGCGGTGCTGCCCCTGTCCGCCGACGGGGGCAGCACCGAACCGGGGTGTACCCCCGGATTCTATCCCGCCCGTGCCGCCGGCTCACCCGCCACATCAGGTTCACCGGCCACATCACCGGTCGCGTCCGGCTCGCCCTGCGGACCGTCGGGGCCGCTGTGTCCGGTGAGCTCGCGGCGCAGCCGGTGGGCCAGCTCGGCCGGCGTCGGATGGTCGAACGCGATCACCGGCGGCAGTGCGAGGCCCGTCGCGTCGCAGAGCAGGTTGCGCAGTTCCAGACCGGTGAAGGAGGTGAAGCCCGCATCGAGGAACGTGACGGTGGGCGGGATCTCCTCCGCCGACTCGTACCCGAGCACTCCGGCCGCGGTCTCCCGCACCAGCGCGAGCAGTTGCTCCTCTTGTTCCGCCGGGCCGAGTCCGGCGAGCCGCTCACGCAGGTCGGCCGCGCTCCCGACGACGGCGGGTCCGGCGTCGTCCCGCGCCGGGAGCGGCAGTGGGGCGACGTCCGCGCCCGGTGCCCAGGAAGGACCGGTCAGCCAGTACGGCCGCCGCTGGAAGGCGTACGTGGGAAGGGCGACCGGTCCCGGGCCCGGTCCCTGGCGCCAGTCGACCCGGCGGCCGTGGGCCCAGGCCATGCCCACCGCGCCGAGCAGCGAGTGCAGCTCCGGGCGCCCGGCCCGCAGCGCGGGCGCCAGAACCGGCGGCTCGGCGGTGAGGCTCTGCCGCGCCAGCGCCAGCAGGACACCGTCGGGACCCAGCTCGACATGGATGCGTACGCCGCTCTCCTCCAGGTACCGCACGCCCTGGTGGTAGCGGACCGCCTCGCGGACGTGCCGCACCCAGTAGTCCGGGGAGCCCAGCTCGTCCGCGGTCGCGGGCCGGCCCGTCAGGTTGGAGACCAGCGGGATTTCCGGGGGCTTGCAGGCCAGCGCCGACACCTCCCGGCGGAACTCGTCGAGCACCCCGTCCATGTGCGGGGAGTGGAAGGCGTGACTGACCCGCAGCCGCTTGGTCTTGCGGCCGAGTGCCCGCCAGTGGGCGGCGGCCTCGGCGGCGGCGTCCGCGTCACCCGAGACGACCACGGCCTGCGGCCCGTTGACCGCGGCGACCGCGAGCCGGCCCGCGTACCCGGTGAGGAACGCGCGGACCTCCCCCTCCGAGGCCTGCAGCGACACCATGGCGCCGTCGTCGCGGGCCGACTGCATCAGCCGCCCGCGCACCGCGACCAGACGCACGGCGTCCGCCAGCGGGAACACGCCGGCCGCGTGAGCCGCGGCGAGCTCCCCGACGGAGTGCCCGATCACGAAGTCCGGCACCAGGCCGTGCCCGCTCATCACCCGGAACAGCGCGGTCTCCAGGGTGAACAGCGTGGCCTGCGCGTACTGCGTCATGTCGAGGAGGGCCGCGTCCGGGGTGCGCGGCGCGGCGAACACCACCTGCCGCAGCGGCCGGTCGAGGTACGCGTCGAACAGCTCGCTCACCTCGTCGAACGCGGCGGTGAACTCCGGGTGCGCGCCGTACAGTTCACGGCCCATGCCGAGCCGCTGACTGCCCTGCCCGGTGAAGTGGAACGCCGTCCGCGCCCCCCGCTCCACCTGCCCGCGCAGGGCGTTCGGACCGCCGTTGCCCGCCGCGAGGCCTTCCAGCCCGCGCAGCAGTTCGTCGCGGTCCGTGCCGAGCACCACCGCACGGTCCTCCAGGGCGGACCTGGCGGCCAACGCCCGCGCCACCTCGGCAGGCGTCAGCTCCGGACGCTCCCGTACGTGCTCCAACAGGCGCCGGGCCTGCGCCGCGAGCGCGCCCCGGCCGCGGCCGGAGAGCACCCAGGGCGTGACGGGCAGCGCCGGCGGTACCGGGGGCGCCGGCTCCGCCGGGGGCGCTTCCTCCAGGACCACATGGGCGTTGGTGCCGCTGATGCCGAAGGAGGAGACCGCCGCCCGGCGCGGCCGGTCGGCGCGCGCCGGCCAGGGCTGCGCCGCCTGCAGCAGGCGCACGGCGCCGCCGTCCCAGGCGACGTGGCCGGTCGGCTCCTCCGCGTGCAGGGTGCGCGGCAGGGTGCCGTGCCGCAGGGCCATCACCATCTTGATGATCCCGGCGACCCCGGCGGCCGCCTGCGTGTGTCCCAGGTTGGACTTCAACGCGCCCAGCCACAGGGGCTGTTCGGCGCCCCGCCCCTGCCCGTAGGTGTTCAGCAGGGCCTGCGCCTCGATCGGATCGCCCAGGGTCGTGCCGGTGCCGTGCCCCTCGACGGCGTCCACGTCCACAGGGGTGAGGCGGGCGTTGGCGAGCGCCTGCCGGATCACGGCCTCCTGCGCGGGCCCGTTGGGGGCGGTGAGACCATTGCTCGCGCCGTCCTGGTTCGTCGCGCTGCCCCGGATCACGGCGAGCACCTCGTGGCCGTCACGCCGGGCGTCCGACAGCCGCTCCAGGACGAGCAGCGCGACCCCCTCGCCGAAGCCCGTGCCGTCGGCACCGGCCGCGAACGACTTGCAGCGGCCGTCCGGGGAGAGCCCCCGCTGCCTGCTGAACTCGGTGAAGAGGCCCGGCGTCGCCAGCACCGTCGCCCCGCCCGCGAGCGCACGGTCGCACTCGCCCTGCCGCAGCGCCTGCACCGCGAGATGGACGGCGACCAGCGAGGAGGAACACGCGGTGTCCACCGTGACCGCCTGGCCCTGCAGCCCGAAGGTGTAGGCGATCCGGCCGGTGGCCACCGAAGGGGCGGTGCCGTTGCCGATGAACCCCTCCAACTCCTGCGGGATCCATGGCAGTCGGGACGCGTAGTCGCTGTACATCAGACCCGCGAACACGCCGGTCCTGCTGCCCCGCAACGCCTGCGTGTCGAGCCCCGCGCGTTCGAAAGCCTCCCACGCCGTTTCGAGCAGCAGGCGGTGCTGCGGATCGGTGGCGAGGGCCTCGCGCGGGCTCAGCCCGAAGAAGCCCGCGTCGAACTCGGCCGCGTCGTGCAGGAAGGCCCCGTTGCGGGTGTACGACGTGCCGGGCCGCTCGGGGTCGGCGTCGTAGAGCGTCTCCAGGTCCCAGCCGCGGCCCTCGGGGAAGTCGCCGATGACATCGGTACCGGTGTCGACGACCCGCCACAGATCCTCGGGGCCCCGGATCCCGCCGGGGAAGCGGCAGCCGATGCCGACGATCGCGATCGGCTCCCGCGCCGCGTCCTCCAGTTCGGCGAGCCGCCGCCGGGTGTCGTGCAGGTCGGCCGTCACCCACTTCAAGTACTCGACGAGCTTGGCCTCGTTGGCCTCCGAGGTCCCGGGCGACGGGTGCGCCGTCGGTGCGCCGTTGGTGGGGTTCGTCATTCCGAGGGGGCCTTCCTGCCGAATTCGCTGTCGATGAGGTCGAGGATCTCGGCGGCCGACGCGGACTGGATCCGCGTGGTCATGTCCTGCGCCGCCTCCGCCGCCGGTTCGGCCTCCCAGGCGCGCAACAGCTCGCGCAGCCGCCGGCCGACCTCGGCCCGCTGCCCGGCGTCCTCGCGCGCCGCACCGGCCAACGCCCGTTCCAGCGCGTCCAGTCCGGCCAACGGGTCCCCGGCCTCCGGGGCCGGATCCGCCTGCGCGGGTGCGCTCATGGCGCGCAGCCACTGCGCGAGGGCCGTGGGCGAGGGGTGGTCGAAGACCACGGTGGCAGGCAGCCGCAGACCCGTGTGCGCGCTCAGCCGGTTGCGGAACTCGACCGCCGTCAGTGAGTCGAAGCCCAGCTCCTTGAACGACCGGTCATCGTCGATCAGGGCCGCGTCGGTGTGCCCGAGGGCCACCGCCGCCACGTCGCGTACGAGATCGAGCACCAGCCGGTCCCGCTCCGCCTCCGGTACGGAGGCGAGCCGCTCGGCGAGGGACTTCGTGGCGGCCTGTCCCGCGGCGCGCCGCTCGGGCGTCCGTACCAGGGAGCGGAACACTCCGGGCAACTGCCCGGCGCCGGCCCGCCGCCGCAATGCCGGCCCGTCCCATTTGGCCGACACATAGACCGGCCGGTCGCCGCCCAGTGCCAGGTCGAACAGCGCCAGACCCTCCTCGGCGGACAGCGGGGCGACGCCGTCCCGGCCCAGCCGGTCCCGGTCGTGCCCCGTCAGGTGTCCGGTGAGGCCGCTGCTGTCCGCCCACAGCCCCCATGCCATCGAGACGGCGGGCAGTCCGGTCGAGCGGCGGTGCGCGGCGAGCCCGTCCAGGAAGGCGTTGGCCGCCGCGTAGCTGCCCTGCCCGGCGTTGCCCACCACCCCGGCGAGGGAGGAGAACAGCACGAACGCGGACAGGCCGGCGTCACGGGTGAGGTCGTGCAGATGGCGCGCCGCGTCCGCCTTCGCGGCCAGCACCGCCTCGAACCGTTCGGGCGTCAGCGCCTGTACGACACCGTCGTCGAGCACCCCGGCCGCGTGCACCACGGCCGTGAGCGGACGGTCGGCCGGCACCGATGCGAGCAGTGCGGCGAGCGCGTCCCGGTCTCCCGCGTCGCAGGCCTCGATCCGCACCTGTGCCCCGGATTCGGTCAACTCGGCGGCGAGTTCGGCGGCACCGGGCGCGTCGTATCCGCGCCGACTGGTCAGCAGCAGACGGCGTACGCCGTGCCGCGCGACGAGGTGGCGGGCGAGCAGTCGGCCGAGGGTGCCGGTGGCGCCGGTGACCAGTACCGTGCCCGCCGGATCCAGCGGCGGCCGGACGACGTCGGCCGGGGGAGCGACGGCCGGGGGAGCGACGGCCAGCCTGGGCGCGAACAAGTCACCACGCCGCACGGCCAGTTCGGACTCCCCAGCGCCCACGGCGGCGGACAGCGCCCGGACCGACGACTCCTCGTCGTCGAGGTCCACCAGGACGATCCGGTCGGGGTTCTCCGTCCGGGCCGCACGCAGCAGCCCCCACAGCGCGGTGGCGGCCGGATCGGGCGTCTCGGCATCCTGGACGGCCACCGCGCGGCGGACGGTCAGCACGAGACGGCTGTCCGTGAACCGGGCGTCGTCCAGCCAGGACCGCAGCAGGGCGAGCCCCGCGTGCAGCCCGGACCGCAACCGGCCCTGCTCGTCGGGGGATTCGGTCCCGGACGGCAGATCCAGGTGGGCCACGACGACCTCGGGTGTCCGCGCCGACGCCTCGTCGAGGGCGGTCCGAAGGGCGTCGAGCCCGGGGTACGCAGTGGCACCGAACCACTCGGCGGCCCGACCGGCGTCGTCACCGAGCACGGCCCAGGTCTCCGTCTCCCGGGCCGGGGTGCCGGCGACGGCGGTCCACTCCACGGTGTGCAACGCGAGGGGGCCACCCGCTCCGCCGGCCCGCAGCGCGGCCAGCTGCGCCGCCGGGACGGGCCGGAGCGCGAGTGCCTCGCAGTGGGCGACGGGCGCGCCCTGCGCGTCCGCGACCCGCAGCGCGACGGCGGACCCGGTGCGGGTCAGCCGCACCCGCAGCGCGGTGGCGTCGCCGGCGTACAGGCTCACCCCGCTGAACGAGAAGGGAAGGTGGACGTCCGCTCCCTCGCTGTCGGTGCCGGTCAGCACCAGCGCGTGCAGGGCGGCGTCGAGGAGGGCGGGGTGCAGGGCGTGGCCCGTGGCGGCGGCGCCATCGGGGAGCGCTGTCTCCGCGTACAGGTCGTCGCCGTCCTGCCACAGGGCGGTCAGGCCCTGGAACAGCGGACCGTACTCGTAGCCGCGGGCGGCCAGGCGGTCGTATGCCGTGGAGACGTCGACCGGTTCGCCCGGCGGCGGCCACGCCAGGTGCCCGGCGGGCGGGACCGGGGTGTCGCCGAGGGTGCCCGATGCGTGCCGGGTCCAGGGCGCCTCGTCGCCGGCCCGGGAGTGGACGGTGACCGTGCGCCGGCCGGACTCGTCCCGGGCGCCGACGGCCACCTGGAGGGTGACGGTGCCCTGTTCGGGCAGCGGCAGCGGCGCCTCCAGGGCGAGGTCGTCGACCGTACCGGCGCCGGTACGTCCGGCGGCGTACAGCGCGAGGTCCAGGAGGGCGGTGCCGGGCAGCAGCACGGTGCCCTCCACGGCGTGGTCGGCCAGCCACGGATGGGTGCGCGGCGAGATCCGGCCGGTCAGCAGCAGCTGGTCGCCGTCGGCGGGCGCGATCTGGGCGGAGAGCAGGGGGTGGTCGGCGGGATCCAGACCGAGGCCGTCGGCGCCGGCCGCGACGACGGGCGCCTCCAGCCAGTAGCGCTGGTGCTGGAAGGGGTAGGTGGGCAGTCCGGTGAGGCGGGCCGGAGGGCGGGCCGGGGTCCAGGTCGTGGGCGCGGTGCCCGAGACGTACGCCTCGGCGAGCGAGGCCGCGAACCGCCCGGGGCCGCCCTGGTCGCGGCGGAGCGTACCGAGGGCGACGGCAGAGGCGCCCCGCTCCTCGATGGTGTCCTGGACGGCGGTGACGAGTACGGGGTGCGCACTGGCCTCGATGAAGGCGGTGTGTCCGTCGGCGAGCAGCCGCCCCACCGTCTCGTGGAACCGCACCGGCTCGCGCAGATTGCGGAACCAGTAGTCACCGGTCAGTTCCGACGCGTCCAGCGGCCCGCCGGTGACGGCCGAGTAGAACGGCACGTCGGCGGCCGCGGGCACGATGTCGCCCAGCAGCTCGGCCAGTTCGTCCCGCAAGGCGTCGACGTGCGGGGAGTGCGACGCGTAGTCGACGGGGATCATCCGGACCCGTACGCCCTGCTCCTCCAGCCGCTCACGCAGCGCCGCCAGCGCCTCGGGGGCGCCGGAGACCACGGTGGCGGCCGGCCCGTTCACGGCGGCGACGTACGCGCCCTCGACGAGCCGCTCCCGCGTCTGATCGGCGGACAGCTGCACCGACATCATGCCGCCGCTCCCGGCGAGCCGGACGATGGCCCGGGAACGCAGCGCGGCGATCCGCGCCGCGTCGGCGAGGCTGAGCGCTCCGGCCAGATGAGCCGCCGCGATCTCGCCCTGGGAGTGACCGATGACGGCGGCCGGTTCGACGCCGTGATGGCGCCACAGCCGGGCGAGCGACACCATCATCGCGAACAGCGCCGGCTGCACCACGTCCACCCGGTCCAGGCTCGCCGCCCCCGGATTTCCGGACACCACATCGAGCAGATCCCAGTCGGTGTGCGGGGCGAGCGCCTCGGCGCAGGCCCGCAGATGGCCCGCGAACACCGGGCTGGACTCCATCAGTTCACGCCCCATCGCCACCCACTGGCTGCCCTGGCCGGGGAAGACGAACACCGGCCGGGACGGCTGTGGCCCGACCACCGAGCCGGTGACCACGAGCGGACTCTCCTTGCCCTCTGCGAGCGCGCCGAGCGCCGCGAGCAGGCCGTCGCGGTCGTCGCGGGGGAGCACCGCGCGGTGCTCGAAGCGGGTGCGGACGGCCAGCTCGTGGGCGGCCGCGGCCGGGTCGAGCTCCGGGTGCGCGACGAGGTGCGAGGCGAGCCGCCGCGCCTGGTCGCGCAGCGCGTCCTCGGTCGTCGCCGACAACAGCCAAGGCAGGTCGGGGACTTCGGCCTCGCTCCACGGCTCCCCCGCCGCCTGCTCAATGATGACGTGCGCGTTGGTGCCGCTGATGCCGAACGACGACACGGCGGCGCGGCGGGGGGCGTCACCGACGGGCCAGTCGCGGGCCTCGGTGAGCAGCCGCACCGTGCCGTCCGACCAGTCGACGTGCCCGGTCGGTTCGCTCACGTGCAGGGTCCTCGGCAGGACGCCGTGGCGCAGCGCCATCACCATCTTGATGACGCCGCCGACGCCGGCCGCCGCCATGGTGTGCCCGACGTTGGACTTCAAGGAGCCGAGCCACAACGGGCGTTCGGCGTCCCGCTCCTTGCCGTAGGTGTTGAGGAGGGCCTGCGCCTCGATGGGGTCGCCCAGTTTCGTGCCGGTGCCGTGCGCGTCGACCGCGTCGACCTGGCCGGCGGTGAGCCCGGCGTTGGCGAGGGCCTGCCGGATCACCCGCTCCTGGGAGGGCCCGTTCGGTGCGGTGAGGCCGTTGCTCGCGCCGTCCTGGTTGGTGGCGCTGCCCTTCACGACGGCGAGCACCGGGTGGCCGTTGCGGCGGGCGTCCGAGAGCCGCTCCAGCAACAGCAGGCCGACACCCTCGCCCCAGCCCGTGCCGTCGGCGTCCGCGGAGAACGCCTTGCACCGGCCGTCGGGGGACAGCGCCCGCTGACGGCTGAACTCGACGAAGCTGGTCGGCCCCGCGAGCACGGTCGCGCCGCCCACCAGGGCGAGCGAGCACTCGCCGCCCCGCAGCGCCTGGGCCGCCAGGTGGATCGCCACCAGGGAGGAGGAGCACGCCGTGTCCACGGACACCGCCGGACCCTCCAGACCGAGGGTGTAGGCGATACGCCCGGACGCGACACTGGCCGTCGTGCCGGTCGCCAGATACCCCTCGATGGACTCCGGGGTCCGTCCGAGCCGGGTGACGTAGTCCCCCTGGACCACGCCGGCGAACACTCCGGTGTCGCTGCCGCGCAGGGTGGTCGGGTCGATCCCGGCCCGCTCGACGGCTTCCCACGCCGTTTCCAGGAGCAGCCGCTGCTGGGGGTCCATCGCGACGGCCTCGCGCGGGTTGATCCCGAAGAACGCCGCGTCGAACCGGTCGGCCCCGGTCAGGAAGGCACCCCGCCGGGTGTACGAGGTGCCGGGGTGGTCGGGGTCGGGGTCGTACAGCGCCTCGGTGTCCCAGCCCCGGTCCTCGGGGAACCCGGTCACCGCGTCGGTGCCGTCCGCGACCAGCCGCCACAGGGCTTCGGGCGAGTCGACCCCGCCCGCGTAGCGGCACGCCATCCCGACGATGACGACGGGATCGTCGTCGACCGCCCGGACGGCAGCCGGTGTGGTGCGAGCCCGGTCGGCGGCGGGCGTGTTCCCGAGCAGTCGCGAGCCCAGGTGGGCGGCGAGGGCCGCCGAGGTCGGGTGGTCGAAGACGACGGAGGTCGAAAGGCGCAGCCCGGTAGCGGAGTTGAGCCGGTTGCGCAGCTCCACGGCCGTCAGCGAGTCGAACCCGATGTCCTTGAACGCCCGCTCCGGAGCCAGCGAATCGGCCGTCCGGTGCCCCAGTACGGCCGCCGCTTCGGCCTGCACCAGACCGAGCAGCAGCCGCTTCTGCCCCGCCTCGTCGAGCGCGCCGAGCCGCTCGGTGAGCGAGGCGTCACCGCCCGCGGCCCGGCTCGCCCGGGGCCGGCGGGCAGGGGTCCGCACCAGACCCTTCAGAAGGGGGGCCAGGGAGCCGTCGGCCGCGCGGGCGCGCAGCCCGGCGAGGTCGAGGCGCAGCGGGACCAGCAGGTTCTCGTCGCTGGTGAGCGCCGCGTCGAGGAGGGCCAGGCCGCGCTCGGGGGCGAGCGGGGCGAAGCCGGCTGCCGCGAGCCGCGCCAGGTCGCCGTCGCCGAGTGTCCCGGCCATGCCACGGCCTTCCCCGCTGTCGCCCCACAGTCCCCAGGCCAGCGACAGTCCCGGCATGCCCGCACCGCGCCGGTAGGCGGCGAGGCCGTCGAGGAAGGAGTTGGTGGCCGCGTAGTTGGACTGGCCCGCGTTGCCGATGATGCCCGCGAACGACGAGAACACCACGAAGTGGGCCAGGTCCAACGGCCGTGTGGCGTCCGTCAGATGCCACGCCGCGTCCTGCTTGGCACGTCCCACCGCGTCGAGCCGCTCCGGCGTCATCGACTCGATCGTCCCGTCGTCGAGCACCCCCGCCGTGTGGAACACGGCGGTCAGCGGATGCTCCGGCGACACGGAGCCGACCAGGCCGAACGCGGCCTCCCGGTCACCCGTGTCACAGGCCTCGACCCGGACATGCGCGCCCGACTCCGCCAGTTCACGGACCAGTTCTCCGACCCCGGGAGTCTCATGCCCGCGCCGCCCGGCGAGAAGCAGATGGCGTACGCCGTGCCGCGTCACGAGGTGCCGGGCCAGGAGCGCACCGAGGGTGCCGGTGCCGCCGCTGATCAGCACGGTTCCGTCCGGGTCCAGCGCGCGCGGCAGGGTCAGCACCACCTTGCCGATGTGCTGGGCCTGGCCCAGGTGACGGAAGGCGTCCTGGGCGCGGTGCACGTCCCAGGCCTCCACGGGCAGCGGCAGCAGGACGCCCGCGTCGAACCAGCCCGTCAACTGGGCCAGCATCTCCTGGATGCGGTCGGGACCGGCCTCCATCAGGTCGAACGCACGGTAGACGACGCCCGGGAAGTCCTCCGCGACCCGCTCCGGCTCCCGGACGTCGGCCTTGCCCATCTCCACGAACCGGCCGCCGCGCGGCAGCAGCCGCAGCGAGGCGTCCACGAACTCACCGACCAGAGCGTCCAGGACCACGTCCACGCCCCGCCCGCCGGTGGCCTCGAGGATCTGCCGTTCGAAGTCCAGGGTGCGGGAGTTGGCCAGATGGGCGTCGTCGAAACCGTGGTAGCGCAGCGCGTCCCACTTTGCGGGGCTCGCCGTGCCGTACACCTCCAGGCCGACCGCGCGGGAGATCTGGGCGGCGGCCATGCCCACGCCGCCCGCCGCCGAGTGGATCAGTACCGTCTGCCCCGCCTCGACCGCCGCGAGGTCGTCGAGCGCGTACAGCGCGGTGAGGAACACGACGGGGGCGCCGGCCGCCTGCGCGAACGACCAGGAGTGCGGCACACCCGTGAGCAGCCGGTGGTCGGTGACCGCGAACGGCCCGCCCGCCCCCTCGGTGAACAGCCCCATCACCCGGTCGCCCGGCGTGAGCCCGGTGACGCCGGGCCCGACCTCCACCACGTATCCCGCGCCCTCGCTGGCGATCGGGGCCTGCCCCGGATACTGGCCGAGCGCGATGAGAACGTCCCGGAAGTTCAGTCCGGCCGCCCGGACGGCGACCCGCACCTGACCCGGCCCGAGCGGCGTGCCCGGACCGTCGGCAGGCAGCAGCGCGAGATTCTCCAGCGTTCCCTGCCCGCTCGACCCGAGCCGCCAACTGTCGGCTCCCACCGGTTCGTCGAGATACGAGGACGGCGCCTCCCGGGTCAGCCGCGCCGCGAGGACGGTGCCCCGGCGCACGGCGAACTGGGTCTCGTCGGGCGTGGCGAGGGCCTCGGCGACGGCCCGGTGCGAGGCCTCGTCGCGGTCCACGTCGATCAGCAGGAACCGTCCCGGGTGCTCGGTCTGCGCGGACCGCACAAGCCCCCAGATCGCCAGGCTCTGATCCCGGATCGGCTCGTCGTAGCGCGTGGACACCGCGTTGCGGGTGACCACGACGAGACGGGACCCGGCGAACCGCTCGTCGGCCAGCCACCGCTGCACAAGACCCAGCATCCGGTGCGGTGCCTCGCGCGAGATCTCCACCGGGTTGTAGGTGCCGCGCGGCGGCCGGCCCGGCGTGAACGGCACCAACACGTCGGCGGGCACCGGCCCTTCGGCCGCGGCCAGCGCGTCCAGATCCTCGTACGTCCTGACCTCGCCGTCGCCCAGGGCGGCCCCGACACCGATGACGTCGCGGCCGAGAACGGCCCGGTCCCGGGTGACGGGCGGACCGTCCGTCCGGGTGCCGTCCCCGGCCACCGGTTGCCAGGCCACCCGGAACAGCCCTTCGGCCGGGTCCGCCGCGGCCACGTCCGCGAGGGCCGCGCCGATGTCGGTCGGCCGCATCAGCAACTCGTCGACGGTCACCACGGTCCGGCCCTCCGGATCGGTGGCGACAAGCGCGACCGCGTCACCCCCGGTCGCCGTGATCCGTGCGCGGAGGTGGGTGGCGCCGGTGGCGTGGAGTTGTATGCCGGTCCAGTTGAAGGGGATGAGGGTGGTGTGGGGGTCGGTGGTGAGGGCCCAGGCGTGGAGGGTTGCGTCGAGGAGGGCGGGGTGGAGGGTGTGGCCGGTGGTGTCGGTGCTTTCGGGGAGGGTGATTTCGGCGTAGAGGGTGTCGCCGTCGCGCCAGGCGGTGGTGAGGCCTTGGAAGGCGGGGCCGTAGGTGTATCCGCGGGTGGTGAGGTGGTGGTAGGCGTCCGTCAGATCGACGGATTCCCCCGGCGGGGGCCAGTCGATGGGGTCGGCGGCCGGTTGCGGGGTCGCGGTGAGGGTGCCGGTGGCGTGTCGGGTCCAGGGGGTGTCGTCGTCGGGACGGGAGTGGATGGTGAAGGTGCGGCGGTCTTGGGGGCCGGGTGCGTCGATGGTGAGCTGGAGGGTGACGGGGTGTTGTCCTGTGAGGGCGAGGGGTGCGGCGAGGGTGAGTTCTTCGATGGCGGGGGTGTTGGTGTGCTGGGCGGCGTGGAGTGCGAGGTCGACGAAGGCGGTGCCGGGCAGCAGCGTCGTTCCGGCGATGGTGTGGTCGGCGAGCCAGGGGTGGGTGCGTAGGGAGATGCGGCCGGTGAGGATGAGCCGGTCCTCGTCGGCGACCGTGACCAGGGCACCCAGGAACGGGTGCCCTGGGGAGACGAGCCCGGCGGAGCCCACGTCTGACGCGGCCGTCGTGCGCTCCACCCAGTAGTGCTGGTGTTGGAAGGGGTAGGTGGGGAGGTCGCTCGCGGCAGCGGGTTCCGGGGTCCAGGTGGTGGGGGTGTGGCCGGTGGTGTGGAGGGTGGCGAGGGCTGTTTGGAAGGTCTGGGTTTCGGGGGTGTTTTTGCGCAGGGTGGGGGCGAAGGCCGCGTCGGTTGTGGAGTCGAGGGTTTGGCGGGCGAGGGCGGTCAGGGTGGCGTCCGGGCCGAGTTCGATGTAGCGGCTGACGCCTGCGCTGTCGAGGTGCTGGATGCCGGGGTGGAAGCGGACGGCGCTGCGGATGTGCTGGGCCCAGTAGTGCGGCGTGGTGAGGTCGCCGGCGTTTGCGGGCAGTCCGGTGATGTTCGAGATCACCGGGATGCGGGGTGTGTGGAAGGTGAGTGAGGAGATGGCCTGTTGGAAGTCGTCGAGTACGTCGTCCATGTGGGGGGAGTGGAAGGCGTGGCTGACGTCGAGGCGTGTCGTCTTGCGGCCTTGGGCCGTGAAGTGGGCGGCGATGGCGTCGGCGGCGTCCGTGTCACCGGATACGACGACGGACCGCGGCCCGTTGACCGCTGCGAGGTCCAGGCCCTGGCCGAGACCGTCGAGCAGGGAACGGACCTCGTTTTCTGTGGCTTGGAGGGCGAGCATGGTCCCGTCGGTGCGGGCCGCGTTCATGTAGCGTCCGCGGGCGGCGACCAGGCTGACGGCGGCGTCGAGGTCGAGGACGTCCGCGGCGTGGGCGGCGGAGATTTCGCCGATGGAGTGCCCGATCAGGTAGTCGGGGGCCAGTCCGTGGTGTTCCAGGGTGCGGAAGAGCGCTGTCTGGAGGGTGAACAGTGCTGCTTGGGTGTACTGGGTCTGCCGCAGCAGTTCCGGCGCGCTGTTCCACATCACGTCGTGCAGGGGCCGGTCGAGGATCTGGTCGAAGCGGTCACAGACGGTGTCGAAGGCGCGGGCGAATTCGGGGAGGGTGTCGTAGAGTTCGCGGCCCATGCCGAGGCGTTGGCTGCCTTGTCCGGTGAAGAGGTAGGCGGCTTTGCCGGTGGTGACGGTGCCGGTGGTGAGGTGGGGGTGGTTGTCGCCGTCGGCGAGGGCGGTGAGTGCGGTCAGCAGGTCGTGGGGTGAGCCGCTGGAGATGACGGCGCGGTGGTCGAAGCGGGTGCGGGCGGCCAGTTGGTGTGCTGTCCGTGTCAGGTCGGTGTCGGGCCGGTCTTGGACGAACGCGGCCAGTTGCCGGGCGTGGTCGCGCAGGGCGCCGGTGTTTTTGGCGGACAGCAGCCAGGGCAGGGGCGGTAGTTCGGGTGTGTCGTGTTCGTCGGGTGCGGGTTCCTCGATGACGATGTGGGCGTTGGTGCCGCTGATCCCGAACGAGGAGACGCCCGCGCGCCGCGGCCGGCCCTCCTGCCGCTCCCACGCCCTGGACTCGGTGAGCAACTGAACGCTGTCGTCCCAGTCCACGAGGCCGGAGGGAGCATCGATGTGGAGGCTCTTGGGCAGGCGGCCGTGCCGCATGGCGAGCGCCATCTTGATGACGCCGGCCACGCCGGCCGCGGCCTGGGTGTGGCCGATGTTGGACTTGATGGAGCCGAGCCGGACGGGGTGGCCGGCAGAGCGTCCCTGCCCGTACGTGTTGAGGATGGCCTGGGCCTCGATGGGGTCGCCCAGGACCGTGCCCGTGCCGTGGGCCTCCACCGCGTCGACCTGGTCCGCGGTCAGCCGGGCGTTGGCGAGTGCCTGGCGGATGACGGCTTCCTGGGCCCGGCCGTTGGGCGCGGTGAGGCCGTTGCTGGCGCCGTCCTGGTTGACGGCGGTGCCCCGGATCACGGCGACCACCGGATGGCCGTTGCGCCGTGCGTCGGACAGCCGTTCGAGGACGAGCAGTGCCGCGCCCTCACTGAAGCCCGTTCCGTCGGCGCCGTCGGCGAAGGCCTTGCAGCGGCCGTCGGGTGCGAGCCCGCGCTGCCGGCTGAACTCGGTGAAGAGGACGGGCGACGACATGACGGTGGCGCCGCCGGCCAGCGCGAGCGAGCACTCGCCGTGCCGCAGCGCCTGCGCGGCGAGGTGCAGGGCCGTCAGCGAGGCCGAGCAGGCGGTGTCGACGGTGAGGGCGGGGCCTTCCAGGCCGAGGGCGTAGGCGATCCGGCCGGAGGCGACACTGGTGGTGTTGGTGACGAGATAGCCCTCCAGTTCCGGGCGTACCTCCTCGGGCCGTGCGTAATCCTGGGCGATCACGCCGACGAACACACCGGTGTCGCTGCCGCGCAGCGTCTCGGGGTCGATGGCGGAACGCTCCAGCGCCTCCCACGCCGTCTCCAGGAGCACCCGCTGCTGGGGTTCCATGGCCTCGGCCTCGCGCGGACTGATGCCGAAGAACTCGGCGTCGAACTGGTCCGCGTCGTGCAGGAATCCGCCCTTGGCGACATAGGTGCTGGCCGGGGCGTCGGACTCGGGGTCGGGTACGTGCAGTGTCTCCAGGTCCCAGCCGCGGCCCTCGGGGAAGTCGGTGATGGCGTCGCCGCCCTCGCCGAGCAGGCGCCACAGGTCCTCCGGGCCGCGCACGTCACCCGGGAAGCGGCAGCCGATGCCGACGATCGCGATCGGCTCGTGAGCCGCGCCCTCCGCGTCGGTCAGCCTCTGCCGGGTCTGCTGCAGGTCGGCCGTGACCCGCTTGAGATAGTCCCGGAGCTTCGCCTCGTTGGCCATGAACCCATCCCTCGTGCGTCGTCCCTCATGCCTGGCATTACCGTCGTCCGGGCAAGGTCGCCGACCGGGCTAACGGGCTGCTTAGCGTCGCCTAAAGCGAGGGCGGCTCGATTGCCCGGCCCTAAGAGCGGCTTTAGGACATCGTCCGAAGGTGGCAGGCATGGAAGCCCCGGAAATCCGAATCCTCTCGGCCGGTACCGCTCTTCCCGGTGACCCGCTGGACAACGCCGGCCTGGCCCGGCACTTCGGCATGGACCCGCTGTGGGAGCAGTGGGTCGATGCCTTCGTCGGGACCCGCGCCCGGCACCTGTCGGTGGACCTCGCGACCCGGCAGCTGCGCTACTCGCTCGCCGACCTCGCCACGTCGGCCGCCGCACGTGCCCTGGACGGTGCCGGCGTCGGCGCCGCCGACGTCGACCTCGTGGTGTTCGGCACCGCGACCCCGGACCAGCTGATGCCGGCCACGGTGAACGTGGTCGCGGACCGGCTCGGCATCAACGGGGTGCCCACCTACCAGCTCCAGTCCGGTTGCGCGGGCGCCTTCCAGGCACTCGAGGTCGGCGGTCGCATGCTCCAGGCGTGCGGTCTGCGGACCGCGCTGGTGATCGGCGGCGAGCTGTGCTCCCGGCACTACGATCCGGGCGTCGACCTGGCGAAACTGGACTCCCAGGAGTTGGTGAACTTCGTCCTGTTCGGCGACGGGGCGGGAGCCGCGGTGCTCACCACCGAACCGGCCCCCGGCACTCCGGTGGTCCGCCGGGTACTCAACCGGCTCACCGGGCTCGGCCGTCCTCCCGGCCAGGTCGTCGAGTGGACCGGCGCGCTCGACCGGGACACCGCGAACCGGGCGCACATCAAGGAGGACTACAAGGCGATCGAGGAGTCGGTGCCCAAGATGTCCCGGGAGATCGCCGACGAACTGCTCGGTGACCTGGGCTGGGGCCCCTCGGACGTGGACTACCTGCTGCCGCCCCAGCTCTCCGGGCGGATGACCCGGCGCATCGTCGACGCTCTTGAGATGCCCGTCGCCGAGGAGGTCACCCGGGTCGACACCATCGCCAACACGGGAAACGCCATGCCGTTCTTCCAACTGGAAGAAACACTTCCCCAGTTGGCGGACGGTGACCGGGTCCTCGCGGTCTCCGTGGAATCCAGCAAATGGATCAAGGCGGGCTTCGCCCTCGAAATGGCCTGAATCCGGGCCGGCCTCGGGGATCGGGAACAACGAAGAACACCGAACGAAGAACAACAGGCGAAAAACACCAGTGGTGGGGGGGGGGGGGGGGGGCGGGGTGGGGGGGCCCCCCCCCGGGGGGGGGGGGGGGGGGGCGCCCCGGCCCCCCCCCCCCCCCCCCAGCGGCCCCCCCACCGCGG
>NZ_JBITIY010000029.1:0-33191 GCF_044459385.1 Streptomyces sp. NPDC050287 | reverse complement strand
CACACGGTGATCGTCAGTCCCGTTTCAGCGGCGAGCTGGGCCAGTTCGAGTTTCCATGCCCGGGTGCGGTAGCCGTTGGAACCACCCGCGTCGGCGGTGATCAGTAATCGTGCCGCCTGGGGGTATGCGGCCTGGCCCTGGCCGTGCCACCAGCGGCGGATCGACTCCACCGCGAACGCGGCGGTGTCGTGATCGGTGCCGACGTTGACCCAGCCGGTGTCCGCCGCCAGATCGTAGATGCCGTAGGGGACGGCCTTGCCCAGCTGCGGGTCGGCGAAGTCATGCACGCTCACCGGAACCGGCTCACCTGTCGGCCGCCACTGGCGGCCGTTGTTCTTGAACGCGCCGACGAGTTCTTTCTTCTTGGTGTCCACGCTGATCACCGGCTGGCCGGTGTCCCGGTGCTCGCGGGCCTGCTCGTTGAGATAGCGGAACTGGTCATCCCGGTCCGGGTGCTGATTGCCTTCGATCGTCTTGGCGTTGGCCTGAAGGCTGAAGCCTTCCTCCCGCAGCAGGTCAGCGACGGTGTCGGCACTGACGCGGTGCCCGGTCTGCGTCAGCTCCCGCGCAAGCGTGCGGGTCGACTTCACCGTCCACCGCAGCGGCGACATCGGATCACCCCGCACATCCGGCTCAACCAGCGCCAACAGTGCCGGCCGCAGCCCCGGGTCAAGATCCGTGACCCGCTTGCGGCCACCGCCCGGACGACGCACCCTCCCCAGAGGCTCCTCACCGGCCTCGAGTTCGAACACGCCCTTGCGGACCGTCGTCTCGCTGACCGCAGCGGCCTGTGCCACGGCCCGGACGCCACCGTGTCCCAGTGACCGAGCTTCCGCAGCCATCAGCAACCGCCGCTGCCGCTCGTCCAGATGCGGGAGTAACACCGCGAGCTTCACAGCGAGTTGATCACGAGTCTCGTCCGGGATGCGCATACCACATCAACGATCCTCAGAACGGGAAGCAACACCTTGATTCCCTGCAAGCCCTAAGGGCTGTCCCGTAAGCCGTGCTTCAGCTGACGGTGGCAGGGCGCGGGGGTGGAGAAGTTGGTGGCAAGCTGACCGCGAGTAAGGGACGATCACGACGTGACGGCTCTGCTCTTGCCAGACGCGCCTGAAAGCGTTGAGCGGTGTGGTGCCGTGCTGACGTCGGAGAGTAATTGTCAAGACCTGTGGATGGGAGCTGTGCCGACCCATTGGTGGTAGGCGTCTACGTCGACGTTGCTGCCGCACACGATGGTGACGACGTGTCGGCCGGCGAAGCGGTCGCGGTCTTCGAGGATCGCCGCGATGCCGAGCGCGGCCGAAGGTTCGACGACGAGGCCGGCGTGGTCAAGGAGCATCCGCATACCGGCGATGATCGACTCCTCCTGGACCAGGACGGCGTCGTCAGCGACCAGGAGGAGGTCGTCCAGGACGGCCGGGATGGGACACCGGCCGGCGACCCCGTCGGCGATGGTGTCGGTCGAGTCGGTGGTGACGATACGATGCTGGCGCCACGAGTGTGTCAGCGCCGGTGCGCCCAGCGGCTGGATGCAGATCACCTCGACTTCGGGTGCCAATGCCTTCACCACATGACCCACGCCGGTGGCGAGCGCCCCGCCGCCGAGAGCGATCAGGACGGTGTCGAACGACGGCGCGGTGTCCACCAGTTCCAGGCCGATGGTCGCCGCGCCCTCGCAGGTCTCGATGTCCAGGCTGTCTTCGACCAGCCGCATGCCGTCGTACCGCGCGATGGCCGCCGCCCGCTCGCGAGCCATCTCGTGGTCGCCGTCCACCAGCTCCAACCCGGCGTCCAACGCGCGGATGCGATCAAGCTTGGCCCGAGTCGCAAAGCGGGATGCCACGACGGTCACGTCGAGCCCCCGGCCGCGACCGGACCAAGCGAGGGCTTGGCCAAGGTTGCCCGCGCTGGCGCACACCACGGCTCGCGAGCCATCGTCGGCGAGCAGGCTCGCGACCACCTCGGTGCCGCGGGCCTTGAAGCTGCGGACCGGGTTCGCTGTTTCGAGCTTGATGCTCACCGTGCATCCGAGGTTGGGCTCCAGCGCCTCGCAGCGGTATAGCGGAGTGTCGAGAAAGACCGGGTCGATCACCCGGCGAGCCGCCCGGATCCGAGCAGTGTCGAGACGCGTCTCCTGCACGACACAGCAGCGTAGTGCCACCGGCGCTGGTTCCAGAGCAACTGTCAGGAGTTGCAGGTCGGTTGAGGAGTGTTACGCTGCGGCGGGTTCCTCGGGGCGTTCGACGAGGTGACCGTTCTCGAAGCGGGCGCCGTTGCGGACGAGGGCGACGAGGTGGGGTGCGGTGATCGCGCGCCAGCGGGCTTGGGCGGACTCGACGAGCTTGAACACCATCGCCAGGGCCGCGGCCGGGCTGCCCGCACCGCGGGTGACCTTGGTCCTCAACTTCACGGTGCTGAAAGTGCTCTCGATGGGATTTGTCGTGCGCAGGTGCACCCAGTGCTCGGCGGGGAAGTCGTAGAACGCGAGGAGCTCGTCGGCCTCGTCGGTGACCTTCCTGGTTGCTTTCGGCCACTTCGCTCCGTAGGCGCGCTCCAAGTCCTTGATCGCCTTCTCGGCGTGGTCGCGGTCCTCGGCGTTGTAGATCTCCTGCAGGGCCTTCTTCGCGCCGGGCTGAGCCGACTTCGGTAGCGCGTTCATGACATTGCGGACCTTGTGAACCCAGCACCTCTGGTGTCTGGCCTGCGGAAATACCTCTGCGAGGGCTCTCCACAGGCCCATCGCGCCGTCGCCGACGACGAGTTCGGGATCGCGCATGCCGCGCCGGCGGCAGTCACGCAGCAGATCCGCCCACGACTCGGTCGATTCCCGCAGCCCCTCGGCCAGCGCGATGAGTTCCTTGCGGCCGTCGGAGTGCACGCCCATGAGTACCAGGACGCAGGAGTGGGCCTGGCCGAGGCGGACCTTGGGGTGGACGCCGTCGGCCCACATGTAGACGTAGTCGGGATCCCACAGGTCACGGGCCTGGAAAGCGGTGTGGTCGTCGGTCCACTGCTTCGTCAGCCGGGTCACCGTCGCCGGCGAGAGGCCGGCCGAAGAGCCCAGGAACTGCTCCATCGCGGGCACGAAATCCCCGGAGGACAGTCCGTGGAGGTAGAGCAGGGGCAGGACCTCGCTGATCTTCGGGGACTTGCGGCACCACGGCGCGAGGATCTTCGACGAGAACCGCTTGCCCTCACCGGTCTCCCCGTCGACGCGCTTGTCGTTCACGCGGGGCGCCTTCACCGCGAGCGGCCCGGCGGCGGTGGTCACCGTCCGTTCGCGATGATGGCCGTTGCGGACCACCAGACGGCGGCCGACCTCGTCCCGCTCACCGGCCAACCCAGCTATGTACTGGTTGACTTCGGCCTCCAGAGCCGCGGCGAGCATCCGCCGGGCACCCTCGCGGACGATGTCGTCCATCAGGGATCCGGTCTCCGTGGTTCCGTCGTTGTTGACTACGCTGAGCACGGGCGTGCCTTCCCAACCCGCGGTGCAACGCGGGTCTACTCGGTGACCATCAATCGATCACTCGGGAAGGTACGCCCTCCGCGTTCCGCGAGGCACCCCTCCCGAGGCCAATCCACAGGTCTTGAGCATTGCTCGACGTCCGGATCGATGCTCGGCTTGGTGCCTTCCACGCCGGGCCGGAGAGGACGCGTGTGTCACTCCCCACGCAAAGCCCCAGCCGGGCGCCGCCGCGTGATCCTGCACGTCGACGAATCCTGGATCCTCGAAGTGGCAGAACGGGCAGGACATCGCGACCCGGCCGCCGACGATTACGGCGTCCCCATCGCAGCAGTCGCCCCCACCGCGGCGAACTCCTTGATACACCCCTCTACGACGGCGCCTACGCCCGTGCCGCCGCCCTGGCCCACACACTGGGCCGCTGCCGCTGGCTGGAACGCTCCAACCTCACCGTCGCCTGCGCGGTCGCCGTCATGTATCTCGAGGCCAGCAACGTTCCCGTCAGCCCCACCCGCGAACAGCTCACCGCACTCGCCCACGAGCTGAACAACCCCCGCTGCACCGCCGGCCGGATCGCCTCCTTCCTGCGCACTTGGAAACCCTGACACCGGACCGGGCGGTGATCGCCCTCAGGCCGTGACATCCGGTGAGCCGGGGGAGAACGGTGACATCTGGGTGCGCTGTGAGTCGCCCGGTGGGGCAGGACCTCGGCGGGGCCCGAGGGACTCACAATCCGGATCGCGCACCAACTCCCCCCCACCCATGGGGGCTGGCCGCAGCCGCTGCGTCGCCCGGCATATCCTGTCGCTGTGGGACTGGACCTCACCCTGCGCATGGCTGACTGGGAAAGGCTGCGCGTCATTCCGGTCGAGGACCGGATCCAAGCACTCGACGAGACGATGTGGCCGTCGGATCTCGACGACGCTTACCACAGCATGTACGGCTTGGCCGATGGATGGGTGTGGCCCCCGAACCAGGGTGCGGCGTGGTGCGCCGAGTACCACTTTTTCAGCACCACCGGCTCCTACAGGTCGCATTCCAAGGCCGGCGATGCCTGGGCCGACATTCGGGTGCTCGCCGACGCATCCCTGCGCGACGCGATGGACCGCTTCCTGAACGGCCTGATCTGGGACAAGGACCCGGCCGAGGAGCCCGCGCTGACCGGAGGCGGGGGCTTCTTCCCGCCCGTCACCGACCGCCGACGACCCCACATACTTCTCGTCTGCCCGCCCGAGGCGGCTCACGGAAAGTCCCGTGCCTGGGAGCGCGCCGCACCGCGCCTGGAGGAGCTGCGCGGACCCTTCGCCGCGGAATGCGAGGGCTGGGCCGGACGCCCGGACACCTTCGAGGAGTTCGCGACCCTCATCCGTGAATGGGGCGACGTGGTAACAGAGACCGCCCGCCGCGGCTGGGGCCTGCTCGGCGTGCCGTAGGGGCACACCCAACACAGTCGTCATCCCGCAAGGCGATGGCGGCCTCACCCTTCGTTTCGAGGCCCATGGCAGATGAGAGCGAGGTGCAGATTGTTGAGCAGCTGCTCCAGTTGGCCGTGAATGGGGGCCTTCCCCGGTGTGGAGATGGCGGTCGTGGTCCAGCCGTCCGGGCCGGATCAGAACCAGATGCGGGCAGAAGAGAGCCCCAGTCCCGCTGCCGCGGTCTGCCTCCACACGCGCAGCAGCCCGTCGATAAGTGCCGCGGGATCCTCGTCGCCCAGCCAGTCATCGATGCGGGCCAGCACGTGTTCCCGATCTGAGAGCCCGCCGAGCCGGCGGTACAGTTCGGTGCCGTCCGGGACGGCGGGGAGGACCCCGGCGAGCAGGGTGCGGGCCGCGCGGACGTCCCTGAACAGGACCGGGACGGGGTGCTTGCTGTAGTTGAGGTGGTAGTGGTCGGCTTCGGCCTGTTCGGCCACCAACGGACTGCCCTCGGGTTCCGCCATAAGCGCGAGCTGAAGGGACTTCCTGACCGAGGGGAGCCCCGCATCGGTGGTCATCGGATCCGCCCGTTCCTGCTATGCGGCAGCGAGCTGCAGGAGTTCCGGAACGCCCTGGGCGTCCTGGTAGGGCTGGAAGCGGGGGAGAAGGGCGTCGACAAGCTGTACGCAGCAGGGTGCTCCGATGCGGCGGGCCAGGAGCAGGGACTCGGTGGCGGCGGGCTCGGGTTCCTTCAGATCGAGGTAGCTCGCGGCACGGTAGGCGAGAAACACCCCGCGGGTCTTGTCCCGGGCCGGGACAGCAGGCCCTCGCCTTCGAGGTCCAGGAGGGCCTGGCCGGAGTCCACGGCGGGATCGGCTTCCGATACCCAGCGCACCAAGCGGGCCGGTCGGCGTCGGCGTCGCCCAGGTGTTTCTCCGCCGCGGCAAGGGTCCGCAGCACGGCGCGCTGTTCGCTCCCGTCGCCCTGTGCAGCGAGGGCGCGCGCGAGGCGTAGCTGGAGCGGGCAGCGGGCGGCGGGGTTCTCGGCGCGGGTCAGGGCATGGTGGAGGATGCGGGCGGCGGTGGTGTGGTCGCCTCGCCAGGCGGCCTGGTAAGCAAGGGCGCCCCTGCTTGTCCCAGGCCACCCGGGTGAACCGCGCGACCCGTGCGGTCGATGACTTCGGCTTAATGAACGTCTCGCCGAGGACGGTCAACTCCGTGCCCGGCTCAGCCTTTTGCAGGGCTTCCAGCCGTGCCCGCGCGTCATGGAGCCGCTTGGTCACGAAGTCGACCAATGTCGGCAGCGGCGCCTGTCGGACCTCATGGGCGAGCAGACATGGCGCGAATCGGGACTAGGAGCCCCCGCTGACCATGAAGAACTCCAGCGCCAGGTCGTGACCCTGAAGCGGAAGCTGCCTTCGAGGTGACACGCGACGCGATCCTGGCCGAGGATCCGGTCACCTGATCTTTTCGCCGAGGCCATTCCATACCGGAGGCCAGCAGCCGTGCTTGGCGCGGGCGTTCGTTCGTGGACGTCCGCGCCGGGCGCGCGTGGTCGCGTAGAAGGAGCCGAACCTCCGGGGCGCCTGGCTTCTCCCACGGGTGCCGCAGATCCCGGGCCAGCGGACGTGACCGCCGGGCGCACGGTGCGGCTCAAGGAGAGCGCGGTGGAATCCCGTCTTGCGGGACGGGGGACGAGTCGCCGGGCCAACCGTCGGGACGCGGCCGGCCAGCAGGCCCCGCAGCCGTCGGGCAGCGGCCAGGGTGCAGGGACCGACCACCTTGAAGGCGGAGGACCCGCATGATGGACCCGACCGGGCGTCAGCTCTCGCCTGAGCGACTGCAACAGATCCGACAGCTCGTTGAGGAGAGCCGGCGGCGCCGAGCGGCGCTGTACCGCTTCCGAAGCCGCCGCGGCGCCGTCGCCGAACGCGGCAGTACCCTGGAGGCCGGCCGATCCCGTGGCGGTCCATGCGTCTCCGCCTGCACCGCCAGGGATGAACCGAACGACGCGATGCCCACCGCACCGGTGAACGGCATCGTGGGCACCAAGGCGCGCCACGATGAACTTCACTCTGCGCACCGGTGAGCGCACCGACGATGCAGTTCACTCCCGGCCGCCGCACCAGTGCGCATCACCCCGCGGGCCTCGCCGAAGCCGCTGCCTCAGGCGAACTCGCGCCGACGGCCGGCCGGACCACCGGAAAACGCATCGCCGCCAGCAAGACAGGCCTGCGGGAGCACGGCCTCGACCTGGTCGACACCGTCGTCGCCTTCCACCAGGCGGAGGCGGCCGACCAAGCCGACGGGCAACTCGAAGTCGCCCACCCCACCC
This sequence comes from Streptomyces sp. NPDC050287, assembly GCF_044459385.1. Taxonomy (NCBI): domain Bacteria; kingdom Bacillati; phylum Actinomycetota; class Actinomycetes; order Kitasatosporales; family Streptomycetaceae; genus Streptomyces; species Streptomyces sp. NPDC050287. The sequence continues at coordinate 25,973 of NZ_JBITIY010000029.1, read as the reverse complement.
CGGCAGGGAACCTGGTGCCCGACGGCGTGGTGCTCCTGGCCGACGGCTCCAGCGCGTTCGTGGAGATCGACCGCACGATGTCCTACGCCCGCCCGGTCGCCGAGTTGGAGCGCTACGACGCCTATCGCAACGCGCCGCCGTCCGGACGCGGGAACGCCGCCCGGGCCCCGCGCAGCCACTGGCAGGAGACCTACGCCGGGCCGTCCCTGGACCGTCCTTTCCCGCCGCTGCTGTTCGTCTTCGCCCCCGCCCCGCGCCGCGCGGCCCCGGCAACGAGGGAAGCGGCCTTCCACAAGCGCGCCCAGCATGTCCACAGCGTGAACTACCGGATCATCGTGGCGACCACGACGCTGGCGTAGCTGACCTTGCAGGGTCCCGATGAGCCGGTGTGGCGCGTGGCCGGGCGCCGTGCGGGGGGAGGACCGCTGCTCTCTGGACGCGTTGCCGAAGGCGCACCGTAAGCGTCGAGCATGGCCTGAGCGAGGTGGTGGCGGCGATCCTTGATGCCGGCGTGAGCCGTCTCGACCAAGTGGGCGCGGGACAGCGGCAACCGCCCTGTCCCGCGACGGCCATCTCCCGGAACGTGTCAGCGGCCTGGCGCTCTTGGCCATCGTGTCTTACCTCCGAAGGGACCCCGGCACACACCGCACCGACCCGCAAGGACCAGACCGCCCAGATTGACGTCAGGTTGTACTGATCACCCACTGCGCTGTCGTTCGCGGCCCAGTGCGCCGAGGCGGTTGTTCACCGGTCTGCGGCGGGTGTTGGCCGGGCTGCCGCAGCCCTAGGCCGCCGACGGGCGCCTGGTCCTAGCCGTGGACCTCACCCACTGGCTGCGACCGGACGCGCCGACCAGCTCGGCCCGCTTGGTCTGTCACGTCTACGGCCGCGGCGGACGCTCTTCGGACCAGTTCGTGCCCTGCTGGCCCTACTCCTTCGTCGCCGCGCTGGAGTCCGGCCGGAGCTCGTGGTGCCAGATCCTGGATGCGCTGCGGCTGGGGCCGGCCGACGACATCGCCGAGGTCACCGCCGTCCAGGTCCGCCGGGTCGTCACCGACCTCATCGAGATGGGCCGCTGGAAGCCGGGTGACCGCGACATCCTGGTCGTCTTCGATGCCGGGTACGACGCTCCGCGCATGGCCCATCTCCTGGCCGGGCTACCGGTGGAGGTCCTGGGGCAGATGCGCACGGACCGGGTGATGCGCAAGCCCGTTCCGGTCCCGTGGATCTCTCCGCCGCAGGGAGGACGCCCGCCGAAGCACGGCAAGGAATTCCGCTTCGCCAAGCCGGACTCATGGGGCCATCCCGACGCGGAGACCGTGCAGGTCACAGACCGCTACGGTACCGCTCGCGTGATGGCCTGGGAGCGCATCCACCCCCCGGTTGACCACTCGTTCGGCATGGACCGACCACACCGGCGAACTCCCGGTCATCGAGGGCACGTTGATTCGTCTGGAAGTCGACCGTCTGCCCGGCGGCCACGATCCGCTGCCGGTCCGGCTGTGGTCGTCGGTGACCGGCCTGGCGGGTGAAGACGTCGATCTGCGATGGCAGGCGTTCTTGCGCAGGTTCGATCTTGAGCACACCTTTCGGATGATCAAGCAGACGCTGGGCTGGACCCGTCCAATGCTCCGCACGCCCGCGGCGGCGGACCGGTGGACCTGGCTGATCATCGCCGCACACACCCAACTCCGCCTCGCCCGGCCCCTGGTCGCCGATCTCCGTCGTCCTTGGGAGAAGCCGGCCGAGCCCGGCCGGCTCACCCCGGCCCGGGTCCGCCGGGGGTTCAGGAACCTCCGCCCGAACTTGCCCTGTCCGGCCCGTGCGCCGAAACCCAACCGGCCCGGCCCCGGACGCCCGCCCGGCTCGAAGAACCGGCGCCCCGCCACCCACTACGACGTGGGCAAAACGACCAGACGCCCCACCACCATCGTCGAACGTGACCAGGCCAGACCATAAAGAAGAAGAGTGCGTGTTTTCGAACGCCTTCACAGCTGAGCTAGGCGGTCCGCTCTGCCCGGCTGGGTTGCCGCCCAGGCTGCGGCGACCAAGGGGCGGTGTACGTCGGCCCGTCGGATGCAGACGCCGATGGCGAGCTGATCTGGTACGGATGGGGCGGTCACCTGGCGAAGTCTGGCGCGGAGTCCGCCGTGTTGCAGGACAAGATCGGGGACGATCCCCGTGCCGTAGCCCAGAGCGACCAGGGTGAGCAGCGCTTCATGGCCGTCGGTCTCGGCAGCGATGTGCGGACGGATACCCAGGTCTCGGAACCACTGGTCTGCGGCAGCGCGCACGAGTCCCTGCCGTGGCAGGACGAAGGGCTCCGCCGCGGCGGTGAACTCCTCGTCGGCCAGCGCGGGACCGGCCTGGACGAGGACGAGCGGGGTCTGTGTGATCTGCCGGGCGAGCACGGTGGCGGGAATCCGGGCTGGGAGGGCTGCGACGGCAAGGTCGGCCTCGCCCTGGTCGAGCAGGGCAAGGGCGGCTGCGGCGTCACCGGTGCGTAGGGAGATGCTCACGCGCGGGTGAGCGTCGCGCAGGGGGGTCAGCAGGTCGGGCAGGAGGGTGTGGCATGCGGTGACGGAGGCGAACACCCGCAGGTGTCCACTGAGGTCGTCGTCCGTTGCACCGTCGCTGCGGTAGCGGGCCCATAGGTCCAGGGCTTCGGCTGCGTATTGGCGGAAGGCGCGGCCGTGCGTGGTCAGGCATACCCCGTGAGGACCGCGGTCGAGGAGGCGATGTCCGGTGGCGGCCTCGAGCCGCTGCACGGTCCGGGACAGTGTGGCGGGGCTGACGTGGCAGTCAGCCGCGGTGCGGGTGAAGCTGAGTGTCTCCGCGAGGTGGAGGAAGAGCCGGTACTGGTCGTGGTCCTGCACCTTTCACCTTTCGCAATGCCGCGGTACTTAAGTTGCCGTTGCCGTAAGTCCTGCGGGGAGCCTACAAACGGTGCATGCCACGAAGCGACACCACACATCCCCGTCCTGCCTGGTACTTCTCCGAATATGCGCCGGTCGGCATCGACCTGGGCAGCAAGGCCGCAGTCGCTGCCTATGACCGCAACCAGGGCACTGACCCGCAAGCTGACGACGCGCTGCTGGACCGTTTGGGCGTCACCGAAGGCACCCAACTCGTCGATCTCGCGTGCGGTACCGGCTCACTGGCTGTCCAGGCCGCACGGCGCGGGGCCGTCGCGCACGGTGTGGATATTTCCGAGGAAATGCTGGCTTTCGCCAAGGCGCGGGCCGATCGGTTCGGTGTTGCACCGCAATGGCACCACGCCGGCTTTCTCGACTACACCCACCAGGGCCCTCTCGTCGACGTGGTGACTACGAAGTCGGCCCTGCACCAGCTCCCGGACTTCTGGAAGCAGCAGGCCCTGCTCAACGCAGCCGGGATGCTCCGTCCCGGCGGGGCCCTCTACTTGTGGGATGTGATCTTCAGTTTCGAGCCCTCCAGCGCAGAGACACACCTGCAGCAGTGGATCGATACAGCTGGCCGCCCGGACGGCGAGGGCTTCACCAAGGCCGACTTCGAAGCCCATGTCCGAGAGGAGTTCTCCACCTACACCTGGATCGTCGAGGGCATGCTGGAACGAGCCGGGTTCGACATCGTCTCCCGCGCCTTTCCCCGTCCCACTCATGCAGAGTTCTGCTGCCGCCGCCGATAGCCACTGACACCAGGCCTCGTTCGGCTGGCCAGAGACTCAAGCATCGGCCGGCGCCGGTTTCCTCGGCCACCTGGGGGTGGCGCCTTTCCGGGCAAGGCGCCTGGTCATGCGCGTTCCGGCCAAGGCGCGCGGCTATTTCCGGTCGCTGCACATGTCAGGCTCAAGTTCTCCTCAGAATGGTGGTCAAGAATGGTGGTCAATTGGTTGTCGCGTTCATTGCGTGACCCTAGTGTCTAGGTGCTTGATCGCCACGGGGGCGGTCCACCGAACGGGTGTGTCATGGGCATGGGTTAGGGCGCTTGCTGACCAGCGCTGCAACGGCTCTGCTTCTCGGTCTCTCCACTGCGGGTACAGCTGCCGCCGATGATGCCCACCGACGACGACGGTGCGGTATCGGCTGCTGAGACGCCGGACATCAACGACAGACCGGGATGGGAGGACGACGAGGACAAGCCGCTCTCCGAGTGGGGCCGACCGCGTGCGAACACCCGACCACGTAGTACAGCATCACTGGGATGCGTCCGCGCGGTGCGGCGCTGACCTGCTCGTCGTGGCTCTGACGACCGGTGGCCATGAACGTGTCGGCGCCGTGTTCTTCCTTGCGGTCGGCCGCGGCCGCGAGGTTCGCCTCGGAGCAGTACCCTGCGTCGACCAGCGCCTGCTTGGGATGGGTACCGGTGTTCGCGGCGGACTGGTCGAGCATCATGGTGTAGTTCAGCACGTCCGAGGGGTTCGTCGTCACATCTGCGGCGGTGACGATCTGGTGCGCGCCGTCCACGACGGCCTGGGCGTTGTAGGCCTGGATGTAGGCCCCGTCGCTGTTCTTCACGATCCGGGAGTCCGGGTCGGTGAAGTTGGCCTGCGCCTTGTCCATCGGCCGCGCAAGCTCGGCGGCCTTGTCTCGGGCGGCCTGCAGGGCGTCGGGATTGTCGCCGGCACCGGACCGCCCCTGGCGTCGGCGTTCCTTGTCCTCGGCGTGGCGCCGAGCCCGCTCGGCGGCCTCGGCCTCGATCTGCGCGCGAGCGGCCCGCATCTTCGCCAGGCGCTTCTCCCGCCGGTCCAGCTCGCCGGGCAGATCGGTGTCCTTGCCACCGCAGCCGAACTTCTCAGCCTCGGCGGCGGCCGCGTCGGCCAGCAGTGCGGCCGCAGCGGCTTCGAGTTCTGCAATCTCCGCCTCGACGTGCTGCTCCTTGTCGACCAAGCGGGCGTAGCTCATCGCCTTGTGGTTTGAGGCACTGGCCTCGAGCTTCGTGCCGTCCAACGCCACCCTGACCATCAGACGCGGGTCATACGGCGGGACCCCGCACTTCTCGGCGCAGGCCGCCAGGATCGGGGCCAGGTCCAGGACCTCGTCGACCAACTCGGCGACGAACCGCGCCAGATGATCCTGCGGCAACCACTCAGTCCAGCGACGGCGGCAGCAACATCATCTGATCGGGGACGAACACCCGGAACGTCTTCTTCACCGGCACCGTCGGCGCGGTCTGCGGCTCCACCACCGTCGCCGTATCCACCTCGAACAGGCCGTCCCCGCCAGACATACCAGGATTCTTCCATATGGAAGATCACGAACAGGAGGCGGCGTCGGGCTCAACTGCCTGATTGACCGCCAATGTCCGCGGCCAGCGCCGCGTAGATGTACTCGCTGCCCCAGCGATCCCCGTCGAGGTCGTTCTCGACCAGGTGCGCCTCCCGGCGCATCCCGAGGCGCTCACAGACCCGCACAGACCCGGTGTTCTCCACATCCAGCCGTGCGTAGAGCCGGTGCACGCCCAGCGTGCCGAAGGCAAACCCGGCCAGCGCCGCGGCCGCCTCGGTCGCGTAGCCGTGCCCCTGGTGACGTGGATCGAGAGTCCAGCCGATCTCGGCCTGGGCGGCGCGGGCATCAGCCAGGGCGAGGCTCACCTCGCCAAGGACGCCGGGCTCATCGCGTCGGCAGACAGCGAGCGCCAGCTTGTCCCCGTCGGCGCGCCAGGCCGTCTGCGCAGCGCGCTCGGCGGCAACCTGCTCGCTGCGCTCACGCGTGTGCGCCGGCCGGTACAAGTAGCGCGCCACGCTCGGCAGGCTCTGGTAGGCGTACAGGTCGTCGGCGTCGCCGGGAGTGAACAGACGCAGCGACAACCGGGGCGTGGTCAACGGCAGCAGCGAGGCGACGTCCATGCGGACCTCCGGGACGCGGATTTGGATCAGGAACTGATCGTCGCATCACGACTGACGGGCAGCCACACCTTTTCAACAGCAGCACCCGACAGCCCCACTCCACCACGGGGCATGGCATTCCAGGAGTTGTTTACTGACCCACGCTCCTAGCTCGGGGGAGTTGGTCGCCGGGGAGGCGGGACGGCTCGCAGGAGCTCCCACAGTGGGCGTGAGCCGGACGCCCACGCCGCCAGGGTCTGGCGGTCCACGACGTGCAGTCGCTGTTGCTTGGCGAACGCGACGGCCGGTGCGGGACCCGTCCGTTCGTCACGATGACGGCGACGTCGGCTGCGTGGACCTGCCGGGCGGTGCCGTTGAGGACCTGCAGATCCGGCGTGCCCACCGCAGAGCCGCGGGCGCCGTTGCGGCGGTGCTTGCACTGGATCACCCAGCGCCGCCCGAACGGGTCGGTTGCCTTCACATCGGCCCCCAGGTCGCCGCCCCCGCCGACTCGCTGAGCGTCCCTGCAGCCGTCCCGGCGCATCAGGTCGCGTACCGCGTCCTCGAACCGGGCATGGTGCAGTGCGTCCAGTTGCGGCAGCCCGTAGCGCAGGGCTTGCGCGCGGACGGCCTCCCACCGGGCCTGCTGCTGCCGGTTGTACCACCAGCCGAGGCCCGCCAGCACCGCGAGCCCGCCGGCGATGACGAGCAGCCACCAGTGCGCCAGCAGCCAGTTGACCACTCCCACGATCAGGCTGACGATCAGGACCGCAGCGACCGCCAGGCCGATCAGCTGCGCCTGTGCCTGCTGCTGCCGCCTGCTCCGACGGCCAGGGCGCCGCCGCGCCGGCCGCCTCGATCGTCGCGGCGTCACCGGGCACCGTCGGTGACACCTCGGGTTTGCGCTGCCGGGCCAGCCACTTGCCGATGTTCGTACCGTGGACCGGTGACCCCAGGCAGAACCTCCGCCTGGCCCTCTTCGTCGGCCACCAGCGCACGCAGCGCGGCGTAGTGCCGCTGCCACTCCGCCGCCCACGACGCCTCACGCGGCAGCCCTCCGACGGACAGATCCCCGACGCCGGATGGTCCTCGCCTGGGCGTAGCTACCGTTGTGCTCGGTCGGTGTCCTGGCTGGCGGCGCGGTACTCGCTTGGAGTCATGCCGGTTGCGGCGCGGAAGGATCGGGTGAAATCGGATGGCCTCGGGTACCCCCAGCGCATCGCGATGGCGGCGATGGGGACGGCGCGCTGGGCAGGGTCGGCCAGGTCTCGTCGGCAGCGGGCGAGGCGTTGCTGCCGGATGACGTCGCTGACTGCGGTGCCGTGCTGCTGGAAGATGCGGTGCAGGTAGCGCGTGGAGATGAAGTGTGCTGCGGCTATCGCGCGGGGTGTGAGGTGGGGATCGCCCAGGTGGGTGGCGATGTGGGCGCTGATCTGCTCGAACAGTGCACGCTGCCGTGAGCCAGTGGGAAGCAGTGTCTGCCGGTCAGCATGGTGGGCGAGCAGGACAGTTGCGAGATCGACCGCTGTGGCGCCCAGCCGGATGCTGTCCCTGGAGGTGAGATCAGCGTGCGTATCGGTGAGAGCGGTCAGCAGCTGGCTCAGGAGCCGCCCAACCCCTGACCGCCCGTCAAGCGCCGCTCCGCACAACGGCGCTACGACCTTCTCCGGCAGCGGTAGCAGGTGCCGGGGGAGCTGTAACAGCAGCGTTCGGCTCACTTCGGATGGCGGGCCCGCTGACGCGGTGAACGGCCGTGAACTGTCGTACAGAAGCAGGTCGCCGGGACCGAGCGCGGCGTACGTCCGGGCCTGTTCAATGCTGTGCTGTCCCGCCAGGGTCAGCGAGAGCTGGTACATCTCGCGATCAGACTGCCGGATGAGCTTCGGGGTGCGTTGGGATGACATCGACGTATAGGACACCACCGACAGCTGGGACGGCCCCAGCGCCATGGTTTGGATCCGGGCCTGTATCGGGTCGGGTCCACGGAAACTGACGTGGGTGGAGATCAGGGCCCGCCCCTTGGTCTCCACCCAGACCGCCGCCCGTTCGGCGGGCGGCAGGTCAGCAGTGTCCAGCACAGTGGTCAGCATGACGTCCCCCCCGAGTGATGCCGCCTGGTGACGCGGCGCGGACGGGGACTGCCCATCCACCCGCGCCGACACACGAGCATCGCCGGTAGGCGCTGACGTCGAACAGTGCGTTGTACGCCAAGTTGAGTGCGCTGCCTGCTCACGACGCCACCGGTGCCATGGCGGAATGCTGCATGGCGTACGCGACCACCCACTACAACCGCTGATGCGAAAGGGGACTTGCATGTTCAACCCCACCCGCCGGACGACTGTGCGGCAGCTTCTCGTGGCCGCTGGGGTGCTCACCGCCGTAGCGCTGTCCACGGCCCCGTCGAACGCTGCGCAGCCTGCAATACAGTCCGCGCCATCTGACTGTCCCAAGGGTTACTTCTGCGGCTACAAGAAGAGCAACTTCCAAGAGCTCGGATTCCGGTACAAGGACTGCTACAAGCAGGAAATTCCCGACGGCATGGGTAGTGGAGGTTCCTGGTACAACAACCAGACACCAGGCACGCAGACGGGGTTCTACGACAAGTATGGGAACTTCCTTTCCGCGACCGACGGCGCCCCCGACTCGGACGCCCACGGAAGCTGGGGCCCCGTCTGGTACGTCAAGAACTGGTGCTGAGTACCTCGGGGATCGTTCACAGAGTGACCGATCCCCGAACGCTCGCGTAAAGCTCCTATTTCGGACCAACGGCCTTTGAGCTACCGACGGAATTCGGTGCCGACCTGCCGAAACGAGGCCTCTGGCCTGCGGGGATCCCGCGCTGGTCCGTGCAGAATCCCGGTGAACTTCTGGCCGTCGGCTGTCGCTGGTTCGGTGCTCTGGAGAGGTTCCCGGAGTGGAACCCGTCCGTCAGCTTACGGACGCTTGGGCACAACCTTCCGGTGTTCTGGCGTGTCCACGTAGTTGTGCTGACGATACGCAGAACATGGCGGACAGCGGCGGCCGCCGCTTTCGCGACCGCCGCCTTGGCGGTCGCAACCCCGGCCGCGCACGCCGCCGCGACGACGCTCGTCCTGGATGCCCAGGAGAACTACTACCTCCCCACCGAGGGCGAGGGCCCGAACCTGGACCTCGGCATCACCGCCTCGGGCGGGGACGCCCATGACGTCTCGGTCGCGGTCGACGCGTCGTCCCTCGCCGGGAAGGCGACGATGGTGGTGACGGGGGACTGCGTGAGCACCGGCACCCTGAAGGTGAGGTGCGACGTGGGCCCGCTGTCGGGCAGGGAGTCGATCGACCCGTTCTTCCTGAAGGCCACCACGGTCGCCAAGGCGGGCGACACCGGTGCCATCACCTACACCGCTACCGCCTCCGACGCGGCCACCGTGACGGGGAAGACGGACGTCCTGGTCGGCGGGCCGAAGCTCGTCCCCCGCCCCTACCCGGCGCTGAAGGGCATCGCGCCCGGCGCCGTCTTCGAGCGCACCCCGGCCTTCGCCAACACCGGCACAGCCCCCGCCGGCAAGGGCGTCATGCTGCTGGTGCAGGACTCAGAAGGCGTCTCTCTCACCCGTGACCACTCCAACTGCCACTACTCGGACCAGCCCGACGTCGGCGCCTGGTGCCGGTTCGACACCCCGGTCGCGCCCGGCGCGGCCTACGAGACGGACGCGCCGCTGCGCTACACCGCCTCCAAGGACAGGATGTACGGCTACAACACCTACGTCGTGTGGCCGGTCGGCGGCACCGCGCCCGACTCCTTCGACCCGTCCGACTTCCCCGGGACCGGCACCGGCGCGCCGCTCGGCCTGAAGTCCGTCGCCTCCGGCTCCGGATTCACCGGTTCCGGGTACGGCATCTTTGCCACCACCCGGCACGCCGACTACCAGGCGCTCGGTGACACGGTCGAGGGCAAGGTCGGCGAGACGGTGAGCATCACCGTGGGCGTGCGGAACAACGGGCCGGGCCGGATGGGCTTCCGGTGGATGGACGCCGACAACTCCGGCACGTTCGTGGTGACCCCGCCCGCCGGCACCACCATCACCGGCGCCCCCGGCCCCGGCGAGCAGGGCGACCCCGGGCCGCTGTGGAACTGCACACCGGGCAAGGCCGGCGCGAAGAGCTACACCTGCGACATCGGCAGCACGGACTTCGGGCCGGGCGACTTTGTGACCCAGGAGTTCACGGTGCGGATCGACCGGGTCGTCCCCGGCGCGCGGGGCACCGTGCGGGCGGTGGAGAGCCCCAAGTACCCCAATCGTGACGAGAATGCGGCGAACGACACCGCGGCGATCGCGGTGAAGGCCAACGGCTCGGCGACGTCCAGCCCGTCGGCCACGGCCACCGCGAGCCCGTCCGGCTCCGGGGCGGGAACCAGGAGCGGGACGACGACTGGGGGTGGGCTGGCCGCCACGGGCGCGGACGGAGTCCTGCTGCGGGCGGGTACTGCCGTCCTGCTGGTGGCGGGCGGCGCGCTGGTGTTCCTGGCGGCGCGGAGGTCGCGGCCGCGGGGCGGCCGCTGACGCCGCGCCCCGGCGTGGCAGGGCGTCAGCGACCGATGAGGCCGGATGCCCACTGGGCGATGCCCACGACCAAGGGCGTTTGAGGCCCGGCGACGTTCAGCTTGAGTGTTGAGACAGCGAGCCGTGGGCAGACAGGCTGCCCAGAGCCCGGACACATTCCCCAGGCCGTGCCGGGTCCGGGGGCAGCTGCCGGGGGTAGATCCCGGGGATGGCGAAGAAGAAGAGGACGAAGCCGGGCTCCTTGGCCAGGCCGGTACGACTGACACGCAAGCAGCTGCTGGACGGTGTGCCCGGGCCTGACGGCGTGCGGATCGGGTTCGCTGCACCGGGGGAGGCGGGCACCATGACGACCCTGCTGAAGGCGGCCGCCGACGATCTGGAGACCGGTCACCTCGAAGCACTCGCCCGTGGACAGTGCGGGACGTGGCTGCTGAACGCCCTTGACGGCGCCGACCTGGGAGAACTGCTTGTGAGGGCAGCGGCAGCCGGGGACCTTCAGCGGGCGGCGGGCGAGCTGTCCTTGCCGCTGGTCGCCAGGGACAGCCGGGACCAGGTCGTCGGTGCGCTGCTCGGTGTGCCCTCGGGCACGGTCATCTCCGGGCTCGCCCGGCTGCCTGGCAGCAAGCAGGACGTCCTGCTGTCGATCCTGACGTACGCGAAGATCAAAGCGGTGGCCGTAACCGAGGACGCCCGTCGACACGGGATCGGCGCGGCACTGCTCACGGGCAGCCCGCTTCACCTTGGAGCAGGACCGGGCCTGACCTTCTTCCACCGGTGGCTGCCGCAAGAGGCGTGAAGGGGGTGCTGAACCTGACTGGCCCGGAAGCCCTCAGACGGACCGCCGGCGCCTGCTGACTCGGGCTCGGACACGCCCTCGTGCCCGGCGGAGAAGAAATCCCCGGGGTACGACGTAGGAGTTGAGGGGTTGTTGGACGCCGGAAAACGGGCACCATCAGGCCTGGGTCGGACACGCCCCGGCATCCCCGGGACTGCGTGGTTCAACGACTGCGCCATGACGGCGTCACAGTGCGACAACACCGCCCCCGACCGGGCCGACAACCCCGCCGACATCCTCTCCGACAGGCGCCCGTCCGCCCCTGGGGCCGGTCTGCAAACAGGCAGGTCAACCACGCCATTCCGGCCGCGCGCGACTGCCGGCACCCGGTGCCCCGCGGTTCAAGCGGCTGATCACTGAACATGAGTTGCATCTGTTCTTCTCACTAGCTCGCGACGAGCTGAAGTGGGCGGCCGAGGCGACGGACAGCGGCGGGACAGCAGGCATCCGGTCAGCGCGGCGGCGAGGCCGGCCAGCCCGGCCGCCGCGAAGCCGCCCGCTGGCACGGAGACGTCGACTGCCACCCCGACGATCGGGGATCCGAGCGCGAAACCCGCACTCTGCGCCGAGGATTGCAGACCTGTGGCTTCACCCCGCACGCCGGCCGGCGCCAGTCGGCTCACCGCGTCGGCCACTGCGGAAAGGGTCGGCGCGGCGAGAAACCCGGTGCCGACAACGGCCACGCACAACCAGGGCCAGTCGTGGGCAAGCCCTGCGGGAATCGTCACGAGCCCGAGCAAGCCGAGCAGCAACCAGGTGGGCAGCGACCGGGACAGCGCGCCGTAGATCAGCCCGCCGGCGACAGAGGTCACGCCGAGCACGGCCACGACCAGGGCGGCCCAGGACACCTGATCTGCTTCTTCGAGCGTGGCAACGATGGCGAGGTCGACGCCGCTGAGCAGCGTGGCAGTACCGAACGCCATCGTCAGTACGGCAATCATGCCGATGTCCAGCCACTCCCGTCGCGCGGGCCGTCCGTCTGCGCCGGCATCCGCCTCGTCCTCGGCACGCAGCGGCGGGTTGAGCAAGGCGATCCCGGTTCCGCCGGCCACGATCGCGGCGCCGACCCCCCACGCCGCCACACCGGGGGACACCTTCGCGGCGCACAGGATCACGACCGCCGGGCCCACCATGTATGACAGCTCGCCCTGCACCGACTCCAGCGCGAACGCGGCCCGGCGCTGTTCCGCCGTCGTCATCGCGGCGATCGCCTGCCTGGTCACCGGCTGGCCCGGCACCATCAGCAGACCCGCCGCAAAGGCGGCGCCCAGCAGGATCCCGTACGGCAGGATCGGCACGCTCAGCCAGAACATGAGCTGTACTACGACAGTCACCAGCAGCACGGTACGCAGGCCCCGCCGATCGATCATGCGGCCAAGCAGCGGCCCGCCCAGCGCCAGCCCGGTGGTCAGAGCCGCCGCGACACTGCCGGCTGCCGCGTAGCTCATATTCAGGCTCAGAACGACATACATCGTCAGTGCCATCACGTCAGCCGTGATCGCGGTACGGGCAAGAAAGGAAACTCCCAACAGCGATGCCATCCCTGGCACGGCGAGTATCTGTCGGTATCCGGTCACTCACCTGACGCTAGATCCTCCGTCAGGCCATAGGTAGTGGTTCATTTGCTGCGACTGACATAATGAATTCTTATGGCTAGGGATCTTGAAACCGCATTGCTGAGGTCCTTCGTGACCATCGTGCAGGCGGGCAGCATCAGCCGCGCCGCAACCACGCTCGGACATACCCAGCCCGCGCTCAGCCAGCAGGTGCGCAAGCTCGAGAGGGCCATCGGCCGTCCACTGCTTCACCGATCACCGTCCGGTGTCTCGCTGACCCGGGCGGGCGAGGAGCTCCTGCCGTATGCCGAGCGCATTCTCTCGCTCTCCGCGCAGGCACTCACCGAGACGGGGCGCACGCTCACCGGCCGCTGCGGCGTCGGGCTGCTCGAAGACCTCGCCGCCTCCCAGCTTCCGCAGGCTCTCGCCGACCTCGCCCGGCTGCACCCCGGCGCAACCCTGGAGGTGCTCAGCATGTCCAACGCCGCGATGCGGGAGGCCTACGACACGGGCCGCGTCCAACTCGTGCTCAACGAGGTGCCGGCCATTCCCGGACCGCCGCGCTGGACCGCACGCCGCCCGCTGGTCTGGGCAATCGGCCAGGGCGTGGACGTGACTGCCGATCCGCTGCCGGTGGTGCTGTTCTCGAACACGTGCTCCTGGCGTACGTCGGTGCTGGAAACCATGGAACGCGCCGATCGGCCCTGGCGGGTGGCCTTCGAAAGCAACAGCCTGGTCAGTGTGCTTGCCGCGGTACGGGCCGGGCTCGGCGTCGCGGCGCTCATGCCCACGAACCTTGAACCGGCCATGGCCTGCCACGACGCGGACGCCCTACCCGCCCTGCCGGACGTCGAGCTCGGCCTCGCGCGACACCCACGATCCGAAGGTGATCCGCTGATCGATGCCGTTGAGACCGTGCTACGACGGATGATCTGAGACGTTCAGTAACAGATGCGTGTAGACCCTGCGCATCCTCCGGATGGCTACATCCTCAGGCTGGAGGCGTAATCAGGTCACCTGACCTATCGCACCCCCGGCTACGGGTGAGGCTGAGGCTGACCGGCTTGCGTGGCCGCGGCTGTGGAGTCGTAGGCAGTTCGGGCCTGGGCGATGGAACCACGATGCCGCTCCGCCCATTCCACGAGGCCGGTGAGGTAGGAGTGCTGGTTCAAGGTGAGCATCCGTCGGCTGATGCCTTCGATGGAGCGTTCCAGCTCGGTGAACCTGACGGGGCCTTGTGCGGCAGCGACCAGGATGCTGATGCCTTCCTCGCCGCGGCCGGATTCGCGCTGACCGCCCTGGTCATTGGCACCGGCTTGCTCAAGGCGGCTCCGCCCGTAAGCATGGAGCAACAAGGCATGGCGTCTTCTGAAGAAAACGCGCCTGTCTCCTGACCAGCATTGGTCAGCCCGGTCGCGGGACCTTCCCAGCGTGTGCTGTCGCCCAGACAGAAGTTCTTAGCTTGACGTTTAAGGTCCGGCGTCGAACGCGGCTCGAACTTGACCAGAGTTTTCACAGTTCAGCGGACGTGGGAACGGCCTCGCCTGATCCTGTGCTCCGTCACAGAGGCAGAGGAATCAACACGAAAGCCGTGGTCGTGAGTCTGGGGTATCAGGGCGTCCTGCGGGATGCGTTCACGGAAGTGTCATGCTTCCGGACGGAGTTGTACTCGTGCCTGACCGCTCGGGCTGACGCACTGTTTGAGTTGTGCGACGCGTTGTTGTGCACAGGTGGACCGGTGCGGACGCTGGTGGACCTGGCGCTCGCGCCGGAACACCGCCGAGGCCACGGGCTCTCCATGGCCGCCTCAACCAGGGACGAATCGACTTCGCCCGGCTGCGTCGTGCGCTGGCCTCGATCCCGTTACCCAGGGCTGCAGACGGTCGAATCGTGCTGGCTGCGGACGTCTCCCCGTGGCTGCGGCCGGGCGCAACACCTGCCCTGACCGGTCCTTCTGCCACACCCTTGGCCGGGGCGAGGGCAAGCACCAGATGGTGCCGGGCTGGCTGTACTCGATCGTGGCCGCGCCGGAGACAGGCCGCACGTCCTGGACGGCAGTGCTGGACGCGGTCCGGCTGGAGCCCGGCGCTGATGTCGCCGCAGTGACCACGGTCCAGCTCCGCGAGCTGGTCGAGCGGCTCGTCGCCGCCGGCCAGTGGAAGCCGGGCGACCCGGAGGTCCTGGTCGTGCTGGACGCCGGATACGACGCACCCGGATCGCCTACCTGCTCAGCGATCTGCCCGTCGAGATCCTCGGCCGACTCCGCTCAGACCGTGCCATGCGGACGGCCGACACCGCCGCGGGTCTACGACCGCAAGGGCGGCCGGCCGCCCAAGCACGGCGGAGAGTTCGTCTTCGGCGATCGAGTCACCTGGGGCAGCGAGCACGCCGTGACGGTCACGGACACCCGCCTCTATGGGAAGGCGACCGCACAAGCGTGGGACCTGCTGCACCCGCGACTGACCCGCCGGGCAGCCTGGCTCAACCACGACGGACCACTGCCCATCATCGAAGGCACCGTCATCCGCCTGGCCGTGGAGAAGCTGCCCGGCGGCGGGGCGAACAAGCCGGTCTGGCTGTGGTGGTCAGGCACCGGCGCCACCACGGACGACGTGGACCGGTGCTGGCAGTCCTTCCTCCGCCGCTTCGACCTGGAGCACACGTTCCGCCTGTTCAAGCAGACACTCGGGTGGACGAAACCTCAGCTTCGCAGTCCTGAGGCGGCCGACCCGTGGACATGGCTGGTGATCGCCGCCTATGCCCAGCCCCGGCTCGCCCGTCCGCTCACCGCAGACCTGCGGCGGCCCTGGGGGAAGCCGGCCGAACCGAACAGACTCACACCCGCCTGCGTGCGGCGGCGGTTCAGGCACCTCCTTACGAAGACCGGCTCCCCAGCCGATGCACCCAAACCGACGCGTCCCGGTCCCGGGCGGCCGCCCGGCTCGAAGAACCGCCGCCCGGCCGTCCGTCACGATGTGGGCCGGGTCCTCGCCACGGGCGAGGCACATACTCGCCCGTCGCACCACAAGAGCGGGACAAAGCCTCGGCGAACTGCATAAAGCAACAGCTCAGAGCACAGGTGAGACGTCGGCAGGGCTTCTCCTCGCAGAATGAGCCACATGGCCGCAGACAAGGACACAGCGTTCACACTGCCGCGAGGCGCCACGGGCTTCTTCCAGCCGAAGGACGGGCTACTACCGGAAACCGACCAGCGGACGTTCCGGGCAGCGCTGTATGCAGCCGCTCGGGCGGCCAAAGGCCAGGTGGGCGAGATAGAGGACCAGACGTACCCCCGTACGTTCCACACCGCGACGATCACCGAGGGCACACGCGAGTGCGTCATCCTGTGTCACGCCTACCACCCCTGGATCGCATTCGCTCAGGAACGCCGCGACTGGTACACCGAGGAGTTCCTCGCACCGCCACCGTGGGCCCATACCTTTGCCGACCTCGGGTATGTCGTGCTTGATCGCGCGCAGCTCACTCTGCCACTCTCGGACATCGACACCTCGGTCCTGACCCAGGGCGAGTGGCGGGAAGTTCGCTTGTACGGCATCTCGACATTGGGCGGGGTGCTCCGACGTCCTGGTGGTGGAGGCGGTGTCGACGGCTCGGCCGTGTCGGTGCCCGGACTGCCGGAAGCAGGCAAGGCGCGTGCACAGTTCATACCAACGCAGCCTCGACGAGCGGCCGTTAGCCTCGCGGCGGGTTTCGGTCCGCCTCCGGGTGCGCCGGTACTTCTGCGACCGCAAGAGGTTTCCCCGGAAGACGTTCGTCGAGCAGGTACCGGGTCTGACCGTGCGGCACCGCCGGTCGAGCACTGGGCTGACGGGGTGGCTGCGGTCGATCGCGGCGGAGCTGGGCGGCCGTCCAGCGGCATGCCTCTGCCACGCCTGCGGCTGACCGCGGGCCGCACCCGGCTGCTCAGGCTGCTGGCACCTGCTGCAGAACCTGTCCGCCGCGGTGGAGAAGACCTGCCACCAGCACCGCAACTGCCTACGCAAACACGTCGAGCAGGAGACGGAGAAGCCGACCGTGCCGGAACCGCTCCCCATGGAACTGCCGGTGCTGGAACTGCCCCGCACCCAGATCATCGAGCGCACACGGCACCGCTTCGAGGACGTCCACCGCCTGGTGGAAAAGGGGCTGGACGATCAGCGCCATCGGCCGCCGTCTGAACCTGGACCGCAAGACCGTACGCCGTTTCCGCGACACCAATCTCGACGAACTGGTGGCCTCTGCTCGGGACCGCCGCCCCAACGGCGTGCTGGAGCCATTCAAGGCATATCTCAATGCCCGCTTCACCGAGACCCAGGGCCAGGTCAGCGGCACCCGCCTGTTCCTGGGGATTCACGAGCGCGGTTACCGGGGCAGCCGCCAGGTGGTCCGCGAACACCTCGCCGCACTACGGGCGGGCACCGCCGAACCGGTCGGGGCCGACATTCCCAGTCCACGCAAGATCACAAAGCGAGCCATGTACTGCCGAGCCTCGTTCGAGCTCCTCCGGGCCCGCATCCTCACCCAACCATGACCTTCTCGGGACTGCGATTCGTTCTGACCGGCGGTTGTGCGATGGTCACGGCCGAGGTGTGATCGGGCCCCGCCTCAAAGAGGCCACGCTTCGCGGAGACCCGATCACGACCATTCCGGTTGACCAGGCGATGAGTTTCGATGCGAAAGACGGTCTTCTTGGGCGGACGCGCTCGACGCGGCGTGGCAGTAGGGCGCCCGCCGCCCAGCCCCGGAATCGTGCGTCTGCACTTGACCAAGCCTGTTGACGAGTAAGGAGACCCCAGCGTGGACGACATCGTGGTTCAGGAAATCGTCCGGCCCGAGCGCGTGGTGTCGGGCCCGTGGCTGGAGGTGATCGCTTCGAACCTCGACTACCACCGTGCGACCTTCCTGTCGAAGTGTAAGGGCCTGTCGGAGGCCGAGCTGCGGCAACGGCCCGTGCAGTCATCAGCGTTGACCCTGCTGGGGCTCATGCGCCATCTGCAGGGGGTCGAGCGGACTTGGTTCCAGCGGACGCTGGCGGCCACAACCCCTCAGTTCTTCCCCTATCAGACCTACGTCACCGTTGCCGGTGACGAGTGGTACGACGAGTCGGACCCTACGCCGGCCGGGGACGTCTACGAGGACTATCTGAAAGCGTGCGAGGAGTCGCGGCAGGTGTTCGCACGAGTGACCGACGACCCCGCACGCCTCGTGCCGAACCCGGAATTCGGCGACACCGATGTCCGGTTCATCCTCGAGCACGTGATCGAGGAGTACGCCCGCCACGTCGGCCACGCGGACCTCCTCCGCGAAGCCATCGACGGTGCCGTCGGCGAGTAACTCGCCCTCTCGCCACCATGCGTCGAGAGCCGACATCACGACGAAGTCGGCACAGACTGTGTCCAGCTGGATGTCGTAGGGGGCGATGGGCCTGTGGCGTAGCCATCACGCATCCGCGGCCAGAGCCGATAGGGCTGTCGGTCCAGCTCGGGCACACCGTCACCGAAGCCTCCGAGGGCGGCAACGTGGTGGTCATTGCCGACACAGTCGTACCGGACCGGTAAATGAAGCGGCACGTGAGACGTGGACCAGGACGACGCCCCGCGCCCGGTGATCCGGCCCGTTGGGACTGGGGCGGCGACAGCCCCTGACGGTCTGCCACTCGGTCGGGTGAAGACACGACAGCGGTGGAACTCTCCCGGGGTGACCGGGCCTAGCCTCGCGCTTTCACGAGATGGGCTGTCCGACGGGTGGTCAGGAAAGCAGAAAGTGCCTCTGACCAGCAAGAATGAGGATTGTCGAGGTCCTTGTTCCTGCCACCGCCGGAGGCACTTCCCAGGTGAAGCGCTCTATCGGGTCCTATCCCCGTGTCCGCGTCCAGGACGAGGGCCGCCAGGTCGTCTCCCACGCCGGGTCGGTCCTGCTCGTCGAAACGGTCCGTAAGACCGGTCTTGACCAGGCCATATCCCGGGCTCTGGCTCCATGGCGCAAACCGCGGGCCGTCCACGATCCCGGCAAGGCCCTCCTGGACGTCGCCCTGGCGGTCGCACTGGGCGGGGACTGCCTCGCGGACGTCGCGATGCTGCGGTGTGAGCCGGCCGTCTTCGGCCCGGTCGCCTCCGACCCGACGATCTCCCGCCTGATCGACACCCTCGCCGCCTCCGGTGAGAAGGCCCTGCAGGCCATCCGGTCCGCACGTTCCGAAGTCCGCAACCGGGTGTGGTCGTTGGCCGGCGAGAACGCCTCGGACGCCGACGGCCAGGTCACCGTCGATCTCGACGGCGTCCTCGTGATCGCCCACTCCGATAAGGAGGACGCGGCCGCGACCTGGAAGAAGACCTACGGCCATCACCCTCTGACTGCCTTCGTCGACCACGGACCGGGCGGAACCGGTGAGCCCGTCGCTGCCCTCCTGCGACCCGGGAACGCGGGTTCCAACACGGCAGCCGACCACATCACCACCGCCCAGCTGGCCCTGGCCCAACTGCCGAAGAAGTACCGGCGAGGGCGGCAGACGCTGATCCGAACGGACTCCGCCGGCGGCACCCACGACTTCGTGTCCTGGCTCGCCAGACGAGGACGATGGCTGTCCTACTCGGTCGGCATGGTGATCACCGAAGCGGTCCACGAACACGTGCTGAAGGTCCCCGCGTCAGCCTGGACGGCGGCCGTCGAGACCGACGGTGAGGCCCGTGACGGGGCCTGGGTCGCCGAGCTCACCGGCAAGCTCCTGGACAGCTGGCCCAAGGGCATGCGACTGATCGTCCGAAAGGCACGGCCCCATCCTGGCGCCCAGTTGAGGATCACGGACGCGGACGGCATCCGGATCACGTGCTTCGCGACCAATACCCCTGACCGGCCGATCGCCGAGCTCGAGCTCCGTCACTGGCTGCGAGCCCGGGCCGAGGACCGGATCCGGGCCGCCCGGGCCACCGGCCTGCGCAACCTGCCCCTCCACACAACAGCCCAGAACAAGGTCTGGCTCGAGATCGTCCAGATCGCCCTCGACCTCCTGGCCTGGATGCCCATGCTCGCCCTCACCGGCAAAGCCCGCCTCTGGGAACCTCGCCGCCTGCGATTCCGCCTGCTCTCCGCGGCCGGCCAACTCGTCACCACCGGCCGCCGCAGGATTCTCCGCCTCGCCAAGCATTGGCCCTGGACCGGCGAGATCACCGCCGCCCTCGCACGGCTCGCGCTCCTGCCAAACCCCGGCCGACCCACGACGTCCACCGTCCCGACGACAACATCACCCGCCCCGGGCAGTGGAATCCGGCGCCCACCCGACGCGACAGCCGGGCCGCCGACCTGCCCACCATCAGCTCCGGAAAGCGAAAGGGTCCACCGACTCCGTCGGCGGACCCTCACGAAAGATCGAGGCGAACTACCGGTACTGATCTTTGATTACGGGGCTTGACGCGAGTGGCGCGAGTTCGAGGCCCGTTCCGGCCAGAAATCCGATGAGGAGTTCGGGATGGCGCTGGATGTAGCGCAAGGCTCGCTTCGCGGCCCGGTGGAGCTCGTCGATCGAACGGAACGCCCGGTTTGCGATCTTCTCCTTGGCGTGGGCCCAGAGCAGCTCGACGGGGTTCAACTCCGGTGCGTAGGAGGGAAGCTGGACGATGGTGAGCCAGTCCTGTTGCTGTGCGTACTGCTTCACGTGCTTGCTGATGTGGCTGGAGTAGTTGTCCCAGATGACGGTGACCGGGCCGTCCAGGCGGCGGTGCAGCAGGGCCAGGAAGCGCGGGAAGTCCTTCTTCGTGCAGCCGCCCGACGGCTTGATCGCATAGATCATCCGGGGCTCCTCGCCGTCCTTGAAGCAGACCCACGCGACCATGCTGATCTTGCCGTTGTGCTTCCCGGACAGCCGTAGCACCGGTGTCTGCCCGGCCTTGCCCCAGGTGCGGCGGACCGGCCCGTTCAGCCAGGCTCCGGCCTCGTCCTCGAAGCAGACCCACCCGCCTGCGGCGGTGACCTGCGCGGATGGGAAGCCGCCGGCCACGTCTCCGTGCGCCATGCGGCAATCGCCTCCTCGTTGCGTTCCACGGCCCGCACCTTGGGCACCTGCCACGACCAGCCCAGGCGATCCAACAGCCGCCACACCCCGGAGATCTCGTACGAGACCTGGAACCGCTCCTCGATCAGCACCCCGACCCGGGCCAGCGTCCACCGCTGGTCCTCCCACCCGTACGCCGTCGGCCCCGACCGCAGAAGGTCTTGCAGCTCCCGCTCCTGAGCATCGCTCAAGTACGCGTTGTTCCCCGTCCTTTTGGACCGGAGCGCCTCCACACCGCCATCGCGCCAGGCCCGGTGCCACAGACTCGCCGCCTGCCGGGTCACCCAGAGCGCCTCCGCGACCTTCACGGGCCGCATCCCTTGTTCGAATAGATCCGCCGCCTGCAGCCGACGCCGTTCCAGCTCAACTGGGCTCAACGACCGGCGAGTTCGAGTCCCCCTGTATCCGTTATGCCGCACATGCATCGGTCGACAAACCGGACGTCAAAGATCAGTACACGCCCGAACGACCCCTGCTGAATCCCGTCGCTGACAGTTATTGAAATACGGGCCCAGGCCGGCGAGATGGACTGGCAGGAGTACCGCGCGCTCATCGAGGCCGCGTACGCCGAGCCGGCGCTGCGGGGGTCTACCCGTTCACCAGCCACTGGACGCTGCGCTTCTCCACCAGCACTCGCCCGCGCCTCACCGTCGTCCCGCTGTGCCTGGATGCCTATCGGCAGAAGCCCTACACCGTCAGTACCCACTACATGGACAAGGTCCTCGCCGAGGCCACGACGGCGGCGGACGCCGTGTCAACAGCCTTGCGTCATCTACCTTCTGGCCTTGGTCCTGTCACGCCCGGGAGGGACTGAACAGGCCGGGCTCGGGCTCGGTGGGTATGCCGCGGTCGACGAGTCGCTCGTCCGGGCGAGGACCCCCACCAGGCGCACGGGCGCACGTGATGCCCGTCCCGGCGGAGCCGCGGCAGACGGGTGCCCCGGGCGGTGATGCGGTTCCGCACCACCGCCCGGGGCTGGTCGAGGGGCTACCGGGGTCGCCCGTTGTGCCGGTTCAGGAGACGGAGAAATTACTGAAGGATGCGGTGCCGGGCGTCCCGCCGTGTGCGTTGAAGAACATCCCCGCGTCCTGCGTGCTGTTCGCTCCGCTCAGGGTCGCGGTGCCGACGGTGGTCCATGTGGTGCCGTTGGCGGAGTAGGAGCCGGTGACCGACGTGCCGCTCCTCACCAGTCGGAGCCAGACCGGGGAGACGGTGGCGCTTCCGGTCTTGGTGACGGACTGGTCGACCCAGCCGTTGCCGTCGGAGTCCCAGCGCAGGGCGACACCGGCGCCGGGGGTCGCGGCCAGGATGACGTACCCGGCGGACGAGCCGGAGCCGGCGATGCTGTTGCGCAGCATCAGGCCCGCCTTGCCTGAGCCGTTGGTCTTGTCCTGGCTGTCGACGTGGACGGTGACGGTCGAGGACGTTCCCGCGGCGCCCGGCTTGTAGGCGGCTGAGTAGTCGTCGGCCGTTGTCCAGATGTCGCTGCCCGCGTTGGTCAGGGAGGTGACCCCCTGGTGCTGGTCCACCGCGGCCGGGATCGAGTTGTAGGCCTTGTAGGGAGAGGTGACGATCTGCAGGTTGCTGAAGGCAGCGCTGCCGGCGGTGGCGCTGTGGGCGGTGTGGACGAGGCCGGCGTCCTGGGTGGCCGCCATGGATGGCAGGGTCACCGCCGAGCCGATCTGGGTGAAGGTGGATCCGTCGGTGGAGTAGGAGGCCGACACCTGGGTGGCGGTGCGGGTGAGCCGCACCGACACCGGTGCCTTGACCGTGGAGGCCGAGCTGGCGAAGTGGTCGAGATAGCCGTCGCTGTCGGAGTCCCACTGGAAGGTGACGCCGTGGCTCGGGGTCGCCGCCACGATTGCGTATCCGGGCGAGGCGCCGCTGCCGGTGAGGTCGTTGCGCAGGACGACGCCGGCCTTGGCCCACTCGTTGGTGTTGTCCACGTTGTCCACCCGGGCGGTCACCGAGGTGCCGTTGACCGCGGCCCCGTTCTGGAAGACGGTGCCGTAGGCGTCCTCGTGCTCTCCGCCGGCGCCCCACATGTCCGCGCCCGCATCGGTGATGGTGAAGCGGCCGCCACTTTGGCCGGTGGAGCCGGGGGTGGAGGTGTAGGCGCTGTAGGGGGAGGTGACGGGGTCGGTGGTCAGCGGCCTGTAGGTGGGCTGGACACCGGCGTTGTCCATGACCGTCCTGGCGCCGGAGGGCCAGTTGCCGTCAGCGACGACGACCGTCCCGCTCAGCGTGTTGCCGCGCCAGTCGCCGCTCTTGATGTTGGTGGAGGAGGTGGACGTCCAGTTGTCCGTCAGGGTCAGGTCACCGACGTTGTTGTCCGTGCTGGGGTTCTCCTGCGCCCAGCGGCCGATGTTGCGGAAGACGTTGTTGGTGTCGCTGAAGTTCCTGGAGCCCTCGTCGTGGTAGATGGCGTAGAAGCCGCGGTTGCTCTCGCAGAAGTTGCGGTCGATGGTGCTGCCCGGCGAGGCCGACAGGGTGTAGATGCAGCCGCCGTCGTGCCCCGTCTGCATGATGTCGTGGATGTAGTTGTCTGTGATGTGGTTGTCGGCGGCGGTGGTCGGGGTCTGGTAGAGGGGCTGGTAGTTGTACAGGCCCCGCTTCTCGTAGCTCGGGTTGCCGCCGGCGTCGTTGGCGCCCCAGCCGAAGCCGATGTTGATGCCGGAGTAGGGCAGGTTGTACATCTCGTTGTGCGAGATGGTGGTGCCGTTGACGTAGGTGACCAGGAGGCCCGACATATCGCGGTAGTCCAGTGCCACGTCGTGGATCAGGTTGTTGTTCAGCGTGATGTTCTGGTTGGTCATCCGGCTGTCACTGGGGTGGTGTGCGTCGGCCTGGACGCCACCGACGACGATGCTGCCGCCCGCGTCCTGGGCGAAGACGTTGCCGGTCACGGTGATGGTGTGGGCCCCGAGTCCGACGCCGGTGGTGTGTGCGTTCGCGTCGTTGCCTATGCCCAGGCCGTTCTGCCCGAGCTGGGTGAAGCGGTCGCCGGTGAAGGTGATGTGGTCAGCGGCCGAGACCTGGACGCCGGCGGGCATCTGGCTCATGTGGGGGCGGGTCGCCTCGAAGAGCGGGCAGCCGCTCTGGCAGGAGGTCAGCGCGTCCGACGGGCGGTCCCAGGTGCCCTTCAGGTAGGTGCCGGTCTGATGGCTGGCGTAGCCGTCGGTGCTCGGGCCCAGCCAGCTCGCGCCCGAGAACTGCAGCCCGGAGAAGGCGATATGGCTGGCGGGGGCGGAGTAGGTGCCTCCGATATTGACGAGCGAGTGCAGTTCCGGTACCTCGACGTCCGCGGTGCTCATGTCCTGCCCCGCGAGCGGCTTGTAGTACAGGGTGCCGGTGCCGGTGTCGAGGTACCACTCGTTGGCCGCGTCGAGGAACTCGTAGGCGTTCTCGATCCAGAGCGGGCCGTTCGCCCAGGGGTGGGCCATGGTGTCATAGCCGAAGGTGTTGTCGTCCCAGGCGGGCTGATCCATGGTGATAGTGTTGTTGCTGATGCCGGACACCGGTGAGTAGCGGTCTGTGAACGAACCGAGCCCTTCGATCTCGGTACGGCCCGGATTGGCCAGGTTGTTGAGGTAGATCAGCGCGCTGTTGGTGAAGGTGAAGCCGGTGGTGGTCGCGGTCAGGTCGGAGCGGCTGAGCGTGGTGCGGGCCCGTGTCGCCTGGACGCCGTCGACGTAGAGCTGCCGGGTGTCGAACCCGGTTCCCACGTTCGCCTTCCAGATGTTCTTCGCCGAGTCCTGCAGAGTCCAACCGGTGGCCCGCTGGGCCCCGGTGAGGACCGGGTGGGCGCCGGGCGCGGCCTTCCAGGTCACCGTGTTGCCGTTGGTGCCGGAGTCGGCGGATGTGAAGGTGAGCGGTGCCGTCAGCCGGTAGTTGCCATCGGCGAGCTGGACCGTGATGTCACCCGTCATCGAGTCGTTGATCGCCTTGACGGCGGTCTTGGCCTGGGTGATGGAGCAGGGCTGGCTGACGGAGCAGGCGGTGCCCGTGCCGTCCGGAGCGGCGTAGAGCGTGGTGGTGGCCGCGAACGCGGGAACGGCCTGTGTGAGGACGGCCGCGGTGGAAGCCATGAAGAGGGAGGCCGCGGTCAGACACGTTCTGAGTCGGGGAGGCTTGGCGAGGCGGAAGCCGGGTGATCGCATGTGTCACCTTCGGGGGAGTCACAGGGCTTGGGGGGCGTTGGAGAATGTCGGATGGTGTGCGTTTTCGTTGGGCACGGTAGAGCGCGACATCGCTGCGGTCAACGCCCTTGACAGGGATCGGCACTGAAGAGCCCTACGGCCTGACGGTCCATCATTCCTCCGATGAATGCTGCGGCTCACCGCCGGGTAACCCCTCACTACTCCCACGGCGGTGGAGAAGTTTCCGTGCAGCCCTAGACAAGAACCCGATCTGTCGCCGTTAATGCATCCGATGTATACAGGCGGGATTCGTGTCTTGTGGTGGCGTGAGTCGTTGTCTGGTTCGTGGAGACCTTGCGTGATGTGGAGCGGTGGGCGGAGTGGTTCGAGGACTTCTTCGCGTCGCTGGCGAGTCTGTTCTGCCGGGTGGAGCCCCGCCGGACGGCGCGGGCGTACCTGAAGGCGCTGCTGGGTCCGGTGGAGCGGAAGAACTCCTGGCAGATTGCTGCGTACATGGGTGAGCAGGGGCCGGACAAGGTCAAGGACCTTCTGCGCACGACGAGTTGGAGTTGGAGCGTGCTGCGGGATCGGGTGCGCACGTTCGTCGTCGAGCACTTGGGGGTGGCGGATGCGGTCCTGGTCCTGGACGAGACCGCGTTCTTGAAGAAGGGCCGCAAGTCCGTGGGGGTGGCGCCGCAGTACGCGGGGATCACCGGACTGTCAATCCCCTTGAACTGTGGAGTCCTTCCTATGCAGCCAGCCCCATGGTGAGGCCGACCCAGTACTCGCGCTCGTAATCGATGGGGCTCTTGAATCCGCACACGCTGTGTAGCCGACGGGCGTTGTAGAAGTCGGTGATCCAGGTCGCGATCCTGATCCGGGCCTCGGTGCGGGTGCGGAAAGTGTGACGGTGGACGTACTCGACCTTGAGCACGCTGTTGAACGCCTCGCTGACGGCGTTGATGCCCCTATGGATGTCAAGCGGCGCCTCGGGCTGGTCCCGTGTCGTCTGCAGCGGTGTTTGCGGGGGCGATGAGTCGGTAGATCTC
>NZ_JBITIY010000028.1:0-33213 GCF_044459385.1 Streptomyces sp. NPDC050287 | reverse complement strand
GGAGCGACGCGACGACATTCACGAGGCCTTCCTCGGACTCGCCGTCTGTTTGATCACCCACCGGCACGTCCAGAGGCTTTGTTAGGGCCAGTTAGTGCGCTATGACTTAAGGAGCCTGTTCCCAAGGCAGCAACAGTGGCTAGCTGCAGAGATTGTCACCCGCAGGAAAGGCTGTAAGCCGCCTCTGTGTGTCCATCAAGGTATGCAGGTGTCAGACGTCGCAGAAGTAACGCTCGCCTCAGCTGCGAACCTTAAGTGAGGAACCTTACAAGGCGAAAGGGGAGACATGGGGAGTCGGCGAGGGCCCGAGGTTACCAGAAGCGTGAGAAATCTACTGTGGCGCCTATCGCTTGGGATGTGCCAAATATGTCGGCGAGAGTTGGACTCTGGCGTGCGAGGGCCAAATCCAACAAGCCAGATCGCCCATATAGTTGCCCTCAGTGATCGGGGACCGCGCGCTGAACCGAGCATGCCCTCCGAGGAGCGGAATGCAGTCGAAAACTTGCTGCAACTATGCCCAACCTGCCATGACCTGATCGACAAAGATGAAACGAAATTTCATGCTGGTGCATTGTGGCAGATCAAGGAAGCCCAAGAGACCTGGGCCGCTGGAATCAGGCAAGTGGGGCAGACATGGCAGGCACGCTTCCGCACCGTCGACTATGTTAATCTTCCGAGGATCCCCTTACTTCCTGGTGGGAATATTCTCTGTGAGGCGGCCACGCGGGCTGGCCTCGACGGTTGTGTAAATTTCCACTCGCAAGGGATGCGCGTGGGGGTGTTCCTGGCTCAAGTTCAGGCGGTTTTCGAGAAATGGTACGCCAAAGCCTGGCCCATAGGCGAGCTTGGAGAGGATGAAGTAAAGCGGGAGACTCTCGTTTCGTTCAACCATCCGATGCGTGGGCGGAACACGCCGATGCTGCCGCCTCAACCGCTCATCGGGATTCCGGACCGAGACCCGTACCTTCACTGTAAGGTAGATAGTCGAACCTATCGCATCCGATTCGACCCCGCATGGCTCACAACTGCTACGGCGACATCAGATCTATACCTGTCTCGACGCAGCCCAGTTGTATATGTGGGACTCGGCAGGATCGTTCAGGTAGTTGGTGAAGAGGTCTGGATTTCAGCCCTTCTCTTCGGTCAGCCTAAATCCCGGGCTCATGAGGAGTGGGACATCGCCGTAGCGGGCCATATGAGCAATAGTGACGAACCCACCTGGGTCAGTGATCAAGACTTGCCGTTCTGAATATTCAACAAGGAGGCGATACAGGAGCCCGAGGCCAGAGGACGGTTGAGGCGGAGATGCAGCAGCATGGAGCCGCATTGCCTGCGATGATCGAGGCCAGAGCGGGGTGGGCGTCCACTGGCAGCGTTGTCGGCCTCGGACGGCCCAGGGACGCTCAGGACTGATCCGAGACTGCGGTGATCACTGCCTTGTAAGCCTGGTGGCCCGGCATGGTCCGCCCGCCGCCATAACGAGCTGCCGGGTGCGATCTCCGCTGGGTCTGGCACGCGAATGGCACGGCCCCTTCGTCTCGAAGCACCTCGGCAGGGGCTGGGCCTTGCCGGGCAACCACGTCGGACTGCCGCCGTCGACTGCGGCCGTCTTGTGGCCAGGCTTCAAAGATCCGAGGCTGATCGGACGGCTGGCCGGGGTGCCACCGCATGTGGGTAGAGAGGAGGCTTCCATGAATCAGACCGTGGTCGTTGCGCTAATCACTGCTGCAGCAGCATTGGGTGGCTCGGCGGTGGCCGCTCTGATCAGTCTGCGAAGCATCCGCTTACAGAATGAGCACGCGATTCTCCTTGCGCGTGAAGAGCGGGCCGAGAATAGAGTCGCCGGACTCCGTCAAGCGCGCCGTGACGCTTATAAAGCTTTTCTAGACAAGGCAAGCAGTGTGGTGGACGCCATCACCAAGACTCACGATACGCAACTAAGCGACGCCGATTTCCAGAGGTTATTTAATTCTGCCTGGCGTGAAGCAAATAGCCTCGTCCCATTAATCAATGCAGTATCGATCGAGGGACCACTGGAAGTCCTGGAGTGCGGGCGTGAACTGCGAAAGGCTCTGTACAGCGAGTTGAGTACCGTCCAGGCGGTGCGTCAAGGAGAAGAACCGCGGGAGGCCGTTACCGAGGCGGCCAATCGTCGAAGGCGTGCTATTTCCGCGACATCATTGGCAGCGCGTGAGGCGCTTGGCAGCAATATCACCACTAATTGAGCTTGCCCACGGTAAAGGCCACAGGGAATGGTTCGCCTGCCGGCCATACTGCAGCCTCAGCGGGATCCTGTCGGGTGGGGGCGGTTGCTGTGGTTGCTGTACTTCGCTGCTGTACTGCCTTCAGCGTGGTGCACGCGGAAGCCTTAGTCCTGGTGCGGCCGCGGTCCTCGCTTGACCTGAGCGGCCGGGGCAGGCCAAATTCAGGGCGATAGGCCTTACGAAGCGACTTGCCCATGCAGTTCTCGCTTGGCAGCACGGACGAAGCGCTCTTCTGCCTCCCTGAAGCGGCGAATCGCATCGAGGTAGGAACTGCTGGAAGTTGGAGGACGGCGCAGCCATCCCTCTAGAAGGGCTGTGAACTCTTCATCGTCGAAGGCGTCGGGGGGCAGTGCGCTCCGGGCCTCACGGCAGGACTGTTCCGTCGCTCGTGCGCCGTGCGTATCCCGTCCACTTGTTTCATCAGGACCTGAGGAGCTGTCAGAGCTGAGACGGTTCAGGTCAGCCAGCGCTTGCATGAGTCCTACAGCGGTAGCGCTCACGCTCGGCGATTGATCATTCATTATTCGGCCGAGTTTGCCCCAGGCCCTCTCATAAATGGCCTGCTTGCCGAGGTAATGCCGCATCGTCTGAGCGGCGTCAGTCATGCCTGCGGCAGGACCGGCCACTTCCTCGGGGCCTTCAAGCTCGATGATCGTTTGCGCTGCCCTCAGCGCCGTCAGAGCATCGTCACTAGCGGCCTTCCCGGCCCTGATGCTCTCCGCTGATAGGTCTTCCTCGTTGTCGATGACGAATCGCTCACCCACCTCCCTTACTCGGTTCGCGGCAAGGAGGAAAGTTGCGTAGGCCTCCCGTTGGATGCCACGACGCCACTGCAGGAGGGCAGCGTTCGCTTCAGCGCGAACAGCGTCCAACGCCGCACGGTATGCGGACTCGGCTTGAGCCAACCCAGCCTCGCTGGTGGCCTCCGCCGTACTCAAGGCAGCCTTCATCTGCCATCGGCCGACGAGCATGCTGACGGGAATCCCGATGAGTGCCACTCCGGCTGCGGACAGCGCGCCTATCCCCTCAAGGTCCATACTGGTCATGGTGCCGCAACCGTGGGGCGTGGTTGGACAACCTAGAACGCCGTCTTAATGACCGAGTCAGGTGCGAGGGGCGCCGACCGCCAAGGAGGACGGCGCCTGCACGAGAAGCCTTGAGAACTGGCCTCATCGTAATCAGGTCGATCGTGGGGAGCTGCCTGCGGTGACCAACCCATTCTGGCCTCGGGCTCTCTGGTTGCTGAGGTTCGTCCTTGATCGGCGGCATCGGTGCTTGTTGGTGTCAGGCGCTGGTGTCAAGACTTGGGATGCGTTTGACGAGGCTGACCCACATCACCCAGCACTGCGCGGTACGTGAGCTCGGAGGAGTTCACCAACGAGTTCATCAACTCCGTCCGCGACGGCAAGGGCGACGGCTTCCGCAAGCGCTACCGCGAGATGGGCATCTTGCTCGTCGACGACATCCAGTTCCTGGCGGACAAGGAGTCGACGCAGGGGGAGTTCTTCTGCACCTTCAACCCGCTCCACAACGCCAGTCGGAGGTGCTGGAGTTCATCGCCTCCCGGATCTCGCGCAACATCCGCGAGCTGGAGGGCGCGCTGATCCGGGTGACGGCGTTCGCGTCGCTCAACCGGCAGCCGGTCGACCTGGGTTTGACGGAGATCGTCCTCAAGGACCTGATCCCAGGCGGCGAGGACTCGGCCCCCGAGATCACCTCGACGGCCATCATGGGCGCGACCGCCTACTACTTCGGCCTCACGGTCGAGGACCTGTGCGGCACCTCGCGCGGTCGCGCGCTCGTCACCGCCCGCCAGATCGCCATGTACCTGTGCCGTGAGCTGACGGACCTGTCACTTCCGAAGATCGGTGCGCTGTTCGGCGGCCGCGACCACACGACCGTCATACACGCGGACCGCAAGATCCGCAATCTGATGGCCGAGCGGCGCTCCATCTACAACCAGGTGACCGAGCTGACGAACCGCATCAAGCACAAGGGCGTGCTGCGCGAGATCCAGGCGTTCACTGGACGTAGCTCCGGAGAGCTGGTCAGCGCGGTAATCGGCATCAGTGGCGGCAAGGGCGCCGACCTCATCCGGCGGTACCACGGGGTGGACACCTCCTGATGGCAGAGGGGGTGCCCTCTCAGCTGTTCGCCCGGAGACCGGCCGCATCCGACCGGGGTGCTGGTGAGGCATCTGCTGCTCCCGAAGGACGTCTCGTTCGCCTGGGCGGAAGCTCGACATCGGCAGCCTGATCCTGAGCTTCTCGCCCCTCCCCGGCTCCCCATGTCTGCTTCGACCGCGTTCCTGGGCATCGCTCTTGACCTCGAAGAGCACTGGTTGTCAGTGCCGTGCGTCAAACTAGTGCTCGCGGCCAACGGGCCTCCGCTGAAACGGCGGCAGCCCCCTGGTCCTACGCAGGAGGCCGCCAACACCGTCAGGAACATCAACCAAAGGAGGCCGAGATTCCCAGCAACAGGAAGTGTAGGCGCCAGGTCGGACATCGACCTACTACGAAGATCGCCCGTACCTCGCGAAAGCGCGATCTTAGGCGCGTGCATCTCGTGGAACGTCCCGCCCGGCGACATTTCCGCAGGCTCCTGCATTCTGCTGGCGATGAGCTGGTGCGCGTCGCGATCAAGGCGAGCTTGAGCGGAATCGGAGTGCTCGCGATCTACTGGTGGAATCACAACCACTGATTCGTGCCAGGGAGTGTGCTGCCCTGGCCAGGTAGCGGCACACTCCGCACTGCCCCTCGCTAGCAACCCACCACTTCCCTCAGCTCCCATCCCGTCCGCCGTCGACCCACACACCGTGGAGCGGGCGTGGTTCATGGCGTCCAGGTGGAGCGCGCCACTGTACGAACGACCTGGACGCCATGGGCCGCGTCTGCTCGGCTCTGCCTGGGTCGATGGTGGACGGGATGGGAGCTCCTCGCGCATGCCCCTACGGACCTGCGGCCTCGAACGGCGCCCCCTCCATCCCGGTGCCGGCCGATCCCCCGCCGGAGGCATGATCTTGTGCCCGCGGGCGACGTCCCGCCCTTGCCCGCTTGCACGTAGCGTGCCGCCGGGCGCGGCCAGCCGGGGCGAAGACAGGAGGCAGGCCGCGCCGCAGAGGCGGCGCGCGCCCGCGCCGTGCGCGGGCCTTGATGAACGTAGGGAAAGTTCTATCCCGCTGGGATGAGGCGCTTGCCGTCGTGGCTCCGCACGTGAGGGCCGTTGCCGTCCAAGGCGTCCAAGAGCCTGATCGCGTAGACCTCGGTCATGCGCTCGCTGACCTCTTCGGGCGTCAGCCAGGACACGGCCGTCGACTCGCTCGACGTGCGCTCGATGCCCCCGGACGGCTTGCAGCGGAAGACCAGGGCCACAATGCCCCGGGTCGTGTTCTTGTAGACGCCGGTGAGCTCGTCCACCTCCACGTGGATGCCCGTCTCCTCGAAGACCTCGCGGGCTACCCCCGCCTCGGGGGACTCGGCGAGTTCGAGTACGCCGCCGGGGAGCTCCCAAGTGCCGTTGTCTGCTCGGCGGATCGCGAGGAGGCGGCCGTCTTCGCGTACCACCACTCCGGCAACAGATACGGAGTGCAGCGGCGGTGACGTTGCTTCCTGTGATTGACTCATGTACAGGAGCATAGGAGGCAGAGAAGGACTATGGGAACTGCGGTAGGAGGGGAGAGGTCCGTACCTCGGTACGTTCAGATCGCCGACGAGATCGTGCAGCAGATCCGGGCGGGGGTTCTCAAGCCTGGTGAGATGGTGCCGAGTGAGTCGGAGCTGGTCGACCGCTACGGCGTCTCGGGCGGCACGATTCGTAAGGCCATGGTCGAGGTGCGCGCGAGTGGACTCGTTGAGACTCGGCACGGCAAGGGCTCGATCGTGAAGGATCGGCCGCCGGTACGGCACCGCTCCTCCGATCGCTTTCGGCGCTCGCTCCGGCAGGGGGGCAAGGCTGCTTACCTTGCTGAGTCCGCGCAGTCGGGCGCGACCGCCAAGGTGAGCGTCCTCTACATCGGCCCGATGGAGGCTCCTGAGGATGCGGCCCAGCGGTTGGGCGTATCCGCCGGCACTCAGGTGCTGGCCCGGCGGCGGCTCTACTTCCGTAACGGCACCCCTGTCGAGACCGCGACCTCGTACCTCCCGTGGGACGTCGTCAAGGAGATCCCGGAGCTGTTCGCCGAGAACCCCGGCGGTGGTGGCATCTATGCCCGACTCGAAGACCACGGGCACGAGTTCGCCGAGTTCGTCGAGACGCTGCAAGCGCGGCCGGCCTCCAAGGCGGAGGCGTCCGAGCTGGCGCTCAGCCCCGGTGCGCCGGTGGTCCACCTGATCCGTGAGGCCCGTACGACCGAGGGTCTCGTCGTCGAGGTCTGTGACACGCTCATGGCTGCTGACCAGTTCGTTTTCGAGTACAGGATCCCCGCCGCCGACTGACGCGCGCTCAACTTCCCCCAACCCGTCGCGAGTTCTTCTTCGCGGCGGGTTGACTCATGTATAGGAGTCAGGCACTCTTCTTCATGTCACTCATATATATGAGTGACGGAGTCCAGCCTCTATGTAGGAGTGATCTGCTGTGCGCCAGATTCCCGTCGACACCTCCGCCGCGACCGTGATGGTCGCCAAGACCCCGCAGCCCAAGGTCAAGGACCGCCGTACCGGCGAGATCGCCACCGACGCCGAGACCGGCGTCAAGATGATGACCGTCGACGTGATGTTCGCGGCCAACGACGAGGTCGAGATCCTGTCCATCACGGTCCCGGAGCCGGGTATCACCGGTGAGCTGGCCATGGGCACGCCCGTCGCGCTCACGGGTCTGATCGCCCGGCCGTGGGAGAACGAGTTCAACGGGCAGAAGCGGCACGGGATCGCCTTCCGTGCGGTCGCCGTCACCTCGCTCGCTGCCGCTGCCGCGAATCCCAAGGCGGCCTGATCATGGTCTGGTTCACGGTCGCTCTGGTGCTGGTCGTCGCCGCTGCGGGTCTCCTGCGGTGGCGGCGCCCCGCCTGGTACTGGATGACCTTCGGGGTCACCCTCGCCACGCTGCGGGTCCTGGTCCGCTACGGCTCGGTCATGGACGCCTGCGGGCTGACCGTCCCGCCCTCGCGTTGGCGCCTCACTCTCGCCCGGGTCGCCAACCGGCCGGTGCCTGAATCTCGCCCGCCGCGCATCCTGCGGTTGCGGCCCACCCGGACCGGACTGGTCCTGCGGCTGGGACTGCGGCCCGGTCAGGACGCCTTCGACGTCGCCGCCGCCTCGGACCGGCTGCGCCACTCCTTCTCGATGTACGGCGTCACGTCGCGTGAAGTGCGTTCCGGTGTCGTCGAGGTGCGGATGACCGGCTACGACGTTCTCAAGCGGGTGCAGATGCCGGCCAAGACCGACGCCGGCCCGATGCGGGTCCCGGTCGCCCTGCGCGAGGACGGCTCAGTCCACTACCGCGACTACCGGGCGATACCCCACGCGCTCACCGTCGGCGCCACCGAGTCCGGCAAGTCCGTCTACCAGCGCAACCTGGTGGCCGGGCTCGCCGCGCAGGATGTCGCCCTGGTCGGCATCGACTGCAAGCAGGGGGTCGAACTGTTCCCTCTGGCCCGCCGGTTCTCCGCGCTCGCCGACAACCCCGACACCGCCGCCGAACTGCTCGACGCGCTCGTATCCCGCATGGAGGCCGTCTACCAGATCATCCGCTCCGAACAGCGCATCACCTCCGACATCCCGGACGCGAAGATCGCCGCCGACATCTGGGACCTGCCCGACCACCTGCGGCCGGTGCCGATCGTGGTCCTGGTCGACGAGGTCGCCGAACTCGCCCTGTTCGCCACCAAGGACCAGGAAAAGCGGCGGGACCGGATCATCACCGCGCTCGCCCGCCTCGCCCAGCTCGGCCGCGCCGCCGGGATCTACCTGGAGATCTGCGGGCAGCGCTTCGGCTCCGAACTCGGCAAGAGCATCACCATGCTTCGCGCCCAGCTCACCGGCCGCACCGCACACCGCGTCAACGACGAGACATCCGCCAACATGGCCTTCGGCGACATCTCCCCGGACGCCGTCCTGGCCGCCGTCCAGATCCCCGCCGACATGCGCGGCGTCGCCATCGCGGGCGACTCCACCGGCGGCTGGCACCGCATCCGCGCCCCGCACACCACGCTCCGCCAGGCCGTCAACGTCTGCAACCGGCACGCCGACCGCACCCCGGACCTGCCCGAACTCGCGCCCTTCCGGCCCGCGTTGACCAGCCTCTCCAAGGCCCCGGCGCCGCTGTCCAAGACGGCTCCCGCCACGGCCTGACCTTCCCCGCCCCACGGTCGGCGCAACCGCCTCGCGCCAGGTCCCTACCCCCGCCATGCCCGATGAAGGGAGAGCACCCGCCATGTGCCCCGACTGCGAGGACTTCGCCCGCACTGTGCTGCTGCTCGGCCAACTCGCCCTGTACGCAGGCATGACCGGCGCAGACCTCGACTTCGTCGAAGCGGTCAGCTCGTCCCTGGCCGTCTCGCTGCCCGAGCCTCCGCCCGGCACCGTCCCGCCCGGCTACGGCCCCGACGACGGCCCGGACTACCCGGGCGAGGGCTCCTGATGGCCGCCCGTCATGGTCTGCGCGTGGACGCCGTCCTGGTCCAGGCGGTCATCGCCGGAGCCCTGTCCTTCGCGCACCTGCACGACCTGGCCGCCGCTGCCGGACAGGACGGCTGGAAAGCCTGGGCCTACCCGGTCTCGGTCGACCTGCTCCTTGTCGCGGCCTGGCGTCGGCTGCGCTCGGAGGGTCCGTCCCGGCTGGCCTGGTGCTGGTTCCTGATCGCCCTGTTCGCCTCGCTCGGCGCCAACGTCGCTACGGCCGGATTCCTCGACCTGGCCGACCCGCCCGCCCTGCTCCGCCTCGGCATCGCCGGATGGCCCGCCCTCGCCTTCCTCGGCGGAACGCTCCTCGCCCACTCCGCCGAACACCAGGCGCCAGATCCGCCGGCATCCGCCCCGGCCCCGGAACCCGACGCCGTCGCGGACCCCGAGCCGAGCCCCGAGCCGGAGCCCGCACCTGCTCCGGCCGAGGAAGCACCCGCTCTCCCGGCCGCCGCACCGGCACCTTCCCCCGCGGTTCCCCCTGTCCTCGTCGAGCACGCCCGCAAGGTCGCCGCCGAGTACCGCGACCGCACCGGCGCCCCGATCGACACCGACACCTTGCGCGCCCGTCTTGGCGTCCCGCCTCAGCTCGCCGACGCCATCGCCGCCCAACTCGCCTGACCAGGAAGGAGAACCACCCGCCATGCCTGCCCGCGACCACTTCCACTCGCTGATGCAGATTGGCCCCGTGCAGATCGGCACCCACCGCGACCGCAACGGCCAGACCAAGCACGCCGCCGTGTGCACCGCCGACCGCTGCGGCTGGTCCGCCGACTACACCAGCCAGAGCGCCGCCCAGCTCGCCGCCCGCACCCACCGCTGCCGCGTCCGCTAGGAGACCACCGTCATGGACGTTCCCCTCTGGCTCGCCCTGCTCGTCGTCGGCTACCTCGGCGTCAAGCTCATCCGCCCGCCCGCGTGGCTCATCGCGGTGCTTCTCCTCGGCGGCTTCCTCCTCGCCGACAGCGTTCTTGCCCCCGCCATCAACGGCCTCGTCAAGTAGCCCACCCCGGAAGGGAGTTCAGCCATGCTCCGTCCCAGGATCCCGGCCATGCCCGAACCGACCGGCCTCGTCACACCGCCCGCACCGGTCACCGAGCAGTCCGCCCCTGTGTCGCCGAATCCGACCCACGCTCCGGCCGTGCCCGCGGCGCCCCGACCCACGGTGCAGCTCACCCCCGGAGCCATGATCGCCCTCGTCGTCGGCGGCACCGCCGTCGTCCTGGTCGTCGGCGCCGTCCTCGTCTCCATGCTTCTCGCGGTCGCCATCACCGGCGCCTCGGTCGCCGTATGCGCCGTCGTCCTCCGCTCGATGCTCGCCTCCGAGAACAAGCGCCGCTGACCGGCCCCCGGGCGGCCTCGATACCGCCAAGCATCCACCGCCCGGGAGCCGTGCCCCACTCCGATCCCGTGGAACCGGAAGGAACCCCAGCATGACCGACCGCACCACGCCGCCGCCCCGCACCTGCCCCCACTGCGACGGCTTCGCCTCCGCCGCCATCACCCTCGGCGGCCGCGACCGGCACGGCCACCTGCGCACCATCACCGCGCACTGCCCGGCCTGCCACGGCATCGGCATCACCCGCACCCGCCGCACATGGGAGGGCGCCCGTGCCTGACACACTGCTCGACCCGACCACCCTCGGCGACCTGCTGAGGGTGGCTTCGGCCGACGACTACACCCGCTGGGAAGACCAGATCCGCCGCACCGGCGGCTGCTCCGACCCGATCCACCTGACCGGCTGGACCCTGCACAAGGACAAAACGACCGGCGAGACCCTGCACCACTACTCCACCGAGAACGAGCCCGGCGGACGCCTCCGCGTCGCCTGCGGCAACCGCCGGGCCTCCCGCTGCCCGTCCTGCGCCTGGACGTACGCGGGCGACACCTACCACCTCATCCGCGCTGGCCTGGCCGGAGACGACCGTCGCGACATCCCCGCCACCGTCCGAGACCACCCCCGCGTCTTCGCCACCCTCACCGCACCCTCGTTCGGCCCGGTCCACAACCGCCCCGACCATGGCGTCTGCCGCTGCAGCACCAGTCACCCCGCCGACGACCCGGCCCTCGGCACCGCCCTGGACCCGGTCACCTACGACTACGCGGGCGCCGTCCTCTTCAACAACCACGCGGGCGACCTGTGGCAACGCTTCACCACCCGCCTGCGCCGCGAGATCGCCGCCCGCGCCGGACTCACCCGCCGCGAACTCAGCGACCACGCCCGCGTCTCGTACGGCAAGGTCGCCGAGTTCCAAAAGCGCGGCGCCCTGCACTTCCACGCCGTCATCCGCATCGACGGCCCGGAAGGACCCGACACCCCTCCGCCCGCCTGGGCAACGGTCGACCTCCTCGCCGACGCGATCCAGGCCGCCGCCGCGCACTCGTACACCTCGATCTCCATCCCGGCCGCCGACGACCAGCCCGCCCGCACCTTCCGCTGGGGCACGCAGCTGGACGTCCGACCGGTCAAGGCCTTCGGCGACGGCTCCGACATCACCGAACAGGCCGTCGCCTCCTACGTCGCCAAGTACGCCACCAAAGCCGCCGAGAACACCGGCACCCTCGACCGCCGCATCGGCGAACTCTCCGAACTCGACCGCCACCAGGTCCCCGACCACACCCGCCGCCTCATCGAAGCGTGCAAGCTGCTCGATCCGCTCTACCCCGACCGGCGCCTGTGGGCCTGGGCTCACATGCTCGGCTTCCGCGGCCACTTCTCCTCCAAGTCCCGCCGCTACTCGACCACCCTCGGCGAACTCCGCCAGGCCCGCGCCGACTTCCGCGCCGCACAGGAACGTGAAGCACTCGGCCTGGAGGACCGTGAGCCGGACACCGTGCTCGTCCTCGCCGACTGGCAGTACGCCGGACACGGCCACACCCCCGGCGAATCCGCCCTCGCCGCGACCATCGCCCGGGATCTGCAGACCAACCGCGAAACCGCCCGCGAAGCACTCGCGGCCCTGCCTGTCGAGGGGGAGTGGTGACCATGGACCGTTTGCTCACCGTGCAACAGGTTGCCGAACGGCTCGGCACGGGCGTCCGCTTCCCGCGGCGTCTCATCGAGGAACGACGGATCACCTTCGTGAAGGTCGGCCGACACGTCCGCATCCCTGAGCAGGCTGTAAAGGCGTTCGTGGACGCCAACACGGTGGAACCGGTCGTATTGCGGCCGACGGGGCTCAGGAGGGTCGCCTGATGGCTGGCAAGCGTAAGTCCCGTCGGAACTTCGGCAGGGTTCGCAAGCTGCCATCTGGTCGCTTCCAGGCTCGCTACCCGGGGCCTGACGGCGTGCTCCGTCCCGCCGACCGGACTTTCGCCACGTCCACCGACGCCGATCGCTGGCTCGCAAAGAAGCGGATCGAGATCGAGGACGGCCGGTGGCTGGACCCCCTCGAAGGGCAGACGACCGTACGAGACTGGGCGGCTCGGTGGCTGGCTGCGGTCTCTCCTCAGCTCAAGCACAAGACTCAAGCGTCGTACCGATCGCTGATCAACCCCGCACTGGGTGACCGTGAGCTGTCGAGCCTCCGGCCGATCACCGTGACTGAGTGGGTCGCCGGCATGCGGACCAAGGGACTCAGCGCGTCGCGGATCAGGCAGGCGTACCGGGTTCTGTCGCAGATCATGCGGTCGGCCGTGGACAACGACATGATCCAGCAGACGCCGTGCCGGGGTGTGAAGCTGCCTCGGATGCCGCAGACGGAGCCGCACATCCTCACCCCACTCGAAGCCTCTCGGATCGTCCGGAGTGCTGCTCAGCCGCATGATCTGCTGATCGCGCTCCTCGCGTACGCGGGCCTGCGAGTCGGTGAGGCGTTCGCCCTTCGGCGTACGGACATCGACGTGGCCGGCGGCTTCGTCCTGGTGGACGAGAACCTCGCCGAAGCCAACGGAACCTTGGTCTTCGACACTCCCAAGTCGCATCAGAAGCGGCTTCTCCGTGTCGGCCCGGCCCTGGCGAAGCGGCTCGGGAAGTACATCGAGCAGCTGCCCGACGGGGACGACGCACTCCTGTTCACCACACCAGCGGGGAAACCGCTGCGCTACAACCAGTGGCGCAAGGTGTACTTCGACCCTGCGGTGTCGGCGGCCGGGCTGACCGACGTGACTCCACACGATCTCCGGGCCTCGCACGGCACATGGGTTGCCGATCGGTACGGCGTCATGACCGCCGCGCACCGCCTCGGTCACTCGAACGCGAGCGTCACCACCCGGCACTACGCCCGGCCGGTCGCCGGCCGCGACGACCAGGTGGCGGAAGCCGCGGACGCCTGGCTCACCGGCTCAGACACCGA
This sequence comes from Streptomyces sp. NPDC050287, assembly GCF_044459385.1. Lineage (NCBI taxonomy): Bacteria > Bacillati > Actinomycetota > Actinomycetes > Kitasatosporales > Streptomycetaceae > Streptomyces > Streptomyces sp. NPDC050287. The sequence goes on along the minus strand of NZ_JBITIY010000028.1, from coordinate 20,036 downwards.
CGACGGCTCTGCGGAGGCCGTTTCGGACTGACTTCCGCGCCGCTCTACTCACCTCAACGGCCCCTGACCACGCGCCTGGTCGGGGGCCGCTCCCTTGCACAAATGTCCTTGGACGTTCCGGACTGACAGACGGTAGAACACGATGTGTGACCGTCTTCTACTGCGCCAAGTGCGGGACAGCGATCACCGGGGACCTGGTGGCGCTGCCAATCGTTCCGGAGGTGGACGACCCAGATCATGGCCGGGACAAGAAGACCGGTCGAGCTCGCTCCACCGTCCCTGGCGGGTATTACGCCGTCGACCCTGAGCCGTGGGGTGCCCCGTTCGTCGCTGCCGATAAGTTCCGCCGCCTCGCCCATAACACTGGGCGCGAGTTGCTACGAGCTGCGGACACCGGCAACACAGTGTCCGCCGGATGCCGTAACAGCTTCGTCGTCCACCCAGACGATGTTCTGCCACGCCTTGAACCCTTCGAGCTTGGGGACAACTGGCTCGGGTGCTGCGGGCCCACTGGCGCGAATGGCCCTAACCTGGCCTGCGTCTGCGGCTCTCGCCTGGCCACCTGGGCGGCTGACTGCTTGGGCCCGAATGAACTCCACCTCGACCCGATTCGTGTCTACGCCTGGCAGCAGGGCGGGCAGGAGACGGCCATTGACGAAGGTGTGGCCTCACGGTTCCGGGGCGGCGACGGTGAACTCCTGGATCAGCCAGGCACGAGCTTGCCCGAGGGGCACGCAGCGGGCACGTCGATGACGACGACGGCTCCGCTGGGGTACCTGCAGCCGTCTGATCTGCGAGGGAAGACCGGAAGTCCTTGATCGCCGAAAGGTCTTGAAAACCGTCGTGGCAGCGATGTCACCGTGGGTTCAAATCCCACCGCCTCCGCGCAGGTCATAGGCGTTGCAGGTCAGAAGGGGTGCCACTCTCCGGAGCGGCACCCCTTCGGCATGACCTTGTCTCTCCCTGCCTCGCCGGTATCCCACTCCTGACCAGCGCGTGCGGCCAACCTGCGGTCAGGAATCACGGCCCCTCGGCCCGTCCTCCGCCAACACCTGAAGGGCATTTCCGGGCTACAGCTCGTGGTCCCGGGCCAGCTTCTCCCACGGGATGTCCCGCAGCGCGGGCTCCGCGTCGCAGTCGTACGGCATGTGCGCGGTGGTCTGGAACCAGATGACGGTCAGTGAGGAGCCGTACAGGATCGGGTCGTGGTGCGGGTCCAGGGCTGTGGAGTGGAACGCGCCGACGCAGGCCACGGCGGGCAGCACCTCCACCGGGCCGAACGCGCCGGTGTACTGGTCGGGATACTCGCGCGGGGGCGGTACGAGGTGCACCGGCGTGGCTGGGAACGCCCGCTCGGCCGCCCGTACCAGTCCTTCGATCTTCAGGTCGTTGACCGGCTTGCAGGGGTAGTCCTGCAGCCTCCCGCCGTATGTCGAGGACAGCCGCAACTCGGAGAGGTCGAGCGAACGGCCGGACGTCAGGACGACACGGCTCAGGGACATGGTCGGCACTCTGGGGCGGCGGCGGTGCATGGTGCTCCTGTGTTTCGTGTGCTGTCCGGCCCCCCGGAAAACGTTTCGTGCGCTGTTCGGTCCTGCAGGGAACGTTTCTCAGGGCCGGTGCCCCGTCATCCGCGCCGCCGACGCGATCGTCGCCCGGGCCTCGCGTTCGCTGAGCCCTGTGTTCAGGGCCGCGTCGACGAGCGGGTCGACCAGGGCGGGGCCGATGCCGTCCTCGTAGGCGCGGCAGGCCGCCCAGAACAGGCGGGTGTTGCGCTGGCCCTCGTGCGCGGCGAGCACGAACTGGACCAGGCCCTGGCCATGGTCGCCGGTCGACGGCGGTGTGGGGTGGTGGGTGCGGGGTGGGGGCAGCAGGATCCGCAGAAGCGCGGGCGGGCAGGCCGCCGGAGCCAGGTGGGCGGTGCCGGGCGCCGTGACGTACTCGCCGTGCTCCGTACGGGAGCCGGGTCCGACGAGATAGCCGCCGGCGCCCCGGATGTCGATGCCGGGGGCGAGACGGCCGGCCGAGTTGGGGACGACGACGTCCGGCGGGCCGCTGAGCCAGAGGTGGCGGCCGCCGCTCGGGGTCAGTACGACGACCGTGTCGGGGATCGTGAACAGGTGCCGCAGGGCGAGTTCGCGCAGAGCCGCCGAGGAGTTCGTTCCGGACTTCGTGTCGAGGTCGATGCCGATCAGATGGTGCGGCGGCAGGCCGCAGGCGATGCCGTACCCCGTCGCCCAGGGTGCGGCGGCGAACAGTTCGCGGATGCGTGAGGGGTCGGTGGCGGCGTCGTAGACCCCGTGGCCGAAGCGCCCGCACTCACCGTGGCAGGGCGGGGCCGCGGGGTCGTCGCGGTGGGGGGAGCGCAGGGCCGGGAGCTTCGTCCGGGACAGGGGGATGACGGCCAGTCCGCGTTCGGCGGCTGACAGGGCGTGTGCGAGGGCCAGCGTCGTGGCCTGCCGGTCGGTGGTGGCCATGCCTCTATGTTCGTACGTATGTTCGAAAAAAGGAAGGGGGGTTGGCTTTGACTCGCCGAGCGGGCGGATTTGTCCAGGTCCACGGCTCCGCGTTCACGGCCGGTGAGCCGGAGAACGGCGGCACGTCCTTCACCTTCGCCCCGTGGCGGGGTTCGGCGCTGCGGCGTCCGCCCTCTGAACTCCAGCGCGTTGGGTGTTCTGGGGGCAGGAGTCTGCGGGGCGCTACTACAGCATCGCCGCGCAGACGTTTTCGCGTGCGGGCCGGTGGCCTTGACAGCTCTGCGCATCTGACGGACAGTCAGAAATCTTCGCGAGGAGGGTGGGAACCGGACCGGCGGCTGCGGTGTACCAGAAGTGACTACGCGACGCGGCATGGTGCGGAACGGCGCGATGCCGCAGGTGACACGAGGGATGAGCAGGGGACAGCGAGGGGGCGAAGATGAGTGACATGTCGGGGGCGAGCGGTGCCCCGAAGAGCCTGGAGCAGCGGCTGAAGGCGTTCGAGGGGCGCTCCGCCGCCGTCGCCGGCGTCGGGAAAGACCCCGTCAACAGGCCCATGATCCGGCACTGGTGCGAGGCGATGGGCGACACCAACCCGGCGTATCTCGGCCCGGATGCCATCGCGCCGCCCACCATGCTCCAGGCGTGGACCATGGGTGGCCTCTCCGGCCACACCGGGCGGACAGAGGCGTACGACGAACTGCTCGCCCTCCTCGACGAGCAGGGCTGCACCGCGGTGGTCGCCACCGACTGCGAGCAGGAGTACTTCAGACCCCTGCGCCCCGGCGACGAGATCACCTTCGACTCGGTCATCGAGTCGGTGTCGGACCGCAAGACGACCAAGCTCGGCACGGGGTACTTCGTGACGACCCGCATGGAGGTCCGCGTGGGCGAGCACCTCGCGGGCACCCACCGCTTCCGCATCCTCAAGTACGCCCCGGCACACCGACCGGAGCGGAAGCCCCCGCCCCGCCCCGTGACGCGCCCCCGTCCCGTCGTCAACCGCGACAACGCCGGCTTCTGGGACGGCGTACGACAACACCGGCTCCTCATACAGCGCTGCACGGCCTGCGCGAGCCTGCGTTTTCCCTGGCTCCCCGGCTGCAACGCCTGCGGCTGCCCGGAATGGGACACGATCGAGGCGAGCGGCGAGGGCACCGTCTTTTCGTACGTGGTCCTGCACCACCCCCCCTTCCCGGCCTTCGCCCCCCCCTACGCGGTGGCCCTGATCGAACTCGCGGAGGGCGTCCGAATGATCAGCAATGTGGTGGGCGTGCCCTACGACAAGGTGCGGATCGGCCAGCCGGTCCGGCTCGAATTCCAGCAACACGACGAGGAGTTGGTGCTGCCGGCCTTCCGCGCTGGAGGGGAGGCCGCGTGAAGAAAGGAGCAGACGGAAACAGCCGCGTGAAGACAGGAGCAGACCGGAAGAAAGGCGCCCCCGGAGAGCGCGTGAAGACGGGCGAGGGCCGCATGGCACCCGGCGATGAACTCCCGCCGCTGGAGATACCGATCACCCGCACGCTCATCGTCGCCGGGGCTATCGCCTCCCGCGACTACCAGGACGTGCACCACGACGCCGAACTGGCCCGGGAGAAGGGCTCCCCGGACATCTTCATGAACATCCTCACGACGAACGGCCTGGTCGGCCGCTACATCACCGACCACTTCGGCCCACGGGCCGTACTCCGCAAGGTGGCCATCAGACTCGGTGCTCCCAACTACCCGGGGGACACGATGGTGTTGACGGGCACGATCGAGGACGTGACCGAGGAGGTGGCCGAGACCGAGACCGACACCGAGACCGACACCGTGTACGGCGACACCGCGACCGTCCGCGTGATCGGCACCAATGCGACCGGCAGACATGTGACCGGCACGGTGACGGTCACTGTCCCGAGGGAGCAGCCGTCGGGTCGGGAGGAGCACGGCGGGGTGGGGAACGCAGGGGAGTTGGAGAAATCCCGGGAGACTGAGGAGCCGGCAGGACCGACAGGACCGACAGCATCTGCAGGACCAGCAGGACCAGCAGGACCGGCAGGACCGGCAGGACCGGCAGGACTGGAAGAGCCGGAAGAGCCGGAAGAGCCGGAAGAGGTCACACAACCGGAAGTGCTCACAGAGCGAGGAGCGCCGGGATGAGCCTACGCACCCGGGACACGCTCGGCGGCCGCGCGGCGATCGTCGGTATCGGGGCCACGGAGTTCTCCAAGGACTCAGGGCGCAGCGAGCTGCGGCTGGCGGCTGAGGCGGTGCGGGCCGCGCTGGCGGACGCCGGGCTGCAACCGGCCGACGTGGACGGGATGGTCACGTTCACGATGGACACCAGCCCGGAGATCACCGTCGCCCAGGCCTGCGGAATGGGCGAGCTGGCCTTCTTCTCCCGCGTCCACTACGGCGGCGGGGCGGCCTGTGCCACCGTCCAGCAGGCCGCGCTCGCCGTCGCCACAGGCGTGGCCGAGGTGGTCGTCTGCTACCGCGCCTTCAACGAACGGTCGGGCCGGAGATTCGGCTCGGGCGTGCAGCACCGGGAGCCGTCGGCGGAGGGGGTCGCGCTCGGCTGGTCCCTGCCCTTCGGGCTGCTCACACCGGCGTCCTGGGTGGCGATGGCGGCCCAGCGGTATCTGCACGCGTACGGGCTGACACCGGAGGCGTTCGGGCATGTGGCGGTGACGGACCGCAAATACGCGGCGACCAACCCGGCGGCCTACTTCCACGGCCGCCCGATCACCCTGGCCGACCACGCGTCCTCCCGCTGGATCGTCGAGCCGCTGCGGTTGCTGGACTGCTGCCAGGAGACCGACGGCGGCCAGGCGCTTGTGGTCACCTCCGTGGAGCGGGCCCGAGACCTGCCCCACCGGCCCGCCGTCATCACGGCGGCCGCCCAGGGAGCGGGCCGGGCGCAGGAGCAGATGACCAGCTTCTACCGCGACGACCTGACCGGCCTGCCGGAGATGGGCGTGGTGGCCCGGCAACTGTGGCAGACCTCCGGACTCACGCCCGCCGACATCGATGTGGGGATCCTGTACGACCACTTCACCCCGTTCGTGCTGACACAACTGGAGGAGTTCGGTTTCTGTGGAAAGGGGGAGGCATCCGACTTCGTGGCGGAGGAGCGGCTGCCGCTGAACACACACGGGGGACAGCTGGGGGAGGCGTATCTGCACGGGATGAACGGCATCGCGGAAGGCGTACGCCAGATCCGAGGCACCGCCGTGAACCAGATACCGGGAGCGAGCCGGGCCCTGGTGACAGCGGGGACGGGGGTGCCGACGTCGGGCCTGGTACTGACCTCGGACCACTGACACACGGCACCGGACCACCGCCGGTCGGGCTAATGCGGGATACCGCGGGCTGCCAAGGGACGCCAAGGGCTGCCACGGGACGCCAAGGGACGACGCCACGGGACGCCAAGGGCTGCCACGCGACCACGGGCTACCGCAGGACACCGCGGCCTACCGCGCGGCAGCCGACCGTATTCCGCATCCCCTGTTCCGCATTCGGTCCTGCGACGCCCCAGGGGTGAACCGGTCGCAGCCGACGACGGATGACCCCCAGGGGTAATCCCGCAGTACGCCCGTCCCGCTCGTCCACCTTCAGGAGGTGCAGCCAGCACCACCCCTACAACCTGAGGCGGACTCGTCTTAGGGACCTGCGGCCGATGAGCGGGAGGGGCCCACGCTCATAGCGTTGAGCCATGACCACACCCGTCTGCACCAGCGCTTCGAAGGCCGCCACGCCGGCGACGCAGACCCTTCCGTACTCCTCGCAGCCCTCATACCCCGCCCAGCCCTCGTACCCCTCCCAGTCCGCCTGTCCCTCATACCCGTCGTTCTCCTCGTACGTGAAGGCACGCCAGCCGGTGTTGCTGCGTACCGCCCGGTCGCTCACCGCGAACCCGAGCGACGCGGAGGACCTGCTGCAGACCGCGCTCACCAAGACCTACGTGGCCTGGGAGCGGATCGAGGACCACCGTGCGCTCGACGGCTATGTGCGCCGAGCGCTGCTGAACACGCGCACCTCGCAGTGGCGCAAGCGCAAGGTCGACGAGTTCGCGTGCGACGAACTGCCGGAACCGGAGCCGGAGTCGGCCGGCGCCGATCCGGCGGAGCAGCAGGCGCTGCACGACGCGATGTGGCGGGCGATCACGAAGCTGCCCGCCCGGCAGCGGGCGATGGTCGTCCTCAGGTATTACGAGGACCTCAGCGAGGTCCAGACGGCCGAGGTGCTCGGGGTGTCCGTCGGCACCGTCAAGTCGGCGGTGTCGAGGGCGTTGGGCAAACTCCGCGAGGACCCGGAGCTCGGCCTGGTCCGATGACTCGACAGCTCCAGTAACTCGAAATCAGGCGACGCGCACACAGAGCACCGCGCACACAGAGCACCGCGCATATGGAGCACCGCGCATACGTGAAGAACTCACATACCGCCTGGCCCGAACCGGTACCGTCTTCACGCGGTGAGCACAACGTGACGTGATCGATCATCCTGGCCTAGTGACATACCGCGCGGTATGCGCGCAGAATCTGCGCAGCCCTTACTACCGCGCAGGCAACGTCGCCTCGGGAGGACGCCGTGCTGAGCACCATGCAGGACGTACCGCTGCTGATCTCCAGGATCCTGACCCACGGGTCGACGGTTCACGGCACATCGCAGGTGATCACCTGGACCGGTGAGGACGAGCCGCAGCGCCGTTCCTTCGCCGAGATCGGCGCCCGTGCCGCCCAGCTGGCGCACGCGCTGCGCGAGGACCTCGGGGTCGTCGGCGACGACCGTGTGGCGACGCTCGCCTGGAACAACGCCGAGCATGTCGAGGCCTACTTCGCGATCCCCTCCATGGGCGCGATCCTGCACACGCTCAACCTCCGCCTCCCGCCCGACCAGCTGGCCTGGATCGTGGCCCACGCGGCCGACAGGGTCGTGATCGCCAACGGCTCGCTGCTCCCCCTGCTGGCCCCGCTGCTCCCGCACCTCAAGACGGTCGAGCACGTGGTGGTGACCGGGCCGGGCGATCGCACCCTCCTCGCGGGCGCGGCCGTTCGGGTGCACGAGTACGAGGAGTTGCTCGCCGGAAAGCCGACGACGTACGACTGGCCGGAGCTGGACGAGCGGCAGGCCGCCGCCATGTGTTACACCTCCGGGACGACGGGCGACCCCAAGGGTGTGCTCTTCTCCCACCGTTCGGTCTACCTGCACTCCATGCAGGTCAACATGGCCCAGTCGATGGGCCTGACGGACCAGGACACCTCGCTGATCGTGGTCCCCCAGTTCCACGTCAACGCCTGGGGTCTGCCGCACGCGACCTTCATGACCGGCGTGAACATGCTGATGCCGGACCGCTTCCTCCAGCCGGCCCCGCTCGCCGAGATGATCGAGCGCGAGAAGCCGACGCACGCGGCCGCCGTCCCCACCATCTGGCAGGGCCTGCTGGCCGAGCTGGCGGTGAAGCCCCGGGACGTCTCCACCCTGCAGCAGGTCACCATCGGCGGCTCGGCCTGTCCGCCCGCGCTGATGGAGGCGTTCGACAAGCTGGGCATGCGGGTCTGCCACGCCTGGGGCATGACGGAGACGTCCCCGCTCGGCACGGTCGCCCGTCCGCCGGCCCGCGTGGTGGGTACGGAGGAGGAGTTCGCGTACCGACTCACTCAGGGCCGCTTCCCGACGAGCGTCCAGGCCCGCCTCACCGGTCCCGGCGGCGAACGGCTTCCCTGGGACGGCGAGTCGGCCGGCGAACTGGAGGTGCGCGGCCCCTGGATCGCGGGCGCCTACTACAACGGCCCGGACGCCGAACCGCTGCGCCCCGCCGACAAGTTCAGCGAGGACGGCTGGCTGAAGACGGGTGACGTCGGCACCATCTCCCCCGACGGCTTCCTCACCCTCACCGACCGGGCCAAGGACGTGATCAAGTCCGGCGGCGAGTGGATCTCCTCGGTGGACCTGGAGAACGCGCTGATGTCCCACCCGGACATCACCGAGGCGGCCGTCGTCGCCGTCCCCGACGAGAAGTGGGGCGAGCGCCCGCTGGCCACGGTCGTCCTCAAGGAGGGCGCCACCGCGGACTTCGAGTCCCTGCGCGCCTTCCTCGCCGCCGAGGGCCGGGTCGCCAAGTGGCAGCTGCCGGAGCGCTGGACGATCATCGAGGCGGTGCCGAAGACCAGCGTCGGCAAGTTCGACAAGAAGGTGCTGCGAAGGCAGTACGCGGAGGGGCAGTTGGACATCACGAAGCTCTGAGGAACGCGCGGGTGCGCCGGGCGGAACACCACAGGGTGCCTGCCCGGCGCACGCGCACATCACCGCCGTACCGAAGGGGACTCCGTCGACGTCGACTCGGCGCCGGCCGGTTTCACCGAACCGGCTCACCGAACCGACTCCCCCGGGCCGGACCCGGTTTCACCGAACCCGCCAGCCCCGGACCGGGCCCCGGCTCACCGAACCCGCCAGCCCCGGACCGGGCCCCGGCTCACCGAACCCGCCAGCCCGGGACCGGGCCCCGGCTCACCGAACCCGACTCCCCCGAACCGGAACCCGGCCTCACCGAACCCGACTCCCCCGAACCGGGACCCGGCCCCCCGGACCGGAACCCGACTCCCCCGGACCGGAACCCGGCGTCACTGAACAGGCGTGACAGAACCCGGCTTCCCGGAATCCCGCCGTATCGCCGTGCTCACCCACCCCAGCACCAGCCACGTCCCCGCCACCGCGGTGACCCCGCCCCAGCCGAAGTGGCTGAAGGCCGAGCCCGCGAGGGCGGAGGCGGTGGCGCCGCCCGCGAAGCCGGCGACGACGTAGGCCGTGTTGGCGGTCGCCGGGGTGGAGGTCGAGGTCAGTGCGAGGGTCTGGTTCGCGACGTGGGAGGTGACCAGGGCCGCGTGGATCGCGATCGCGGCGGCGAACAGGGCCCACAGCATCTGCCCGCCCAGCCAGAACAGCGGTACGGAGACGGCGGCGAGCAGATACGCGGACCGTACGACCTTCGCGGCGCCGAAGCGGTCGACCAGGCCGCCGGCGAGGGGCGCGACCACGCTGGCCGCCAGCCCGAAGAGGCCGAAGAGTCCGGCGCTCGCCGTGGACAGGTGGTACGCCGAGCCCGTCAGCAGCAGCGCGAGCGAGGTCCACAGGGCGCTCCAGGCGCCGTACATCCCGGCCTGGCGTACGCACGCGCGCCACAGGTCGGGCGAGCGGCGGACGACGGACGGCAGCGCGACGAGGCCGGCGAACAGCGGGCCGGACCGGCGGCGTTCCTCCACGGGGAGGACGTACGCGGTGGCCAGTCCGAGGACGGCCGTCAGGACGGCCGCGCCCACGAACACCACACGCCAGCCGAAGGCCTGGCCGATCAGTCCGCCGAGGACGCGGGCGGCCACGATGCCGGTGAACAGGCCCGCGATGACGGCAGCGACATGGCGGGCGCGCCGGTCGGCGGGGGCGCGCTGGGCGACCAGCGGCACGAGGAGCTGCGGGACGACGGTCGCGGCGGAGGCGACCAGGACGGCCGCGGCGAGCGCGGTGGTCCCCGCGGCCGCCGCGCCCGCGACCAGTGCCGCGGCCGTGACGAGCGACAGGACGGCGACCAGCCGGCGCCGGTCGACGCTGTCGCCGAGCGGGGCGAAGACGAGGAGGCCGGCGGCATAGCCGAACTGGGCGACCGAGGCGACCCAGGCGACGGCCGAGGGGGTCGAGCCGAAGTCGTCGGCGATGAGAGGGAGCAGCGGGGCCGCGAGGTAGATGTTGGCGGCCGTCACGGCGGTGGCCAGGGCGATCAGGGGAAGGAGGAAGCGGTGCGCGGTGCCCGGCTGACGTGTCGGCGTGCGGGCCTGTCGGGCTCGGGCAGCGGATGCGGTGGGCATGGGGACGAGCTCCTTAGAGCCGACTCTAGCAACTAACTGGTTGGTTGATACGGCTCAACAGTCTGGACCCCGTCCGAATTCCCTGTCAACCAACCTGTTGGTTACTTAGGCGGTACCCTGCCCTCATGGCAGTCAGAGACCCCCAGGCCACCAAGGCCCGGATCTTCGAGGCGGCGGTCGCCGAGTTCGCCCGGCACGGCATCGCGGGCGCCCGCATCGACCGGATCGCCGCCGCGGCCAAGGCGAACAAGCAGCTGATCTACGCCTACTTCGGCAACAAGGCGGAGCTGTTCAGCCAGGTCCTGGGCAGCTGCATGGTCGACCTCGCCGCCGCCGTCCCGGTCGACCCGGACGACATCGAGGGCTGGATCGACCGCCTGATCGACTACCACTCCACCCACCCCGAACTGCTGCGCCTCCTCTTCTGGGAGGGCATCGAGTACGGCACCTCCGAACTCCCCGACGAGCCCGAGCGCCAGGACCACTACACCCGCAAGGTCGCCGCCATCGAGGACGGCCAGGCCCGGGGTGTCATCACGGACGCGTTCCCGCCCCGTGACCTGCTGTTCCTGCTGACGGCGCTCGCCAACTGGTCCGCCGCGGTCCCGCAGATGCGTCGCATCCTCACCGGCCCGGAGGACACCGACCGCGAACGCCTGCGCGCCTCGATCAAGCAGGCGGCACGGAGGCTGGTCGCGCCGTAGGCGTGCTGCGTTGCCCTGGCCCGGGTCAGTTGGTGCCGACCCGGCCTGGCTGGTGCTGATCCGGATCGACCCGGGTCCGTCGGTGCCGACCCGGGTCACTTGGTGCCGACCCGGCCCGACCCGATCCGGCTCCGACCCGGCTCCGACCCGACCCGGCTGGTGCTGATCCGGATCAGTCAGCCCTGACCCGGATCAATCGGCGCCTGTACGGGACCCGAAGCTGCGGGTGCGGATCAGTTGGTGCCGATACGGGCCAGCAGGTCGACGATCCGGCTCTGCACCTCACCGCTCGTGGACCGCTCGGCGAGGAAGAGGACCGTCTCCCCGGACGCCAGCCGCGGCAGGTCCGCCTGGTCGACGGCGGCGGTGTAGACGACCAGCGGAGTGCGGTTGAGCTGCCCGTTGGCGCGCAGCCAGTCCACGATGCCGGCCCGCCGCCGATGCACCTGCATCAGGTCCATCACGACGAGGTTGGGCCTGAGCTGCCCCGCCAGCGTCACCGCGTCCGCGTCGCTCGCGGCCCGCGCGACCTGCATCCCGCGCCGCTCCAACGTCGCCGTCAGCGCGAGCGCGATCTCGGCGTGCTCCTCGATCAGCAGGACCCGCGGCGGGTGCTGCTCACTGTCGCGCGGGGCGAGCGCCTTCAGCAGTACGGCGGGATCGGCGCCGTACGCCGCCTCCCGCGAGGCCTGCCCGAGCCCGGCCGTCACCAGCACCGGCACCTCGGCCGCGACCGCCGCCTGCCGCAGCGACTGCAACGCCGTCCGCGTGATCGGCCCGGTCAGCGGGTCCACGAACAGCGCGGCGGGGAACGCCGCGATCTGCGCGTCGACCTCCTCGCGCGAGTGCACGATGACCGGCCGGTACCCGCGGTCGCTCAGCGCCTGCTGCGTGGTCACGTCCGGCGCCGGCCACACCAGCAGCCTGCGCGGGTTGTCCAGGGGCTCCGGCGGCAGTTCGTCGTCCATCGGCTGCGGCAGCGGCGGATCCGCCACCTCGACGGCACCGCCCGGCCCGTCCAGGGGCTCGGGTCCCTCCGCGGCGTTCACATCCGGTGCTCCTATGGCGTACGACCGTCCCGTCCCCTCGGTCCCCTGCGCCAGCCGGGACTGCCCGGCGAGCGACGTCTGGGGCTGCGACTGCTGCGGTACGACAGCCTGGTCGCCCTGCGGATGCGGACGAGCTCCCTGCTCCGCGTGCCCGGCACCGGGGTCGTTCCGCGTCCCGAGCTTACGGCGCCGACCCGAGCCGCCCGGCTGATGCGGGGGAGGCGTGGCGGGATGCGGTGCCTGCGGTTGCCGGGTGAACGGTACGCCCTGACCGAGCGTGCGCACGCTGATGGCCCTGCCCTGGGTGGAGTTGGGGTCCACCGGGGGCTCTGGGGAGGCGGGGGGCGGGGTGGCCCCTGACCGTGCGCCTGCCCCTGCACCGGCTCCGGTCGCTTCCGCGGGAAGGGGCTGGGCGGCGCGGGGGTGGGCTGCGGCGGCCTCCGGGGGGAGCGGGGTGCCGGGCCCGGGGGTACTGGTGGGCTGCGCCTTCGGAGGCTGGGCGCCGGCGGTCGGTACGGGGGTGGCCGCGTTCGGCGGAAGGGGGGCGGCGGCGTTCGGGGGTACGGGAGCGGTGTGGCCGTTCGGGGGTACGGCCATCCCGGTGCCGGACGTGTCCTGCGTACCGGGCCACTGCTGGGGCGTGTGGGTGCCGTGAGGCGGGATGCCTTGGGCGGGGGTTGACTGGCCTGGGGAGACCGGACCAGGGGTGGCCTGGGCAGCGGTGGCCTGGGCAGGGGTGGCCTGGCCGGCCGTGGCCTGCTGACCGGTGGCGCCCTGGCCGGGGGCGATCTGACCGTGGACGCCCTGGCCGGGCGTGGCCTCGGCGGGGAGCGGCTGGCCTGCGGCGGCGCTGGCGCCGGCGCCGGGCACGCCTCGGGCACCAGGGGCGCCTTGAGCCGGGAGCCCCTGGGCGGGCACGGCCTGATGGGGGACCGCCTGACCGGGCGCGGCCTGGTGGGGGGCGGCGGCATGACCGGGCGCGGCCTGTCCTGGAACGGGCGCCTGACCAGGCACCGGAACACCGGGCCCCGGCTGACCAGGCATCAGAACGCCAGGAACGGGCTGGGCCGGTACAGGCTGGCCAGGTCCGGCCGTGCCGGGCGCGGGCTGCCCGGGCACGGAAGCGCCAGGCACCGGCTGCCCCTGCGCGTAGTGAGCGGGCGTCCCGCCCTGCCCGGGCGCGTTCTGCGCAGGAAGGGGAGTGGGAGCCGGGGCACCCTGAGCCGGTGCCGTCTGCGCCGGACCGGCCGGGCCGGCCGGAGACACGACCGGCTGGCCGGGTGCCATCTGAACACCATGGGCGGCGGCATCCGACGCGGGCACCGGGGCACCCGGCTGACCGGCCTGCCCGACCGGCACCGGCGGCCCGGACTGCGCCGGCTGTCCGGCCGTACCGGCATGTCCGACCGCAGCCCCCTGAGCCGGGCGGGCTTGAGGCACCCCCGCCCGGACACGTGTGTCCTGCGCGGCCTGGCCGGCGGCTCCCTGAGCCGGGACCTCTGCGGGCGCCCCGGCGGCTTCCGCCTCCGCCCGCTGGCCGACCGCTCGCCGGCGGCGGCCTGTCGGTGCGTTCGCGGGGTGCGGCTGCGGCGGAGTGTGGTCGTCGGCCTGGCTGTGCGGCACGGCGTCGTGCCGCCCGTCGTCGACACCGGCGTCGGCGGGCACACCCTGGCCGGGAACCTGCGCCAGCCCCGGAGCCTGCACCGATCCTGGAGCCTGCACCAGTCCTGGAGCCTGTACCTGGTTCTGAGCATGAGCCGAGGCCGGAGCCACCCCCTGCCCGCCCGTGCTGTCCGCCGAGCGGTCCGCGTCGGCGGGCGGCAGGGCGAACACCGTACGAGGGCCGGCCTCCTGCGCGGCGGCCCGCTCATTGGCGGCGGCCAGCGCACGCCGACGCCGTCCCGTGGGCTGCTGCGCATCGTCGCCGGAGCCGCCGGATGCCACGGCAGGCAGGGCCGGCGGCAGCGCGTGCTGTTCGCCGCCGTCACGCCGAGCACGCCGTCCGCCGCCGGAAGCGGGCACGGGTACGCCCTGCGGCGGCACGGTACCGCCGAGACCGGTCCCCGCCGCCGCGGTCCCGGCCGCGTGCTCGGCAGCGGTGACGACAGCCCCCTCCGACACACCCGCGACACCGGCGGCGGCCTCCGCACCGCCACCGCCGCCACCGCCGCTACCGTCCTCAGCGGCAGCAATGCCACCACCGTCACCGGAGCCGATCTCGGCCGGTCGTCCTCGCCGCCGTCCGGTACCGCCGGACACGTCGCCGCTCTCGTCCGCCGCCTGGGCCGGGACGGGTGCGGGCTCCTGTGCCGCGGCAGCCCGCCGCCGGCGCCGTCCGGTCGGTGCGGCGGCCTCCGCCTCGGCACCGTCACCGTCGCCGCCCGGCACCTCGGCCTCCAGGAAGGCGTCCGTGGTGGCCCGCCGGGCCCGCCGCCGGCCACCCCCGGAGGTGGCACCGGAAGCGGCTTGTTCGGGTACGGCGATCTCGGCGGGGCCGGGTCCGGCCTCCAGCGCCGCGGGCCCCGGAGCCGCGACGGCCCCGGCACCGCCACCGAGGGGCACTTCCAGAACGTAGGCACTGCCGCTCATGCCCGGCACTTCGTGCGTCTGCAGCACGCCACCGTGGGCCCGCACGATCCCGCGCACGATCGGTTCGTGCACCGGGTCTCCCCCGGCGTACGGCCCGCGCACCTCGATCCGTACGACTTCGCCACGCTGCGCCGCCGCCACCACGACGGTGTTGTCCATGTAACCGCCCGCCGAGACGGGCGCGTTGCCGGTCGCGTCGACACCGGCGACGTCGGCCACGAGATGCGCGAGCGCGGTCGCGAGCAGCCGGGAGTCGACCTCGGCCTCGATGGGCGGCGCGTGCACGGCGAACTGCACACGCCCGGGACCGATCAGCTCCACGGCCCCTTCCACACCCGCCGCGACGACGGCGTCGAGCATCGCCTTCGTACGGGTGATGCCGTCGGCGCCGGTGTCGAGGCGCTGGTAGCCGAGGACGTTGTCGATGAGGGTCGTGATCCGCGAATAACCGGCCGACAGGTGATGCAGCACCTGGTTGGCCTCGGGCCACAACTGGCCCGCGTCGTCGGCGGCCAGGGCGGACAGCTCACGGCGCAGTTCGTCGAGGGGCCCGCGCAGCGACTGGGCCAGCAGTGTCAGCAACTGCTCGTGCCGCCCGGCGAGAGCCTCGTAGCGGTCTTTCTCCCGCTCACCGAGTGCGGCGTACCGCTCCTCGCCCGCGGCGAGCTCTTCCTCGTGCTGCTCCTGGATCTCTTCGAGCTCGTTGATGTGCTTCTGGCGCAGCGCGGTCAGCTCGGAGGCGTGCTCCTCGGAGAGCCGCTCCAGCTGCTCCTCGTGGCGCTTCTCGACGGTGGACTTCTCCTCGGCGAGCGCGTCGTACGGACGCCGGTCGGTGAAGGTCATCACGGCGCCGACAAGTTGGTCTCCGTCACGGACGGGCGCGGTCGTGAGGTCGACCGGGACCTTGTCGCCCTTCTTCGACCACAGCACCTGCCCGCGCACCCGGTGCTTGCGCCCGGAGCGCAGGGTGTCGGCGAGCGGCGACTCCTCGTACGGGAAGGGCGTGCCGTCGGCACGGGAGTGCAGCACGAGGTCGTGCAGTTCACGCCCGCCGAGGTCGCTGGCCCGGTAACCCAGTATCTGAGCGGCGGCCGGGTTCACGAGGACGATCCGGCCGTCGGTGTCCGTTCCCACGACACCCTCGGACGCGGCCCGCAGGATCATCTCGGTCTGCCGCTGCGAGCGGGCGAGCTCGGCCTCGGTGTCGACGGTGCCGGTCAGGTCCCGTACGACGAGCATCAGCAGCTCGTCGGCGCCGGAGCCGTAGCCGTCGTAGGCCTGCTGGCCGTTCTCCAGGTTCGCGCTGGTGACCTCGACCGGGAACTCGCTCCCGTCGGTCCGCCGCGCGATCATCCGGGTCGGCTTGGTCCGCCCGCGCGGATCCATGTGGTCGGGCCGTCGCATCGAGCCCGGGATCAGCTTGGAGTCGAACTGCGGCAGCAGATCGAGCAGCCCCCGCCCGACGAGGGCAGTCCCTGGCGCCTCGAATGCCTCGAGCGCGATCGTGTTCGCGTTGACGACGGTTCCGTTGGCGTTGACCAGCACCAACGCATCGGGAAGCGCGTCCAGTATGGCTGCGAGGCGAGCAGCGCCTCGGGATGGCCTGCTGCTCACGAGACGCTTCCTCCCTGTTACCGCACCTAGCCGACCGCTCGGGCCATCTTGCCAACCGGCCCGCAACGTGTCACGCGAGGGAGTCTAAGGGCACCGGTTGCGCTCGCGACGCCGGATGAGAGGGAGGTCGCACGACGAAGTGACGTAGAACGTGTGACCGCATACACGACTACCCGCCTGGTCTCCCCCCGTGGTCTCCCGGTTCGGCTCGGAATGACCTGGGCGGGACGTCCTCACGACCTTTCCGGGACCTTTACGGAGCCGGGGCGTCCGCCACGAAACGACGCAGGGGCGCGGGAGGGGAGCCGGCCTGGGGCTTGAGGACCTCAGAGGAACCCAGCCTGGGCAGCAGCGGTACGAGCCGGTCCCAGCGCCCGATCTGGCAGCCGTTGCTGCGGTCGAACCTGGTGTCGACGGGTCGTCCGGCCCAGGTCCCGGTGACGTGTGCGGTGGCCGGGCCGCCGTACTGCATGGTGCAGACACTGTCCTTCGGCACCGGAGCGAAGGCGTCCGTCCCCCACCGGGTGTTCCGGTCGACGACGGCGCACGCGCCGCCGGCGTCGGGATGGCTGCCCCGACTGGGATGACAGTCCACCTCGTACGTTCCGTCGGCACCGTCGCCCGCGTTCCGCACGGTGACGGTGAGGTGGTCACCGCCGGCCGGCCGGTCCTCGTCGCGGACAGGCGGGGGCGCGGGCGAGAGGGTGACGGGAGCGGCGGCGGCCGCGGGACCCGCGGACAGGGGGACGACCGCGCCGACGGAGCCGACGGCGACGAGCAGCGGAGCGAACCGTGAGAACCGGCCGAGCCGGGTGACCTGCGACATGACCTGACTAACGCAACAGCCACCGGGACGTTGCGCCGCCACCCCACCGCCCCACTCCACCGCACCGACTCTTCACCGTCACCGCCGACGTCGCCGCTAACGGCTTTGCTCTGCGGCCCGCCCGCCTAGTACCGTGGGAGGCGATTGGTGACACCCCGCTCGACTGTGTCATCATCTGCACGCACCACTCGCGCTCGCGCGGGCGGCTGTGCTGGAGGCGTCGCCTAGTCCGGTCTATGGCGCCGCACTGCTAATGCGGTTTGGGCCTTAAAGCCCATCGAGGGTTCAAATCCCTCCGCCTCCGCACCAGATCACGAAGCCCCGGTCCACAGGCCGGGGCTTCGTCGTTCCCGCCTACCCCCATCTGAGGCGTTTCCGCAGGTCACAAGCGGTATGGCTAACGGATTTCACATGGCGGCGGCAGTCATGTAATGTTCTTCCTGTCGCCGCGAGCGGGCCAGAACGGCCAGGAACGGCGAGAAAAGAGAACAAGCACTCGTAGCTTAACGGATAGAGCATCTGACTACGGATCAGAAGGTTGCAGGTTCGAATCCTGCCGAGTGCACACAGGTCAAAGGCCCCGCCGGTTCGCCCGGCGGGGCCTTTGACATCAGGGGCTGACATCAGTGCGTCCGGAAAGCGGCCCTCAGTCGCTCGACTCCAGACTCGCCGCCCTTCCGGGTACCACGTCCGTGCTCTGGACCGAATCAGCGCCCGTGTCATGCTCCTGAGCATGAAACTCGACCAGTCACTTGTAGACGCGGCCGTGGAACTTATGGACCGCCGCTGGCCCTTGGGTGGACCCGGCGGTGCAGCCGCTGTACGGCTCGCCGACGGTGGCATCGTCACCAGCGTCGGTCTCGACAACATGAACGGCTCGGTTGCACTCTGCCAGGAGACCGGGGCTTTCATTCAGGCCTACACCCAGGACCGGGTCGTCACTGCCTCAGTCTGCGTCTGCCGTGACATCGAGCACGACAGGTTTCTGATCTTGCCGCCTTGCGGCGTCTGCCAGGAACGGCTTGCGCTTTGGGGGCCGTCAGTCGAAGTTGCCGTCCCTCGGGAAGGTGATCCCACCCAGTGGGAGGGGCGGACGCTCGCGGAAGTGAACCCCTACTACTGGGGTCTGCAGTTCGCCGACGGGCGGTGGCCCTCACCATCGCAGCACGCCGAGTGACGGCAGGACTGTTGCGGGGATGTGCGGCGGTTGTGCGAGGTGGATGGTTCCTCAGGAGCTGAGGCCGAGTTCACCTGCGCGTACGCCTGCCTGGAAGCGGGACGCCGCGTCGAGGGTGCTGAGGAGTTCGGCCACTCGGCGGCGGTAGGTTCGCAGGGACATGCCGAGTTCTCGGGCGGCTGTCTCGTCGGTGGCTCCTGAGCCCAGGGCGCGCAGGACCGTACGACTCTCGGGGTCGAGCCGGGGCTGCTCGCCGCGGAGGAACGCCTTGAGGTCGGTGGCCGTCTCCCAGGCGGCTTCGAACAGGGCGTGGACTCCGCCGACCAGGGCCGGGGCGGTCGTCACGGTGTACTCGCGACCGCCGGGGGTTTCCACACCGGCGAGGATCGCGTACCGGCGGTCGATGATGATCGTCTCGTGCGGGAGTGGGGTGGCGGCGATCCGTACCCGGGCGCCCTCGTCGACGAGCTCGCTCAGGTGGTCGCGGCTGCTCTCGTCGGCCAGAGAAGCCGGGCTGAGCAGCTTGCGGATCTGCCGTGTGCCGCTGCCGCTGACCCGGGCGCGGGCGGCCTGGCGGGCGTCGGGACGGGGCCAGGTGTCGAGGTCGCGGGCGGCGCAGACGAACTCCTCGCGGACCGAGGAGAACAGGTGCTGGGTGCGAGCGAGGAGTTCCAGGTCACCGCGGATCGTCACGATCTCTGCCACGCCACCAGTGTGCCTGATGGCAGCAAGCTGCCACGGGCTCACGGTCCCGGCGCACCACGGCCCAGGCTGGGTTCATGAGCAGTGACTTCCGCCTTGGTGGCGACCTTCTGATCAACCGGATCGGCTTCGGGGCCATGCGTCTGCCCACGAACAGCTTCCACGGGCCGGCCCGCGATCCCGAGACCGGTCGTGCCGTACTGCGCCGTGCCGTGGAGCTCGGCGTCGACCACATCGACACCGCCGCCTTCTACGCCAGCGGCGACGGCACCGTCCGTGCCAACGCCCTCATCCGCGAGGCCCTTCACCCCTACCCGGCCGGCCTGGTCGTCGCGACCAAGGTCGGGCCGGTGCGCACCCCCGACGGCGGACTGGCCGCGGGCACCGACCCCGCGGTGCTGCGACCGCTGGTCGAGGAGAACCTGGAGACCCTCGGCGTGGATCGCCTCGATCTCGTCTATCTGCGCATCGGGGGCGCGGAGCCGCCGCCGCACGGGGAATCCGTCGCCGAACGGTTCGAGGTCCTGGCCGCGATGCGTGAGGAGGGGCTGATCCGTCACCTCGGCCTGAGCAACGTCACCGCCGGCCACCTTGCCGAGGCCCGGGCGATCGCACCCGTCGTCGCCGTGCAGAACCACTTCCACGCCGCCAAGCGCGATGACACCGAAGTGCTGGCCGCCTGCGAGGATGCCGGCATCGCCTACGTGCCCTTCTTCCCGCTGGGCGGCGGCCTGAGCGACGTCTCCGGTGAGCGCATCGCGAAGGTCGCGGAACGGCATGGCGCCACGGTTCCCCAGATCGCCCTGGCCTGGCTGCTCGCCTCCTCACCGGTCACGCTGGCCATTCCCGGCACCGGCTCCCTCGCCCACCTCGAGGAGAACACCGCCGCCGGGTCCCTCGCACTCACCCCAGAGGACCTCTCCGACCTGACCTGAGGTGAGTTGAGTGTCCTGTCCTGTCCTGAGACGCCATCCGCTTTCCGAACGTGATCGTTTAGTTCGGGTGGGTGGGCATGAACTCCGGTCGGCAGCGGGAGAGATGGGCGTGGTTCGTC
>NZ_JBITIY010000027.1:0-41196 GCF_044459385.1 Streptomyces sp. NPDC050287 | reverse complement strand
GATACCCTCTCACACACCACCATCTCCCCCTATACCTTGTGCTCCCCGCGCGGGGGGCGGGGGGGGGGGGGCGCCCCCCCCCCCCCCCCCCACGACGCGCTGGGAGCGGTGGTGGCCCAGGAGTCAGGGTTCGAGGCGGTCTGGTCATCGAGCCTGGAGGTGTCGGCGGCGCGCTGCCTGCCCGACGCCAGCCTGCTGAGCATGGCCGAGTACCTGCAGGCAGCGGCGAACATGCAGAAGGCGCTGTCGATACCGGTGGTCGCCGACTGCGACACCGGCTACGGCAACTCGATGAACGTCGCGCACATGGTGCACGAGTATCAGGACGCGGGCATCACCGCTGTGTGTGTGGAGGACAAGCTGTTCCCCAAGATGAACAGCTTCGTCGGGGGCAGTCAGGCGCTGCTGCCCGACAGCGAGTTCGCACACAAGATCGAGACCGCCAAGGCGGCGCAAGACGGCGACGACTTCTTCGTCATCGCCAGGACTGAGGCGCTCATCAGCAGCCTGCCTTTGTCTGAGGCGCTGAGCCGCTGCCACCGCTACGCCGACGCCGGGGCGGACGCGGTGCTCATTCACTCCAAGTCCAAGAAGAAGGACCAGATCCTGGAGTTCCTCGACGAGTGGTCCGGGCGGCTGCCAGTCGTGGTCGTGCCGACCACCTACCCGGACTGGCACATCGACGACGTCGAGCGTGCCGGCGTCTCGGTGGTCATCTACGCCAACCAGGGCCTTCGGGCCACCGTCAGCTCGCTGCGCAGCACGTTCCGCTCGATCTACGAGACCGGGGACTCGACCGAGCTGGAAGACCGGATCGCCTCAGTGGAGGACATCTTCTCTCTGCAACGGCTGGCCGACTGGCGCAAGCTCGACGTCTAGAGGGGACAGCTGTGCCAGTCATCACGCACCCTCACGACCTGCTGGAGGCCAGCGTCTTCGTCGACGTCGAGCCCATTGTCGGGCGCCCGCTGCAGCTCAAGGTCGAGGGGTTCAATTTTGCAGGCTCGGTGAAGCTGCGCACCGCGGCGGGCCTGGTCGAAGCCGCGGAGGCCGAAGGCAGGCTCGTCGAGGGGTCGGTGGTGATCGAGTCGTCGTCGGGCAACCTCGGTCTGGCCATCGGGGTGATCGCCGCGAGCAGAGGAATCCCGTTCGTCTGCGTCACCGACCCCCGATGCAATCCGACGACTCTGCGCCTGCTGCGCGCGATCGGGGCCGAAGCGGTGGTGGTGTCCGAACCAGACCGCAATGGGGGCTACCTCGAAAGCAGGTTGCGGCACGTGCGCGCGACGTGCGCGGCCGACGACCGCTACGTCTGGCTCAACCAGTACGCCAACCCCGCCAACTGGCTTGCCCATTACGAGCTCACCGCGCCCGAGATCGCCAAGCAGCACCCCGACCTGGACGTGCTGTTCGTCGGGGCCGGCACCGGCGGCACGCTCATGGGCTGCGCCAGGTACTTCCGTGACAACGGCGACCGGGTCAAAGTCGTCGGCGTCGACGCGATCGGCTCGGTGAGCTTCGGCGGGCCGTCAGGCCCCCGCTACATCCCTGGCCTCGGCTCGAGCGTCGCCCCTCCGCTGTTGGATCCGTCGCTGCTGGGCGGCGTGGTGCACGTCCCCGAGCCGGAGACCGTGCGCTGGTGCCGGGAGCTGGCGTCGCACGGGTTCCTGTTCGGCGGCTCCACGGGCACCGTCGTCGGCGGCGCGGTGCGGTGGCTGAACGAGCATGACCCGCAGGGGGCGCTGCGGGCGGTGGCGATTGCGCCGGACCTGGCCGATCGGTATGTCGACACCATCTACGACGACGTGTGGGTCGCTGAGCACTTCGGCGACATCCAGACCCGAGGCAGGGATGTGGCATGACAGCGGTGATTCCTGAGTTCACGACGGTCTCCGGGGCAGCCGTGAGCAGAGCCTTGGCGGGTCGGCAGCCGCATGTGGTGGACATCGTCGAGGCCGCGTATCGCACGCATGGAGACGGCGGAACGGTCAACCCGCCGTCGTACTTTCTACGCTTTCCGGACGAGCCCGCCAACCGGATCATCGCGCTGCCCGCCTCGGTCGCGGGCGACACCCGCGTGGCCGGGATCAAATGGATCTCCAGCTTCCCGGCCAACGTCGAAGCCGGAGTCCCGAGGGCTTCCGCTGTGCTCATCCTCAACGACCAAAAGACCGGCTACCCGTTCGCGTGCATGGAGAGCTCCATCATCAGCGCGGCGCGGACGGCTGCCTCGGCGGCCCTGGCCGCCAAGTGGTTGAGCGCGGGCCGGGTCCGCCCCAGGCGGCTCGGCGTGTTCGGGGCCGGTCTGATCGCCCGCTACGTGCACGACTACCTGGCCGCCGTCGGGTTCGAGTTCGACGAGATCGGTGTGCACGACCTTTCCGCGGAGCACGCCGAAGGCTTCACCGGACATCTGGGCCGGTTCGGGGCCGAGCAGCGCGTCGTGGTCCACGACAAGGCTGAGGACCTGGTCCGCGGATCTGACCTGCTCGTGTTCGCCACCACCGCGGGCATGCCTCATGTGACCGACCCGGCATGGTTCGACCACCACCCGCTCGTACTGCACGTGTCGCTGCGCGACCTGTCGCCCGAGATCGTGCTCAGCGCGGTCAACGTCGTCGACGACGTCGAGCACTGCCTCAAAGCCAATACGTCGGTCCACCTGGCCGAGCAACGCACCGGCAATCGCGACCACGTTCATGCCACCCTGCCTGAGGTGCTCGCCGGGGCCTTCGCTCCGCCGAGCGACCGGACCGTGGTGTTCTCGCCGTTCGGCCTCGGTGTGTTGGACCTCGCTGTGGCGGCCTTCGTGTATCGCGAGGCCGTTTCCAGCGGCGATGCGACCCCCGTGCCGGACTTCTTCCACGAGCGCCGGCGCTACGGTGGGGACGACGAATGACCGGGCTGGTACTCGCGCCCGGGCAGACGCGGCGGGCGGCGGAACTCGCCCTGACCCGTCCGCACCCGTTCCCGGAGACGGTGTCGCTGGTCGCCGAGCTCGCCGCCCGCGCGGACAGCGCGCCCGACAGCGTCGCCGTCGTGGAGGGCGACCGCCGGATCACCTGGTCGTCGCTGCGTAACCGTGCGGCCCGCCTGCGCGAGGTCCTCGCCGCCGAGGACGTCACCGAAGGGGACGTCGTGGCCGTCCGCGGACCGCGCAGGGCCGACACCATCGCCCTGTTCCTGGCGCTGGAGAGCCTCGGGGCCATCTACCTGCCGTTGGACACCCAGTGGCCGGAGGCCCGCGTGGCGACGGTGGTCGAGAGGGCCTCGGCCGTCCGTGTCGTCGACCACCAGGACGCCCCCGCGGCCGGCCCGGTCCCACTGGTGGCGCTGCCGCCGTGGGACGAGGCACCCGCCGACGTCGACGCGCTGGAGGCCCGCAAGCCCGCCCCTGACGAGCCCCGCTACATCATCTTCACCTCCGGCACCACCGGCATGCCCAAGGGCGCGGTGGTCGAGCAGCGCGGCATGCTGAACCACCTGCACGCCAAGGTGCTCGACCTGGATATGGGTAACTCCGACGTCATGGCGTTCACAGCGCCACCGGTCTTCGACATCTCCGTCTGGCAGATGCTCATCGGAGTGCTCAGTGGCGCGACAACCGTCGTTGTCGACGACTTGGCAACCTCCTTCCCCCGGCGCCTGCTGCGCGCCTTGTCAGACCACGGCATCACAGTTGTCGAACTGGTGCCCACCGTCGTCGCATGGATCAGCGAGGAGCTCGGCCGCGCCCGCTCCATCGCTCGGCTACCCGCTCTGCGCTGGTGCATCTCCACCGGCGAAGAGCTGCACCCATCGGTCGCCGAGGCGGCCATGGAGATGCTTCCACACGTGCGGCTGCTCAACGCCTACGGTCCGACGGAGTGCTCGGATGACGTGACCCACCACGAGGTCGTCCGCGCCGACCTGGACGGAACCAGGCTGCCGATCGGCGCCCCCATCGCCAATGCCGTTCTCTACGTCCTCGTCGACGACGGCGGGGTATGGCGGGCCGCTGAGCCCGGCGAGCCCGGAGAGCTGTTCGTCGGCGGGATATGCGTCGGGCGCGGGTACGTCGCCGACCCCGCGGTGACCGCGCGCGCGTTCGCCAGGGATGTCATCGATCCCGCCTCCACGACCGGCAGGCTCTACCGCACCGGCGACCTCGCGGTGGCCCGCGAGGGCGTCGTGCACTACCTCGGGCGTGGCGACCGGCAGGTCAAGGTCGGCGGGGTGCGCATGGAACTCGATGAGATCGAGGCCGTCCTCAAGCGGCACCCGAGGATCGCCCACTGCGCGGTCATCGTGAGCGGCAGCAGGGAAGAGGCCAAGCTTGTCGCGCACTACATCTCGACCGACGGCTCCGCCGCGGACGAGGCGGCGCTCGCGCAATTCGTCGGAGGGCTGCTCCCCAGAGCGATGGTCCCGGGCGACTGGGTGCACACCGAGCGGATCCCGATGACACCCAACGGGAAAGTGGATCACAAGGCGCTCGCGCGGCTCAGCGCGTGAGGAGGAGGACTACGGTGCCCATCACGACGCCACACGCGCAGTTGCCGGCGCATGTGCGGATGCTGCTCGACCTGGCCGCGCTGCGGCCCGACCCGGAGGCCGTCGCGCGCTGTCGCGAGCTGATCGACAACGACGAAGTCGACTGGTCAGCGTTTGTCGACGCCGCGGGCAGGCACAAGATCCTGCCCTTGGTGAGCAAGCACATCAATCACCACCGGCTGGACCGGGGCGGCAGCGGTGACGGATCGCAGGGCGTCCCCTACTACTGGCTCTACTCATACGTGTACCTGGCCAACAAGGCCCGCAACGCGTACATCGCCGAGGAGTTCAGCCGCGTGCTCGGCGCACTCGACGCGGCGGGTGTGCGGCATGCGGTGCGCAAGGGGTTCGTGCTGGCCGAGCACGCTTACCACGACATCGGCTCCCGCCGGATCAACGACCTTGACGTGCTGGTCGACCGCGTGGACGCCAGTGCGGCACACAAGGTTCTGCTCTCGTTGGGCTACATCCAGGGCAAGATCTCCCGCGACAGCGACGAGGTCGTCCCCTTCGACCGGGAAACCCAGATCTTCTGGCGCGCCAACCTGAGCAACCAGCTTCCCTACGTCAAGCCCGGCGGGCGTGAGGACGTTCCGGTGCTCAATGTGGACCTTTGCCACTCGATCTTCCAGCGCAAGTCGACCGCGGAGGTCCGGACGGCCGACCTGCTCGACCGCGCCGTCCGTATGCCGCTGTGCGGGGGAGAGGCCTCAGCGCTCGATCCCGAGGACCACCTGCTCGACCTGTGTGCGCATCTGCACAAGGAGGCGACCGGCATCCTCTTTGTCAAAGAGGGCGTCGACCTGCAGCTGAGCAAGTTCCTCGACGTCGCCGTCACCTGCGCGGCCCGGCCCGCCGAGGCGTGGCCCGCGTTCGTCGAGCGGGTCAAGGCCTGCGGCGCCCAGGAGATCGTCTACTACTCCCTGCACTTCGCCGCCGAGCTGTTCTCGGACTCCGTCCCCGCGGACGTGCTCGGGCAGCTGCGTCCGGCTGATCTGTCCTACCTGGACGCCTTTGGCGAGTTCGACGGTCGCGAGCAGCACTGGGACCTCGGCTTCCCCGAGCGACTGTTCGCCTTCGAGCGCAGGCACGCCGGCGGCGAGTCGGCAGTCCCGGGGGTGCGCGCGTGAGCGGGGGCTGGCCGGGGCCCGAGGAGGTCGCGCCGTTCATCGAGCGGATCGAGAACGCGCAGACCGCGCTCGCCGAGCAGGTGCGGGGTCTGACCGACGACCAGGTCGCGGACGCGTCCCTGCTGCCGGGGTGGACCCGTGGCCACGTACTGACCCACCTGGCCAGGCATGCCGACGCGACGACGCGGATGGTGGAGGGCGCGGCCCGCGGCGAGGTCGTACCCCAGTACGAGGGCGGCGCGCAGGGACGGGTCGAGGAGATCGAGCGCGGCGCGTCCCGCCCCGCCGCCGATCAGGTCCTCGACCTGATCGCTGCTGGGAAGCGCTGCCTCGCAGCGCTGCACGCCGCCCCGCCGGAGGCCTGGGAGCGGCCTGTCGCGGGCGACGTACCCGCCACCAAGGCCCTGGTTTCCCGCTGGCGCGAGGTCGAGATTCACCGCGTCGACCTCCGCATGGACTTCACCCCGGAGGACTGGACTGACGAATTCATCAAGTTCCTGCTGCCCCGCGAGCTGCCCCGGCTGGCAGACCGTTCGGCGGGAACGCCGGTCCCCGAGGGGCTGCCCGAACACGCCGTGCTCGCCTGGCTCATCGGCCGCGGCGAGCCCGGACTTCCAGAACTGCCCGCGTGGGCGTGAGAGCACAGGGGACGAGAAACATGCTGGTGTGTGTTGTCGGCGCCGACGGGGCGGGCAAGTCAACGGTGACCAAGCTGGCCGCCCAGGAGCTCGCCAGGCGCGGCGTGCCGATCGAGCGCGTGGACCGCTGGGACATCGTCGGCAACC
The DNA here is from genome assembly GCF_044459385.1 of Streptomyces sp. NPDC050287. Taxonomy (NCBI): domain Bacteria; kingdom Bacillati; phylum Actinomycetota; class Actinomycetes; order Kitasatosporales; family Streptomycetaceae; genus Streptomyces; species Streptomyces sp. NPDC050287. The sequence continues at coordinate 34,748 of NZ_JBITIY010000027.1, read as the reverse complement.
CGGAGACCTATGCCGCGACCCGGTTCATGCGCCCGGACGTCGCCGACACCCGGCTGTGCGTGGCCGAGATGCCGAACCCACCTCGCCTTCTGTTCCTCATGTGGTCGATCGGCATGGCGCTGTTGGGCAGGAGCGGCGAGCCCGGCCCGGACGCGGTCACCCTGCTCGACGGCTACTGGATGAAGCACGCCGCCAGCGAGATCGTCTACGGGCTCGATCGCTCCTGGGTCGAGGCAGTCACCTCGGGTCTGCCTGTCCCGGATGCCGTCATCTACCTGCGACTGGACCCGCAGCGGGCCTGGGAACGCAAGCGTGACGGCGACGTCGTGCCCTACGAGTGCGGCATGGACCCCGACTGTGGCGAGGCCACCTTCCTCGCTCATCAGGGCCGCATCCAGGCCGTCCTCGACGACTGGTCAGCCACGTTCGGCTGGACCGAGGTCGACGCCGACCAGCCGATCGAGGACGTGGTGTCCACCGTGGTCGGCGCCCTCGTCCGCGCCGACGCCGCCGCAGGCAGGAGCGTGACCGGTGTCTGACCGTTTCCTCGTTCTCAAGATCGGCGGCAGCCTGGTCTCGGACAAGAAGGGCAACCGCCACATCGACCACGATCTGGTCGCCGTCTACTCGGCGATGGTGGCCGACCTGGTCGCGCTCGCCCCCGGCCGGGTCGTGCTCGTCGTCGGCGGGGGAGCCTTCGGCCACGGCGCCGTCCGCGGCCTGGACCCCGACGACCCCTTTGCGGCACTCGACCTCACCGAGGCCACCTTCCAGGTCAAGTGGGCCTGGGCGACGGCGCTGCGCGCCGTCGGGGTACGCGCCATGCCGCTGCAGTTGGCCGCGGCCTCCACACTGGACGACGGGGAGGGCCGGGTGCAGGGTGAGGTGCTGTGCAGACTGCTGCGCCACGGCATGCTCCCCGTTCTGTCCGGGGACTGCCTGCTCAACGAGCACGGCGTGCTCGAGGTCTTCGGCAGCGACCGGGTGCCGTCCCTGGTTCTCGACGCGGTCTCCGGCCGCGTCCGCATCGTGACCCTCACCGACGTCCCGGGGGTCCTTCTGGACGGCCCCGACGGCGATCGGGTGCTGCCGTATATCGACCCCGACGACCCGTCAGAGGCGTTCGCGGCCACCTGGGACAACAGCGCCTGGGACACAAGCGGCGCGATGGCGGGCAAGCTGCGGGAGCTGATCGCCTTTGCTCGTCGCGGCGCGGAGTGCTTCATCACCCGGGGCAACCCCGCCGAAGGCAGCCTCCGGTTCCTGCTCGACCCGGCCGAGCGGTGGCCCGCGGGCATCCGGCACACCCGTATCGCGACGAAGGAGGCGCTGTGAGTCTCCCAGGCCAACTCCCCGGCTTTGTCAGCCTTGTTGATGACGTGGGGCGCGGTGGGGCCGTAGCAGGTTCCGTCTCGCCGGCATGGCCAGATGATGCGGGGCCAGGCGGGCAAGGAGCGCACGGCTGAGGGTGGTGTTTTACCGCGGGATCGTGTGCCGTCACAGGTCGTGGCGGCCCAGTTGCTTCCCCACGGCGGCTGTTGTGAGTGGCGCGCAGCCGCTCGGTCGCGAGAAAGCCCGCCGGAAGCGTTGTTCGTCCCTCGACCAGGTCGGCCTGTTCCCAAGGCCGGTCACACGGCCTCGGCCCGGCGAGGCCGGCGGCACTCACAGTGGCCGTCGAACGGCTCGCGACAACGACCAAGCACACCGGGCCCGAGTGGTCATAACCCCTATCCGTTCGGACTGCAACAAGGATGGTGGCCTCATGAGCGAGTACTGGTCCAATCACTTCGAGGCGGTGCTGCGGGAACAGATCCCCCAACTGCCCGCCGACGCCCCCATCGACCCGGACCAGCAGCTCGCCGACGCTGGGCTCAACTCCCTGGGCGTGGTGCGCCTGCTGGTGCGCGTCGAGGACGAGTTCGGGGTGTCCTTCCCCGACGACCTGATCACCCCCGAGGTGTTTGCCACCCCGAAGGCGCTGTGGTCGGCTGTGTCCGGGCTGGTGTCGCCGTGACACTCTCGTCCGGCCAGCGCAGGCTGTGGCTGTTGCAGCAGCTTGACCCGAGCAGCGCCGCCTACAACATCACCGTGCCCGTGCACCTGCCCGGCGGCGCAGAGGACTCGGCGCTGCGCGACGCGCTGGCCGCGCTCACGGCCAGGCACCGCATTCTGGCCACCCGCTATACCCCCGACCCCGTGCACGTGCCGGGTTTCGTCGTCCCCGTCACCCGTGTTGCAGAGGCGACCGACGGGTGGCGCGCCCACGTCGAACGGCACGCCGGCGAGCCGTTCGACCTCGTTGGCCCGCCGCCGCTGCGGGCGGTCGTCGTCGATCTGCCCGACGGCTCCGCAGTGGTGGCGCTGGTGATGCATCACATCCTCGTCGACGGCTGGTCGATCCGGATCCTGGTCCGCGACGTGATCGCCTCCTTGGCGGGGCAACACCTCGGCCCCGCCCCGCAGTTCGCAGACATCGCCGACACCCTGGTTCCCGCGCCCGACGACCTCGCCCACTGGCTTGCCGAGCTGGCCGGGTTCGAGCCCCTGGTACTGCCGCTGGACCATCCGCGGGAGCGGGAGGCCCCAGACACGGCGGGCAACCTCGACTTTCGTGTCGACCGCGACACCACCGCCGCGCTGCGCCGCTTCGCTCTGCTGCGCCGCAGCGCCCTGCCCAGCGCCGTCGCCGCCCTGTTCCAGATGGCCCTTGCCGAGTTCAGCGGGCAGGACGACATCACCATCGGTACGGTCCTGTCCGGCCGTGACGACCCCGCTGTGCGGGATGTCGTCGGCTTCATGGTCAACACCATCGTGCTGCGCACCCGAGTCGCTGGGTCGTTCCGCGAGCTGGTACCGGCGGTGCACCGTGCTACCGAGGCGGGCCACGCCCATCAGCGTGCTCCCTTCGAGCAGGTCGTCGAAGCAGTGCAACCGGTGCGCGAACCAGGCCGCAACCCGTTGTTCGACGTCGTTCACGCCCACCACGGCGACTTGGACGACCCGCCATCACCCGGGCCGACCGGCTCGCCCGCCCGTCTCGCGTGGGACGAACCGCTGGCCCGGTTCGACCTCGAGCTGTCGACCAGGGTCGTCGACGGCGAACTGATGGGCACCTTGAACTACCGGACCGCTCTGTTCGAACGTGCGACCATCGCAGCCCTTGCCGCTCGGCTGGTGGAGCTGGCCGGCGCCGCGCTGGCCGACCCCGATCGCCCCGTCTCCCAGCTGGGCGGCGCCCGAACTTCGGCGCCCGAGGCGGGCCGGTCCCGGCCTGTCTCCGCTGCCCCGGTCGGGGAGCTGTTCCGCAGGCAGGCTACTGAGACCCCCGAGGCCATCGCACTGATCGCTGACGGCGACAGCACCACCTACGCCGAACTCGACCGTGCATCTGCCCGCATGGCCAACCTGCTGCGCGCCGAGGGCGTCGCGCCGGGCGACGTGGTGGGCGTGCGGATGCCTCGCTCCCGGGCACTTGTCGTGGCTCTGCTCGGCATCGCCCGTGCCGGAGCCGCCTACCTCCCGCTGGCGCTCGACGATCCCGAGTCGCGGGTGGCCGCCGTCCTCGCTAAGACCGGCGCCCGCCTTGTCCTCACGGGCGACGAGGACGCTTCCCGACAGTCCGACACCGATCCGCAACTCACCATCCACTCCGAGCACGTTCTCTACGTCATGTTCACCTCCGGCTCGACTGGCGTGCCCAAGGGCGTACTCGTCCCGCACCGCGCCGTCGCCGAGCTCGCCGCCGACGGATTGTGGTCGGACGCGCAGCAGCGCGTGCTGCTGCACTCTCCGCACACCTTCGACGCCGCCACCTTCGAGCTGTGGGTACCGCTGCTCACCGGCCGCACCGTCGTCGTCGCCCCCGAGGGCCCGGTCGACACCACCACCCTGCGTACCGCCGTCGAGCGCGACGGTGTCACCTGTGCATGGCTCACCGCAGGCCTGTTCCGCGTGCTCGCCGAGGAGGATCCCGGCGTGTTCGGGGGCTTGCGGGAGGTGTGGACCGGCGGCGACGTCGTCTCGCCCGCCGCCGTCGCCAAGGTCCACCAGCACTGCCCGGACCTGCGTCTGGTCAATGGCTACGGACCCACCGAGACCACCACCTTCGCTGCCGTCCAGCGCATCCGTCGCGATGCCGCCGGGGCCACCGTGCCCATCGGCTCCCCACTGGACAACACGGTCTGCCGCGTCCTCGGGCCGGGCCTGCGCCCGCGCCCCGTCGGGGCCGTTGGCGAGCTCTACATCGCCGGGACCGGCCTCGCCCTGGGCTACGCCGCCCAGCCGGGCCGCACGGCGCTGCGGTTCGTCGCCGACCCCTTCGGCGAGCCTGGTAGCCGCATGTACCGCACAGGCGATCTCGTGCGCTGGACCGCCGAGGGCGCCCTGGAGTTCATCGGCCGCGCAGACGGCCAGGTGAAGATCCGCGGCTTCCGCATCGAAACCGAGGAGGTCGAGCGGGCGCTGCTCGCCCAGCCCGGGGTCGTCGACGCCGCCGTTGTCGCCCGAGAAGACACCCCAGGCGACAAGCGTCTCGTCGGATACGTCGTCGCGAGCGCACCGGTGCCCGACCTGCGCGCCGCACTCGCCACCCGGCTGCCCGGTTACGCCGTCCCCGAGGCTGTCGTCCTGCTCGACCGCCTCCCCGTCACGGTCAACGGCAAGCTCGACCGACGCTCACTGCCGGAACCCATCGTCGACGCCGCCGCTGAGGGCCGCGAGCCGCTGACCGTTCGCGAGGAGTTGATGTGCGGACTGTTCGCCGAACTCCTCGACCGGGAGGTCGGCGTCGCCGACAACTTCTTCGACCTCGGCGGGCACTCGTTGCTCGCCACCCGCCTGGTCACCAGGATCCGCTCCGTATTCAGCGTCGATATCGGGCTGCGCGCGGTCTTCGAACACCCCACACCCGCCGGTCTCGCGGCGCGCGTCGCGGACGCCGGGGGCGCCAGGCCGCTGCTTGTCCCTGCGGCCGTACGGCCAGAGGTCATCCCCCTGTCCCCAGCCCAGCGCAGGCTCTGGTTTCTCAACCAGACGCCCAGCCCGGTCTACAACATCCCCTTGAGCCTGCGCCTTCGAGGCGGCCTCGACCCCGCCGCCCTGGCCGCGGCCGTCGACGACGTTGTCGCCAGGCACGAGGCGCTGCGCACCGTCCTGCCCGACGTCAACGGCGAACCGCGCCAGGATGTCCGCCCTGCCGTGCACGTCGAGTTGTGCCACGTCGATGTGGGCGGGGGTGGCGAAGACGACCTGCAGGCCGCGGTCGACGAGCACGCCAGGACCGTTTTCGACCTGACCGCCGACATCCCGGTCCGCGCGTTCCTGCTGCGCCGCGCCGCCGACGACCACGTGCTGTTGCTGGTCGTGCACCACGTCGCCTGTGACGGCTGGTCGTTAGGGCCCCTTGGCGCCGACCTGGCCACCGCCTACGCGGCCCGCACCAGAGGAGCCGCCCCCGCCTGGCCCGCCCAAGCGGTGACCTATGTGGACTACACGCTCTGGCAGCGCGACCTGCTGGGCGACCCCGGCGATCCGTCGAGCGCTCACTCCCGCCAGACCGATCACTGGCGCCGCACCTTGGCGGATCTGCCCGAAGAGCTCACCCTGCCCGTCGACCGCCCCCGCCCGGCCGTGCCCACCCAGCGCGGTGGCTCTGTCCCCATTCACATCGGACCGGAGCTGCTCGCGGACCTGCGCTCCGCGGCAGCGGCGGTCCGCGCCACCCCGACCATGGCCCTGCAGGCAGGTCTGGCCGTGCTGCTGTCCAAGCTCGGCGCGGGTGTCGATATCCCGCTCGGCGCAGTCGTCGCGGGCCGCACCGACGAGGCTCTCGCCGGCGTCGTCGGGTTCTTCGTCAACACGCAGGTGCTGCGCTACGACCTGGCTGGGCACCCGACGTTCGAGCAGCTGCTGGGCCGGGTCCGCGAGGTCAACCTTGCTGCCGACGAGCACCAGGACCTCGACTTCGGGCAGGTCGTCGAGCTGGTCAACCCCGTGCGCCTGCTGGGCAGGCACCCCCTGTTCCAGGTGATGCTCGCGGTGCAGAACACCGGCGAGCGCACCATCGACGTTCCCGAGCTGGACACGTCCCTCATGCGCGCGCACGTCGGCACCGCCAAGTTCGACCTCAGCTTCAACCTCACCGAGTCCGCCACCGGGGTCGACGGCGTCTTGGAGTACAGCGCCGACCTGTTCGACCACGCCACCGCCGAACGCCTGGTCGAGCGCTACCTCGCCGTTCTGTCCGGGCTCGCCGCGAGCCCGGACGCCCCCGCGCTCGCCGTCGACCTGCTCACAGACGCCGAGCAGACGGACCTGCGGACCTGGAACGACACCGCGCACCTCGTTCGCCCCACCACGCTCACCCGCCTGCTGGAAGACGCCTTCGCCACGCACTCCGACCGGGTCGCGGTGCGCTTCCGCGGCACCGATCTGACCTACGCGGAACTCGACGCCCAGTCAGCCGGCCTTGCCAGGAGGCTCGCAGCACTCGGGGCAGGCCCGGAGCGCGTCGTCGCCGTCGAACTGCCGCGCTCCGCCGACCTCGTCGTGGCGCTCGTGGCCGTGCTGCGCTCCGGGGCGGCCTACTTGCCGATCGATGTCGACCTGCCTGAGGCCCGTCGCGCCACCATGATCGACGATGCTCAGCCGGTCGCCGTCATCGACGGCAGCGGCATCCCCAACGGCACGCCGACCGAGGACGACCTGCCCGCGCCGGAGCCGGGCTCACCGGCATACGTCATATACACCTCCGGCTCAACCGGCAAGCCCAAGGGCGTGGTGGTCGAGCACCGGGCCATCGCCAACCGGCTGCTGTGGATGCAGCATCAGTTCGGCCTGTCTCCCGACGACCGGGTCGCCCAAAAGACCCCCTGTGGCTTCGACGTGTCGGTCTGGGAGTTCTTCTGGCCCCTTCTGCAGGGCGCTGCCCTCGTCGTCGCCGAGCCCGGCGGTCACAGGGATCCTGCTTACCTGGCCCGGTTCTTCCAGGAGGAGCGGATCACCACAGCCCACTTCGTCCCCTCGATGCTCGAAGTGTTCGTCGACGAGCCCGAGGCCGCCCGCAACTCCCTGCGCCGGGTCGTGTGCAGCGGAGAGGCGCTCCCCTCGGCCCTTGTCGAACGCTGGGCCAGTGTCTCCGACGTACCCCTGTGGAACCTTTACGGCCCGACCGAGGCTGCCGTCGACGTCACCGCGTGGCGGTGCACACCAGGGGGCAGTGGAGAGGTGCCCATCGGCACACCGGTGTGGAACACCCAGATCCACGTCCTCGACCACGCCCTGCGCCCCGTGCCGGCAGGGGTGCCCGGCGAGCTCTACCTCGCGGGCGATCAGCTCGCGCGCGGCTACCTCGGCCGTCCCGATCTGTCCGCAGGCCGCTTCGTCGCCAACCCGTTCGGCGAGTCGGGCAGCCGCATGTACCGCACCGGCGACCTCGTCCGCCGTGCCCCCGGCGGCGAGGTCGTCTTCCTGGGCCGCTCCGACGACCAGGTCAAAGTGCGCGGCGTGCGCATCGAGCTCGGCGAGATCTCCGCCGCTCTGTCCGCCCATGACGGCGTGCGCACCTCAGCTGTGATCGCCGACGGGGACCGGCTGATCGGCTACGTCGTGCCCGATGAGCGCACCGCGGGACCGGTCCGGCGCCTCGCCGCCCTGCAGCACGCCGAGGACCTCCGCGGCGTGCCCCGGCACGTGCTGCCGAACGGCATGGTCGTGCTCGGCAGGAACAAGGCCGAGGTCGAATTCCTCTACGAGGAGATCTTCCAGCGCAACGAGTACCTGCGCCATGGCGTCACCCTGCGCGACGGTGCGGTTGTGTTCGATGTCGGCGCGCACATCGGCATGTTCTCGGTGTTCGCCGCCAGGCAGGCAGCCGACGTCGAGGTTTACGCCCTGGAGCCGATCCCCGACCTGCACCGCGAGCTCCGCTGGAACACCGGCGTGCACGGGGTCCGCGGGCGGTTGTTCGAGTGTGCCGCCGCGGCCGAACCCGGCAAGGCCGAGTTCACCTTCTACCCCGAACTGTCCATGCTGTCCGGGCGCTTCGGCGACATGGACGTCGACCGACGCCTCGTCGACGGCTACGCCCTCGGCACGGGCACGGAGGATGTCGTCGACGACCTGTCCGAGCTGATCAACGAGCGCCTCGCCGCCGGGCGCAGGGTGCCGGTCCAGCTGCGCCCGCTGTCGGACGTCATCGACGAGACCGGCGTCGACCGCATCGATCTACTCAAGATCGACGCGGAGAAGAGCGAGATCGAGGTCCTGCGTGGTATTCGCGACGACCATTGGCCGCTCATCGACCAGATCGTCATCGAGGTTCACGACGCGGGCGGAAGCATCGCCGAGGTCACTGACCTGCTTGGTGCGAAGGGCTTCACCGTGGCGTCCTCCGGCGAGCTCGCGGCCAGCGGTCTGGTCAACCTGTTCGGCGTCCGCGGCCCGCGCGTCCCTGGCACACCGGCTGCGCCGAAGTGGGGCAACGCCGACGACCTGCTCGACGATCTCAAGGGCGCCGTCCGCGCCACGCTGCCCGGGTACATGGTCCCCAGCGACCTCGTCGTGCTGCCCGAACTCGTCCTGTCGGTAAACGGCAAGCTCGACCGCAAGGCCCTACCTGACCTGAGTGCGCAGCCCGCGGCGAGCAGCCGCCCGCCGCGCACACCGCGCGAGGAAATTCTCGCGAGTCTGTTCGCCAAGGCCCTCGGACTGCCCGAGTTCGGCGCCGAGGACAACTTCTTCGACCGAGGCGGCCACTCCTTGCTGGCCGCCCGCCTCATGGCAGACGTCCGCACCGCCCTGGGAGTCCCGCTTGCCATCGGGTCCCTGTTCGCGAACCCCACACCCGCCGCCCTGGCCGCCGTCGACGCTGCCGACACCTCGATGGAGATGGCGCAGGTCCTGCCGATCCGCGCGGGCGGCTCGGAGAACCCGCTGCTGCTCATTCATCCCGGCATTGGTCTCAGCTGGTGCTACACCGGATTCATTCGCCACATTCCGCCCGAGGTCCCCATCCTCGGCATCCAGTCCCGGGTCGTCGCCGAGCCCGACCACACTCCGCAGACGATGGCGGAGCTGGTCGCCGAGCATCTGACCGCCATCCGCGAGGCCCAGCCCCATGGCCCGTACCGCCTTGCGGGCTGGTCGTTCGGCGCCAACGCGGCCCAAGCCATCGCCGCCGCGCTGGAGGCCGACGGCGAAGAAGTCACTCTCCTGGCCCTCATGGACGGCTATCCGTACGCGGGCGACCCTGGCGGCCCCGCCGACACCTCGCTCGCCGAGGTCCGCGCCCGCCACCTCGTCCACGGCGCGCTGGCGGGCCTGCCGGACGACCAGATTGCGCGAGCCGCCCGGGCGTTGGTCGTGCACAACGCCCTTGCTGTCAAGCACACGCCGGACCCAGTGCGGGCCGACATCATTTTCACCCAGGCGCAAGGACACCCGCAGGTCCCGGAACTGAGCCCTGAGGCGTGGCGCCCGTTCGCTCTGGGCTCTTTCGATGTGCATCCGATCGCGGCAACCCACTACGACCTGATGCGCCCCGAACCGCTCGCCCGCATTGCCGCCCTCGTAATCGAGCGGCTGTGAGACCGGCGATGCGTGAGTCCTGCTCCGCCGCTTGCGAACGGTCACCGTAATGATCATTTCAGAATGAGGTTCTGAGTCGCCGTAAGCCGATCATGCTGCAGGCGAGTCGGACCGGACCGAGGTGGAGATCGGCGCGTATCTCGGAGCGGATGCGGAGCCCTCGCCGCGCGAGAGACGCCCCCCGCAGTAGGCACTGTGTGTGGGGGGGGCGTGCCCGCCGTCCCGCAGGGCTGGACCAAGCCCGCGCTGCCACAGGCCGAGTCGCCGGTCGCCGGTGGCCCGGCGGGGAAGGCGGTGACAGCCGGTGGACCGTCAGGCACGTGGTCGTCGGTGCCGACTGCACCCCGCTCACCCCCGTGCGGCTGCTGGACACCCGGCACGCCGTCGGGGTGACGACGACGCCCCCGGTCGCCGCCGGAGCCGACCTCGTCCTTCCGATCCCCAGCGTCGCCGGCGTCCCGGCCGCCGACATCAGTGCCGTCGTCGCCCACGTCACCGTGACGCAGCCCACCACCGGCGGGCATCTGACGGTCTACCCCGACAACGGGGGAGGTGTTCCGACGGCTTCGAACCTGAACTTCACGGCCGGGCGGACGGTTCCGAACCTGGTGACGGTGCCGGTGGACGGCGGGGAGTGGTGTTCCACAACGGCAGCGGGGGCACCGTCCACGTCGTCGCCGACCTGGAAGGCTACTTCAGGCGCCGACGGCATCCCGTTCCGGCAGGACCCGAGGCTGACCAGGCACTCGAACTCGTCGGGCACCGCCGTCCGAGGCGGTGCCGCGCCGGACGTTCCCTCGGTCAGTCTGTGTACGGTCGGTGTCGTCCGTGCTCTGTCGGCGTTCCGGGTCGATGGTGACGTGCTGGCGCCCTCGTCCATGTGACGTCCTCCTGGACGGCCGCGGTCGGCACCTCGCTCCGTAGCGGGGGCTGCGCTGTCCGAGGGACGGCCGCCGGCTGGAGCTCAGCGCAGGCCGGCGAAGAGGTCGGTCTCGGGCAGGGGCGCGCCGGTGGTGTCGTAGACCCGTACGAACGTCTCCACGCCCATGAGCTGCGTGAACCTCTCCTTGCCCATCCGCAGGAAGAAGATGTTCTCACCCTGGCTGGCATGCGCGGCCAGCGCGTCGAACTTCTGGCTGCCGAACTCAGTGGTGTCCACCCACGTGGTGATCTCCTCGTCAGGCAGACCGATTTCGGGCCCCGCACCGGCCTCGGACGGATCGGGCTCCTCCCAGTCCGCGCCGAACTCGCGCATGATCTGCCCGAACTCCTCCATCATCGAGTGCGGCGCCGTCGTCCAGTACACCTTCGACGCCATCCCGGTCAGCGACAGCGCTGCCATCGTGATCCGGTTCGCCTGGATGTGATCTGGGTGGCCGTAGAACCCGTTCTCGTCGTAGGTCACGACGACATCAGGCTGGTAACGCAGCATCAGTTCGGCCAGCCGAGCGGCTGCCTCGTCCACGGGTGTACTCCAGAACGACCCGGGCGCGGTGTTGGCCGGCCAGCCCATCATCCCGGAGTCGGCGTACCCGAGCAGCTCGAGATGACCCACCCCCAGGACGTCACAGCTCACTTCCAGCTCGCCTCGGCGCATCACGGCAACGGCAGCTGGATCATGCCCGGGGTCGCCCGGCTTGACACCCCCCGGACCGTCACCGCAGCTACCGTCGGTGCACGTGACGAGCACCGTGCGGATGCCCTCCGCCGCATAACGCGCCAGGACACCCCCTGTTCCCGTAGCTTCGTCGTCCGGGTGGGCGTGCACTGCCATCAGCGTCAAGGGCCGGTCCGTCATGACATCCATTCCCTGGTCGGTCAAGCGATCGGTGCCAGTCTGCGGCACAGCGGTACGTGACCGCCCGCAGCCCACCGAGTCCGTCCGGTTCCTCCAGGATCCGATCGGCCTGGGTGCACCCGCTGCTGTCGTTCAACTGATCATTTCAGATGGGGACCGCGGCCGGACTGATCGGTGAGCCGGCCCAAGTGCCGGCGGCCGGCCTGCTGGGGGTGTTGGCGGACGACTACGACCCGGATGCCGCCCGCGCGGAACTGGCCGGCTGGATTTCGGCCCGCGGCGAGCGGGGGGCCGCACTGAGGCAACTCCTCGAAGCCGTACGGTCCATGCCGTTCCGCGTGAGTGCGCAGGCGATGCTCGCCGTCCTTCTCGCGGCGTTGCCGGACGGCGAGGGCGAACGGCTGCTGCGCCAGTTTCGCGGCGATGCCCAGCTCGCGTCGCTCGCGCTGAGCGAACTGGCGCACCGTGAACTACAGTCTCCCGAGGACATGACCGATGCCGAGCATCTGCTGGTGCTCGCCGAGAGCCTGCTCCAGCTCGTGGAGCTGGCAGGCGGCCGGGACGGCGCCGAGGAGTCGCTGCGGGCCCAGGGCTTCGAGGCCAGGGACGTGGTTGCAGCCGCGCTGGATTCCGCGCACCCGGACCGGGCTGTCGCAAGGGGCTCAGTGGAGCCTCAACCTGGCTCCACCGACGCAATCACATGCGTTCGGCCTTCTCCTTTGCCTTTCTCGTGACCGAGGACTGGCAGCCCCACTGAGCAAGTCCGCCCACGGCGAGGGACAAGAGAATTGCTCCCCAGTCAATGACGTGCGGCAATCCGGGGAAGAAGGCGAAGAAGGCGAGCGTGGCGACGAGGCCGACGAGGAACGCGGCGATCCCGGCCCGGCGCCGCCGGATTTTCAACGCCTGGTCCGAATCCTGTCTCTTTTGCTGCTCGATCATGAACAACTCACTTCGTGATGTGGTGACACTGACTCACACGCCGCACTCCGTTGACGTAGAGGTGGGCGCACGCCTTGCCATAACGAGGCAGAGTCTGTGGAGAGTTGTTCCGCATCGGGTCGATCTTGCACTCGCTGTGCGTCTTGCCGCGCGATGTGCGGTAGGACCGGTTGTCGGTGTCGGCATACGTGAAGTCGATGCGCCAGTTGCAGAAACCGCTGCTCAGCGCTCCGACGAAAGCACAGTCGACTCCCGCGTTCTGATACGTGATCTTCCTGCCGCTCCCTCGGACGATGTGCGTGAACATGCAGCCCGTCGGAACCTTCATCGTCACACCGCCCACGCTGTACTCGAAGGTGCGCACGGGAGTCGACCCGATAGCTCCGGCGTGCGCACCGGCCGGCGTGGTGAGGACAAGTGCTCCTGCGGTGGCCAGAGCCGTGGTGAGGCGCGCGACGTTCTGCATGACCAAGGCAGTCCCCTTATGGTGATCTCCAGGTGAATACCTGGGACAACCACGTCTTGTAGCGGTCAGTCACAGGATTACCGATCGATTCACTGCCCTGTGTGATCGACGAAACGACCGGCTGACCGGAGGAAACGTTTCGGGGGCGCGGGCTTCGGTGAGGGTGACGGAGCTGATGACGCGGATGCCCTCCGCCCCGGCGTGGAGCCAGCCACTCGGTGAGCTCGGGTGTGCGGCGTACGGGTTTCGGCAGGCCTTCGCAGCCAGGACGAGCGGGCCGCTCACGCGGCGTCCGCCGAGCCTGGGCCGTCACCGCGCAGGATCGCTCGCTCGGTCTCGGCAGCTGCCTGGTCGACTGCCGTGTTCGGCTTCCGCGTCTTCGATCAGCTCGCGCGGCTGGTCCCGCTCCAGTCGGCGCTGGATGAGGGTTTGGACCCCGCCTGCAACGGCGCTGCCCCACCGACCGTGGAGGTCGGTGGGGCAGCGCCGTTGTGTTGCCGGTGGGTGTCAGCTGATGTAGCCGGCGACGTCCGCGAGCACCTGGGTGGTGCTGCTGGCGTAGAAATCGACCTTGCCGTCGGAGCCGACCGGCACGATCACCTGGTTGGCGATCGTCTTGCCCGCCACCCAGTTCAGGTTGGAGGCCGTCGGACGGGTGCCGCCGTCGGCCCAGGCGGTGAGGTAGCCGCTGCCGGTGGTGCCTGTGACGGTGACGGTCAGTACGACGGCCTTGACGCCGGTGGACGGAATGCCGTCGCGACCCGAGATCTGCAGGGCCAGCGTCTTGCCGGCTCCCAGCGCCGTCGTCGTACGGGTGTCCAGCAGGCGCAGCGGCGTGACGGTGTGGAAGGCCGAGCCGCTGGTGGAGAAGTAGCCGGAGACGTCGGCGATCACGTGGCTGGTGCCGTGGACGTAGAGGCTTACGTTGCCGTCGGAGCCGATCGGTACGACGACCAGGTTGGGGATGGTGGTCCCGGTGGCCGCCCAGTTGACGTTGGAGGCGGTCGGGCGGGTGGCGCCCTCGGGGTAGGCCTCCAGGTAGCCTGAGCCGACGGTCTGGGTGGCCGTCAGGTTGAGCACCACGGAGGAGGCGCCGGTCGGCACGCCCCCGTGGCCGCGGACCTTGAGGCTGACCACCGCGTTGGTGATCTTGGTGGTGGTGGGGATGCCGACCTTGGAGCGGGTGTCCAGCAGGCGGGCCGGCTTCAGCGCCGTGTACTTGGACCCGGTGGTACCGCTGGTGTAGTAGCCCTGGACATCGGCGATCAGGTGGGTGGTGCTGCTGGTGTAGAGGTCCACCACGCCGTCACCGGCCACCGTGACGGTCGACGAGGCGGCGATGGTCTGGCCCGCTCCGGTCCAGCTGAGGTTGCTGGTCGACGGCTTGGCGGTGCCGTCCGCCCAGGCGGTCAACGAACCCGCGCCGGTGGTGCCGGTGACCGTGAGGTTGAGTACGACACCGGTCACGCCGCTGCTGGGGATCCCGCCGGCGCCTTCGATCTTGACCGGGGCGGTGCCGCCCGCGACCAGGGGTTTGGTGGACGGGATGGAGCTGAGGCCCCAACCGGTGCCGTTGCGGGTGTCCAGCAGGCGCTTGGGGCTGCTGAGCGGGTGGAAGGTGGAGGCACCCGTGGCCGCGGTGCCCTTGGCCGCGCACAGCGAGGTGATCAGGCCGGCCTCCTTGGGGGAGCCCAGGCCGGTGGCCTCGTCGTAGCCGGCCGCCGCCGGGTAGCCGGTGACGTAGACGGAGTTGTCGCCGCTGGTGACGTCCCAGAAGTTCGTCGGGTAGCTGCTCCGCGCGGCCTTGTAGAGGGCGTTGTTGAGGAAGCCGACCCGGCCGTTCGTCTGGCAGGCCGTACTGGCGTTGGCCTGGACGATGGCGGCGGCCCACGTCGGGGCGGCGCCGCTGGTGCCGCCGATGATGCCGGGGACGGGGCTGGAGGAGAGGCTGTCGTCCTGGTAGTAGATCGGGTAGCCGGAGTTCGGGTCCGCCAGGGCGGAGACATCCGGAACGGCACGCTTGGCGGTGGTGGCGACACCGCCCTGGTAGACCACGGGAGCCCAGCGTGAGGAGACGCCGCCGCCGGTGCTGCCGCCGTCGTGGTTCCACGTCGTCTGGGTCGCGGTGCTGCCCGAGCCGCTCATCGTGGTGCCGCCGACGCCGGTGACGTAGGGCTGGCTCGCGGGGTCGTCGACGGCGTTGGCGGTGGAGCCGGTCGCGCGGTAGCAGTCGCTGGAGCCGTCGTCGCCCGACGCTGCGACCACGCTCTGGCCCTGCGCCGCGGCCTCCGCGAAGATGGTGTTCTCGGCGCTCGCGGTCGCGCTGATCTCGGCGGCCTCGCACAGACCCCAGCTGGAGGAGATGACCTGCGCCTGGTCGTCGGTGACCATCCGCTGGTAGACGTCGAGCACGTTCTGGTCGGTCGCGGACTCGGCGTCCACGCCCTGGTAGTCGATGATGCTCGCGCCCGGGACCAGGCCGATCAGGTCCTCGATGTCGAGAGCCGACTCCACGCCGGTCGATCCGTCGGTGGCCGGCGCGCCGGCCCCTGCCGTCGTATCGACGAACACGGTGGAGACCGGGGTGCTGGTACCCACGCAGGACTGGTACGCGGCGATGCTGCCGGCGTCGACGTTCTCCAGCTCGAACACGGCCACGGTCTGCCCCGCGCCGACAGTGGCGGAGCTGCTCATGCCGTAGGTACCGGCCAGCTTGCCGGGGCTGTAGTAGTCGGTGCCGTCGGTGTAACCGGAGCTGGTGAAGTCGGTGCAGAGTCCCGGGCTGTACGTGTGCGGGGCCACGGCGCGCGCGGCGCGTCCGGCGGCAGCGCCGGTCCTGCTCGCCTGGCGCACGGCTGAGTGGTGGCTGGTGATGGTGTTGATGTCGCTCAGGCCGACGATCCCGGTCACCGACGCCGCTATGTTCGCGGGCAGCGCGGGAGCCTCGGTGTTCATGTAGTCGGTGGTGCCGTCCTTGAGCCGGACGTTCCGAAAGCCGGTGTCGAAGGCGTCGGACGCCTTGGCGACGGTGGTGGTGACCGGGATGGACAGGCCGTCCGGGCTGGCCTTGCCGGGAGTGAGACCGGCCGCCCTCAGGGCCTGGGAGACCTTGGCGATGGTGGCGGGCGTCGGGCCGAAGACCGAGGCGAACTGCCCTTTGGCCAGGTACTGGTGGTACCGGGAGTTGCCCGGGGTGGACACCGCGGTGACGAAGTCGGCCAGCGCCTGCGGGTCACGCGGGGCGAGGTTCACGCCGATGTGCAGCGCGGTTCCCGAAGCGGTGGTGCCGGCCGCGGTCGCGCCGGCCGGGACGCGGGGGGCCGTGCCTATGCGTTTGGGTGCGTGCGATCCCGTCTCGGCCCCATCGGTGACCGCGCCGTAGGCGGCGGTGGCGGCGACGGTGAGAGCGACAGCGGCGGTGGTTATCGCCGTGATGCTCCGAGCCCGTCCGCCGGTCTTGCCCGCCGCGTGTCTGGGACGTCCCAGCGCAGCGTGGACCTTCTTGGCCATGCAGAATCTCCCCTAGAACTGACACACCGTCATATCCGTGGACAGGATGGTTGCGGTGGTCGAAGCCTCACCCTGGCGGCGACCTGCCTGTGCCGGCATGAGCGCACACAGGAGCAATCCCTCTTAACCAGATGTGTGTGCTTTTCTTATCAAGAGTTGACAGATGTTGTCCTCAGCCCCAGGGGAACCATGGGGGGATCTTTGCGACATGCAGAGACCAGGGGAAGGGCTCCGGGGATACGGAGGACGGTGACAGGGGGCCGGGCGGCTCGCACCGTCGGTCTCCCCCCTCCCTGTCGCCCCCCGCGCCCCCTCACCCTCCCTGCCGGCAGGACCCTGTCGCGCCAGGACCGATCAGGGCCGGCGCGACGGCGCCGCGCAGCCACACGCGAGGCGCTTGCGGCGCCGGCAGCGTCCGCCTCATCGCCGACCTGACGGGCTACTTCACCGGCTTCGCCCGCGTCTCGGAGGTGACCGGCGTGGCATCCAGGTGTTCCCGCAGCCACTGCTCGGTGTTGCCGACGTGCAGCAGCGCGGCGGCCTGGCTGAGTGCGGCGTCGCGGCGGGACAGGGCATTGAAGATCGCCTCGTGTTCCGCGAGGGTGCGCCCCGCGGCCTGGCCGTCGACCAGGCCGCGCCAGATGCGGGCCCTCAGGGTGCGACCCGAGACGCCCTCCAGGAGCGTGACCAGTGACTCGTTGCCCGTGGCGGCGACCACCGCGCGGTGGAACGCCGCGTCGTGCGCGTTGAGTTGCTCGACATCGTCGCGGGCTTCCCGCATGGCGTCCAGGTGCCGCTTCGCCTCGGCCAGGCCCTCGTCGGAGATCCGGGTGGCGGCCAGCGCGGTGGCGACCGGTTCGAGCAGCCGCCTGACCTCCATCAGGTCCAACAGGGCACCCGCGTCGCCCTGCAGCAGGTCCACCGCACCCCCGATCCCCTCCAGCAGCAGACTCGGCTGCAGGCTGGTCACGTAGGTGCCGTCTCCCCGTCTGACCTCCAGCACCCGGGCGACGGCCAGCGCCTTGACCGCTTCCCGCGCCAGATTGCGCGACAGCCCCAACTGTGCCGCCAGATCCGGCTCTGGAGGCAGCTTGGAGCCCGGCGGCAGTGCTCCCGAGCGAATGAGCTCGCGGATCTGCTCGATGGCTTTGTCTGTCAGGGACAAAGGGGGCCTCTCTCCGGAAACATATAATTTCTCATTCTGAATGAACTATAACCTTATTCGCAAAATAACCCTTCTTTACTGTCATTTCAGGGTTATTCATCCTTGCACGGCCATTGACAGTGAACGGCTGCATGCCTGACCTCCGTGCATGACATCAGACGCTCAAGTCCCGTGAAGAGAGGGACCCCGAGACGGCGACTGGGGAAGAGCCGGCCGGAGGTGTGGTCGTGCGGCCGGACAGGCTGTCAGACCGATGGGCACCGGAACAGGAGCCACCGGCCTGACAGCGCGAACGCCGGAACGGTCGAGGATGAGGCGGTCTAGGAGACGAAGGTCCGCACCGCGCTCTTCAGCTCGGTGAGTCCCTTCTTGGCGTCCGCGAAGAACATGCCGGTTTTCGGGTTGGCGTACAACTCGTTGTCGATGCCGGCGTAGCCGTGGCCCATCGAGCGCTTGATGACGACGATGCTCTTGGCACGGTCGACGTCGAGGATCGGCATGCCCGAGATGGCGTTGCCGGGGCGTCGGGCGGCGGGGTTGGTGACGTCGTTCGCGCCGATCACCAGGGCTACGTCGGCTTGGGAGAACTCGGCGTTGACGTCTTCCATCTCCTTGAGCTGGGGGTAAGGGACGTTGGCTTCCGCGAGGAGGACGTTCATGTGGCCGGGCATGCGGCCGGCGACGGGATGGATGGCGTAGCTCACGTCGATGCCGTGCTCCTCCAGCAGGTTGGCGAGGTCGGCGAGTTCGTGCTGGGCCTGGGCGGCGGCCAGGCCGTAGCCGGGGACGATGATGACCTTGCCGGCGTAGGCGAGTTGGATGGCCACGTCGTCGGCGGAGACCGAGCGGACCTGGGCTCCGGCCCCGCCCGCGCCGACGGCCACGGCGGTGTCGCCGGTGCCGAACCCGCCGATGATGATGTTGGCGATGGAGCGGTTCATGGCGTCGGCCATGAGCTTGGTGAGGATGCCTCCGGAGGCGCCGACAAGGGCGCCGGCGATGATGAGGGCGGGTTCGTCGAGGACGAAGCCGGCCATGGCCACGGCCGTGCCGGTGAACGCGTTGAGCAGCGAGATCACGACGGGCATGTCCGCGCCGCCGATCGGCAGGACCATACAGACGCCGAAGGCGAGCGCGGCCGGCAGCAGGATGAGCATCGCGGTGACGCTCGCGGGGTCCAGGACCAGCCAGAGCGTTCCCAGCGTGAAGACGGCCGGCAGGGCCACGCTCGCCGCGCGGGCTCCGCGGAAGACGATGGGGCGGCCGGGGATGGTGCCCTGGAGCTTGCCGGCGGCGATGAGTGAACCGGAGAAGGTGACCGCGCCGATCACGATGTCCAGTGCGCCCGGCACGGTGACCCGCGCCGCCAGGTCGCCCGGACGGCCGGTCTGGAGCAGATCGGTGACGGTGATCAGTACGGCGGCGCCTCCGCCCACCGCGTTGAACAGGCTGACGAGTTGCGGCATCGAGGTCATCTCGACCCTGCGGGCCGCGTAGAGCCCGAGGCCGGAGCCGAGGACGCCGCCGAGCAGCAGGACCAGCCAGCCGGTGGCGGTGATGGCGCCCTGGTCCGCCAGCAGGACCACGGTGGCCGTGATGGCGGCGGCCATGCCCGCAGCGGAGAGGGTGTTGCCGCGGCGGGCGGTGCGGGGGGAGTTCATCAGGTGCAGGCCGAGGACGAAGCAGGCTGCCGCGCCCAGGAAGGTGTAACCGACGGTGGTTTCGACGGTGTTCATGGCGATCAGCTCTCGTCCTTCTGGGGCTCCGGTGCCGCCGGTGCGGCGGGTCGGGCCCGGAACATGTGGAGCATGCGGTCGGTGACGACGTAACCGCCGACGACGTTCATCGCGCCGAAGGCCACCGCCACGAAGGCCAGCAGGTAGCCGAGGGCGCTGTGCGCCTCGGCGGCGATCAGCGTCGCGCCGATCACGACGATGCCGTGGATGGCGTTCGCGCCGGACATCAGCGGGGTGTGCAGGGTCGCCGGGACCTTGCTGATGACCTCGAAGCCGACCAGGACGCTCAGCACGAAGACGGTCACCGCGGTGAGGAGGTCGAGGTTCATGACGGTCCTCCGGAGAGAGCGGGGTTGACGATCTGCCCGTTGTGGGTGATCACGACGCCGGCCTGGATCTCGTCGGCGAGGTCGATGGTCAGCGCGCCGTCCCGCACGAGGTGGGTCAGCAGGGCGCCGATGTTGCGGGCGTAGGCGGTGGAGGCGGCGGTGGCCATCGCCGAGGGCAGGTTCCCGGCGCCGATCACCGTCACCCCGCTGTACAGCACGGCGGTCTTGTCGGGCTTCGACAGCTCGACGTTGCCCCCGAGTTCGCTCGCCGCCATGTCGACGACCACCGATCCGGGCCGCATCCGTTCCAGGGCCTGCGCGGTCACCAGGAGCGGCGGCTTGCGGCCGGGCACCTGGGCGGTGGTGATCACGATGTCGGAGCGGGCGATGTGCGCGTCCAGCGCCTCCTGCTGCGCGAGCTGCTCACGCTCGGTCAGCTCCCGGGCGTACCCGCCCGTCCCGGCACCCGACGACACGGCCGACAGGTCCAGGAACCGGGCGCCGAGGGACTCCACCTCCCCTCTCGACGCGGGGCGCACGTCGTACGCGCTGACCACCGCGCCGAGGCGGCGGGCCGTGGCGATCGCCTGCAGCCCGGCCACCCCGGCGCCGAGGACGAGCACCGCGGCGGGCTTGGAGGTGCCCGCGGCGGTGGTCAGCATCGGCAGGAAGCGGTCGTAGGAGTCGGCCGCGAGCAGGACCGCCTTGTAGCCGGCGACGCTCGCCTGCGAGGTGAGGGCGTCCATGGACTGGGCGCGGCTGAGGGTGCGGGGCAGCAGGTCCAGGCTCACCGCGGTCACACCGTGTTCGGCCCAGTCGTGTACGCGGCCCGGGTGCCGCAGGGGGGCGAGCAGGCCGATGAGCGTCTGCCCGGAGCGCAGCGCGCCCGCGGTCTCCTCGTCCGGCGGACCGACGCACAGGACGGCGTCGGCGCGCCGGCACAGTTCCCCGGCGGACACGACGGACGCACCCGCCGCCGTGTAGTCGGCGTCGGCGAACCAGGCGCCCGCCCCCGCCCCGGCCTCGATGAGTACGTCGAGGCCGGCCTGACCGAGGCGGGTCACGGCCTCGGGGACGAGGGCGACGCGGCGTTCGCCGGGTGCCCGCTCCCGCACGGCCCCTACGGTGATGGTTCCCATGATCGACTGCCTTTCACTTTCCGCGAGGTTCCGCGCGTTTCCAGGAGGGTCCGCGCGTTTCCGCGAGCGTCAGAACTCGAAGACGAGCCGGGCTTCGGCCCGCCCGTCCAGGACTTCGTCGATGGCGTCGTTGACCTGGTCCAGGCGCCGCGCCTCGGCGACCACCCGGGTACGGCCGGCGGCGTGCAGTGCGAAGACCTCCGCGAGGTCCTGGCGGGTGCCGACGATGGAGCCGATGACGGAGATGCCGAACAGCACGGTTTCGAAGATCGGTACCTTGATGGCCGCGTCGTCGCCGGGGAGGGCCACGCACACCAGCCGGCCGCCCCGGTTGAGGGACCGGTACGCCTGCTCGAAGACCTTCGGCGAGGCGGCGAGGACGATGGCCACGTCGGCGCCGCCGACGGCCTTGATCTCCTCGACCGGGTCGTGAGTACGGGCGTTGACCAGGTGGTCGGCGCCGAGCTCGTGGGCCACCCCGAGCTTGTCCGGTTCGATGTCGACCGCGGTGACGAAGGCGCCGACCAGCCGCGCGTACTGCACCGCGAGGTGACCGAGGCCGCCGATGCCGAACACCGCGACCCGCTCGGCCGGCACCACGCGGGCGACTTTGACCGCCTTGTACGTGGTGACGCCCGCGCAGGTCAGCGGTGCCGCGTCCAGCGAGCTGACGCCGTCCGGGACCTCGACGACCGCGCCCGCGTCGGCGACGACGTACTCGCCGAAGCAACCATCCACCGAGTAGCCGGTGTTGACCTGGCTCTGGCACAGCGTCTCCCAGCCGGAGACGCAGTACCGGCAGTGCCCGCACGACGAACCCAGCCACGGGATGGCGACCCGCTTTCCGACCCGAGCGGCGTCGACGCCCTCGCCGACCCGCTCGACCGGGCCCACGCCCTCGTGACCGGGCACGAAGGGCGGGTTCGGCTTGACGGGCCAGTCGCCGTGCGCCGCGTGTATGTCGGTGTGGCACAACCCGGAGGCCTCCATACGGACCAGCACCTGGCCGGGGCCGGGCTCGGGGACGGGGAGTTCCTGGATTTCGAGCGGCTTGCCGAACTCGGTGACCACTGCTGCCTTCATGACGTGCTCCGTAGGTGTGAGGTGAGGGTTGGGTGCGACGACTCGCGCCGTGAAGTGCGTTCCGTCCCCGGCCGCCAGGGAGAAACCGCCCGGGGAACCGGGCCCGACGTCGAGGATCAGGCGGGGGCGGCCGAGGGCCTGGTACTGGTCGGCGTCGATGTAGAAGGGACAGGAGTCCACGACGGCGAGCAACATGTCGCCGTCGCCGACGGCCAGTTCACCGGCCCGGAAGCACATCGGGTCGCTCCCGTCGCAGCACCCGGCGGACTGGACGAACATCAACAGCCCCCCGGTGGCGGCGCGCAGGGACTCGATGGCCCTGCGTGCCGCCGCAGTGGCGACAACACGCCCGGCGTATCCGTTCTCAGGCATGCCAGGCACGTCCCTAGAACAGACCGAGCGGCTGGGTACCGTAGCTGACCAGCAGGTTCTTGGTCTGGCTGTAGTGGTCCAGCATCATCTTGTGGTTCTCGCGGCCGATGCCGGAGACCTTGTAGCCTCCGAACGCCGCGCCCGCCGGGTACTGGTGGTAGCAGTTCGTCCAGACCCGGCCCGCCTTGATCGCGCGGCCCATGCGGTACGCCCGGTCGCCGTCGCGGGTCCACACCCCGGCCCCGAGGCCGTACAGGGTGTCGTTGGCGATCTCCAGCGCCTCGGCCTCGTCCTTGAAGGTCGTGACCGCGAGCACGGGCCCGAAGATCTCCTCCTGGAAGACCCGCATCTTATTGTGGCCCTTGAGGACGGTCGGCTCGAAGAAGTAGCCGTCCGCGAAGTCGCCGCCGATCTCGGCGCGGTGGCCGCCGGCCAGGAGCTCGGCGCCCTCCTTCAGCCCGATCTCCACGTACGAGGCGATCTTCTCGACCTGCTGCCGGGAGACCTGCGGGCCGATCATGGTCGCGGTGTCGAGCGGGTCGCCCTGCTCGATGGCACGGATCCGCGCCAGGCAGCGGGCCATGAACTCCTCGTAGATGTCCTCCTGGATCAGCGCCCGGGACGGGCAGGTGCACACCTCACCCTTGTTGAACGCGTACAGCACCAGGCCCTCGACGGCCTTGTCCAGGAAACTGTCGTCGGTGGCCATGACGTCGGAGAAGAAGATGTTCGGCGACTTGCCGCCCAGCTCCAGCGTGGCCGGGATGATGTTCTGTGCCGCGTACTGCATGATCAGCCGGCCGGTGACGGTCTCGCCGGTGAAGGAGATCTTGGCGATGCGCTTGTTGGCGGCCAGCGCCTTGCCGATCTCCGCGCCGGGGCCGTTGACGACATTGATGACGCCCGGCGGCACGACGTCGCCGATGACTTCCATCAGCTTCAGGATCGACCACGGGGTGGGCGAGGCGGGCTTGATGACGGTGCAGTTGCCGGCCGCCAGCGCCGGGGCGATCTTCCACGCGGCCATCAGCAGCGGGAAGTTGAACGGGATGATCTGACCGACCACGCCCAGCGGCTCGCGGAAGTGGTACGCCACCGTCTCCCTGTCGATCTGGGTGATCGAGCCCTCCTCGGACCGCGCAGCCGCCGCGAAGTAACGGAAGTGGTCGGCGGCCAGCGGGATGTCGGCGGCCAGCGTCTCGCGGACCGGCTTGCCGTTCTCCCAGCTCTCGGTGACCGCGAGCATCTCGGCGTTGGCGTCGATGGCGTCGGCGATCGCGTTCAGCACCGCGGCGCGCTCGGCCGGGGAGGCCCCGCCCCACGCTTCCTTCGCGGAGTGGGCCGCGTCCAGGGCGAGTTCGATGTCCGCCGGCCCGGACTTGGGGACCTCACAGATCGGCCGGCCGGTGGCCGGGCTGACGTTCGTCGTGTACTCACCGGTGGTGGGAGCCTCCCACTTGCCGCCGATGAAGTTCTCGTAACGCGGCGAGACATGAACGGGGCTGCCCTCTGCGCCCGGAGCTGCGTACCTCATGGCCGTGCCTCATTTCTCTTCCGCTGCCCGTTGGCGGGACAAGTGGGGTGCTCACATCGTGTGTCCGCGCGGGCTCCGGCGTCCGGGGCCGAACGGCCCTGCGGAGGGGGCCGTTCCGTACCTACTTACGATCTCGGGCGCACCGGCGGGGCCGGGCGATGCGGGCAGGAGCGCAGGGCGTCCTGCGGGACGCGTTCCCCTACGAGCCCCCGGAAAGCCGGCAACGACGAAGGCCCGGAACTCCACAGAGATCCGGGCCGGAATCCGTCCGTGCGCAGGGGTTCGCGGTCTCAACACCGAGTGAGGCGTACCGTCCTGGCCGGTCTCACGGCTTGCCGATGTCCACCACCCATACACCCGTGCCGTCGTACGCCTCCGGGGTCGCCGTCAGTACCTGACCTTCGCCCTGGCCGGCCGCCGAGGCGTAAACCGCGTGCGCGTGCCGCCAGTCGACGCCCGCTACAGTCGCCTGTTCCACGGCTGCCGCACCCGCGAAGTCGAGAGGCAGGAACTCCAAGCCGGGAAGCGCGCCCGTGTGCGCCGCCGCACCAGGTAGTTCCTGGCTTGCCGCGAACAGGCACAACGCGGGGACATGCGCGCGCTGAAGCGGATCGTCGACCTCGACCACGGCCAGTCCGGACAGCAGGCGATGCCCCCTGCACAGGGCGACCACCGCCGTGTGATCCAGGATGATCAACGGCGCTCCCCCAAGCGACCCGCGGCGATTTCCGCTCGCCAGGCCTGAGCCTCGCGCACGTCCTCATCGGTCAGGTCCGGCCGCAGGTTCGCGCGGACGTACGCGATCGCTCGTGCCGTCCGCTCGGCCCGTTCGCCTTCGGTGGGAGTTGCCGCGACAACGCGTTCCACGTACGCACGAGTACTCAGACCGCGCTCTTCGGCCAGCGTGCGAAGGCGATCTCTTGTGCCTTCATCGATCTTGATCGTGGTGTCAGCCATAACCAGAGAATACCAATGAATACCGCTTCGGTGCCTGTGCTCGAAGAGTGGCCCTGCCGGCGCCCTACCAGAGCCTGGAGGCCCGGTCGCTGGCGTTTCTCGGCGGTCGACGCTCGCCAGCTTGGCAGGGCATCCCGTTTATCGGCGATAAGACATCAGGGGGCCGGGCGGTCCATGGCGGGGATGACCCCGCGGAACATCCGAGGCGGGCTCCAGATGCGCCCAGCGGCTCAGTGAAGCGACGAGGCCGGCGCCGTCCCCCTCGGCAGGCTATCGCGGCACCTGATGCCCATCGCGCCCGGTCGCGGCCTCCCGCCCCACCGTGCTCTCCCGGATGACGAGCCGATGGGGTGCCCGGATCTCCCGCCCCGGTACGGGAGTTGAGCTGGTGATCCGGATGAGCAGCCGCTCCACCGCCGTTTCGGCGATCAGCTTCTTGTCCGGCGAGATCGTCGTGACGGACGGGTTGGCGTACCGGCCGTCCTCGATGTCGTCGTAGCCGACGACGGCGACGTCCTCGGGGACGCGCAGGCCGCGGGAGGCCAGGGTGCGCAGGGCGCCCAGGGCGACCAGGTCGCTGTAGCAGAAGACCGCGTCCGGGGGCTCCGCCAGATCGAGCAGGTGGGCCATGGCGGCGGCGCCGTCGGAGCGGTTGAAGCGTGGCGTGGAGACGACGAGCTCCTCGTGCACGGGGAGCCCGGCGCGCTCGTGGGCCAGTCGGAAGCCCCGCGTGCGCAGCTGGGCCGCCTCGCCGGTGCGGTACGGCTGGTCGCCGATCGCCGCTATACGGCGTCGGCCGAGACCGATCAGGTGTTCGGTGGCCTCCCGGGACGCGCTGACGTCGTCGATGCCGATGTGGTCGAAGCCGCCGTCGCTGACCCGCTCGCCGAGCACGACCAAGGGCAGGCTGGGGTCGCGGCCGGCCAGGTCCGCCTGGGCCAGGCCCAGCGGGCTGAAGATGACCCCGTCGAAGAGCAGTCGTTCGGAGCCGCGGGAGAGGAACAGCTTCTCGTGCTCGGCGTCGCCGTCGGTCTGGTCGATCAGGACGTTGTACCCCTGGATCCGGGCGGCGCGGATGATGCCCTGCAGCAGTTCGGAGAAGTACGGCGTGTCCAGGTACGGCACGACCACCGCGATCTGCCCGGAGCGTCCGGCGGCGAGGTTGCGGGCGAGCACGTTGGGCCGGTAGCCGAGCTCGTCCACCGCCTGCTGCACCCGGGCGCGGGTGGCCTCGGCGACCGGTGCGTAGCCGTTGACGACGTTGGACACGGTACGGCTGGAGACGCCGGCACGTTCCGCCACGTCGCGAAGTGTTACGCCTCTTCCCATGGCTCACCTTTTGTCTGATCTGTCGGGATCTGCTGGGTTCCGGTTGTTGAAGCTTTTTTTGAAGTTTCCATGAAGTTACCTATTGCAGCGCAGCAACTTCCTGGTTAACACTTCTGCAGCGCTGCAAAAGCGTAGCAGAGCCGATCCGGCTGCGTGATCATGCAGCACCCCTCTCCGCGACCGAGGCAAACCCCCGGCGCGGCGCACGTCCCCTCATCGCAGGGTCATTGGCCGACCGGTGACAGGAACGCCGCCTGTCTCCGGCCCAACACCCGGACCACGTCCGGCATTTCGAACACGACCGTCTTCGAACACAACTGCTCTCCGTCGCACCAGCGGTGCCTGGCCGAACCGCCGGTCCAGCACACCCTCGTACCGCTTCCCCTCGCGCCTCGTACCGCTGCTCCGCACGCCTCGTACCGCTTCTCCCCACTCCCTCGCTCCCCAGTACCTCACCAGGAGAACGCCCATGTCTGCCAGCAGAAAGCTCCCTTCCGTCCGCCGGGTCGCCACCGCGGTGGTGTCCGCCGCCGTCGCGACGACGCTCCTCGCCGCCTGCGGTGGTGGCAGTGGCGGCGGCAGCGGTTCGGGTGCTGCCGGGAACGGCCCCGTGCACATCAAGGTGTGGGCGTGGTACCCCCAGTTCAAGCAGGTCGTGGCCCAGTTCAACAAGACGCACAAGGACGTCCAGGTCGACTGGGTGCAGGCCGGCGTCGGCCAGGACGAGTACACCAAGCTGAAGACGGCGCTCAAGGCCGGGCAGGGCGCACCCGACGTCGTGATGCTGGAGTTCCAGGAGCTGCCGACCATCCAGCTCACCAAGGGCCTGCTCGACATGAGCAAGTACGGCGCGAACGACGACAAGGGCGACTACGTGGACTGGGCCTGGAAGCAGGTCTCCGACGGTGACCACGTCTACGCGATCCCGGTCGACGCCGGCCCCATGGCGATGCTCTACCGGGCGGACATCTTCAAGAAGTACGGCCTGAAGATCCCGACCACCTGGGCCGAGTACAAGGACGAGGCCGCCAAGCTGCACAAGGCGAACCCGAACGCGTACATGACCGACTTCGGCAGCGACGAGACGGCCGCGGGCTGGCTCCAGGGCCTGCAGTGGCAGGCCGGCGCCCGCCCCTACGACTACTCGGCGAGCAAGCTGCCCGACATCGGCGTCAAGCTGAACGACGCCGGTGCCAAGCAGGTGTACGACTACTGGGGCGACCTGGTGAAGAACAAGCTCGTCGACACCGCGTCGTACGCGACCACCGACTTCTACAACGGGCTCAGCACCGGCAAGTACGCCACCTACCTGGCCGCCGGCTGGGGCCCCGGCTATCTCTCCAGCGTGGCGAAGAAGACCGCGGGCAAGTGGCGCGCGGCCCCGCTGCCGCAGTGGACGGCCGGTGGCAGCGCCCAGGGCGACTGGGGCGGTTCGGCCTTCTCGGTGACCAGCAAGACCCAGCACCCCAAGGAGGCCACCGAGGTCGCCCGGGAGCTGTTCGGCACCTCGCAGGAGGCCTGGAAGATCGGCATCGACCAGGCCTACCTGTTCCCGACCGTCAACCCGGTCCTCAACGGCGCGTACTTCCAGGACAAGAAGTACGCCTTCTTCGGTGGCCAGCAGGTCAACAAGGTCTTCGTGCCCGCCGCCAACGGCATCGGGACCTTCGACTGGAGCCCGTTCCAGGACTTCGCCTACAACACCCAGA
The DNA here is from genome assembly GCF_044459385.1 of Streptomyces sp. NPDC050287. Taxonomy (NCBI): domain Bacteria; kingdom Bacillati; phylum Actinomycetota; class Actinomycetes; order Kitasatosporales; family Streptomycetaceae; genus Streptomyces; species Streptomyces sp. NPDC050287. The sequence continues at coordinate 7,094 of NZ_JBITIY010000027.1, read as the reverse complement.
CCACCGAGGTGGGCAAGGCCATCCAGGGCCAGACCCCGTGGTCGTCCGTCGCCGACAACGTCCAGCAGCAGGTGACCTCCTACGCGTCCAAGCAGGGCTTCAAGGTCAGCAAGTAGCCCGCTCGCGGCAGCCGCAGTACTCGCGGCAGCCGCAGTACTCGCGGCAGCTGAAGTGCCCGAGGCAGTCGCAGTGCCCGAAGCAGTCGCAGTACCCCGCGGCAGCCGCAGTACCCGCTTGTACCGCCCCCGCCGACGCGATCCGTCCGTGCCAGTCGTCGGCGGGGGCATCCAGACCCGCTAGGAGATGTTGATGAGCCTGCTCAGGCAGGGATCCGCCGCGGCCGCCGCGGCCGCGCCCCCTGACACACCGGTCCGCAGGGGCCGTGGCACCGTGACGGCCGGCGGGAGTGCCGGACCGCGTACCGGACGGCTGTCCTCCCGCGCCCGGCACCAGCTGATGGGCCTGTTCCTGGTCACCCCGTTCACCCTGCTGTTCCTCGCCTTCCTGGTGGCCCCGCTCGGCTACGCCTTCTGGCTGAGCCTGCGCACCTCCACCCTGGTCGGCGGCGACCACTTCAGCTGGTTCGCCAACTACCAGCAGGCGTTCACCGACCACCAGTTCCTGTCCGGCCTGGCACGGGTGGCGCTCTTCGGCGTCGTACAGATCCCCCTCATGCTGGGGCTCGCGCTGGTCGGAGCCCTGCTCATCGACGAGGTCACCAGCCGCCTCGCCAAGGTCTTCCGGATGACCCTGTTCATGCCGTACGCCGTGCCCGCGGTGATCGGCGCCCTGATGTGGGGCTTCCTGTACAGCCCGACCTTCGGCCCCGTCCAGTCGCTCACCCACGCGCTGGGCCTGGGCTCGGTCAACCTGCTCTCCCACAGCCTGATGCTGACCTCGCTGGGCAACATCGTGACCTGGCAGTGGACCGGCTACAACATGATCGTCCTGTACGCGGCCCTGCAGGGCCTGCCCCGCGAGGTCTACGAGGCGGCGAAGCTCGACGGAGCCGGTCCGGTGCAGACGGCCCTGCGCATCAAGATCCCGATGGTGTCCTCGGCGCTGGTGCTCACGCTGATGTTCACCATCATCGGCACGCTCCAGTTCTTCACCGAGCCGCGGGTCCTCAGGCCCATCGCTTCCTCGGTGATCACCCCGGACTACACGCCGAACCTCTACGCCTACAACCTCGCCTTCCAGTACTCCGAGTTCAACTACTCCGCCGCGATCTCCTTCGCCCTGGGCGCGGTGGTCTTCGTCGGCTCCTACCTGTTCCTGTTCGCCGCGCGCCGAAGGAGCGGACTGAAGTGACGACCGCCGTAGCCACCCCAGCCGTCCCCGCCACCCACCACGCGCGCCGCAAGCCGCGCGTCTCCAAGGGGCGCGTCACCGTCAACGTGGTGATGGTGGCGATGATCCTCTACTTCCTGATGCCGTTCTGGTGGCTGCTCGTCGCCGCCACCAAGAACAACGACGCGCTGTTCTCCACCGCGGCCCTGTGGTTCCACTCGCCGGGCTCCATCGTGGACAACCTCCGGCAGCTGTTCACGTACAACGACGGCGAGTACCTGCGCTGGATGGGCAACACCGTCGTCTACGCCGGTGTCAGCGGCGTCGGCGCCACCGCGGTGGCCACTTTCGCGGGCTACGCCTTCGCCAAGTACCGCTTCCCCGGCCGGAACCTGCTGTTCTCCAGCCTGCTCGGCGCGATCATGGTCCCCGCGACCGCGCTGGCCATCCCCACCTATCTGCTGCTGAGCAAGGTGGCCCTGACGGACACCATGTGGGCGGTCATCCTGCCCTCGCTGCTCAACCCGTTCGGTGTGTACCTGGTGCGGGTGTACGTCCAGGACTCCCTGCCGGACGAACTGCTGGAGGCGGCCCGCGTCGACGGGGCCGGCGAGCTGCGCGTGCTGTTCAACGTCGCGCTGCCCACGCTGAAACCCGCGCTGGTGACGGTGCTGCTGTTCTCCATGGTCGGCACCTGGAACAACTTCTTCCTGCCGCTGGTGATGCTCAACAACGACAAGCTGTTCCCGCTCACCGTCGGCCTGCAGTCCTGGTACGCCGGCGCGATGGTGCAGAGTGGCGCCAACGCGCTGTTCACGCTGGTCGTCGTGGGCTCGCTGGTGGCGATCCTGCCGCTGATCCTCGCCTTCCTCCTGCTCCAGCGGTACTGGCGCGGCGGGTTGACCGTCGGCAGCCTCAAGTGAGGACGCTCAGGTGACACCGCTCAAGTGACGTCGGCGCGCCCGGACTTACTCCCGCGCGTTCCTCTCCTTTGCTCCCCTCCTTCTTTCCTCCCCTCCTCCCTCTTTTGCCTTTCCTGCCTTTCCTGCCTCTCCTCCCGCGCCGGCCGCCGCCCCGCGGTCCTCCCCGCGCGCCTTCTCCCGTTCTCCCGGAGCGATTCATGCTGCACGCCTCCCTGACCGTCGACCCCGCTTTCCGGGTCGCCGACGTCAGCCCCCGCACCTTCGGCTCGTTCGTCGAGCACATGGGCCGATGCGTCTACACCGGCATCTACGAGCCCGGCCACCCGTACGCCGACGAGGACGGCCTGCGCCGCGACGTACTGGACCTGGTCCGCGAGCTGGGAGTGACCACCGTCCGCTACCCGGGCGGCAACTTCGTCTCCGGCTTCCGCTGGGAGGACAGCGTCGGACCGGTGGCCGAGCGCCCCACCCGTCTCGACCTCGCCTGGCACAGCACCGAGACCAACGCCTTCGGCCTGCACGAGTTCCACTCCTGGGCCGCCAAGGCCGGCGTCGAGCCGATGATGGCCCTCAACCTCGGCACCCGCGGTGTCCAGGAGGCCCTGGACCTGCTGGAGTACTGCAACCACCCCGGCGGAACCGCCTGGTCCGACCAGCGGATCAAGAACGGCGCCCGGGACCCCTTCGGTATCGGGATGTGGTGCCTGGGCAACGAGATGGACGGCCCCTGGCAGACCGGCCACAAGACCGCCGCGGAGTACGGCCGCCTGGCCGCCGAGACCGGCCGGGCCCTGCGCATGGTCGACCCCGGCCTGGAACTGGTGGCCTGCGGCAGCTCCAGCTCCTCCATGCCGACCTTCGGCGCCTGGGAGGCCACCGTCCTGGAAGAGGCGTACGACCAGGTCGACTACATCTCCTGCCACGCCTACTACGAGGAAGTCGACGGCGACCTGGGCAGTTTCCTCGCGTCGGCCGTCGACATGGACAGGTTCGTGGAGTCGGTGGTCGCCACCGCCGACCACATCCGGGCCAAGCAGCGCAAGAAGAAGCGGATCAACCTGTCCTTCGACGAGTGGAACGTCTGGTACCAGTCCCGCTTCGAGGGGCAGGACAAGCCTGCCGACTGGGCCGTCGCCCCGCGCGTCATCGAGGACGAGTACAACGTCGCGGACGCCGTCGTCGTAGGCGGGCTGCTGATCAGCCTGCTGCGCAACAGTGACCGCGTCACCGCCGCCTGCCTCGCCCAGCTCGTCAACGTCATCGCGCCCATCCGCAGCGAGGCCGGCGGCCCCAGCTGGCGCCAGACCACCTTCCACCCCTTCGCCCAGGCCGCCCGCCATGCCCGCGGCACCGTCCTCAGGGTGGAGCCGGTCACGCCGGTGTACGACACGGCCCGCTTCGGCGAGGTACCCGTCGTCGACGCCGTCGCCACGCACGTCGCCGGGGGAGAGGGGGCCGACGAGCTGACCGTGTTCGCCGTCAACCGGCACCAGGGTGAGTCCGTCGAACTCGCCCTGGATCTGAGGGCGTTCCCTGGATACGCCGTGGTGGAGCACTCGGTGCTCAGCGACCCGGACCTCAGCGCCACCAACACCCAGCAGGACCCCGACCGGGTCAGCCCACGCGCCATCGACACCGCGCCGGTCGTCGACGGCCGTCTCGCCGTACACCTTCAGCCCGTCTCCTGGAACGTCATCCGGCTGCGCCGCGCCGTCTGACCCCCGTGACACCGTCGCTCCCGCACCGGGCCGGTTCCGGGAGCGGCGGCTGCCCAGCACCACCTCCCCCCTGACAGTTATGGGAGCCGCACATGTCCACCACCACGGAAGGCGCCAGACTCCGCGCCGTTCCCCGCACCTACGCAGTGACGTTTCTCCTGGCCCTTCTCGCAGCAGCCGTCGCGCTCGTCCTCCCCGCCTCGGGCCAGGCGCACGCTGTCGCCCGCGCCTCACAGACGATGTACACCCCGCCGTCGGGCGCGCCGTCCCCGGGCTCGCTCTACCCGCGAGCGGTGCGCCTGCAGTACAGCGGTTCCTCCGACGGCACCCTGCTCTCCACGTTCGAGCAGTACAGCTCGGGCACCCCTGTCTTCCCGGTCTACCGCAGCACCGACAACGGCAACAGCTGGACGCAGATCTCCAGCATCAGCGACACCCACAACGGCTTCGGCATGCGCTACCAGCCGTTCCTCTACGAACTGCCCACGCAGGTCGGCAGCTTCCCGGCCGGTACGATCCTCGCCGCCGGCAACTCCATCCCCAGCGACCTGTCGACGACCGAACTCGACCTGTACGCCAGCACCGACCACGGCGCCACCTGGTCGTACGTCAGCTCCATCGCCCAAGGCGGCAAGGCCGACCCCAGCAACGGCCAGACCCCGGTGTGGGAGCCGTTCCTGATGGTGTCCGGCAACAAGCTGATCGTCTACTACTCCGACCAGCGCGACCCGAACCACGGCCAGAAGATCGTCCACCAGGTCTCCACGGACGGCCTGACCTGGGGTTCCGTCGTCGACGACGTGGCCACGTCGACGTACGGCGACCGCCCGGGCATGCCCGTCGTCGCCAAGCTCCCCAACGGCACCTACGTGATGACGTACGAGTTCTGGGGCGCCCCCGAAGGCGGCTTCGCCGTCTACTACAAGACGTCCTCCGACCCGGAGGCCTTCGGTTCCGCCACCGGCATCCCGCTGAAGGCGACCGACGGCACCCAGCCCAAGAGCTCCCCGTACATCACCTGGCTGCCCACCGGCGGCGCCAACGGCACCCTCGTGGTCAGCGCCAACAGCAGCGACGACCTGTTCCTGAACACCCAGAACGGCGCGGCGAACACCTGGACGCGGATCGCCTCCACCGTCCCCGGCGGCTACAGCCGCGGCCTGCTCCCGCTGGCGGACGGCCACAGCCTGCTGGTCCTCAGCGGCGGCCACCTCACCAGCACCGGCCTCAACCCCGTCACGTACGGCACCATCGACCTGGGCGGCGGCATCTCGGACGGCGCCACCTACACCGCGTCGAACGCCAACAGCCACCTGATGCTGAGCATCGCGGGCGGCTCCACCACCAACGGGGTCAACGCCACCCAGCAGAACGCCGACAACGCGAGCGACCAGAAGTGGAAGTTCGTCCAGCAGACGTCCGGCTACTTCAAGATCTTCAACGTGGCCAGCGGCAAGGTCCTGGGCGTGCAGAACCAGTCCACCGCCAACGGCGCCAAGGTCCTCCAGTGGGACGACAACGGCACCCTCGACCACGAGTGGGCCGTCGCCCCGGACCCGGCGGGCGGCTTCACCGCGATCAACAGGATCAGCAGCAAGTACCTGGAGATCCCCAGCGCCTCCACCACCGTCGGCACGGCCGCCGGACAGTGGGCCGCGACCGGCTGCGCCTGCCAGCGCTGGAACCTCACCCAGACCGCCCTGCCGAACCTGTCCACCGGCCAGTACGTCCTGGTCAACAAGAACAGCGGCCGGTACCTGGAGATCCCCGGCGCCTCCACCACCGTGGGCAAGCAGGCGGGCCAGTGGCAGAACACCGCCAACGACTGCCAGTGGTGGACCTTCCAGGCGCAGAGCGGCGGCTCGTGGACCGTGAAGAACGTCAACAGCGGTCTGAACCTCGACATCAGCAACGGCTCGACCTCGTCCGGCGCGGCCGTCGTCCAGAACACGGCCTCGACCGCCGGATCCCAGAAGTGGACGCTGACGGACGCGGGCGGCGGCTACTACAAGCTCGTCGACACCGGCAGCGGACTGGTGGCGGACGTCGCCTCCGCCTCCACCGCCAACGGAGCGCTGATCGTTCAGTCGGCGGACAACGGTGCCGATGACGAACTCTGGCAGGTGGTCCGGGTCAACTGACCCACCCCGCCCCGACCATCCCCTGACGCCGCGGGCCCGGGTCGTCTCCCGGGCCCGCCGGCACAGCCCTGTCCACAGCCCCACAGAAAGACGCCGACCGTGACTGAAGCACAGGACGAACGGAACAACGCCGAAACGTACGTCGTCGGCGTCGACTTCGGCACCCTGTCGGGCCGGGCCGTGGTGGTCCGCGTCCGTGACGGCGCCGAACTGGCGGCGGCCGAGCACCCCTACACGCACGCCGTCCTCGACCGCGAACTCCCGGGCGGCACCCGGCTGCCGCCCGACTGGGCCCTGCAGGTCCCCTCGGACTACATCGACGTCCTGCGCACCGCCGTACCCGAGGCGGTGGCCCGGTCCGGTGTACGCCCGGACCAGGTCATCGCCATCGGCACCGACTTCACCGCCTGTACGGTCCTGCCGGCCCTCGACGACGGCACACCGCTGTGCGAACTGCCCGGCCTCATCGACCGCCCGCACGCCTACCCCAAACTGTGGCGCCACCACGCCGCCCAGGCACAGGCCGACCGCATCACGGCCCTGGCCGAGGAACGGAAGGAGAACTGGCTGGCACGCTACGGCGGCCGGATCTCCTCGGAGTGGGAGTTCGCCAAGGCGCTTCAGGTGCTGGAGGAGGACCCGGAGGTCTATCGCCGCACCGAGCGCTGGTTGGAGGCCGCGGACTGGATCGTGTGGCGCCTGTGCGGTACGTACGTCCGCAACGCCTGCACCGCCGGATACAAGGGCCAGTTGCAGGACGGCGCCTACCCGTCCCCCGAATACCTGGCGGCACTGAATCCCGCCTTCGCGGACTTCGTGACCGCCAAGCTGGAGCAGCCGATCGCCCAACTGGGCGAGGCGGCTGGCACGTTGACGGCCGAGGCCGCCGCCTGGACGGGCCTGCCGGAGGGCGTCACGGTCTGCGTCGGCAACGTCGACGCGCATGTGACGGCGCCCGCGGCGAAGGCGGTGGAGCCCGGCCGGATGGTGGCCATCATGGGCACCTCCACCTGTCATGTGAT
>NZ_JBITIY010000026.1:0-60734 GCF_044459385.1 Streptomyces sp. NPDC050287 | reverse complement strand
GCTCGGGCCGCAGGCGCGGGCGAGACACGGATGAGCGGCTGCTCATGACGGGTACGGGGGTGCCGCGCCCCTGCGGGGCAGTGCACCGGTGGCGCGGTGACCGCGGCCGCGGCGTCTTCGGCTTCGGGCCGCTCCACCGCCCGAAGCCGGGTGCGGACATCGGACGGTGGGGTGTTCGCCGGTGGAAACAGGGGCGCCTGGTATGGGCCCGTTCCGTGGACGACCCTGCTCAGCCATGGTGCGGCGCACGGGGTGTGCGGCGGTATGAGTCACGTGACTGCACCTGGACGCAGAGGCCTCGCTGCTGGTCCGGAGGCAACGCGAAAGCTGGACGGGCCGAACATGGACTCGTGGCGATGCCCGGCGCCCCTCTATGCCCTTCCGGGCCGGGTGGGCGGGCGCCACTGCGACGGGAGGCCGGATCCTGCTCCTTGCCCTGTGTTCTCGGACGAACAGGGTGTTCAGGGCCCCCGTGCGGGGGCCCTGCAAGGGCCCATGTACCGCGGTGCACGGGCAGCAGGGCAGGGCCGAACCGGTGGTCGCGGGACTGCGTCAGCCGCTGCGGCCGGTCCTGAGGAAACATGGGAACGGCCCCTGATCACCACCGGCCGGCATCGACGCGCTCAGCAGGCGGCTGCTCGTCCCGGGCTGTTCGCGGTGTCCGCGGCGCCCACTGCATGATCGGCCGGGCAGATCCTGACCGACGGGCGAGTGTGCGCAGCGGTCCATGAGATCGACGCGGCAACGTCCGCGGCCGGGCTGGGCAGCGAGGGGACCTCACCGCCTGCCGACGAGGCCGCGGTGTGTTCGGCAGCCGGCGCGGCCGGGTCCGAGGCCCGTGTGAGCGCGATCAAGGTCGTGTCGAGACGGTCGATGTGGAGCAGCAGGCGCTGCTGCGGCGACAGTCGGCCGCGACGCATACGCGGTTCGTCGGAGAGCAGGGACAGTGCTCCGGTGACCTTGGGGCGTGAGGACGGGGAGGCGGTGCCCGGCCGACGACTCGCGAGGCGAATCAGGTGCGTCATCCTCTCCTGCGTGCGGTCGACGGCCGCAGCGACGTGGGCGGCGTACTCGTCGTCGTCCTGCGGGAGGCGCCCGGTCACGGCGGCCAGACTCCGTGCGTGGTAGGCCCCGGCTTCCATCAGTTCGAGCAGGTGGCGGGCGCGATCGCGACGGGCGCGCTGGGGATTGAGCGGGTGGGTGAGCGGCAGACAGGCTTTGCGGAAGGACTCCAGTGCCTGGTCGAGTTCATGGGCCGCGCGTATCAGGCTCGTCGTGGGGTCGGTGCTCAGGCTCCGCGTCGTCGCGTACAGGAGGCGGCTGAGGACCAGCAGGAAGTGGACCAGTTCCTCGTCGCTGGCCCGGCGGACCGTGAGGGGCAGCACGACTACGGTGGCAAGGACGCCGCAGGAGACTCCCAGCGCGGTCTCCTGCACGCGCAGGACGAGCACGTCCGTCGAGAAGGTGTCCAGGAGCGCGAGCAGCATGCTCAGCCCGCCGGTGATGAAGAACGTTACCGCCCAGTAGGCGTCGGACGGGGTGTAGAAGATCCCGAACATGCACACCAGCAGCAGGACCAGGAGCAGCGGGCCGTACGGTCCGACCAGGGTGGCGAGGCCGTAGCCGAACACCGCGCCGAGGACTGTGCCCGCCAGCCGGCGCACGCTTTGCAGCAGGACTTCGCCGGTGCTCTCGGTGTTGATGAACACGACCCAGGTGGCCATGACGGCCCAGTACCAGTGGTCTGGGGACAACAGGTGACCGCCGAGGATGGACAGCGCTGAGGCGGCGGTCACCTGGAGGGCCTGCCGGGTCGGTCCGTGCTTGCGGTCTTCGGAGTCCGCTTCGCGGTACCGCCTGACTCTGAAAGCCCGTGTCCGCGGTGTGGCGGGCTTGTGCGGAGCCGCCCCGGTTGCCGTCGGGGAGCTGACGTGCGGACCGAGAAGGCGCACGGCTGCGGCGAGTTCGTCGACTGCTTGGAGACAGTCCTGCAACGGCGCGGATGTGGCCGGCAGGACCGCCGGGGCGTCTTCCCGTTCCCGGTCTTGCTGCCGCTGCCGGAGGGCGGTAGCGGTTCCCGGGGTGAGCTGGTGGCCGAGAACTCGGATCTGTGCCGCGAGCTCGTGCCGTGCGGCCGGCTCCGTGAGATCGTCGGCGGCCACTGGTGTACGGGCCGCACGGACCGCGAGTACGGTGAGCCGCTGCGCAGCCACCTCCGCGCGTGAGATGTGCCGCAGGATCTGGCCGTTGGTGGCCTCGTCGACCGCGCGCTCACCGAGAAAGTCCTCGATCAGGAGCACGGCCGCGTGCAGCCTGTCCAGACGGCGCTCCAACGACAGACTCAGTGCGTCGGTGTCCTGCCCGGCGGCGAGCAGAGAGGCCGTGTCCCGCAGGACGTCGCGCAGCCGCACGCCGAAGGTGCGCTGCAGCCGGGCGAGGACACGGGACGCCGTCATGAATCCCGGGCAATAGCAAACCGCCACGACGGCACCGAACGCGACGAGGACAGCCGCACCCATCGGCGGCAGCTGGACCGCTCGTGCCCCGGTGAACTGCGCCAGGAAGAAGCCCATGAAGCCGAAGATGCCCACGCCCTGACCTCTGGCGCCGTACCGGCGGACGTGGACCGCGATGTAGATCAGAAGCAGGAACACGATCCCCGCCGCGACCGGGTACGGCGTCAGCACGGCTCCGGCGGCCAGGGCCGCGAGAAAGAGCGGAGCCCCGAGTCCCAGCGTGATGAGCTGGTTGCGCGGGTGCAGGTCGCTGACGGCCAGCGAGGTCACCATCGCGGTGAACCCGCCGACCAGCAACGCCGTGTCCGACTGTCGCAGGGCCGTCAGGACAGTCAGGGACGCCGCGGCACCGAGGACGGCGCGCAGCGCGGAGGTCAGACGCATCAGCCCGGGATCGACGGCGGCGAAGCGGTCCCACAGCAACGCCGGCTTCCTTGCCACCATGAGGGTCTCCGTACATCCTTTCGTGAGCGGACGAGGCGATCGCCGGCCGACAGCGTGAAGCCGTCGGCCGCCGTGCTGTCCGCCCGAGGTCCTTCACCGCCGCGGCAAGCCGAGGGCCGATGAGGAAGGGGCACCGGAAATCCTCGACGGGCCGATGTCTCGTCACCAGTCTCGGTGGGCCGGCGAGCCGGCCGGTATGCGTCAGGTGACTGCTCTCTCAGATGCGGCGGAGCGGTTGAGCGAGAGGTTCCCCGGCTACGGCCGGCTTCTGGGTCCGTCCCGTCTCGGCGCACGGTGCTGAGTACTTCAACTACCTCCGCCGAGCCTGGGACGGTACCCGGCAGCCCGGGGGGTCGCGGCGCGCCGGGCCCGTGTCGGGTGCTCCGTCCTGCTCGGGCCCGGCGGTCGCGGGCCTCACCGTTCATCGCCCAGTGGCACGGGGCGGGCGCTTGGGAGACCGGGCCGCCCCTTCGACCGGGTCAGCTGCGGCTGAAACCCGCCCAGTCCTTGATCTTGAAGTTGCTGCCGCTGCGCTCCACCTCGGCAGCGCCATGGCCGGGAAGGTGCGCGGGCAGGATGAGGGCCTTGTGGTCGGCGGCCCACTCCAGTTCGCGGCGCCGGGTCGCGAGTGCCTGCTTCTCGTCTTCCTCGAAGCAGCTGTTGAACTCGGGGTGTTCGAGCTGCAGCGGTGTGTGGAGCAGGTCGCCGATGAACACCGCCCTGTCGCGTCCCGACTCCAGCCGGATCACGGACGAGCCCGGGGTGTGCCCGGCGGCGAGGTTCAACTTCAGGCTGGAGTCGAGGGTGTACGAGCCCTCCCACAGCTTCGCCAATCCCGCCTCGTGCACCGGAAGCACGCTGTCCTCCCAGACGTTCTGGTTCCCCTGCCAGTACTTCGGCCGCACAGGGCCCTCAGGGTTCCAGAAGTCAAATTCGATCTTCGGGATCAGGTAGGTGGCGTTGGGGAAGGTGGGCACCCAGTCACGGTCCTCACGTCGGGTGTTCCAGCCGACGTGGTCGTTGTGCAGGTGCGTGTTGACGACGACGTCGACGTCCTGTGGCCTGACTCCCGCGCGGGACAGACGGCGCAGGAAGTCCGTGTCCATGTACTGCCACTGCTTGGCGTACGGACGGAACTTGTCGTTGCCGGCGCCGGTATCGATCAGGATCGTCCTGCCCTCGCTGCGCAGGACCCAGGTCTGCAGGGCGGAGTTGACCATGTCGGTGCTCGGCTTCCAGAAGTCCGGGCTCAGCCAGTCCTTGTTCTCCTCCCACAGTTCCTTCGGACTGTCCGGGAAGAACTGTCGTGACGTCAGGCCGACCGGGCCGCTGAACTCCACGACGCGTGTGACGGTGACCTTGCCCAGCTGGATCGTCTCGACGCGTGTCCGGCTCTCTGACTTGGGGAGGGCCGCGGCGGAGGCGTTGGCCGACGGGGCCAACGGGCTGCTCAGCAGCCCGGCCGCGCCGATGCCCGCCGTGGCTCCGACAAAGCCGCGCCGACTCAGGGAACGTGAAGGGTTTACGCTGTCCATTTCTGCACTCCGATGGAATCAATCATCACGTCCTGCAACGCCTGCGATCAGGTAAGGCCAGGACCGTGATAGGCCGCTTCTGGATGGCCGCGGCCGGATACCCACCATCGTGCGCATCGCAAGCGCCGACCGGTATCAGTCACTCGACTGAGAGGTACGCCGTTGAAGTCGCGGCGAAGTCGGCCGCCTACTGGCGCTCGTATTCCAGCGGACCGGACCGTGTTACGGGAATCACAGAATGATCCGACGCTCAGTCACTTGGATGGTCGCGCGAAGAGACCTGTCCCGCCCGTCCCCACCCGATGCCGCCGAGTCGGTGTCCTTCACTGCCGCGGTCGGCCTCGGCCAGGCCGCCGACCGGCCATGTGGCACGGGAACGAGACGGGCACGGTAGCGAACAGGCACCGGACGGCTGGAATATCCTGGGCTGCGTATGCGCTTGATACGGGTCCAAACCCGCAGTTCAGGAACGGCGCTCTGCCCTCCATAGGTGGGACCGAGGTACTCCACGCTACTATCTGGGCAATCTCAATTCCTGGAGCATCCGTGGGAAATGGTGGCAGAGCTCAAGGGAACCAGGGCTCAACACGCGATCTTGAACTGCCGATGACGGGCCGGGAAACCGAGACCGCGGAAATCATGCGGCGGGTCGCCGCTGGCCGGTCCCGCAGCGAGGTGCTGATCCTCACGGGCGAGCCCGGTGCCGGCAAGAGCATGCTGCTCGACTTCGCGGCCGACCGCGCGCGGAGTGAGGGCGGACGGGTGCTGCGAGCGGTCGGCAGCGAGTCCGAGGCGCACCTTGGATTCGCCGGCCTTCATCAGATGCTCCGCCCTGTGCACGGCGGGCTGGACAGCCTGCCGCCGCGGCAGCGCTCCGCGCTCCGGACCGTCCTGGGGCTGGACGAATGCACCGAGGCCCCCGATGGCACGCTCGTCGGCCTGGCCGTTCTCACCTTGCTGTCGGACCTGGCCGAACCGGCGCCGCTGCTTGTGGTGGTCGATGACGCCCAGTGGATCGACCGCGCATCGCTGGACGTTCTCTCCTTCGTGGCCCGGCGCATGGACAGCGAACCCGTCACGCTGCTGGTGGGTGTGCGCGCCGCGGCCACGCTGCCCGGCTTCGACAAGGGATACCAGCGCCTGGAGATCGGTCCCCTGAGTAGTGAGGCGGCGAACCGGCTGCTCGACCAGCAACCGACGCCACCCACCGGCCGGACCCGCGTACGAATCCTTCAGCAGGCAGCCGGAAATCCGTTGGCCCTGGTCGAACTCGCCCGCGCCACCGCCACCCGGCAGTCCGACGGCAGCAGCGTGGAGGGCCCGCTGCCCGTCACCGACCGATTGGAGCGGATCTTCGCGGCACACGCGGAGTTCTTGCCGGAGGCAACCCGCCGCCCTCTGCTGCTTCTCGCGGCCGCTGATGCCACGGACGCGCCGACGGCCTCTCGGGGCCTGCCGGAGACTGACGACAGGGCGTGGGCACCCGCGGAGCGGGCCGGTCTCGTACGCCAGGACGGCCCTCAGATCTCCTTCCGCCACCCGCTCATCCGCTCGGCCATCTACCATGCCGCGTCCTTCGAGGAACGCAGGCAAGCACATCTCGCTCTCGCGGAGCTGCTGAGCGAGGAACCCGACCGCCGCGCCTGGCACCTCGCCGCCGCGACCATGCGTCCCGACGAAGACGTGTCGGCCGCCCTGCAGGCGACGGCCGACCGGGCCCGGCGCCGGGGCGGCTACGCGGCCGCTGCCGCTGCTCTGCAGCGCGCCGCGGAACTGAGCCCGCGCCGTGAGAACCAGGCGAGACTGCTGAGCGAAGCCGCGACCATGGCCGTTTTCACCGGTCAGCTCGGCTGGGTGGAACACCTGGCTGCCGAGGTCCGGGGGCGCAGTGACGACCCGGCCCTGATCGGCAGGGCTTTGCTGGCAACCGGGCAGCTCATGACCCTGCGCCCGAACCATGCGGCGGCCTTCGCCCTGCTGACCCATATCGCCGAGGAGGCGGCAGCCGCCCACTCGCCCCGCGTGCTGGACGCGCTCGCCGCGGCTGCGGTGGTCCGCTACTACTCGGGCGAGGAGTCCCAGCAACAGCGGATCGAGGACCTGCTGCCCGCCATACCGGACTCCAGCGCCGGGGGCGCCCTGCGCGCCTGGGTGCTGGCCGTCTCCGACCCCAACGGCGCGGGAGCCTCTCTCGCCCCTGCGCTTCCTGGGCTGATCGCCGAGGCCAAGGACGACGCCGGCAGTCTGACCGCGCTCGCCATCGTGGCCTGGCTCCTGGACCGGACCGCCCTCGCCGCCCGGACCTTCGACGCGGCGTTCGGCCGGTGGCAGGCCCGGGGTTCGCTGCCGGAGGGCCTGGGATGTGCCGTCGGCTGGGCCTACCTGGAGCAGGGCCGGTGGGCCGAGGCCCGCTCGGTGGCCGCCGAGATCGCGGGCGTGGCGTCGACGGCTGGACTGGACCACGCCGAGGCGTGTGCGCGCGCTCTCGACGCGACGGTTCTCGCGCTGCTTGGCGAGTCGGCCGACGCGCGTCGGATGGCCGAGCAGGCGCTGGCCCTCGTCGACCCGCTGGAAAGCCGCTCCGTCGCGGTCTTCGCGCATCGGGCCCTGGGCCTGGCGGCGGTGGCCGAGGGCGACTACGACACCGCGTATGCGCGATTCCGCTCCGCTTTCACCGACGGCGGCGATCCGGTGCACTACCACGTCTCCTACATGGTCCTCGCCGAACTCGCCGCGGCGGCCGTCCGCCGGGGGCGACAGCATGAGGCCGCCGAACTGCTGGAACGGTCGGCGCTGCGCTTGGGTGGAGGCATGTCGGCACGGATCACCGCACTGCTCGACCGAGGGCGCGCCTTGCTCGCCGAACCGGAGCACGCGGAACCGTACTTCCAGGCGGCACTGGCTGACGAAACGGGCGAGCAGTGGCCGTTCGAGCGGGCTCAGACACGGCTCGACTACGGTGAGTGGCTCAGGAGGCAGCGTCGTATCGCCGAGGCCCGCCCACTGCTGACCACGGCACTCGACACCTTCCAACGGCTCGGCGCGCAGCCATGGATCGAGCGGGCGAAGGCCGAACTACGCGCTGCGGGCATCGAGGCCGCCGACAGCGTGGTGCCCAGTGCCTTCACTGAACTCAGTCCCCAGCAGCAGCAGATCGTCCAGCTCGCCGCTCGCGGCCTGACGAACCGTGAGATCGGAGAGAGACTCTTCCTCTCGCCGCGCACGGTCGGCTCCCACCTATACCGGGTCTTCCCCAAACTGGGCATCACCGCCCGGTCACAGCTCCGCGACGTGGTCGAAGGCACCCTGTCCGGCTTGGGCGCCCAGATCTGAGACGGCGTCCGCTGCTCCACGCGTACCGGCCCGCAGGCTGTCCGGCATGCCAGCGAACCCACCGAAGCCTTCCACCGCCTTGGTGACCGCCCATACGCCCCCGGCCTGCACCAACTGGGCCTGGCCAGGACCGCCGGAGAAACCTCCCCGCCCAGACGCCGGCGACCTCCTCCGCCGGCGCCGCCTCATCCAGCCCCTCCAGAGCTGTCACCGCCTCGGCGGTCATCGGCGCCGCCCGCGCCAACGCCTCCTGGGCCGGACCGTCGACATCGATGTTCTTGAGCACGGTGCGGTAGTTCCCGATCAGAGCCTCCACGATCTCCCGCTCCGCGAGCCGGATCGCCTCCAGCTCCTCCTTGGCCTTCTTGATCTTCATGGCAACCCGCTTGGAGAACATCGTCGCCAGATCGTCCCGCACCCGCATCCGCGCCTTGTGGGCCAGACAGGCCAGCATCGTGTGCGGTTGTTTCCAGCGGCACGGCTGAACAGCAGCCCGGCTTCCAGGCAGGGCTATTGCGTGCAGTCGATCTGTCCAGGTTGATCAGGTGATGCCGAGGGCTGTGAGGGGTCGCTGTGGGTGGCGGGCGGTATGGCGGCAGGCGGCGGCGATGTTGGTCCGGCCGTCCTGGCGGAACACGCTGATCGCGAGGTTGCGCAGGGTGGCCATGGTGCGGGGCAGGCCGCCGCTGCGGATCCTTGAGGCGTCCTCGGTGAATGTGGTGTCGCGGACATGGTGGAGCTGGTTCTCGAGGGGCTACTGCCACCGGCAGTGGTTGGACGCGATCCGCTACCTGGTCGCGGGCGTTGCCGGTGACGGTTCTGGCGCCGACCTATCAAGCCCGGCGCCTGGCGGAGCGCGGGTGGCTCCTCCTGGAGGCGTCGGGGGCGTTCAGTGCCGACCGGCGGACCGTGGCCTCCCAGACGCCGGCTCATCCGCCGACGTAGTCCAGGATCACCGTCGCGGCGTCGGCGGGGCGTTCGCCCAGTACGACCGTGGGCCGGGCGTCTATTGACCGTGCGTACGGTCACCTGTCACTCTCGTGTAACGCGCCCAGTGCCGCCGCCCAGCGTGCCGGGCTCGGGGTACTTGACCGTGCGAACGGTCATGAGCGACGCGGTGTCGTTGATCACCCATTGCCCAGGTGAAAGTGAGTTCGACGATGAGCTACTTCCTCAATGCTGAAGAGCTGTACAAATACCTCGGCGGTGTCTTCCGGGTCGCCAACGACACCGAAGGAGTCGGCGACAATCTGCGGGACGCCGACCTCGTCCTGCGGCTCGACTATTCCGGGCCCACCGCCACCATCACGGTGGTGCTCAAGCAACCGGTCATTCAGGTGATCGAGGGCGATTCGGATCTGATGCCCGACGTCCGGATGTCCATGTCTGCCGACAACGGCAACAAGTTCTGGCGCGGCGAATACAACGTCGCGGTCGGGCTCGCGAAGGGACAGGTCAAGGCGAAGGGGCCCGTTTCCAAGATTCTCAAGCTGCTCCCGATCGCCAAGCCGGTTTATCCGCTGTACCGGGATCTCGTCGCGCAGAAGGACGCCGTCCAGTGAGCGATGCGACCGGAGCGCTGCCGCATTACCGGATGTACATCGACGGGGACTGGATCGATACCGAAGACCGGTTCGAGATCATCAACCCGGCCAGCGAAAAGTCGGTGGCCACCGCGGCCCGCGGAACCGTCGGCCACGCCGACCAAGCCGTGGCCGCCGCGCTGCGCGCGCACCGCCGCGGCGAATGGCGCGACACCCCTCCCGAGGAGCGCGCCGCGATCATGTCCCGGATCGTGGAGCTGCTCAGTGAGCGGATGGACGAACTGGTCGAGCTGCACGTGGCGGAGAACGGCGTGACCGTGCGGCAGGCGATGGCCTTCCACGTCGGCTATGCCATCTCACACCTCCAGTACTTCGCCGATCTGGCCCGCACCTACGCGTTCGAGACGCCGGGGCCGGTGCTCGGCTACCCGACCACGGCAGCCGGTGTCGTCCGCCGGGAACCGATCGGCGTCGTAGCGGGTATCGTGCCCTGGAACTTTCCCCTCCTGCTCGCCGTCTGGAAGCTCGGTCCGGCGCTCGCGGCGGGCAACTGTATCGTCATCAAACCCGACGAGAAGACCCCGGCCACCCTCCTCGAACTCGCAAAGGCGGCCGAGGAGGCCGGCCTGCCCCGCGGCGTGTTGAACGTCGTCACGGGCGCCGGTGCGGAGGTCGGTGCGCGCCTCGCCGCGCACCCGGATGTCCGCAAGATCGCCTTCACCGGATCGACAGCGGTCGGCCGGGAGGTCGCCAGGCTCGCCGCGGACAACGTCAAGCGGGTGACGCTGGAACTCGGTGGCAAGGGGCCCAACATCGTGCTGCCGGACGCGGACGTGGAGACGGCCGCCGACGCGGCCTTGTTCGCGTGCTGTCTCTATCAGGGGCAGGCCTGCGAGGCCGGGACCAGGCTGCTGCTGCCCGACTCGCTGCACGACGAGTTCGTGGCGAAGCTCATCGCGCGCGCCCAGTCGATCCGGGTCGGTGACCCGGCTGACTTCGACACCGACGTCGGCCCGATCATCTCCGCCAGGCAGAAGATCCGTATCGCCGAATACATCGAACTCGGCCAGACGGAAGGCGCGAAGCTCGCCTTCCAGGGGACTGTGCCCGACGGGCCGGGGCACTGGATCGCACCCACCATCTTCACCGGCGTGACCAACGACATGCGGATCGCCCGGGAGGAGGTGTTCGGTCCCGTCCTGTGCGTACTGCGTTACTCCACGGTGGACGAAGCGGTCGCGATCGCCAACGACACCGAGTACGGGCTGTCGGCCGGCGTGTGGGGCGAGGACATCGACACCGCCCTGGAGGTGGCCGGCCGCATCGAGTCGGGCACCGTGTGGATCAACGACTGGCACATGGTGAACGCCCAGTACCCCTTCGGTGGTTACAAGCAGAGCGGTGTCGGTCGCGAGCTCGGCCCGCACGCGCTCGACGAGTACACAGAGGAAAAATTCGTGCACATCGACCTGTCCCGCAGCCGCGATCGCCGGGTCTACGACCTGGTCGTGCCCCGGGCGGAGGAGCCTTCATGAGGTCGGCACTGCTGCGGGAGCCAGGCGGCGCGCTGAGTGTCGAGGACGTCGAGCCGGCCACGCTCCAGCCGGACGAGATCCTCGTACGGATCGCCGGAGTCGGCGTCTGCCACACCGATCTGGCGGGCCTGAGCGGCGCAGTGCCGTTGCCGCTGCCGGCGGTGCTCGGGCATGAGGGGGCGGGCGTGGTTGAACAGGTGGGCGAGTCGGTCACCGAGCCGGCTATCGGTGACCACGTCGTGCTCAGCTTCGACTCGTGCCGCGAGTGCGCGTCCTGCCGGTCGGGCCACCCCGCCTACTGCGAGCTGTTCGCCGCGCTGAACTACTTCGGCAACCGCTTGGACGGCACCACGACCCTCCGTCAGGGCGATGCGGACGTGCACGGCAGCTGGTTCGGCCAGTCGTCCTTCGGTACGCATGCGGTGGCAAGCGCCCGCAACGCGGTCAAGGTGGACAAGGATCTGCCTCTGGAGCTCCTCGGCCCGCTCGGCTGCGGCGTCCTCACCGGAGCGGGCACCGTGCTCAACGCGCTGCGGCCCCAGGCAGGCCAGGGAATCGGTGTGTGGGGTCTCGGTGCGGTCGGGCTGTCCGCGGTGATGGCGGCGAAAGTCGCCGGCTGCGACCCGATCGTCGGGGTCGACATCAACCCGGCGCGCCTGGACCTGGCGCTCGAGCTGGGTGCCACGCATGTCCTCGATCCCGCCGAGACCAAGGACGTCGTATGGGACATCCTTGAACTCACCGACGGGGGACTGCACCACACGGTCGACGCCGTCGGTCTGGGCAGTGTGATCCGGCAGGCGCTGGGGGTGCTGCGTTCGCCCGGTACCTGCGCGACCGTGGGTCTGCAGGGGCTGGAGAACGAGATCACCGTGGACCAGGGGCACCTTCTCCTTGGCCGGACGCTGAAGGGCGTCATCGAGGGGGACGCCGATCCGCACGTGTTCATCCCGCGCCTGACACGGTTGTGGCGCAGCGGCGTATTCCCGTTCGACCGACTGGTCAAGACCTTCCCGTTCGCCGCCGTCAACGAGGCCCTCGACGCCGCGCGTCGCGGCGAGGTCGTCAAGCCCGTCCTGTTCCCGGACGCCGGCTAGCAATCAACCACGAACGAGGCTCCGGAACGCATCGCGGTCCGGAGCCTCGTCTGTGTTCGGGCCGATGTCAGCCGTCGTTCCGGTACTGCTTGCGCAGCTCACGCTTGAGTACCTTGCCGCTGGCCGTGCGGGGAAGTTCATGGATGATGTCCACCGATTTGGGGCACTTGTAGCCGGCCAGGTGCTCGCGGCAGTAGGCGATCAGTTCGGTCTCGTCGATCACGGCGTCGGCCGCGGCGACGACGATGGCCTTGACCGCCTCTCCGTACGTGGGGTCGGGGACGCCGATGACGCAGACCTCGGCCAGGGACGGGTGCTGGGCGAGCACCCGCTCGACCTCGACCGGGTAGACGTTCTCACCACCGGAGATGATCAGGTCCTTGACGCGGTCGCGAATGAACAGGAAGCCGGCCTCGTCCTGGTAACCGGCATCGCCGGTGCGGAACCAGCCGTCCCGGAAGGACTCGGCGGTGGCGTCGGGGTTACGCCAGTACCCGGCCATGACCTGGTCGGACTTGATCCAGAACTCGCCGGTGGCGCCCGTCGGCACTTCCTGGCCCGTGAGCGGGTGCCTCACCCGGATCTGCACGCCCGACACGGGCCTGCCCGCCGAGGTGAGCAGATGGGTGCGGTCCGGGTCACGGTGGGCGTCCGGGCCCAGCACGCTGAAGACGCCGGATGCCTCGGTCATCCCGTACACCTGGTAGAAGTCGTGGCCGAATCTGTCCAGGCACCTTCGCATCAGCGGCAGCGGCATCGGCGACCCGCCGTAGCCCAGGCAGCGCAGGCTGGACAGGTCGGCCTTGTCGAGCTCTGGCGTGGCCAGGAAGTACTCGTAGACCGTGGGGACGAAGAAGGCGTGCGTGACCTTCTCCCGGCCGATCTGCTCCAGCACGGCGGCGGGGAGCACCTGGCGCACGACGAGGGTGCGGGCGCCCACGTAGAGACTGAGCAGGGCCCAGCTGGAGCCGCCGACGTGGAACAGCGGCATGGCCACCATGTTCACGGTGTCGTGGGTGAAGCGGAATGCCTCCGCCGCCGCGACGCAGTGCGCGCCCAGGCTGCGGTGGGTCAGCATCGCGCCCTTGGGGAATCCCGTGGTGCCGGAGGTGTAGAGCTGGAGCACGCAGTCGTCCGGTTCCGGCCGGTGGGTACGGAGGGCCGGGTGGGCCGAGGCCAGCAGGTCCTCGTACTCGTCCGCGTCGCCTCCGACGACGATGACCTTCGTCAGCTCGGGCAGCCGGCTCCTGATCTGTTCGATCTGCGGGGCGAACTCCGCTCCCACGAGCAGGATCCGCGCCTGGGCGTCGGCCAGGATGAACTCGATTTCGGGGGGAGCGAGCCGCCAGTTGACGATGACGTGTGCGTAGCCGTCCCGGGCTGCGGTGAGGGTGGCTTCGATCGTCGCGGCGCTGTTGTTGTTGAGGGAGGCGAAGCGCTGGCCGGGCCGCAGGCCTTCCGCTGCCAGCGCGGCGGCCAGGCGGGCGGTCCGGTCGGTGGCCTCGCTCCATGTCCACCGTCGGTCGTCTTCTGCCAGCGCTTCCGCGTCCGGGGTGCGCTCCTGCCAGAAGTCCACGATGGTGTACAGATCGCTGGTGGGGAGGGGGCGGTCCGTCGCCGCCGGTGCGGATGGTGCTGTGTTCGCCACTGTCGGTTCCTCCGATCCTGACCGCAGGGGATGCCCGGTGCGGCGAGGGAGATCGATGTGAGCGCGCAGATGTCGGCGGGCATCCGGTCTTCCGGAGCGCACGCGCCAGCCAGGGTGGCTCTTCCCGGACCTGCGATGCGACCACCGTAGGACTGACCGGGCGTACGGTCAATGGATCTGCGTGAGGGAATCACGCGCGCCAGAGCCGTGGGCCCGGCCTGGTGAGGACGACGCTGGGGACCACGGCCGTACGGGACAACCTGACGACCGTCGAGACGATCTCGGCGACGTCCTCCGCGGTGATCATGTCCTCGGGGGCGAGTCGGTCGTGCATCCAGGCCGTCATGTCGGTGTCGACGTAGCCGGGAGCCACCGCGCAGGCCGAGACACCCGCCGCGGACTCCTCCACGTTGACCGACTCGCAGAGGGACAGCACAGCCGCCTTGGTGGCCGCGTACGCGGCCAGCGAGGGCTCGGCCGTGACGCCGGTGATGGAGGCGATGGCGACGATCCTCGCGCCGGTGTGTACGCCGCCGTGGTCCACGGGGAGGGCGGTGGTGGCGCGCAGCGCGGGCAGGCACTCCTGGATGAGCTGGAAGGGGGCGCGCAGATTCACGGCGTACTGCTTGTCGAGCCGGTGCAGCGGGAAGTCGGCGATCGCGCCGGCTTGTCCCATTCCCGCGCTGAGCACGAGCGCGTCCAGCCGGTCGTACGCCGCGAGGTGCTGCTCGGCCACGCCGCGGACGTCGGTCTCCTCGGCCATGTCGCCCGCAGCGGTGTGCACCCGGACGCCGTGCTCGGCACGCAGCTCGTCGGCCAGCGTCCGCAGCGGATCGGGTGAGCGCGCGCTGAGGGTCAGGTCCCAGCCGTCTGCCGCGAGGCGGCACGCGATGGCCGCGCCGATGCCCCGGGAAGCCCCGGTGATGAGTGCGGTACGGGTCATGGCGCGTCCTGTCCGGTGAGGGTGGCGAGCCCTTCTCGCAGCAGGGGCAGTACGGCGTCGCCGACGGTGTGGAAGCCGTCGCCGACGGTCTGGCCGGCGAGGTGGCGGGCGTGTATGCCCTCCGTGATCACGGCGAGCTTGAAGTAGCCGAGCGCGCGGTAGAAGGGGAGGTGGCTCAGGTCGGCGCCGGTCCGGGCGGCGTAGTGCCCGGCGAGCTCGGCCGCGCCGGGGAAGCCGGGATTGCCGAGCAGGATGTGGCGTACGCCGAGCACCGGCTCGCTGATGGGGTCCCAGTAGACGAGCAGGATGCCCAGGTCCGCGAGCGGATCGCCGAGGGTGGCCATCTCCCAGTCGACGACGGCGCGGACGACGCCGGGGTCGGCGCGGTCCAGGATGGTGTTGTCCAGGCGGTAGTCGCCGTGCACGATGCCGCTGCGGCCGGCTCCGGCCGGGGGCAGCCCGTCGCCCAGCGCCGTGAACAGCTGGTTCACCAGGGGCGTCTCCCGGGTTGTGACCAGGTCCCACTGGCCGCGCCAGCGCTTCAGCTGCCGTGCCAGATAGCCGTCGGGGCGGCCGAACTCGGCGAGTCCCACCGCCCGGTGGTCCACCTGGTGGATGGCTGCCAGCTGGTCGACGAGTGCGAGCGCGCACCGCCGCCGGTCGGCCGGGCTGAGCAGAGACGCGTCCTCGGCGCCTCGTACGACGGTTCCGTCGACGTACTCGACCACGCCGAACGGGGCACCGATGATCGAGGGGTCCTCGCACAGGGCGACCGGCCGTGCCACGGGGACGCCGGTGCCGTACACGGCTGCGACGACCCGGTACTCGCGGGCCATGTCGTGGGCGCTGGGGGTCAGGGTGCCCAGCGGCGGGCGGCGCAGTACCCAGCGGTGCGGGCCGTCGTCGAGGGCGTAGGTCAGATTGGATTTGCCGCCTTGGATGAGGCGGACCCGCAGGGGGCCGGAGCACTCGGGGACGTGGTCGTCGAACCACCGCTGCAGCGCCTCGAGCCGCAGACCCGCGGGCGACTCCGCCGGCGACCCGGTGGACGGGATGGGTGCCGGTGCGGTCATGACGCGGTCTCCTCGCGGTGGCGGGCCTGGCGCGCGTGGCGGCTGACGGCCCGTCGCGCGATGGCCCAGCGGTGGGTCTCGGAGGGTCCGTCGTAGATGCGGAAGGCCCTGACTTCACGCAGGAAGCGGGAGAGCGGGATGTCCGAGGAGATCCCGAGGGCGCCGCAGATCTGCACCGAGCGGTCCACGACCCGGCCCACCGCCTCGGCGACGAAGGTCTTGGCGATGGACGACTCCTGGGCTCCGCCGGCGCCGCTGTCCAGGATCCAGGCGGTCTGCTGGATGAGCGCCCGGCCGGCCGCGATGTCGATCTCGGAGTCGGCCAGGTGCTGCTGGATCATGCCGAGTTCGGCGAGGCGAGATCCGAAGGCCTCGCGGGTGCTCGCCCGTTCCAGTGCGATGTCCTGGGCCCGCCGGGCCAGGCCGAGCCAGCGCATGCAGTGCGTCAGCCGGGCCGGCGCCAGCCGCACCTGTGCGTACTCGAAGCCCCGGTCGACCTCGCCGAGTACCTGGTCGTCCCCAACGGTGCAGCCGTCGAAGACGACCTCGCTGTGGCCGGCGAACAGGCCCTGGTCGAGGGTGTCGATGTCGCGCTCGATGGTCATGCCGGGCCGGTCGGCGTCGACCAGGAACATGGTCGCCCCACCGCGGTCGCCCGGCTCGCCGCTGGTGCGGGCCATGCAGATGGCGAAACCGGCACCGCGCGCGCCGCTGATGAACCACTTGCGGCCGTGGATGCGCCAGCCGCCGGGCACCCGCGTGGCACGGGTGGTCAGGGCGCTGGGGTCGGAGCCGGCGCCGGGGGCGGGCTCGGTCATCGCGAAGCAGGACCGGATGTCTCCGGCGGCCAGTGGCCCGAGGTAGTGCTGCTTCTGCTCCTCGGTGGCCACCTTCTCCAGCAGGTGCATGTTGCCCTCGTCCGGAGCCGCGATGTTCAGGGCGAGCGGTCCGAGCAGGGAGTAACCCGCCTCCTCGAAGACCACGGTCTGGCCTCGGGTGTCGAGGCCGAGCCCGTCCCAGGCCCGGCCGACGTGCGGGGCGAGCAGCCCCGCCTCGCGGGCGGCGTCCTGCAGTTGGCGCCGCAATTTCTCCGGCCCGTCATGGACGTTGCCGCCGGTTTCGGCCTCTACGGGGATCACGGTGTCGCGAACGAATCGCCGGGTCCGCTCGGCGAATTCGGCGACAGGGGGATCGATGTCGAACTGGATGGGCACGGTGTCGGCGCCTCTCGGATCGAACGGCCGGGGGGTGCGGGGTTGGCGGGCGGGAGCAGGCTGCCGACGGGCGGGAGCGGGTGGTCCGGTGCCACGGGGTCGCTAACGCGGTGCCATCCGGATCGCGCCGTCGAGGCGGATGACCTCGCCGTTGAGCATCGGGTTGGCGACGATGTGCTCGACCAGGGCGGCGTACTCGTCCGGATCGCCGAGCCGGCTGGGGTGGGGCACCTGGGCCCCCAGCGATCGGCGCGCTTCTTCGGTCAGCCCGTCAAGGATGGGGGTGGCGAACAGCCCCGGGGCGATGGTGACCACGCGGATCAGGTGGTGCGCCAGATCACGGGCGATCGGCAGGGTCATGCCGACGATGCCGCCCTTGGACGCGGCGTACGAGGCCTGCCCGATCTGCCCGTCGAAGGCCGCCACGGAGGCGGTGTTGATGATGACGCCGCGCTCCTCGCCGCGCGGCTGGGCCGGTTCGGTGGCCTGGATGCGCTGCGCCGCGAGCCGGATGACGTTGAACGTTCCGATCAGGTTGATCTCGAGCACCCGCCGGAAGCGCTCCAGCGGCAGCGGCCCGTCCCTGCCGACCGTGCGGCCCGGGTCGCCGATGCCCGCACAGTTGACGACCACCCGCAACGGGCCGGAGTCCGCCGCCAGGTCGAGCGCGGCTGCGACCTGCTCGGGGTCGGTGACGTCGGCGGGCGCGAAGACGGCCGGTCCGCCCAGCCCCTTGGCGACCGTCTCACCCGCCGAAGAGGGCATGTCGGCGATGACCACCCGCGCTCCGGCTGCCGCCAGGCGGCGTGCGGTGGCCAGACCGAGCCCCGAGGCTCCGCCGGTGACGAGGGCGGCGCTGCCGGAAAGATTCATGGGTGGGTCTCCTTTGGACGGCTCGGACGGACAAGTTCACGGGAGACAGCGGGAAATTGGGACAGCTCGGACGGACACTCAGAGCCGCTCGATGATGGTCGCGTTGGCCATGCCGCCGCCCTCGCACATGGTTTGCAGTCCATAGCGGCCACCGGTGGCCTCCAGGTGATTGACCAGGGTGGTCAATAGCCGGGTGCCGGAGGCGCCGAGGGCATGGCCGAGGGCGATGGCACCGCCCCGCGGGTTGAGCCGGTCCGGGTCGGCACCGGTTTCGTGCTGCCAGACCAGCGGTACGGACGCGAACGCCTCGTTGACCTCGAAGGCGTCGATGTCGTCGATGCCCAGGCCCGCCCGATCCAGCGCGCGTCGCGTGGCCGGGACCACGCCGGTGAGCATGAGCAGCGGGTCGCTGCCGGTGACGGCGAAGGAGTGGAACCGGGCCCGGGGGCGGAGCCCCAGGTCAGCGGCCCTGTCCTCGCTCATGATGAGCGCGGCGGAGGCGCCGTCGGTGAAGGGCGAGGAGTTGCCCGCGGTGATGCGCCAGTCGATCTCCGGGAAGCGTTCGCCCAGGGCCTCGTCCCGGAACGACGGCTTCAGTCCGGCCAGCGTCTGCGGGGTGGTGGACGGACGTATGGTCTCGTCCGCCGTGTGGCCGCCGACCGCGATGATCTCGGCGTCGAAGCCGCCCGCCGCAGCGGTCGCCGCGGCGAGCCGGTGGGAGCGGGCGGCGAAGGCGTCCAGATCGTCGCGGCCGAACTTCCAGCGTGCGGCGATGAGTTCCGCCGAGACCCCCTGCTGGACCAGTCCGTAGGGATAGCGGACAGCGAGCGGGGCGTACGGCTCGCTGCCCTGGACGGCGGAGAACATCGGTACCCGGCTCATGGACTCGACGCCGCAGGCGATGGCGATGTCGTACGCGCCCGCCAGCACGCCCTGCGCCGCGAAGTGCGCGGCCTGCTGGCTGGAGCCGCACTGCCGGTCGACGGTCGTGGCCGGCACCGACTCGTCCAGCCCGGCGGCCAGGGCCGCGCTGCGGGCGATGTTGAGCGCCTGCTCGCCGTTCTGCCCGACGCACCCGGCGATCACGTCGTCCACCAGGGCCGGGTCGAGGTCGTTGCGGCGCAGCAGCGCTCGCAGGACGGTGGCCAGGAGCTCCACGGGGTGCACCCCGGACAGGGCACCGCCCGGCTTGCCCTTGCCGGAGGGCGTCCGTACGACATCGACGATCACCGCTGACTTCACCACTGGTCTCCTCACTTGCCCTGCCACATGGGCGGGCGCTTCTCCGCGAAGGCTCGTGTGCCTTCCCTGGCGTCCTCGCTGCTGCGCACGCCGGCGAACTCGGCCTCGTTCATGGCCCACATCTGCGGTTCCCAGTCGGAGCCGTACTCGGCGCTGCGGCGCATGATGCGCTTGCTCGCGGCGACGGCCAGCGGGGCGTTCGCGGCGATCCGCTCGGCAAGCTCCACGGCGCGGTCCAGAACACGGCCTGCGGGCACGACCTCGTTGACCAGACCCCAGCGCAGCGCCGTAGCGGCGTCCAGCGGCTCGCCCGTCAGGGCGATCTGAGCGGCGATCTTCGGCGGGATCTGCCGGTGCAGCCGCAGCAGGCCGCCCGCGGCGGCGACCAGCCCGCGCGTGACCTCGGGCAGCCCGAGCCGGGCGTCCTCGCTGATCACCGCGAGATCGCAGGCGAGCACGATCTCCGTACCGCCGCCGAGCGCGAAGCCGTTGACCGCGGCGATGAGCGGCTTGTCCATCACATGCCGCGCCAGGCCCGCGAAGCCCCACTCCGGACGCCCCGGGGCGCTGACCGGCCGGCCGGCACCCAGCTCCTTGAGATCGGCGCCGGCGGAGAAGGCACGTCCTGCCCCGGTGATCACACCGACGCTCAGCCCGGGGTCCTCGGCCAGCTCACGCAGGGCGTTCCCCACGGCGGCCGACATCGCCGCGTTGACCGCGTTCAGAGCCCGGGGCCGGTTGAGGGTGATCACGGCGATCCGGCCTTGGCGGTGGAGGACGGCGGCTTCTTCTTCGTCTGCGGTGTGGGCGGGTACGGCCACGCTCGGCTCCTTTGTCGTGCCGGTCATGCGGCTCAAAGTACTGTTGACCGCTCGTACGGTCAACAGTAGTCTCCGTGCAGCGGACCAGCCCGGAAGGGACAGGGAGCGGAGCGGATATGCGTATCGAGGCAGCCGTACTGAGGACGAGCGACGGGCCTTTCGTCATCGAACCGGTCGAGATCGCCGAGCCCGGGGCGGGCCAGATACGCGTACGCATCACCGGTGTCGGTTTCTGCCACACGGACGTGCTGCCGCGCGATAAGAGCTTCCTCGCCCAGCCACCCATCGTCGCCGGCCACGAAGGCGCGGGAGTGGTCGAGTCTCTCGGCCCCGGTGTGACGGAGCCGGAAGTCGGCGCCCACGTCCTGCTGTCCTTCGCCCACTGTGCCGCCTGCGAGAACTGCCTCGACGGGCATCCCGCCTACTGCCGGACCTTCTTCCAGCGCAACCTCACGGGAACCGGCCTCGCGGCCGGCCAGCCGGTGACCGACGCCGGCGGAGAGCCGGTCGCCTCCCGGTGGTTCGGCCAGTCGTCGTTCGCCACCCATGCGGTGGTGGACGTGACCAACACGGTGGTCGTCGACCAGGACCTGCCCCTGGAACTGCTCGCCCCGCTGGGCTGCGGCATCCAGACCGGCGCGGGATCGATCCTGCTGGCCCTCGGAGTCCGCGCCGGATCGAGCGTCGTGGTGTTCGGGGCGGGCGGCGTGGGACTCGCGGCCGTGATGGCGGCCAGGGTCGCCGGCGCCGCGACCATCGTGGCCGTCGACCTGCACGAAAACCGGCTCGGCCTGGCCCGCGAACTCGGCGCCACCCACGTCCTGCTGGGCAGTGACGACCACATTCCCCGGCAGCTGCGGAAGATCACCGGCGGCGGCGCGCACTACGCCCTGGACACCACAGGAGCCCCCGAGGTGATCAGCGGCGGAGTCGAGAGTTTGCGGACCACCGGGACCATCGGCCTGGTCGGGGCACAGACACGGGACCTCGTACTCGGCCCCACCGCGCTCGCCGCCGGCAAGAACGTCATGGGAATCCTGGAGGGGGACGCGGTGCCCCGCCGGTTCCTGCCGCAACTGATCCAGCTGTGGCGGCAGGGACGTTTCCCTTTCGACCGCCTCGTGCGGACGTACCCGCTCAGCGAGATCAACGCCGCCGAGCGCGATGCCGCCGGCGGCGTGACCATCAAGCCCGTCCTTCTGCCCGGGAGCTGACACCATGTCGCGAGGCGACGAGATGCCGTACCGACGAGAACACCTCTTCATCGGCGGTGACTGGCAGAAAAGCAGCGCACCGGGTGCCATCCGCGTGATCTCGCCCTTCACGGAGACACCGGTCGGCGAAGCTCCCGATACCGCCGAGTGTGACGTGGACGCCGCTGTGGACGCGGCCCGGCACGCACTGACCGCATCGCCGTGGGCGGCCTGGGACGCCGAAACCCGAGCGGCGGCCATCGACCGCTTCGCCGACGCCCTGGAACGGCGGGCCGAACAGACCGCTCTCCTGGTCACCGCCGAGATGGGCATGCCCATCTCTGTGTCCGGCGCGGTCGAGGGACCCGGCCCGGCTCAGACACTGCGCTACTTCGCCCAGCTCGCCCGCACGACCCCGCAGGAGGAACGCCGACCCGCCGCCCACGGCTCCGGAACCACCGTGGTGCGCCGCGAGCCCGTCGGTGTGGTGGCTGTCGTCGTGCCGTGGAACTTCCCCCAGTCGCTGACCATGTTCAAGGCCGCGCCCGCACTCGCCGCCGGCTGCACCGTCGTCGTCAAACCAGCGCCCGAGACCGTTCTGGACGCCTTCCAGCTCGCCGACGCCGCGCAGGAGGCCGGACTCCCGGACGGGGTCGTCAACATCGTCACCGGCGGTCGCGAGACCGGTGCGTACCTGGTCGGACACCCCGGCGTGGACAAGGTCGCCTTCACCGGCTCCACCGAGGCCGGACGGGCCATCGGCGAGGTGTGCGGCCGGCTGTTGCGGCCCGCCACCCTCGAACTCGGCGGCAAGAGCGCGGCCATCGTGCTGGACGACGCCGACCTCGCCCGCGCGGTGCGCGGACTCGCCTGGGCCTGTCTGCTCAACAGCGGCCAGACCTGCTACACCAGCTCCCGCATCCTGGCCCCGCGCCACCGCTACGCCGAGGTCGTCGATGCCGTCGCGGACCTCGCCGCGTCCATGCGAGTCGGTGATCCCGCCGACCCCGCCACCCGCGTCGGACCCCTGGCGTCCGCGCGGCAGCGCGACCGCGTGGAGTCCTACATCGCGGCCGGACAGGCAGCGGGAGCCAGAGTGGTCACCGGCGGTGCCCGGCCCTCCGGTTTCGAGCGCGGCTGGTTCGTCGAGCCCACCGTCTTCGCCGGTGTGGACAACTCCGCCGCCATCGCCCGCGAGGAGATCTTCGGCCCGGTCCTGGTGGTGATCCCCTACGACGGCATCGGCCAGGCCGTGGAGATCGCCAACGACTCCCCGTACGGGCTGGCCGGCACTGTCTGGACCTCCGACGAGGACAAGGGTCTGGAGATCGCACGCAGGATGCGCACCGGCACCGTGGGTGTGAACTTCTACAACATCGACCTCGGCGCGCCCTTCGGTGGGGTCAAGGCCAGCGGTCTGGGCCGCGAACTGGGCCCGGAAGGGCTCGCCTCCTACGTTGACCTCAAGTCGGTCTACCTTCGGCGCTGACCCGCCCTGGCGGGCCGGCGAATGCCTTGGCGATGGGAAGCCGGCCCAGCTCGGTGTCGCCGACGGCTGTGAGCGCGGGGTCGTTCCGGCGCCGCCGCTGGGTGACCAGCAGGCAGCAGTCCAGGGCAGGACCCCTGACCCGGTCCGAAGAATTCGCAGGTCCCCAGGTCCACGGCTCGCCACCCGGTCCAGTCAGTTCCACCCGCACCGGGGCCGAGGGCCAGGGCAGCCCGTGCGCGGTGAACGCGAATCCCATCGTCGGCACGCCCACGTGGGCGACATGGCGTAGCCACGTGCAGCTCACGCCGCACCCCGAACGAATCGGCCACGTTCTGTCCGCAGGCCAGGTCTCCATGATCCGGGCCACGGTCGGCGAGGCGGGCTTCATGGGCGGCCCGAACCAGGGCAGCCGGGCGCTCTCGGGTGCGGCTGCCAGGCCCTCGAGCACCCCCTCCCGTTCCTCACGCCAGTGAACCAGCAGCGCGGCCGGCTCCCGCCCGGCTCCCTCGGCCACCCCCTTGTCGACCAGGTCGGCGTTGGCGCGCAGAGCATCACCGGCCGACCTCTGGAATCGCTCGGGGTCGGTGGCCGCCGACCGGGCCCAGGTATCGGTCCAGGCGAGGTGTGCGCAGGTCGTCGAGGACTGCCATCACGCCTCTGCCAGCAGGCGGCACTGTCCGTCACCGGCATTGCGTACACGGCCGGAGAGCACAGCACCGCGGCCCGCTCCCCCCGACGGCTGAGGCCACTGAGGGGGATCTCCTCAGTGGTGGTCATGTGCGCCTGCCGCAGGTGCGGAGGCTCCGGATCGGGCTGCCCCGATTTCGACCACGGCGAAGTCCCGGTCCTGGTAGTTCTGCCGCAGTTGCTTCTTGTCGAGTTTGCCGACGCTGGTCTTCGGGATGTCGGGGAGGAACGTCCACCGTTCCGGCAGCCACCAGCGGGCCACCTTGCCCTCCAGGAAGGACCGCAGCTCCTCGGGCGTCGCCGTCGTACCCTCGCGCAGGGTGAGGCAGACCAGTGGCCGTTCCTCCCAGCGGGGATCGGGGACACCCACGACGGCGACCTGCGCGACCGCCGGGTGTTCGGCGAGCGCGTTCTCCAGCTCGACGGTCGAGATCCACTCGCCACCGCTCTTGATTCCGTCCTTGAGGCGGTCCTTGAGCTGGACCCAGCCGCCCGGGTGGACGACACCGAGGTCGCCGCTGCGCAGCCAGCCGTCATGGAACTTGTCCGGCTGCTCGGTGCGGAAGTACGAACCGGTGATGGTGGGCCCCCGCAGCTCGATCTCTCCGGTTGCTACGCCGTCCCACGGCAGCTCCGCCCCGGATTCGTCCACCACACGCACCCGCACGCCGGGGACGACGCGGCCGCTGAGGGTGGTCCACCGCGTGGCGTGCTCCGGGTTCGAGCCGTACGGCGGGCGGGAGAAGGTGAGCAGCGGGCTGGTCTCGGTCATGCCCCAGCCCTGGGTCAGCCGCACGCCGTGGTGCTCGAACATGCTGTTCGCCAGTGCCGCGGACAGCGGTGATCCGCCGGCCACGGCGAGCCGGAGGCTGCTGTAGTCCGCTCGGCCCTCGCGTCCGTAGGTGTCCAGCGCACTCCAGAGGGTGGGTACGGCGGCCATGGCTGTCGGGCGCAGCTCGGTGACGATCCGCGCGAGGTGCTCGGGCTGCAGGAAGCGGTCGTTCATAACGAGGTCGGAGCCGCCCAGCCAGGCTGCGTACGGCCAGCCCCAGGCGTTGGCGTGGAACATGGGCACGACGGGCAGCACCCGGTCGGCGTCGCTCATCGCGTAGGCGCTGCCGCTGGAGATGGCCAGGGTATGGAGGTGTATCGACCGGTGGCTGTAGGCCACGCCCTTGGGGGCGCCGGTCGTGCCGGTGGTGTAGCAGAGCATGGCCGCGCTGCGTTCGGGCACGGCGGGCCAGCTGAAGCCGGGCTTGCCATTCTCGATCAGCTCGGCGAAGCGGTGTACCCGTACCCGTTCCGGAGCCCTGAACGGCGCGTCACCGACGACCACCACATGCTCGACCGCGGGCAACCGGTCGATCAGCGGTTCGAGGATCGGTACCAGATCGTCGTCGACGATGACCACCTTGTCCCCGGCGTGGTCGGCGATGTAGCGGATCTGGTCCGGGTGCAGGCGCAGATTCAGTGTGTGGAGTACGGCACCCATCCCGGGCACGGCGAAGTACGCCGCCAGATGGGCGGGCGTGTTCCAGGCGAGGGTTGCCACCACGTCCCCGGCCCGGATGCCGAGTCCGGTGAGCGCGTCGGCCAGCCGTTCCGCGTCCCGCGCCAGCTCCGCGAAGGTCTGCGAAGCGATGGAGCCGCCCCGGTAGTGGAGCACCTCGCTGTCCGGGTGCACCCGGGCCCCGTGCTGGAAGATCTCGCTCACCAGAAGCTCGGTGTCCTGCATCGTGCTGTCCATCAGCCCGCCCTCGGTGTGGTTCGGGGATCACGACGCGGCGGGCATGGCGCCGCGGCGTCGCTCAGACATAGCTTCGGTAATAAACCGCTCGTACGGTCAGTCAGTACGGTCAGTGTTACCGCCCCTGCACTTCCTGACAAGGCTCGAGCGATGAGATTCGCGGGCCTCGGGTCCGCCTTGACCCGGCAACATTGCATGCCTAAGGTAAACCGTACGTACGGTCAGTCTCCTCGAAGGGTAGGGACTGAGAAGCGGATGAGGAGCGGCAGATGGCTCTTTCGACGGCAGGGGTCGACCTCGGTCACCCCGACGCCTATCGCGACGGTGTGCCGCATCACATCTTCGCCGGACTGCGCCGCGAGGCGCCCGTCGCGTGGATGGAGGAACCGTCCTCGGGCGACTTCGCCGGCGGCCCGGGCTACTGGGCGGCGACCACCTACGCGGACGTCGTCACCGTCTCACGCAACCCGGCCGTCTTCTCCTCCCACACGGGAGCCACGTTCCTGAGGGACCAGCGGCCGAAAGACCTGGCAGCGCTCCAGCAGATGATGCTGAACATCGACCCCCCGGACCACGGCCGGCTTCGGTCCATCGTCAGCAAGGCGTTCACCCCGCGCATGGTGAAGGGCATGTTCGACTCGGTCGACGCCCATGCGGAAGCCATCGTGGCGGACCTCACGCCGGACACCGAAATCGACCTGGTGGAGAAGGTCTCGTCCGAGATGCCGCTGCGCGTCCTCGCCGACGTTCTCGGAGTGCCGCCCTCGGACCGCGGTCTGCTGTACGACTGGACCAACCGGATGGTCGGGCTCGACGACCCGTCGTACGGCGGCCTGCCGGCCTTCGTCTCCGCCTTCACCGAGATGTTCGCGTACGCCGCCGAGCAGACCCGTGCCAAGCGCGAGCGGCCCGCCGACGACGTGTGGAGCACCGTCGTCAACGCCGAGGTCGACGGCGAGCGGCTGTCGGCCGGGGAGCTGAACCGCTTCTTCCAGCTCCTGGTGATCGCGGGCAATGAGACGACCCGCAACCTGCTGACCGGAGCCGTACTCACCCTCGGCCGGCACCCCTACCAGTGGGACGCCCTGCGCGCCGACCCCGCGCTGCTGCCCTCCGCGATCGAGGAGGTGCTGCGCTTCCACTCGCCGGTGATCCAGTTCCGTCGTACCGCGACACAGGACACCGTCCTCGGCGGACAGCGGATCAAGGAAGGCCAGAAGGTCGTGATGTTCTACGGGTCCGCCAACCGCGACGAGTCCGTCTTCCCCGATCCGGACAGCTTCGACATCAGGCGCAACCCGGTCAACCACCTCGCCTTCGGCACCGGCACCCACTTCTGCCTCGGCAACAGCCTGGCCCGCATGGAGGCCCGGTCACTGCTCGGCAGGCTTTTCGCCCGGTTCCCGCAGATGCGGCTCGCCGGCGAACCCGAGCGGTTCCGCTCCAACTTCATCAACGGCATCCGCCGGCTCCCGGTCCTCCTCGGCCCGGCCCGCTAGTCACTCGTACTGCCCAGGAGGCGATCCAGATGAAGATCCTGCTCGACCGCGGGAAATGCACCGGGCTCGGTATCTGCGAGTCCTTCTCTCCCGAGGTCTTCGAGGTGGACGACGACGGCGCTCTCGTGCTCAGGGCCGAGGTCGTGCCCGACGGGAAGCTGGCCGAGGTCCAGGCCGCGGTGACGGGCTGCCCCACCGAGGCCCTCCGGCTGATCGAGGGCTGAGCCGATGACACCCCGGCGTCTGGTCGTCGTCGGCGCCTCCCTGGCCGGTCTGCGCGCGGTCGAAGGGGCCCGCAGGAGCGGTTTCGCGGGTACGGTCACGCTCATCGGCGCGGAGGAACACCTGCCCTACGACCGTCCGCCGCTGTCGAAGGCGTACCTGGAAGCGGGCCCCGGAGAACCCCCCGACACCACCTTCCGCACCGAGCACACCCTGCGCACCGAACTCGGCGTCGAGCTGCGACTCGGCGCCTCCGCGTCCGGTCTGGACACCGAAGCCCGCGCGGTCCTTGTGGACGGCGCCCCGGTCCCGTACGACGCGCTGGTCATCGCCACCGGAGCAGCCGCGCGTACGGTGCCGGGGACGGAGGGCATCACGGGCGTTCATTCCCTGCGTACCGCCGACGACGCCGCGGCGGTGCGCCGCGCACTCGACGACCAGGCACGACTCGTCGTGGTGGGCGCCGGGTTCATCGGCTCGGAGGTGGCCTCGGCCGCCCGTAAACGGGGCCTGCCGGTCACCGTCGTCGAGGCCGCCGACGTCCCACTGCGGCGGGCGCTGGGCGGGGAGATGGGCCTGGCCTGCGCCGCGCTGCACGACCGGGCCGGCACCGACCTGCGCCTCGGGGTGACCGTGGAGGCGATACGGCGCGGCGGCGAGGGAGTCCGCGTCGATCTCGCGGACGGCAGCACTCTGCACGCGGGCCTCGTCGTGGCCGGCATCGGTGCAGACCCGGCCACCTCCTGGCTGGACGGCTCCGGCATCGCACTCGCCGACGGCGTGTGCTGCGACGAGACGCTGGCCACCTCGGCGCCGGGGGTGTACGCCGCCGGTGACGTCGCGCGCTGGCACAACCCGCTGTTCGGGCAGCCGATGCGGCTGGAGCACTGGACCAGCGCCGCCGAGCAGGGCGCGGCCGCCGCGGTCAACGCCCTGCGCCCGGGGGAGTCCCGGCCGTACTCCACCGTCCCGTACTTCTGGTCGGACTGGTACGGGACGCGCATCCAGTTCGTCGGGATCTCGCAGGCGGACGAGGTACGGGTGGTCAGCGGCGACCCGCGAGACGGACGCTGGGTGGCGCTCTATCGCACCGGCCAGAGCCTCACCGGCGCGCTGGCGGTCGACCACCCCACCCACATCATGAAGTACCGCGCGATGATCAACCGACGCGGCACCTGGAGCGATGCCTTGGACTTCGCCCGTGAACGCAACCAGCGAGCGCGGCAGTCCGCCTCCGTGGCGTGAGCCCGCCGAACGCGTGCCCACCGAAGCGGACGAGGAAGAGAGGGGAGCCGATGAGCGGCCGCAACGCGGCGATCGCGGGCCTGGGCCTGACCGAGGTCGGCAAGGTGTACGGGCGTACGGCGGCGGACTTCGCCGACGAAGCGGTCCGGCTCGCTGTGGCGGACGCGGGCCTGAAGCTGCGGGACATCGATGGACTGCTGGTCAACGCGGGCCAGAGCCGCGGCATCGACCTGAGCCTCGCCAAACGTCTGGGCCTGCGCGACCTCAGCCTGCTCTCCCAGGTGCAGTCCTTCGGCGCGTCGGCGGGCATCATGATCGCCCAGGCCGCCGCGGCCGTGCGCTGCGGGCAGGCCATCTCCGTCGTCTGCGTCTTCGCCGACGCGCCGCTGCGGGAGAACGCCCGTACCGGAGAGGCGTACCTGTCCAGTTCGCTGACCGCCACCGGCTTCCGCAGCGCGGAGACCGCCGGCGGGTTCACCAGCGTCAACCACCGCTATGCCCTGGCCGCCGCCCGCTACATGGCGCACTACGGGGTCACCAGCGACCACCTGGGCGCCGTCGCCGTCAGCCAGCGGAAGTGGGCCGCGCACAACCCCGCGGCACAGTTCCGCACACCGCTGACGCTCGAGGACTACCACCGATCGCGCTGGGTGGTGCAGCCGTTGCACCTGTTCGACTGCTGCCTGGTGTCCAACGGAGGAGCCGCCGTGGTTGTCACCACCCCCGAGCGGGCCGCCACCCTGCCCAAGCCGCCGGTGTACGTATGGGGCTGGGGCCAGGCACACCCGGGCTACGTGATGGAGCGGGGCAGCACGTTCGGTCTCGTCACCGGAGCGGCCGCCTCGGGAGCCGCCGCAATGAAGATGGCCGGCATCACCCCCTCCGACGTGGACGTCCGGGAGATCTACGACTGCTACACCTACACCGTGCTGGTCACGCTGGAGGACTACGGGTTCTGCGACAGGGGCGAAGCCGGGCATCTGGCGGCCTCCGGTGCCCTCGCCCCGGGCGGCGCACTGCCCACCAACACCGGCGGCGGCCAGCTGTCTGGCTTCTACCTCTGGGGCATGACACCACTGGTCGAAGCCGTGCAGCAGGTACGCGGCCGGGCGGGGGAGGCGCGCCAGGTCCCCCAGCACGAGGTCGCGCTGGTCAGCGGCAACGGCGGCATACTCGACCACCACGCGACCCTGGTCCTCGGCGCCCTCCCCACATCCTGACATCGGATAGAGGTTCCATCGTGACCACGCAGATCCCCGCCCGGCCCGCCCGACGCGACGCGGCGTCCGCGCCGTGGTTCGACGGCCTCGTGAGGGGCGTCCTGCTCATCCGCCGCTGCACCAAGTGCGGCCACCATTGCCGCCCCGACGCCGCAGGGTGCACGGCCTGCGAGGCACGGGACCTGCGGTGGGTCGAGGCCGACGGCACGGCGGAGGTCGTGGCCTCGGTGGCGACACCGGGGAAGACGGGGGTCACCACGGTCCAGGCCCTGGTCGAACTCGGCGAGGGTCCCTGGATGCAGGCTGCCATCCTCGGCGCGACCTCACCTCCGCCGCCTGGGACGGCACTGACCCTGACGATCCTGCGCCCGGACGAGGGCGAGCCGATCCCGGCGTTCACCGTACGCGGTTGAACACGGTGCGCCAGTGTTCACCTCTCGCAGACTGGTCGCTCGTACGGTCAGCCGACGGATAGGCTGGGTGTTCGCTCGTCGTCGCGTACAGGAGGAACCCGAAATGGCTGCCAGGCGCGCCGGGGCAGGGGCCCCGGGCAGGTCGGGACACATCCTGGAATCGTTCACCCGCCGCGTCGCCCAGGCCGGTTACGACGGCACCAACTTCAGCGACATCGCGGCGGAACTCGGCATTTCCAAAGGCACCATCGTGCACCACTACGGCACCAAGGACCGCCTCCTCGCCGCCCTGCACGAGTCGTACATGCGGCGCAGGCTCGCCGAGGCATACCTGATCATGAACCGGCTGTCCTCGCCGCCGGAGCAGCTCGCCGGGCTTCTGTTCGCCTTCATGCTCTACCAGGTGCACGACCGGGACGCCACGGTCGCC
This sequence comes from Streptomyces sp. NPDC050287, assembly GCF_044459385.1. Classification (NCBI taxonomy): domain Bacteria; kingdom Bacillati; phylum Actinomycetota; class Actinomycetes; order Kitasatosporales; family Streptomycetaceae; genus Streptomyces; species Streptomyces sp. NPDC050287. The sequence continues at coordinate 30,771 of NZ_JBITIY010000026.1, read as the reverse complement.
TTCCAGAGGGAGATCGCCCGGCTGTCGGACCACGCTGCGCTGAGCGAGGGCCTACGGCTGCGCGGGGAGTACCTGGAGCTCGTGCGAGGCGTCCTGCGCAAGGGAATGGAAAACGGTCAGTTCCGCGAGGGCGATCCTCAGCTACAGAGCCTGCTGTTGATGGGCTCCGCCCAGTGGGCCTGGACCTGGTTCGACCCGGCCGGACCCCACACCGCCGAGGATGTCGGTGCGAGCCTCGTCGACATGGCGCTCGGCGGTCTCCTCACCCGCCCGGTCGGCGTGACCGAACTCGCCGACACCGACGGCGCGGTACTGAAAATCGTCCGCTCCTGCCTCACCGACGCCGCTGCCCGCCCCGAACCGGCACCACGCCCCTGACGGACGTTCGCCGCCGCCGTCCAGGGCTCTCCGGCAGTGCTCCGTCTGATCACTCAGCCGGCCGCTCAAAGCCACCGGTGAACCCATCCGGACACCCGTCCGCAGACTGTCAGGGCGTCAGCCTGGGAGCGCAGGATGCCGGCCCAGATGCTGCCCATCCAGCACGGCTCGCCACCTCCAATGCGGACCTGGACTTCGCGCAGCTCGACGCGGTTGAAGACCGTACCCTCCGGCGCCGCCACCCTGCGCTTCCCGAAGGCCGCGGGCTGGGACAACGCGATGCGGTGGATGCTCACGGCGGAGCAGTTCGACACCGCTCAGGCACTGCGCATCGGTATCGTGCAGGAGGTCGTGCCGGACGGTACCCACGTGGAACAGGCCATCGTGATCGCCCAGTTGATCGCCGCCAGGCGCCCCCGGGCGTGCGAGCCACCCTGGCCAACGCCCGCTTCGGCACAGGGAGGGCAGAGCTGGAGCCGACCGTCCTCAAGTTGTTCGCCACAGAGGACGCCCGCGTCGACATCGAATCCTTCCTCAACCGCTCGACGGCCGAGTTCGTCGGCCGCTCAGCCCGTCGGCCGCTCAGCCCGGCGGGCGGGCGCGCCATCCCCGCGCGCCGGTCCGCTGCGGAATGCGCACACCACCCGTGTCAGTGGGTGGCGTGCCGGTTGAAGCCCTCCGGGGCCAGCCGTGCATCGAAGCCGCTCGTCAGCCAGACCCCTCCCTTGTGCGGTGGAGCATCTTCCGGCATAGCGGCCCGCGCTCACGAGCGAGTGGGGGTTGAGCCGGAGGGGGAACACTGCCCGGAATCTCCGGTACACATGGCGGCGTGAAGCTAGGCGACCTCAGCCCACTGATGTTCCGCCGCCGCGAAGGCAGCGGCTTCAGCTATGACCGTTTCCGAGCAGACCCTGCGCTGGCATCGCTGCGCTGGCCGGACGACGTCCTCGAGCAGTTTCTCTTCGATCACGGGGACAACGGCGCCTTCGTGCATGACTACGGCGGCATCGACCTGCGCGAGGTCAGGTGGCGGCTTGAGACGATCCCGGCCGCGGACTTCAATGAGATGCCGACCGGAGCGTCCGATGCCGGCTGTATCGAGAGCTACGCAAAGAACCCGGTGTATTGGGTCGAACTTCGCCCTCACAAGGTAGGGCAGCACTGGGAAGAGCACGGGACGTGGCTGCGCCCACCGATCCTGATAGCCCGACGGCTCTTGGACCCGTCGGACACAGGTCTGCAGGTGCTGGAGGGCAGAACACGCGTAGGCGTCCTACGAGGTCGCCTGCGCGAGGGACTGCATGTCGCGTCCCGCCATCAGGCTTGGGTCGGACACCCAGCGACAGCACCAGGAACTGAAAACCGGCCGAATACGGCTGGCCAGCCCCGCTGACGACGTGGGCCCGCGAGACTGGCAGATCACCGACCTGTGTGGAGCCCGGCAGTCAACGTCAACCTGCCCAGTCGAGACCGAGAGCGGCGAGGGCGGCGAGCTTGTCGGCGGTGAGCTTGGCCCGGCGGCTCTTGCTGTTGCTCAGTGTCGCGGTTCGTTCGTTCTGATCGGCGTCCGGGGCGTTGAACTGGACTGATCAGTTGGCCGGTTGGGTCCGGCGGTGTGGTGTGTGCCGGCGAGGCGCTTGGCGTTGCTTACGGGCCCCGGCTGGGCCGGCCTGTGAACTGCGGAGTTTCTGCTCTGGGTTGGTCTCGTGGGTGTTGATCAGTTCTGTTGGCTGGTCGGTCAGGTTCGCTGGGCGGCTGTTGTAGCGGCATAGGGGTGCGGGCCCGTAGATGCCGAGGGCGCCCATCAGGATTTGTTGGTGGGGGTGGAGCTGAGTCCAGGTTCGTTGCTGGGTGCGGATCCATTTGGTGGTCTGGTTGGGGAAGGGCATGCCGGTGCTGTAGGACGTGTGGGCTTGGTGCCAGCTGTGGTTCCAGGTGGCGCGCCGGGCCGGGTTCCACCACGTGTCGAGGGCGGCGAGTTGCGGGTCGTGGGGGCCAGGGCCGGCCGGTGCGTTTCACGTGCGCGTGGGCGGCGCGGCGTTGTTTGTACAGCCACCATCCCAGGGGGAAGCAGTCGTGTTCGGTGCGGTAGTCGGCTGAGGTGAGGTTGCCGTGCTGGGCGGTCCAGGCTTGGGCGTAGGGCAGGCCGGCTGCGAAAGCGGAGGGCGGGTTCTTCAGCCGCGGGCGGGTTGGGCGGGCTGGTTGGGGAGGTTTCTGTGGTGGTGCCAGAGCGCGGGCACGTTTGCTGGTGAGGCCGATCTCGGCGAGCAGCTGTTGCTGCTCGGGGTGGAGGCTGTCGTAACTGGAGCACTGGGTGAACAGCCATTTCGCTGTCGCTGATGGGAGCGCGTCGAGGTCGGCCGTGGTGGCCAGGGAGCGGCCGGGGGTGAGTTGTGTGCGGGCGGCCTGGTAGCGGCGTTGCCATTTCATGCCCCAGGGCGGGTTCCAGTACGGGTCGATGCGGACGAGGTGTTCCTCGTGCGGCCAGGGGGTGTCGAAGAGGTCGCGGTGGAGGTTGGCCTGGTGGCGTTGTTGGGCCAGCCAGCGGCCGAGGGGGAAGCCGCCGTGCTGAGCGGTGCGGGGAAGGTCGAGGCTTCCGTGCTCGGCTGCCCAGATGCGGGCGTAGTACAGGCCGGTCTCCATAACCGGGTGCTGGGCGGCCGGGTCGGGCACGGCCGTGCCCGCAACGGGTTCGGGTAAGGGGCACAGACGCCTTCGGCAGGCGCAGGCCGGTGTCGGTTCGATCGACCCGATGCCATCCACGCGGAAGTCGCACCGACGCCGAGACCACACAGGACGCCGTCACTTGCTCCTTGACCGGCGAACGCTGCCGGGGAGGGAGGTTGGTCGAGGGCCTTTCCACAGGCCGGGAGCGACCCTTGTCACGCTGGTCGATGACCGGTAGAACAGGGCCGTGACCGACCCTTTCGCGCCACCTCCGGACGGCCAACTCACCCGGCCGGCCACGCCCGCCCCGGCGGGCAGGAGGCGGTGGACCAAGGAGTCGGCCGGAGGCGCGTTCGCGGGCTTTGCGGCCTTCTGGGGCGCCCAGATGCTGGTCTTCGAGCCCGTCAGCCAGATGCTTCCCGAGTACGAGCACACAGTCACCGCCCTGACGGGAGTCCTTGCCGCAGCGGCTGCCTATCCGCTCGCCAGGTGGTGGCTCAAACGCCTACCGCCGTCGGACTCATCCAAGCGGTAGGCAGTAGCACAACGGCAAGCCGACGGGTCCGGGACCCCGTACGGCCACCGCAAGCTGGGGACCGGCTGAACCCCAGCCGCGGCGACCGCCGCCGCCACATCACCACCACACCCGCTCACCGCACAGCCATGTCTCCCTCTGGCTGAGTTGCGCAGCAGCTCACTGTCGGCGTTTGCCAGGCTCGATCTTCCTCTCGGTCGTGTGCCAGGCACGATAGTTGTCACCATCGGCGGCCACTGACCTGTGGCTTCAGCGCGGCAAGGCACAGTAGTTATCACCAGGTCGGCACGCTACTTGTCACCAGCAGCGGCAAGGCAGGGCAGTTGTCACTGCGTGTAATGATTCGCCGCCACCTGACCTGCACGGCGATTCCGTGTGTCCGAGCAACCAGACGTCTCATCGGAGCTGTTATGCCCACCGCTAGGAGTCGAGAGAGGCGCTGTTGCGTCGGGTCTCCGCGAGGTGGATGTCGACGTACCGAGTGAGGATCAGCGCGTCCTGCGGATCGTCGGCCTGGAAGGTGACGCGACGCAACAGGCTGACCCCATCGAGCGCGACGCCCTCGCGGGCGAGGACGAAAACGAGGACAAGGAAAGCGGACCGGGCGTTGCCGTCGTCGAAGGGATGGAAGAAGCACACGTCGAGATAGGCACGTGCGGCCCGGGCGCTGAGGGGAACGGGCCGCTCGGCGTGGCGCGCGCTCTCGGCCAGGCAGGCGTCGAGGCGGGCTCGTGTGTCCGGGCCGATGCCGTAGCGTTCCCTGCCCCCCTTGGCGAAGGCCGGCAGGTCGCGGAACGGCGGCGGCTGCGGTGTGCCCAGGACATGCTGCTGCCATCGCTGGAGCAGCTCGAAGTCGAGCAAGGCGCCGTGCGCCGCATGGGTCCGCAGCAGCTCCAGTGCGGCGAGCAGGCCCCGTGCACGGGCGGGATCCAAGGCGCCGTCGAAGGCGCGTATGTCGTCCGCCGCGCCGTCGCGCGACGGGGCCACCGGTTCGTCCCCAGCGCCGTCAGGAACGTCCTGCCATGGCACTGTCTCGCGCACCGCGAGCCAGCGCTCGAGGTGGTCCGGCGCGGGTCCGACGGATTGTGCGCCGTCGTCCGGCCGCAGCGACAGCGCGAGCCGCTCCGCGACGTCCTCGACCAGCACGATGTCGGGGCCGGTCCAGCTCGCGAACCGCCCGCCGATCGCCTCGTCGACCAGCTCTTGCGCGAGGCCGGGAGCGACGCCCCAGCGGCTGAGGAACCAGGTGAGCACTTGACGGCAGTGTCCGTGCCAACCGCTGCCGCAGCCTGTGCGGTCGGTCACCTGCAGGATCAGGTTCCGGGCGGCACGCTCCCAGAGGATCCGCTGGTCCTCGATGCCGGCCAGGTCCAGCGGGTACGCGTCGAACCACCCGGCGAGACTCTCCAGCCACTCGCGCCATTCGCGCAGCGCCGCGACGACACGGGCGAGCGTCTCCTGCGGTGTGGTGATCGAGTCCCGGGGGCAGCACCAGTTTCCGACGGGTCCTCCGTCGAAGTCGCCTTCGTCGTGCGACCAGCGCCAGCCCACGGTCCAGCGGCCGTAGTGTTCGGCGAGGGCGTGTGACATAGCGTCAGCCCAGGGCTGTCCCTCGTTCCAGCTCCAGTCACTCATAGCTGGGTCACCGAAGGGGACGTCGGCGCGGCTGGGCACCCTCCGGGCGGGCCCAAGCGACCGCACTACCTGCGGTGCTGACGCGCTATCGAAGAAATGCTGGGCGGGATTCACATCGTCCCAGGTCAGGAAGCGGGGGGCCAGCTCGACAATCACCACGCAAGCCTGCCTGTCCAGCCGACTGCGGTTCAAGCGGATTACCGCAGGGCCCGGAGAATGTACAGGGGGCCCTTCGCGACCACTCTGGCGTTCCGAGCGCCAGCTAAGCCAGCCGAAGTGGTCTCACTTCGTCAGCAGCCCTGCGCGGGGCCCCTGCGATCTTGGTAACAACAAGCCTGCCTCTGTGACAACTATCGTGCTTCGGCTCAACGAGCAGGTGCGGGCCCGGATGCCGACGTCAGGTCAGTAGTCGAGGTCGATGTCGTTGAGGGTGACGTCGGAGAGTCCCATGGCGCGGGCTCCGCCGTCCTGGAAGTAGATCTCTTTGAATCCTTCGGCGATGATCTGGCGCATCTCTTGATCGCTGGCGCCTGTGTTGCGGGCGTCGAACAGGCGCTGCGCGTACGCCGGGGGGAGATGCACGGTCAGGCGCCGGACGCGCCCGTCGTCGGTCGTGCCGATGGGTGCCGTGTACCCGAAGCGGGCCCTGGTCTCCACAGTGATCCCGGTCGCGGTGGCCGCCTGTTTCTGTCGGCGTTTGCGGACCTGGGGCTGCCATCGCTGCCGCACGGCGGCGTCGATCCGTTCGGCGATGGCCTGGGGCGGGTGCTTGCGTTCGCCCGTGCGGTAGCGCTCCACCGACCGCTGGCTGACCCCGATCTCCTCGGCGACAGCCCGGGTCGTCTTGAGCTGCTTGATCAGGTAACCGATCTGGCCCTTGAGGGTCTTGGGCGGCTGGCGGGTGAACGCTTCCCGGTCGGCCCGCTCGATGGCGTCCTCGATTGCTGCCACGGCTCAGCCCTTCTCGGCGGTGGGGTCCTGGCCGCCGGTGCCGGCCAGCGGCGGGAACCGGGTGTTGTGCGTCGGGACGATGTCGGGCACTGGCCTACTCTCCTGCGTCGAGGACGGCGTCGCCGCCCTTGATGTGGCGGGCGGGGTTGTAGCCCTGTTCCATGAGGTCGACGGCCCAGAGCATGGACTGGACGCCTGCGAGTTTGGCCAGGCTGGGGGTGGGTCCGAGGCGGAAGCCGCCGGGCTGGTGCTTGCCGGAGGCGGCGTAGGGCAGGAAGTCCAGCGACGAGTCGCCCGGTGAGGGGTAGACGACGCAGTCGGAGAGTACGGCGAGCGGGTACAGGCCCGTCATCGCCGCCATATTTCGCAGTTGGCGGTGCATGTTGATGCGGGCCTTGCTGATGACGGCGGCGCGGATGTCGGGGCGCCAGGTCGGCCGCTGAAGGGCCGGCCACCGCTCGCCCTCCTTGTAGCGCTTGCCCTGCGGGCGTTCGCGGAGCTTGCCGATGCCGCCCTTGACGGTGGCCTTGATCGCGGCCAGCACCGCCTCCATGGCCGGGTCGACGTCATTGTGCCGCTCCATCGCCGCCAGAAACGCCACGTCCGTGAGTTCCTTGGTGACGCCGAGGTCGGCGAGGGTGTCGACGTAGGCGGTCTGCAACCGGTCGTGCCACGGGCCCAGGTAGGCGCCGGTCTCGCGGCGCAGGTACCCCTCGAGGGGCTGGACGTTGCAGCCGAGCTACTGGGCGTAGGCGACGGTGTGCGTCTGGTACCAGGCCGCACCCGTCGGCCGCGTACCGTCCGGAGTGAACGGCGACGGCAGGCGCGGGTCCACCTCGACGTGAGACAGGTCGACCAGCCAGGAGCCGGGGATCTTCGGGTTGAAGGCCGGGGCGCGGAAGTGGTCGGGAGCGCTGAGGCCGACGACCAGGCGGGCAGCGGCGGCGAGAAAGGCGGTGTTGAGGTCCAGGCCTACCGCGTAGGGCAGCGTGCACTCCTCATCGCTCAGCAGGTCGACGTAGCGCACCCACTGGTAGGCCTCCTCGTTCAGGAAGCCGCCGCGCCAGCCGCTGTCTACGACGGCGGGGTGCTCGGGGGTGGCTTCCGGCGGCGCGGGGTCCATCGGCTCCGTGCCGAGGGAGCCGGGGTTGTTGTTGTCACCGGCGTAGCGATGAGACTGTTCGGCACCACCGAACAGACGCCATGCGCTACCTCGGCGCGGACCTCCTGAAATGCACCGCCAGGCTGCCCAGGTAGCCCGTCTGGTTCAGCTCTGAAGCGTGGCGAGCCAGTCGGTCAGCAGGCTGTTGACCTCGTCGGGGCGTTCCTGCTGGATCCAGTGGCCGCAGCCGTCCAGGAGGTGGGAGGCCGACAGGCGGGGGAGGGTGGTGGGGTAGGCGTCGATGGCGTCGGCCATCCAGGTGGTGGAGGCGCCCAGGGCGCCGCCGATAAACAGGGATGGCTGCTTGATCGGAGCTCCGCGGTGCGGGGCGAGGTCTTCCCAGTCGCGGTCCATGTTGCGGTAGCGGTTGAGGGCGCCGGTCAGGCCGGTGCGCTCGAACTCCCCGGCGTAGACGTCGATGTCATCCTCGCTCAACCAGGCCGGGAGCGGGCCGGCAGGGAAACGGTCGCACAGCTGACGGCCCAGGCCGACGAAGTGCGGGTCGGGCTCGCCCTCGGCAGGCATCGTGTCGGCGGACAGGGCCGCGTAGAAGCCTGCGAGCCAGCTCCGGACGTCAGGCTCGATCTCCGCCTCGGCACGGCCGGGCTCCTGGAAGTAGGAGACGTAGAACTCCTGCTCGGGGCCGCCGATCTGGCCGAAGACATCGGTGGGACGGGGACCGCCGGGCGGCGCGTAGGGGACGCTCAGCAAGCCGACCGCGCGGAAGACTCCGGGGTGGAGCAGGGCGGAGGCGGCGGCGATGTTGGAGCCCCAGTCGTGGCCGACGATCACCGCGCTCTCCTCGCCGAGGGCGCGCACGACGGCGACGGTGTCCTCCACCAGGTCGAGCATTCGGTAGGCGTCGATCGCTGCGGGCTTGGAGGAGCGGCCGTAGCCGCGCACGTCGATCGCCACTGCCCGGTACCCGGCCGCGGCGATGGCAGGGAGTTGGTGGCGCCAGGAGTACCAGGCCTCGGGGAAGCCGTGCACGAGCAGGATCAACGGGCCGGTGCCCTGCTCGACCAGGTGCAGGCGCCCGGCAGGGGCCTCGACGGTGCGGTGGCGGAGTGCGGCGGACGGCTCGGATCGCATGGGGGACTTCTCCTCAGTTCGCTGGCGGCTGGCGGGAACCCGTCGATCATGCGACGCGGCGGTTACTCGGCGCGATGAGCGTTGCCATCGTGGCAAGGTTGCAGGACAGGGCGGTGATGCGGCACGGTGGAAGGAACGGGGACGGTGGCAGGTGACGACGTGACGCAGACGCTGGCGGCGATGGGGCCGCGGCTGCGGGGTGTGCGCGAGCGCCGTGGCGTAACACTCGCCGCTGTCAGCTGCGCGACCGGCATCTCGCCCAGTACGCTGTCGCGGATCGAGACCGGCCGGCGCAAGCCCACCCTGGAGGTGGTGCTGCAACTGGCGAAGGAATACGGAATCTCCCTGGACGAGCTGGCCGGCACCACACCCGCCCCTGCGGCCGAGCCCCGCAGCGCGGCGCCGCACAGCTTCGGCGACGACAAGGCGGTGTTGCCGCTGACCCAGTACGTCGGCGGCCTGCACGCCCACAAGCACGTCCTGCCTGCCGTCGCGGAGCCGCCTGGGCGGCCCCGCCAGGTGTCCCACGAGGGCTACGAGTGGCTGTGCGTCCTGTACGGGCGGTTGTGGCTCGCACTCGGCAACCAGGACCTCGTCCTGACTGCCGGGGACGTCGTCGAGTTCGACACCCGCATCCCCCACGGAGTCGCAAACGCCGGATCCACCGGACCGGTCGAGTATCTGATCATGTTCGGGCCTCAAGGAGAACGCCTACGGCTGCGCACCCCTCCAGCCGCTGGTCGCGGAACTGGTGCCAGAAAGGCTGCTCAATGAGCAGTTGTGACAAGCCGCTTGCTTCGTCGGTGACAACCACGCTGCTTCGGTCGGTCTCATGCGCCACGTCATCCGGCTTTGTCACCACGGCAGCGTGTTGTCACAAAGGGCGGTCGGACGGAGCACGCCGGGCTGACTGTCGGGGGCCGTTGTGCAGCCAGGCGGCCGGTACAGCGCCGGAGCCGGTGACACTCACCGTGCTTCGCGCGCTGCTGGTGACAGGTAGCGCGCCGACCTGGTGACAAGCAGTGTGCTGTGTGCGATCGAGACAGCAGGGGGCTGGTCGGTTGCTATGTCTGGTTCGCTGCCTGTTTGACGGTCCTGATCACTGGTGCTGTTTCGATGTGTGTGATGGCTGGGAGTGCGGCGATCCGGGTGGTCAGGTACCTGTACAGCTCCCGTTGGTTCGTGCACACCACGCTCGCGTATAGGTTGGTCGGGCCGGTCGTAGCGGCGGCGAACGCGATCTCCGGATGCCCGGCCAGCGCCTGACCGGCCTCCTCCAGGTGTGTGGGGGCGACCGAGAGCCAGAGCAGGGTTCGGGCGTTCACGCCGAACATGCGCCAGTCGACGTCGATGTCGAGATAGAGCAGGCCGTGTTCGCGCAGCTCCGTCATCCGGCGCCGGACCGTCGTCGGCGACCAGCCGGTCGCCGCGGCCAACTGCTCGAATCCGGCCCGGCCGTCGGCGGCGAGCAGGGCGAGGAGTTTGCGGTCACCGTCGCCGAGCCGTACCGGTCCCCGTCGATGCGGCACCTGAGGCGGGCGCAGTCGCTCGATCGCCTCCACGTCCAGCGACCCGAGTTTTCCGACCAGGTTGTCCGGGCCGCCGTAGAAGGCGTGCAGTACGGAGTGCGCGGTCACGCCCTCCACGCGCGGGGTGCGGGGGAGTTTGGCCAGCAGCAGTGCCTCGCTGTCCGCCTCGCTCTCGGTACGGACCACGCAGGTGATCTCGGTGCCGCCGGAGCTGAGGCTCACCCAGGACGTGTCGGGGCGTCTTGCCAGCGCCTCGGCGACCGGGAGCGACGCGGCAGGCGCACATCGCACCCGCAGGAACCACAGGATGGCACCCGGCGCGGTGGGGTCGACCCCGCCCAGCACCCGTACCGCCCCGGCCGACCGCAACCGGGCGTACCGGCGGGCGATGGTGCGATCCGACACGCCGAGAACCTCGGCAATGGTGCTGAACGGGGCGCGGCCGTCGATCTGCAGGGCGTGCACGAGCCGACGATCCAGCTCGTCGTAGTCGGATTCCACCGAGCTGAGGTTAGACAGCGTCAGATATCAACGCAATGGAGCCGGTTTCTGGCTCGGGCGGCTCGGCCGACGGAGCGTTGCTTCTGTCTTGATCGAAACAGGCAGAGGAGAGTTCATGGACACCGATGTGCTCATCGTCGGCGCCGGCCCGACCGGAATGACTTTGGCCAACGAGCTGCTGATGGCGGGGGTGTCGACCGTGCTGGTCGACAAGCTGCCGCAGCGCAGCGACCTGTCCAAGGCAGGCGGCGTGCAGCCGCGCACCATGGAGATGCTCGACCAACGAGGGCTGCTGGAGCCCTTGCTGGCCACCGGAGATCATCCCGTCACCACCGGCCACTTCGCCGGTATCCAGCTCCCGCCCCGTTCCGCCCGTCACCGTCTGCCGTGGCGGTCCGTGCCGCAGGTGGTGATCGAGGGGTTCTTCGAGCAGCACCTCGCCGCGCATGGCCTCCAGGCCCGGAGGGACCACGAACTGGTCGGCCTCACCCAGGACGAGAAGGGGGTCACCGCGGCCTTCGCCAACGGCGCCACCCTCCGCTCCGGTTACCTCGTCGCCGCCGACGGAGCCCACAGCACCGTCCGGTCGCTGCTGCGGGCCGGGTTCCCCGGTCAGCCCGGTACGTTGACGATCACCGCCGCCGACGTGCGGTTGAGCGGTGTCGATTCGTCCGCGTCGCACACCTGGAACGAGGACGGACACTGGGCGGCACTGTTCCCGCTCGGCACCGATCCGCAGGGCAGGCGGCTGCGCCGACTGGTCCTCGGCGGGCCGGGCCGGTCACTGCCGAGGGAGGTCCCGGTCACCGAGGACGAAATCCGCGACGGCCTGCGCACCGTGTTCGGCACACGGGCGCAGTTGCACGAACTGCGCTACGCCCGCCGCATCACCAACGCGTCACGACAGGTCGAGCAGTACCGGCACGGGCGGGTGTTCCTGGCGGGTGATGCCGCCCATGTTCACCTCCCGCTCGGCGCGCAGGGCATGAACACCGGGATGCAGGACGCGCTCAACCTCGGCTGGAAGCTCGGCGCCGCCGTGCACGGCTGGGCACCGAAGAACCTGCTCGACACGTATCACGCGGAACGGCATCCGGCCGGGGCCGCCGTATTGCGCAACGTTCGGGCACAGAGCCTGCTGATGGACTGGGCCGGCACTCGCGATCCGGACGTGCTGGCCGCCCGGGAGATCTTCACGGCCATGGCCCAACTGCCGGGCGTCCAGGACTATCTTGCCGACCTGACGTCCGGGATGGCCGTCCGCTACCCGATGCCGGGCGCCGAAACCCATCCGCTCGTCGGCCGACCCGCGCCGGACCTGGACCTCGGTCCGGCCCGGGTGCACGAGCTGCTGCGATCCGGGCACGGCATCCTGCTGGACCCGGCCGACACGTTCGCCAAGGTCGCCGGCCCCTGGTCGGACCGCGTGGACCGGGTGGGCCAGGGCGCCGACACCGAGTCGATGCTCATCCGGCCGGATGGCTACGTGTGCTGGGCCGGCGCGGATGACCTGGAACCGGCGCTCGACCGTTGGTTCGGCGAGCCCCGCTGAGTCGACGTTCAGGGAGTCGGCTGTCGTGGAGAGGCTGGTGGTCACCAGTGGGCGCTGATGGTGACAACTACCGTGCTTCGGCTCAGGTGCTTGAAGGACCCTGAGCGTGAGGAAGGCGGCGGCGTCCCGGCGCGTCCAGGTGGCCGACGAGGACTGCGGGTTTCGCAGCAGAAGGCTGGACTCCCGCCGCCTGCCTCACGTCCGGGTGGCAGTTCGGCAGGGACCCGGATGCGATCTCACCGCCGCCGGCATCAAACCGGTCGTCGGGGACCTTGACGACGCGGCGCTGCTCAAGCGAGAGGCCAGCCGCGCCGACGCGGTCATCAATGCCGCTCACAGCGACCACCGCGGCGCTGTGGCCGCCTTTGTTGACGCTCTGCGGGGTTCGGGCAAGGTGTTGATCCACACCAGCGGGACCAGCGTCATCGGTGATGACGCCCAGGGCCAGTACGAATCCGAGGTGGTCTTCGACGACGCGAAGCCTTTCAGCCCGGGGGACCACGAGATCCGGCGGGCTCGGTATGCCATCGACCGCTCCCTCGTCGATGCCAGTGCAGCGGGAGTGCGTTCGGTGGTGCTGTGCAACTCACTGATCTACGGCAACGGCACGGGACTGCGCCCGCAGACCGTGCTGATCCCGCCGCTGGTCACACAGGCCCAGGCCAGCAAGACCGTCCGCGTCGTCGGCCGCGGCCTGAACCGCTGGTCGACGGTGCATCTCGATGACATGGCCGACCTGTATCACCTAGCGCTCACCGACCCCGCGGCCACGGGCTTCTACTTCGTGGAGGGCGGCGAGGACGCCTCGTTCGCCGAGATCGGTGAGGCGATCGCCCGTCGGCTGGGTCTGGGGCCGGTGGAGCCGTGAGATCTGGGTTCCGCTGCGGCCGCATGGGGGGAGGGCTTCTCCCGGTACGCCCTCGGCGCCAACAGCCGCGTCCGTGCCACCCGGGCTCACGACCTTGGCTGGCGCCCTCGCGCCCATCGATCACGAACTGGATTGAGCAGGAAATGCCCTTGCCGTGAGGCGGTCGGCGCGTCGGAGGTGGGGTGGCGCGCACCCCTTCGGCCATGCGCACATCCTGGCAGCGACCGGGACTTCGGGACGGTGCTGCGGGCGTTTCACATCGCTCGGCGTTTCCTCAGCTCAGCGAGCCATGCCCGTACCTGTTCGTCGTTGTGCAGGTAGCCGCCGCCCTCGCCCGCGGGGAGATCGATTCCGTAGAGGCGGTTCAGCGCCCACCAGGAGAGGTCGTCCCAGACGATGCCGTCCTCCATCACCCACCTCACCGCCCAGCGGTCGGCCTCGTCCCGGGACAGCCGACCCACGGCAAGCTCAGTGAAGCGACCTTGGATCTCATCGAGAGTTGGGTGGCCGCTGGCATCCATACCTTGACCGTACAGGCAGGGCGAACGTTGCTTGATGCGGCACTAGGGTGTGTGCCGAGTTCGGATCTTCAGGCGGGCTGGAGACTGCGGAGCCAGATGATGGCGCCGCGTAAGTGGAGTCCGGCAAGGTAGCTGGCCGGGGTCTTGTCGTAGCGGGTGGCGAGCCCGCGCCATTTCTTGATCTTGTTGATGCAGCGTTCGGCCGTGTTGCGCTCCATGTACAGGGCCGCATCGTGACTGACGGGGCGTCCACCACGCGAGCCGCGCTTCTTGACTAAGACAAGTGGCTGTGCCTCCGACAGGCGCCCGGGCCTGTCTTGGGCAGTTGAAACGGGGCGATGGCCAAATAAGGGTCCTTATCTAAGCACTTGCGGAGAAAGCATCTCGCGGGGATGCGGCCGACGCTATCCTGACCCGTCCGAGAATCTGGTCGATCCAAGGGGGAACAATGAGCAGATTCGGCACCGGGGCGAGACGGATCATGTCTGCGGTAACGGTTGTCGTGGCGACGGCCGGCATCATCACGGGCGGGGCGGGTGTGGCGTCGGCGACCGACCCCGCCGATGCGCCCCCCGGTTACGCGGGTCCGTTCTCTTACTGCCAGGGCAGCCGATACGACGCCGTCCACCTGGGAGACGGTCATGCCTACATCGACGTCTACTGGACCTCCGCAGGCAGCGGCCAACTGTGCGCGATGACCTACGACGTGGCAGAGGGACGGCACAACATGGAGGTCCGCATCCGCCGCACGGACTGGCAGACCTCCTGGTACGACAACGGGTTCTACGACAGGTACGCCGGCGCTATCTACGTCGGCGGCATGGAGGGACGCTGCGCCTACATCTCCGGGTGGGTGGAACACGACGGCCGCAGGTACTCCAACGGTGAGACCTTCTGCCCCTGACCCACACGTCCGTCGCGTTCACCCGGGGCTGGCCGGACGACCGTGCCGACCAGCCTCACCCGGCGAAGCCCTGCCCGATCCCTCTGGGGAAACGATCAGCGGGTCGCCGTAGGACGTGTGCCGAGTTCAGATCACGAGTTTGGTCGTTCTGCTGTCCCGGCTGGGTCCGGGGCGGTAGACAGGCGGGATGGCTCGGGGTGATCTCACAGACGGAGAGTGGGGAGTGATCGAGCCGTCTACGGCTTGCCCAGCGCGCCCTGATCGGCGTCTCCGGCCGCACGGACGACGTCGCGGAGCTGATCACCCGCCGACTCGCCACGCTCGCCCACAGCGGCCTCCAGGCCCTCGATAAGCCCACCGTGCGCGCGGTGGTCCGCCAGGCCCTCCGTGACATCCGGACCGCCCCGCCCCTGCCGCCCGCCGATCCGTCGGCGGATCCCGCGATCGCCGCGGCGCGTCGCCTGGTCGACGTCCTCGCCGCCAACAGTTGGCAGTCCCCGAGTTCGTGCCCAGGCCAGGAAGCAGGCCGCACCAGCACCGGCCTGGTCGTCGACACCCGCGCCCGGTTCGGCTTCACCGCCAACTCCCGGCCCCACCGATGACGCCCGCATCCGGCACCTGACCATCGCCCTGCCCTCGCAGTACGCGGCCCGCCTCTTCGACGTCCAGGAGGCCGACACGAGCGAGCGGCAGCTCCGCGACCTCACCGCCGAAGGCCTCGGCAAGGCCTACTCCTTGACGGCCGCCGCCGCGCCCACGGCCTGGATGTGGAGATCATGGACGCCGTGGCTTCGTCCACGAGGTCGGACAGCACATCGACCCGATTCGGGTAGGCAGCAGGCCCACGCGGCCGCGGCGCGATGTTCACGAGATCTGACAGCGCCACCAAGGGGTGGCTGGGGCGCGCGCCGCGCCCTGACGTACGTTCGGACCTATGACGCACGCCCTGAAATTCCGGCTGGTGGCTCAGTGAGGGGCTGGTGGGCCTATCTGGAGGAACAGACCTGTCGAGAGGTCGACGCGGCCGTGCTGAGGGATTGTCGGCTGTCGGCGGTCAGGTCCGTCTGGGAGGCGCTGCGTCCGTTGGGGGTGGGCCTCAACGAGGCCGAGCGGGTGGTTCACGCGCGATACGAGGCTCTCGGTGACCGAGTGCAGCGCACGCCGCCCGATCCGCTCGACATCCCCTCACTCTCAGCGCGTGCCGCGGCTCTCCCAGGCCGTGTGGCTGCGGTGGAGGCATTGTGGGACGGCGATACCGTGCATGACTGGTTCGTGCTCCTGGTTGCGGTCTTGGACTCTCCCGATGGGGAGGGCCACCTGGCGACCGTTTGCCACCGCCCTGGCGGTTCTCCTCCTGGCGTTGCCGCCGCCGAGCCCGGCCGGGCGCTGGCTGCCCACCTTGGCGTTGCGTTCCACTTCGCTTCCCCGGACGTCCCAGATGACGACGCCCCGCGCTGGCGGACAGTCCAGCGGCTGGCCGAAGGGCCGTGATTGCCGCCAGTCCTTCCTGCGGGTGAGTCACCCTTTTGATTACCGCGCCGCCCCGTGCACTCGTCTGGGTGAACGTAGGCCGTGCCGCAGTTGCCGGTCCGGCTCTGCCCAGGGGCGG
Organism: Streptomyces sp. NPDC050287; assembly: GCF_044459385.1. NCBI lineage: Bacteria > Bacillati > Actinomycetota > Actinomycetes > Kitasatosporales > Streptomycetaceae > Streptomyces > Streptomyces sp. NPDC050287. Next base: position 14,867 of record NZ_JBITIY010000026.1, on the reverse strand, counting down.
AGGCGGCTTAAGGCCGTGTATCGGAAGTCCCAGATAGGAGGGGCGGGGTTCCTCTGTGAGCCAGAATGCTCGGATGGTCATGCTTGAGACTCCCCGGTTAGTCCTGCGTCGTTGGCGCGCGGATGACGTTGTGCCCATGGCTGCGGTCAATGCCGATCCCGAGGTGATGCGGTGGATCGGTGACGGCAGTGTCCGTGACGAACAGCAGACGCGCCGTGCCATCGAGGCATTGGAGCGCGAGTGGGACACCCAGGGATTCGGCCTGTTCGCCGTGGAGATTCGCTCGACTGGCGAACTGGCCGGATTCACCGGTCTTTCGGTCCCCGACTTCATGCCGGAGCTCCTGCCTGCGGTTGAGGTCGGCTGGCGGCTGGGGCGTGCCCACTGGGGGCAGGGCCTGGCCACGGAGGCCGCGAGCGACAGGTGTGGGACGACCTGAGCCAGGCCTTGGGGGAGGGGCCACCGCTTCCCGAGGGGTCCTCACTGGTTCATGGGAAGCGTGAGCACCAGGCTGCCTACGCCGTAGCCCGGACGCGGGCCGCCCGCACGGTGACGTTGCTGCGCACCCATCTCATGCACATGGGCATGTGGGCCGACCTGGTCCATCTGCACCGCACCACCCGGGTAGCACTCATCCTGATCCACCACGCCGATCTCCCGGAGGACCTCAGGCATCTGCTGCAGCACTGCGACCACCAAGTGACCGACACGATCGAGGGCATGAGGATGCTTCACTGCGTCCCGCAGCTCGGTGCATGCCCCTGAACACCGCCCATACTCAATGAAACAACAATACGTTGTTTCATTGAGTGATGAGGTAAGCTGGGCCACATGGCACGTGATGCTCGTGACGAGGCCCGGCGGCGTTTGTCCGCCCTCGCGCCGGACCCCACCGCTCAGTGGGCTCCGGCGCGCAGCCTGGAACGTGATGCCGCCCTGCTGGGGCGGCTACTGACGGCTGCCGCCAACCACCAGCAAACCGGCGGCCGTGCGGCGGACGTGACCTCGGATGATCTCGGTGCGGCGCTCAGCCTGTTCGAAGACATGCGGCATCAGCTGGACCGGTTGGAGTCCCAAGTGGTCATCGAGGCCAGGCGCCGTGACATGGACTGGCGCCAGATCGCGCAGCATCAGGGGCTGAACTCGCAGCAGGCTGCCTCCCAGCGCTATCAGCGGCTGATGACCCGCCTCGAAGAGATCCGCCAGGGCGTCAGGTAAGAAGGGGGAAGCTCAGATGACGGACCAGCCGCAGGAACTGTTCGCCGCTGTCGACTCGCTGCTTGCCGCCGTCGATGACGGTACCGTGCTGCCTTTGCCGGCCGAGCGGGTAAGACTGCGTGAGGCGGCCGGGCTGACCCGGGCCGCCATCGCTCAGGCCCTCGGTACGCGCGTGCCGAGCATCGAGGCGTGGGAGGACGGCCGGGCCGAGCCGAAGGGGGAGCGCCGCGAGGCATACCGCCGTCTGCTCGAGGGGCTCGCTCAGCGCCATCCCGCCCCCTCCCCGCCCTCCAGCCGGCCCGCGGCTCAACCGAAACCGCCTTCTGAGTCCTCGACTCAGAACACGCCGGCGCCGACGGCACGTCCTGCTCGATCGAGGGGCCAACGCGTGCTGCCGACGCACGGTTTCCCAACGGGCCGCTGGCGGTGCTGGACGGGGACGGCACCGCCTACTGCCTGGGCGGGGTGCTGCTGGAGTGCCCCGCGGCCACGATCCCGCAGCTGGCTGACTGGGTGCTGCGTCAGTCCGGGCTGGGTGCGGAGAGGCTGCACCGGCACGGCAAGGACTTTGACCCGCTGATCGTCCTCACCGCTCAGGCAACTGCCCGCTTCGGCCTGCCCGCCCAGCTGGAGGACCGCCGGAGCCTGCGCCTGCCCGACGATCATCCAGTGGTGCGTCAACTCGACGGTGCGGATTGGAAGCTGACGCGCCGTGGGTTCGGCCCCTGGCCGCGTATCTACCGGCCGGCCCAGGACGGGCGCCGCCAGTGCGTGCAGCTCGCCATCCTGCCCTGGGGCGCCCTCGACACCCGTTCCTGGGGGACAGCCGGCCAGCTGGAGCCGGCCGAACTCGCCCGCCTGCTGTTCACCTACGCCACCCGCGTGCTCACCCCCTGCGGCTCTACCGCCGTCACCGGCCTGGAACTGATGACCGCGCTGCGCCCGCCCACCCGCGCGGTCAAGGACCCCGCCACCGGGAACTGGGTCTCCGGCCCGGTGGCCGGCTCGCTGAGCGAGGCGGTGGAGTGCGCCCCGCCCGAGGCTCCCGACGGACATCCGGCCGTCGCCGCCCTGTATCCCCGCTTCCACCAGCGCACCCCCGACCAGGGGCTGGACGAAGAGGCCTACCAGTGGGCGAGGCCGCTGACGGACGAGGAATGCATGAAGCCCTACGTCGTCGGCATCGACGTCAACATGGCCTTCGCCGCGGCCGCCAACCGGCTGACCGTCGGCCTGTCCGCCCCCGTCCACGTCCACCGCCCGGTCTTCGACGCGAAACTGCCCGGCTCCTGGCTGGTCGACCTCTCCCACATCCGCCTCGACGAGCGCCTGCCCAGCCCGTTCACCCCCCACGGCGAGCCGCCCCAGGGCCCGGCCTGGTACGCGACGCCCACCGTCGCCTACGCCGTCGAGCTCGGCTACCCCGTCACCCCCATCGAGGCCTACCTGCGCTACGAACACGGCCCCTACCTGGACGCCTGGTACACCCGGCTACGCGACGCCTACCTCGCCACCATGGCCGACCTCGGCGTCACCCCGGGCATGCCCGAGGAACAGTTCCTGGCCGCGATGGCCGGCTACCAGCAGACCGATCCCGTCCTTGCCGCGGTGCTCAGCGCCGTCAAGGCCACCGTCAAGGGCGGTATCGGCAAACTGCGCGAGCGGGCCCGCAGCGGCGGCTGGCGACCGGGCGAGGCGTGGCCCGCCCTCGCCCGCCCGACCTGGCGCCCCGACATCCGCGCCGCTGTCATCGCCGGCGCCCGCACCAACATGCACCGCAAGATGCTCAAGCTCGCCACCCACGCCGGCCTGTACCCGGTCGCGATCCTCTCCGACTGTGCCGTCTACGCCTCCGACGGCCCCAGCCCCCTCGACTTCCTGCCCTACCAGGACGGCAAGCCGCTGCCCGGAGGCTTCCGGCTCGGCGTCTCACCCGGGATGGTCAAACACGAGGGCACCCAGAGCGTGCTGTGGGCCGAGGGCCTGCTCGAAAAATACGGCCCGGACGTAAACATCGCCCGGCACATCAAGACCGGCATCGTCTCCGGCCAGGACGAAGGGGAGTAGGCACCGATGGGCATCCTCGCCGACAGCCTCGACAAGGCCGACGCCGCACACTTCACCCGCCCCCTGCCGAAGTCGGCCCAGAAGCAGATGCAGTACCTGGTCAAGCAGACCAAGGGCACCCAGGCCGCAGCCGACCTGCTCGGCGTCACCCAGCGCACCGTCGAGCGCTACCTCACCGGACAGTTCAAGCAGCCCCGCCGCGACCTCGCGGAACGGCTCGCCGACGAGGTCCGCAAACGGTGGCAGCCCCGGGTGCGCGAGAGGGCAAAAAAGCAGGCCGCCACGACCGGCGGCATCGTCATCGACACCCGAGCACGCTTCGGATTCACCGCAGCCCCGGGCACCACCGACGACCCGCGACTGCGGCCCATCACCCAGGGCCTGCCGCCTGCCTACGCCGCACGGCTCTTCGACGCCCACGCCGCCGGAGCCGCCGAACAGCAGCTCCAGGACATCGTGGCCGAAGGACTTCAGGAGATCTACTTCAAGGACCGCGGACGGCGCGCACACGGCCTGCTGGTGGACTTCACCGACATCGACTACCTCGACGTCGACTACTGACCGGGGCGGTGCTCCTTCCGCGCGCTCCGGCATCTTGAGCCAAAGCCCGATAGATGTCACCTAGGCAGGCTTGTTGTCACCTTCGAGGTCGGGCGCCGGAGTCGGGTGTGTCGGCCGGCTCCATGGTGGCGGGTCGGCGTCCGCCGCAGCAGGCCACCACTACTGTCGCCGTGGAGTTCAGGAAGATCGTGAACCAGGATGATCTGTCCATCGCGTCGATGGATCCGGTACGAAGCGGCTCTTCCCCGGCTCGCAGAAGGATGTCGACACTGTCGGCCAGGCCATCGATCGTGTGGCCACGCTTCAAGGAGTGGTGCATTCGCGCCCGGAAGACGCCCGCGTGCCGGTTGGCCGGGACAAGGCCGTCCCAGACGACGAAGTCAGCCCCGGCGATCAAAGCGTCGCGTGCAGGCCCGCATGCCGGAGTCTGTTCGCGGAGCATGGCGATGAGGTCGTCGCGAGTCACACTGCGACCCGCCGACAGGAAGACCAGTGATCGGCTATGTGAGACAACTCCAGCGCCTCTCTGGTGACATTCCGACTGCTTCGGCCTGGTTCCTTCGCAGGCTATCCGGTGCCGTCGGTGACAACCACCGAGCCTCGGCACACATCTGCGCCTGAGTGCTCGAGCAACTGGGCGTGATAATTGGCCGGTACGCCCCGCTACCGGTTCAGGGGAGTTCCTCCCCGTACCGGGCGAGCAGCGCGCGGAGTGCGTTGGCCCTGTGGCTGTGAACGACTTCTCTGGCCCCACGGGAACGAGTTTTTTGGCCCCTGCGACTTGATCGGGAAATGAGTGTTCGTCAGAAGTGGCCCCAGGGGCGGCCTTGCGGTGGGAGCATTGGTGTGCTTCCGATAGGCAGGGGGCCCGGATGGACGGCCCGAGATCCAAGGTCGAGCTTTTCGCGGCGATCCGCCGGGGACTCGCGTACGGAGAAGCTGTCAATCCATGAACTCTCCCGCCGCTATGGGGTCACCGGCGGCTGATGTGGACGTTCGCGTAATTCCCCGGGGCTGAGTTCACGTAATTCCCCAGCCCCTGGGGTGGCGGCGACTACTTGATCGTGGGGTCGGTCGGTTTGCTGGTGGAGTTCTTGGGTCGCTTGTTCGGACGGTAGCTGGGGCCGTTCATGATGACCTGGTGGCTGGTGTTGATCAGTCGGTCGAGGAGCGATTCGGCGACGACGGGGTTGGGGAAGAGGGGATACCAATCGCTGGGCGCCCTGTTGCTGGTGATGATCAGGGACCGGCCCTGCCGCTCGGAGACCAGCTCGTAGAGGTCGTCGGCCTGGGACGCGTCCATCTGGCGCATCGCGAAGTCGTCCAGGATGAGCACGTCCGGACGTACCAGTTCCCGGAGCCGCTTGTCCCAGGTGCGGTCGGCGTGTCCGCCGGCGAGCTCGGCAAGGACACGGCTGGTCTTCGCGAAGCGGACGTGGGCGCCCTGGCGGACGGCGAGGTGTCCGAGGGCCTGCGCGATGTGCGTCTTGCCGACTCCGACCGGGCCGAACAGGATGACCGACTCACCGGCGTGCAACCAGCGCAGGGCTCCCAGATCACGGATCTGGGCGGCGGGCAGCTTCGAGGAGGCGGTGAAGTCGAACTCTTCCAGGGTGACCTGCTGCTCGAACTTCGCTCGCTGCAGGCGCCGTTGGAAGGCGACGGTCTCGCGGCGGGTGATCTCGTCCTGGCAGAGGACCTGGAGGAAGTCCAGGTGGCCGAGCTCGCCGCCGTGGGCCTGGGCCAGGCGGGCGTCCAGGGTCTCCAGCATGCCGGACAGTCGCAGGGCTTTCAGTGAGTCCCGCAGGGCGGTGTCCATCACGCTCATCAGGCATCAACCTCGGCTTCGTCGTGCACCTGGTCGTCGCGGACGGCATCCGCTGTGTCGGTGGTCGTCGTGGTGGCGAAGAGCTGGTCTGGTCCGCGCAGGAAGGCCGCGGCTCCGGCATCGCCGCTGGTCTCAGGCTCGGGGTCGGTCTCGGTGCCAGCGATGAGGATGCCCTTGATGGTGCGGTAGGACGGGTCACCGACCGCGATGGCCCTGGCGCAAGCGGCCTCGAGCCTGGTCTCGCCGTACTTCTTCCGCAGCCCGAGGACGCCCTGGGCAGCGCGGAGCCGATAGAGCGCGTTGACCTCCAGTACTTGGTCGATGACCTCGCGGCAAGCGTCACCGATCTCGGATGCCTGGCTGCGGCACCAGACCGGGGTCCGCATTTGGAAAGCGATCTTCTCCGGTGGGTAGTCGTTCCGGTCCGTGCGTTTGCCCTGGTCAAGAGCCGCATGTGTCTTCACGAGCTGGCCGTTGTGGAAGACCTGCACCATCGTGGCGGTGGACCTGACGTCGACCTTCCGGCCGATCAGCTTCCATGGCACCGAGTAGAGGGTGCGGCCGACCTTGATGTGGATGTCCGGGCCGACCGTCGCGGTCGACCAGCGGGCCAGGACGAACGGCCTCGGCGGCAGGGGCAGCAGTTCGGCGGCCTCCAGGGCTTCGAACACGGTCATCGGTGCGGCCCCGCCGAGCGGCCGGCACTGACGCCGGCCGGCGACCTGCTGGCTCCAGGTCACCGCCTCGGCCTGCATGTGCTCGATCGAGATGAACTCCCGGCCCCGCCAGAAAGAGTCGCGGACATAGGGCATCGGCCGCTCGACCCGCGGCTTGTCCTTCGGCTTGGAGGCCCGAGCCGGGTCCACCAACGAGCCGTAGTGGGTGGCCAGTTCGGCATACGACTTGTTGATCTTCGGGTCGTAGAGGTCCGGCTTGTCGACTCCGGTCTTCAGGTTGTCCGGGACCAGCCGGCGCGGGACACCGCCGAAGTAGCGGAAGGCCGCGACGTGCGCTTCTGTCCAGGCGTGCTGGTCCAAGTGCAGGACCGGGCGGACGAACATGTGGCGTGAACAGGGCAGCACCATCACGAAGGCCCAGATGCGGTGCCGCTTGCCGGTGCGGGGGTTGATCCACTGGCCCAGGAAGCCGTAGTCGATCTGGGCTTCCGAGCCGGGCTCGACCTCCTCACGGAGAACCGTGACCTGCGACTTCGACACCTCGTCCGGCAGGGTGGCGTGCACCCACCGGCGGAAGGATGAGATCGACACCATCAGCTTGCGCTCGTCACGCAGCCGCTGATGAATGGTGGAGATGGTCACCGTCCCCAGCAAGCTCTTGATGTAGTCGCGGTGCTTGTCGATCTCTGGCCAGGTCACCTGCCTCAGTCGCCTGTCGGCCAGTTCCGGGAACCAATCCTTGATCAGCTTGGCCCAGTCGGTCTCGCTCATCGGCGGGCCACCCGGGGTGATCCCGGATGCCTCCGCCGGGGCCAGGTACTTCCTAACCGTCTTGCGGTCCAGCCCCAGCGACGCGGCCAGCGCGCTCTTGGAGCGGCCTGCGTACCAGTGGACGTAGATCTCGGTGATGTCGACCACGACGAACGTTCTCCTCGCCATCCGGGCTGCCCATCGGCCATCCGAGCCACGGGATGGGGAACATGAGCAGCTCCGCGACGACCAGGTCCCTCGATCCCGGACTCCGCGCTACCCATGGCCAAACAGGAGGAATCTGGATAAAGGATTTCGGAACCTCAAACCGCCCAAGATGGGGAAAGCTTGATTGGCTTTGTTCACCAGCTTCGACAGCACTTGCTCAGCGTTTCGGGAGGTACTCCAGCCACGTCATGTTCGATGTTCACCACAAGCGGCAGCGACGCTAGCGAGTCCGGTCGGCGCCGAAGCACGGCACCAAGCCGGTAGAAATCCGTTGTCGTGCCATCGCCGCGGTCGCATGCTTCAGACCGTGACCACTGAAGACGACTCCACCGATGCCACCGTCACCATGCCTGTCACCGTGCGCGATCTGCTGCCCCAGGATTTGCCAGCGTGCACCTGGTCCGGCTCGGCCACCCACCTACGCCACGTAGAGCGAGAGCTGGCCCGAGCTGCGTCGGGCAAGGTGGACTACCTGGCTGTATGCACTCCCTTGGATCTGCCGGTGGCGATCGGCGGCATCGACTACGAGGTCACCGAGGAAGCCGGAACCCTGTGGCAGCTCGCCGTGCTGCCGGCGCTGCAGTCCTGCGGCTTGGGAACGCTGCTCGTCCGCGCTGCCGAACAGCGGATCAGGCACCGCGGGCTGCGCAGGGCCGAACTCGCGGTGGAGGAGGACAACCCCCGGGCGCGCGCCCTGTACGAGCGCCTGGGCTACGTCGCACACGGCCGCAAACCGGAAGCCTGGGACGAGGAAGGGCCCGACGGGTCGATCCGTCGCCACGAGACGATGTGCGTTCTCATGCGAAAGAGCCTCTGAGCCCGCGTCCAGTGGCGCTTGCGCGACGGGGGCAGCCAGGTGGTCGTCGCTCAGCGGCCTGTCCCAGGCGCCGTTGAGTACCCGGCGGGTCGGTGCAGGTGCTGTCGAAACTGGTGAATGTTCGATTCGCACCCACCGCCGTCTGCTGCCCGAAGCGGTGAACAAATGCTGCCCGCTGTCGTTGACAGAGCCACTTGATCGTCGACACCCGGTGTTGAGCAGGTAATGCCAGTGCATCATGCGATCTTCGGGCTCGATACTGGCGGCGTGATGATGAGTGCTGCGGATGCATTGGCTGTGATCAGGGCTCTTGAGGCCGGGGGCATCGACGTGTGGCTCGGAGACGGAGGCTGGGGCGTTGACGCCCTCCTCGGAGAGCAGACACGTCCCCACAAGGACGTCGACGTGATCGTCCGGGTCGATCAAGCCCGTGACCTCGTAGCAGTCCTCCAGGCGCGCGGGTTCGCCGTGGCTGAGGGGCGCCTGAGTTCCTGTTTCGTCCTCCGTGACCAGAACGGACGCACCGTGGATGTCCACCCTGTCGTCTTCGACCGGGACGGCAACGGCAACTACACCATGGAAAACGGCGAGGTGTGGGTCTATGCCGCCGCATGGTTCGGCGGCAGCGGAGTCATCGAGGGACAGCCCGTACGCTGCCTGACCGCGCAGGGGCAGGTGCTATGCCACACCGGGTACCCGCTCGACAACGAGGACCGGCAGGACATGGCGGCCCTACACCGACGTTTCGGCGTGGAGTTGCTGCCCGAACAACTGCCTACCGCCACGAACTGAGCGCAAGTCCTCCCGGCCGCCGTCCCCATGGCGAATTTCGCGATCGCCCGGGTGGGGAATTACGTGACGCCCAAGCGGCGCAAAGTGGGGAATTGCATGACCGTCGACAGCTGATCCGCGAAGCCCTGACCTCGCCGTGGCCCGCCCCGCGCAAGCCGATGCAGCAGCGGGCATCGGTGCTCGACCCCTACAAGCACCTGATTGATGCGATCCTGCGCGCCGACCTGGACGCTCCGCGCAAGCAACGCCCACACAGCCAAGCGGGTCTTCGACCGGCTGGTGGACGAGCACGGTATGGACAACGTCTCCTACGGCCGGGTCCGGGACTACATCAGGCGCCGCAAGCCCGAGATCTGGGTCGAGGAGGGCCGCGGACCACCCAGCGTGTTCAATCCACAGACCCACCGGCCCGGTGAAGAGGCCGAGGTCGACTTCGGCGACGTCTACGTCACCCTGAACGGCGTGCGCACTCTGTGCTACCTGTTCGTTTTCCGACTCTCCTTCTCCGGAAAGGCCGTCCACCGCGTTTTCGTCTCGCAAGCCCAGGAAGCCTTCTTCGAGGGCCACCTCCACGCTTTCCAGGTGCTGGGAGGGCTGCCGCGAGGAAAAGTCCGCTACGACAACCTAAGCTCCGCGGTTGCTCAGGTCCTCGGTTTCACCCGGGCCCGCGTGGAGACCGAGCGCTGGACCGCGTTCCGCTCCTGGGCCGGCCTGGAGGTCTTCTACTGCCGGCCGGGCATTGACGGCGCCCGAGAAGGGCGGCGTCGAGGGCGAGGTCGGCCGATTCCGCCGCAACCATCTGGTCCCCGTCCCCGACGTCACCACCCTGGCCGAGCTCAACGCCCGGATCGACGTATGGGACCAGCAGGACGACCAGCGCCGGATCGGCGAGCGCCCGCGCACCGTCGGCGAGTACTTCGCCATCGAGAAGCCCCTGCTGCAGCCGCTGCCCGAGGACCACTTCGAGACCGGGCGGCTGCTGACCCCACGGGTGGACCGCTACGCGCAGATCACCGCGCGGATGAACCGCTACTCGGTACCGGTGCGGCTGATCGGCCGCCAGGTCCGCGTCCTGCTGCACGCCTCGGAGGTGGTGGTCTACGACGGCCGCGCCGAGTCGCCCGGCACGAGCGTCTGGCCACCCGGGGCGGGAGCCGTCTGGACCTGGACCACTACCTGGAAGGACTGCTGCGCAAGCCCGGCGCTCTGCCCGGGGCCACTGCGCTGGACCAGGCCCGGGCAGCGGGGAAGTTCACCCCGGTACACGACGCCTGGTGGGAGGCCACGAGCCGTGCGCACGGCGACGCGGCCGGCACCCGCGCGTTGATCGAAGTCCTGCTGTTGCACCGGCATATGAGCCACGACCATGTCGTCGCCGGGATCGCTGCCGCTCTGCGGGCCGGTGCCCTGACCTCGGATGCAGTGGCCCTGGAAGCACGCCGGGCCGCCGAACGGGAGGGCCCCGGTGAGGCCGGCCCGGACACGGCACTCGGGCGGATCGGTTCCCCGGTGATCTCGCTGACCGAACGCCGCCTGGCCGCACTGCCGCCCGACTCACGTCCGCTGCCGTCGGTGGCCGCCTACGACCAACTCCTGCGTCACACCCGGCCGTCAGCCGGGCGTCCCACCAGTTAAGGAGCCCCGCCATGAGCGTCACCCGTCACCGCGGCCTGACCGAACAGGCTGCCGACGCGGCCATCGACGCCGCCTGCCGCAACCTGCGGCTGCCCACGATGCGCGGCCAGTTCTCCGAGCTCGCCGACGCCGCGGTCCGCGATCAGATGACCTACCGCGAGTTCCTGGCCGAGCTGCTGATGGCCGAGTGCGACGACCGCAACCGCCGCCGTTGCGAGCGCCGGATCAAAGCCGCGGACTTCCCCCGCGAGAAGGCACTGCGCACCTTCGAGTTCGACGCGAACCACGCCATCGACCCAGCTGCATCCACACCCTGGCCTCGTGCGACTGGGTCCGCAAAGGGCTGCCCCTGTGTCTGATCGGCGACAGCGGCACCGGCAAGTCACACCTGCTGATCTCGCTGGGCACCGAGGCCGCGATGGCCGGCTTCCGGGTCAAGCACGTCCCGGCCACCAAGCTCGTCAACGAGCTCGTCGAGGCCGCCGACGAGAAACTGCTGACCAAGACGATCGCCCGCTACGGACGAGTCGATCTTCTCTGTATTGACGAGCTGGGCCTACATGGAGCTGGACCGGCGCAGCGCCGAGCTGCTGTTCCAGGTTCTGACCGAGCGCGAGGAAAAGAACAGCGTGGCGATCGCCTCCAACGAGTCGTTCTCCTCCTGGACCAAGACGTTCACCGACCCGAGGCTCTGCGCGGCCATCGTGGACCGCCTCACCTTCGGCGGCAACATCATCGAGACCGGCAGCGACTCCTACCGACTCGCCCACACCAAAGCCCGCCAGCAGGCCGCTGCCGTCTCCTGACGACACCGGGCCCTTCCTTCCCAGGCGCCGATCACACCGACCGGAGGACGGGTCAACGTGGAGAGCCCGCAGGTGTCGGCGTACACCTGCAGGAGAAGAACAACATGCCCTCGCCGGGCAGGCAGGCTCCAGGATGACGCGCGCAGAAGCGGAACGGTCACGCTGGCATGGTGGCCGGTTTGGTTGTCATCCCGTCGCCCGATCTGATGGCTATCACGCCGCCCTGGGACCGCAAGCTTGGCGAATTCGGCCGGCGGATCGGAAATGGGTTGCGGTCCCAGCACGGCGTGACCGAGGCGCCATCAGGCGACGGGATGACAACCAAACCTCGACGGGCGCAAAGAAGGGCGGCGCGGCCCCTGGATCAGGACGATTGCGGGACCAGGGCGCTGTAGTCCTCGCCGGTGTTCATCTTGACGAGGAGCGCAGTGTCGAAGTAGTCGGTCCACCGGCTGATCTTGCCGCCAGTGATAACGAAGGTGCCCATCACCGGAACCCCGTGCTTGATACCGTCCGGTGTACGGATCATGTCGACCCGCTCGGTGAGCACGACATCACCGTCCCCAGCCAGGTTGACCGTCCGGTACTCATAGCTGTCTGGGAACGCCGTCATCTGCTGAGCCAGGTTCTCCACGATGGCGTCGACACCGACCGTCGGCGGCATACCGACGTTGTGGTACACGGCGTCGGCAGTGAAGAAACGGCGCAGGACCTCCGCGTCACGTTTGACCATCAGGTCGCAGAACTCGCTCACCAGCGCTGTGTTGGTGCTCATCATGTCCTCCGAATCAGTCCACATACAACCTGTATGTGGACCATACTGAGGGCATGTCGAACGAGCAACCCCCCACCCGGGCCTCCGCGATCGCGCAGCGGTCAGAGGCCACCCGCGCGGCCCTACTCGAGGCGGCCAGGCGCCTGTTCGTGACCAAGGGCTACTTCAACACCGGGACCGAGGAGATCGTGGCCGAAGCGGGGGTCGGGACGAGGGGTGCGCTCTACCACCACTTCAACGGCAAGAAGGCGCTCTTCCACGCGGTATTCGAAGCCGTCGAGACCGAGCTCTTGACCGCCGCCTCAGGCGCAGACCAGATCGGCAGCGCCGCCGAACAACTCAGATCCGGGCTGCTCGGATTCCTCGACGCTGCCGCCAGCCACCGTGACGTGCAGCAGATCCTCCTCATCGACGGACCCGCCGTCCTCGGCTGGCAACAATGGCGCACCCTGGAGGAAAAGTACGGACTCGGCGCCATCCGCACCCTCCTCGAACGCGCCGTCACCGAAGGCACCATCGCCCCACAACCCCTCGACGCGCTCGCCCACATCCTGCTCGCAGCACTCGACGAGGCGGCCCTCTACATCGCCAACGCCCCCGACCCCGACACAGCCAAAGAAGAATCCGCCACCGCCATGGAACGACTCCTCCGCGGCATCAGCGCATAACCCCAGACGCGATCTCATCACCCAGTCCAACCGGGGACGCTTCCAGCGATCGAGCGCACCCACTCCCTGTACCACATTCGTGCAACACGACACCGGCGAAGCACGACAGACGACGATCATTGACGAACACGTCGACCGCAGCTCAGAAGCCATAGCCCTGCTGCGCCGCTGGTCACCCCAGACCCGAATAAGGCCAGGGGGACGCGCGCTCAGCCGATGACCTCGACACGGTACGGGTTGGGATCTACGTCCGGCGGTCCACCGACGACGAACACCAGCCCTACTCCATCGAAGCCCAAGACAACCGCCTAGAGTCCTATGTGGACTCACAACCGGACTGGCGGCTGTCCAAGCGGCTTTCTGATGACGCCTCCGGCGCGACCACCGACCGTCCAGGGCTGCAACGCGCACTCGCCGCCGCGCGTGCCGGGCTCATTGACGTGCTGCAGCACACCGGGGCGACGTCAATGCTCGGTTGCTGCGCACGAGCGAACTCGTGCGGGCCAAGGTCGCGGGCCGCAAGAAGGACCGGAGGGGAGCCGATCTCATCGGTGCCAACCTCAAAGCCGCCAATTTGCAGGGCGCCAACCTCCGCGGGGCCTACCTCATAGCCGCCGACCTCAAGGACGCCGACCTGAGAGCGGCCGATCTGATCGGTGCCGACCTGCGAGACGCCGACCTGAGCGGCGCAGACCTCACCGACAGCATCTTCCTCACCCAGTCCCAGTTCAACGCGGACAAGGGCGACATGGCCACGAAACTGCCGCCGGCTCTTACCCGCCCCACGCACTGGTAGTCCCTTGGCCCGGGGCGGCAGGACAGCCACCACGAACCGACGGGCCCAGTGGGGCCAAAAAATTCGTTCAAATCATGCCCCGAAGATCACCATCTGGGGCCAAAAAACTCGTTCCCGTGGGGCCGACAGACTCGTTCGAAGCCAGGCAGGTGCCAAAGCACCTCGTCGGTCTCCCGGTTGTGGTGCCAGGCTCCCAGTGTGCGGGTGGTCACCAGCCGGTCGAGAAGCTCTCCGGTCTGCTGCGGGTTGTGCCCGCACAGGCGGGCGAGGACGTCCATGTCGGCGCTGTGTTCGGCATCGACGGACGTGTGTGCGGCCAGCACCAGGGCGGTCAGCCGCAGGGCGGGCGGCGCGGCCGGCAGGGCCAACGGGGCGGGGCGCAGCGCCCAGTGGGCGGCGCGGCAGCGGGCACGGCGACCGGGTACCTGGTCCAGGACCGCGGCATCGAGCAGCCGCACCTGCACGGGCACCGACCTGACGGCCGGCGGCTCCAGCCAGCCGGCGTGGGCCAGCTCCTGCCACAGCTCCCGGTGCCCGCCCAGGTGCATGCCGCGCAGCAGACCCGTCGGCAGCCGGACATGCCCGCGGCTGTTGGTGCGCAGGGCGCATTGCAGGCCCAGCAGCCGGGCGGCGGGGAGGTGAACCGGGGCAGCGCGGCACCGAGGTAGGTGAGCATCTCCCGCACCCGCACCCGCAGCCGCTGGTCGTCGGACTCTGCCCGGAGCCCTACCAGCGGCTGCGGCGGCGCGCAGGCAGAGGGAAGCGGCCGGGGAGAGTTGACCAGCATGTCCGGCACCACGGCGGTATGGCTGGTCGCCGCCGCGCAGGCCGCGCAGGTGTCGGCCAGGCGCCAGGTGCGGCCGCTGCGGTCGCGGGTGAGGGCCAGTAGCACCGGCCCGCCGCATCCCTGGCGACGCGGATGCCACAAACAGCCCTGCACCCGGCACTGGCAGCTGCGCAGATACGCCGGCAGCGCGTCGGCGCGGGCGTGGCAGGCCAGATGTGCCAGGGCGGCGGACCGCGCGGAGGAGGCCGTAAGGGGGGAGGTGTGGGCGGTGCAGGAGGGGCAGACGAGGGTGGGGCCGCCCGCCCGCGGACGCAGCTCCACTGTCCAGATGCGCCGCACTGCGGCATGCGCGCCACCGAGCCTCATGTGACGCTCGGAGGGGGGCTTGTTGGTGTACGGGGCGGCGGCTGGCCTGGTGTGTTGTTGGTTCGCTGAGAGGCTGGGGGGAGTGGCTTTGGGGGG
>NZ_JBITIY010000025.1:0-65214 GCF_044459385.1 Streptomyces sp. NPDC050287 | reverse complement strand
GTCGACGTCCTCTGGGCCATGCTCCGTGACAAGAGGCACTTCACGCCTACCCCACCAGTCACTCAATCGGCTTGACACCATCATTGAGACTCACTTGACCAGGGCGTGGGCAGGGTCGAGTGTGGCGGAATGCGGAACCAACGCGGCTCCTGCGTCTGTGTGTTGAGGCTCCGAAAACCTCCCCAACGGCACGGGAGCCTCGTGCGTTGCGGACACCACCAGCGTCCCCCGATCAGTGGCCGGCCTGCGCACCTCGCCGGCGGAAACGAATCAGTCGAGCGTACGCAGCACCAGCCGGACAACTCCCGTGACTCCTCGCCTGATCCACCCGAGCAGTCCGTACGCCACGGCCACGTCGGCGGCACTCGCGGCCACGGGCTCTCGGCCCGACTCCGAACGGCACCGAGAGCAGGAACGGAACCAACGGCGCTTTCGTGCACCACATTTGTTGCACATCGGCATGACCCCATTTTCCCCTGTCACCTCACCGCACCCCTGCGGATCGCCTCGTACACATGGCCGACCTCATTGCCCGCCGCCTCACCGGCGAAGCCACCATCTCCTGGCGCGACCCGACACCACAGGATCAAACGCCAGATCCGGGATGAAACACCGGGAGAAAACCACCTCTAGGACTCGGGGTGTCTCTGGCGTCATGACCGACCCCCGTATGCGGACATGGGGAGTGGTTCACTGTGGCGAGTTTCCTGTCGCGAGCCCAGTGCGTTGGTCGATCGGGCGAACTGGGCGGGTGTCTGGCCGTACTGCTTCTTGAAGGCTCGGATGAAGTGGCTGCTGTCCGCGAACTGCCAGTGGGCGGCGAGTTCGGCGATGTTCGGGCGGCCATAGGGTGCGGCGAGTTCGGCCCGGGCCTGCTGGAGCCGGCGGCGGCGGATGTACCCGGTCACCGACTCCTCGACCGCGGCGAACGCCCGGTGCAACGTCCGGAGGGAGACGTTGAGTTCGCGGGCCAGCATGGTGGGGGAGAGGTCAGGGTCGGTGAGGTGGCGGTCCGCGATGCCCTTCGCCGCCTGGGCGAGGGCGGGGGCCTGCCGGGGCTCGTCGGCGTCGATGCCCTGCCTCAGCAGTCCCTTGAACAGCTCGATCAGGGCGTCGCGGGCGGCCTGCACACCGGCCGGGGTGAGGTTGTTGAGCATCGAGCCGACCGTGTTCGCGTGGGCCATGAGCACACGCAGCTCGGCCGAGTCGGCTGAGCCGACCACCGACCGGTCACCGATCAGCGGGTTGATATCCGCCGCGGGCAGAACCATCATCTGCGTGGCCGTACCCGGCTCCACTGCCAAGTGCCACGGCGCGCTGGTGCACCACGCGATGAACTGCCCCGCCGACACGGTGACCCTGTCACGCTCGCGCGGCCGGGTGAAGTGCAGCGTGCCGTGCTGCACCACATGCAGCACGACCCGGTCCTGGAGGTTGTGAGAGTCACTGCCCCAGGTATCGCCGGCCATCGATTCGCCGGAGAAGTCGAGGTTCACGGTGTCGCGCGGCTGGCAGACACGCGATCTGATGCGGACGGCGCCGGGCGCATGCCTGTCGAAGGTCGGCAGCGGGAACCCACTGCCGACCCGCACGTCCCACTCGTGCCGTAAGACGTCGGCGCTGTCCCGTCCGGCACTCGCGGCGGTGATGGCCATCGTGAACGTCGCGCGCTCCGCGCCCGCGCCCGCTCCGGTGCACTTGATGCTGTGCATCGCCTGTCGTCCCACCTCGCGGATTCCCGGGGGCGATGTGACGCCAACACGTCGCCCCTCCTCAATTGTCTTTGTCGGCGTACATGGTCGTCGCGGCACACACGTTCCTTGAATGGCGCGGCTAATCCACCGGGCACCAAGGCCGCTTCTGCTCGGCAGCGTCCTTCGCTGTGAACAGCGGGTACCGCACCGTCTTGATGCGCTGGAGTCTGGTCGGCCTGGTCGCGGGCGCTTTACGGGCGAGGTCGACCGGCCGGCGCCCTCAGGCGCCAGGCGGCGCCGGCCGGTCAGCGTATGACGTCGAATGCGGCGGCGCGGGGCAGGAACGTCGTGTCCTTGTCTTTGGCGGTCGCCAGTGCCGAAATGTTCCATGTGCCCTCGGCGAGCTCGCCCGCCTCCTTCTGCGTCACCTGCAGCGTGTAGGTGCAGCGGGACGTCTCGGCCGTAGCGCTCCGGCACGTTGCGCCGTCCACCTGCTGGAGCTCCTCGGCGGTCGGGTCGAGCTTCGAACTCGTGGGCCAGGCAATGACCTTGAGGCTCTGGATGCCCGAGTCGTCACTGACGTCCGCAGTGAAGGTGAGTGAGCCCGTGCTTCCGCCGGCCGGAGCGACGTAGTGGGCCGATCCGTTCTCCAGGGTCGGCTTGGTGGCGGCCGAGGCCGTGGCGAGGCCACCGGCGGTTATTCCGCCGAAGGCGACAAGGCCGATGAGTGACGATACGAGAATGCGCCGGGACATGGGAAATCCTCCTTGATTTCTAGGGGTGGCAGGCAAATTCAGGAAAGGGAATGCCTGGGAATTCCATTGGTGGACTTGCGAAAAACGTGGGAGAACCGGTGAAAGGTTCCCTTTCCTGATGTCTTCGAGCCTATGGCCCGGGGATTGCGCAGTCCTCGCGCTGCGGGACGATTGCCGCGTATAACCGAAGATAGAGAACGCTTCCCGGCCGTCCACCGTCCGAGGTGCCTACCGCCACTCCGCACCGTTGTCTGCGTCTCTCCGCCGAGGATGCCGTGGTGTGGCCCGGGGCGGGGCGGGGCTGGGTGCGTGGGGCCGTCCGGCCCGTGTCCGCCCTTCTCGCGGCCCTGGTCGCCGGGCTGGTGACCGTTGCACTCGCCGTCCGTCGCGCCCGACCGGTGGCCACCCCCGTCCTGGTCGCCGCGGTTGCGGGGCGCGCCGGGAGCTGGTGTTCTCGCCGGTGAGGCGGTGGGCCATGAGGCCGGTCCTGGCGAGGTGGATCACGGTTTCGGAGCGGACCCGGCTGCTCAGACTGCTGAGGGCACCGGCGATTCCAGACCGCGCCCCGCGGGTGCAGTGGGCAGCCCGTACCAGGCGGAGCATTACGAGCGGTGGCACAGCATGCTCCAAGCCGTACTGGAGCAGATCCCGGCCTGACCGCCAGCGACTTCACCGCCAAGGCCCTGCTCGCCGCCACACGAGCCGACCTCGTCGAGCACCTGGCCGGAGAAGAGCGCATTCCGCGGGAAAGAATGCGGCACAGCCGGCGAACTTCGTCACCGGAGTCCTGGCGTCCGGCCCCTGACGAGTGCCGTCGAACGAGTGCGGCGGGGCCGCCCCAGGGCGGTCCCGCCGCAGGTCACGAGCTGGCGATGAGGTCAAGGGCGGACTCGATGGAGTTGAGCGGGGCGACGATGTGCACGCTCCCGACGTTCTCTGCCACTTCCGTCATGGGGTGTCTCACCACCAACTGCGGGCCAGGGCACGGCGCTTCGGGCCGCGACGGGACAGGGCCCGCTTGCCAGCCGAGAGTCAGACCGAAAAGATCACCTCGCGCCGCGGCGAGCAGCACACCGCATCCGAGCGGCGGTCGACGCCGGCCAACCCAGCGGACCCCGCACGGCGGACAATCCACCTCG
Source organism: Streptomyces sp. NPDC050287 (assembly GCF_044459385.1). Taxonomy (NCBI): domain Bacteria; kingdom Bacillati; phylum Actinomycetota; class Actinomycetes; order Kitasatosporales; family Streptomycetaceae; genus Streptomyces; species Streptomyces sp. NPDC050287. Next base: position 61,626 of record NZ_JBITIY010000025.1, on the reverse strand, counting down.
CCTGTACCGTCCCGGACGGCCGCCAGACGCTGGCGCAACCGCCGTTCCCGACGCCACGGCCCGGACCGACACACCGACAGACAGCACCCCGCCCCGGGCCGGGCAGCCCGGCCTCAGCCGTTCCCCGCAGCCCCGGCAGATCCCTTCCCCGGCTCGACCGGCGTCCTCGGACACCAGGCCGGCGTAGGCCCCAAGGCCACTCACAACCGATGCTCAGAACCCGCACTCAGAAAGAACCTTCCACTCCGTCAGAGCATCTCAAGGAGGGGCGCATGCCCCGTGGGGACCATGCGGGCGACAAGAACCGAAAGGGAAGAAGCATGCCGGTCATCAGGGAGCGGATGCACCTGATACTGCTTTCGGCCTGGACATTCCTGTGGTTCGCCGCGGTCCAGCCACACGGGGGGTTCTCCTGGCACTATCTGCGTACCGGTGGGGAGTTGCTCTACGCGGGCCCGGGCAGGGCGGACGGAGGCCTGAACCTGTACGCCCACCACCCCGAACTGCAGATGGGTCCCGTCAGCTTCCTGGCAGCGGGCCTGTTCAACCCTTTGCCCGAAGCAGTTGGGCAGTTTCTGGCCGCCGCCGTGATGTCCCTGCTCGGCCTGGTGATCCTGGTGGTCGCCGGACGCAGCGCGGCCTGGCACTTCCTGGGCACCGGGACCAACCACCAACGGCTGCGGCAGCGCGTGCTGATCGCGGGCCTGGCCTTCATCCCGATGTGGATCGAGGTCGCGGTCCGCTTCGGCCACCTCGACGACGTTCTGGCACTCTTCTTCACGGCCCTGGCCGTACGCTCCCTCACCCGCGGCAACGCGGCTGCGACCGGCATCTTCCTCGCACTGGCCATGGATTCCAAACCGACCGCGCTGGCCTTCCTGCCGCTGCTGCTCGCGCTGCCGAGAGGGCAGTGGCTGCGCGCGGGTCTGTGGTGCGCGGGTCTGGTCGCGCTCGTCTGGCTGCCGTTCCTCCTCGGCTCTGCGCAGTCGTTCGCCGCGGCCGAGTTCACCATCCCCAACCAGCCGGCGTCCGCGCTGCGCTGGCTCGGCGTCGACGATCCGCGAACCCCTCCCTGGGACCGACCCGCACAGGCCGTAGTGGGCCTGGTGCTGGGTTGCATCGCCGTCTGGCGAGGCCGCTGGCCCGCCGTCGTCCTGCTCGGCGCCAACGCCCGGATCGCCCTGGACCCGAGCGTCTACACGTACTACACAGCCTCCGTCTTACTGGGCACACTGCTGTGGGATGTGATCGGGCAGCGTCGCCTGGTGCCCTGGTGGAGCTGGATCGCACTGATCACCCTGTACGGCACGGTCTTCGTCGTTCCCGACGACGCGACCCGCGGCCTGGTCCGCCTGGGCTTCGTCGTCATGTCCACCGCGTGTGTCCTGTTCTGGCCAGTACGAGACCGGCGTAGGAGCCGATCGTCTGTCAGCGGTGGACCCGGGCGTTCGTCAACACGAGGAGAGCCCGAAGAAGCGTGGTCGCATGGCGGGCGTTCACAGGGACCTTGGTGAGCATTCGCCAGTTCCTCAGGCCGGCGAAGCCGTGGCGCGTGTCGGCAAGCGAGACGGAGAGGACTACAGGACAACGGGATTGCATGCAGGGCGCGTCCGGCCGCAGTCGGTCGTGACACCGAGCAGCCGTCCATGACGATGATCTCGCGATGCCGACGGCGGGCCGCGTCCGCGTGGCCGGGCACGACCTGCTCACCCTGAACGGCGCGAGCGGCTCGGCTGCCGCCGGTATCACCCGGGCCTCGGACGAAGCCGAAGCCCGGGTGATACCGGGCGTCCCCGCGCGCTGTGGCGTACCGGCAGTGTGCTCAGACAACGCGCAGGCCGCGGTCGGCGAAGGCGATCAGCCACTCGAAACTCTCGTCGATGTCGGTACTCCACTGGAAGCCGTTGTCCGCCTGCAACGTGGCGAAGCCGTGGCAGAGGCTGCGGAGCGTACGCAGTGCGTGGTTCACGTCGGACTCCGCGATCTCGTAGCCGCGCAGGACCGCTCTGAACGCGTCGAGCAGCCGCTGGCCCTCGGTGGCCAGCGGATCGTCCGGGCCGGACGGTTCCACGCCGGTCGTCGCGGCGTACCGGCCGGGGTGCTCCAGGACGAAGGCGCGGAAGGCGCGCGCCGCAGCTGCCAGGGCGTCGCGGCCCGCGTACCCCTGGACCGCGCCGCCGACGGCGTCGGCGGCCTCGGTCAGTGCCAGGGCCGCGATGCGCCGGTTGAGGTCTTCCTGGCCGCTCACGTGCTTGTAGAGGGACGGGGTGCGTACGCCCAGCCGCTCGGCCAGCAGACCCATCGTCAGGTTGGCCAGGCCCACTTCGTCGGCGAGGGCGGCACCGGCCGCGACCACGGCCGCCGGGTCCAGGCCCGCCCTAGGCACGAGCGCGGTCCGAGCGGAGAAAAGCGAGCACGAGCGAAACCACGTGGTCGGGGAACTGGTCGTGCGGGTAGTGCCCGGCGCCCTCGATCATCTCGAGGCGGCCGAGGCCGGACGACAGGGCGTCGACGATCGCCGATCCCTCGGCATACGGGTCGGCCCAGTCGGGGTCGAGCGTGCCCATCACGACCAGGACCGGGCAGCGGACGCCCGCGAGGTGCGCGCCGGCGTCGGTCGGGGCACTGCGGCCCATGCCCTGCAATGCCTTCATACGGCCCGGCTCGCGCATCAGCGAGTCGATGCGGCCGAGCCGCTCGTCCCAGTCGGCCGGCTTCACACCGGGGTAGGCCACATCGAGGTACGAGCGCCAGAGCGGCACGCTGCCGAACGCGCCCGTGCCGAGCAGCCGCAGCATGCCCTGCCGGAAGCGCTTCACCCGCAGGTCGCTGAGGCGGATCGACTGCTTGCGGGTGAACGGCGCCAGCTCGACGACCGAGGTGACCAGTGAGGGTTCCTGTGCCGCGGCGATGGTGGCGGCGCCGCCGGAGATCGAGTGGCCGACAAGCACGGCTGGGCCGCCCAAGTGGCGAATCACGGCGAGCAGGTCGCCGGCGATGTCGGTGCGGCTCCAGGCCGGCCAGTCGGCGCTGGACTCGCCGCAGCCGCGCAGATCGACGGCGGCGACCCGGTGCCCCGCCGCCACCAGCGCCGGGATTACCGCACGGTACGCGGCGCGGCTGTCGCCCATCCCGTGCGCGAGAACGATGAGCGGGCCGGACCCCGCCACCTCGTAGGCGATGGTGCCGCCGTCGACGACAAGGTACTCGGTCATGGCATCTCCCACCATAGGCTAACTCTGTTAACTAAAAGCTAATGCAATTAGCCGTGAGCGTCAAAGTGGCTTCCAGGAGCTGCTGTGTCTGCTCGCCGAGCACGGTGACAGCCCGGACGATCCCATCTCCGTGGCGATCGAGACCTCCTGCGGACTCCTGGTCGCCCGCCTGCGGGCCACTATCCCGATGCGTGCCACATCGCTCTCCTGTCTGTCCTGCGTGGTCTCTCGGGCGTGCCCGTCGCTGCGCTTCATACGGCGCTGTCCAGACCGACGAACAGCTTTGCGATACGCCACTGACCTTCGGTGTGCTGCAGCGTGAAGGTGTAGAAGCCGGTCGTGACCACGTTCGAGCGCCCGCCCGTGTTCGACGTCAGCATCAGATAGGCCCACACCACTGCCGTGCTGGGGTCCGCACTGCGGAAGACCACGTTGACCAGGTTGTGCCTTCGCTGCTCGGTTTGCGCTTTTGTCGCATCCCGCGTCAGGTCGAGAATCGCCGCGCGTCCGGCGAAGGGGCCCTGCTCGAGACCGCCCGCGATCGTGAGCGTCATGGTGGCGTCCTCGGTCAGAACGCTCTCCAGCGCCACTAGATCTCCGTGATCGAGGGCGAATGCGTAGCGTGCCAGCGTCTGCTGGACGGTGAGCTGTTCTGCGGGGCCGAGATCGATCTTCCCCGCAGGCGTTGCGGTGAGGTGACTGCTTGCCCAGCCGAAAGCCGCAGTTGTCGTCATGTCGAACCTCGCTCGTGTTTCGTTGTGGGGTGAAAGCCGGGCGCGGCCCGCGAAGGCAGCCACTCGGCGTGCGGTGGGAGGGTGCAGCGTGTGACGTGAGCGGCAGGCGCCGGCAGACGTGAGCGGCAGGAGCCGGCCCGAGACCCCGCCACCGCGTCACCCGGCACCGGAAAGCTGTCGCCGGCGGCGGTGTGGTCCCGGCCGGTGCTCTGTGCGGCGCCGTCGGATATCAGGAATGCGACCGGCCCGCGGTCTCCTGCGGCGAACCGAGCCGACCGAATGGGTCCGCCCGGTTCCCGCAGAGCGTCGCGGCGACATGGCCACCAGACGGGTCCCATGGTCTCGGGGCGGCATCCCGACGGCCGTCAATGGCTTGAGGACGACCGCCGGACGCATCGGCGGGACGCCTCGTTGCTAAGCGACCGTGAGCACGATCTTGCCCTGGATATGCCCCCGGGCGGCGCGCTCGTGCGCCGCTTGGGCATCCGCGAGCGCAAACGTGCTGTCGATCGCGACGCGCAGCGTGCCCGCGGCGAGCAGGCGTAGCAGTTCGGTGAGCTGCGCGCCGCTCGAGCGGACCTGCGCGCTGGAGACCGTGACGCCACGCATTGCGGTCTCTTCTTCGTCGAAACCGCCAGGAAACACCGGGAACAGTGCGCCGCCGTGCTTGAGGGTGGGCAGGAAGCGCCTGGTGTCGGGACCCCCGACGGTGTCCAGGACGAGATCGACGTCACGGGCGGCCTCCTCGGGCCGCTCCTTGGTGTAGTCGATGAACTCGTCGGCGCCGAGCTCGCGCAGGAACGTCTCGTGAGCGCCGGAGGCCACGGCGATGACACGGGCTCCCTTCCACTTGGCCAGCTGGAGCGCGAGGTGCCCCACGCCACCTGCGGCGCCGTTGATGAGCACCGTGGTCTCGCTGTCGAGTGCCGTCGGGCGGTGCTGGGCCTCTTGGAACGGTGAGGGGTGGTCGTGCCCGAGTTCGATCAGGAACTGCCATGCTGTCAGGCCCGACATGGCCAGGCCGGCGGCCTGCACGTGGTCGACGGAGGCAGGCTTGAGTGCGAAGTCCGATGCGGGTGCGGTGACGTACTCGGCGTACGCGCCGGCTTGGAGAACGGTGGGGAAGCGCAGAAGGCCGACCACCTCGTCTCCGGCCGCGAAGGCGTTGACATCGGCTGCGACGTCTGCGACGACGCCTGAGACGTCGGTCCCCGGAATCATGGGGAGATCGAACGTGGGCTTGACCTCGGGAGGTACGTCAGGCATTCCCTCACGCGCGTACCAGTCGGGAGGATTGAGGCCGACCGCGTGCACGCGGACGAGCACCTCGCCCGGCCCCGGCTCGGGAACCGGCGCCTCCTCATGACGCAGCACCTCCGGGCCTCCGAAGCCGTGCAGCCGGATCGCCTTCATTGTGTGTGTGGACATCTGCCTCTCCTGCCCGCGTTGCGGGACGGACTCTGTTCGGATCGGTGACCCAGGTATCTGGACCACTGATCCGAATATATGGACCAGCGATCCGGATAGTCAACTCGAGAGGTGCGGATGCGGGCCGGAGGCAGGACGAACCACGACCACCTGCACGCGGGCGCCGCCGTCATCGGGCACGGCGTCGGCGCGTTGATGCGGGACATCGCCCGCCGGACCGAAGCCGGGCCGACGGCCCCGTTGCGTCACTTCCCCGCCCGGGAAAAGCTGGCCGAGGTCCTGCTCCGCACGAGGCTCGTCAAACTGACGGCACGGGCAGCCGAGGCCGAGACCCCGAACTCACCCAGGACGCGCTGGTGTTGTGGCTGCGCGACTTTGTCGCGGGCACGATCAACTGCCGCTCCTGCCGTTCCTGCCGTTCCTGCCGCTCAGCGGTGACGCCGGTGATGAGGGCGATCGAGGACCCCCGGCCCGCGCTCCACACCTCCTGCGCCACCCTGCGCACGGCCGGCACCCGACTCCTCACCCGCGCCCCGCGCCCGGGCTGCGGACGCGCGCGCCGGGCGGGTCGCCTGACACCGCGAGGGGTGCTTCCGGGGGCCGGCGCGACTCGTTGACGCGATGCTCGGCCGGTCCGGCGAACTCGGCGCCGCAGCCTTACTTGCCGAGCGCGCGGCCGAGTCCGCTGGTCAGCGTGTGGCATGGCAGCCACGAGCCTGAGGGCGGCGTTCCTTTTCGGCATGGCTGCGACTCCCAGAGGTGCTCGACGCGTGGGCCACCGCGGATCGTTCGCCGAGCCACACGAGTGCCGCGATCAGCGCGAACAGATCGGTGCCGCCGACGTCGCTCCGCGCTCCGCCCGCGGCCTGGGCACGGGTGAGGTGCCGCGCACCGCCGCGCGCAGGGTGACGCAGGATGTGTGGAGTGTGGACTCGGTGGCCCCGTATGGGCTGCCATCAGCACGGTCACGCCTTGGTACTCGGTGGAGACGGTCACCGGGAGTGCAGTCCAGACCCGGGCCGTGTGGGCGTCGTGGACCCGGGAGGCAAGGACGGCGACCGATTGGCGGACGTCGTCAATCGCCTCCCGCAGCCCGGCTGTTATCGCGCGGGTCCCCGCGCGTCCGGCGGCTCCGGTCCGGCGACGTCGCCCTTGCTCACCTGGATGGTCCAAAAGCGGGAACGGTGGGCACTATCAGCAGGTGGTCGGCGCGGGCCGCCCGGCGAACCGGTCGGTCAGCCAGCTGACCGCAGCGGGCAGGCCGGTGGTTTCGCCGGCGATGTGGTCTCCGGGTACGACGGTGAAGACCGTGCGGACACCGGCGGTGCACCAGGCTTGGTTCAGGGCACGGGCTTGGCCGATAGGAATGATTTCGTCCAGGGCGCCGTGGTACTGGAGGACGGGTACCGTCGGTGCCGGCCGGGTGATCAGGTTGTTCTGCGCGTAGACGGAGGCGACAGCGGGTTGTGCGTCGAACTGCTGAATTGTCGCGCCCGTCGAGTAGTCGTTGAACTTCTTGAAGGGATAGCCGGCGAGGGTCTGCACGACGCATTGGGTTTTCAATGACGCCTCGGTGGCCCTGCCTGCAGCGCTGAGGGAGTCATCCAGGAGGAACTGGCCGGGGTAGGCCTGCTGGAGGCCGATCAGCGCGTAGAGCTGCAGGCCCTCGCCAGTGGCACTGCCGTCCAGGGATTCGGCCACGTTCCGGACGTTGGCCGGCACACCGCCGGACACATCGGTGATCAGCTTGAGGTCCGCAGCGTAGGAAGGGGCCAGCGACGCCGCCCAGCCCGACGCGCCGCCGCCCTGCGAGTAGCCCATCGTGGCCCAGGGAGTTGCCGCCGAGACGCCCGTCCCGGGGATCGAGGCAGCCGCGCGGGCCATGTCCAGGACGGTGTGCGCCTCGGAGACTCCGGCAACATAGGTGGGGGTGGAACCGGTGGTGTAGCCCTCGTAGTCGCTGACAACGACACCCCAGCCCTTCGCCAGCAGCGCCTCGACCGGTTCGAGTTCCTGTTCGGTGCCGGCGACGAACTGTTTGGACGGCGCGCACTGTTGTCCCAGACCCTGGGTGCCGACCGCTAGATCCACCCACGGCCGGGAACCGGCACCGAGCCACGGCAGCGTCGGTGTGAACACCGTGCCGGTGACCGCGATGTCGGCGTTCTGGGCGTTGCGGGAGTGGTACATCACCGTGGTGGCAGTTGCCGTCACCGCGGTCGCGACAACCGTCGCGGGCTGTGTTCGGATGATCGTGCCGGGTTCACCGGTCGGCAGTGGCGACGGCGCCTGGTAGAAGTCTGCCGGGGCGGCAGCCTTGGCAGGAGCCGCGGAAACCGCGGCAGGAGACAGGACCGCCGCTGCCAGCGTGGCAAAGCCGATCAAGCCGGCGACAACAGAACGACGCACCGCAACCCCATTCCATATGGTGATCTTGTCCCGGTTTCCCGGGCGGTTCTCGTGTAGTGGTCACGCCGCGGGCAGCCCGCGTGACAGCCACCCGCACCTGTGTCTCGACCGCAAGCACCGGGCGACCGAAGCGGCATGGCAGGCCGGACAGCCGAGGGTGAGTGCCAGGAGCACGAGTCGCGGCGGCAGGATCCGGAGGAAGACCGGCACCGCACAACGCTGGCGGCTGCTTCTCCTGCTTTTCGAAGCTGACCCGGGCAAGCCCGCGCTGTCGGTGGCTGCTGGAAGCCTGCATGTCCTACGAGGCGCGGCATCCGGTGTGGTGTCGGCGATGGCGGCTCCGCGCCCGGTGCGTGCCGTGCGACGATGCGCCGCGCTCTCGTGCGCACCGGCGCGGAAGCCGCCCGGGCACACTTCGGGCGGTTCCCGCATGCCCGGACGGCCTCGAGCACGGCTCGCTGCCTGGCCGGGCATCTCTGGTGCGGTGTCATCCGCAGTCGTTGTGGTTGATCTTCATGGAGCGGGCGGTGTCGTTGAGGTTGTAGCCGCGCAGGTCGTGGATGGAGCCACCGCTTTTGGTGACTCAGACCCAGCGAGCGGCCGGAGTAGTTGCGTTTTTCGTAGACGGGAGCGGTGCGGCCGGAATTGTTGCGGACGGAGCTGCCGCGGTCGCGGATGGCGGAGGGCAGGTCCTTGATGCTGCCGTCGGCGGCTCGGTTCACCCAGGGCTGGCCACCGAAGTTGATCTCGGGGTGGATGCAGACGTAACCGTCGGCGCAGTCGATGCCGGCCGCCTGCCCTGCTGCGCAGCCGCAGGCAGCGTCAGCGGTAGGAGCGGTGATCAGCAGCGGACCGAGGGCGGTGACTGCCCCCAGGACCCTACGCGTTCGAGTCGTCATCACGAGCACACACATAGCAGCGCCGGCCACCGACACGCCCCAGAGATGAGGGCCAGTCACTCTTCCGGTACCCCCGCACCCCTCGTACGGCCGATCGCGGATGTCTGTCTGGCAAGCGGTCGCATCCGTCCCGGACGCCGGCCGGGCACCGCCGGCCCCTGAGGGTCCCCGACGACGGCAAGTGGACCTCGCCGCCGGTGCACGACACCACCGTCTTCCGCCTCGGAGTGAGCCTGCCGGGTCCACCGCGGAACGCGTCCTCGCCACGCTCGTGACAGTGGCCCGCCACAATCTGCGGGTCAACGACCTACGGGCGGCGTGAACGGGCGATGAAGGGCTTCCGCTCCGTGGGCGGGGCCCAGCGGTTCCTGTCCGCGTTCAGCGGTATCTCGCCCCACTTCCGGCCCCGCCACCATCTGATGCCCGCCCACGACTACCGAGCCGAGATGACCATCCGCTTCGCCATCTGGAAGCAGATCACCCGCGTCGCCGCCTCACCAGCCGGGCCTGAGCACAGGCTCGGCTTCCAAGCCCCCCTGCCCCCACGCGCCGTCAGGCAGTCACACACCCAACAACGTGACACCGCCCCCCGCCCGCATGGTGCCACGCGCGTGGCGTCAGCTCAGCATGTCGCGCAGTCGCTCGACGGCGTGGAGGCGTTCCCCGTGCGTGTCGGCCAGCGGCTTCACGCACAGGGTCGTCACACCAGCGGCTGCGAAGGCATCGAGCTGCCCGGCGATCTGTTCCTTCGTCCCCACGAGGGATATGGCCCTCAACAGTCCTTCGGGAACGGCGGCTTCGGCCTCCCGCTTCTTTCCTGCCAGGTACAGGTCCTGGATGTGCGCCGCCTCCCGTTCGTAGCCGTAACGGCCGGCGAGCCGGGCGTAGAAGTTCTTGTTCCTCGCGCCCATCCCCCCGATGTAGAGGGCCAGTTGTGGCCGAGCTCGGTCCAGCAGGTATTCCACGTCGTCGCCGATGGCCAAAGGCGCCGTCACCGTGATGTCGAGCGTGCCCAGTGCCGCATCGCGCCGGGCCAGCCCCGCGGTCAGTGCCGCTCCCCACACCTCCGCGGCTTTTCCGGGATGGAAGAACACGGGCAGCCAGCCTTCGGCGAGTTCGGCCGTCAGCTCGACGTTCTTCGGTCCGATCGCCGCCAGGGTGATGGGGATGCGGGAGCGGACCAGCTTGTTGACGAGTTTCAGGGGCTTGCCGAGCCCGGTGCCCCGCTCGGCGGGAAGCGGAAGCGGGTACTTCGGGCCCGGGTGCACCACCCGTTCGCCCCGCCACACCTGACGGCAGATCTCCACCACCTCGCGAGTGCGGCTGAGTGGCGCGTCGTACGGCACCCCGTGGAAGCCCTCGATCACCTGTGGTCCCGACGCTCCGAGGCCCAGCGTGAACCGGCCGCCGGAGACCTCGTCAAGACCAGCGGCGGTCATCGCCAGCAGCGACGGCGTACGGGTGAAGATCGGGAGGATTCCGGAGGCGATCTCCAGGCGTTCGGTGCGAGCCGCGAGGTAGCCCAACCGGCTGACGGCGTCGAAGGAGTAGGCCTCCGGCACGAAGGCGATCTCGACCCCTGCCGCCTCGAAATCCTTTGCGGCACCGACCGATCCGATGAAGTCGCCGCTGTAATCCAGTGTCATGCCGATACGCATGCGAAGGCCCCTCGTCTTCCGACCCATTCAGATTTATCGAACGATCGTTTAACAGCGTACCGGTCCCGCTGTCCAGGCGGAACCGTGCGATCTCGTAACCCTTCACTCAGTGCCGCTACAAGGGATCATGTGCAGGGACCTTGACCGAGTGACGTGGCTCACCCTACGTTCGCGCTGGCCTTAACGAACGATCGATGAATGACGCGTGGCGTCGCTTCAGGGCGGCAAGGGAGGGCCGAAGTGCTCGAAATCGATGGACTCGTCGTCCGGTACGGCGCTCGCGCACCCGTTCTGCGGGGAGTGTCCCTGGACGTCGGCGGCAGCGGCGTCGTCGCGCTCCTCGGCAGCAACGGCGCCGGCAAGACGACGCTCATGCGCGCCGTCTCCGGCACGCTCGGCCTGTACGGCGGCGGGGTCACCGAAGGCTCCGTCCGGTTCCGTGGCGAACGGATCACCGGCGCGGACACCGCCCGTACCGTGGCGCACGGGCTCGTGCAGGTACCGGAAGGACGGCACATCTTCGCCGGTCTGACGGTGGAGGAAAACCTGAACGTCGGTGCGCTCACCGTGCGGTCGTCGGCGGTCCGTGAGCGCACACGCCGTCGGATGTACGAACTCTTCCCGCGGCTCGCCGAGCGGCGACGCGCCCGTGGCGGGACGCTGTCCGGCGGCGAGCAGCAAATGCTCGCCATCGCCCGGGCGTTGATGGCGCAGCCGAGACTCCTGCTTCTCGACGAGCCGTCACTCGGCCTCGCGCCGCGGCTGGTGCATCTCGTGGGCGAGACCATCCGCGAGATCAGCCGGGAAGGGGTCCCCGTCCTGCTGGTGGAGCAGAACGCGGCGATGGCGCTGTCGGTCGCCGACTCGGCCTGTGTGCTCGACCTCGGCCGGGTCGTGCTGAGCGGACCGACGGACGAACTGGCGCAGAGCGACGATGTGCGCCGCCTCTACCTGGGCGCGGACGCGGACGCCGGCCAGGGCGCCGGAGGATCCGCACCGCGGCCCGGGCCCGGAACCGGAGAAGTGCCGACGCTGAGCAGGTGGTCCGGATGACGACGACTCAAACGCAAACGGCACCGGAACTGCGTGTCGAGGACGTGAGCGTGGTGTTCAGCGGTCTGCGCGCGCTTGACGGTGTGTCATTCACCGTGCGGCCCGGCACGATCCATGCCGTCATCGGTCCCAACGGTGCCGGGAAGACGACGCTGCTCAATGCGCTGTCGGGGATCTACCGTGTCGCCTCGGGCCGCATCATGGTGGACGGTCAGGAGGTGACGGGCCTGCGTCCGGACCGGGTGGCACGCAGGGGAGTCGCCCGCACCTTCCAGAACATCGTCGTGTCGCCGGTCGAGTCCACACTCGACAACCTCATGGTCGGCCGGCATCGGCTGACCCGGTCCGGCATCGCCGCGACCGCACTGGGACTGGGCCGCGGTGAACAGCGTGTCCACGAAGCGCGGGTGCGCGACATAGCGGAGTTCGCCGGCTTGTCCGGTGTTCTTCACCGCCCGGCGGCGAGCCTCGCCTACGGGGACCTCAAGCGCCTGGAGTTCGCCCGGGCCCTGTGCCTGGAGCCGCGGGTGCTCATCCTCGACGAACCGGTCGCCGGGATGAACACCGCCGAGAGCGCGGAACTCGCCCGCCTGGTCTCCGCGGCACGTGACGCGCTCGGACTGACCGTGGTGTTCGTCGAGCACGACATGGGAGTGGTCATGTCGATCGCCGACCGCATCACCGTCCTCGACTTCGGCAAGGTCGTCGCGGACGGCACGCCGGAACACGTAAGGCAGCATCCGGAAGTGATCAGCGCCTATCTGGGCGCGCCCATGGAATCCGGAAACGACCAGGTGGCGGAGAGGTTGTCGTGATGACCCGCGGAGTCGAAATCCTGCTGAACGGTATGTCTTTGGGGTTGTTGTACGCCCTGATCGCCCTGGGCTTCGTCACCGTCTTCAAGGCGACCCGCACGGTGAACTTCGCGCACGCCTCGTTCGTGCTCTTCGGCGTGTGGGTGGTGGCGCAGACCAGCCCGCACATCGGCTTCGCGGCCGCCGTGGCGCTCGGCCTGGTCGCGGCCGGGACGCTGGGGCTGGTGGTGGAGCGACTGCTGCTGTCCCGGGTCGACGGCCGCAAGCATGACGCGCTGGCGATCCTCACCATCGGGGTCAACGTGGTGCTCACCGCGGAACTGAGCTGGCGCATCGGGGAGAGCGTGCTGCCACTCGGCGCTCCCTGGGACGGACACGTGGTCCACTTCGGCTCAGTGGTACTGCCCTTGTCCGTGATCATCACGATCGTCACCGTGCCGCTGCTGATCGCCACTCTCGCCGCGGTCCTCCGCCACACCGGCTGGGGCCTGGCCATGCGCGCCTCGATCGAGGACCGGGAGGGCGCGGCGCTCGCCGGTGTCCGGCTGAAGCGGGTCTCGGCAGGTGCCTGGATCGCGGCCGGCATCCTCGCCGTCGCGGCCGGCGTCGGTCTCGCGTCGTTCCCCAGCCCCGGCGTGGCCGTGAGTACCGGGACCGCGGCCGTCAAGGCGCTGCCCGCCGCGATCATCGGTGGCCTCGACTCGCTCGGAGGGGCGATCGTGGGCGGTCTGGTCATCGGCGTCGCCGAGGTGACCGTCGCCGAGTACCAGGACGCGCTCTCCTTCCTCGGGCGAGGGCTCGGGGACGTCGTGGCCTACGTGATCATGATCTGCATTCTGCTGTGGCGGCCCTCGGGCCTGTTCGGCGCGAAGGAGGTCAGCCGTGCCTGAGACGTCCCGGCTTCCTGGGGGAGGGCGTGTGCCGGCCCTGTGCGCGCTGACCGCCGCCCTGGTGGTCCTCCTGGCACTGCCCCTGTATGTCTCCGCGTTCTGGCTGAACATGGGCCTGTTCGCGATGGCGGCCGCGGTCGGCGCGATCGGCCTCACCATCCTGCTCGGCGCGGCGGGACAGTTGTCCCTGGGACACGCCTTCTTCGTCGCCGTCGGCACATACGGCTATGCCTTCCTGGCCGGAGAAGGCGGCGGCGGGGTGTCCGGTCTCGGCCTCCCCCCGCTTCTCGCCGCGGTCCTGGCCGTCCTGCTGGCGGGCGTCTGCGGCCTGCTGTTCAGCCCGGTCTCCAGCCGCCTGCGCGGCATCTACCTGGGCATCGCCTCCCTGGGCCTGGTGTTCCTCGGCCACCATCTGCTGCAGAACATGAAGCCGGTGACCGGCGGCTTCGAGGGCCGGACCGTCGTGCCGATGTCGATCGGCGGGTTCTCCTTCTCCGACCGGGCGGACGTCACCGTCCTGGGCGTTCCGTTCGGTGCCGCCGAGAGCCAGTGGTACCTGTTCCTCGTCGTCACCGTCGGGGCGGCGCTGCTCGGCCGCAACGTCCTGCGCGGCCGGCCCGGCAGGGCGCTGAGGCTCATGAGGGACAGCGAGATCGGCGCGAACGCCATGGGCGTCGACGTACGACGCACCAAGGCAGCCGTCTTCGTACTGTCGTCGATGTATGCCGGCGCCGCCGGTGTACTCACGGCACTGGCCTTCCAGCGCACCGTCCCCGACTACTTCAGCCTCAACCTGTCGGTCAACTATCTGGTGATGGTCATCCTGGGCGGCCTCGGATCCGTGGGTGGGGCGATCGCCGGTGCGGTCTTCGTCGTGACGCTGCCCCTGCTGTTCTCCCGGTACGCGGATTCCCTGCCGTTCGTCACCGGAGCCGGCGGGCAGGGACTGGACGCGTCGACAGCGGCACAGTTCGTGTACGGCGCGGTCGTCATCGTGGCCGTGATCGTCCAGCCGGGCGGTCTGGCGGCGCTGGCCGGCGCCGTTCGACCGCTACGAAGCCGTCGCCCGGCCGCGGCCGCCACCCCCTGAACCCCCGATCCGCAAGCGTCCGTCGCCTCAGACCTCCAGACCCGCCCCCCACCTTGCCGGACGTGTGCTGTCAGCCACCTCATCCGCTTCCCAGCGAGGAGACACACCGATGCACAAATCGCGCACAGTCGGCCTGGCGGCCACGGCCCTGGCCTTCACGCTGGCGGTTGCCGGCTGCTCCACCAAGGCCGAAACGGCCGGGACCGCCGCCGCGCCCGGGGTCAGTGACTCCACCATCAAGCTCGGGGTGCTGATGGACCTGTCGGGCCCGTTCGCGGGCACCGGCAAGACGATCCTCGACGCGAGCAACGTCGCCGTGAAGGAGATCAACGCGGCAGGCGGTGTCTGCGACCGGAAGCTGGCACTCGTGACCCGCGACCACGGCTACGACCCGCAGAAGGCCGTCGCCGCGTACGACGAGATGGATCCGCAGGTCCTCGGCTATCTGAACATCCTCGGCACACCGGTCGTCACGGCGTTGCGGGACAAGATGGAGGCGAAGGACGAACTCGCCGGCCTGACCACGTTCGCGTCGACCCTCCTCGGGGACGAGCACCTGATCGTCCTGGGCGCCACGTACGACATCCAGACGATCAACGGCCTGGACTGGCTCGTGAGGAAGGGCGAACTGCGCGGCGGCGATTTGGTCGGGCACATCTACCTCCAGGGAGAGATCGGCGAGAACAGCCTGCGGGGCAGCAAGTTCGCCGCGGGGAAGCTGGGGTTGAAGGTCGTCGGCCGGCAGATCGACCCCACCGCGACCGACTTCACCAGCCAGGTCAACGCGCTCAAGTCGGCTAAGGTCAAGGCGATCCTGGTCGACTCGACGCCCAAGCAGGCGGCTTCGGTGGCGGCAGTGGCGCAGGCGGCCGGCATGGAGGTGCCGATCATGGGCGGGGTGTCGACCTTCGCCACCAGCCTGCTCACGACGTCTGCGGCGCCCGCGCTCATCGAGCACTACACGAGGCTCTCCGGGCTGGGCGCCCTCGGCGCGGACACCGCCTCCGCCCGCAAGCTGGCCGCTGCCTGGAAGGACCAGTACGGCAAGGCACCGGAGGCCAGCAGCGGAGTCGTCCATGCCTACGCCATGACCAAGCTGTACGCCGAGATCCTCGGCAAGAGCTGCGATGACCTCACCCGCCCGGGCGTGCTCAAGGCCCGTAGTGCTGTCACCGACTTCAAGCTGCCCGGCCTGCTCCCGCCTCAGGACTTCTCCGATCCCGCTGAGCCCAGTTCGCGCGAGGCCCAGGTGCTGGGTGTGGACAAGGGTGTCTTCGCCGGAGTCGAACCACTCGGTGACTTCTTCGCATCCGACCTGGCGAAGGAGTACAAAGTTCCGTCGGCCGGATGACACGGGGGACTGTGCCCGGCGGGCCGGCGGTGGCGGTGCGCCGGCCCTCGGCTCCGCATGGCAGGGGGCGGCTGTCGATCGTTCGTTCGTTCTGGGAGGCTGGGGCCATGGATACGACGAGCGGTAAAGCGGCGGGCAAGAGCGGTAAAGCGGCGGGCAAGAGCGGCAAGGCGACGGACAACGGCACCTCCGGCCCCCGGGGAAACGGCCGGGACGCCATCATGGACGCCGCACGAGACGTCTTCGCGGAGCGCGGCTACTTCGGCGCCTCCATCCGGGACATCGCCAAGCGGGCCGACATGAGTCTGTCCGCCCTCTATTACTACTACTCCGGCAAGGCGGAGCTCTTCCACGCCCTGATCGAGGACTCGCTGAACGACTATTTCCGTCACTGCGAGAAGGAACTGGCCCAAGCCGGTGACGACCCCGCCGCGCGGCTGGCCGCCCTGGTCAGAGTGACGGTCGACTACCGGGTACGGCGGCAGGTCGAAAGTCTGCTGACCCTCCAGGAACTCCGTTACCTCGAACCCGAGTACCGCAACCCCATCATCGAAAGACGGCACGCCGTATCGGGACTCTTCCAGAAGGCCATGGACGACGGCATGGCCGCCGGAGTCTTCCGGACCCCGCACCCGGACGACGCCCGCCGGGCGATCATGGCGATGTGCAACGCCGTCGCCCAGTGGTACGACCCGTCCGGCGACCTCGGGACCGCGGAGCTGTGCGACCGGTACGTGCGGCTGGCGTTCGCCATGGTCGGGCACGGCGAGGCGCCGGCCAGGTAGGCCGCCCCCACTTTTCGTCGCGGTCATTGACAGTGGGTCAGGCGGCGGCCTAACTTAACGATCGTTCGACAAGTTACCTTCCATTTTCTCTCCATCGGCTGCGGTCCCGACCGCAACGGCCGTGGCCCGGCGCACGACGGCAGTCGCCGAGCCTTCGCGGTGCCGGCGGCGGCAGATCCGACACCGACTCGACCGACTGGAGTGTCCATGCAGACCAGCGGAATATCCGCAGTGGTGACCGGCGGCGCGTCGGGGCTCGGCCTGGCGACGGCACGGCGGCTTCTCAAGGCCGGCGCCCGCGTCACCGTCGCGGACCTGCCCTCCTCGGACGGCGACCGCGCCGTCCGCGACCTCGGCCCCGAGGCCGTCTTCGTCCCCGCCGACGTGACGAGCACCGAGGACATGACCGCCGTCCTCGACACCGCCGAGCGGACAGGAGCCCTGCGCGCTGTCGTCCACTGCGCGGGCCGCGGCGGTCCGCTCCGCGTGGTCGACAAGGACGGCACCGCCGGTGACCTCGACCATTTCCGCGCCGTGGTCGACGTCAACCTGATCGGCACCTTCAACGTGCTCCGGCTCGCCGCCGCCCGCATGGCCCGCAACGAACCACTCGACGGCGACCGCGGAGTGGTTGTCATGACGGCGTCGGTCGCGGCATTCGAGGGGCAGATCGGACAGGCCCCGTACGCGGCGTCGAAAGCCGGAGTGGCCGGCCTCACCGTGTGTGCGGCCCGGGATCTGGCGAGCAAGAGCATCCGGGTCGTCACCATCGCGCCCGGCCTGTTCGACACGCCGATGCTCGGCAGGAGGCCGAAGGAGAAGCTCGACGCGCTCGCTGCCGCGGTGCCGCACCCCCCGCGCCTCGGCGCGGCGGACGAGTACGCACAACTTGCCCTGCACATCATCGACAACCCGATGCTCAACGGAGAGACCATCCGCCTCGACGGCGCGATCCGCCTGGCCCCGCGCTGAAGGCCGGCGCTCAACCGTTACTCCCCAACCGCGACCCTCGCTTGGCCACCGTAAAGGAGCTGCCGTGGCAGACGAAGTACTGGTCGAGTACGGCGACGGCATCGCCGTCATCACCATCAACCGGCCCGAGTCCCGCAACGCGGTCACCCGAGCCGTCGCGGAGGCGATCGCGTCCGCGCTGGACGAGTTGGACGAGCGTGACGACCTCGCGGTCGGCATCATCACCGGCGCGGGCGGCACCTTCTGCGCGGGCATGGACCTCAAGGCGTTCCTGCGGGGCGAGCGCCCCCACGTGCAGGGGCGCGGTTTCGCCGGCCTCACCGAGACCCCGCCGCGCAAGCCGCTGATCGCCGCCGTCGAGGGCTACGCCGTTGCGGGCGGATGCGAGATCGCCCTCGCGAGTGATCTGGTCGTCGCCGCCGAGGACGCCAAGTTCGGGCTGCCCGAGGTCAAGCGCGGTCTGGTGGCGGTGGCCGGGGGACTGCTGCGGCTGCCGGGCCGGGTCCCGTACCAGATCGCGATGGAACTCGCTCTCACCGGCGACCCCCTCACCGCGGCACGGGCTCACCACTTCGGACTGGTCAACCGGCTCACTCCGCCCGGCGGCGCGCTGAAGGAGGCGAGGCTGCTGGCCTCCGCCATCGCCGCCAACGGTCCGCTCGCCGTACGGGTCAGCAAACGTATCCTCGTGGAGTCTCCCGGCTGGCCACGCGACGAGCTGTTCGGCCGTCAGAAGCCGATCACCGAGCTGGTGTTCAACTCGGAAGACGCTCGGGAAGGCGCCTCGGCCTTCACCGAGAAGCGTGCTCCCGTCTGGCGAGGCCGGTGAGCGGCCGGTGAACGAAGAACAAGACCCCAAACGTGCGAACGGCGCCGTACCCGATGCGGCCCCGGGGCCGCTCACCGGAGTGCGGGTCATCGAGCTGGGAGGCATAGGGCCGGGGCCGTTCTGTGCGATGCTCCTCGCCGACGCCGGTGCGGACGTGATCCGTGTCGAGCGCCCGTCGGACGTGGCCGGCAAACCCGATCCCGTCCTGCACCGGGGCCGGCGCTCGGCCGCCATCGACCTCAAGCACCCGGAAGGCGTCGGCGCCGTCCTCGACCTGGTGGCGGATGCCGATGTCCTTCTGGAGGGCTTCCGGCCGGGGGTGGCCGAACGGCTCGGCGTGGGCCCCGGCCCGTGCCAGGACCGCAACCCGCGCCTGGTCTACGGACGGATGACGGGATTCGGGCAGGACGGGCCGCTCGCGCCGCGGGCCGGGCACGACATCAACTACATCGCCCTGTCGGGGGCCCTGGGGGCCATCGGAGAGGCCGACGGTCCGCCGGTCCCGCCGCTGAACCTGCTCGGCGACTTCGGCGGCGGTGGCGCGCTGCTCGCCTTCGGTGTGCTGTGCGCGGTCGTGCAGGCACGCGCCACCGGGAAGGGCCAGGTCGTGGACGCCGCCATGGTGGACGGGTCGGCTCAGCTGCTGGCCATGATCTACGGCCGTCTGCACCAGGGGCGGTGGACCGACAGCAGGGGCGTCAACTACCTGGACGGCACAGCCCCGTTCTACGGCGTCTACCGCTGCCGCGACGGCGAGTACGTCGCGGTCGGCGCGATCGAGGCGCCCTTCTTCGCCACCCTCCTGGAACGGCTCGGCCTGGTCGCGGACGCCGACTTCGCCGAGCAGTGGGACCGTTCCCGCTGGCCGGTCATGCGGCGGCGCCTGGCGGAGGTCTTCGCCGCCCGGACCCGCGACGACTGGGCCGCCGTGTTCGCCGACGCCGACGCGTGTGTCACCCCCGTGCTGTCGCTGGTGGAGGCACCGCGCCATCCTCACAACGCCGCACGCGGCACCTTCCTCACCGACGCCACGGGAGTCCTCCAGCCCGCCCCGGCTCCCCGGTTCGGCTCCTCCACCCCTCGCCGGCACGTCCGGCCGGCCCCCCTTCCGGGCGAGCACACAGCGCAGGTCCTCGCCGAGACGGGCCGGGACCCCGAGCAGATCAAGAAGCTTTTCGACGCGGAGGTCGTGCGATGAGCCGCCGTACGGCGCGAAAGCCCTGCATGACAGGCCGCCGGCCGACGCGTGAAGGGAGCGGCACATGACCGACTATTGGCCCGCGGGACTGCCTCGCCGCCTCGACTACCCCGATGTCCCGCTCGGCGCGGTGCTCGCCGGCTCGGCCCGCCGCTACCGCGACCGGGCGGCCATACGCGACGGTGACCAGGTTCTCACCTTCACCGGTCTGTACGAACAGGCTGCCGCGTTCGCACGCGGCCTCAGGGCGCGCGGCATACGGCAGGGTGACGTGGTCGCCCTGCACCTGCCGAACACCCTGTGGTTCGCCGTCGCCTACTACGGCATCACACTCGCCGGCGCGACAGTCTGCCCGGCCAACCCCGCCCAGCCGGCCAGGGCCCTGCGCGCCCAGCTCGCCGACTGCTCCGCGGTGGCTGTGGTGACCCATCCGGAGCCGGCACCGGTGCTGGCCGAGGCGATCGACGGGCTGCCGGTCCGGCTGGTCGTCATCGTGCCGCCCAGCGCATCGGCCCCGGCCGAGAGGCCGGACGACCGCGCAAAGCTGTTCGGGAAGGTGGGCACCGCCCTGGCGGACCTCGTCGCGGGCCATAGCACCCACCCGCCAGAGGTGCTGGTCCCCACCGACTCCGTCGCCCAGTACGGGTACACCGGCGGAACCACCGGAGCACCCAAGGGAGTGCGCATACTGCACCGCAACATCGTCGCCAACACCATCCAGGTCGCCTGCTGGCGCTCCGGGGCGCTCCCCGGGCTCGACAGCGAAGGCGGTGTGGTGCTGAACCCCTTGGAGACCTCCGGCGACTACGCCCTGGCACCGGGTACCTACGCCACGCTGTGCATCTCGCCCTTGTTCCACGCCCTTGGCCTGATCAGCCTCAACTTCTTCCTCCTGTGCGGCGCCACCACCATCCTGAGCGGCCGCTTCCATGCGGAGTCGTACCTGGAGCAGGTGGAACGGCACCGGATCGCGTACATCCCGGGCGCCCCGGCGCTCTATCACGCCCTGCTGGCGACACCGGGCATCCGCACGCGGGACCTCAGCTCGGTCAAGGCCGTGGTGTCGGGTGGCGCCCCCATAGACACGCACTCGTTGGAGCAGCTGACAGAGGTCTTCCCCAACGCCGCCGTCATCGAGGGTTACGGCCTGACGGAGGCGACGGCAACCGTGTCCAGCGGCCCGATCGCGAAGGCCGGGCTGCGCAAGCCGGGCAGCCAGGGACTTCCCCTGTTCGACACCGAGCTGGAGATCAGGGACCCGTTGGATCCCGGCCGGAAGGTGCCGCGGGGCGAGCGCGGCGAGATCTGGGTGCGCGGCCCTCAGGTGGCCTCGGGATACCTCGGCCGCCCGGACGAGACCGCCGCGCAGTTCGTCGACGGCTGGCTGTGCACCGGCGACACCGGCCACCTCGACGCGGACGGCTTCCTGTACGTGTCCGGCAGGTCGAAGGACATGCTCATCTACAAGGGCTACAACGTGTACCCGCGCGAGCTGGAGGACATCCTCGGCGGACACCCGGCAGTGCTCCAGGCGTCGGTCGTCGGGAAGGCGGTGCCTGCCGTCGGCGAGGTCCCCGTCGCCTTCGTGGTCCCCGCCGCCGAGCCGGGCGCGATGGCCGAGGAGCTGATGGAGTACGTCGCGGAGCGCGTGACGCCGTACAAGCGGATCAGAGAGGTCCGTTTCGTCGACGAACTTCCCCTGTCCGCGGCCGGAAAGGTGCTGAAAACCGAGCTCCGCCGCCTGGCCCGGACGACTCGGGACCCGGGCGAACCCCCCTCGGGCACACAGGAATCCGGCGCGCCGGACAGCGCGGAAAGGCAGGTCTGACATGCGTGACGCGGTCATCGTGGACGCCGTCCGTACCCCCATGGGCAAGCGGAACGGCTCGCTCAGCGGTATTCACCCGGTAGACCTGTCCGCCGTGGTGCTGCGGGCCCTTGCCGAACGCAACGGCCTGGACCCGGCGTTGGTCGAGGACGTGCTGTGGGGCTGCGTCTCACAGATCGGAGAGCAGGGCGGCTGCGTCGGCCGCTACGCCGTCCTGGCCGCCGGATGGCCGGAGGAGGTGCCGGGCGTCACCATCGACCGGCAGTGCGGATCCTCGCAGCAGGCGGCGCAGTTCGCGGCCGCCGGAGTGATGAGCGGCCAGTACGACGTCGTGGTCGCGGGCGGCGTGGAGTCGATGAGCCGCGTTCCGCTGGGCTCCGGCCGCGAGCGGGGCCCCGGCGAACCCTTCGGCCCGGCCGTACGGGCACGGTACGGCGTCTCACGGTTCAACCAGGGGCTGGGCGCGGAGGAGATCGCGCGGCGCTGGCGGCTGAGCCGGGAGCAACTCGACGCGCACAGCCTCCGGTCGCACGCCAACGCGGCGGCCGCGATCGACGAGGGGCGGTTCAAGTCCCAGATCGTGCCGGTGGACGTGACGGACGAGAACGGTTCCATACGCACCGTCGACACGGACGAGGGAGTACGGCGCGGCGGCACGCCCGCCACGATGGCGGGTCTGAAGCCCGCGTTCACCGAGGACGGCGTGGTCACGGCCGGCAACTCCTCGCAGATATCGGACGGTGCGTCGGCGCTGCTGGTCATGAGCGGCGAGAAGGCGCGTGAACTCGGTCTGCGCCCGATCGCCCGCTTCCACTCCTTCGCCGTTGTCGGAGTCGACCCCGTGACGATGCTGACCGGCCCCATCCCGGCCACCGAGAAGGTCCTCAAGCGCGCCGGTCTGGGCATCGAGGACATCGGAGCCTTCGAGATCAACGAGGCGTTCGCGAGTGTGACCTGCGCCTGGCTGGCCGAGACCGGCGCCGATCCGGACCGGCTCAATCCCGACGGCGGCGCCATCGCGCTGGGCCATCCCCTGGGAGCCTCCGGCGCCCGGCTGACCACGACGCTGCTCCACCACATGCGAGCCACCGGCACCCGCTACGGCCTGCAGTCGATGTGCGAGGGCGGCGGCATGGCGAACGCCACCGTCCTGGAACTCCTTCCCCGCTGAGCCGGAGCAGCCGGTTAGCCCGAGCCGCCGGAGCCCGGAGCCCGGAGCGGCCAAGCGGCCCAAGCAGCCCGAGCCCTGGGGCCCGCATCGACAAGGCGCCCACAATCGAGGAGTGCGAAAAGCCAATGGAACCAGACGAGTTCGACGCCGTTCTGGCGGCCGTGCGGGCCTTCGTGCGCGAGAAGGTCGTCCCGCGCGAGAACGAGATCGAGGAGAAGGACGAGATCCCGGCGGATCTCCGTGAGAAGGCCGCGGCCATGGGCCTGTTCGGCTACGCGCTGCCCCAGGAGTACGGCGGGCTGGGCTTCTCCATGACGGAGGACGTACGCCTCTCCCTGGAGATCGGCTACACCACGCCCGCGTTCCGTTCGATGTTCAGCATCAACAACGGGGTCGCCGGCCAGCTCCTGGCGAGTACCGGCACCGAGGAGCAGAAGCGGCGCTATCTGCCGCGGATGGCCGCCGGGGAGTTGATCGCGGCGTTCACGCTCACGGAGGCGGAGGCGGGCTCGGACCCCAGCGGTATCAGGACCCGTGCCGTACGCGACGGGGGCGGCTACATCCTGAACGGCAGCAAGCGGTTCATCACCAATGCCCCGCTCGCCGGTGTCTTCATGGTGTTCGCCCGCACCGGGCCGCAGAGCACGGGCGCCGAGGGGATCTCCGTCTTCGCCGTCGACGCGGACAGCCCCGGCGTCACCGTGGGACCGAGGGACCACAAGATGGGCCAGTCGGGGGCCTTGAGCGCGGAGGTCTTCTTCGACGACGTACGCCTTCCGGCGAGTGCCCTCGTCGGAGAACGCGAGGAAGAGGGGTTCCGCACCGCCATGCGGTCGCTGGCGAGGGGACGTCTGAGCGTCGCGGCGATGTGTGTGGGGCTGGCCGGGCGCATCCTGGACGAAAGCGTCGCGCACGCCTCGGTCACCCGGCAGGGCGGACGTCCCATCGGCGAGTTCCAGCTCGTCCAGGCCATGCTCGCCGAGTCGCACGCCGAGATGTACGCGGCCCGCGCCATGGTGCTGGAGGCGGCCCGCGCGTACGACTCGGGCGAGGACCGCAGGCTGGCGCCGTCCTCCACGAAACTGTTCTGCAGCGAGATGGTGGGCCGGGTGGCCGACCGTGCCGTCCAGATACACGGGGGCACGGGATACATGCGCCACGTTCCCGTCGAGCGCTTCTACCGGGACGTGCGACTCTTCCGCATCTACGAGGGGACGAGCGAGATCCAGAAGCTCATCGTGGGCAGGCAGTTGCTGCGGGAGCACGCGTGACGGGCGGCGCGGGCGGCTCCATGAGTGAGGCGCGTGAGACCACCGGGCCGTACGGGGAAGGCGACCGGCCGTCGCGATGCGGTCGTGGGCCGGCAGCGGGGACCGCCATGAGCGAGCGGATTCCAGGCGTGGCCGTGCTCGTGGAGGACGACGGGCCGGTAGAGGTGCTGACGCCCCATCAGCCCGGTCGCCACAACGCCCTCGACCCGACCGGCGGCCAGGAACTCCTCACCGCACTGCGGGACGCGTCGCGCGACGAGCGGTTCTGGGCAGTGGTGCCGACCGGCGCGAGAGGCAGCTCCTGCGCGGGCGGCGACATCCGCTCCATGACACCGGTTCCGGAGGAGTCCGCCGCGCGGACGGAGGTGGTCGCGGGCATCGTAGGGGCGATCGTCCGGGGCCCCGAGCCGGTGCTCGTGGCGGTCGAGGGTGTCGCCTTCGGGCTCGGCATGTCGCTCGCGGCGGCTTGCGGCCACGTGGTGGCGGCCCGTGACGCCCGGTTCGGCTGCGCCTTCGCCAGGATCGGGCTGATCCCGGACGCCGGACCGCTCTGGTCGCTGCCGGCGCGGGTCGGGCCGGGCACGGCGAAGCGCCCGCTGCGGTTCGCCGACGTGCTGGACTCGGATGAGTGCGGGCGCTCGCGGTCTGGCCGACGTCCTCTGCGTGCCCGGATCCGCACGGCAGGAAGCGGTACGGCTGGGCCGGGCGGCTCGCCGAAGGAGCTCCGTTCTCCATCGAGCAGAGCAAGCGGATCCTGGCGTTCCGGCCCGCGGAACTCGACGCCGTACTCGCCCAGGAGGTACGGGCACAGCCGCAACTGCCGGCCGGCGCGGACTTCGCCGAGGGCAGCAGCGCGTTCTTGGCCGGCCGCGCTGCGCGGTTCACCGGACCTGCCACGACGGGGCGGGCATGCGGTGGGCGGCGCGGGCCACAGCACCGACACGCCCGGCACAGCAGGTACGACAAGGTCGAGGAGAAACCTATGGCGAGGCCCGGCTTTCCTCCCCGGACCCTGAAGGGTGATCGGATGAACGTGGCAGACACCGAGCGGGCGGAATGCTCCGACCCGGGACCAACCGCTGGTGACGCGGCCAAGTCGGCCGGGCCACTGGCGGGCATCACGGTGGTGTCCCTGGAACAGGCGGTGGCGGCTCCCCTCTGCACCCGCACCCTCGGTGACTTCGGGGCCCGGGTGATCAAGGTGGAGAACCCGGAAGGCGGTGACTTCGCCCGGCATTACGACGACGTGGTGGGCGGCATGGCGGCGCACTTCGTGTGGGTCAACCGGGGCAAGGAGTCCATCACGCTGAACCTGAAGGATCCGTCCGGGATGGCGGTACTGCACCGGTTGCTCGACCGCGCCGATGTGATGGTCTCCAACCTTGCTCCCGGTGCCACGGCGAGGCTCGGTATCGCGCCCGCCGACCTGGCCGTCAGCCACCCGGAACTCATCGCCGTGGAGATCGACGGTTACGGGCCGGGAGGCCCGCTGTCCCACAAGCGTGCTTACGATCTGCTGGCCCAGGCGGAGTCGGGCGCATGCGCGACGACGGGCCTTCCCGGTGCGCCGGCCAAGGCCGGTCCGCCGATGGCCGACGTGTGCACGGGCCTGTATGCCGCGTTGTCGGTTCTGGCGCTGCTCTGCGGCAGGGAGCGTGGCCATGGCCGCGGCCTCACCGCGGTCGCGGTGAGTCTGTTCGACACGATGACGGAGCTGATGGGGTATCCGCTCACCTACACGCTGCACACGGGTGTGGACCAGCAGCCGGTCGGCATGGGCTCGCCCGCGGTCGCGCCGTACGGTGCCTACCGCACAGCGGATGGCCAGACAGTCGTCCTGGGCACGACGAACGACCGCGAATGGCAGCGATTCGCGCGTGACGTTCTCGGCCGGCCCGACCTGGCCGACGACGAACGCTTTCGTACCACCTCCGGCCGGGCCGGGCACCGTGAGTTCCTGGACGCGGAGATCGCCGACTGGTGCGCGCGCCATGACCTGACGCAGGTGCAGAGCGACGCGGATGCCGCAGGGATCGGGAATGCCCGGTTCAACACACCGAGCGAGGTCATAGCCCATCCGCATCTGAGGGCCCGCGACCGGTGGCGCCGGATCGACACACCTCACGGTCAGGTGCCCGCTCTGCTTCCCCCTCCGGTCATCGCCGGCTACGAGCCACCGATGGGTGGGATCCCCGCACTCGGTCAGCACACCGATGCCCTGCTCAGCGAACTCGGCGTCACCGAGGACGACATCGCCGTGCTGCGCGCACAAGGTGCGGTGGCCCCGGCCCCGGCCCCCCGTTGAGGTGCCGGATCCATGCCCCGACGGCGCCATCGGCATGACCCTCGGCGGCCGGGGCAGGCGCGGCGCCGAACCGGGGTCCCGACTCACCACATGACGAAGGCCCCGTCCGGGTTGGTCCGGGCGGGGCGTTCCGGCATATCGCCGCGACCATGGCCTACGTCCGGCCCTCTCTCACCTTCGTCGAGGACGCCTGGCGCCGCGCCACCCTTGTCACGACCAGCGGTAGGTGAGGCTTGCGTCGGCTGTTCGAGGGCCTCTGACCTGCCGGCGCCCCTACTGGAGCCGGACAGCTTTCTGGTGCTTCTGACCTGCTCTGACCTGGTGCCACCTGCGATGACGCACCGGCCCTCTTCCTGCTGCCTGGCTCGGTCCGCACTGTGCCGCGCGGGTCACGAGATCGTCACAGTGCTGGAGGGGTCGGCCACAGACGCGCCGTCGGGGATGTCGGCGACCCCTCGGCGGCGTTCGCGCGGACCTTGTCCATGAGAGGGAGGGCCTTTCTGTCGTGTCTGTCGTGCGCGGTCGCCTCAGGCGTCCGCGCGCAGGGCGTCAGAGATCGACCTGACGCACACCGTCGACCCTCCCGACTCGGGGGCCAGCGGCATCAGGTGCTTCATGACCGGGAACGCGCTCAGTAGGTTGCTGTGGAGCACGTCGCGTGCGTCGTCGTAGGTCATCTCCGCGAGTGGGCCGGACGCCTTGGGAGGCGACCGCCTGACAGATCCCGCTCGACGCTCCGGTGATCACGGCGTTGACGTCCTGCAGTCTCATATGCGTCCTCGTCGGTCGCGGGCGGTCCTTGCCTCGAGAAAGGGGGCACCCGTTCCTATCGTTGTGCGGGCACGGCGATGCCCGGGGCGGGCCGGATCCGGGCCGGTGCCGGTGGCGTCAGGCCAGTACCTGACCACTTCCGGCCACAACCTCCGGGCGGAGCAGGTCAGTGAGGGTCTCGGCGGGCAACAGGCCCTTCTCCAGGACCAGTTCGGCCACACCGCGGCCGGTGGCGAGGGCTTCCTTGGCGATGTCGGTGGCCGCCGTGTACCCGATGTGCGGGTTGAGGGCGGTGACCAGACCGATGGAGTTCTCCACCGACTTTCGCAGCGCCTCGGCGTTGGCGGTGATGCCGTCAACGCAGCGCTCGGCCAGGATCAGGCAGGCGTTGCGCAGGTGCGTGATGCTCTCCGACAGGGAGTGCAGGATGATCGGCTCGAAGGCGTTGAGCTGGAGCTGTCCGGCCTCGGCGGCCATGGTGATGGTGACGTCGTTGCCGATCACCTCGAAGGCGACCTGGTTGACGACCTCGGGGATCACCGGATTGACCTTGCCCGGCATGATGCTCGAACCGGCCTGCACCGGCGGCAGGTTGATCTCGCCGAGGCCCGCGCGCGGCCCCGAGGACAGCAGGCGCAAGTCGTTGCAGCTCTTGGAGAGCTTGACGGCGATCCTTTTGAGGACGCCGGACATCTGCACGAACGCCCCGCAGTCCTGGGTGGCTTCGACCAGGTTGGCGGCGGTGACCAGCTGGAGACCGGTGATCTCGGAGAGATGACGGCGGGCCGACTCCGCATAGCCCGCAGGGGCGTTGAGCCCGGTGCCGATCGCCGTGGCACCCAGATTGATCTCATGGATCAACTCGACAGCCTCGGCAAGACGGGACCGGTCCTCCTCGATCATGACGGCGTACGCGGAAAACTCCTGCCCCAGCGTCATCGGCACCGCGTCCTGCAACTGCGTACGGCCCATCTTCAGCACGTCACGGAACTCGACAGCCTTGCGGGCGAAGGCGTCCTGAAGGACAGCCATCGCCTTGAGCAGCCCGCACACCGCGAGCACCGTCGCGATCTTGACGGCGGTCGGGTAGACGTCGTTCGTCGACTGACCGAGGTTGACGTCCTCGTTGGGGTGCAGATATCGGTACTCGCCCTTGGCGTGGCCCAGCAGCTCCAACGCCCGGTTCGCGATCACCTCGTTGGCGTTCATGTTCGTCGAGGTGCCGGCGCCGCCCTGGATCACGTCGACGACAAACTGGCCGTGCAGTTCGCCGGAGCGGATCTCCCGGCACGCGGCGACGATCGCGTCGGCCTTCTTCGCCTCCAGCAGCCCAAGTTCCTCGTTCGCGAGGGCGGCGGCCTCCTTGACGGCGGCGAGGGCGTCGATCAGGTGCGGGTAGGCGGAGATCGGGGTGCCGGTGATCGGGAAGTTCTCGGTCGCGCGCAGGGTGTGAACACCCCAGTACGCCCCGACGGGAACATCCCGGTCACCAAGAAGATCGTGCTCACTGCGGGTGACGGCGGTCATGGGTGTACGGCCTTCTTTCAGGGGGCGTCGCGGGGGCCTCCCGCACCGCTGTGCGAAAGGCCCCCGTGGTGTCACCGGTGTCGGTACCTGCTCAGAACAGGCGATCCTTCGCCTTGTAGTAGGCGCCGCCGAACGGCAGGAACCAGGCCGTGCCGTTGTAGAAGGGGACGGGCACCTTCGGGAAGCCGAAGCCGCGCATCGGGTTGGCCTCGGGGTTGCCGTCCATCATCTCGGCGACCGCACGGCCCATGTAGGTGGCCATCTGGACACCGTGGCCGCAGTAACCCATGGAGTAGTACAGGCCGTCGACCTCGCCCGCGTGCGGGATGCGGTCCCAGGACATGCCGACCATGCCGCCCCACACGTAGTCGATCCGCACCCCCGCGAGCTGCGGGAAGATCTCGGTCATCTCCCGCTTGAGGATGTCACCGCTCTTGGCGTCGGAGGCCGGGTTGGAGGGGGCGAAGCGGGCCCGGCCGCCGAACGCCAGGCGGTTGTCCGGGGTGAGGCGGACGTAGTGGCCGACGTTCTTGTGGGCGACCAGCAGGCGGCCGTTCGGGATGAGCTCCTTGGCGCGTGCCTCGCCCAGCGGCTCGGTGACGATGATGAAGCTGCCGACGTTGATCAGCCGCTTGCGGAACCACGGCATCGACTTGTCGGTGTAGGCGTCCGTCGCCGCCATGACCTGCTTGGCGCGGATGGTGCCGTGCAGCGTCTCGACCAGGAAGCCGCCGCCTGGGAGGCGGGTGAGGCCGGTGGCGGCGTTGCGTTCGTGGATCTCGGCGCCGGCACGTTCGGCGGCGTCCGCCAGGCCGCCGACGAACTTGCCGACGTGCAGGCCCGCGCTGAGCGGGTCGAGCAGAGCGCCGTGGTAGTAGTCGGAGCCGAGCTCGGCCCGCAGTTCGCTCCTGCTCAGGACGACCGTCTCGTGGCCGAAGTTCTCGGCCAGGTCGTGCTGTTTGGCGCGCAGGCCATCGAAGTGCTGGGGCTTGCAGACCAGGCCGAGGCGGCCGGAGCGGTTGAAGTCGCAGTCGATCTGTTCCTTCTGCGTGAGGTCCTCGACGACGTCGACGGCCTCGCGGAAGGCGTCGTACAGCTCGCGGGCGCGCTCCTGCCCGTAGCGCTTGCGGGCCTCGGCGGGGTTGATGGTGATGCCCTGGGTACACATGCTGCCGTTGCGCCCGGAGGCGCCCGAGCCCACCTTGTCCTTCTCGACCAGGACGGTCCGGGCTCCCTTGCGGGCGGTGTGGTAGGCGGTGGACAGGCCGGTGAGGCCGCCGCCGATGACCACCACGTCCGCCTCGTCGGGCAGGTCCTTTCCGGAACGGTCGGGCAGGGCGGGGGCTGTGTCCAGCCAGTAGGGGATCTGCTTCATGGCGTGCGTCCTCTGTGCTCTCAGTCCTGTGTCGCCGGTGCGCCGTCGGTCAGCAGCCGAGGAGTTTCGGCAGGCCCGACAGGTCGGGCAGCTCGTCGTAGGGCTGGTAGTCGGCGCTGCCGGGGCGGCCGTAGCGGTTGATCCACACCCGGCGCTTCAGGCCGAGGTCGCGGGTGGGGATGTGGTCGTACTCCCAGCCCTGCGCGGTGTGGATGACCTGCGAGGGCTCGACGCCCATGGTCTTGAAGGCGTGCTCGAAGGTCTGACGGTCCGGCTTGTAGGCGCCGGCCTGCTGGGCGGTGATGACGTAGTCGAAGTCGACGCCGATGTTCTCCACGTTCCGCGCGATCAGGTTGTCGTCGCTGTTGGAGATGATGGCGATCTCGTACCTGGTCTTCAGGGCGCGCAGCGCGTCCGGGACCTCCGGGAAGGGGCCGAAGGTGGGGACGGCCTCCACGAGGGCGTCGCCGTCGGACTCGCGGTACTCCAGGCCGTGCAGGCGCATGGCGTTGCGCAGGCTGGAGTGCAGGATCTCGTGGTAGGGGCGGTAGGCCTCCAGGACGGCCTGGAAGCGCATGACGCGGAAGTCGTCGAGGAACTCGTCGACGTCCAGGTTGTCCAGGTTCAGCCGGTCCTCGAGGACCTTGAGGGTCGTGGGGCCGAGCTCGAAGTTGATCAGGGTTGCATAGGCGTCGAAGGTGACGATCTCTCGCATGGTGTTCAGCCTCAGTCTCGCGGTTTCCAGAGAGGGGTGGGGACTTCAGACGACGCGTTCGCCGGGGGCGACGATCGCGTCCAGGGCGGCCAGGTCGGCCGCGCCGGGGATCCAGTCGGCTGCCGCCGCGTTGGCGGTGACCTGTTCGGGGTTCATGGCGCCGCAGAGGACAGAGCCGACCGCCGGGAGCGCGGCCAGTCCGCCCACGGCGACCTGGAGGAGGGTCAGGCCGCGTTTCGCGCCGAATGCGGTGAGCGCCTCGGTCTTGTCGAGGGCCTCGTCGGTGAGCCAGCCCTGCCGCCAGGACAGACGGCTGCCGGGCGGGGGCTGCTCGCCGTGCCGGTACTTGCCGCTGAGCAGGCCGTTGGCCAGGGGATAGTAGGGCAGCAGGCCGACGCCGTGGCGCAGACAGGCCGGGATCAGGTCTTGCTCCACACTGCGGTCGAGCAGGTGGTAGGGGGCCTGGGTGGAGACGAAGGCGTCGGTGAGGTGCTCGGCCGGGAGATTGGAGCAGCCGATGTACCGGATCTTGCCCTGGTCGACGAGTTCGCGCAGGGCGGCGAGTGTGTCCTGCAGTGGCGTGATGCCGTCCGGTCCGTGGTACTGGTACAGGTCGATCCGGTCAGTGCCGAGTCGGCGCAGCGATGCCTCCGCCGCGTACCGGATGTAGGCGCGGGATCCGCGCGGACCGTACAGGTCGGCGTCCCGGCTCATCTCCATGCCGAACTTGGTGGCGAGCACGATGTCGTCGCGGTGGCACTTGAGGGCTGCCCCCAGCAGGCGTTCGCCGTCGCCGCGCGAGCCACCCCGCTCACCGGACCCGCCGTACATGTCGGCAGTGTCGAACAGGGTGATCCCGGCGTCGAGGGCGGCGTGGACGACGGCCTTCGTTCCGTCCTCGTCGAGACGACTGCCGAAGTTGTTGCCGCCCACGCCGACGACCGAGACGGCCGGGCCGCGCGCTCCGAGCGTGCGGTATCTCATGACCGGTTGCCGAACCCGATGCAGACGTTCTTGGTCTGCAGGTAGCTGGACAGGCCTTCGAGACCCTTCTCCCGGCCCCAGCCGCTGTGCTTGTAGCCGCCGAAGGGAAGCTCGACGCCGGTGCCGACGCCGGTGGCGTTGACGAAGACCTGGCCGGCCCGGATGCCCTCGGCCATGCGCATCGCCTTGTCGATGTCGCGGGTCCACACATAGGAGGCGAGGCCGTACGGGCTGTCGTTGGCGATCTCCAGCGCCTGGTCCGCGTCGTCGAACTCGATGACCGTGACGACGGGACCGAAGATCTCCTCGCGGGCGCAACGGGCCTGGTTGTCCACCCCGGTCAGGACGGTCGGCTCGACGTAGTAGCCGTCGGCCAGCTCAGGGTCCGAGGGGGCGCCTCCGCCGGCCCGTGCCACGGCGCCCTCCTGCCGCGCCAGCTCCAGGTAGCCGAGGACCCGGTCCCGCTGCCGTGCGGCGACCAGCGGTCCGACGTCCGGATCGGTGAGACCCGGGCCTACGCGTAGGGACGCGGCGTGCGCGACGAGCTTGTCCAGGAACTCTTCGGCGCCGCGCTGGAGCAGCAGCCGGGTGCCGGCCGAGCAGGTCTGCCCCGCGTTGCCGAACACGGAGGCGGCGACCGCGCCGAGTGCCAGGTCGAAGTCGGCGTCGGCGAAGACGACGACCGGTGACTTGCCGCCCAGTTCCGTGACAGAGGGCACCACGTTGGCGGCGGCGGCCTGGGCGACCTTGATACCGGTGGGCACCGAACCGGTGAAGGTGACCTGGTCGATGCCTGGGTGGCCGGCCAGGGCCGCGCCGGTCTCGCCGTCACCGGGGACCACGTTGAGAACGCCCGGCGGAAGACCGCACTCCAGGGCGATCCGGCCGATCTCCAGCGGGGTGAGCGGCGCCTCGGGTGACGGCTTGAGGACCACCGTGCAGCCCGCGGCCAGCGCCGGGGCGGAGCCTCTCGCGGTGTTCTGCAGCGGGTAGTTGAAGGGGATGATGTGGCCGGAGACGCCGATCGGCTCGCGGACGGTGTAGTCGATCAGGCCGGGGCCGAGCGGGATCGTCGAACCGCCGAGCTTGTCGGCGACGCCCGCGTAGAACTCGAAGTAGCGGGCGGCCGCCTCGACATCGGCCTTCGCCTGGCGGAGCGGCTTGCCGACGTCCTGGCTCTCCAAGCGGGCCAGTCTGTCGCCCTGGCAGCGGATGGCCCCGGCGATCCGGTACAGGATGCGGCCCCGGTCGGCGGCACGCATCCCGGCCCACTCAGGAGTGGTGAAGGCCGCGCGCGCCGCGGCCACTGCCTGATCCACGTCCGCCTTGCCGGCCAGCGCCACCTGGGCGATGGCCGTCCCGTTCGACGGGTCGAGGACGGTGAAGGTGCGGCCGTCGGCGGCCGGGACCTGCTTGCCGTCGATCAGCAGCTCGGTCAGCTGCAGTTCGCCGCTCATGGCCGGATCTCCCCGAGCACCTCGCCGAAGATGACGACCTCGTCGCCGGGACGGACCGTGCGGATCCGGCGGACCCAGAGCACGATGCCGTCCTGCGGGGCCGACACCTCTTCCAGGGTGTTGCCGTAGTGGTCGGTGATGGTGGCGATCAGGTCGCCTTCCTTGCAGGTCTCTCCCGGCTCGGCGCGGGCGACGAAGAAGCCGCCGGCGGCGGAGCGGGCGAAGGTGCCGGAGACGGTCGTGTAGGTGTCACGCAGCTGTGCCTCGCCGTCGGTGATTCCGAGTCGGCGCAGGATGTTGCGGATCGAGTTCATGTGGTGCTCGACGTTGGTCTCGCGGTAGGTGGCGCCGCCGCACTCGATGGTGATGGCGGGCTTGCCGGCTTCGAGGACGGGGTGGCGGACCGTGCCGCCCCACTTGCCGCCCTTCCAGACCAGCTCGTGTCCGGCGGCCAGCGCCAGGTCCGTCGCCAGGTCCTCGTAGCCGCCTTGGAGGATGACCAGCGGGGCGATCTCGCCGTAGGCGCCGCCGGTGTGCAGGTCGACCACGGCGTCGACGGCCGGGACGACCTGCTCGACGAAGGTGGCGGCCAGGCGCTGCGAGTACGAGCCCTCCGCGTCGCCCGGGAAGATGCGGTTGAGGTTGAGGTGGTCGATGCCGCTCGCGCGGGCGGCCGCCTCGAAGGCAGGGGTGTTCATGCAGGGGATGCCGACGACGGTGCCGCGCAGGGTGGCCGTGTCGAGCTCGGCGAGGACGCGTCGGATGGCCTCCTGGCCGTCGTACTCGTCGCCGTGCACGCCCGCGTCCACACACAGGACCGGGCCGTCCTGGGCGCCGTTGACGACGATCAGCGGAATGCCGAGCTCCACGCCGTAGCTGCTGGTGCCGACCGGGATCAGGCCCTGGGCGCGCTCGCCCGGGGCGACGGTCAACGAACCGATGGAATACATGGGGATCCTTTCCAAAAGGGGATCAGATGCGGGCCGCCGACGCCTCGGCGAGGACGCCTGCGATGTCCGAGTACGGCGCGGTCGCCGATCAGCGGCGGCGCGATCTGGACCAGCAGCGGGGTCAGGAGCTTGACCAGCGTGTTGTTCTGGCCGATCCGCTCTGTTCGAGGTTGCCGGGCCGGTGGCGGGTGAGTCTGACGTGCGTGAGCCGGCCGGCCGTCGGGGTGGTCGGTGGTGAAGCCTTGGAAGGGGGGGTCTTGGCCTGAGCAAAAGCTGGGCCGGGCATGTTGTCGGTTCCGTTGCCGTAGGCGTGTGCCGCTGTCTAGAGCACTTTTTCGAGGAATGCCTGGGTTCGTTTCTCGCGTGGGTTGGCCAGTAGTTCGCGGGCGCCGCCGCGTTCGACTGCGATGCCGTCGTCCATGAACAGCACTTCGTCGGCGACTTCGCGGGCGAAGGCCATTTCGTGGGTGACGACCAGCATGGTCATGCCGTTGCCGGCGAGGTCGCGCATGACGGCGAGTACTTCGCCGACGCGTTCGGGGTCCAGGGCGCTGGTGGGTTCGTCGAACAGCATGATGGTGGGTTCCATGGCGAGGGCGCGGGCGATGGCCACGCGTTGCTGCTGCCCGCCGGACAGTTGGGCGGGGTACTTGTGGCCGCATCCGTCGAGGCCGACCTTGGCCAGCAGTTCTCGTGCCTGCTCGAGGCTGGCTGCGCGGTTTTTCTTCTGCACCAGTACCGGTCCGGACATGATGTTGCTTTCGGCGGTCATGTTGGGGAACAGGTTGAACTGCTGGAAGACCATGCCGATGCGGGCGCGCTGCTCGGCCAGTCGTTTGGGGCGGACGGCGTGGTAGGCGTGGTCCTTCTCGACGTAGCCGAAGTCCTCTCCGTTGACCTTGAGGACGCCGCGGTCGGCGGTCTCCAGGCCGTTGATACAGCGCAGCAGTGTGGATTTGCCGGATCCGCTGGGCCCGATGATGCAGGAGATCTCTCCGGCCGCGACGCTCAGGTCGATGTCACGCAGGA
The DNA here is from genome assembly GCF_044459385.1 of Streptomyces sp. NPDC050287. Lineage (NCBI taxonomy): Bacteria > Bacillati > Actinomycetota > Actinomycetes > Kitasatosporales > Streptomycetaceae > Streptomyces > Streptomyces sp. NPDC050287. Next base: position 26,917 of record NZ_JBITIY010000025.1, on the reverse strand, counting down.
CTTGGTGACGTCCGAAGCTCTTGCACAGCTTGCGTGCGACGATCGTTCCGTCGGCGTTCACAGCAGGGACTCCCTCGTGGTGGGAACGGGCTGGCCGGCCCCGGGCTCGGCCGCGGCGGCTGGGGTCAGCCGTGTCCGGGTCGAGCGGGAGAACCGGCGCTCGATCATGGACTGCGGCACGCTCAGCGCCAGCGTCATGATCAGGTACCAGAGGCTGGCCACGATCAGCAGGGGGATGGTCTGGTAGGTGCGGGCGTAGATGGCCTGTGCGCTTTGCAGCAGGTCGGCGACGCCGAGCACGCTCACCAGGGAGGTCTCCTTGAGCATGCCGATCACCTGGTTGCCGGTGGCCGGGATGATCGCGGGCATGGTCTGCGGGATGATCACGTGCCGGAGCTTGGTGAACCCCGACATGCCCAGTGACTCCGCGGCCTCGTGCTGTCCGCGGCTGACCGAGGCGAACCCGCCGCGGATGATCTCGGACATGTAGGCGGCCTGGTTCAGCGTCAGGCCCACGATGGCCGCGGTCATCGGGGTCATGATCGCGTTCACGTTCACCGGTGTGGAGATGTCGGTGAACGGGATACCGACCGACAGGTGCGGGTACAAGGCCGCGATGTTGAACCAGAAGATCAACTGCACGAGCACCGGGGTGCCGCGGAAGAAGGTGATGTAGAGCTGGGCGAGCCCGGAGATGGGTCGCTGGTGCGACATGCGCATCACGGCCAGCAGCAGCCCGAGCACGGTGGCCAGCGCCATGCTGGCCACCGTGAGAAGGAGCGTGACCAGCAGGCCGTTGAGGATGGTCTGGGTGGTGAAGTAGCTGAACACCACCGGCCAGCGATAGTTCTCGTTCGTCACCGCGGTCCACACCAGGCCGGTGACGATCGCGATCGCGACAAGCCAGGCCACGTAGTCGCGCGGACGTTTCGGCGTGATCCGCTTCTTTTCCTCGGCCAGCAGTGGTGGCACCGGTCGGCTCCTGGTCTTCGTACCGATCAGATCCGTGGGCATGTCAGTCCTGCGGGACGGCCATGGCCGCGGTCTTGATCCCGAGGCCCTCAAAACCCCAGCGGCCCAGCGCCTGGGCGTACTGGGGGCTGTCGATGATGGACTGGATGGCGGCCTTCACCGCGGGAGTCAGCGCAGAGTTCTTCTTCAGCGCGACGGTCACGGTCTTGGTCGCCACCAGGGGCTTGAGGACCTCGAACGTCCTGGGCTGCTGGCTGGCCGCCCACTGCAGCCCGGTGAAGTCGTACATCACCGCGTCGATCCGCTTGGACACCAGCTGGGTCAGCGCGTCGTTCACGCTGGGCAGCGTCACCGCCTTGATGGCCGGCTTGCCCTTGCTCGTACAGTCCTGCTTGGACAGCAGGGGCAGCCACTGCAGCTCCGCGGTACTGCCCGACTGGACAGAGACACGGTGCCCGCACAGCGTGTGGGTGCTCAGGTTCTGCGGGTTGCCGTAGGGGACGGACACCCCGGTGCCGGCCTTGAAGTAGTCGACCATGTCGAGCACCTGCAGCCGCTCCGTGGTGGCACCCATGGTGGAGGCGGTGAAGTCGTACCGGTCGGCCTGCAGGCCGGTGATGATGGTGTCGAACTTGATGTTGTTGATCTGCAGCTTCAGGCCGAGCTTGGCGGCGATCAGCCGGGAGAAGTCCGGGTTGAACCCGATCGCGGTCTTGTTGTCCGACGCCATGAACGAGGTGGGCGGGCTGGTCAGGTCCATGGCCACCGCTATCGTGCCCCTGGCCTTCACCGCCGCGGGCAACAGCTTCACCGCCGCCGCGTCCGGCTTCACACCCACCGAGATGTCATCGGTGTGCTCGGCCGACGAGCCCGAACCTGCGCCCTGCGCCGTACTCTTCGACCCCACGCTCTGCGCGGCCCCGCCCGCCCCGCACGCGCCGAGCGCGAGAGCCAAGGCAGTCGTGACGATCGGAACGCTCAAATATCTACTGACTCGCATGGTTGTGCTCCTTATCGAAAGGGAAAGCGCGCTGAGAGCCGCTCAGGTCCCGGATGGGTGGCTGTTTCGAACTGGCTTGGGCAATCGGGAACACATCAGACTGGGCGTGCGGGCATCGGGGGTCACCGGATGCGGTCCAGCTTCTCCGGGCCGTCCTGGTCCGCGTGCTTGACGAGTTCCTTCATCGAGTTGGTGATGAGGTCGAACTGAGGTGGGCTTTGCTTGATCTGGGGCGGCATCTGGGTGCCCTCGGTGTTGCTCACCTTGACGTTGATGCCGGTTTCCTGGGTGGACGGCGTGTGGATCGCATTCTGGAGGGCCTCGCCGTAGGTGCCGCCGCCCTTGCTTCCACTGGACGAGGTGCGGCTGGTGCCGGTGCCGCAGGCGTCGATCGAGGGCACGGCGGCGAGGGCCGCCAGGCCGCCCGCTCCGCGCAGAAGCGCTACCACTGATCATGGGATTACTCATGACAAATCTCCTGGAAGTAGTGCAATGCACAGTGGGGGCCGGCTCGGTGGGGCAGGGGGGCGTTTCAGTGGGCGGGCATGCGGCTCGTCAGTGGTGGGGGGTGGCGATGGCGGCGAGGTGCGTGCCGGGGCGGACGGAGAGCCCGTTCATGTTGTAGATGATCGTTCCGGTGGAGACGGCGGCGACCTTGTGCTCGGTGCCGTCGACCGGGTCGATGATGCGGCCGATGGTCTGTCCCTCGGTCACTTCCTCGCCGGTGATCGCGTCCGGATACCACAGGCCTGCGACCGTAGACTCGGCCTCGCCTGTCCAGATCCAGTCGTGCGGCTGCACGGTCACCGGTGCGAGGTCCTGCGGGGCCTCGAGGACGCCGAGGTGGTGCAGAAGCCGGTACAGGCCGTCGAGCAGCCTGCGCACGGTGGAGGAGTCGCGGTCGCCGAGCTGCCCGGTCTCGATGAGGATCGCGGGGACACCCTGCCGGTTCGCCGCGGCGTGGCTGTTGCCGCCGTCCGGGCTGGTGCCGAAGATGACCCGCTCGTATCCGACCGCGTGAGCCATCGCCTTGTTCTTCGCGTCGAGCTCGTCGTCGCCGGTCAGGCGGTAGCCGACGAAGTCGAGCAGGTGCTGGTCGATGCCGCCGCTGTGCAGGTCCACGTAGGCGTCGGAGCCGGTGATCAGGTGCTCGAACAGCCAGGCCGCCATCCGGTCGGTGGGGCCACCGTCCTTGTCGCCGGGGAAGACGCGGTTGATGTTGACGCCGTCCAGCGGGGAGATGTTGAGCCGTCCGCCGTAGACGGCCGGCGGATTGGCCACGGGGCAGATCACCAGCTGGCCGGCGATCTCGTCCGCTTCCAGCAGCCCGGCCAGGCGGGTGGTGGCGTCGACGGGGATGAACTCGCCGCCGTGGACGCCACCGGTGATCACGACCCTCGGGCCGGGACGGGACCCGTTGACGAGGATCAGGGGGACGTCCACCGTCGTGCTGCCCAGGTCGGCGGGCAGGCTCCCGCGGGTCTTCTGGCCGGGCTCAGCGCTCAGCGGGCCAATGGTCAGGGTCATGTCTTGCCTCGTTCAGCTCAGGCCGCGGTGCGGCCGTTTGTGGTGATGAAGTCGATCGGCTGGGAGGTGTGGCCCTTAAGGGCGAGGTCCGCGGCGATGTCGCCCATGGCGGGCGAGAGCTTGAAGCCCTGGCCGGAGAAGCCGGCCAGCAAGACGATGTCGTCGCAGCCCGGCAGGGGGCCGACCAGCGGCCGGGTGCTGTCGGTGTAGCCCTCCATGAAGACGGACAGGCGCACCGGATCGGGATTGAGGCCGGGCAGGTGGCGCCGCACCACCTCCGTGAAGGTCTCCAGCTCCTCCGGTGCGACGGTCCGGTTCAGCAGGTTCGGGTCGTCCACAGGCTTGTGATGGGCCTGGGACAGGCCGAGCTTGACGGCCTGGCCGTCCGGAGACGGGATGCCGTAGAAGGGGAGGTCGCCCCGGCGGATGAAGGCGGGCCGCTCCGCGTCCGCCGGGTGGTCCTCGTGGGGCAGGAACCATGCGCTGATCGCGCGGTGGACGCTCACCTCCCACGGGAGGCCGGGCAGCAGGTCGCCCACCCACGGGCCGGGGGTGACGACTGCGGCGTCGAAGCGCTCCGTGTCGGTGTCGGTGCGGATCTCCACGCCTCCCCCGGCGACGGGAGTGACCTCCCGCACCGGGGTGTAGCGGCGGATCCGGGCGCCCAGCTCTTCGGCGCGACGGGCCGCGGTCTGGACCGTCAGCTCGGGGCGGACGAAGCCCGCGTGGCGGTCGAGGACCACCAGGTCTGCGTCGTCGACGTGGAACTGCGGGAAGCGCTTGGCCATCGCCTCGGTGTCGAGCACCTCGTGGTCGAGGCCGTGCTCGGCGATGACGTCCATGACCGTACGCATCTCGGGGTGGTCGGCCGGCCCCATGACCAGGGCTCCCGTCAGGCGGCGCAGTTCCCGGCCGGTCTCCGCCTGCAGCTGCTTCCAGAGGGCGTCGGCGTGCCGGACGAGCGGCACATAGCGGCTGTCGTCGGTCTGCACGCTGCGGAAGACCCGGGTCTCACCGCCCGCGGCGCTGCGGTCGTGGCCGGGGGCGAACCGGTCGTAGGCGACGACTTCGGCGCCCCGGGCCGCGAGCCGCCAGGCGGCCTGGCTGCCCACCGTGCCGGTACCGACGACGGCGACCCGTTTCCTCGTGGCCATGTGGTTCTCCTTGCCGGATGTGAAGGGTGGTCGGGGCGGGGTCAGGCCGCGGTGCGGTCCAGGGTGGAGACGAAGTCGATGGGCTGGGGCGAGGAGCCGTCCAGCGCGAGGTCGGCGGCGATGTCGCCGAAGGCTGGGGAGAGCTTGAAGCCGTGGCCGGAGAAGCCGGCGAGCAGGATGACGTTCTCGGTGCCGGGCAGCGGGCCGACCAATGGCCGGGTGCTGTCGGTGTAGCCCTCCATGTAGACGGCCAGGCGGGTCGGGTCGGGGCTGAGGTCCGGAATGTAGCGGCCGATCAGGTCGGCGTAGATCTCCAACTCCTCCGGCTGCACCGTCCGGTCCAGCTGGTTCGGGTCGCCGGCGGGCTTGTGCAGGGCCTGGGAGAGGCCGAGCTTGACGGAGACGCCGTCCGGGGAGGGCAGGCCGTAGCAGTGGGTGGGGGAGGTGCGGATGAAGGCGGGACGCTCCTCGCCGAACCAGGCGTCGGTGGTGGGCACGAACCAGGCGCTGACCACGCGGCGGATCTGCACCTCCCACGGCAGGCCGGGCAGCAGGTCGTTGATCCAGGGGCCCGGGGTGACCACGGCAGCGTCGAATCGCTCGCTGCCGGCGTCGGTGCGGACTTCCACCCCGCCGCTCACCGGTGTGATCTCCCGTATCGGCGTGTAGCGGTGGATCACGGCGCCCAGCTGCTCCGCGCGCCGGGCGGCGGTCTGGACGGTCAGCTCAGGGCGGATGAGACCGGCGCGGCGGTCGAGCACTGCCACGTCGCCGTCCTCGAGCCGGTACTGCGGGAAGCGCTTGGCCAGCGACTCGGCGTCCAGGACCTCGTGGTCGAGGCCGTGCTCGGCGATGGACCGAAGGACGGTGGCCATCTGCTGCTGCTCAGTCGGCCCCATGAGCAGGCACCCGGTCAGGCGGCGCAGTTCCCGGCCGGTCTCCTGCTGGAGCTGCTCCCACAGGGAGTCGGCGTGCTTCAGGAGCGGGACGTACCGCGAATCCTCGAAGTGCGCGCTGCGGAAGATCCGGGACTCACCGCCGGCGGCACTGCGGTCGTGGCCCGGGGCGTAGCGGTCGTAGCCGACGACCTCGGCGCCGCGGGCCGCCAGCCGCCAGGCGGCCTGGCTGCCCATCGTTCCCACGCCGACTACGGCGACGCGCTTCCTGGCAGCTGACACAGGACTTTCCTTTCGTATCGCCGGGGCGCATGCTGGCCCCCCGACGCGAGCTGTCGATTCGAGGCGGTTTGGACGGGGCCAGGACCTTTTGGAAGCCCCCGGCTCGCAACCGTCGCACTCCGAGTACCGGCTCAGTTCTGTGGCCCCGAGCCGTTCCACAATGTAGAACGACGTGCTGGAATATGGCACAGAGAATGGCAGTGGCTCGGAGGGGAGTCAAGGGGGTGCCGGACAGAAATTCCGAGGATCAACGGGAGGAAACCGGTTGGAAACGCAGAGCGTTACCAGGTCGCCGCGCGCCCTGGAGGCGGTCAACGCCGGGCGCAGCGCATCGCGGCACCTGTCCTGGATGGCAACGGATTACTCCGGTCTGCGTAGCCGTCTCGATGCCCGACCCCCGCTTCGATCCCGCCGGGCTGGCCGAGTTGGGGACGCCTGGTGACGGACACCGCGTCGGAGATCACCGCCCACCACCTGGGCTGAGGGGAGCCGGGGCGGGCAGGCACCCTGCCCCGCAAGCGCATCCCCGCCCAGGGCAGACAGTCACGACGCAGAGTCACCACTCGCCCGCCGGGCGGGGCAGGCATCGACCGGTGGACATCGACCCGGCACATCTGAAGGTCGTCGTGCAGCGGTGGTGCCTGTCGTGCGGGCTGACCCACAGGGGCAGGTGCGTGTCGCCGGATCCGGGAGGAAGCGAATCGTCATGAGACCGGCGCAGATCGGCATGCCATGTGGTCGTTGCGGCAGGGAGCGCGTGACATGCCGGACAGCAAGGCTCTGAGCAGCCGCCCCGTGAAGGCGGCGGACTGCGAAGGAGCGATCTCATGGGCCGATACGATCTCGCCCTCATCGGATTCGGCGGTGTCAATCGCGCGCTTGCCGAGCTCATATCCCAGAGCGGGGAGCGCCTGGCCAAGGAGCTGGGCTTCGCCCTGCGGGTGGTGGCGATCACCGATCTGCGGGCCGGTTCCCTGGTGGACACCGACGGCATCGATCTGGCGCCGCTGCTGGCCGCCGAGCCCGGGGAGCTGAGCTTCGAGGCCCTTGCCGGCGGCAGCGCAGATCCGCGCAACGAGTGGGTGGTCCGCGAGGTCCCGGCCGATATCATCGTGGAGGCGACGTTCACCAACCCCACCGACGGCGAGCCCGCCCTCTCCCATGTGCGTTGGGCCCTGGAATCGGGCAAGCAGGTGTGCACCACCAACAAGGGACCCGTCGCACTCGCCGGCCGCGCACTGAAGCAGCTCGCTGCCGAGCATGGTGTCAGCTTCGAGTTCGAGGGCTCGGTACTCAGCGGCACCCCCATCCTGCGCACCGCCCAGCGCATGTTCGGCGGCCTGGAGATCACAGGCGTCCAGGGCATCATGAACGGCACCTCGAACTACATCCTCGGCCGACTCGAAGAAGGCATCGAGCTTTCGGCGGCCATTGCGGAAGCCCAGGAGCTCGGGTACGCCGAAGCCGACCCCACCGCCGACATCGAGGGCCACGACGTCCAGCTCAAGGTCATGATCCTGGCCAACGAGGTCCTCGGCGCCGACCTGCGTCGCGAGGACGTCTTCTGCGAGGGCATCTCCGCGATCACCCCCCAAGAGGTGCAGGACGCCGCCTCCAAGGGGCTGCGCTGGAAGCTGGTCGGCTCCGCCACCCGCCACGAGGACGGCAGCGTCGACGCCCGCGTCGCCCCCCTCGCCCTGCCCGCCCAGCACCCGCTCGCCGGGATCTCCGGCCCGGTCAACGCGGTCGCCTTCCACACCGACCTCCTCGGCGTGTCTGACACCGTCGTGCCCCAGAGCATCGAACTCGGCACCGACACGACGCCCGTGCACAACCCCTACACCGGCGAGGTCATCGCCTCGGTGCCCACCGTCGACGCAGGCGCCGTCGGCAGCATCCTGCAGCAGGCCAGGTGCGGGCGCCGCACCGCGGCCGCGCTGTCCCGCGCCGCCAGGGCCGCGGTCCTGGAACGCGCCGCCCGCCTGATCGAGCGGCGCGCCGAGTCCTTCGCTCAGCTGATCGTCAGCGAGGCCGGCAAGACCATCACCCAGGCCCGCAAGGAAGTCGGCCGCGCGGTCAACACCCTGTCCCTGTCAGCGGCCGAGGCACGGCGCAACGCCGGCGAGGTCATCCCCTTCGACTCCCATGAGGGCTCGGAGAAGCGGCAGGGCTGGTTCACCCGCGAGCCGCTGGGCATCATCGCCGCCATCACTCCGTTCAACGACCCCCTCAACCTGGTCGCACTCCTGGCCACCCGCAGCGGGCAGTCTCCGCCGTCACAAGGGTTGCCGCTCCCGCGCGAGAGGGATAAGTTTCAGGCTGGAACTGAAACAAACTAGCATCTGCGACCGAAGCGGCCGGAACGAGATGCAAGCCACGAAGGAGGGGGTCCACTGATGACTTCCACGCCGAATCGAGCGCTGGCCAACTACCCCAACAGGTTCGACCCCGCAGCGCTCGGTGGCCTGCCTGAGCGATTGCGGTCGACGGTCAAGCGGCGAAACAACGTGCTGGGTCCTGGTTATGCGCTGAACTACCGGGAGCCGGTCGAGTTCGTCTCCGGCCGAGGCGCTCACCTGTTCGACCGGGGTGGCAACGACTACCTTGACGCCTACAACAATGTGCCGTGCGTCGGTCACGCGCACCCGCACGTTGTCGAGGCCGTGTCCCGCCAGATGGCGGCGGTCAACACGAACACGCGCTATGTGCAGGAATCACTCGTCGACTACGCCGAACGCCTTCTCGCCACCATGCCCGAAGCGCTCTCGAGGGTCAGCTTTGCGTGCAGCGGGTCGGAGGCGAACGACCTGGCCATACGCGTGGCTCGCTTCCACACGGGCGGCGAGGGAATCGTGGTGACTCGCTGGGCTTACCACGGTCTTACTCGCGAGGTTGCGAGCTTCTCGCCGACGCTCGGCGCGGGCTCACCGCTCGGGCCGAATGTGCGTCTCATCGATGCTCCTGATCCGCGACTCGTCCCGCCGGGTTCGTCGCTTCCCGACTACATGCGAAGTCAGGTGCGCGGCGCGATCAACGACCTTGAGCGCCACGGCTACAGGCTTGCGGCGCTGATCACCGACTGCGCGCACTCCAGCGACGGTATCTTCACCGATCCCGTTGGTTACCTGCGGGACATGGTCGAGGAGGTGCACGCAGCGGGCGGCGTGTACATCGCCGACGAGGTCCAGTCGGGATTCGCCCGGCTCGGAGAGTCGATGTGGGGGTTCAGCCGCCACGGGGTGCTTCCGGACATCGTCACGATGGGCAAGCCCATGGGGAACGGCATGCCGATCTCCGGCGTGGTGTTCAGGCCCGAGGTGTGCGACGAGTTCGGACAGAATGTCCGTTACTTCAACACCTTTGCGGGCAGTTCGATCGCGGTTGCCGCCGGTGCCGCGGTTCTGGACGTCTTCGAAGCGGAGGATATGCAGCAGCGAGTTCTCGACAACGGCAGGGCGCTTCGAGCCGGCCTTGAGGAGATCACTCGCGAGTCTCCCTACGTCGCGGAGGTCCGCGGCAGTGGTCTGTACGTGGGCGTCGAACTCGTGAAGGACCGGGAGTCGCTGGAGCCAGATCGTGTCCGCGCCGACCACGTCATCAACGACATGCGCGAGCGTCGCGTCCTCATCAGCGGCACCGGGGAAGCAGTCAATGTGCTCAAGATCCGACCGCCGCTGGCCTTCGACTCGGACGACGTGACGCGATTCCTCGAGACCTTCGCGGAGATCGCCGAGATGCGCCTGTAGCAGGCCGAAAGCCGAAGGGACTGAACGGTGAACACCTCGCCCCCCGCACGTATCGCCCAGCAGTTGTTTGAGGAGAGCGGCCTGGCATCTTCCCACGAGCCCATCGAGACGAACGTGGTGGACACCCTCCTTGCCCGGCACTACCGGCTGAGCGGACATCTCGAGCGGCTGGCAACCGAGAAGGACGACACGTTCCGGCTGCGGACCGGCACGGCCGACCATCTCGTCAAGGTTTCCCCGCCTGACGAGGCGGTAGCTGTCGTAGCTCTGCAGACGGCCGTGATGCGCCACCTCGAAACCGGAGCTCCTCATCTCCCCGTCCAGCGGGTCAAGGAGACCACCGAAGGCGGCGACAACGTACCGATCGAGACGAAAGACGGTGGGGTGCGAGTCCTCCGCGTCTTCGACTTCGTCGAAGGTGCCGTCCTGGCACGGACGAACCCCGATCCCCACCAGCTCGCCCGGGTCGGGCAGATGCTCGGGCGAGTGGATCTGGCTCTGCGGTCATTCAGGCATCCCGCTGACGAGCGGCGCCTTGTGTGGGACCTTCGACACTTCGACCAGCTGCGGGAGCTCATCGAGTACACACCCAGCGCCGCGCACCGTCGGCTGGCACAAGAAGTGTTCCGTCTCTTCCGCGAGGCCATCGTTCCGAGGCTGGGTGATCTTGAGACCCAAGTGATCCATGGTGACTACAGCCCCTACAACGTCCTGGTGGATCCGCGGACAGACAGCTTCGTCACCGCAGTGATCGACTTCGGCGACAGCATGCGCAGTGCTTTGATCTTCGATCCTGCCGTGTCTCTCGCGAACCTTCTCGGCCGGACACCGCGGGATCCCTGGCGTGAGGCATGCAGCTTCGTCGCGGGATACGAGCGGGCCCGGCCGATCAAGGACACCGAACTCCCGCTCCTGCCTGTCGCCGCGCTGGCACGCCTCACACTTCGCGCGCTGGTCACCCATTGGCGCGCGGACCGAGTGCCGGAGCGTCGCGACTACCTGCTCGAGCATGCCAGAGACGACTGGGTCAACGTGGAGCGGGCCATGGCCGTCGCCCTGGAGGAGGTCGTGGCCCGCTTGCTGAGTATCCGCCATGACACGCCTTGAGTGGCGCCACTGAGGCGACACTCGTCGGCTTCCGACACGGCCGACTTGGCCGCACTCGACGAGATCGTCACCCGGGCGACCGCATTGCCTGAACCCCGCCCTTCTCACCATCACTCTGAATCGAGGCTGAACACCATGCGAGAGATCGTCACCTTCGACGCCTATGCAACCTTGATCAACTTCGAGCTCGGCCCCACGACCCTCAAGGTCCTCGAGGACCGGCTGAACCTGGACAACCTGGACGTCGACGAGTTCCTCGACGACTTCCGCGTCATGCGCTTCCAGGCCGTCCTGGAGGCCTACCGCCCCTACCACGAGATCCTGCACTCCAGCCTGCGCAACGCCATGCGCCTGCACGGCCTGGAGTACCGCGAGTCCGACGGCGACGCCCTCGTGGAGGCCGTTCCCACCTTCGGCCCCTTCCCGGAGGTCCCGGACGCGCTGCGCGCCCTGAAGACCAGGTACGAGATCGCCATCATCTCCAACAGCGACGACAACCTGATCGCGCGGAACGTGGAGAACATCGGCGTCGACTTCGACTACGTCATCACCGCCCAGCAGGCCGGCGCCTACAAGCCGGACCGTCAGACCTTCGAGCACGCCTTCAAGACCATGGGCGTCGAGCCCTCGCAGGTCATCCACACCGCGCAGGGCTGGGAGTACGACCACATCCCCACCCGCGACCTCGGCCTGAAGCGCCGGGTGTGGATCAACCGCTACGGCCGCCCCGGCAGCGCCGACTACCAGCCCTACGACGAGCTGCCCGACCTGTCGGGCCTGCCGAAACTCCTCGGCTGCTGACCCAGGCCGACACAGGATGGAGAACACAGAGCCGAGCGCTGCGAACCCGCCTCCAGCAGAAGACGGCCACGAGGTTCTCCCCTGAGAGGAGCAGGCGGATTTCAACAGAAGCGCAGGCGAGTAAAGGATCAGCGTCTTCGCCGACGCCCACGGACAGTCGGCGAGTCCGGTAGAGACCACTGGTTCGGGCTGCGTATGGTCTCGCTAAGGTCATGAGGTGAGCAGCATCAATCCCACACCCCGCGACTACAACAAGGCACGTGTCCTTGACGTGGTTCTCTCCCATGCGCCGTTGACCCGGAACAAGCTCATTGAGCTCACGGGGTTGAGCAAGGCGACAGTGTCGCGGGCCGTCGAGGAACTGCGCTCTGACGGGTTCGTCGTGGACGGGGGCGTCGACGCCGTCGTCGGGCGGGGCCGTCCGTCGACGTACCTCGATGTGCCCGAGTCGGCTGGACACGTCGTGGGGGTCGGCTTCGGCGCCGTGACCACCGGCGTGCTGGTGACCGACCTACGCGGCCGTGAGATCGGACACGTGATCGTTCCGACGGCCGAGCACCACGACGTCCCCGCTGCCGGCCAGTGGCTGGTCGATCTGATCGCGCAGACCAGCGCCTCCGCACGAGGGCCACTGCGCCAGGTCGTCGCGGCACTGCCCGCCCATGTCCGCGACGGCGCCGAGGTCTTTCGGCCCGCTGATCCGATGAAAATCTTCTCCGGCGGAGACCTCCACCGAACCGTCGAACAGCTCGTCGGTGCTCCAGTGTCCTTCGACAGTGACGCGAACGCGTCCTTGCTCCAGGTGCTCACGGACGACCCGAGCATCCATGACGCTGCCCTGCTCAGCGTCAGCAGCACCTTGAATTTCGCCACCTGCAGGGACCGGGAACTGGCTCGGGGACGTACTCCTGCGTTCGGCGATATCGGTTCCCTCTCCTCGGGCATCAACGACCGCACACTCAACGGGCTGCTGAGCACTGCAGGGCTTGTGAAGCTCGCTCGTGAACACGGACTGGACATCGAACGCGTCGAGGACCTGTGGATGGCACCTCAGGACCATCGGGCCCGTGCGGAGATACTCAAGGCGTTCACGACGGCGGTCACGACCGCTGTGAGCATCGTCGCCGTGACACTCGATCCCGAATCCGTCTACTTCGTCGGCCGGTTGTACCCCTTGGTGGACGAGGTGCTCCCCGAGGTACGCAAGCGACTCGAACAAACCTTGTCGGCCGTCCCCCGGATCACGACCGTCTCCCAGGTTCTGGGACTCTCGGTAGCACGCGGCGCGATGCACGCCTGCCTGGCCATGACCCACAACCGCCTACGGGAGGCGCTGCTCAAGGCACGCAGTCAGGGACCGCGGCAGGAGCAAGCTGCGCCGGCATTCTGATCCAGACTGCGAGCATGAGGAGCAGGAGCGCCGTCGCGACAAGGGGAACAGATCGCCTCATCACCTACGGAACTCAAGCCCAACCCTGCGCACTTCCTGGCGCATCGCCTGCCTGGCTTCGGCGTGCTCGAGATCGGTCAGGGTCTGGGGCCGGGCCAGCAGCGGGCATGCTGGGCGACGATCTCGTCGCCGGAGGTGAGCACGACGACCTGCTCGCTGTCGGTCAGCACGGTGACCTGGTGGCCGATCACGGCGAACTCGGATGTCGGGCGGCCGCGGCCGTCGATGACCTCGTTGTCCCAGACCAGCCTAGGGGAGCATGGGCCGCGAGGGCGTGCGCTTGGCCTTCGAGGAGATGACCCAGCCCAAGGTCGTCTGCGTCAACCACATCAGTGAAGTGGTCCAATGACCGTATTTCGTACCGAGCGCGACCCCCTGGGCGAACTCACTGTGCCGGCCGATACCTACTGGCCGATCCGCACCACCGGGGCTCCGGAGAACTTCCAGGTCGACGGGCATTCCGATGGCCGTCCGTCCCGCCCCCGGTGCAGGCGCCGGCCACGGCCACGGCCACGGGTTGATCACGGTGGCCGAGGAGCACGGGCAACTCCAGCTCAGCGCCTTCGAGTCGCTGATCGGACACCTGCTGGTGGGATGACTGAACCTGGCTTCGCACATCGGCTGCGCGGCCGCCGCCCGGATCGCGGAACAGGCCTTCGCGCCGGGGCGGACGTTGGTGGACCCCGTGGTCCAGGGGCGGGCTGCTGGACAGAGAGGAGGCGATGGCGCGACTCATGCCGGTGCCGTTGAACTCGGCCTTGCTCGCGGGCGGTTGGCGACGCTGGACAGGGTGAGCGCGGTGACCGTGTCTCGTACGCCGGGCATCTTGGCGATGTCTTCCCAGATTCCCCGTATGCGTTCCAGCGAGGCCGCCTCCAAGCGCACCACGATGTCGAAGTCGCCGCTGAGGATCTCGCAGATGACGACCTCGGGGACGCGTTTGAGCGCGGCCAGGACGTCGCCGCCGCGCATGCGGTCCTGGCGGTAGACGAGTACGAGCGCCGAGACGACATTGCCGGTGTCGTCGCCGGCGCGGACGATGGTGTAGCCGGCGATGTGGCCCTGGCGCTCCAGCCGTTCGATGCGCTGGCGTACCGCGTTGCGGGACAGCAGCACCTTGCCGGCCAACTCGGAGTGCGAGATGCGGGCGTTGCGGGTCAGCTCGGCGATGATCTTCTCGTCGACGGCGTCCACGGTGGACCGTCTCCTTCGCGAATGAGTCGAGGTCGCATGCCCTCACGGCACGCTGGTCGCGGGTGTGCCGCCGTGAGAAGGGGAGCGGCCGGGGAACAGGAGTGAGGGGCCGGGACGGGACGCCTGGTGGCGGGTGTCCGCCCCGTCGCGTATGCCCGTGCCGGAGGTGAGGAGGGTGTCGGGTGGTGTGACCGTGGCCGGATTCCAGCGGACAGCGACGGCGAACTCCGGATAGCACAGGCCATGTGGCCTTGCGGGGTGCTCAGTGCGAACCGGTCATAGCCGACGACAGCAGATGCGGCGGGCCGCCAGGCGGCCTGGCTGCCCATGTTCCCGCGCCGACGATGCGACGCGCTTCCCGGCAGCCGACACAGGGCTTTCCTTTCGTATCGCCGGGGCGCATGCTGGGCCCCTGGGTGAGACCCTTCGATCCGAGACGGCTTGGGCGGGGGCCAAACTCTTCGGAGACCCTGCGGCTCGCAACCGTCACGTCTCGCCGTCCGGCCCACTTCTTCGCGACCCTCGAGTCATGCCACAATGAGGAACATCGTGCTATAATCTGGCACAGAGAATGGCAGTGCCTCGCAGGGGAGTCAAGAGGGTGTCCCGAAGGGGGAAACCGGGATGGAAATGAAGAGCGTCATCAGGTCGCTGCGCGTCCTGGAGGCGGTCGCCCAGCATCAGCCCGTGACGGTCGGGGAGTTGACGAAGATGTTCGGGCTCCCGAAGTCCACCGTGCAACGCACCCTCGTCACGCTGGCCGAGGCGGGCTGGCTGCGCGCGAACCGCAAGGACACCACGCGCTGGGAGATCGGCGCCCGCGTCTTGGCCGTACGGCCCGCCGCCCTCCAGGGCTCCAGCCTGTTCGCCGCCGCACGCGAGCCCATGATCCGCCTACGGGACGCGGTGAACGAGACCATCCATCTGTCGGTGCCGGACGCCCTCCAGTGCATGGTCGTCGTCGACCGCGTCGACTGCGACCACGCCGTACGCACCTTCCACGCCATCGGTGACACCTCACCCCTGCACGCCACCGCCGTCGGGCGCGCCGTCCTCGCTCATATGCCGAGGCGGGACGTGGAGGAACTCATCGCGGGGGGACTGGAGCGTTTCAGCGACACAACCACCGTCGACTCCGACGAGCTGCGCGCCGAGCTGGACCGGGTCCGCGCCGACGGATACGCGGTCAATCGCAACCAGTACCGGCCGGGCGTCTGCGCCGTCGCCGCGCCCGTCCTCGACGAGGACGGCACACCGCTGGCCGCCGTGGCCATCTCCATGCCCGAGGCCCGGTACCAGGCCGAACGCATACCCAAATGGGGCCGGCTCGTCGCCGACACAGCCGCAGAGATCACGCAGCGGCGCCTGGGCGTCTGATCACGAAGGGGGTATCCAGCCCCCTGCCGACGAGGGCCGGCTCGCACGCCGATGTGTGCGAGCCGGCCCTCGCTCCATGCTCCGGCGCAGCCACCGCCCTGCACCCGGCCGGGGGAGGGGCGGGCGCAGGGCGGCTGCACCACGCGGCACGGTAGGCGTGGTCAGGACACTACCGCTGTCCATCGCCGCGGGGTCTCGAACCCCCGTGGCTTCTCCAGGGGTCGGCCCGATCGCCGGGGGTCTCGAGATCCCGGAGTCATGCCATATTGTGGAGCATCGTGCTAGAATACGGCACGATGATGCCTGTGGCTCCGAGGGGGAGTCAAGAGGTGAGAACGCAATCACTGAACTGAGGGGCACCGGATGGAGATGAAGAGCGTCACCAGGTCGCTGCGGGTCCTGGAGGCGGTCGCCCAGCATCAGCCCGTGACGGTCGGGGAGTTGACGAAGATCTTCGGGCTCCCGAAGTCCACCGTGCAACGCACCCTCGTCACGCTGGCCGAGGCGGGCTGGCTGCGGGCGAACCGCAAGGACACCACGCGCTGGGAGATCGGCGCCCGTGTCTTGGCCGTACGGCCCGCCGCCCTCCAGGGCTCCAGCCTGTTCGCCGCCGCACGCGAGCCCATGATCCGCCTGCGGGACGCTCTGAACGAGACCATCCATCTGTCGGTGCCGGACGCCCTCCAGGGCATGGTCGTCGTCGACCGCGTCGACTGCGACCACGCCGTACGCACCTTCCACGCCATCGGTAACACCTCACCGCTACACGCCACCGCCGCCGGGCACGCCGTCCTCGCCCACCTGCCGAAGGCCGAGGTCGACGAGGTCGCCGCGGGCACGCTCGAGGGGTACGGCGAGACGACTATCACCGACCCCGTGCAGCTGCAGGCGGAGCTCCGCCGCGTCGCAGAGCGTGGTTACGCCGTCAACCACAACCAGTACCTTCAAGGTGTCTGCGCCATCGCGGCACCCGTGCTGGACGGGGACGGCGTACCGCTGGCCGCCGTTGCCGTGTCCCTGCCCGACTCCCGCTTCGAGCCCGGTCGGCTGCCCGAGCTGGGAAAGCTCGTGACCGACACCGCGGCGGAGATCACCGCACGCCACATGCGCTGAGGCGCGCCGGGGCGAGTGCCGGGCAGGGACACCGCCCTCACCGCACGGGCACGGCGAGGTACGGATACTCCAGGAACTCGTCGAATCCGACCATGCCGACCTCCAGGTGCTCGCTGACCCGCAGGGCGCGGCCCAGGCACTCGGCGAAGACCCAGCCGACGAGCCCCCACGAGGTGTCGTTGGCCCGGCGGATCACCTCGTCCTCGTCGTCGAAGGTGAGCATCGCGGCCACCGGACCTTCATTCCCCGACCCAACCCCCGACCACGAGACCCCGACCACGGTCACAGTCCAAGAACGACCTCGTGGTCGGGGCCACGGTCGGGCCCCAGGCCCCGACCATGCGACTGGCCGGATGGGGCTTTGGAGCCGTCCGCGCGAGCAGTCGAAAGATAAGCGATGGCCGGTCCGCAGCCGCATCTGCTGCTGCGGGGCGTGGTGGCGAACCACGCAAACGCGACGTCCGGACGGCGCAACAGGGTGGTCGCGGCGGTTGTTGCGACCGTCTCGTCGCGGGTGAACTCCTCCACCACCCGGACCTTGTCCTCCGCCGACACTTTGGCCGCCACCTGCGGACGCTTGAGGAAGTCGGTGGTCACCGCCGCGGCGACCTCCTCGTCCTGGGCCAGCGAGTGGATCGCGGTGGCCTTCTCCTGCGGCGTCACCGGCGTTTCGACCTGCTGCCCCACCCGCCGGTTCGCGTCGTCCGTCGTCCACCGGGGCTTCCCCTCCGGCAGCACCAGAACCGCCGCGAACCGCTCCGCGTCGTCCTCGATGTTCGCCAGCGACCGGTGGACGGTGTAGGACGCGATCTTGGGCTGCCGGTGTTCCTTCGGCCAGCGGGACGCCACCCACCTCGTGGTCTTCACCGTGGCGACGCTCAGCCCGATGTCGTCGGCCAGACGGGCCAGCGACTCCTCGACCGTCCACTCCGTCTCCCCGACCGGACCACCCCGCTGCCGCATCGGCTCAATCTCCAGAGCCCGGTCACCGATCGTGAACTGCCCGCGCGTCTGCTGCTCGACCACATCCCGCAGCTCGGCCACGATCTGCTCGTAACGGGACTGGCTGACGCTTCCGACCTTCTCGCTCTCGTCGGTCATGGTGTCCACCACCAACCGCGGGCCGGGGCACGGCACTTGGGGCTGTGACAGGACAGGGCCCGCTTGAACGGCTCGTCCAGCACTCCGAAACTTTGATCACCTGGGCTGCCATCACCCTCATGACCAGGCGCCTGGCGCGCAAAGGCGCCACCCCCAGCTGGCCGAGGAAACCGGCGTCTGCCGGGGTCTGACCGCCTACGTCCCTAGGGGTATCGCCGAGGCGAGCCCAAGAGGGGCCTGGGGCGAGGTGGTGCGCAACGTCCATCTGCGGCACCAGCGAACGTCGCGCCGAGCTCACCGCGACGACGCGTCCGCTCACCGGGTTCTGGGGCCCCCGGCACACAGTGCGTGGTCGATCAGGGCGCTGGCCGCGTTCTCCTGTTCCATTATGTGTTCCAGGGTGTCGCCGCGGGCTTCGGACATGGAGACCACGGCGCTTCGCCTGCCGTCGTCGGTGGCGCCGTTGAGGGTGATGTAGCCGCCGTCCCCTCCCTCGTGGCTCCAGTAGGTTCCTCCGCAGTTCAGGGGGCGTTCGACCAGGCCGAGTCCATATCGGCCGTCGGGCCACAGCTCTTGGACCTTTGCGCTCACCTCGACGGTCTGCTTCATCTTGGCCAGTTGCTGTGCCGGTAGCAGGCGGCCGTCGAGCAGCGCGCGGAGGAAGCGGTTCTCGTCCCGCGTGGTCGTGACCCACGAAAGGTTTTCGTAGTCCACCGGTATCTGGTCGGTGACGTCCACCCGGGAACCGGGGCCGAAGAGTTGGTAGGCCTGGGCGTGGGGCCGGGGCAGGGTGGACGAGGTGCCCATCCACCGGGTCTGGTCGAGGCCGAGCGGGCGCAGGATGCGGTCTTCGATCTCTCGGTGGGCGGGTCGACCGGTGGCCTTCTGGATGATCATGTCGAGCAGGACATAGCCGGTGTTGGAGTACGCCCAGCCCTCGCCGGGCTCGAAGTCCTCCGGCTTGTGAGCCATGGCGAGGCCGACCAGCTGCTTGGGTTCGTAGACGTTGTGGCGCTGCTGGTAGTACTCCTTCCGCGTGGTGTATCCGGGCAGGTCGTCGCGGATGCCGCTGGTGTGCTGGAGCAGGTGGCGGATGGAGATCTTGCTGCCGTCATTGCCGTTGCCTTGCACCACTCCGGGCAGCCATTGGTCGACGGTGTCGTCCAGGGACAGCCGGCCCTCGGCCTCCAGTTGGAGGACCACGGTGGCGACCAGCGTCTTGGACGTGCTGGCCATGCGGAAGTAACCGCCGGAAGAGACCGGGCGGCCGGTGGTCAGGTCGACGGTGCCGCTGGTGGCAACCGACTGCCGACCGTCAGGCCCAATGACGCGAGCCTGCACACCGCTGACACCGAGGGCGTGGATTCTTGCGGCATCCTGGCGTAACTGCTCCACGGCGGACGGGCCGGCAGACTGGGCGACAGCCGTGCCCGCCTCTGCGGCGAGCAGCGTAGCGACACCGATTGCCATGGCGAGGTGCCTTCGTAGAGTCGAGGTCATGGCCGAACGCTAGTTTCGCCCCAACGGGGACGCGATCCGGCGCACCCCAAGATCAGAACGGGGGATAACCCCCGGTGCGGGCCGTCACCGGTCTGGCGTTCACCTGCTGGGCGCGGTGTGACGGTTCTCAACCCAACCGGCACCGCCAGGGCACCCGGACGAGCCTCCCAGCAGGCCCGTTACGAACCATGGGATGAGAAACACGCACTGAATCATGGGGGCGCACGTACGTGTTGGCGGCCTCGGCTCAGGCAGGGCCGACACGAGGGCCGCCTGCTGCGACGTGCCGATCGGTTCGGGACGGAGCATACCGGCCGGTCCCTTGCCGAAACGGCATGACGCTTTGCCGTCGATCAGACTACTGGCGCACATTAGGGCCATGAATACAACGAATCTGGCGCAGTCGAATATGCAGCCCTGGGATGTCGTGATCATCGGCGGTGGCCCTGCGGGGCTGTCCGCGGCGCTGAGCCTTGGCCGGGTGCGCCGCTCGGTACTCGTGATCGACGCAGGCGAGCCGCGTAACGCCCCCGCCGTCCGTGTCGGCGCGCACGGCATCCTGGGCCGCGAGGGCATCTCACCGTTGGAGTTGCTGCGCCTGGGGCGGGAGGAGGTCTTGGCCTATGGCGTCCGCGTTGCGGACGCGCGGGTTGCTGATGCCCGCCGGGACGGTGACGGCTTCAGCGTGGTCACGGACGACGGTGAACAGGTGCGGGCGCGGCGTGTGCTGGTGACCACCGGCCTGACCGACGAACTGCCCGACGTGCCCGGCCTGGCCGAGCGGTGGGGACACGATGTCCTGCACTGCGTCTACTGCCACGGCTGGGAGGTGCGCGACACCGCTATCGGCGTGCTGGGCAGCTTCCACCAGGCTCTGTTGTTCCGCCAGATGTCCCATGATGTCACTCTCTTTCGCCACACCGGCACCGAGCTGAGCGATGAGCAGTGGGAGCAGCTGGCCGGCCTCGGAGTGGCCGTGGCGGACGGCGAGGTGACGGGCCTGCACATCGACGACGAAGACCGGCTGGCAGGCGTCCGGCTCGCCCCCGGCAATCTTGTCCCAGTGCGCAACCTGGTGGTCGCGCCCCGGTTCGTGGCGCGTGCCGCCTTCCTCGATGGGCTGGGGCTGAGCGTCCTCGAGCATCTCTCGGGTACGGGTGAGCAGGTCCGGGTCGATCCCTCGGGGTTCACCGGCGTCGAAGGGGTGTGGGCCGCGGGCAATGTCGCGGATGTGTTCGCCGGTGTGCCAGCGGCTGCGGCAGCGGGTGTTACGGCGGCGGCCGCGATGCACATGGACCTGCTGATGACGGATGCGAAGGTGGCCGCCGCCGCCCGGACGGTCGATGCCGGGCCGTTCAGCGGGGCGATGGAGGCGGAAGTCTCCCGCCGGGTCCTCGGCGCGCGCGTGCACGGTCTCGACGCGGGTCCGGAAGCCTGAAGCGCCCGCCAGCAGATCGTGCTACCGCCGGGAGGGGTCAGGTGGTGCGGGCCTTGAGGTGGGCCCGCTCTCCCTGGTGCCCGAACAGCACGAGCAGTTCCACGGTCTGGTCGTCGTCCGGGCCGAGCCAGTGCGGCACATGCGTGTCGAACTCGGCGGCTTCTCCGGCCTTGAGGACCGAGGTCTGATCGCCCAGGATCAGGCGTAGCCGCCCGGCCAGCACATACAACCACTCGAAGCCCTCATGGGTGCGCAGCTCCGGCTCGCGTCCCGATTTCGGCGGGATCAGCAGCTTGTGCGCCTGGACGCCGCCGGGATGGCTCAGCGGGATGTACGTCATGCCGTTGCGGTTCACCGGGCGCAGGTGGATGCGCGGGTCGCCGTTGCGCGGTGCGCCGACGAGCTGGTCCAAGGGGACATCGTAGAGCTCGGCAAGCGGGAGCAGCAGTTCCAGGGTCGGCTTACGCGACCCGCTCTCCAGGCGCGAGAGCGTGCTCTCGTTGACCCCGGTCTGTTCCGCCAGGTCGGCCAGAGTCAGGGATCTGCGGCGGCGCAGCTCCCGCAGCCGGGGTCCCACTGCTGACAGCACATCGTGTCGCCTCTGCTCGTCCATGAATCCAGGTTGCCAAAACAGCATCCAGCTTTGCAACTGCAGCAGGATCGCGTGCATCGTCATGAACGCGGGCCCGCACGCAGAGCGGCCCCTGACTACAACAACCCCAGCCCAGTTCAGGGCCTTGATTGGACAGTGATGACCGCATCGACCGATACGACGGGCCGAAGCCCTGCGCTCGACCCGCGGCGCTGGCTGGCGCTGACCGTGATCTCGGTGGCGACCCTGATGGTGGTGCTCGATGCCTCCATCATCAACATCGCCCTCCCGAAAGCCCAGGCCGACCTGGACATCAGCGACGCAAACCGGCAGTGGGCGGTCACTGCCTACGCACTGGCGTTCGGCGGTCTGCTGTTGCTGGGCGGGCGCGTTGTCGACTTCGTGGGCCGCAAGCGCACCTTCATGACCGGCTTGGTCGGCTTCGCCGTCGCCTCCATGGTGGCCGGTGTCGCGCCCAACGGCGCGACGCTGTTCGCGGGCCGCGCACTCCAGGGCGCCTTCGCCGCACTCC
Organism: Streptomyces sp. NPDC050287; assembly: GCF_044459385.1. NCBI lineage: Bacteria > Bacillati > Actinomycetota > Actinomycetes > Kitasatosporales > Streptomycetaceae > Streptomyces > Streptomyces sp. NPDC050287. The sequence continues at coordinate 5,135 of NZ_JBITIY010000025.1, read as the reverse complement.
TCGCACCGGCCGCCCTGTCGTTGATCGCGGTCACCTTCACAGACGGCCGCGAGCGGGCCAAGGCGTTCGGCGTCTACGGAGCGCTGCAGGGTGCGGGCGGCGCTGTCGGCCTGATCGCCGGCGGGGTGCTGACCGAGTACACCAACTGGCGCTGGTGCCTGTTCGTCAACGCCCCCATCGCCCTGGCCGCCGCCCTGGCCGCGATCCCGACCGTCCGGGAAAGCCGCGCAGAAGGCGAACGCCGCTACGACATCCCCGGGGCCGTCCTGGTCACCACCGGTCTGGTCGCTCTGGTCTGGGGCTTCACCCACGCCGCCGAAGAGGGATGGTCCAGCGCACTGACCTGGATCCTGCTGGCCGCTGGACTGATCCTGCTCATCTCGTTCGTCGCCGTAGAAACCCGTACCAGCCACCCGCTGCTACCCCTGCGCGTCGTGCTGGACCGCGACCGCGGCGGCGCGTTCCTTGCCTCCCTGCTCATCGGAGCCGGCATGTTCGGGCTCATGCTGTTCTTGACCTACTACTTGCAGGTCAACCTCGGCTACCAGCCGCTCCACGCCGGACTGGCCTTCCTCCCCTTCAGCGCCGGCATCATCGCCGCCGCCACGTTCGGCGCTCCCCTGGTGCCCAAGATCGGCCCCAAGCGGCTGATGGCGTCTGGCATCACAGTCGCTCTCATCGGCACGCTGTGGCTGGTGATGGTCAAGGCCACCGGCGGCTACCTGCCCGTCGTCCTGCCCGCGATGATCCTTACCGGCCTTGGTCTGGGTGTCTTCTTCGTCGCCCTGCCAAACATCGCACTGGCGGGCATCAACACCTCCGATACAGGGGTGGCCAGCGCCGTGATCAGTACCACCCAGCAGGTCGGCGGCGCCATCGGTCCCGCACTGCTCAACACCCTCTACGTCTCCGCCCTCACCGGCTTCCTCACCGATCACGCCGGGCCCGTCACCCGGGCAGTCCGCCTGGACGGCTACGTGCACGGCTACCGCGTGGCGTTCATCGCCAGCACTGTCGCGTTCACTCTCGCGCTCGCCGCGGTCATCCTGCTGATCAAGAAGCACAGCGCCAGCGATGTCCCCACGACACCCCTGTCCACGTCGGCTGACCATGCCCCACCCACCGCCGAAAGAAAGCCCCTCAATGAGTATCGGCAGTGACTCCGCAGCCTTCTGGGAGAACCACTACGCCCGCCTGGACGACTTCCGCACACCCCTCGACATCGACCACGGAAAGGTACTGCGCCCGCGCGGCGGCGGCCGTCGCCCCCGGCGGACTGCTGATCATCGTGGAACACGCCTCCATCGCCCCCTGGTCCTGGCAAGCCGGCAAGGACGTGCACTTGCCCCGCCCGGACGAGGTACGGGCTTCACTGAAACTGGACGATTCCTGGACGGCCGAGCGCTGCCACGCCCCCCAACGCACCCCCACCGGACCCGAAGGACAGCAGGCCACCGTCACCGACAACGTCCTGGCCCTGCACCGCGCATCCTGACTCAACAGCAGGCCCTGGTGGCGTCGCACCGGGCGGCGCCACCAGGGCCTGCTCGCATGCTCAAGACGCCCCGGTACGGAGCGACCCACCGTCCGGCTGAACAAGCCCAGCACCTCGACAACTTCGCCCGTGCCGCTCACAAGGCTATGAGGCATACGCGTATCGAACTCGACGGCCTCACCGGAGCCAAGGGCTGCGACCTCATCGTCAAGCTTCAACAGCGCGCGCCCTCGCAGCACGAACAGCCGCTCATACCCCCGATGGCTGCGCTGCTCGACCTCCCGCAGCCCGCCCCCGGCCGGGCAACACCAGCTTGAACGCCAGCACATCACCCGTGTTGCGCGTCAGCGGCACATAGACGGCGCCGTCCCGGCGAAACGGCCGGAGATGAATGCGGGGATCTCCGACCGGCGGCGCACCGACAAGATCGTCCAGGGGAAGCCGGTACGCTGCGGACAAGGGAATCAACACCTCGAGAGACGGTCGGCGCTTGCCGGACGCCAACCGCGACAGCGTGCTCACCGACAACCCCGTGCGCTCGGCGACCTGCGCCGGCGTCAACCGACTCAACCGGCGCACCGCACGCAGCCGCGGACCGACTCCCTGCAGCAAGGCAACCAGGCGGTCGTCCACCGCAACTGCTTCCCAGGCTCTCGTCGATGACAGGCCAGTCTCGCCCTGTCCGTGGTCCAGGAGCCACCTCGCATGCTGTTTCGGCAACCCGCCTACGTGCTCCGAAGCAAGTAGTTGCGGTCTCCGCAAGAAACGTTGTCGGCAACCCGGCCCCGCAGGCACAGTCACCCACCATGAGCAATGAAACAAACGGCGTCGCCTCTCCACGGCAGTTCGTCGAGGACATGCTGCGCCAGTCCCCCCTCGACCTCGGGGGCGTCATACCGGAACAGCGCGAGATCTACCGGCAAATGATGCAGGGCCTGCCCGCGCCCCAAGAGGTCAGCACCGACAAGACCACGATCGGGGGCGTGCCAGTAGTCACCCACACACCGGCCAACGCCTCCGGCGACACAGTGCTGCTCTACCTGCACGGAGGCGCCTACACCTTCGGCTCAGCAAGCGACTCCGCCGCCCTGGTCTGCGCCATCGCCCGCCCCGCCCAGGCCACCGTCGTATCCGTCGACTACCGCCTCGCTCCCGAGCACCCCTACCCGGCCGCGCTCAACGACGTCATTCAGGTCTATCGCACTCTGCGTGGCGATCGCCGCTACGCCACCATCTGCATGGTCGGCGAGTCGGCGGGAGGAGGTCTCGTGCTCAGCACCCTGCTGGCACTCAAGGAGCAGCACCTGCCCCAGCCCGCCGCAGCCGTCGTCCTGTCGCCCTGGCTCGACCACACCTCCAACGACCGGCCGCCGAACGAAAACCAGGACCTCGTTCTTACCGCCGAGAGCCTCCGGATCCGCAGCCGCGACTATCTCGGCTCACCCAACGCCCTACCGACGGCAGTCGACACCCTCAACGCCGACCTGAGCGGACTGGCGCCCCTGCACATCCAGGCAGGCAGCAGCGAACTCCTCCTGACCGACGCGCTGCGGCTGGCGAGCCGGGCAGCAACCGCTCACGTGCCCGTCGAACTCCACGTCAGCACCCGCATGCAGCACGTCTTCCAGAACTTCCGCGGCCTGCTCCCCGAAGCGGACGCGGCCATCCGAGCAGCGGGCGACTTCCTGGCTGCGCACCGGCTGTCGTAGCGCACCTCGTGGTGAAGGTGACCGGGAAGAAGAGACCGATCGAGGTCGCCCTGCACCGGCACCCCCGGACGCGGTCCCAGGCGGTGACGACCCGGTGGCTGGCCGGCCAGTCGGAGTCGAGTTTGAGTTCGCGGCGTCGGGCGTGTTCGGTCAACTTCGCGGGGACATCGAGGAGTTCGTCTCGGATGGTAGTGGGTTCGGCCCTCGCGTGCTTGCCGTCCAGGGCGAGGAGCCGAAGCCAGGCGTGCAGGTCCATCGCCAGGGCGAGCAGGGTGCACCATGTCTGGTTGAAGGCGAACTTGAACGAGGGCAGCCGGGTGAGGGTGAGCGCTTTCGATCTTCTGATGCCGGACTCGACGTGGGCGTGAACGCGGTGCCGGGCGTCCAGCCACTGCAACTGGCGGCCGACCGTGTTGGTAGCGATCGCCTGGTAGCGGTACCCCCGTTTGATCTCGAAGGGCTTCAACTCCCGTGCTTACTTGGGGTGGACGGGCTCGCGGCGCACGATCACCCGCAGGCCCGGCGGCCAGCCGGTCAGGTCGAGCAGGTCGGTGATCTCGCCCAGGGCGGCGTCCGCGCGGGGCTTGCCCTTCGCATCCAGGGCCGGTGTCCACGCCGCCTCGGGGACCTTGGCCAGCGCCCTCCAGAAGTCCTCGTCGCGAGTCCAGCCGACCGAGTACTCCCAGGTGTTGGCCTTGCTGCCGCCGCCGCTGGTGATCCAGGCGAGCCACTCCTTTGTGGAGCAGGCGCCGTCGGCGCGGCAGAGGATCCTGCGCCTGCGGCGGGTGGGCAGCTGCCGGATCGCCTCCGTGCTGACGTCGAAGTGGTCGCTCGCGGTGTTCGCGTCGGCCGAGCCCGGGCGGAGCCGGCACACCAGGTGCTCGTCGGTGTTGTCCAGAACCTCAGCAGCGGGTGCACGTCGTAGCCCTTGCGGTGCGGTTCGGCCCCCTCCTTGTCGGAGTGGACCGGCACGAAGGAGGCGTCGATGTCCAGCACCGTCCAGCCGGTCAGCGGCCTGCCGCCCACGCGTATCCACGGGAAGCCGCCCGGGCGCAGGTCGAGCAGCTCGTGCACCGCTCCGTCACCAGTCTCAGCCTTCATCATGAATTCATGCGGCCGGGGCGAAGGCCCCGTGGCTGAGCTTCGTAGAAGGCTGAGTCGAGCGGGCGTACTCGGTGGGCGTCTGGCCGTAGCGCTTCTTGAAGGCTCGGATGAAGTGGCTGCTGTCCGCGAACTGCCAGTGAGCGGCCAGTTCGGAGACGCTCAAACGGCCGGACCGCGCGGTGAGAGCGAGCCGGGCCTCTTCCAGCCGGCGGTCGCGGATGTAGGCAGTCACCGACTCTCCCGTTTCGGCGAATGCCCGATGCAGGGTGCGTAGGGAGACGTTGAGCTCGCGCGCCAGCATTGCCGGAGATAGCTGGGGCTCGGCAAGTCGGCTGTCCGCGAGGTTCTTCGCGGCCTGGGCGAGCGCGGGGGCCAGCCGGGGTTCCACGTCGTCGAACCGACGCAGCGCCACCGCCTTGGTCAGCTCGATCAGGGTGCTGTGGGCGGCCTGCACACCGGCCGGGCTCGGCCTGGAACTCGACGTCCAGGTGGGGGTCGAATGCGTCCGGCCGTACCGTCAATTCCATCCTTTCGTGTTCAGGACACAAGAGACACCACATCTAGGGTGAAGCTCAGCGTGGAGGCCGGGCAGGCGCCCGAGGGGCCAGTGCCGGGATGGAGTCAGGGATCCTTCGACCAGTTGGTGCGGGGCCCCGTCGAGTGACCTGCGGGTCATCAGCGTGATGAGTGCCCAGGTCAGATGAGGCTGCTCACAGGTCACATCTCCCGGCCGTGAGTGCGGTGATGGCGCACTCGGCGGCGTGCCGTGCCGCGAGTGCGGAGGGGAAGGGTGCACTGCTGTGAGAGGCACGGTCGGCCGGTCCGCT
>NZ_JBITIY010000024.1:0-89420 GCF_044459385.1 Streptomyces sp. NPDC050287 | reverse complement strand
ACCCTGGCCCCGGCGGGAGCCCCCCCGCCCCGCCACCTCCTCGACCGCCACTACACCCGCAAACACGGCCCCGACGCCTACTACGGCAACCCGGACCCGGCGACGTCCCTGTGACGGGGCGCCGCCCGCAGGTCAGGTCTCAGGTGAGCGAGGCTTCCTCCAAGGTCGCCGGCGTCGGCCCGTCAGGGCGGACCGTGATGCCGTAGGACGTTTTCGGGGGAGGGGAGTGGAACGTCAGGGTGTAGGCCGGGAGCAGGAGTTCGAGCAGGGTGGTGGATTCGCGGAGGGCGAATTGCAGGCCGAGGCAGGCGCGGGGGCCGATCCCGAAGGGCAGGTAGGCACCCGGGTGGCTGGGGCGGGCGGCCGGGGTGAGGAAGCGCCGGGGATCGAAGTGCTCCGGGCCGGGCCACAGTTCGGGGTCGCGGTGGGTGAGGTACGGGCAGATCAGGATGTCGGTGCCCGCCTCGACGGTGTAGCCGGCGAGGGTGTCGTCCTCGGTGGCGTGGCGGGGCAGGAGCCAGGCTGACGGGTAGAGGCGGAGCGTCTCGTGGACCAGGGCCTGGACGGCCAGGCGGCGTCGAGCCGGGTCCGCGCTGTCGGCGAGTGCGTGTTCGCGGGCCGCGGGGTGTCGGTCGAGGAGCAGGTAGAGCCAGGTCAGGGTGGTGGCGGTGGTCTCGTGCCCGGCCGCCAGCAAGGTGACCAGTTCGTCGCGGATCAGCCGGTCGGTGTACTCCGGTTGCTCCGTGGCGGCGTCGATCAGGACATGCAGCAGGCCCGGGCCGTCGGGGCCGGCCGCCCCGTTTCTCGCGGCCTCGATGGCGTGCCGGGCGACCGTGTCGATGCGGGCGAGATCGGCGGCGACGGCGTTGTGGGCGTCGGTGGGATCGGCGGGCAGAGTCGGAAGGGCGGCCCCCACGGCGGCCACGGCGGACAGTTCGTGCTCGGTCTCGTCGTCGAGGGGGTGCCCGGTGAGAGAGCGCCAGATGGCGTCCAGGGCGAAGCGGTGCATCTCCTGTCCGACGTCGAAGGTCTGCCCGGTACGGGCGTACGCGCCCCAGCGCTCCGCGGTGGTCCGGGCTGCCGCCGTGATCCGGTGTTCGTAGCGGCGCATGCCGGTACCGGTGAACTGGGACTGCAACAGGCGGCGTTGCCGCTTCCACGCCGTACCGGTCGCGGCGAGGACGCCGTCGCCGACCAGCAGGCGGGCGCGGTGGGAGCGCTTGACGTACTGCTCCGGACACACGGCGAGAACGTGCCGGACCGCCTGCGGGTCGGTGACGAGAACCGTGGGGGCCGGCCCGAGGCGGAACGCGGCGACGCCGCCGAGCTCCTCGCGCACCTGGGACAGCAGGTCGACCAGTTCGCCTCCCCCCGAACGCCACCGCGCCACGAGTCCGGGGTCGGCCTCGGGGGCCGGCCGTCCCGTTCCGGGAACGTACGGGACAGGGCCGGGACCGGCTTCGGTGTCCATGTTTCTGCTCCTGGTCAGCGCGTCTGCTTCTGGTCAGCCACGGGGGTGGCCGCTCACATTCTGTCGCTCGGGGCGCCGCGGAACGCACGGGAGCGTTGAAGCCGGTGTGGGGCTTCCGCGCTGACCCTTCGTCCGGCGGACCGACCCGCCCACCATCAGGCGTACTTGAAAAGTCCTTACCGTGAACGGCTAGCATCACGGGCGCCGTTGTCGGCCGGGATGGGGTGAGGACGTGGAGCTGCCAAGGGTCGCCGTGGCCGTCGTGACCATGGGGAACCGGCCCGAGGAGGTCGACGCGCTGCTGGAGTCCGTGGCCAAGCAGGACCTCGCCCCCGTAAGGATCGTGATCGTCGGCAACGGCTGCCGGCTGCCCGAGTTCGCCGGGCGGATCTCGTTGCCGTGCGAGGTCACCGCCATCGACGTCGAGGAGAACCTCGGGTGTCCCGGCGGGCGGAACGTGGCACTGGCCCGGCTCCGGGAGTTCGGGGACGTCGACGTGGTCGTCGAACTCGACGACGACGGGCTGCTGGTCGACCCTCATGTGCTGCGCCGGGTGGGGGAACTGTTCGCCGCCGACCCGCGCCTCGGCATCGTCGGCTTCCGCATCGCCGACGAGCACGGACAGACCCAGCAGCGGCACGTGCCGCGGATCGGCTCGTCGGACCCGCTGCGGGGCGGCTACGTCACCGGGTTCCTCGGCGGTGGGCACGGTTTCCGCATGGCGATGCTCGACCAGACGGGGGACTGGCCCGCCGAGTTCTTCTTCGCCCACGAGGAGATCGACCTGGCCTGGCGGGCCGTCGACCGCGGCTGGCGCATCCTGTACGCGCCCGAACTGCTGCTCCGGCACCCCAGGACCTCGCCCGCCCGGCACGCCATCTACTACCGGGTGAACGCCCGCAACCGGGTCTGGCTGGTCCGCCGCCGGCTCCCATGGGCGCTCATCCCCGTACATCTGGGCGTGTGGATCGCGCTCACCCTGCTGCGGGTGCGCTCGACAGCCGGGCTGCGGGCCTGGTTCGGCGGCTTCGTGGAGGGGCTGCGGGAACCCGCCGGCGAGCGGCGGCCGATGCGCTGGCGGACCGTGTGGCGGCTGACCCGGCTGGGGCGACCACCGGTGATCTGACGGACGTACACGGACGCCGTGTACGTCCGTCCACGGCGTCCGTGCACGTCCGCACGGCGTCCGTAGGACGGCCCGGCACTACGGCTCGCACGGCGGGCGCGCGGGAACGGCGGTAACCGGGCGACCGTGACCCCGCGAGCCCGTCGGCCACCCCGAGCACGGCCCTTCACTTCGGCTACCCGAGCCGAAGCCTCGCTCCGGCTACCCGAGCCGAAGCCTCGCTCCGGCTACCCGAGCCGGCCCCTAACTTGGGCCACCGAGCCGGCCCCTCATTTCGCGTCCGCATAACACTCCACCACCGCCGTGCTGAACGGAAACCGCACCGGCGTCTCCCCGAACGTCAACCGTCCCGCCAGGTCGGCCGCCTCCCGGATCGCCGCCGCCACCGTCTGCGCCTCCTCCTCGGGACAGTGCACGATCACCTCGTCGTGCTGGAAGAAGACCAGCTCGGCCGCCAGGTCCGCGCAGCTGCGGCGCAGCGCGGCGAGCAGGAGCAGGGCCCAGTCGGCGGCGCTGCCCTGGACGACGAAGTTACGGGCGAAGCGTCCGCGGGCCCGGGCGTCGGAGGAGGCGTAGCCGGGCACCCACTGCCGGCCGTCGGTCTCGTCCTCCCCGACGGGGATGCCGGCCTCCTCCGCCCCCGCGTCCGCCCCGACCGCCGGCGGGCAGGTCCGCCCCAGCCAGGTCCGCACCAGCCGCCCCTCCTCACCGGCCCGTGCCGCGTCGTCGACGTAGGCCACCGCGCGCGGGAAACGGCGTCTGAGCGCGGCGAGGTTCTTCAGACCGTCGCCGGAGGTCTGGCCGTACACCGCGCCGAGGACCGCGAGTTTGGCCTGGGCCCGGTCGCCCGAGAAGGCGCGCTCGGAGACGGACTGGTACAGGTCGCTCTCGCGGCCGGCCACCTCCATCAGCCCGGGGTCGCGGGAGATGGCGGCCAGCACCCTGGGTTCCATCTGGTCGGCGTCGGCGACGACGAGCCGCCAGCCGGGGTCGGCGACCACGGCCCGCCGGATCACCTTGGGGATCTGCAGCGCACCCCCGCCGTTGGTGACCCATCGGCCGGTGACCGTACCGCCCGCCAGGAACTCGGGCCGGAACCGTCCGTCGCGCACCCAGTCCTGCAGCCAGGACCAGCCGTGGGCGACCCGGATGCGATACAGCTTCTTGTACTCGAGCAGCGGTTTCACGGCCGGATGGTCGATCGACTCGATCTCCCACCGCCGGGTCGACCTCACCTTGATCCCGGCCTGCGCGAACGCCTTGATGACGTCGGCGGGGAGGTCCGGGCGGACCCGGCGGCCGAAGGCGGCGGACACCTCGTCGGCGAGTTCGGCCAGGCGCCGGGGCTCGCCGCCCGCGTACCGCTCGCCGAGCAGGTCGTGCAGCACCCGGCGGTGCACCTCGGCGCTCCACGGCAGCCCGGACCGGTTCATCTCGGCGGCCACCAGCATGCCCGCCGACTCGGCCGCGGTCAGCAGCCGCATACGGTCGGGATGCGCGGTGGCGTCATGCCGGCGCTGCTGGTCGGCGTACACCTCCACGAGGTCGGCCAGCGGCACGTGCACGGCCTGCGGCTCGAACAGGGGCGACTGCGAACCCGGTTCGGCGGACCGCTGCGGCGGATCGGGCGGTACCGGACCGCCACGCAGCCGGGCCAGGGCGGCGGCCGCCGACCGGGGTTCGCCGTAGCGCCCCTCGTGACCGAGGAGGAGCGTCTCCGCGTCCTCCACGTCGTAGCACCGCTCCACTCGCACCCCCGCGGCGAGCAGGCGCGGATACGTCTCGGTCGTCGACCGCCACACCCAGCGCGTGACCTCCGGCAGACCGCGCACGGCCTCGGCGGCGTCCGCCGCCCACCGCACCGGCCCCGCGAGCACCCCACCGGGGCCGAGGGGGGCGAACTCCACGCCACCACCCTCGGCCGGAGCGAGAGCCCACCGATCGGTCATGGTCATGAGTGTTGCAGGAGGGTCTGACAACGGGCCGTTCACCGAAAAGGCACCGCGGCCCACCGCCCGCGGTCCGTGGTCTGCGGCCCGCCGCCGGGCCGGACCGCAGCCCGCAGCCCGCGCCTCAGCTCTCCTCCTCCCCGAGCTTCACCGTGATCCTGGTGAGCACCGCGGCGAAGTACTCCTCCGCCGCCGGCTTGGTGATGCCGAGGCCGGACAGGACGCCCTCGCCGTTCTCGAACTCCAGCAGGGCGAGCAGGAGGTGCTCGGTGCCGATGTAGTTGTGGCCCAGACGCAGGGCCTCGCGGAAGGTGAGCTCCAGGACTTTCTTGGCGTCGGAGCCGTACGGGACGAGCTCCGGGACCTCTTCCGAGGCGGGCGGCAGCGCGGCGGTGGCGGCCTGGCGCACGGTGTCGAGGAGGACGCCCTGCGCGGTGATCGCCTTGGCGGCCAGCCCCTCCGGCTCGGCCAGCAGGCCGAGGACCAGGTGCTCGGGGCGGCCCTCGGGGTTGCGGGCGGCGATGGCCTCGTTGTGGGCGGCCATCACCACGTTGCGGGCGCGCGGGGTGTACCTGCCGAAGCCCGCGTTCGGGTCGAGGGCCGCCGACTCCTTCGGCACGAACCGCTTCTGCGCGGCCTGCCGGGTCACTCCCATGCTCTTGCCGATGTCCGTCCAGGACGCGCCCGAGCGGCGGGCCTGGTCCACGAAGTGGCCGATCAGATGGTCGGCCACCTCGCCGAGGTGGTCGGCCGCGATGACCGCGTCCTGGAGCTGGTCGAGCGCGTCCGTGTGGACCTTCTTGATGGCCGCGATGAGGTCGTCGAGGCGTACGGATGACGTGATGGCGGAGTTGGTCGTCATGCGTCAACCGTAGGTTGACACGCAGGGAGTGTCAACCCGAGGTTGACATCACTTCGAGGCCGGATGAGACGATCGCCGGGTGAGCAGCACCGAGAACTCGGACCGGGCGACCGGTGACGCCGACGGCCCGGCCGGCACCGTGGACCGCGCCTTCCGGGTCGCCCTCTACGCCGACTCCGACACCGCCCTGGACACCGGCGCCTCCCTCCTCGCGGCCGACCCCGCTGCGGACGCCGAACTGACCCGGCGTGGTGAGGAGTTCGTCGCGGCGGCCTGGCGGCGCGGCTGGCAGCCCGCGGACGTCGTACGGATCGTGCGGCGCGAACTGGACGACGTCCATGTACGCCTGACGGCCGCACTGATCCGCGCCCAGGCCCCGAACGACCGCCCGCGCGGCCACCGCTGGACCGCCCAGCTGACCAGGCTCGCCGAGCTCGCGGACACCGAGGACCCCACCGCGACCCCACCCCGCCCCGACCGCTTCACCCACGCGAGTGCCGTACTGGAGCTGTACCGGCTCCTCCTGCGCCTGCCCGCGCTGGAGCCCCTCGAAGAGCCACGGCAGATCGCCGGACCGCAGAACGGCAGGCACGGCACCCCGCACAGGCACGGCACCGCCTCCCGCATGCTCACCCGCATCCGCGCGCTGCTCGCCAAGGCGGAGGCGACCGGGTTCCCGGAGGAGGCGGAGGCGCTCAGCGCCAAGGCGCAGGAGTTGATGGCCCGGCACAGCATCGACGAGGCGCTCCTCGCGGACCGGGACCCGGCCCACGCCGCCGACGCGCCCGGCGCCTGCCGTATCGGAGTAGAACCGCCGTACGAGCAGGCCAAGGCGGTGCTCCTGGACGCGGTCGCCGCCGCCAACCACTGCCGGGCCGTGTGGAACGAACCCTTCGCCTTCTCCACGGTCGTCGGATTCGAACCCGACCTGGAGGTCGTCGAACTGCTCTACACCTCGCTGCTCGTCCAGGCCCAGTCCGCCCTGGCGAAGGCGGAGGCGGCACAGCGCGCGGGCGGCCGAAAGCGCACGAAGACCTTCCGGCAGTCCTTCCTCGCCGCTTACGCCCACCGCGTCGGCATCCGCCTGCGCGAGGCCGCCGCGGCCCCCGTGAGCGAGGACCTGCTCCCGGTTCTCGCCTCCCGCGAGGTGGCCGTCACCGACCGCCTGGACCGCATGTTCCCGCAGACGACCACGGCCCGACTGCGCGGAGTGAGCGACGAGGCGGGCTGGACGGAGGGCGCCCAGGCCGCCGACCGCGCCCAGGTCGCCTCCCGACGCCCGCTGGAATGACGGCCCCCGCGCGCGGGACATCCCCGACCCTGGCGCCGGACACCCCGCCCCGCGCGCGGGACACCCCCCAAGCTCCGTCTGACTCTTCTTCAGTCCCCCGCGCGCGTGAACGGCCCCACCGAGGCGTCCGGCGCCCCGCCCGCCGACTTCAGCGCCACCGGCCCGTACGACCAGGGGAAGCTCTTCACGTCGCCGGCGGCGCCGGGCATGCTGATCGACAGCGTCTTCGCCGCGAGGCTCTTCCCGCCGGCCGCGCCACCGCGCACGTAGGTGAGGGTGAAGGTCGCGCTCTCACCCTTGACGAGGGTCAGCTTCTCCGGCTTGGCGTCGCTCGCCCCGGGGACGGTCGTGGAGGTGTCGCCGGCCTTGAGGACGGCCCCGGGGATGCCGTCCAGGGTGCACGGCGCGCTCTGGTTGGTGAGCGAGACGGGGACGTCGCCCGAGTCACCGGGGCCCGGCGCGACGTTCGCCGGGCCGACCTCGACACCCAGCTGCCCGACCGCGCAGGCATCCCCGGCCTTGCCCGAGCCGGTGCCCCCGGCCTTCCCGGAACTGCCGCCGTCGTCGCCCCCGCCGCTGCCGCAGGCGGTCAGCAGGAGGGCGGCGGCGAGGGCGGTGACGGCGAGGGGAGCGGCGCGCATAAGAGGTCCTCTGGGAGCGAGACGGCAGTACGCGAGGATCATGACGTACGCGAGGGACCTTCACATGCCAAGGAAGCATCACACAGGAAGGGACCATTCGTACGAAGGGATCATCACCCACCACGGGGGCGACCCGTTCGCCGCCCCCCTCCGGCTACGACCCCGGGCTCGCCGCCGACAGCCCGTTCAGCAGCCCGGTCGGGAGCGTTCCGCCCTCCGCGCGGGTGTACGTCTCCTCGCCGAGGCCGCTCTTCCAGGTCACCTTCAGCGTCTTGCCCGACACGGAGTCGACCACGCCGTCGGTCCGGTCCTTGTTGCCGTCCTTGCAGGTGAGGCGGATGGTCCAGTGGTCGGAGGCCTCGGCCGCGGTGCCGCCGCACGTGGTCCCACCGGTGCTGAACAGGCCCGCCTTGGCTCCGGTGACCACCAGCGCCACGGCCTTGCCGCCGGTCGTGGCCAGCCAGTTCCCCTGCAGCGCCCCGGACGTCCCCTTGGACGTACTCGGCGCACCACCCCCGCCGCCCGTGTCCGCGCTCGCGGAGGCGGACGTACCGGAGCCGGTGGAGGGCTCGTCGTCGGAGCCCGCGTCGCCGCTGCACGCGGTCAGCGCGAGCGCGCCCGCGAGGCCGGCGGCCACGGCCGCGCCCCGCGTCCAACCGCGTGCGCCCCTGGTCGCTCTCGTCGCTCCGGTCGCCCAAGTCGTCCCAGTCACTGGAACCTCCAAGCTGTAGCGCTCGCCCCGGGCACACCGGGAGGACCGCAGCAAGCTACCAGGGGACTTTCAAGAGCGTCCCTGGGCCCGGGCGTGCCTGACCGACGTCATTCCGGCCACTGACCGACATCGCGGGAGGTGGTCCATTCCGGACCATTTCCCGATCCATGGAACACGAATGCCCCTTCATGCGTCTCTTCCTACAGCACGGGGGGATCGTGCACGGGAACATGATCGCAAGTCGTGCGCATGGTCCCGGAACTCCGGGGCAGGCGCCGGAACGAGTTCGGCACAGCAAACGTCACAGCTGTAACACGGACGAACACATCCCAGCTGTAACCGCAGGAACACCCCGCGTGCACGTGCATCTGCAGATGCAGCTGCCCATGCATCTGCACATGAACAGGGTTATGATCCGGGTCAATTGACCACTGCATCAATGGCCTCACCAGCCAGTGCACCACCGGGGAGCGACCTGTGGACCACGACGTGTACGACGCGTACGACGTTGCCGACGCGTCCGGCGTGTACAACGGCATGGCCGCCGCCCAGCTGCGGGTGGCCTGGCAGAAGAGTCGGCACAGCAACTCGCAGGGTTCCTGCGTGGAGTTCGCCCGGCTCCCCGGCGGGGAGGTGGCGGTGCGCAACTCCCGCTTTCCCGACGGTCCGGCGCTGGTATACACCCGCGCCGAGATCGAGGCCATGCTGCTGGGCATCAAGGACGGCGAGTTCGACCACCTGATAGTGGGCTGAACGCGATGCGGCTCGCGCGATGTGTGAGTAACCGACGGTAAGTACCGCTCGACGCCCCGTGACGCGCGTAGAACTCACACATCAACGGGTGCCGTCGCGTCTCATTCGGTCGGGGGCAGCCGGAACAGCGCCCAGACGACCTTGCCGCCCAGGGTGCCCGCGAGCGGGTGCCAGCCCCAGCCGTCGCTGAAGGAGTCGACGAGGAACAGGCCGCGGCCGCACTCCGCCGAGAAGTCGTCGGCGTCTCCCGTGACCGGGCTCTCCTGGCTCGGGTCGCGCACCGCGCACACCAGCCGCTCGGTCCACCGCATCAGGTGCAGCCGTACCGGCGGGCTCTGCTCGGGAATCCGTGGGACGTTGGCCGGCAGCGCGTGCCGCAGCGCGTTGGTCACGAGTTCGGAGACCACCAGGCACACGTCGTCGAAACGTTCGCCCAGGTCCCAGTGGTCGAGGGTGCCGCGCGTGAACCGCCGCGCCTCGCGCACCGCTTCGTAGCGGGCGGGCAGGGCGCAGGAGGCGGCGTTGGACACGGCCGCGGGATCCAGCGGCGGAAGGCCCTGCCGTAGTGGCTTGAGCATGGTCGATCCATTCGTTCCCATGCGTGGCACTCCCGGGAATTCGCGGTCGTTGCGATGCAGCGGTGGCGCGGGACCATGGTTTCGGATGCGTACAGCAGATGCAAGGGCAGATGCACGTGCAGCTGACCGAATTGACCCCTCCCGTACCGCTTGTTGGCCATTTTTTCCGCCATCTTCTCCCCAGGCTCTTGCCTGCCTCTTCCCGAAATCTGTTCCGCACCCGGCCCGTATCCCTGCGAAAACTTTGGCTTCTTTCCATCTCTGTAACCGGACGAGTACTGCTTGGAGTGTTTTAGTGGCAGACTTCGGCCCCTGAAGACGGTTGGGGAGGCTGGCGAACGTGAGCGCGGGAGAGCCCGGATCGGTGGTGCGGCGGATGCTGCTCGGCTCGCAACTCAGGCGGCTGCGTGAAGCACGCGGCATCACGCGCGAGGCGGCGGGATACTCCATCCGCGCCTCGGAGTCGAAGATCAGCCGGATGGAGCTGGGCCGGGTGAGCTTCAAGACACGCGATGTCGAGGACCTGCTGACGCTGTACGGCATCACGGACGAGGCGGAGCGCAACTCCCTGCTCTCCCTCGCCAAGGAGGCCAACGTCGCCGGGTGGTGGCACAGTTACTCGGACGTCCTGCCGAGCTGGTTCCCCACCTATGTGGGCCTGGAGGGCGCGGCGTCCCTGATCCGCGCGTACGAAGTCCAGTTCGTGCACGGCCTGTTGCAGACCGAGGCGTACGCCCGCGCGGTTGTGCGGCGCGGCATGAAGGGCGCGAGCGCTCAGGACGTGGAACGGCGGGTGGCGCTGCGCCTGGAGCGGCAGAAGTACCTGCTGGAGAAGAACGCCCCCGAATGCCACATCATCCTCGACGAGGCCGCCCTGCGCCGCCCGTACGGCGACCGCGAGGTGATGCGTGGCCAGTTCCAGCACCTGATCGACATCTCCGAACGCCCCAATCTGCGGCTGCAGATCATGCCGTTCGGCTTCGGCGGCCACTCCGGCGAGAGTGGCGCGTTCACGATCCTCTCCTTCCCGGAGTCGGACCTGTCCGACGTCGTGTACCTGGAGCAGCTCACCAGCGCCCTGTACCTCGACAAGAGCGAGGACGTGGCCCAGTACGAGAAGGCGCTCAAGGAACTCCAGCAGGACAGCCCGGGACCGGACGAGAGCCGGGACCTTCTCCGGGGCCTTCTCCAGCTTTCGTAGGGTTATCCCCAGAGCGTCGCACTCCGTCCCCAACTCGCCAGGCACACACGTACGATGACGTCTGATCAGACCGTGACGTCGATCGTGTGTCTGCTAGTGACTTGGGGATCACATGTCGTCCTACTTCACCGACCTGGCCCAGCAGTACATCGATGGTGAGTGGCGCCCGGGAACAGGTTCCTGGGACATCATCGACTTCAATCCGTACGACGGCGAGAAGCTGGCGTCGATCACCATAGCCACGGCCGACGAGGTGGACGACGCGTACCAGGCGGCGGCCCGCGCCCAGAAGGAGTGGGCCGCGGCCAGCCCGTACGCCCGCCGCGCGGTCTTCGAGAGAGCGCTGCGCCTGGTCGAGGAGCGCGAGCAGGAGATCAGCGAGGTGATCATCGCCGAGCTCGGCGGGACCCGGCTGAAGGCCGGCTTCGAGCTCCACCTCGCCAAGGAGTTCCTGCGCGAGGCGATCCAGGTGGCGCTGCGCCCCGAGGGCCGGATCCTGCCCTCGCCGGCCGACGGCAAGGAGAACCGCCTCTACCGCGTGCCGGTCGGCGTGGTGGGCGTCATCAGCCCCTTCAACTTCCCCTTCCTGCTCTCGATCAAGTCGGTCGCACCGGCGCTCGCGCTCGGCAACGCGGTCGTCCTCAAGCCGCACCAGAACACCCCGATCGTCGGCGGCTCCCTGGTCGCGAAGATCTTCGAGGACGCGGGCCTGCCCGGCGGTCTGCTCAACGTCGTCATCACCGACATCGCGGAGATCGGCGACGCCTTCATCGAGCACCCGATCCCCAAGGTCATCTCCTTCACCGGCTCCGACAAGGTCGGCCGTCATGTCGCGACCGTCTGCGCCGCCAACTTCAAGCGCTCGGTCCTCGAACTGGGCGGCAACAGCGCGCTGGTGGTCCTCGACGACGCCGACATCGACTACGCGGTCGACGCGGCCGTCTTCAGCCGGTACGTCCATCAGGGCCAGGTCTGCATGGCCGCGAACCGGGTCCTCGTGGACCGTTCGATCGCGGACGAGTTCACCGAGAAGTTCGTCGCCAAGGTCAGGACCCTCAAGGCCGGCGACCCGCGCGACCCCGAGACGGTCATCGGCCCGCTCATCAACTCCTCCCAGGCCGACGGGATCTCGGCCGTCGTCGAGCAGGCGATGGCCGAGGGCGCCACGGCTCTCGTGCACGGCACCAGGACCGACAACCTGGTCGAGCCGTCCGTTCTCACCGACGTCCCCGCCGACTCCGCCCTGCTCCGCCAGGAGGTCTTCGGTCCGGTCGCCTTCCTCATCCCCTTCGACGGCGAGGAGGAGGCCGTACGCCTCGTCAACGACACCCCCTACGGCCTGAGCGGCGCCGTCCACACCGGTGACATCGAGCGGGGCGTCTCCTTCGCCAAGCAGATCGACACCGGCATGTTCCACGTGAACGACGGCACGGTCCACGACGAGCCTGTCGTCCCCTTCGGCGGCGAGAAGCACTCCGGCATCGGCCGCCTGAACGGCGACACGTCGGCGGACTCCTTCACCACCCTGAAGTGGATCTCGGTGCAGCACGGGCGGAGCGGGTTCCCGTTCTGATACAGGTCTGTTCCACCGCCGGGGCGGACATGCATCCAGGTGTACACTAGATGCATGTCTGCTACGTATCCCATTGCTGAGGCCAGGGGCAAGCTCGGCGAGCTCGCCCGCCGGGCCGCCCAGCACGAGCACATCACCCTGACCGACCGCGGCGTTCCTGCGGCGGTCCTCATCTCCCCGGCCGAGCTGGAGGACCTTGAGGACGCCCTCGCCCTCGCGCGCCTGGAGCGGGACCGCGCACTTGGGCGCGCTGAGCCTCTCATCCCGCATGACGAGGCGCGCCGCGCGCTGCTCCAGGCGGCCGGGAGGGGCGAGTGACCTGGCCGGTCCTGTGGGAACCGGCCGCTCTCGATGCCGCCACCGGGCACCTCAAGAACGACCCCGGGGGCGTCGACGACCTTCTCCACGCGACTGACCAACTCGCCGACGATCCCAGGCCCGAAGGGTCTCGGGCTTGGGGTGTCGACCATCGTCGCCTGCACCATGGCTCCTGGCGCGTGCTCTACCGTCTCGATCCGGAGGCGCGGACGCTGCATATCGAGCACGTCGGCCGCAGGGAGGCCTGACCGGCCGGGAGTCCCTGGATGGCGCCACCGCCTTCGAACTGGTGGCGAAGGAGCAGGGCACCTCCGGGGGGTGAGGCCGGCGCGGCCTACTCTGGACGGCATGTCAGCGATCCGTCTCCTCGTGCTCGGCGCGGTCCGTCAGCACGGGCGGGCCCACGGCTACCAGGTGCGCAACGACCTGGAGTACTGGGGCGCCCACGAGTGGTCCAACGCCAAGCCCGGCTCGATCTACCACGCCCTGAAGCAGATGGCGAAACAGGGACTGCTGATCGCGCACGAGATCGCGCCGTCCACGGCCGGGGGGCCGCCGCGGACGGAGTACGAGATCACCGAGGCCGGCGAGGCGGAGTGCTTCAGGCTGGTGCGCGAGGCGCTGACCTCGTACGACCAGAAGATGGACCTGAAGTCGGCGGCCATCGGCTTCATGGTCGAACTGCCGCGCGCCGAGGCGGTGACGCTCCTGAAGGAACGGATCCGGGGGATCGAGCAGTGGCGCTCCTCCGTCACCGAGCACTACGTGCCCGAGGACGGCCCGGAGCAGCTCGGTCACATCGGCGAGATCATGAACCTCTGGATCCACACGGCCGACGCGGAGGCCGAGTGGACCCAGGGGCTGATCGCCCGCATCGAGGGCGGCGCTTACACCTTCGCCGGCGAGGGCGAACCGTTCGTCGGCATCCTGGCGGAGGGCGAGGAGAACCCGTACGCGACGGGGGAGCCGCACCCGGAGGACGCTCGCTAATCAAGTTTGACTAAGTCCCTGAACGGGCATACGTTCTGTCGGCGAGCTGGTAGTCAAGTTTGATCAGTCAGGTGGATCCGCCTGCTCGCTCCCTCACGCGATCCGGAAGGACCCCCATGACCGAAGCGATCGTCGCCGAAGGCCTGCGGAAGAGGTACGGCGACAAGGCGGCCCTGGACGGGCTCGATCTCACCGTGGCCCGCGGCACCGTCCACGGCGTGCTGGGCCCGAACGGCGCCGGCAAGACCACCGCCGTACGGATCCTGACCACCCTGCTGCGGCCTGACGAGGGCCGCGCCGAGGTGGCGGGCCGCGACGTGGTCCGGCAGGCCTACGACGTACGCCTGCGGATCGGCCTGCTCGGCCAGCACGCTGCCTTGGACGAGGAGCTCTCCGGCCGCCAGAACCTCGACCTCTTCGGCCGTCTCCACCACCTGGGCGCCCGCCACGCGCGCGTGCGCGCCGGCGAGCTCCTGGAACGCTTCGGCCTCACCGACACCGGCCGCAAACCGGTCCGTGCGTACAGCGGCGGCATGCGGCGCCGCCTGGACCTCGCGGCCTCCCTCATCACCGAACCGGAGGTCCTCTTCCTGGACGAACCCACCACCGGCCTCGACCCGCGCGGCCGCGCCGAGGTGTGGGCCGCGGTCCGTTCCCTCGTCGGCGGCGGTACGACGGTCCTGCTGACCACCCAGTATCTGGAGGAGGCCGACCAACTGGCCGACCGTATCTCGGTCGTCGACGCCGGCCGGGTCGTCGCCGACGGCACGGCCGACGAGCTCAAGGCGATGACCGGCGGCGACCGGATCGACGTGGTGCTGCGGGACGGCGGTCAACTGGGCGCGGCCCTCGCGCTGTTGCCGGCCTCGGGGGACGAGGTCTGCGTCGACACCGACCGCCGGCTGCTCAGCGCCCCGGTCACCGACCGGATGGCCGCCCTCTCCGGTGTCGTACGGGCCCTGGAGGAGGCCGGCATCGACGCGGAGGACGTCGTGCTGCGCCGCCCGACGCTGGACGAGGTGTTCCTGCACCTCACCGGCGACCACCGAGTGAAGGAGGCCGCGTGAGCGGTTACGCGCTGACCGATTCCTGGACCATGACCCGGCGTGAACTCGCCCACTGGAGCAGGCAGCCGGCGCAGGTCCTGGTGGGCCTTGTCTTCCCCGTGATGCTGCTGCTGATGTTCGGCTACCTCGTCGGCGGCGGCCGGGGCGTCGAGGGGGAGTACGTCGACTACCTGGTTCCCGGCATGCTCGCGCTCACCATGGCGTTCGGCCTGGAGAGCACGATGCTCGCCGTCACGCAGGACCTCAACAAGGGCGTCATCGACCGCTTCCGCTCCATGCCCATGACCAACGGCGCGGTCCTGGTGGGCCGTTCGGCCGCCGACATGCTCCAGTCGGCGCTGAGCCTGACCGTGATGATCGGGGTCGCCTGCGCGCTCGGCTGGCGGGCGCACGGCGGGGTCGGCGGTTTCCTGGGCGCGCTCGGACTCCTGCTGCTGTTCCGGTTCGCCATGCTGTGGATCGGCATCTACCTGGCGATGGTGGCCGGCAAGCCGGAACTGGTGCAGGCCGTGCAGATCCTCATCTGGCCGGTCGGCTTCCTCTCCAACGCGTTCGCGCTCCCCGACTCCATGCCGTCCTGGCTGGGCGCGGCGGTCGAGTGGAATCCCATGTCCCGGACGGCGACGGCGGTACGGGACCTGTTCGGCTGGCCGGGCGCGGAGGCGGGACATGTGGGGGCCGCCGTGCTGTGGCCCGTGATTCTGCTGGCGGTGTTCTTTCCGCTGGCCCTGCGGAGGTTCGCGCACCTCAGCCGATGAGCCGGGGCGGGCACTGAGCCGGGGAAAGCACTGAGCCGGGGCGGACGCTAGTGATGGAACCCGGTCGCGGCCCCCTTGTCCCGGGTCGACGGCCCCGACTGGCGCCTCAGTTCCGGCAGCAGCCGGGTCAGGTCCTCCACGAACAGGTCGGCGAGGTCGGCCGAGAAGCCGTTGCGGCAGACCACGCGCAGCACGGACAGGTCCTCACGGTTCGGCGGGAAGGTGTACGCGGGCACCAGCCAGCGCTGCTCCCGCAGCCGCCGGGAGACGTCGAAGACGTCGTACGCCTGCACTCCGGGCGCGGTCGTGAAGGCGAACACCGGAAGCTCGTCGCCCCGGGTCAGCAACCGGAAGTCACCGAGCGCCTCCACGCGGTCGGCGAGACTCATGGCCACGTCCCGCGCGGACTGCTGCACGGCTCTGAAGCCGTCGCGGCCCAGCCGGAGAAACGTGTAGTACTGCGCGACCACCTGGGCGCCGGGGCGGGAGAAGTTGAGGGCGAAGGTCGGCATGTCGCCGCCCAGGTAGTTGACGTGGAAGACGAGTTCCTCCGGCAGGGCCTCCTTGTCGCGCCACAGCGCCCAGCCGACGCCCGGGTACACCAGCCCGTACTTGTGCCCGGATGTGTTGATGGAGGCCACTCTCGGCAGCCGGAAGTCCCACACCAGGTCCTCGTCGAGGAACGGGGCGACCATCGCCCCGGACGCCCCGTCGACATGCACCGGGATGTCCAGGCCGGTCCGCTCCTGGAGGGCGTCGAGGGCGGCGCACAGGTCCGCGATCGGCTCGTAGGAGCCGTCGAAGGTGGAGCCGAGGATGCCGACGACCCCGATGGTGTTCTCGTCGCACAGGCCGGCGGCGGCATGTGGGTCGAGGTGGAAGCGGTCGCCCTCCATCGGGACCAGTCGGGCCTCCACCTCCCAGAAGTTGCAGAACTTCTCCCAGCAGACCTGGACGTTGACGCCCATGACGAGGTTCGGGCGCGCGTCCCGCGACGGATAGCGGTCGGCGTTGGCCCGCGCCCAGCGCCGCTTGAGCGCCAGGCCCGCGAGCATGCACGCCTCGCTCGACCCGGTCGTCGAACAGCCCACGGCCGCCGACGGGTCGGGCGCGTTCCACAGATTGGCGAGCATGGCCACACAGCGCCGCTCCAGCTCGGCGGTACGCGGGTACTCGTCCTTGTCGATCATGTTCTTGTCCCGGCACTCACCCATCAGGACACCGGCCTGCGGCTCCATCCAGGTGGTGACGAAGGTGGCGAGGTTCAGCCGCGCGTTGCCGTCCAGCATCAGCTCGTCGTGGACGAGTTGGTACGCCGTCGCCGGCGGCATGGGAGCGTCCGGGAGACGATGCTTGGGCGGGGCCTCCTGCATGCCGCCGACCGGGTCCGCCTCTCCGTAGAACGGGTTGACGGACAGGGGGCGCTCGTCGAGCTTCGCGGGACCTTTGTGGAGCGGCATCAATTCTCCTCGTGTCATGGGAAGAACGGTGATCAGCGGACCGGAGTTCCGTCCTCCCGCAGCTGGGTCCCAGGCCACCCCATCACTCACGATAAGGGGACAAAACCGGCGCGACATCCGGAGCGGACCGAAGTCGGCAGGGGAGCGGACCGGACCCATACCGAACAAGGACCGAAGCAGGACCGGTCCCATGCCGAACAAGGACCGGACCCGTACGAACCCGCGGCGGAAACGGGCTTGCACCTCACGTCGCGTGAGGTCCGAACGTGGAGTGCGTACCGAGAAGGGAGCGGACGAAGTGAGCTACTCCGTGGGACAGGTCGCCGGCTTCGCCGGAGTCACGGTGCGCACACTGCACCACTACGACGACATCGGCCTGCTCGTCCCCAGCGAGCGCAGCCACGCGGGCCACCGGCGTTACAGCGACGCCGACCTCGACCGGCTGCAGCAGATCCTGTTCTACCGGGAGCTCGGCTTCCCGCTCGACGAGGTCGCCGCCCTGCTCGAGGGCCTGGCCGCCGGCACGTCGGACCCGCGCGCGCACCTGCGCCGGCAGCACGAACTGCTGACCGCCCGGATCGAGAAGCTGCAGAAGATGGCGGCGGCCGTGGAGCACGCCATGGAGGCACACAAGATGGGCATCAACCTGACACCCGAGGAGAAGTTCGAGGTCTTCGGGGACAAGGATCCGGAACAGTACGCCGAGGAGGCGGAGGAACGCTGGGGCGGCACGGAGGCGTACGCCGAGTCGCAGCGCCGCGCCGCGCGCTACACCAAGGAGGACTGGAAGCGCCTGCAGGCCGAGGTCGACGACTGGAGCGAGCGCTACGCGGCGCTGATGGCGCGGGGTGAACCGCCCACCGGCGAGCGGGCCATGGACATGGCCGAGGAACACCGGCGGCACATCGGCATCTGGTACTACGAGTGCCCGTACGAGATGCACCAGGGTCTCGGCGACATGTACGTCTCCGACGAGCGCTTCAAGGCGTTCTACGACTCCATGCGTCCCGGACTCGCCGAACACCTCAGGGACGCGATCAGGGCGAACGCGGCCCGCCACACCTCCTGAGGTCCCGGCCCCGGGGCTCTCACTCCCGGGCCAGGACCGCACCTCCTGATGTCCCGGCCCGGGCGTCTCACTCCCGGGCCAGGACGACGGCCGTCCCGTAGGCACACACCTCGGTGCCGACGTCCGCCGCCTCCGTCACGTCGAAGCGGGACATCAGCACACCGTTCGCCCCGCGCGCGCGGGCCTGCTCCACCAGCCGCTCCATGGCCTGGTTCCGGGTCTGCACGAGCGTCTTGGTGAGCCCTTTCAACTCACCCCCCACCATCGACTTCAGACCCGCGCCGATCTGGCTCCCGAGGTGCCGAGAGCGCACGGTGAGCCCGAAGACCTCACCCAGCACTTCCTGGACCCGGTAGCCGGGAACGTCGTTCGTCGTCACGACCAGCACATCCGCTCCGGGACCCTGGCCGCCGCCGTAATCATCGATGCCCATGACTCACAGCTTGGTCCCGGACGACCCACAGTGCATCCTGAGGACACCGGTGGAACCTGGGGCGGACACATTGCGTTGATAGCTTTGTGCGGCCGCACCAGGACGCCGTACCATCCTCCACCCCCTCAGGAGCCCGGAACCGTGACGACGATTGCCCTCGGACCGAGCTGGCTGGACCCCAACTATCTGCTCGACACCTACAGCATCTGGGGCCTGCTGCTCATCGTCTTCGCGGAGTCGGGCCTGCTCATCGGCTTCTTCCTGCCGGGCGACTCGCTGCTGTTCACCGCCGGCCTGCTGATCACCTCGGGCCAGCTGGACTTCCCGCTGTGGGGGGCGATCGCCCTCATCTGCGTCGCCGCCGTCCTGGGCGACCAGGCGGGCTACATGTTCGGCAAGAAGGTCGGCCCGTCCCTCTTCAACCGCCCGGACTCCCGCCTCTTCAAGCAGGAGAACGTCGTCAAGGCGCACGAGTTCTTCGAGAAGTACGGCCCCAAGTCCCTGATCCTGGCCCGCTTCGTACCCATCGTGCGCACGTTCACGCCGATCGTCGCCGGTGTCAGCGGCATGCGGTACCGCTCGTTCCTGGTCTTCAACGTCATCGGCGGCGTCCTGTGGGGCGCGGGCGTGACCCTGCTCGGCTCCTGGCTCGGCAACATCGACTTCGTCAACAAGAACATCGAAGCGATCCTCATCCTGATCGTCCTCATCTCGGTGATCCCGATCGCCATCGAGTTCCTCCGGGCCCGCTCCAAGTCCAAGAAGACCCCGCCCCAGGCCCCCGCCCAGCAGCACCCCCAGCCCATGGACGACGCGACGACCCAGCTCCGCCGCATCCCCCAGACCGACGAGGGCCAGAACAACCAGCAGTACTACGGCAACCAGGGCAACCAGGACCAGCAGCAGTACGGCTACGACAACCGTTACTACGGCCAGCCTCAGCCCCAGCAGCAGCCGTACGCCCCACGGCAGCCGTACGGCACCCAGCAGGGCGCCCAGCAGAACGAGCAGTACCCGTACAACAGCGGCCACTGAAGCGCCCCGAAGGGGCGCGGGGCTGTTTCGATTTGCGGCTCCGCCGCGTGGGCGCGACCAGCCACAGCGCACCCCCAGCCGCGAGAGGACCAGAACCCCCGAGCTCCTGGGCGCCCAACGCTCACACCACGCACCCGGCGCTCAGAACCCCCGCGTCCTCTTCGCGGCCTTCCGCTTCCCGGCGGAGCCGATCCGCAGGAACATCCGCGAGATCTCCGACCCCAGATTCACCCCGATCGCGATGGCCATCGCCAGCGCCGCCGCCGTGGACAGCGACACCAGCCCCTTGTCCACGTTGTTCTGCGCGAACGACAACAGCCCGAAGTACGTCGCGGAACCCGGCAGCAGGGGCCCGATCGCCGCGGTCGTGTACGGCAGCGCCGACGCGAACTGGTACCGGGACAGCAACTGCCCGAACAACCCGACGAGCCCGGCGGCGACGGCCGTGGAGGCGACCGGTGACAGCTCGCCGGTGTAGGCCATGGCGCCGTACACCGACCACGCGACACCGCCGTTCAACGTCACTGCCAGCACGGTGGAACGTTCCTGCTGAAGCAGCACCGCGAAGGTCAGCGACAGCAGCATCGAGGCGCCGATCTGCCACAGCGGCCGCTCGGAGTTGCCCAGGGCCGCGTCGGGGTTGAGATGGGCACCCAGCTGCACGCCGACGTAGAGCATCATCAGCACCCCGACGACGATGCCCACGAAGAAGTACATGACCTCCAGCAGACGCGCCGCCGCGGTGATGTAGAAGCCGGTCAGACCGTCCTGCACGCCCGCGACCAGCGCCCGCCCGGGCAGCAGTGCGAACAGTCCACCGGTGACCACCGCGGACGCCTTCACGTCCACGTGCGCCAGCGTCAGCGCGATGCCGATCGCGGCCGGCGGCATCGCCGCGACCGTGAACTGGTAGAACTCCGGCAGCCCGCGCCCCGCGCACAGCCACGCCAGCCGGTCGCCGAGCATCGCGCCCAGCGCGGCCGCGACGAAGACCACCAGGTCACCACCGACGAGCACGGAGGCCGAACCCGCCAGCAGCCCGCTCGCACACGTCAGCACCCAGCCGGGGTACGGGTGCCGGTTGCGGCGGATCTCGGCGAGCCGCCGGTAGGCCTCCTCCAGCGAGATGTGCGTCTCGGGGTCGCTGAGGTCGTCGACCAGCTGGAACACGGCGGCGAGCCGGGTGTAGTCGGTGCCGCGGCGGCGCACGGTCCGCGACGCCGTCACCGGGTCCTCGACCAGGGACGGCTGGTACGAGATGGACAGCAGCGTGAAGGTGACGTTCGGCTCGCAGCGGTCCAGGCCGTAGGACCGGCAGACCGCGAACATCGCCGCCTCGACGTCCTCGGCGCCCTCACCACCGGCCAGCAGCAGCTCGCCGATACGCAGCGTCATGTCGAGCACGCGCGGAACGGCCGGGCCCTCTTCCTCCGCCTTGTGGACCGGCTCCAGCGCCGGCCGTTCGGCCACCGGCATCCGCAGCATCGTGCGCATCCGGTCCTGCCACGGCACGTCCTTGGTCAGACTGACCATCGGGATGCCGGTCGGTGGCGTGAACGCCGGCGGCGGGTGCTTGGCGCTGTACGTCCGCGGCGGGCTGAACGCCGACCCCTCCGGCTCGGCGGGCGGCGTCTGCGGGACGTCGAGGCCGTCCGGCAGGGCGAACTCGGAGGTGGCCTCCGACTCGCCCCCGGCCCTGGGTACGGCGAGCCCGTCGGGAACGGCGAACTCGGACGTGATCTCCGAGTCGAAGACGCCCCTCGCCTCGTCCGACGGCGGTTTGCGGTCCTCCGTGTACGTCACTCCGTTGTGCTCCCTGTACGACACGTTCAGCAAGCCTCAGTATGCGCACAGGGACGCGAACGGGCCGCGCCACCCCGGCAGGGGTCACGCGGCCCGCGGTGCACAGCGGCGATCAGTGGCCGCCCTGCTCCTTGAAGCGCTTGTACGACCGCTCGATCTCGGCCTCGGCGTCCGAGCGGCCCACCCAGTTGGCGCCCTCGACGGACTTGCCGGGCTCCAGGTCCTTGTAGACCTCGAAGAAGTGCTGGATCTCCAGGCGGTCGAACTCGGAGACGTGGTGAATGTCGCGCAGGTGCTCCACGCGCGGGTCGTGCGCGGGCACGCACAGCAGCTTGTCGTCGCCGCCGGCCTCGTCGGTCATGCGGAACATGCCGATCGTGCGGCACTGGATGAGGCAGCCGGGGAAGGTCGGCTCGTCCAGGATGACCAGCGCGTCCAGCGGATCGCCGTCCTCGCCGAGGGTGTTCTCGACGAAGCCGTAGTCGGCCGGGTAGCTGGTCGAGGTGAAGAGGCGACGGTCCAGGCGGATCCGACCGGTCTCGTGGTCCACCTCGTACTTGTTCCGCGAACCCTTCGGAATCTCGATCGTGACGTCGAACTCCACCGGTGGCTCCTCCATGATCAGCACATAGTTCTGGTGGTTAAGTGTCCCTCACGCAGGTGTGTGATCGCGAAAGGGGCTGGTGGTCGTGCCAGAGCTGAGGTCCTGGCGAGCCGCGAGACCGCGTGTGACGCGGGTCGCGAACGCCGTACGACCGCGTCTGGCACGCGCCAAGGACGCCGTACGGCACCCTGTCGCGCGAGCGGCGAACGCCGTACGACCCGGTGTCGCGCGGGCCGCTGACGCCGTACGCCCTCGTCTCGAACGCGCCGCGACGGCCGCGAAACCGCAGGTCGTGCGGCTGGCGCGGGCCGCGGGGCCGCAGCTCGCGCGGATCCCGAGGGCGAAGACCGTCAAGACCTGGCAGTACACCGCGACAGCCGCCACCGCCGGGCTGGCGCTGGCCGCCTCCGTGGTGACCGCGGCCGGCCCCTGGGACTCCACCGGTCAGCGTACGGCCGAGCGGGACCGGGCGGTTGCCCTGGAGCGCACGGGTGGCGCAGATCACGACGGTGCCTCCGGCACCCCGGGAGGGGCGCCCCGGCCCGCTCCCAGCGCGGCTTCCGTCCTCGCCGCCCTCGGCGGCGGCGCGCGCACCGTCACCCCGGCCCCGACCGGTCAGGGCCTGTCCGCCGTCCTGGGCCCGCTCCTGAGGGACGCGGCGCTCGGCACCCGGCGCGGCGCCGTCGTCGTGGACGTCGCCTCCGGCAAGCGCCTCTACGGCACCGGCGCCGACGTCCCCCTGACCCCCGCCTCCACCACGAAGATCGCCACCGCCGTGGCCGCGCTCACCGCGCTCGGCGCCGACCACCGCCTCACCACCCGGGCCGCCCTCGAACCCGACACCGGGGAACTCGTCCTCGTCGGCGGCGGCGACCCCACCCTCACCGCCCGCCAGGACGCCGAGGGGTGGGCGAGCCTGCGCACCCTCGCCGACCGGACGGCCGCCGCCCTCAAGAAGCGGGACATCCACGAGGTCACGCTCTCCTACGACACAACGCTGTACGCAGGCCCGCGACTTCACCCCATCGGGGTCAACGAGAACCTCGCCCCGGTCACCGCCCTGATGGCCGACGAGGCTCGCACGGACGACTCCGTCTCCGGCCCCGCGCTCCGCGTGAGCGACCCGGAGGCGGACGCGACCCGCAGGTTCGCCGCGTTCCTGAAGGCCGACGGCATCAGGACGACCGCCCCAGGCCCGTCCAAGGCCACGCGTCGCGCCGAGTCCCTCGCCACGGTCTCCTCGCCCCCGCTCTCCGCCCTCGTCGAACGCATGCTCACCAACAGCGACAACGACATCGCCGAGGCCCTGGCCCGTCAGACGGCCCTCGCGAGCGGCGGACGCGCCGACTTCGACGGCGCGGGCAAGGCCGTCGCCGGCCGGCTGAAGCAACTGGGACTTCCCCTTAAGGGGGCCCGCTTCCACGACGGCAGCGGTCTCGACCGCGCCGACCGCCTCACCGCGAACCTGCTCACGGCGCTGCTGGTCACGGCGGGCGACCGCGCCCACCCCGACCTCCGTACCGTCCTCACCGGCCTCCCGGTGGCCGGCTTCACCGGCACCCTGGCCGGCCGCTACACGAACGGCGCGGCCGGCATCGTACGAGCGAAAACGGGCACCCTCAGCGGTGTGAACACCCTCGCCGGAACGGTCGTCGACCAGGACGGCGACCTCCTCGCCTTCGCCTTCCTGACGGCGAACACGACGGATCCGGGCGCGGCCCAGTCGGCGCTGGACCGTACCGCGACGGCGCTGGCGGGGTGCGGCTGCCGCTGACGCGGCCGGCCGGTCCGGCCCGCGGCGCCCGTATCCACCCGCCGGCCCCCGGCAGCCGTCGGCCTCCGCGGCCTGCCCCAAGTGGGGCCGCTCACGTACGGTTGACGCATGACGAGCATCGGTGGTGCCGAGATGGTCGACTGGAATCTCGCGGTGGCGACCGCGACCCGGCTCGTACGGCCGGGCCCCGACGTGAGCCGTGACGAGGCCCGGGCCGTCGTCGCGGAACTGCGCCGGCATGCCAAGGCCTCGGAGGAACACGTCCGGGGCTTCACTCGTATGGGGACGGAAGAGACCCATGACACACCGATCCTCGTCGTCGACCGCCCCGGCTGGGTGAGGGCGAACGTCGCCGGGTTCCGGGAGATCCTCAAACCGCTTCTGGAGAAGATGCAGGAACGGCGCGGCAACACCCCCGGCGGCGCGGTCCTCGGGGCCGTGGGCGGCAAGGTGACCGGCGTCGAACTCGGGATGCTGCTGTCGTTCCTGTCCTCGCGCGTCCTCGGACAGTACGAGACCTTCGCCCCGTCCACACGCGAGCTCCCGGCAGGAGAGAACGGCGGCGGCCGCCTCCTCCTCGTCGCCCCGAACATCGTTCACGTGGAGCGCGAACTCGACGTGGAGCCCCACGACTTCCGGCTGTGGGTGTGCCTGCACGAGGAGACACACCGCACGCAGTTCACGGCCGTGCCCTGGCTGCGGGACCACCTGGAGGGCGAGATCCAGTCGTTCCTGGGGGAGACCGAGGTCGACCCCATGACCGTCCTGGAACGCATCCGGGAGGCCGCCCAGTCCCTGGCCGGCGGGCGCCCCGAGGGCGAGGAGGACGAGGGCAGGTCCCTCGTGGAGATCGTGCAGACGCCCGCCCAGCGGGAGATCCTCGCCCGCCTCACCGCCGTGATGTCCCTCCTGGAGGGCCATGCCGACTTCGTCATGGACGGAGTGGGCCCGCAGGTCGTGCCGACCGTCGCGGAGATCCGCGAGAAGTTCCAGCAGCGCCGCGCCAAGGGCGCCTCCCGGCTGGACATGGCCCTGCGCAAGCTGCTCGGCCTGGACGCCAAACTCCGGCAGTACCGCGACGGCGAACGCTTCGTACGGGCCGTCGTCGACCAGGTCGGCATGGACGGCTTCAACCGGGTGTGGACGTCCCCGAACACCCTCCCGACGAAGACGGAGATCGCCAAACCGGCGGACTGGATCGCGCGGGTGCATCGCAAGGCCGAGTCGTGAACCGCGTACCGGGGTCGTGAAACGAATCCGGCCGATGGCAGGCGAACGCCCCTGCAATCACCCGTCCGAGGGACCGTGAGCGATGGGTAGGCGTGCGATGCTCGGGGAACGGCCCGGTTCTGTCACCATCTACACACTCTGAGTGACCGAATGCCTCGGGCTCACCCCCGACAACTTCATGAAGGGAACCGGACATGGGTCCCCATCCTGCGGTCGCGGCGATACGCCTGGCGGTCCGCCGCGTCCTCCACGACATTCTCACCGAACACAGCCGTACGACGCAGAGCCGTACGGCACACAGTCGTACGGCACACAGCCCTGCGGCCGGAGTGCTCACCGCCTCCGAAGACGCCTTCCACGAGCGCCCGCCCTCGCCGCTCGTGCTCGTGGCGTGCTCCGGCGGCGCCGACTCCATGGCCCTCGCCTCCGCCCTCGCGTTCGAGGCCCCCAAGCTCGCCATCCGCGCCGGCGGCATCACCGTCGACCACGGCCTGCAGCCCGGCTCCGACCTGCGCGCCGAGGAAGTCGTCCTGCGTCTTCGCGAACTCGGCCTGGACCCGGTCGAGTCCACCGCGGTGACCGTCGGCCGCGAAGGCGGCCCGGAGGCCGCCGCCCGGGACGCCCGCTACGCCGCCCTCGACGCCGCGGCCGAACGCCACGGCGCCACCGCCGTCCTGCTCGGCCACACCCGGGACGACCAGGCGGAAACCGTCCTGCTCGGCCTCGCCCGCGGCTCCGGCATCCGCTCCCTGTCCGGAATGGCGGCCGTGTCCGGGGGCCCGGGAGCCGCCCGCCGCTACCGCCGCCCCTTCCTCCAGCTCGACCGGCAGACCGCCCGCAAGGCCTGCATGGCCCAGTCGCTGCCCGTATGGGACGACCCCCACAACGCCGACCCGGCATACACCCGTTCCCGGCTGCGCCACGAGGGCCTGCCCGCCCTGGAGAAGGCCCTCGGCAAGGGCGTCGTCGAAGCCCTCGCCCGTACCGCCCGGCTCTCCCGCGACGACGCCGACGCCCTCGACGCCTGGGCCGGCCAGGCCGAGGCCTCCGTACGGGACGCCGCCGGCCTGCTGGTGTGCGCCAAGCTGTACGCCCTGCCGCCCGCGGTGCGCCGCCGCATCCTGCGCCGTGCCGCCATCGAGGCCGGCGCCCCGGCCGGTTCCCTCTTCGCCCGGCACATCGAGGAGATCGACCGGCTGATCACCGGCTGGCGCGGTCAGGGAGCCATCAATCTCCCCGGCCGGGTCGTCGCCCAGCGGCAGGGTGGCAGACTGGTGATTCGGCAAGGCTGATTCCGGTGCCCGCCGACGGATCGCTGACGCGGCTCGTGGGCGGTCCGAACGGCCGGTGTGGGACGACCGAAAGTGATGCGGGTGGACGCGAAAGACATGGGCACCGACCTCAAAGAGGTGCTCATCACCAAGGAAGAGATCGACGCCAAGCTGGTCGAGCTGGCCGCGAAGATCGACGCGGAGTACGCGGACAAGGACCTGCTGATCGTCGGTGTCCTCAAGGGCGCGGTGATGGTCATGGCGGACCTCGCCCGGGCGCTGTCCACCCCTGTCACGATGGACTGGATGGCGGTGTCGTCCTACGGCGCGGGCACCCAGTCCTCCGGTGTGGTGCGGATCCTCAAGGACCTCGACACCGACATCAAGGGCAAGCACGTCCTGATCGTCGAGGACATCATCGACTCCGGACTGACCCTGTCCTGGCTGATCTCCAACCTCGGCTCGCGCGAGCCCGCGTCCCTCAAGGTGTGCACCCTGCTGCGCAAGCCCGAGGCCGCCAAGGTCGCCATCGACGTGGAGTGGGTCGGCTTCGACATCCCGAACGAGTTCGTCGTCGGATACGGCCTCGACTACGCCGAGAAGTACCGCAATCTCCCGTTCGTGGGTACGCTCGCGCCTCACGTCTACGGCGGCTGAGCCTCACAGCGACGCCCTTGTAAGACGATCGGGAACCTCAGAGGGTTTCGCGCCGTTGGAGCATTCAGACGGGTTCGCGAAGCTGTCCCGTGCGGCTTCGGTCCACAATGCTGGGGTACCGTCAGAAGAACTGTCTTATCAAACTCACTATGGCAGGAGGGACGGGGCGGCACCGCTCCGTATGGATGGACGTGAAGCGATACTTCCGTGGGCCGGTCATGTGGATCGTGCTGGCCGTCCTTGCCGTGGTCGTGTTGATGCAGGTCGTCGGCTCGTCCGGTGGCTACAAGACGGTGGACACCGGCCAGGTGATCCAGGCGATCAATGACAACAGGGTCGAGTCGGCCAAGCTGACCACCGGCGACGAGCAGACCATCAAGGTCGAGCTCAAGGACGGCGTAAAAGTCGAGGGCAGCTCGAAGATCCAGGCGAGCTACATCGGCGACCAGGGCGCGACCCTCGCCGGCACCTTGCAGAACAAGTACCAGGACAAGCAGATCCCCGACGGCTACACCGTCTCGCCGACGAAGCAGAACGCCTTCGTCGGGATCCTGCTCTCCCTGCTCCCCTTCGTCCTCATCGTGGTCGTCTTCCTGTTCCTGATGAATCAGATGCAGGGCGGCGGCTCCCGGGTGATGAACTTCGGGAAGTCCAAGGCGAAGCTCATCACCAAGGACACCCCGAAGACGACGTTCTCGGACGTCGCCGGGTCCGACGAGGCCGTCGAGGAGCTCCAGGAGATCAAGGAGTTCCTTCAGGAACCGGCGAAGTTCCAGGCCGTCGGCGCCAAGATTCCCAAGGGCGTGCTGTTGTACGGCCCGCCCGGCACCGGCAAGACCCTGCTCGCGCGTGCTGTCGCGGGCGAGGCCGGGGTCCCCTTCTACTCGATCTCCGGTTCCGACTTCGTCGAGATGTTCGTCGGTGTCGGTGCCTCCCGAGTCCGTGACCTGTTCGAGCAGGCCAAGGCGAACGCTCCGGCGATCGTCTTCGTCGACGAGATCGACGCGGTCGGCCGCCATCGCGGCGCCGGCCTCGGCGGTGGTCACGACGAGCGCGAGCAGACTCTGAACCAGCTGCTCGTCGAGATGGACGGTTTTGACGTCAAGGGTGGTGTGATTCTCATCGCAGCCACCAACCGTCCGGACATCCTCGACCCGGCGCTGCTGCGCCCCGGCCGCTTCGACCGCCAGATCGCGGTCGACCGCCCGGACATGCAGGGCCGTCTGGAGATCCTCAAGGTCCACCAGAAGGGCAAGCCGGTCGCTCCGGACGTCGACCTGTCGGCCGTCGCCCGACGGACGCCGGGCTTCACCGGTGCCGACCTGAGCAACGTCCTCAACGAGGCGGCGCTGCTCACGGCCCGGTCGAACGGGAAGCTCATCGACAACCACATGCTGGACGAGGCCATCGACCGCGTCGTGGCGGGCCCGCAGAAGCGGACCCGGATCATGTCGGACAAGGAAAAGAAGATCACCGCGTACCACGAGGGCGGTCACGCCCTGGTCGCGGCGGCCTCACCCAACTCCGATCCGGTCCACAAGATCACGATCCTCTCGAGAGGCCGTGCTCTGGGCTACACGATGGTCCTGCCGGACGAGGACAAGTACTCGACCACGCGCAACGAGATGCTGGACCAGCTGGCCTACATGCTGGGCGGCCGCGCGGCCGAGGAACTGGTCTTCCACGACCCGACCACCGGCGCTGCGAACGACATCGAGAAGGCCACCGCAACGGCCCGCGCGATGGTCACGCAGTACGGCATGACCGAGCGCCTGGGCGCCATCAAGTTCGGCGGCGACAACACCGAGCCGTTCCTCGGACGTGAGATGGCTCACCAGCGCGACTACTCGGAAGAGGTCGCCGCGCTGGTCGACGAAGAGGTCAAGAAGCTGATCGAGAACGCGCACAACGAGGCCTGGGAAATCCTGGTCGAGAACCGCGACGTCCTCGACAACCTCGTCCTCCAGCTGTTGGAGAAGGAGACGCTGAACAAGGAGCAGATCGCCGAGATCTTCGCCCCGATCGTCAAGCGTCCCCCGCGGCCGGCCTGGACCGGCTCCTCCCGCCGCACGCCGTCGACCCGTCCGCCGGTGCTCTCCCCCAAGGAGCTCGCACTGACGAACGGCGCCAACGGCGCGACCCCGGCGATCAGCACCGCGAAGTCCACCGCGGTGGAGTCCGCCCCGGTGGCCGAACCGGCCCCCGAGGACCGTCCGGAGAGCTGACTGACTCTCCCGGCTCCTCGAGCCGAGGTGCCTCACCTCACCTGGTCCGGAATGGATGCCGCGCCCCCCAAGGTTCTAGCCTGGGGGCGCGGCATTCGTGTATGTCCGCGAATGAGGCGCGTGGCCCACACGCGTGACAGGCACAGGAACGAGGCACCACATGACCGACCCCGTGACGCTGGACGGCGAGGGTCCCATCGGCGAGTTCGACGAGAAGCGCGCCGAGAACGCCGTACGCGAACTGCTGATCGCGGTCGGCGAGGATCCCGACCGCGAGGGCCTCAGGGAGACGCCGGGGCGGGTGGCGCGGGCGTACCGGGAGCTGCTGGTAGGGCAGACGCAGGAGCCCGAGGACGTCCTGACGACCACGTTCGACCTCGGGCACGACGAGATGATCCTGGTCAAGGACATCGAGATCGTCAGCCTGTGCGAGCACCACATGCTGCCGTTCCACGGTGTGGCCCACGTCGGGTACATCCCGGCGGAGAGCGGCAAGATCACGGGCCTGTCGAAGCTCGCCCGGCTGGTCGAGGTGTTCGCTCGTCGGCTCCAAGTGCAGGAACGGCTCACCACCCAGGTCGCCGACTCCCTCGTGAGGATCCTCGAGGCCCGCGGGGTGATCGTGGTCATCGAGGCCGAGCACATGTGCATGTCGGTACGGGGGATCAGGAAGCCCGGCGCCAAGACCACCACGTCGGCCGTGCGCGGCCAGTTGCGGGATGCCACGACGCGGGCCGAGGCGATGAGCCTGATACTGGCCCGCTGATCAAAGGGCCGGGCCGAC
Source organism: Streptomyces sp. NPDC050287 (assembly GCF_044459385.1). Taxonomy (NCBI): domain Bacteria; kingdom Bacillati; phylum Actinomycetota; class Actinomycetes; order Kitasatosporales; family Streptomycetaceae; genus Streptomyces; species Streptomyces sp. NPDC050287. The sequence goes on along the minus strand of NZ_JBITIY010000024.1, from coordinate 59,785 downwards.
TCGGCGTCACGCCGCCGAGGTGGCTCCGTTGTTGTCGTCCTCGTCCTCCGGGAGCTTGCAGACCCGCTCCAGGAAGATGGCGGCCGCTATGACGGCGATTCCCGCAAGGACCGAGAAGCCGGCGTAGATCGCCTGGTCGCGGCGGGCGGGGATGTCGAGGGACTCCAGGAGGAAGACTCCGGTTCCGCCGTACATACCGGAGACCAGGGCGGCGACCAGGGCGCTGGCCTGACCGAAGACGACCGCGCGGGCCGCCATCAGCGGGTCGACGCCCTTGGCCTCGGGACGGCGTTCACGCTGGGCCTTGAGGCGGGCGCGGATCGAGAGCGCCGTGGAGAGCAGCACGACGGCGATCAGGGCCAGGACGACGGGCGCGGCCAGGGGAACGCTGGGCAGGGTCCCGACCGAGTTCCACAGGCGGGCGCCCGCCCAGGACAGGATCCCGGCGACGCCGAACACGCCGACCAGCACCCTGATACGCAGCTCTCTCACGGTGTCCTTTCAGCTCCCCCGCGGTCCCCGGACTTTGCCCGTCTTGACCTTAACGGCTATTCGGGCAGCCGGAGTTCCAGGTCCTTGCGTGCTTCGACGCCTTCTTTGGTGACCGAGCCGAGGAGGTCGGCGACCGGGCCGCGTCCGGGCAGCTGGGCCTCGGGCTCCACGTCGTGCCAGGGAGCCAGGACGAAGGCGCGTTCGTGGGCGCGCGGGTGGGGGAGGGTCAGGTGCGGGTCGGCGGTGACGACATCGGCGTACGCCACGATGTCGACGTCGAGGGTACGCGCGCCCCAGCGCTCCTCGCGGACGCGGTGGAAAGCCTCCTCGACGGCGTGCGCCCGCTCCAGGAGGGAGGACGGGGGCAGGGTCGTCTTGAGGACGACGACCGCGTTGAAGTACGAGGGCTGGCTGCCGGGCTCGACGCCCCAGGGCTCCGTCTCGTACACCGGGGAGACCGCCTTGACGCGGACGCCCGGGGTGTCCTCCAGGGCGTCGATGGCGCCCTGCAGGGTCTCCAGACGGTTGCCGAGGTTGGAGCCCAGGGAGAGCACGGCCCGTTTCGGGTTGTGGAGGGTGGTGTCGGCGGCGTCGACCTTCTCGACGACGGAGGCGGGTACCGGCTGTACGGTCGGGTCGCTGTGACCCTTGGTGAAGGACGCGGTCATACTCGGCTCCGGGTGATGGTGACGGTCACGTCGTCGAAGGGGACGGTGATCGGCGCGTCCGGCTTGTGGACGCAGACCTCGACCTGCTCGACCCCTTCGTGCTTCAGACAGGCCTGGGCGATGCGCTCGGCGAGCGTCTCGATGAGGTTGACGGGCTCGCCCTCGACGACGGCCACCACCTCCTCCGCCACGATGCCGTAGTGCACGGTCTTCGTCAGGTCGTCGTCGGCGGCGGCCGGGCGGGTGTCCAGGCTCAGGACGAGGTCCACGAGAAAGGTCTGGCCCTCCTCGCGCTCCTTGGGGAACACACCGTGGTGCCCGCGGGCCTTCAGGCCGCGCAGCGCGACACGATCCACGCGAATCACTCCTGCAATCGTCGGTCACGGCCGGTCCGTACCGTGTGCGGGCGGTACACCGGCCTCAAAGGAATCTACCTGCGAGCACTGACAGAGCCGGGCCGCGGGACGCCTGCCCGTGCCCGGACCAGGAGGTTTCACCCGGTGTTTCCCCCGGGGAACCCGGCGGCTCACGGGCCGGTACCCGCCTTTACCCGGGGGTAGGTGATTCCAACCACTTCTTGGTCCCTGCGGGCGGTCCCGGATGGCTTCCGGGGGCCCGGCCTCCGGCCCGTCCACTGGGCCGCCTACCCACTCAGGCGGGGGTGTCGTCGCCCTCGTCCTCGTCGGTTTCGGCCAGAACCGGGGAGGCGTGGTGGGACCAGAGTTTCCAGCCGTCGGGGGTGCGGCGGAACACGTTGGTGGCGACCACCAGTTGGCCGACGAGGGGCCCGAGTTCCTCGCTGCCCTCGGGGGCGGGGCCGCCGCTGAGGATGTTCTCGGTGCAGGTCACCAGTGCGGTGTCGCCGCCGACGGAGACATGCACGTCGGTGAGGATGAACTGGATGTAGTCCGTGTTCGCCATGATCAGGGCGTACGACCTGAGGACCTCGCCGCGGCCGGTGAGCACCGGCCAGCCCGGGTGCACGCAGGAGATCACCCCGACGTCGGCCGGATCGTGGTACGACTCGTCGACGCCCAGGTCGGCCGGGGTGAGCCAGAGCGAGGACACCGTTTCGAAGTCACCGCGTTCCATGGCCTCGTAGAAAGAGGTGTTGGCGAGTTCGACCTCTTCCACATCGGTGTGGGGGGCGCTCACCGGACTCCTTCTGCTCCGTCGCCCGCGGCGCGTGCTCCCTCCACGGCGCGCGCGACCCGTACCGCGTCCGCCGTCGCGCGCACCTCGTGCACGCGTACCGCCCACGCGCCGGCGTGCGCCGCGAGCGCGGAGACGGCGGCCGTGGCGGCGTCGCGCTCACGCGCGGGCGGCGGCGAGCCCTGCGGGCCGGCCAGGACACGGCCCAGGAACCGCTTGCGGGAGGCGGCGACGAGCAGCGGATGCCCGAGGCCCAGCAGACGGTCGAGACGGGCGAGGAGGATGAGATCGTGCTCGGCGTCCTTGGAGAAGCCGAGGCCGGGGTCGACGACGACCCGGTCGGGGGCGATGCCGCCGGCCAGAACGGCTTCCACGCGCGCGTGGAGCTCATCGACGACCTCGCAGACGACGTCCTCGTACACGCCCCGGACGTTTCCGCCCTCCAGGAAGCCGCGCCAGTGCATGACGACGAAGGGGGCGCCCGACGCGGCGACGACCGGGATCATCGAGGGGTCGGCGAGACCGCCGCTGACGTCGTTGACGAGGGCGGCGCCGGCCGCGAGGGCCTGCTCGGCGACGGAGGCGCGCATGGTGTCGACGGAGACGGTGACGCCCTCGGAGGCGAGGCCGCGGACGACCGGGATGACCCGCTTGAGCTCTTCGGTCTCGTCGACACGGGTGGCGCCGGGGCGGGTGGACTCGCCGCCTACGTCGACCAGGTCGGCGCCCTCGGTCACCAGGTCGAGACCGTGTTTGACGGCGGCCGTGGTGTCGAAGAAGCGGCCGCCGTCGGAGAAGGAATCGGGGGTGACGTTCACGACTCCCATGACCGCGCAGCGATCCCACTCCGGAAGGCCCGCGACGCGCCCGCGTCCGCTCTGCTTGCTCATGAGTTCAGCCTAGGCCCAGCGCGGGCCCGCGCCGCCCGGGGCCCGGCCGACGTGGCCGTCGTACATCGGCGTGAAGGGACCCGAGCGGAGGCCTCCGGGCTGGAGGAGGGGGTGGGGCTTCCGCTCGGGCCCGTATCGGTGACCCACGGGCCGTGGGTCACCGCTGTCACGCCGCCCGGACGTTGCGTTCCGCCGTTCCGTGGGCACACACGCGGGCCGGGGCCGTACGGCGGCGCAGGAAGCGAGGCAGCGGAAGGGCGACGTTGACGAAGCCTTCGGCCTGCATGGCGGCGAAGCCGATGCGGGGCAGGTCGCCGGAGGCACGGTAGACGACGAAGCGGGGCTCCCAGCGGGGCTGGAACTTGGCGTTGAACTTGTAGAGGGACTCGATCTGGAACCAGCGGGAGAGGAAGACCAGCAGTCCGCGCCAGGCGCGCAGTACCGGGCCGGCACCGATCTTCTCGCCGCGGGCCAGGGCGGAGCGGAACATGGCGAAGTTCAGCGAGACACGGGTGACGCCGAGACGGGGGGCGGCCTGGAGAGCGGCGACGATGAGGAGTTCGTTCATGCCGGGGTCGGCGGCGCGGTCACGGCGCATCAGGTCGAGGGAGGCGCCGTCGGTGCCCCAGGGCACGAAGTGCAGGATCGCCTTGAGGTCGCCGTAGGGGCCGGGGTGGTCGTCGCTCTTGTGCGCGGTGGCGATGAGGCAGTCGCCGTCGGCGGGGTCGCCGATGCGGCCCAGGGCCATGGAGAAGCCGCGTTCGGTGTCGGTGCCGCGCCAGTCCTCGGCGGCGTGGCGGATGCGCTCCAGTTCGGCTTCGCCGAGGTCACGGACACGCCGTACCCGGGTCTCGTAACCGGCCCGCTCGATGCGTTTGACCATCTGGCGCACGTTGCGCATCGCGCGGCCGGCGAGCGAGAAATCCGCGACGTCCACCACCGCCTCGTCGCCCAGTTCGAGGGCGTCGAGGCCGGTTTCGCGGGTCCAGACCTCGCCGCCGGTTTCGGAGCAGCCCATGACGGCGGGGGTCCAGGAGTGGGCGCGGGCTTCGTCCATGAAGCGTTCGATGGCGCCGGGCCAGGCCTCGACGTCGCCGATGGGATCGCCGCTGGCGAGCATGACGCCGGAGACGACGCGGTAGGTGACCGCGGCTTTGCCGCTGGGGGAGAAGACGACGGCCTTGTCGCGGCGCAGGGCGAAGTGGCCCAGGGAGTCGCGGCCTCCATGTTTGTCCAGCAGGGCACGCAGGTGTGCTTCGTCCTCCTCGGTGAGGCGGGCCGCGGGGTGTTCGGGGCGGAAGGCCAGGTAGATCGTGGTGACGGCGGTGAGCAGGCCCAGGGCGCCCAGCGAGAAGGCGACCGTCCATGAGGTGTTGCCCTGGTAGTCGACCGGTCCCTCGAAGCCGAACAGGCCGTACAGGACGTGCGTGATGCGATCGGCCAGGCTCGGGTCGCCGACCATGCGGCCCGGGTGGGCGCTGACGATGACCAGCCCGAGGCCGAGGGAACCGGCGCCCATGAGGACGAAGTTGGCGAGTGCGCGCCAGCGGCTGCGCGGGTCGGGCAGGGCCGTGAACTGGTCGCGGTGGCGCAGCAGGGGCGCGAGCAGCGCCAGCGAGATCAGCATGCCCACCAGGGAGTGCCGGTACGTGAACTGGCCCACCGCGCCCGCCGGGAGCAGCACCACCGCGGCCCGCCAGGCGCGGCGTTTGTGGCGCTTGAGCCCGTGGGCGAGCAGCAGCAACAGCACACCGGCGCTGAGCGAGAGCGCGGCCGCGAACGGGCCGAGCGCGCCGGGCAGCACCTCCGCGATGGTGTGCATACGGCTGTGCCGGAAGCGCGGGAACACGCCCGCGGCGATGTCCACCAGGCCCACGAGGGCACAGGCTCTGCCGACGAGGGCGGGTACTGCTTCGGGGCGCGGGCCACGCAGTACGCGCCGCACCCGGGGTGATCGGGTCGGAACCCCGCCCGACATTTCCTCATCTGTCCTGACAGACATCGCATCCCGTAGTTCTGCGAGAGACCTTGGATCCGGTGCCGATTCGGGCATCCGGCGACATTGCGCCCTCTAGGACGGTGTCCAGGGGAGAGAGGTTCACTCATCTCCACAAAGGCGGTCCAAAGACCGAGGAAAGCGGAAGCAACCAATGGGTCTCACGAGCAACAACACGCTGGCAGTGGCGGTGCTGGCCGCCTTACTGCTGTTCGGCGGCACGGTCTGGCTGTGGCCGCGGCTGGCGCGGCGGAGTTGGCGGGCCGTCGGCGGGCGTGTGGGTCTGCTGCTCGCTACTCAGGTGGCGCTCTTCGTGTCGGTGGGTCTGGCCGCCAACCAGGCCTTCGGGTTCTACGCGTCCTGGGCGGACCTGTTCGGCCGGGAGACCGGCCAGGGCGTGGTCGTCGACCACACCGCGGGCGTCACCTCGGGCGGGCCTGTCCGGGTGATCGACACGGGAAGGGTGCGGGGCAGGGGCGGCTTCCGGCCGTCGTCGGACGGACAGATCGACGAGGTCGACCTGGTGGGGCGCACGACGCGCATCGCCACGCGCGCGTACGTGTATCTGCCGCCGGAGTACTTCCAGCCGCGCTACCGCACGCGGACCTTTCCCGCGGCCGTCGTCCTCACCGGTTATCCGGGCACCGCACGCGCGCTGGTGGACAAACTCCACTATCCGCGCACCGCTTTGGAACTCGCCCGGGACGGCCGTATGCGGCCGATGATCCTGGTGATGCTCCGGCCGACCGTGGCGCCGCCGCGGGACACGGAGTGCGCGGACATCCCTGGCGGCCCGCAGACCGAGTCGTTCTTCGCGAAGGACCTGCCCGACGCGGTGACCACGCACTACAGGGTGGACAGGAAACCGGGGAACTGGGGCATCATCGGCGACTCCACGGGCGGTTACTGCGCACTGAAACTCGCCCTGCACCATCCCGGGGTGTACGCCGCCGGGGCGGGCCTGTCGGCGTACTACAAAGCACCCGTCGACCCCACCACGGGCGACCTCTTCCACGGCGACAAGGGGCTGCGGGACCGCGCGAACCTCTGGTGGTACCTCACGCACATGCCCGGTCCCGACACTTCGCTGCTCGTCACCAGCAGCAAGGTCGGAGAGCCGAACTACAAGGACACCCTGAAGTTCATCGAGCGGGTCAAGGACACGAAGCGGACCCGTATCTCGTCGATCATCCTCGAAAGCGGCGGGCACAACTTCAACACCTGGAGACGGGAGATTCCGGCGACACTCCAGTGGATCAGCGGACGGCTGGGCGACCGGTGAGAACGATCTTGCTTTTCCGGTGTACTCGCCCTTGCTCGTCCGTACTCGTCGGCCCCGTCTTGCCGGTCCTGCCGAATTCGGTGACCGATCTGATTCCTGATGACGTGTGAAGGCCGCGGGATGGCTGTCTTTTTACGGGGTGGGCCACCAACATTCTCCTACTCGCGGTAAGTTTCTGGCCATGCCACGTGGACGTCACCGCCATTCCCCGCCTTTGCACAGACTGCTCCCTCCGTCGGCGATCGCAGGCGTCTCCCTCGTCTGCGCCCTGGGCCCATGGCTGTTCACGGATGCGACGGTGCTCCGTGGGCTGGCCGGGGCCGCCGCGGCGACGGCCATCGGCGGTGCGGTCGTCATGCGCCGCTGGGACACCCAGGCCGGCAAGCAGGTCGCCGACCTCACGCGCGCGCGGGCGAGCGACGAGTGGCGGTACGAGGAGCGGGTCGCCGAACTGGAGACCGACCTGGAGGAGTCGCGCGAGCTGCGGGCCAAGCTGGAGCAGCGGCTGCGGGCCAAGCGGTCGGAACTGGCGGGGCTGCGCAACGAACACGCGGCGCTGCTGCGGCGGTACGCCACGGCGGAGACCGAGCGGGCAAGTGCCCTGGAGGGCCGCCGTCTGCTGGAGATAGAGGCGTCGGCTCCGCCCCGCGAGCTGCTGCCGGCCCAGGCCGGTCCGGTGGCCGAGGCGGGGCCTGTGGCTGCCCCGGCCGACCCGGAGGCGGAGGAACGGCCCGAGGCACCCGCGATCTTCTCGCCGGAGGGGTCGCAGCTGTTCCTGCGGGCCATGGGGGCGCTGGCGCGCTTCGGTGGTGACGGTGACAACGACGGTACGGACGGTACCGCCACGGACTCCGTGGAGTCCGAGGTGGAGACCGAGGCCGACGAGGCCGACGAGTTCGAAGATGCCGACGCCGACGCCAAGAAGTCCCAGACCTCCAAGAACATCAGTTCTGCCGCGCGTTCCAAGAACTCCGAAGACCTCAAGAAGGCCGGTCACAAGGACGCCCCCAACGGCGTGCCCGAGGACGACCCCGACGGCGAGACGGTGAAGGTCCCCGCCGCCGAGGGCCCCGCGGCCGGTGCCGCCGGGAACGGTCAGCCGGAGGCCGCGCAGGAGGACGAGGCGCAGGGGAAGCCCGAGGCGGTCGACGGGCATCAGCGCGCGGCCGCCACCTCCTCGGCGAGGGCGGCCCAGCCCGCCCGCCAGTCCAGCGGGCACTTCGTCGCGCCGACCGCGGTGGCGGTCGTACCGCCGACGCCCGCGCGGCGTCCCTCGGTCGAGGGCGGCTTCGACTTCTTCGGTACGAAGCAGGGGGCCGCGCCGGCCGCCCTGGAGGCCGTGCAGAACGAGGACCTCGCCGACGTGGTCGGCCAGGAGGCGCTCGCCCTCCACAAGGCCGAGTCGGAGGCGGACTTCAAGCCGGCGGACGAGGGTGCGCGGGGCGTCGGCCAGGTGATCGACCTGACGGCCCACGACGAGACGGAACAGATCGACGTACAGGGCCTGCGGAGCGCGGTTTCCTGAGCCGGGCGGCACGTGTTTGCCGACGGGTGTCGGCCGGCGTCGGCGGCTAGGGAGCCATCCACCGGTCCGGCCGGGCGTCCCTGCGTCCCGTCCGTGACCTCTCCGCCTGGGCCCTGAGCAGCTCCGCCGCCTCCTGGGCGTCCCGCAGACGGGCTGTCACGGTCTTGTTGGCCCCCGTGTCCACGTGCACGTCCGCGATCCGCCACAGGCGCTGCCAGGGCCCTTGAGCGAGCCGAACGCTCTGCACCTTCGCGTGGGGGACGAGTGACAGGCTCCGGCGCAGCAGCCCGTGCCGGGCCGCGAACACGCCCTCGCTGACGGCGAGTCCGTACCCCCGCCACCACACCGGCAGGCACCGTCCGGCCCGCCGCGGCGGCCGGGACAGCGCCGACCTCGGCGGCACGGTCACCCCGGGCAGCACCCGCGCGACGACCGACTCGGCGATCGCGCGCGGGGCGACCGGTACCAGCACCGAGTTGGACGATCCCGCCACGTCCAGCTCCACCCGCACCCAGTCGCGCCGCCGCCACAGCAGCGGTTCCACGATCCGTACGGTCTGCACGCGGCCCGGCGGCACCGTCTCGTGCGTCCGGTCGAGCAGCCCGTGGTCGATGCGCAGCCCGTCCGGCGACTCGCCCACCGTCCAGTCGTACTCGCCGACGAACCGCCCCGCACTGCTCGCGCCCGCCGCGCCGAGCAGCGGCACACCGGTCGCGAGGACCGTCCACACGCTGTGGGTGGCCAGCCACAGCAGAGGGGGCACGACGAGCGCGGCGGCCAGCGCGCCCCAGGTCGCTCCGGTCAGCACCAGCGAGACGGCGAGGACACGCGGCGGCACACGCAGCAGCTCGCGGGAGGGCGCCTCGCCGACCTCGTGCGCCGTCTCGGGGGCGAACCCGGCGGCGCGCGCGAGGAGTTCCGCGCGCAGCGCACGCGCCTCGTCCTCGCCCAGGAAGGCCAGCTCGTCCTTCTTGTCGGTCCCTATGACGTCGAGTTTGAGTTTCGCGACGCCCGCGACCCGCGCGAGCAGCGGCTGGGTCACGTCGACGGCCTGGATCCGCTCCAGCCGGATGTGCGCGGTGCGCCGGAACACCAACCCGGTCCGGATGCGCAGTTCGCTGTCGGTCACCGCGAAGTGGGTGAACCACCAGGTCAGAAAGCCGTAGAGAGCGGCGGCCGGGACGAACACGGCGAGGCCGATCAGCAGGGTGGCCGTGGTCAGCCTGGCCAACTGCTCCTGCGCCTGGTTCGGATCGTGCACGGCCCAGCCGATGATCACGGCGATCGGCGCCCAGGCCCGCCTCAGCGGGGTCACGGGATGCAGCCGCCGCTCGGCCAGAGGCGGCGTCTCGCGTACTCCGCCCTCGACGCCCGGGGCCGTCACAGCCCCGCCGATCGGGCCTCGCCGAGCTCGGTGAGCCGGTCCCGCAGCCGTTCCGCCTCGGCCGGATCGAGCCCCGGGATGGTCGCGTCGGTCGCGGCGGCAGCGGTGTGCAGCTGCACGCTGGCCAGCCGGAAGTGCCGTTCGACGGGCCCTGAGGTGACCTCGACCAGCTGCATCCGCCCGTACGGCACCACGGTCTCCTCCTGCCACAGCACACCCCGGCTGATCAGCAGGTCGTCGGCGCGTTCGGCGTACCGCCAGGAGCGCCAGTTGCGGCCGAGCATCACCCATCCCCAGCCGCCCAGCGCCGGCGGCAGCAGCGCGAAGGCGGCCCAGCCGGGTCCGACCAGCAGCCCGAGCAGCAGCCCCAGGGCCACGGCGAGCAGGCCCAGCCACACCACCAGCAGCAGCCGCCGCATGCTCAGCAGTCTCGGCGGCAGCCCCGTCCACACCGGCTCGGCCCCTGTCGTGCCCGTGTCCGGTCCGCTCCCCGTCTCCATGGGGCCAGCGTACGTAGGAGAGACTGGGTCCATGACTCCTACGACGGAGACCATGGTCGGAATCGGCGGCGCCGCGGAGAGCACCGACATGGTGCTCAACATCGGCCCGCAGCATCCCTCCACGCACGGGGTGCTGCGTCTCAGGCTCGTCCTGGACGGCGAGCGGATCCAGCACGCGGAGCCGGTGATCGGCTATATGCACCGCGGCGCGGAGAAGCTCTTCGAGGCGCGCGACTACCGCCAGATCATCATGCTCGCCAACCGCCACGACTGGCTGTCGGCCTTCTCCAACGAGCTGGGTGTGGTCCTCGGCGTGGAGCGCATGCTCGGCATGGAGGTCCCCCCGCGCGCGGTGTGGACCCGCACGCTGCTCGCCGAGCTGAACCGGGTGCTGAACCACCTGATGTTCCTCGGCTCGTACCCTCTGGAGCTCGGCGGGATCACGCCGGTCTTCTACGCGTTCCGGGAACGCGAGGTCCTCCAGAACGTCATGGAGGAGGTCTCCGGCGGCCGTATGCACTACATGTTCAACCGCGTCGGCGGCCTCAAGGAGGACCTGCCCGCGGGATGGGCCGCACGCGCGCGTGCGGCGGTCGCGGCCGTGCGCTCGCGCATGGACCGGTTCGACGACCTGGTGCTCGGCAACGAGATCTTCCGGGGGCGCACGCGGGGCGTGGGTGTCCTCGCGCCGGAGACCGTGCACGCGTACGGCGTGAGCGGGCCGGTCGCGCGCGCCTCGGGCGTCGACTTCGACCTGCGCCGCGACGAGCCGTACCTCGCGTACGGGGAGCTGCAGGACACCCTGAAGGTGGTGATCCGGAAGGAGGGCGACTGCCTCGCCCGCTTCGAGGTCCTGCTGGAGCAGACGCACAACTCCCTGGATCTCGCCGACGCCTGCCTCGACCGGCTCGCCGAGCTGCCGCCCGGGCCGGTCAACCAGCGGCTCCCCAAGGTCCTGAAGGCGCCCGAGGGCCACACGTACGCGTGGACCGAGAACCCCCTCGGCATCAACGGCTACTACCTGGTCAGCAAGGGCGAGAAGACCCCGTACCGGCTCAAGCTGCGCTCGGCCTCGTACAACAACATCCAGGCGCTGGCGGAGCTGCTGCCGGGCACGCTGGTGGCGGACATGGTGGCGATTCTGGGGTCGCTGTTCTTCGTGGTCGGAGACATCGACAAGTAGCCGACAAGCAGCCGACAAGCAGCCGTCGAGCGGCTGTCTCGGATCAGCGCACAGCCCGGCCGCGGGGAGTTACGGACGCGCCCGGGAAAGAGCCGGTCGGTGGGCAGGTTCAGTCGGCGAGGACGTCCGCGACGCCGACCGGCTGGAGCAGCCAGCGGAAGTCGCCGAGTCCGCCCGCCGCGGTGAGTTCGGCGGCCTCGCCGGCGCTCGCGAGGGCGCGCACGTAGGCCGTGGGCTGAGTGGACGCCATCGCGAGCGAGGGGCGTGCGCCGCTGATGCCGAGGGTGCGCAAGGCGTCGCGCTGGGTCAGGAGGCGCCCGCCGGGGAGCGCACACGCGTCCAGGCACGCGTCCAGTGCGACATGCGCCGTGATGTCACAGGACCCGTCCGGCACGGGTGCAGTCGCCCGCCCCTCCCGGAAGCCGGTGAGCGTTCCGAACGGCGGGCGCGCGTCCCTCGTGTGCGCGTAGTCCACCGCCACCGCGAGGCCCCGCTCCACGGTCGCGACCGCCGTCGCCCACGCCTCGTCGCGGGGCAGCCCGATCTCCGCCCGTGCCCCCTCCTCGGCCGGCAGCGGCCACCATCGGGCGAGCCACCCCGCCTCCGCGCCGGAGACCGGCTCCCCGAGCCGCTCCCGCCCGTCCTCCCGTACGAGCACCCGCCGCGCCTCGCCCGCGGAGTCCACCTCGGCGACCTCCACGGGCACGTTGTCCAGCCACTCGTTGGCGAACAGCAGCCCGGTGATCCCCTTCGGGGGCTCGGCCAGCCACTCGATCCGGTGATGGAGGCCCTCGGGGCGCTCGGTGATCTCGACGGCGTACCCGCGCGCGCGGGCGGCCACCTCGGCCGGCAGCGCGGCGAGCACTCCGGCGGCCAGCTCGCCGCGCCCCGCGGCCATGTCGACGAAGCCGAGCTCCGCGGGCCGCCCCAGCGCCTCGTCGACCCGGCACAGCAGCCGGGCCACGGCCTGGGCGAACAACGGCGACGCGTGCACGGACGTACGGAAGTGCCCGGCCGGTCCCTCGGGCCTGCGATAGAAGCCGTCCGGGCCGTACAAAGCCGCCTCGGCCGCCGCCCGCCAGCCCTGCCACTCGCCCGCCGCCTCTGCCGCCACCGGCCCAGGTTAGGGAACGCAATCACCAAAACTCCACCTTGCGGAGTATGCGGGCGAGACAGGGATCGGTCCTCCGGTTGACCCCTGCACGCATCTGACTTCCCTACGCTGGGTTACGTGCAGCGCCTCTACGATTTCCTCCGCAGACACCCGACATGGGTCGACATTGTCTGGGCCGTTGTCCTGCTCGGGATCTCGGTGGCGAGCGAGGACGCCCGGCAGGTCGGCCGGGGGACGGACTCCCCCGGTGTGATCGTCCCGGTCATGCTGCTGCTGTGCCTGGTGGTCGCGCTGCGCCGGAAAATGCCGGAGAAGATGCTGCTGCTGGGCCTCGGGCTCGGTGTCGCGCAGGTCGCGCTGGACGTCGAGACGATGGCCGCCGACTTCGCCCTGCTGGCGATCGTCTACACCGTGGCCGCCACGGGCGAGCGCTGGGCCTCCCGGCTCGCGCTGGCGACGGGTCTGTGCGCGGCTCCGGTGGCCCAGTTGCGCTGGCCCAACCAGGACACGAGCGCCCTGGGCAACGTCGCCCTCATGGTCTTCCAGACGGTGCCGTTCGCGCTGGCCTGGGTCCTCGGCGACTCGATCCGCACCCGCCGCGCCTACTTCGCGCAGCTGGAGGAGCGGGCCGCGCGGCTGGAGAGGGAGCGCGAGGCGCAGTCCAAGGTCGCGGTCGCCGCCGAGCGCGCGCGGATCGCGCGCGAGCTGCACGACGTCGTCGCGCACAACGTCTCGGTGATGGTGGTCCAGGCCGACGGCGCCGCCTACGTCCTCGACGCGGCCCCCGACCAGGCGAAAAAGGCCCTGGAGACCATCTCCTCCACCGGCCGCCAGGCGCTCGCCGAGATGCGCCGCCTGCTGGGCGTGCTGCGCACCGGCGAGCACCAGGAGGGCGGCGAGTACGTCCCGCAGCCCGACGTGGAGCAGATCGAGGACCTGGTCGAGCAGTGCCGGGGCTCCGGACTGCCCGTCGACTTCAAGATCGAGGGCACCCCGCGACCGCTGCCCAGCGGCGTCGAGCTCACGGCGTACCGCATCGTGCAGGAGGCGCTGACCAACACGCGCAAGCACGGCGGCCCGAACGCGGGCGCCAGCGTCCGGCTGGTCTACTTCGACGACGGCCTCGGCCTGCTCGTCGAGGACGACGGCAAGGGCGCCCCGCACGAGCTGTACGAGGAGGGCGGCGTCGACGGCGCCGGCCACGGCCTGATCGGTATGCGCGAGCGGGTCGGCATGGTCGGCGGCACCCTGGACGCGGGCCCGCGTCCCGGCGGAGGATTCCGCATCAGCGCCCTGCTCCCGCTCAAACCGGCGCACTGACGCCTACGTACGCCCTCGGTTGACACCTGTCACGCCCCCTGCCCCGCACCCCGCAACAACCCACGGAAGAGGCCCCATGACGATCCGCGTGATGCTCGTCGACGACCAGGTGCTGCTGCGCACCGGGTTCCGGATGGTGCTCGCGGCCCAGCCGGACATGGAGGTCGTCGCGGAGGCGGGCGACGGTGTCGAGGCCCTTCAGGTGCTGCGCTCGACCGCCGTGGACGTCGTGCTGATGGACGTCCGGATGCCGAAGCTGGACGGGGTGGAGACCACCCGCCGCATCTGCTCGGAGCCCGACCCGCCGAAGGTGCTGATCCTGACCACCTTCGACCTGGACGAGTACGCGTTCTCCGGGCTGAAGGCGGGCGCCTCCGGCTTCATGCTCAAGGACGTGCCGCCCGGCGAGCTGCTCACCGCGATCCGCTCGGTGCACAGCGGCGACGCGGTGGTGGCGCCGTCGACCACGCGCCGGCTGCTCGACCGCTTCGCTCCGATGCTGCCGAGTGCCGGCAAGGAGCCCCAGTACAAGGAGCTGGAGCGGCTCACCGACCGGGAGCGAGAGGTCATGGTGCTGGTCGCCCAGGGCCTGTCCAACGGCGAGATCGCGGCCCGGCTCGTGCTGTCCGAGGCGACCGTCAAGACCCATGTGGGCCGCATCCTGACCAAGCTGGGGCTGCGGGACCGGGTACAGGTCGTCGTCCTGGCCTACGAGACGGGTCTGGTGCGCGCGGGCGGGCGCGGCTAGCGGGGGCTCCATGGCCGACGCCTGGCGGGGATGCATGGTCGACGCCTGGCGGGGATCCATCAGAAGCCGGCTGGTGGGGATTCATCAGAAGCCGCCTGGCGGGGCATCCACCAGCACCTCCTGGACACGTACCGGGCCCGGCAGCTCGGTGGGCAGGCGCCGCACGCGCCCGGCGCCCACGACATCCCCGGACACCGGCAGGTCGTCCGGGAACTGCGGCACCGCCCGCCTTCCGTGCGGTGCTCGCCGAACGACCGGCCCGCGGGCGGATGACGGCCGGCCGTGAGCCGCCGGCTGCGGCCACGGCTCCGGTCCGGCTGCGGGTCAGCTGCCGTCCCCGGCGCTCAGCAGGGAGACGAAGTCCGCCACCGCCGACTTCACGTCGTCCGGCGTCCACTCCAGGCCGGAGGCCCGTATGTAGACCTCCGTCGCGGCCAGACCCGGGCCCTTGTCTTCCCACGGGTTGGCGAACAGGACGGTCCTCGTCTCCTCGGCCTGCCGGATCGCGGCCTCCGAGACGGTTTCCACGTCGTACGGCAGCCAGACCTGGAAGTCGTGGGTGTGCGGCACCTCGGGGTGTACGCGCGCCCATGGCACCCCGGCCGCCGCGAACCCCTCGCGCAGCGCGTCGGCCACCACGCGCGCGTGGGCCACGTACTCGGGCAGCCGCGGCAGCTCGCGCTCCAGTCCGGCCAGTACCGACAGCACGGTCGGGAACTGCTGGAAGACCGTGCCGCCGTACCGGTGCCGCCAGGCCTTCGCCTCCTCGATGAGAGTCTTCGGGCCGGCGAGAGCGGCGCCGCCGTAGCCCTCCAGAGACTTGTAGAACGACACGTAGACGCTGTCGGCCAGCCCCGCGATCTCTTCCAGAGGCCGGCCGAAGTGCACGGTGGACTCCCACAGGCGGGCCCCGTCGAAGTGGACCACCGCGTCGCGTTCCCGGGCGGCCTCGACGACCTCGACCAGCTCCTCCCAGGAGGGCAGCACGAAACCGGCGTCCCTGAGGGGGAGTTCCAGCATCAATGCCCCGAAGGGCTCGTCGAAGCGCCGTACCTCGTCCGCGGTCGGCAGCCGGGGCTCGCTCGTCATCCGGACCGGGCGCAATCCGCTGACCTGGCTGAACGCGTTCCGCTCGTGCAGCTCTGGGTGGGACAGCCCGTGCAGGGCGACGGCCGGGTCGCCGGTGCGGCCCGCCCAGCAGCGCAGGGCGACCTGCTGGGCCATCGTGCCCGTCGGGAAGAAGGCGGCGGCCTCCGTGCCGAGCAGTCCGGCGACCTTGTTCTCCAGGGCCTCGACGATTCCGTCGCCATACATGTCCGACGTCTCGTCGAGGTCGTACAGCTCCGACGCCGCGTCCAGCAGGGCCAGGCGCTCCCGGAGGGTGCCGAGGACGCCCAGGCGCGCGAGGGCGCGGTCCGCGCCTCTACAGGCGGCTATGCGCCGCGCTCTGCGCTGTGGACGCCGTTCTTCGTCCGAGATCCGCTCCCGATCCTGGCTGTTCTCTGCCTGCTCCGCCGTGTCGCTCATCCCCGGATGATGCCCGCAGCCCCTCCGCGCGGGCACCCGGTTTTCAGCACGTGCGGTCAATAGGTGCGGGGCGCACGGGAACCCACAGCCTGTGGACAACCGACCGCCCCCGGAACCAATCGCGTTAACATGACGAGAAATCGTCCGGTACCCAGAGCGGACTGGAACGGGAAGGCCGCCGTCGCGTGAGTACAGTCCAACAGCCAGACACCCAGGACCGCCCCGCGCGGCTCACCGTCGGCGTCGTCGGCGCCGGCCGCGTGGGCCCCGCGCTCGCCGCGTCCCTCCAACTCGCCGGCCACCGGCCGGTGGCCGCCTCCGGCGTCTCCGACGCCTCCCGGCGCCGGGCCGCGCAACTGCTGCCCGACGTGCCGCTCGTCCCGCCCGCCGAGGTCATGGAGCGGGCCGACCTGGTGCTGCTGACCGTCCCCGACGACGTCCTGCCCGGCCTCGTCAAGGGCCTCGCCGAGACCGGCGCGGTCCGGCCCGGCCAGCTGCTGGTGCACACCTCCGGGCGGTACGGCGCCAAGGTCCTGGACCCCGCTCTGCGCGCCGGCGCGCTGCCGCTGGCCCTGCACCCGGCGATGACCTTCACCGGCACCCCCGTGGACGTACAGCGCCTGGCCGGATGCTCCTTCGGCGTCACCGCGCCCCAGGAGCTGCGACTCGCGGCCGAGGCCCTGGTCATCGAGATGGGCGGCGAACCCGAGTGGATCGCGGAGGAGATGCGGCCGCTGTACCACGCGGCCCTCGCGCTGGGCGCCAACCACCTGGTGACGCTGGTCGCCCAGTCCATGGAGCTGTTGCGCGCCTCCGGAGTCGAGGCCCCCGACCGGATGCTCGGCCCGCTGCTCGGCGCCGCCCTCGACAACACCCTGCGCTCCGGCGACGCGGCGCTCACCGGCCCCGTCGCGCGCGGGGACGCCGGCACGGTCGCCGCCCACGTCGAGGAGCTGCGCAAGCACGCCCCGCAGGCCGTCGCCGGCTATCTGGCGATGGCCCGCGCGACGGCGGACCGGGCGCTCGCCCACGGCCTGCTGAAGCCGGAACTCGCTCAGGACCTCCTCGGGGTACTCGCCCACGGGACCAACGGCGCCGAAGGGGATGCCCGATGAGCACCGTCCTGCTGCGTACCGCTGACGAACTGCACGCCCGCGCGCGGACGGGCCGCCGCGTCGTCGTGATGACCATGGGTGCCCTGCACGAGGGCCACGCCACGCTGATCCGCACCGCCCGCGAGATCGCCGGCCCGGACGGCGAGGTCGTCGTCACGGTCTTCGTGAACCCCCTGCAGTTCGGCCAGGGCGAGGACCTCGACCGCTATCCGCGCACCCTGGACGCCGACGTCAAGCTCGCCGACGAGTCGGGCGCGGACGTCGTGTTCGCCCCCTCCGTGGACGAGGTGTACCCGGGCGGCGAGCCTCAGGTCCGCATCAGCGCCGGCCCCATGGGGGAGCGCCTGGAAGGCGCGTCGCGCCCCGGCCACTTCGACGGCATGCTCACCGTCGTCGCCAAGCTGCTGCACCTCACCCGCCCCGACGTGGCGCTGTACGGCCAGAAGGACGCCCAGCAGCTCGCCCTGATCCGCCGCATGGTGCGGGACCTGAACTTCGGCGTCGAGATCGTCGGCGTACCGACCGTGCGCGAGGACGACGGGCTGGCCCTGTCCAGCCGCAACCGCTACCTTTCGCCGGCCGAACGGCGCACGGCGCTCGTGCTGTCCCGCGCGCTGTTCGCCGGCCGTGACCGGCACGCGGCGCAGGAGGCGCTGCGCGCGCGGGCGCTCGAGGTGCCCGCCACGCGTGCGCGTGCCGAGGCCCTGAGCGCCATCGGGGAGTCCCGCGCCGCGGCCGACGCCCACGCCGTCGCCAAGGCGCTCCCGGGCGCCCCGTCGGCCGTCCGCGCGGCCGCCCGCCTGGTCCTCGACGACGCCGCCCGCCTGGATCCCCCGCTCGCGCTGGACTACCTCGCCCTCGTCGACCCGTCCGACTTCTCGGAGATCGAGGACGACTTCACCGGCGAGGCCGTTCTCGCCGTCGCCGCCCGGGTCGGGACGACCCGGCTGATCGACAACATCCCCCTCACCTTCGGAGCCGCCTCGTGACCAGCACAGGCATACGCCCGCCCGTCGCCCACCACCACCCTCAGACGAGAGCGCTTCGCGCTCACCTCCGCTTGCATGCGCCCGTGCCCGGGTGGAACATCGCCGCGGACGTCGTGGTCGTCGGCTCGGGCGTCGCCGGCCTGACCACCGCCCTGCGCTGCGAGGCGGCCGGTCTCAGCACGGTCGTGGTCACCAAGGCCCGCCTCGACGACGGCTCCACCCGCTGGGCGCAGGGCGGTATCGCAGCCGCCCTCGGCGAGGGCGACACGCCCGAACAGCACCTGGACGACACCCTGGTCGCCGGCGCGGGCCTGTGCGACGAGGAGGCCGTACGGATCCTCGTCACCGAGGGTCCCGACGCAGTACGCCGCCTGATCGCGACCGGCGCGCACTTCGACGAGTCCGAAGCGGGCGACCTGGAGCTCACCCGCGAGGGTGGCCACCACCGCCGCCGTATCGCCCACGCGGGCGGCGACGCGACCGGCGCGGAGATCTCCCGCGCACTGGTCGAAGCCGTCCGCGCGCGGGGGCTGCGCACGATCGAGAACGCGCTCGTCCTGGACCTCCTCACGGACGAGGACGGCCGGACGGCGGGTGTGACCCTGCACGTCATGGGCGAGGGCCAGCACGACGGTGTGGGCGCGGTGCACGCGCCCGCGGTGGTCCTCGCGACCGGCGGGATGGGCCAGGTCTTCTCGGCGACCACCAACCCGTCCGTGTCGACGGGCGACGGCGTGGCGCTCGCCCTGCGCGCCGGCGCGGAGGTCTCCGACCTCGAGTTCGTCCAGTTCCACCCCACCGTGCTGTTCCTCGGTGCGGACGCCGAGGGCCAGCAGCCGCTCGTGTCCGAAGCGGTACGGGGCGAGGGCGCCCACCTCGTGGACGCCGACGGTGTGCGCTTCATGGCCGGCCGGCACGAACTCGCCGAGCTGGCGCCCCGGGACATCGTCGCCAAGGGCATCATGCGGCGCATGCAGGAGCAGGACGCCGAGCACATGTTCCTCGACGCCCGGCACTTCGGCGCCGACATGTGGGAGCACCGTTTCCCGACGATCCTGGCCGCCTGCCGCGCCCACGGCATCGACCCGGTCCACGAGCCCATCCCGATCGCCCCGGCCGCCCACTACGCCTCCGGCGGCGTCCGCACCGACGACCACGGCCGCACCACCGTTCCCGGCCTGTACGCGTGCGGCGAGGTCGCGTGCACCGGCGTGCACGGCGCCAACCGGCTCGCGTCGAACTCCCTCCTGGAGGGTCTGGTCTACGCCGAGCGCATCGCCGCCGACATCGGGGCGAGCCGGGCGGAAAACGGCCTCCACGCGCGCGTGCCCGCCCCCTTCGACCACCCGGAGAAGCCCGCCCACCCGCTGCTGGCGCCCGAGGCCCGGTTCGCGATCCAGCGGACCATGACACGGGGCGCGGGCGTCCTGCGCTCCGCAGGCTCCCTGGCCACCGCCGCGGACGCCCTCCAGCGGCTGCACAGCGACGCCCGGGACGCCCTCGACGAGAACGGCAAGACCGCCGAGCCCGGCGTCGACACCTGGGAGGCCACCAACCTCCTGTGTGTGGCCCGCGTCCTGGTCGCCGCGGCCAGCCTGCGCGAGGAGACCCGGGGCTGCCACTGGCGCGAGGACCACGCCGAGCGCGACGACACGGCCTGGCGCCGCCACATCGTCGTACGGCTGAATCCGGACCGCACCCTCGCCGTACACACCACCGATACCGCAGACTTCCCCCCGACCCGGCAGTACCGGCAGCCCCACCAGGAGCAGTGACAGAAGTGAGCACCCCCGACCTTCCCCTCGCGTCGACCGGCGGCTGCGGCGACGGCTGCGCCTGTGGCGCCGACGGCTACGAGGAAGCCGCAGAATACGCGGAGTGCGGGCTCGACCCCGCGCTCGCACAGCTCCTGACCGACGCCGGGCTCGACCCCGTGGAGGTCGAGGACATCGCCAACGTCGCCATCCAGGAGGACCTCGACCACGGCGTGGACGTCACGACCGTCGCGACCATCCCGGAGGAGGCCGTCGCCACCGCCGACTTCACCGCGCGCGAGGCGGGCGTGGTGGCCGGCCTCAGGGTCGCCGAGGCGGTCGTCTCGGTGGTCTGCACGGACGAGTTCGAGGTCGAGCGGCACGTTGAGGACGGCGACCGCGTGGAGGCCGGACAGAAGCTGCTGTCGGTCACCACCCGCACCCGTGACCTGCTGACCGCCGAACGCAGCGCGCTCAACCTCCTGTGCCGCCTGTCGGGCATCGCGACCGCCACGCGCGCGTGGGCGGACGCCCTGGAGGGCACCAAGGCGCGCGTCCGCGACACCCGCAAGACGACACCGGGCCTGCGCTCCCTGGAGAAGTTCGCGGTCCGCTGCGGCGGCGGCGTCAACCACCGTATGTCGCTGTCCGACGCAGCCCTCGTCAAGGACAACCACGTGGTCGCCGCGGGCGGCGTCGCCCAGGCCTTCAAGGCCGTACGGGAGGCCTTCCCGGAGGTGCCGATCGAGGTGGAGGTCGACACCCTGCACCAGCTGCGCGAGGTCGTCGACGCGGGCGCCGACCTGATCCTGCTGGACAACTTCACGCCGGGCGAGTGCGAGGAGGCGGTGGCGATCGTCCACGGCCGCGCGGCCCTGGAGGCGTCGGGCCGCCTGACGCTGGACAACGCGCGCGCGTACGCCGACACCGGCGTCGACTACCTCGCCGTAGGGGCCCTCACCCACTCCTCGCCGATCCTGGACATCGGCCTGGACCTGCGCGAGGCGGAGTAGTCGCGATGCTCCTCACCATCGACGTGGGCAACACGCACACGGTTCTGGGCCTGTTCGACGGCGAGGACATCGTCGAGCACTGGCGCATCTCCACGGACGCGCGCCGCACCGCCGACGAGCTGGCGGTCCTGCTGCAGGGCCTGATGGGCATGCACCCCCTCCTCGGCGACGAGCTGGGCGACGGCATCGACGGCATCGCGATCTGCGCGACCGTCCCGTCGGTCCTGCACGAGTTGCGCGAGGTCACGCGGCGCTATTACGGCGACGTGCCCGCGGTCCTGGTCGAGCCGGGCGTGAAGACGGGGGTGCCGGTCCTCACCGACAACCCCAAGGAGGTCGGCGCGGACCGGATCATCAACGCGGTGGCGGCCGTCGAGTTGTACGGCGGACCGGCCATCGTCGTGGACTTCGGTACGGCGACCACGTTCGACGCGGTCTCCGCGCGCGGGGAGTACGTCGGCGGTGTCATCGCACCCGGTATCGAGATCTCCGTCGAGGCGCTCGGTGTGAAGGGAGCGCAGCTGCGGAAGATCGAGGTGGCGCGGCCGCGCAGCGTGATCGGCAAGAACACCGTCGAAGCCATGCAGTCCGGGATCATCTACGGGTTCGCGGGCCAGGTGGACGGCGTCGTGAACCGGATGGCACGGGAACTCGCGGACGAGCCTGAGGACGTGACGGTCATCGCGACGGGGGGACTGGCGCCGATGGTGCTGGGGGAGTCCGCGGTCATCGACGAGCACGAGCCGTGGCTGACGTTGATCGGGTTGCGCTTGGTGTACGAGCGGAACGTGTCGCGGATGTGAGGGGTGCGCGTGCGGGCGGGGGGCGAGCGCAGGGCTGATTCTTCGCCCCCCTCCGCCCTTACGCGTCCCGTCCTCCCCTGTCGCCCTTGCCCGTCCCGTCCTCCCCGTCGCCCTTGCCTCCCGTCCGCTTCCGTCCCTTCGGCCCCGGTCGGGGCCGGGCTCAAGAAGTCGGCTTGGGCCGTGCGCCTTCGACCGCCGCCAGACTGCACCGCGTCCTCCGGACCCGCCGGTGCCCCCGGACCCGCCGGCCGGGTGGCTGTGGACGCGACACCCGGGTGACTTATGTCGAGTTTGTCTGATTAGCGCGTATCGTCGCCACATGCCCACGCCATACGGATCCCGCGGCGGCATGGCGTTCGGTGTGGAGGAGCTGCGTGTGCTCCGCCGCGCTCTCGCCCTCGCCCTGAACCCCACGCCCGCCTCCGCCGAGGACGTCCAGGCCTGCCTCCGCCTCGCCGAGTCCCTCGACGAGGCGACGCGTGAGGGTGCCCGGATGCGCGCCTTCCTGGTGGCCGACCTCGCCCGGTACCGCGCCGCACTCCCCGGCACCGCCGCCGGATTCCTCGCGCTGCTGGAGGAGGCGCTGGGCGCCGGGCACCGCCCGGACCCCGACGATCTGGCCGGCCTCAGGGCCCTGCGCGGCAACCCCCTCGCCGCCGCCCTCCTCGACCGCTGCGAAGCCCTCGTGGAACGGGACGTGCGTGCCCGTCTGTCCCGCAACGCCACCCGCCTGGCCTCCTGCTCAACCCCGGCCGTCCCCGCCTCCCGTACCCGCCTCCTGGCCCTCCCTGGGGGCCGTTCGGCGGCCAGGGACGACCACCCGGCCGGGTGGCACACCGCCGAGCGGGACGCAACGAACCGCGCCGCCAAGGATCCGGCGAAGGAACCCGCACGGAAGCCCCCGCAGAAGCCCGCCGAGCGACCGGAGCGACCGGAGCGGCCTGACCGGCCACAGCGGCCCGGTGCGCCCGAACCGTCCAGGCCGGCCGCTCCCGAGCCGCCCGGTCCTGCCGGGCCCAAGCCGGCGCGCCCCATCCCCACGCCGGGCGAGGTCTTCCCGCGGCGCAAACCCGCCACCCCGCCGTCCGCGACCCCTCCGCGACAACTGGTCGTCGCAGGCTGAAGCGCACTGTCTCGCCTCGCCCCACTTCGCCCCACCCCGCCCCGAGCGTCCCCCGGCCCCTGGCTACCCTGGACGCATGGACTACGTCTCCGCGCTCGTGCCCCCGGTCGTCATGGCCGTGTTCTTCATCGGTGTGATCAGGGTGATCGTGAAGACCCAGGGCGGGGCCAACAAGGCCAAGGAGGACGCGGTCGTCGACGCCGCCCTGGCGCGCGCCGAGGACGCCCGTCAGAGCTCGGCGCACACCGACGCCTGAGCGGACGGACAGCGCGCCTCACCGGTGTACGACTCCACACCCTGTCGAGTCGTACACCCCTTTTGCGCTTGTTTGATGATGAAAGAGCACGTTCGTCACGCCAATACCGGTATCTCCCACTATTGTGCTGAGTTGTGCCTCGCCCATTGGGAGAACTCGAAGACGCGGTCATGACGCGGGTGTGGAAGTGGAACCGCCCGGTGACCGTTCGAGAAGTCCTGGAAGATCTTCAGCAGGAACGGTCCATCGCCTACACCACGGTGATGACCGTTCTGGACAATCTCCATCAGAAGGGCTGGGTTCGTCGTGAGGCCGAAGGCCGGGCCTATCGATATGAGGCGGTCTCCACGCGCGCCGCGTACGCCGCGGCCCTGATGAACGAGGCCTGGTCGCAGAGCGACAACCCGGCCGCCGCTCTCGTCGCGTTCTTCGGCATGATGAGCGAGGAACAGCGAGTTGCCCTGCGGGACGCCGTCCGCATCGTTCAGGGCCCGGAATCCCCGGAGCCCGCCCCGGCCTCCGCCCCCGATACCGCGCGGACGAACCCCGGCTCGGCACCGGAGGGCCGCGGGCGATAGCGTCCGCTCATGTCAACAGAGAGCTCAGCAGAGAGCTCAGCGCAGAGCTCGGCGGAGAGTCCCTCCGTCGCGAGTCCCGAAGTCACCGCAAAAGCCATCACCGTCCGGCGTGCCCGTACCGGCGATGTCCCGGCCGTGCGCCGTCTCCTTGACGCGTACGTCCGTGGCGGCATCCTTCTCGACAAAGCGACGGTGACGCTTTACGAGGACATCCAGGAGTTCTGGGTCGCCGAACGGGACGACAACGCCGAGGTCGTGGGCTGTGGCGCCCTGCACGTGATGTGGGAAGACCTCGCGGAAGTCCGTACTCTCGCCGTGAAGCCCGGCCTGAAGGGCGCCGGTGTCGGCCATCAGCTACTGGAGAAGTTGCTGCACACCGCGCGCTGGCTCGGTGTTCGTCGCGTTTTCTGTCTGACCTTCGAAGTGGACTTCTTCGGCAAGCACGGCTTCGTGGAGATCGGTGAGACACCCGTCGACACCGATGTCTACGCGGAGCTCCTGCGTTCCTATGACGAAGGCGTGGCGGAGTTCCTCGGTCTCGAACGAGTGAAACCGAACACCTTGGGCAACAGCCGGATGCTTCTGCATCTGTGATCGCCCGGACGGGACAAGGGACGACAAGACGGGATCCGGAAGGCGTATTCCGTCCGGACGAGCCCTGCCCGGGTTCCCTATGTCCGAAACGCGCACGTTTCCGGACTGTGGGAGGTCGGTCGGTCTCTCCCAGGGGTTTGTGTTTTTCCGGCAAAAGCGGTTTGCTTTCCGACGTAGTGCAGTACTGCATATAACAGGGGACGGCGAAACGGCGGACGCCGCAGACTCCCGGCCCTCACGTTATGGATGAAAGGAAATCCGGTGGCACAGAAGGTTCAGGTCCTTCTTGTCGACGACCTCGACGGCGGCGAGGCGGACGAGACTGTCACGTTCGCGTTGGACGGCAAGACGTACGAGATCGATCTCACGACCGCCAATGCGGACAAGCTGCGCGGCCTTCTTGACCCTTACGTGAAGGGCGGCCGCCGTACCGGAGGCCGTGCTTCGGGTGGGCGTGGAAAGGCGCGTGCGGCTTCCGGCGGCAGCCAGGACACCGCGCAGATCCGTGCCTGGGCGAAGGAGAACGGTTACGAGGTCAATGACCGCGGCCGTGTTCCGCAGTCCATTCGCGAGGCTTACGAGAAGGCCAACGGCTGATCGAGGGACCCGGCGCAGCGTGGATCCTGTGCAGCGTGGATCCTGCCCGAAGCGCGGCCTGGCTCAGTGCCGGGTCCGGGGGAGGACGGCCGACGGCAGGGCTTGCGCGCGTCGAAGCCGCAGGCGGTGGCATTGCGTTGCCACCGTGTTCAGCACGCGTACGAGATCGGGGGCGCCCCCAACGCCCCCACCGCGCCCCACGACCGACAGTGTCGGCAGCGAGGCCTCGACCTCGCCTTCAGGCTCGGGGGGCCGCACCCACACGGCGGCCCCCTGCGCGGCCCCCGAGCAGCCCACGGGCAGCGTCCACACGTCGGCCGGCCCCGTCGGCCTGGTCGGTCCCGCGGACCCAGGAAGCGTCGGTTCGGGCGCGGACCCGGGTCTGCGCGTCAGCCCCGCCGCCATCGCCGCCCTCGCATCGGCAGGCAGCGGCGCGTCCATCACGCCGCCGTCGCCGATCATCGTGAGGTCGAGCGGCAGCGAGCCCCACTCCAGCCACTCCAGCACGCCCGGCACGTCCTCCGCGCTGCCCGCCGCCACCAGGATCCGCATCCGGCCGCCCTGCAGGGCCACCGGAGAGTCCGCGGCGAGGTGCCGCAGGGCCGCCCGTCCCGCCTCGGCCGGCACCTCCAGGACGTCGAAACGCGGGCCCACGCGGAGCCGGACCGGACAGGCGGGGACACCTGGAGTTGCGGCGGGCTCTGGACGCGCGGGCACTGTCGGCCAGCCCAGGTCGTTCTCGTACCACCGACGGATCTCGTACCACCGACGGCTCTCCTCCCGCGGGCAGATCTCCTCGCTCGGATCGAGCGGCCGACGGGGGAGCGGGACCGTGGCGAGGCCCGTGGGACCCTTGGGAAGGTCCGAGGAACCCGTGCGAAGGTCCGTGGTGATCGGGGGGAGGGCGCCAACCATGCCAGGCGCAACCGTCGAAAGGGCGCGCAAGTTACGCTCTGTGGTACGGCGAATGCGCAGAGTGCTGGAAATGGGGGCGTGCGGGGGCACGGCGGAGCACAAGGTTGTTCGCCCATAGCGGAGGGAACGGGGGCGCGCGGCATGGACTGTCCGTGCGAGCGGGTAAGACATCCCTAGTGGGAGGGGGCGACACGCAGGACAGGCCGTCTCACGTTCGCCATCGGCGTACTGATGGTGGGGGTAACAGCTTGGCCTGCGGGAACATCGTCTCGCACCATCAGGTTGGAGCATATGTCGGCGTTCGGGGTCAGGAGGCAGTGTTGGTTCTCGGTCCGGTGTCGGCAGTTGGAATGAGCGGTCCCCGCTTGCGGGACTAAGCTGCGGAAGGACAGGGAGGGGAAGTTCCCCCCACTGCCTGACCGCTCTGAGGAGCGATTAACGATGTTCGAGAGGTTCACCGACCGCGCGCGGCGGGTTGTCGTCCTGGCTCAGGAAGAAGCCCGGATGCTCAACCACAACTACATCGGCACCGAGCACATCCTCCTGGGCCTGATCCACGAGGGTGAGGGTGTCGCCGCCAAGGCCCTTGAGAGCCTCGGGATTTCGCTCGAGGCGGTCCGCCAGCAGGTGGAGGAGATCATCGGGCAGGGGCAGCAGGCCCCGTCCGGGCACATCCCCTTCACCCCCCGTGCCAAGAAGGTCCTGGAGCTGTCGCTCCGCGAGGCCCTTCAGCTGGGCCACAACTACATCGGCACGGAGCACATCCTGCTCGGCCTGATCCGTGAGGGCGAGGGCGTCGCCGCCCAGGTCCTGGTCAAGCTGGGCGCAGATCTCAACCGGGTGCGGCAGCAGGTCATCCAGCTGCTCTCCGGTTACCAGGGCAAGGAGACCGCCGCCGCCGGCGGGCCTGCCGAGGGCACGCCCTCGACGTCCCTGGTCCTCGACCAGTTCGGCCGGAACCTCACCCAGGCCGCTCGTGAGTCCAAGCTCGACCCGGTCATCGGGCGCGAGAAGGAGATCGAGCGGGTCATGCAGGTGCTGTCCCGTCGTACGAAGAACAACCCGGTCCTGATCGGTGAGCCCGGTGTCGGCAAGACCGCCGTCGTCGAGGGTCTCGCCCAGGCCATCGTCAAGGGCGAGGTGCCCGAGACCCTCAAGGACAAGCACCTCTACACCCTGGACCTCGGCGCGCTGGTCGCCGGCTCCCGCTACCGCGGTGACTTCGAGGAGCGCCTGAAGAAGGTCCTCAAGGAGATCCGCACCCGCGGTGACATCATCCTGTTCATCGACGAGCTGCACACGCTGGTCGGTGCGGGTGCCGCCGAGGGCGCCATCGACGCGGCTTCGATCCTGAAGCCGATGCTGGCCCGCGGTGAGCTGCAGACCATCGGTGCGACGACGCTGGACGAGTACCGCAAGCACCTGGAGAAGGACGCGGCCCTCGAGCGCCGCTTCCAGCCCATCCAGGTGGCGGAGCCGTCCCTGCCGCACACCATCGAGATCCTCAAGGGTCTGCGTGACCGGTACGAGGCGCACCACCGCGTCTCCATCACCGACGAGGCGCTGGTCCAGGCCGCCACTCTGGCCGACCGGTACATCTCGGACCGCTTCCTGCCGGACAAGGCGATCGACCTGATCGACGAGGCCGGCTCCCGGATGCGCATCCGCCGGATGACCGCGCCGCCGGACCTGCGCGAGTTCGACGAGAAGATCGCCGGTGTCCGCCGGGACAAGGAGTCCGCGATCGATTCGCAGGACTTCGAGAAGGCCGCCTCCCTCCGCGACAAGGAGAAGCAGCTCCTGGCCGCCAAGGCCAAGCGGGAGAAGGAGTGGAAGGCCGGCGACATGGACGTCGTCGCCGAGGTCGACGGCGAGCTGATCGCCGAGGTCCTCGCGACCGCCACCGGCATCCCGGTCTTCAAGCTGACCGAGGAGGAGTCCTCGCGTCTGCTGCGCATGGAGGACGAGCTCCACAAGCGGGTCATCGGCCAGAAGGACGCCGTCAAGGCGCTGTCGAAGGCGATCCGTCGTACGCGTGCGGGCCTCAAGGACCCGAAGCGTCCCGGTGGTTCGTTCATCTTCGCCGGCCCGTCCGGTGTCGGTAAGACCGAACTCTCCAAGGCCCTCGCCGAGTTCCTCTTCGGTGACGAGGACGCGCTGATCTCCCTCGACATGTCGGAGTTCAGCGAGAAGCACACGGTGTCGCGTCTGTTCGGTTCGCCCCCCGGATACGTGGGCTACGAAGAGGGCGGCCAGCTGACCGAGAAGGTGCGCCGCAAGCCGTTCTCGGTCGTCCTCTTCGACGAGGTCGAGAAGGCCCACCCGGACATCTTCAACTCGCTGCTGCAGATCCTGGAGGACGGTCGCCTGACCGACTCCCAGGGCCGGGTCGTGGACTTCAAGAACACGGTCATCATCATGACGACCAACCTCGGCACCCGGGACATCTCCAAGGGCTTCAACCTCGGCTTCGCCGCCGCGGGTGACACGAAGTCCAACTACGAGCGCATGAAGAACAAGGTCTCGGACGAGCTCAAGCAGCACTTCCGCCCCGAGTTCCTCAACCGCGTCGACGACGTGGTCGTCTTCCCGCAGCTGACCCAGGCCGACATCCTCGCGATCGTCGACCTCATGGTCGGCAAGGTGGACGAGCGCCTCAAGGACCGGGACATGGGCATCGAGCTCTCCCAGTCCGCCAAGGAACTGCTGTCCAAGAAGGGCTACGACCCGGTGCTGGGTGCGCGTCCGCTGCGTCGCACCATCCAGCGCGAGATCGAGGACTCGCTCTCCGAGAAGATCCTCTTCGGCGAGCTGCGTCCCGGTCACATCGTGGTCGTGGACACCGAGGGCGAAGGCGAGACGGCGACCTTCACCTTCCGGGGTGAGGAGAAGTCGGCCCTGCCCGACGTCCCGCCGATCGAGCAGGCGGCCGGCGGAGCCGGACCGAACCTGAGCAAGGAGGCGTAAGCCTCAGGGCTGCGGCGCCACGGAAAGGGGCCGGTGCTTTCGAGCACCGGCCCCTTTCGCACGCCTCGGGGGCGGGCAATGATCGCCTGCTTTGTGGGCGGTTACGACAACTGACCGTCGTAGTCCGGCAGTTTGTACGTCTTCTCGGCGTGGCCGCCCGAGAGGTCCGTGGCGCTGTTGCCGATGTTCGCGATGATCGTGTAGCCCTTGGACTCGATGTCGACGCGCTGGGCGGTCTTGTAGGCGGCGACGTCCTTGAAGAGGTCGGCGAAGCCGCGGACATAGAGCCCGGAGACCTTGTAGCCGACGTGGGCGAGGTTGTAGTCGGTCACCGAGGCGATGATCCCCGGACGAGCCGTGACGAAGAACAGGGAGACGCCGTGCTCCTGCGCGTACTTGGCGACGGCCAGGACGGGCTTGTTGGCCGGCTGCGGGTAGCTGAAGCCGAAGTCGGTCTCCAGGGTGGTGTTGTCGACGTCGAAGACGATCGCCTGCTTCTCGCCCGGCTTCGTCGCCGCCATGCGCTGCTTCAGATAGGGCAGGGCCTGGTCCATCACGGCCTGGCAGTCCTTCTGCCAGGTCGCGTAGTCGGCGTCCTCGGCAGCCGCGGTGGTGGCCGTTGTGGTGACAGTGGCCGTCGTTGCGGTCGTCAAGGTGCCCGTGGTGGTCGTCGCGGCCTCGGCGGGGACGGCAAGGGCCGCGAGGGCGGCGGCGGAGGCGGCGGTGACGGCTGCGCGGCACGCCCAGGGGCGTCTCGTGGTCATGTGGGGGGTTCCTCTCACGTCCAGACGTTCTGCAGTTGTCGGGTGCATGCTCGTGGGTGAGGGTGGCGTGAGGGGAACCGTAGGGTTACTGGGCGGTAAGTCGCCAGAGACCTGCGTCACATGACGGTCGCTCATCGAAGATCGGGAGCGGTGGGGCCGGTGATAAGCAGCACAGGCGATTTGCCCGATACTAGCCGGAATAGTAGAAACATCAATACGGTCAAAAGCCGCATTTCGCCATGAATTTATGGGTGAATTGCGCCGCATTGATGCGATTGACCCTTGATGGCTCATCTGTCAAGAAGGGCGACTTTCCGGTGTGAAGTACTAGATTCTGTCGTAGAACAGCTGTTTGGGGGTATGTGGGGTCGGCGGTTACCAAGGGGTGGCTCCATCCGGCGGATGTCCGTACGCCGGGTGGCCTTTCTGTCCCCGTCCCCATGAGGTTCCGAATGTCCCCGCGTGTCTCGTCCCGTTCTTCCCGTACGTCCGTCCTCCGCACCCGTGCGGCTGTGCTGGCCGCCGGCCTCGGAGTGTCGGTCGCGCTGGGCGCAGGGGTCGCGGCCGCCGCCACTCCCGCGGCGGCCGCCACCGCAACCGTCGTCCACACCCAGACCGCCGCCGCCAAGAAGGCCGCGTCCTGGATCGACCCGGTGAAGAACTACAAGCTGTCCGCGGGCTTCGCCCAGGCCGGTGCTCTGTGGCAGTCCACCCACAGCGGTCAGGACTTCGCTGTGCCGAGCGGCACCAATGTCATGGCCGCGCACGGCGGCACCGTCGTCAAGGCGGGCGGCAACGGCGCCGGTGACGGTCCCGCGTACGGCAACGCCATCGTCATCAGGCACAGCAGCGGGACGTACTCCCAGTACGCCCACCTGTCGCGGATCGACGTGAGGGTCGGCCAGATCGTCGGCACCGGTCAGCACATCGCCCGGTCCGGAAACACCGGCAACTCCACCGGCCCGCACCTGCACTTCGAGATCCGTACGACCCCGAATTACGGCTCGGCCATCGACCCGGTCGCCTTCCTGCACTCCAAGGGCGTGAAGGTCTGAGGGAAGCCCTCCGAGGGAGGGCCCAAGCCCCCGGGTCCCCTCCGTGGGGCTACGCCCCCCGGGCCCCCTCACGGGTCCCCTCGTGGGCCTGGGTCACCAGGTCCGTCGCCACCTCCAGGACCGCCTTGCGTTTCTCCTCGGGAGAGGCGTCCAGGTCCTGGAGGAAGAACATCCCGGCGTGCAGGGTGAAGATCGCGCTGATGCAGCGGACCTGGTCGGCGAGGGCCGTGTCCGGGTCGGCGATGATCTCGCGCAGGCCCTTCATGCGCTCCTTGAAGGTCTCGCCGACCCGTAGTTCCCGTACCGCCGCCTGGTTCTCCTGCATGAAGCGGAACAGTGGTGCCGCACCTGCCAGGATCTCGCTGTACCGGCGTACGATCTCCTGCTTCGTCTCCAGGGTGTGCGGCTGCTGCCGGCCCCACTCGATCAGGTCGAGGATCGGCCGTGTGCGGTCCTCGAAGATGCTGACGAGGATCTCTTCCTTGGTCTTGAAGTGGTAGTACAGGGCCGCCTTGGTGACGTCGAGGTGCTCGGCGATCTCGCGCAGGGAGGTCTTCTCGTAACCCTGCTCGGCGAACAGGTCGAGGGCCACGTCCTGGATGCGCTGGCGGGTGTTGCCGCGGCGCTGCTGCTTGGTGCCGTCCATGGTGCCGCCCATCGTCGCACTCCTGAAAACTTACTTGACGCCCGGCTAGTTACGGGTCTACCTTCCCCAGTGTAGTCAACTAGCCGGGCGACAAGTAAGTAGCCGACCGGTGCAGCACCAGGGAGTGGGAGCGATGGCGGACACACAGACGGTCGCGACGAAACCGGTCGAGACGGAACCGGAGAAACAACCGAAGAGCGTACGGGTCGTGCTGCTCGCGCTCATGATCACCATGATGCTCGCCATGCTCGACAACATGATCGTGGGCACCGCGATGCCGACGATCGTCGGCGAACTCGGCGGACTCGAACACCTTTCGTGGGTCGTGACCGGGTACACGCTCGCCACCGCCGCCTCCACCCCGCTGTGGGGCAAGATCGGCGACATGTACGGGCGCAAGGGCGTCTTCATGAGCTCGATCGTGCTCTTCCTGATCGGCTCCGCGCTCAGCGGTATGGCCCAGGACATGGGGCAGCTGATCGGCTTCCGTGCGATACAGGGCCTGGGCGCCGGTGGTCTGATGGTCGGCGTCATGGCGATCATCGGGGACCTGATTCCGCCGCGGGAACGCGGCAAGTACCAGGGCATGATGGCCGGCGTCATGGCGCTCGCGATGATAGGCGGACCGCTGGTCGGCGGCACCATCACCGACCACTGGGGCTGGCGCTGGGCGTTCTACATCAACCTGCCGCTCGGCGTGGTGGCGCTGGCCGCGATCAGTGTCGTACTGCACCTGCCGAAGAAGCGGGCGCAGGCGCGGATCGACTACCTGGGCGCCGGACTGCTGACCGTCGGCATCACCGCGATCGTGCTCGTCACCACCTGGGGCGGATCCGAGTACGCCTGGACGTCCGCGCGGATCATGGAGCTGATCGGGATCGGCGTCGCCGCGCTCATCGGGTTCGTGTTCTGGCAGACCAAGGCCGCCGAGCCGGTCGTACCGCTGCACATCTTCCGCAGCCGCAACTTCACCCTCATGTCGGTCATCGGCTTCGTCACCGGCTTCGTGATGTTCGGCGCGACCCTCTTCCTGCCGCTGTACCAGCAGTCCGTGCAGGGCGCCTCCGCGACCAACTCCGGTCTGCTGCTCCTGCCGATGCTGGGCGCGATGCTGGTGACCTCGATGGTCGCGGGCCGAGTGACCACCAGCACCGGCAAGTACAAGGTCTTCCCGGTCGTCGGCAGTGTGCTGATGGTCGTCGGGCTCTACCTGCTGTCGACGATGGACACCGACACCACCCGGTTCATGTCCGGCGTGTTCATGGCCGTCGTCGGTCTCGGCATGGGCTGCCTGATGCAGATCACCATGCTGGTCGCGCAGAACAGCGTGGAGATGAAGGACATGGGCGTCGCGTCCTCGTCCACCACCCTGTTCCGCACGCTCGGCTCCTCCTTCGGTGTCGCGATCATGGGCGCGCTGTTCAACAACCGCGTCCAGCACGTCATGACCGAGCGGGCCGGGGCGATCGGGTCCAAGGTGACCGAGAAGTCCGCACAGCTCGACGCGGCGAGCCTGAAGAAGCTGCCGGCGGTGGCCCGGGAGGCGTACCAGCACGCGGTGTCCTCCGGCACGCACTCGGCGTTCCTGCTCGGCGCGGTGGTCGCGGTGGTCGCGCTGGCGGCGGCGGTGTTCGTCAAGGAGGTCCCGCTCAAGGGCGCCGGACCGCAGTAGGCGGGCGAGGACTCGACCGACGGTGCCGCGGCGCAGCCGCCCATGGT
Organism: Streptomyces sp. NPDC050287; assembly: GCF_044459385.1. Classification (NCBI taxonomy): domain Bacteria; kingdom Bacillati; phylum Actinomycetota; class Actinomycetes; order Kitasatosporales; family Streptomycetaceae; genus Streptomyces; species Streptomyces sp. NPDC050287. The sequence continues at coordinate 27,116 of NZ_JBITIY010000024.1, read as the reverse complement.
CGAGGCGTGTGACCCGCGCATGAGCTGAAGGCCCCCGGATGGTGTCCGCCCCGGGGGCCTTCGCCCGCCCGGATCCAGGGGATCTTCGCCCGTACCGGGATCCAGGAGATCTCCATCCGCGCCCGGCCCCAGGAGATCTTCACCCGCCGGGATCCCGGGAATCTTCGCCCGCCGGGATCCCGGGAATCTTCGCCCGCCGGATCCAGGGGCGCTGTCAGTGGCCCGTGCCACCATCGCCGTATGGACAAGATGCGGCAGGTGCGGCTGGCCAAAGACGCCATGGACCGGGACTGGGCCGACCCGGAGCTCGACCTGGACGCGGTCGCCGCGCACGCCGGGTACTCGCGGTTTCACTTCATACGCGCCTTCCGGGAGACGTACGGCGAGACGCCCGGCCAGTACCTCACGCACCGCCGCATCGAGCGGGCGGAGGAGATGCTGCGCACCGCGAACCTGTCGGTGACGGAGATCTGCCATCTCGTCGGCTTCAGCAGCCTGGGCACCTTCTCGACCCGGTTCAAGGCGTGGACCGGGCTGACCCCCACCGAGTACCGGACCAAGCACGTCGGCCGCGGAGCCGCCCTGATACCCGGCTGCTACGCCATGCTGTGGGCCGGAGGCTTCCGCACCGCTCCGGGCGGCGCACAGCGCAATTCTGAAGAAGCGATCTGACGGCGCCGCTGCCTACCGTGACAGGGCACGACCGACGACCGCCGACAGGAGTACGCCATGATCAAGGGTCTCGCCATCTCGACCGTCTGGGTCCTCGACCAGGACCGGGCCAAGGAGTTCTACACCCAGAAGCTCGGCCTCGAGGTCCGCACCGACATGACGATGGGCGAGGGCGGCATGCGCTGGCTCACCGTCGGCTCCCCGGACCAGCCCGACGTCGAGCTCACGCTGATGGTTCCGGGCGGACACGCGATGGATCCCGAGTCCGCCGAGATGATCAGGACACTGGTGGCCAAGGGCGCGCTCGGCGCGGGAGTGCTGACCACCGACGACATCCACGGCGACTACAAGAAGCTCAAGGATCGCGGCGTGGAGTTCCTGCAGGAGCCGCAGGAGCGTCCCTACGGCACGGAGGCGCTCTTCCGCGACGACTCCGGAAACTGGTTCTCCTTCACCCAGCCCCGCGAGGGCGGCCTCGACATGGACCAGGACTGGTCCTGAGGGGCGGGCCTACGGCAGCATCGGATAGCTGCCCGTGTTCGTCGGGGCGTGCTCCGGCAGCCACAGCACGGCGACCGCGCCCTCCGCGGGTACGTCCTCCGGCGCGCCCGCCGGCCGTACGTTGCGGAAGGTCAGCCGGGCGCCCATGACGCGGGCCTGGCCGGCCGCGATGGTCAGGCCCAGACCGTGGCCCTGGCCGGAGCGGTCGGTGCTGCCCGTGCGGAAGCGGCTCGGTCCATCGGCGAGCAGGTGTCCGGGGAAGCCGGGGCCATGGTCGCGGACCCGGATCACCCGGCCCTCGACGCTGACCTGGATCGGCGGCTTGCCGTGCCGGGCCGCGTTGGCGAGCAGGTTGAACAGCACCCGCTCCAGGCGGCGCGGGTCGGTCGTGACCTCCGACTCGTGCACCACCCGTACCTCGATCTCCGGATCCTTCGCGGCCACCCGTCGGCTGACGAACTCGCCGAGCAGGATGTCCTGCAACTCGGCCCGCTCGGAGGCGCCGTCGAGGCGGGCGACCTCCAGGACGTCCTCGACGAGGGTGCGCATGGCCTTCGCCCGGTCGAGGACCAGCTCGGTGGGACGGCCGGGGGGCAGCAACTCGGCCGCCGTCAGCAGACCGGTCACCGGGGTGCGCAGCTCGTGCGCGATGTCGGCGGTGACCCGGCGCTCCGCCTCCAGCCGCTCCTGCAGCGCGTCCGCCATGGCGTCCACCGCCCGCGCGAGGTCGTCGGTCTCGTCCCGTACGACTCCGCCGATGGCGTCCCGCACCCGCACGTCCGGCTCCCCCCTGGCGACCCGGTTCGCCGCGGCCGCCGCCTTGCGCAGCCGACGCGACAACTGTCCGCCGATGAGCACGCCGAGCGCGCTGCCGCCCAAAACGACCGCGATGGAGCCGATCACCAGGGCCTGGTCGAGGTCGTTGAGGATGTCGGTGCTGCGGTCGGTGAACCCGGTGTGCAGAGAGAGCACATGGCCGCCCTTGACCGGTACGGCCGCCCAGATGTCAGGCGCCCCGCCCGGCATGTCGGACACATAAGTCGCCCGGCGGCCCCGCTCGACCTTCGCCCGCAGTTCCCCGGGCAGCTCCGGGTCGTCGATCTTGATGTTGGGGAAGTTCGGGCGGTCGGACAGCTCGTAGTTGCGCTGCGCGATCAGGACTCGTTCGTCGGCGAGGTCGCGCGCGTTGTCCAGCATCGAGACCCGGGCCGCGTTGTGCACCACGAGGCTGAGCGCGATCGCCACCAGAGCCCCGACCAGCGCGATGGCGGCGCTCAGCTTCCAGCGCAGGCCCGTACGGAGGCCGAGTCGGTCGGTGGCGGCTGTCACCGGTCGCCGCAGGTTCCCCCTCATGCCCCTGACACTCCTGCTCAGGCCTTCAACTTGTAGCCGAAGCCGCGGACCGTCTCGATCCGGTCCTGGCCGATCTTCGTCCGCAGCCGCTGCACATGGACGTCGACGACCCGGGTGTCACCGCCCCAGCCGTAGTCCCACACCCGCTCCAGCAGCTTGTCGCGCGAGAGCACCGTGCCCGGCGCGGAGGAGAACTCCAGCAGCAGCCGCATCTCGGTCGGCGTCAACGCCACCGGCACTCCCGTCCGGCGCACCTCCATGCCCTCGGTGTCGATCTCCAGCTCGCCGAAGGTCAGCAGCCCGCCGCCGGGCGCCGGGGCGGCGGGATCGTCCGTACGGTCGCCGCCGCTCGCGTGGCCGAAGCGGCGCAGCACCGCGCGGATCCGGGCGACCAGGACCGCGCCGTCGAACGGCTTGGTCACGTAGTCGTCGGCGCCCGCCTCCAGCCCCAGCACCACGTCGATCGAGTCGGCGCGCGCGGACAGCATGATCACCGGGACGGTCGACTCGTCCCGGATACGGCGGCACAGCGAAACCCCGTCGAGCCCGGGGACCATCACGTCCAGCAGCGCGATGTCGGGGCGGTCGGCCCGGAACGCCTCCAGGCCCGACAGCCCGTCGGGCATGGCGGTGACCGCGAAGCCGTCCCGCTCCAGGGCGAGCTGGGTGGCCTCGCGGATGACGTCGTCGTCCTCGACGAACAGAACGTGGGTCTGGTCTGCCATCCGCTGCTCTCTGCTCTCGGTGGTCCGGGCGGGCCCAGGCGGGTCCGGGTGCGCTGGGTGCTCTGTGTGGTCTGTGTCCTCGGTCGTTTCGGAGCCCGCGTCGTGTCCTACCAGGTGGACGGATCGAGCGGCCCGATCGGTTCACGCCGTCGACAGTCCGTTCGGTTCCCGGTGCCGTGGACGGGGAGCCGATCCACCGGCGGATCAGTTGTCCGGCACCGGGGTCGGTCCGTCCCCGGCCGTCTTTCCGTAGTCGTTGTGCATGGTGTACGCCTGGGTGAAGCGGGTCCCGCTCCAGCGGTACGTGATCACGTTCTCGCCGGAGGGCGCCGACACCGGGTCACCCTTCTCGTACACCTGTTTGGTCACCACCAGGTCGCCGCGGTCGATCTCCGCGTAGACCGGCGGCTCTTCGGCCTTGAAGACATTCTGGTACGAGCCACCCTTCTCGCGATACACATACGAGCCGATACCGACCGCGTCCCCGCAGGTCAGCACATTGACGATGACGTCGTCCGCCGACTGGCCGGTCAGGTCGCCGTACGACACGTCGACCGGGTACTGGTCGGCCACGCACGGCTTCAGCTCGCGCTTGACCTCCGCGGAGACCGCGGGATCCGCCTTGACGAGCCGGACCGCGTCCAGCCGCTCGGCCGTCCGGGACGGGACCGGCGCGGCGGAGGGGGCGGTGCCGGCAACCGAGTCGGCGTGCGCCGGACCTTCGTCGCGGGCGCCGGTACCACCGGTGCCGCACGCGGACATGAAAAGGGTGAGGGCGGCGAGCACGGCCACTGCCGTGATCGCCGCCTGGAGGGTCCCCCGGGCGGGCGTGGGCCCGGGCCGGAGGGGTCCGCTGCAGGGATCCCCTCCCGTGTGCCCGGTGCCGCTGGCCCTCGTGCCTAGGCCGCGCAACGCTCCCGCTCCTCACGCTCCGGCGCGCGTACGCCGAGCTCGGCGTTGTCCCTGCTCTCCAGCTCCTCGCGGAGCCGGGCGAGCGCCCGGTGCAGCGTGCTCTTGACCGTTCCGGCCGACATGCCGAGGGCGGCGGCCGTCTCCTCCGTGGACATCTGCTCCCAGTGTCGCAGGACGACGACGCTGCGTTGCTTCGGGGCGAGAACCTTCATGATGTCCATCAGCAGGGCGCGGTCCGCGTGCTGCTCGGTGGAGTCGTCGACCGAGGCGTCCGGCAGCTGCTCGGTCGGCACCTCCTCCAGCTTCCGTGCCCGCCACCACTCGGTCCTGGTGTTGATCATCACCCGGCGCAGATAGGCGTCCGCGAGCCGCTTGTCCGCGATCCCGTCCCAGCGGCCGTACGTCCGAACCAGCGCCGTCTGGAGCAGGTCCTGCGCGTCGACCGGGTCCGGTACCAGCCGGCGTGCGCTGCGCAGCAGCGCGTCCTGCCGGGTGCGGACGTACTCCTCGAACTCGAGCACCTCTCCCTGCGCCATGTCGACCGCCTCCTGATCCCCGTTTCCGCCGGCCGCTTCGCCGTCGGTTCGTTCCTCGTCGTCCCGGGTCCGCCCGGTACGCCAATGAAGCTACGGAGCGGTTGTCACGGGGCTGTCCGAAGCAGCGCGCGGCTAGGACTCGGCTGTCCGTCGGTTGTGTAACGGAAGTAGGAAAGGGGTAAAGCGATACGCCTATTCGCGCCGTTTGGGGGGTTTTGGCGTCAGCTCCGTGTCAACGGCAGCCGATACAAACCACCCGGGAGGGGTTCCACCAGGCCGTCCGCGACGAGACCGTCCAGGGCCCGGGCGCGCTGCACGGGCTCGTGCCACACCCGGTCGAGCGCCGCCTGCGGGACGGGCCCGCGGGCCTCGCGCAGGACGGCGAGCAGCTTGCCGCGGACCTGGCGGTCCGTACCGGCGTACGTCTGCCCCCGGCGCGGTGGACCGTCGTGCTCCGGCTTGCCCGCGAGCCGCCAGGCGCACTGGGCGGCGATCGGACAGCGCTGGCAGGTCTCGTTCTTGGCCGTGCAGACGAGCGCGCCGAGCTCCATGGAGGCGGCGGCCCACCGCGCGGCCGTCCGCTCGTCCAGCGGCAACAGCGCGCGGGCCAGCTTGCGTTCGGCGGCGGTGGTGGCGTTCGGCGGGTACTGCACACCGGTGACGGCACGCGCGAGCACCCGGCGGACGTTGGTGTCCAGCACCGCGTGCCGCTGCCCGTACGCGAAGGAGGCGACCGCGGCGGCCGTGTACTCCCCGATACCGGGCAGCGCCAGCAGTTGCGCGTGGTCCGTGGGTACGTCGCCGCCGTGCCGTTCCGTTATGGCGACGGCGGCGCCGTGCAGCCGCAGGGCGCGCCGCGGATAACCGAGCCGGCCCCAGGCGCGCACGGCCTCGCCGGGCGCCTCCCGGGCCAGGTCGGCGGGGCGCGGCCAGCGGGCCAGCCACTGCTCGTAGACGGGCAGCACACGGCTCACCGGGGTCTGCTGCAACATGAACTCACTGACCATCACGCCCCAGGGACCGGCGTCGGGCCGCCGCCATGGCAGATCACGGGCGTGCTCGTCGAACCAGTCGATGACAGGGGTGTGAAGCGGCTCGCCGGGGGCGTCACCGGCGGGGCTGTTCCCGGGGTGCGGGGACTTCGTGGACTTCGGGGGCATCGTGGGCACAGTCATGGCCTTCCGATCCTGCCATGGGGAGGGGCCGAGCGCGTGCTGTGGCGTGCGCGTTCCCGGCGCAGGTCGCCCCGCTGCACCCACCCGCTGCCCTGCCCTGCCACCGCCGTGACCGCGGCCGGACGAAAAGTCCTCGCACCCATGGGCTCGCTTCTGTGGTCGGCCCGGGTGCCCGCGTCGGTGACCGCTCGACATCAACGGACCTTTGTGGAGCCGGACTTGAGTACCTCGCCGCAGATGTACGCCAAAAGTCGTGGGTCCGTCCCTGTCTCGACGGCATGTTGTCCCCACGGTGGGTGTCCTGGGCGGTGTCGGTGATGTCGCGGTAGAGCCCTGCGCCCTCGAAGTTCGCGATTACAGACAGTAATTGTCGGGCCGATACGGTCACAGCTTGCGATCGACAGGTGCCGCATCCGACGAAAGACAGGGATGGGCGGCCGGTTCCGGAATGATGATCCGGAAAACTTGTGAGCTCGGCGGCGGGTGGGGCCAGCGAAGGCGCCGATCTCTCGTACAGTTTGCGCCGTGGGATCTCTGCGCAATCCGGTCGGGCCGCTTCCCTCCTCCATCTACTGGCGTCGGAGGGTCGTACTGGTGTCCGTGGTCGCCCTGCTGGCGCTGCTGATCGCCTGGATCGTCACCTCGGACGGCGGAGGCGGCAAGAACGGTGCCGACGGATCCAACGACAAGAATCCCTCACCCTCGACGATCACGCCGGGTCCGTCGGGCTCCGGGCCCGCGATCAGTCAAGCGCCGGGTGGGCGGGACGAGTCGAGCGGCAGCGGCTCGGGCGGATCGGGGTCCGGCAGTGGGTCGGGCGACGGCTCCGGCGGCGGTTCGGGGGATGGTTCGGGTGCGAATGCCGGTTCTGGTTCCGGCGGCTCCGCCGGGTCGGGGGCTTCCGGCGGCGGGACGGCGGGCGGCGCGGGCAGCGGCGTCAGCGCCGGCGACGCGCTTGCGGCGGGTTCCTCGCTTCCCAACTGCACAGCCGGCGCGGTGAAGGTGACCGTGCGCAGTCTCCACAACGCGTACGGGCCCGGTGACACGCCCGCGCTGCTGCTGACCGCGACGAACTCCTCCGGCGGCGACTGCAAGGTCGATCTCGGTCCGAAGAACGCGGTGCTGACCATCACGCAGGCGGGCAGCGAGGACGACTACTGGTCCTCCGCGGACTGCCCCAAGGTCTCGGCCGGCCTGGTGTTCCGGGTGCCGGCGGGCAGCAGCATCACTTACACCGTGAAGTGGGACCGCAAGCCGAGTGCCCCGAAGTGCGCGACGCCTCCCGCGGGGGCGGCCGCGGCGGGGACGTACCTGGTGGAGGCCAGGACGCCGGGATTCGGAACGGTGCAGACGTCGTTCGTGCTGGAGAAGGACTGAGGGGCGACACCGCCGCCTTCAAGGCGCCCCGGCCCCGGTGCCGTGCCGGTGTCGAAGGACCTGCCCCTGGTGCGACTGCGGGCCAGGACGCTCGCGATCACCGCGGCCGCGCTCGCCCTCGTCACACCACAGCTGTGGCGGGTGCGCGCATCCGCCTCGCCCCGGCTGCCCGCCGCGGGCTCGTCAGACGTATCGCTCCAGGATCGACGACTCGGCCAGCCGTGACAGCCCCTCCCGCACGCTGCGCGCCCGCGCCTCGCCGACCCCGTCCACCGTCTGCAGGTCGTCCACGCTCGCGGCGAGCAGTTTCTGCAGGCCCCCGAAGTGTTCCACCAGGCGGTCGATGATCGCGCCAGGCAGCCTCGGTACCTTCGCCAGCAGGCGGAAACCGCGCGGGGACACCGCGGAGTCGAGCGCCTCCGGAGAGCCGGTGTATCCCAACGCGCGGGCCACGGTGGGCAGTTCGAGGAGCTCGGCGTGGGTGAGCGCGTCGAGCTCGTAGAGCGCCTCCTCGACCGTGCGGGAGCGCTTCGCGGTGGGCTCGGGGACGTAGTCCCGGACCACCAGTTCCCGCTCGGGCTCCACGCCGGCGATCAACTCGTCCAGCTGGAGGGCCAGGAGCCGCCCGTCGGTGCCGAGTTCGACCACGTACTCGGCGATCTCCGTGGCGATGCGGCGGACCATCTCCAGGCGCTGGGCCACGGCCGAGACGTCCCGGACGGTCACCAGGTCCTCGATCTCCAGCGCGGACAGCGTGCCCGCGACCTCGTCGAGGCGGAGCTTGTAGCGCTCCAGGGTCGCCAGGGCCTGGTTGGCGCGGGACAGGATGGCCGCCGAGTCCTCCAGGACGCGGCGCTGACCGTCGACGTACAGGGCGATCAGGCGCATCGACTGGGAGACCGAGACGACCGGGAAGCCGACCTGCTTGCTCACCCGGTCCGCGGTGCGGTGCCGCGTGCCCGTCTCCTCGGTGGGGATCGTCGGGTCGGGCAGCAGCTGGACGCCCGCCCGGAGAATCTTCGACAGGTCGGAGGAGAGCACGATGCCACCGTCGAGCTTGCACAGCTCGCGCAGACGCGTCGCCGTGAACTCGACATCCAGGACGAAACCGCCCGTACACATCGATTCGACGGTCTTGTCGGAGCCGAGCACGATGAGACCGCCGGTGTTGCCGCGGAGAACCCGCTCAAGGCCGTCGCGCAGCGCCGTGCCGGGTGCCACGGCGCTCAGTGAGGCGCGCATCAGGCCATCGGCACCGGAACTCCCGCCGGATTTTCCGGGAGCTGCTGCCCGGTCGTTGGCTGCCACTGCACTCCTCCGGTCGCAGGTTCTGGGGCGCTCCCGTTTCGCACACGTTGTTCGTACGGACGGGCGAGACCTGGGCAAAGTCTACCGGCGCTCCTCCTCGTCCCGTGGGGCGTCTCGCCGACGCGAGCGGGGAAGGACCCTCAGAGCGTCTCCTATGTCGGCGACTTCCAGGACCTTCATGCCCGACGGGACCTTGCCCGGATCGCCCGGGACGAGCGCGTGCGTGAAGCCCAGGCGGTGTGCTTCGGCGAGCCGGCGCTGTACCCCCGTGACCCGTCTGACCTCGCCCGCGAGGCCGACTTCGCCGATCGCGACGAGGTTCTTCGGGAGCGGGGTGTCGCTGGCCGCGGAGGCCAGCGCGAGGGCGATGGCGAGGTCGGCGGCGGGTTCCGACAACTTCACGCCGCCCACCGTCGCGGAGTAGATGTCCCTCTTGCCCAGGGCACTGATCCGGCCGCGCTGTTCCAGGACCGCGAGCATCATCGACACCCGGGAGGTCTCCAGACCGGAGGTCGTACGCCTCGGAGAGGGGATCTGGGAGTCCACCGTGAGCGCCTGGACCTCGGCGACCAGCGGGCGGCGGCCCTCCAGCGTGACGGTCAGGCAGGTGCCGGGGACCGGTTCGGCACGCCGGGTCAGGAACAGGCCGCTGGGGTCGGCGAGGCCGACGATGCCCTCGTCGTGCAGTTCGAAGCAGCCGACCTCGTCGGTGGCGCCGTAGCGGTTCTTGACGCCTCGTACGAGCCTCAGGCGCGCGTGCCGGTCGCCCTCGAAGCTCAGCACCACGTCCACGAGGTGCTCCAGGAGGCGCGGGCCCGCGATCGCGCCGTCCTTGGTGACGTGGCCCACCAGAAGGGTGGACATCCCGCGTTCCTTGGAGGCGCGGATCAGGGCTCCCGCCACCTCCCGCACCTGGGCCATGCCGCCGGGTGCGCCGTCGATCTCCGGGGAGGCCACCGTCTGCACCGAGTCGAGGATCAGCAAAGACGGCTTCACCGCGTCCAAGTGTCCGAGCACCGCGGCCAGGTCCGTCTCGGCGGCGAGATACAGGTGGTCCGCGATCGCCCCGATACGGTCGGCGCGCAGCCGGACCTGGCTCGCCGACTCCTCGCCGGTGACATAGAGCGTGCGGTGCTCGTCGCTCGCCGACTTGGCCGCCACGTCGAGCAGCAACGTCGACTTGCCGACGCCGGGCTCGCCCGCGAGGAGGGCGACCGCGCCGGGCACCAGGCCGCCTCCGAGCACCCGGTCCAGCTCCGGCACGCCGGTGGGGCGGGCGGTCGCCTGCCGTCCGTCGACCTGGCCGATGGGCAGGGCGGAGGTGGTGACGCGGCCGGGTGTCGTCGTCCGTACGGCGGGCACGCCGTACTCCTCGATCGTCCCCCAGGCCTGGCACTCGGGACAGCGACCGAGCCACTTCGCCGTCTGCCAGCCGCACTCGGTGCAGCGGTAGGACGGACGCTCCTTGGTGGACTTCGTACGGGCAGCCATGCAGGAACCGTAACCGCCACCACTGACAACGCGGATGGCGACCGCCACCGACGCCGCGGCCGGCGTCCGCGGCGTCGGTGGCGGTCGCCGTGGACGGTGACGCCGCAGGCGCCTCGAACGGCCCGGTGGCCATCGCGGCGTCACCTCACACGAACCAGCCACTCAGGACTCGAACAAGCCACGGAAAGAGTCGTTGCTGTCCCCTATTGAGGGATCGTTTCACCCGTATGGATTAAAAGTGCTGAAGGGACAAGATGGGGCGAACGCGCGCCCCCTACGGTCCACAGGTGATGAGCAGCAGTCCGGAGACCTCGACCCGCACCACCGGCGCACACAGGGCGCACCGGGAGGGGCGCGACCGCGCGGCGGCGCGCACGCTGGCGCAGCGCCCGCCCGCGCGCTACGAGCCGTACCTGGACGGCCTGTTCACCTACTGCCTGTCCGTGCTCTGCGATCACGACGCGGCCACCGCCGCCCTCGGCGACGTCCTCGCGCTCGCCGAGAAGCGCCGCGGCCCGGAGTCCCCCGGGGACCGCAGGGCCTGGCTGTACGCCCTGGTCCGCTGGGCCTGCCTGCGCAAGCTGGCCGAGGCCAAGCAGAAACGTCAGGCCACGCACGCGGCGGGGCGCACCCGCACCGACCGGCGACAGAGCGCGCAGCCCGCCGCCCCGCGGGTCTCCGAGGAGGTCCAGGAGGAGCGCCGGCGCGAACTGGCGCTGCTTGCCTGGCCGGAGGCGGCCGGCACCACGCCGGAGCAGCGCGAGGCGCTCGAACTCGCCGTGCGCCACCACCTCGCCGCCCACGAGGTCGCCGCGGTTCTCGGCCTGGACCTCGCCGCCGCCCGGGAACTGCTGGCCTCCGCCGCCTGCGAGGTCGAGCGCACGCGCGCGGCCCTCGCCGTCGTGGAGACCGGAAGCTGCCCGAGCGTCGCCCGGCTCACCGGTGACAACCAGCTGGTGCTCAGCGCGGCGCTGCGCCGCGAACTCGTCCGGCACGTCGACGACTGCCCGTGCTGCCGCCGTACCGCCGGACGCGCGGTCCCCGGCCACTGGCCCGGCGCCGCCGTCACCCCCTCCGAACTGCCGGTCCTCCCGGCGCCCCGCGCGGCTCTGCACGTGGCGACGGCACACCTGCCGCGCGCGCGGGGGACAGCGCCCCGCTTCGACCGGCGCGGTTTCCCGATGGACCCCAAGGACCGCGCCGCGCGACGGGACCGCCTCCGCGCGCGTGCCGTGACCACGACCGTCGTCGCCACCGTCGTCGCGGCCCCCGTGCTGGCCCTGTGGGCCGCCTACCGAGGTACACCGACCGGCGAGGGCTCCGACGGCCACTCCGCCAGCGCCCGCGAGGCGCACGGTCCCGACACCCTCGACAGCGAGACGGCGAGCGGCGGCTACGAGAACGCCGGCAACGCCAGGACCAGGCCCGGCGGCCGCTTCGCCCGGGGTAACGAGCCCGACGTCTCCGTGGAGGTCGTCAGTGTCACCGGTGTCGGCAGGAAGGGCGCCGGACACCTGGAGGTCGCGGCCGGCAACAGCGGCGACACCACGCTGATCACCCTCACCGCGACCGGCTCTGCGCCCGTGCACTGGTTCGCGGCCACCGGAGCGGACTGGCTCTACCTCAGCCAGGCTTCGGGAACCCTCGCCCCCGGCGAGACGTTGACGATCAAGGTGTACGTCGACCATCTGCGTGAGCCGTCCGGGTACTGGAGCGCGCGGGTGGTGGTCTCACCGGCCGGCGCCATCGTGTCCATCGAGGGCTACGGCACCGCGCCCAGCCCCTCCGACCCCGGACCGACCGATCCCGGTCACGGTGCCGGCCACGGCCACCAAGGACCTGGCTCCGGCCCCGGCACCCCCAGCGGCCCGCCCCCGTCCGACCCCGGCCCGGACCCGACGCCCCCGCCCTCCTCCGACCCCACACCGACCGATCCGCCCTCGTCCGCCGACCCGGACCCGACCCCGACCGACCCGGCCTCCTCCGGACCGGGGGGCCCGGGGAGCCCGACGCCGCCACCCGGCGAGGGCGGCGACCCGAGCCCGTACACGTCGTAGACACAGGCCTCTTCAAGTCCTCGTGGACACAGGCCTTCCAGGTCCTCGTGACACAGGCCTTTCAGGTCCTCGTGAGGCCCTTGTCTCGTCGGACCGCGGGACCAGGCCCTCGGACCGCGGGGCCAGGCCCCGTCAGACCACAGGATCCGCCGGATGCGGTGCCAGCAAAGGCAGCTGGGAGGCCAGTCGCTCCTCGCACAGCTCGACCAGGCGGTCGTAGCCCGCCTTGCCCATCAGCTCGATCAGTTCCGGCCGGTAGGACACGTACACCGGGTCGCCCGCGCCGTGCGCCGAGGTCGCCGACGTGCACCACCAGTGGAGGTCGTGGCCGCCCGGACCCCAGCCACGCCGGTCGTACTCACCGATCGACACCTGGAGCACGCGGGTGTCGTCGGGCCGGTCGATCCAGTCGTACGTCCGTCGCACCGGCAGCTGCCAGCAGACGTCCGGCTTGGTCTCCAGCGGCTCCCGGCCCTCCTTGAGGGCGAGGATGTGCAGCGAGCAGCCGGCGCCGCCCGCGAACCCGGGCCGGTTCTGGAAGATGCACGAGCCCTGGAAGGGACGCGTCTGCCGGTCCCCGTCCTCGTCCTCCGAGACCCAGCCGCGCGCCAGGCCCTCGTCGTGGTGCTGCCAGATGTCCGGAGTGAGCCGGGCCACATGTTCGGCGACCCGCTTCTCGTCGTCCTCGTCGGAGAAGTGGGCACCCAAGGTGCAGCACCCGTCGTCCGCGCGGCCCGCCTGGATGCCCTGGCAGCCGCTGCCGAAGATGCAGTTCCAGCGAGAGGTCAGCCATGTCAGGTCGCACCGGAAGACCTGCTCGTCGTCCGCCGGATCAGGGAATTCCACCCATGCGCGCGCGAAGTCGAGACCTTTCTCGTCGGCTGCCAGGGCCTTCTTCGACTTCTTCGGTGCTGTCACCGGCGAAGAACCCTGGAGCGTTTTGGCCGTCTTGTCATTCTTCGCCTTTTTCGTCTTTGGCACCCGTCCAGGGTAAGTCGCCCGAGGCCGGTCCAGGGACAGCCGCGAGCACGGCCGCGGAGGCGGTGCACGGCTCCGCTGGCAGTAGCGTTCCGTACATGAGACTCGGTGTCCTCGACGTGGGATCGAACACGGTGCATCTGCTGGTGGTGGACGCGCACCCCGGGGCGTGCCCCCTGCCCGCGCACTCGCACAAGGCGGAGCTTCGCCTTGCCCAACTTCTCGACGAGGACGGTGCCATCGGCCCCGAAGGGGTCGACAAACTCGTCGGCGTCATCCAGCAGGCGCTCCAGGCGGCCGAGGACAAGGGCGTCGTGGACCTGCTGCCGTTCGCCACCTCCGCCGTGCGGGAGGCCAGCAACGCCGACGACGTCCTCGCACGCGTGCAGGCCGAGACAGGCGTCGACCTCCAGGTCCTCACCGGCGCCGAGGAAGCCCGGCTGACCTTCCTCGCCGCCCGCCGCTGGTTCGGCTGGTCGGCCGGAAAGCTGCTGGTCCTGGACATCGGCGGCGGCTCCCTGGAGATCGCGTACGGCATCGACGAGGAACCGGACGCCGCGGTGTCGCTGCCCCTCGGCGCCGGCCGCCTCACCGCGGGCTGGCTGCCCGGCGACCCCCCGGACCCCGAGGCGATAAGGGCCCTGCGCCGCCATGTCCGCGCCCAGATCGCCGGTACGGTGGGCGAGTTCAGCCGCTTCGGCACGCCCGACCACGTGGTCGCCACGTCCAAGACCTTCAAGCAGCTGGCCCGCCTGGCCGGCGCGGCCCGCTCCACCGAGGGCCTCTACGTCCAGCGCGAGCTCAAGCGGGAGTCCCTGGAGGCATGGGTGCCGAGGCTCGCCGGCATGACGACGGCCGAGCGAGCCGACCTGCCGGGCGTCTCCGAGGGCCGCGCGGGCCAGCTCCTCGCCGGCGCCCTGGTCGCCGAGGGCGCGCTGGACCTGTTCGGTGTGGAGACGGTCGAGATCTGCCCGTGGGCGCTGAGGGAGGGCGTGATCCTGCGGAAGCTTGATCACATGGGATCGGCGTAGTGCTCCCCACGGGGCGCGCGGACGGCGCGCCGTGGGGAACGCGGACCGCGCGCCGTGGGGAACGCGGACCGCGCGAACAACCAGACCAACCACATGCACGCGCACCCACCCCGTGGCGAACACCACAACGGCGAACAGGCACCCCGCACCCACCCAACCGCACCCCTTAGGCTGGCCCCCGTGGCTGAACCAAGGGACGTAGTCCGCATCCCGGATGCGAAGGTCGCCCTGTCGACGGCCTCCGTCTACCCCGAGTCGACGGCGACGGCCTTCGAGATCGCCGCGCGCCTCGGATACGACGGTGTCGAAGTCATGGTGTGGACCGACCCCGTCAGCCAGGACATCGAGGCGCTGCGCAGACTCAGCGACTATCACGGCATCCCGATCCTCGCCGTGCACGCGCCCTGTCTGCTCATCACGCAGCGCGTGTGGTCCACCGACCCCTGGGTCAAGCTCCAGCGCGCCCGCGCGGCCGCCGAGAAGCTCGGCGCGAGCACGGTCGTCGTCCACCCGCCGTTCCGCTGGCAGCGCCAGTACGCCCGTGACTTCGTCACCGGGATCTGGCGCATGGCGAACGAGACGGACGTACGGTTCGCTGTCGAGAACATGTACCCGTGGCGCTACCGCGACCGCGAGATGCTCGCCTACGCCCCCGACTGGGACGTGACGAAGGACGACTACCGTCACTTCACGATCGACCTCAGTCACGCGGCGACCGCCCGGGCCGACGCCCTCCAGATGCTCGACCGCATGGACGACCGACTCGGCCACGTCCACCTCGCCGACGGCAGGGGCTCGGCGAAGGATGAGCACCTGGTCCCCGGCCGCGGCACCCAGCCCTGCGCCGAGCTGCTCGAACGTCTCGCCCTGAGCGGGTTCGACGGCCACGTCGTCATCGAGGTCAACACCCGCCGGGCCATGTCCGCCGCCGAACGGGAGGCCGACCTCGCCGAGGCCCTGGCCTTCACCCGCCTGCACCTGGCCTCCGCCGTGAAGGTGCCCCGGCCATGAGGACGTCCCGACGATGAGCGACGTCACCGCACGGAAGCGCGGCCGGCCCCCTCGTACGGAATCGGCCGACACCCGCGACCGCATCCTGGCCGCGGCCCGCGAGGAGTTCTCCGAGCGCGGCTACGAGAAGACGTCCGTGCGCGGCATCGCGAAGGCCGCCGGGGTGGACTCGGCGCTGGTCCACCACTACTTCGGCACCAAGGAGCAGGTCTTCGAGGCGGCCGTCGAGATCGCCGCCGCCCCCGCGCTGAACGCCCCGGATCTGGTGGCCGACGGTCCCCTCGACGGGGTCGGCGAGCGTCTGACGCGCTACATCTTCGGCGTCTGGGAGAACCCGGCGACCCGTGTGCCCCTGCTGGCCGTCGTCCGCTCAGCTGTGACCAACGAGACCGCGGCCGCCGTCTTCCGCCGCCTCGTCGCGACCCAACTGCTGCGCCGCATCGCCGGCCAGCTGAACACACCGGACGCCGAACTGCGCGCCGAACTGGCAGCCGCACAACTGGTCGGTACGGCGATGCTCCGATACGTGATCAAGGTGGAGCCGCTGGCCTCGGCGGACGTGGAGCAGATCATCGCGCGGGTGGCACCGGTGGTGCAGGGGCATCTATCGGGGCCCTGACGGGTCGCGGATTGCTGACGGGTCGCCGGATGGTCGCTGACGGGTCGCGCGGGGCGCGCGGGTCGCGGACGGTCGCTGACGGCGAGCTTCAGCGACGGGTGATGGCGCCGCCTGGCTGCGCCCGCTGGTCGAGCCCGCCGGGCTGCGCCCCCGCTGGTCGAGCCCGCCGGGCTGCGACCGCGCCGTCTGACCGAGCCCGGACGGCTGGGCCAAGCACCCCGCACCCACGAGACACCAGTCCCGCATCCCGGACACCCTGTCCCGACCCCTGGATGACCGGCGTACGCTCAGTAGGAGCCAGATCTGTCTGAAGGAGCGAGCGACGATGCCCGAGCTGAGGTCCCGCACAGTCACCCACGGCCGCAACATGGCGGGCGCACGCGCCCTTATGCGCGCCTCCGGTGTACCCGGCGCGGACATCGGCCGGAAGCCGATCATCGCGGTCGCCAACAGCTTCACGGAGTTCGTGCCGGGCCACACCCATCTGCAGCCGGTCGGCCGGATCGTCAGCGAGGCGATCGTCGAGGCCGGCGGTATCCCGCGGGAGTTCAACACGATCGCCGTCGATGACGGCATCGCGATGGGCCACGGCGGCATGCTGTACAGCCTCCCGTCCCGCGACCTGATCGCGGACTCGGTCGAGTACATGGTCGAGGCCCACTGCGCCGACGCCCTGGTCTGCATCTCCAACTGCGACAAGATCACCCCGGGCATGCTGAACGCGGCCCTGCGCCTGAACATCCCGACGGTCTTCGTCTCCGGCGGCCCGATGGAGTCCGGCCGCGCGACCCTGGTCGACGGCACGGTCCGTACGCTCGACCTGGTCGACGCGATCTCCGACGCCGTGAACGACAAGATCTCGGACGAGGACATCCTCCGTATCGAGGAGAACGCCTGCCCGACCTGCGGCAGCTGTTCCGGCATGTTCACCGCCAACTCGATGAACTGCCTGACGGAGGCGATCGGCCTCTCCCTCCCCGGCAACGGCTCGGTCCTGGCCACCCACACGGCCCGCAAGCAGCTGTACGTGAACGCGGCCCGCACGGTGATGGACATCACCCGCCGCTACTACGAGCAGGACGACGAGACGGTTCTGCCGCGTTCGATCGCCACCTTCGCGGCCTTCGAGAACGCGATGGCCCTGGACATCGCCATGGGCGGCTCCACGAACACGATCCTGCACCTGCTGGCCGCGGCCCAGGAGGCGGGGGTCCCGTTCGGCCTGGAGGAGATCAACGAGGTCTCGCGCCGCGTTCCCTGCCTCGCGAAGGTCGCGCCGAACGTCGCCAAGGACCGCACGTACTACATGGAGGACGTGCACCGCGCCGGCGGCATCCCCGCCCTCCTCGGCGAACTGCACCGCGCCGGCCTGCTGAACGAGGACGTGCACTCGGTGCACAGCCCGTCCCTGTCGGACTGGCTGAAGACCTGGGACGTCCGCGGCGGCTCGCCCTCCCCGGAAGCCCTGGAACTGTGGCACGCGGCCCCCGGGTGCGTCCGCTCCGCCGAGGCCTTCTCCCAGTCCGAGCGCTGGGAGGCGCTGGACGAGGACGCCGAGGGCGGCTGCATCCGCAGCGCCGAGCACGCGTACTCGAAGGACGGCGGCCTGGCGGTCCTCAAGGGCAACCTGGCGGTCGACGGCTGCGTGGTGAAGACGGCCGGTGTCGACGAGTCCATCTGGACCTTCGAGGGCCCGGCGGTCGTCTGCGAGTCCCAGGAAGAGGCCGTCGAGAAGATCCTCAACAAGCAGATCACGCACGGCGACGTCGTCGTCATCCGCTACGAGGGCCCCAAGGGCGGCCCCGGCATGCAGGAGATGCTCTACCCGACCTCCTTCCTGAAGGGCCGTGGCCTCGGCAAGACCTGCGCCCTGATCACCGACGGCCGCTTCTCCGGCGGCACGTCCGGCCTCTCGATCGGCCACGCCTCCCCGGAGGCGGCCTCCGGCGGCACCATCGCCCTCGTCGAGGACGGCGACCGCATCCGCATCGACATCCCCAACCGCACCATCGAACTCCTCGTCGACGACGCGGAACTCACCCGCCGCGAGCAGTCCCTGAACGGCGTCTACGCCCCCAAGAACCGTGAGCGCAAGGTCTCCGCCGCACTCCGCGCCTACGCCGCGATGGCAACCAGCGCGGACAAGGGCGCGGTCCGCGACGTGAGCAAGCTGGGCTGAGACCGCCGCGGTCGGTCATCCGCGGTCACATCCGCGGTCATCCGCTCTCGTTGACAGGCATCACAGGCATCACAGTCATCACTGGTCATTCGCTGTCAGGGGCCGTCCCTCGGGGCGGCCCCTGCCGCGTCCTACCAGCTCGAGGGGTCCCGCGCGTCCACGGCGAAGACGGTGCCGTCGGGGGCGCCGGCGTAGACGCGGTGGTCGGCGATCACGGGTTCGGGCAGGTCGGCTGTGACCTGCCCCGCGTCCGGGCTGAGCCGTGGAGGCGTCTGTGCGAGGAGGCTGCCCTCGCGGGCGTCCACGGCGAGCAGCCGTCCGTCAGGCGCCGTGAAGTAGACGTGCCGACCGTCCGCGACCGGAGCGGAGCCTCGGGACACGCCCGTCTCCAGCGTCCACCGCTGCTTCCGCGCCGCCACGTCGACAGCCACCAGCGAGCCGCCCGTACCCATGAGGTACACGACGTCATCGTGCACGGTGACGTGTGCCTGCTGGACCGGGACCGGCAGTGCCACCCGCCGGGAAGTGCCGCTGTCCGGGGCGTACCGGACCACGGCCTCCGCGTCCCCGTACACCTCGTCGACTGCCACGAAGTAGACGGACCCGCCTGCCGAACCGGCGGGCTCCAGCGATCCCCGCAACCGAGCGTCCCAGCGCACGTCACCCGTGCCAGGATCCACCGCGGTGACCTTCGTGCTCGACCCGTCCTGCGAGACGCTCGCCGTGTACGCCAGCGGATCCCCTGCGAATGAGGCGAAATGCGGCGCCTTGTGCCCTGGGATCCGGTGGCTCCACCGCGTGGCGCCCGAAGCGCCGTCCACCCCGGTGACCGTGCCGTCGACACCGGTGAGCAACAACATGCCCCCGCTGCTCACCAGCCCGCCGTAGGCGATGTCCCGCTGCCAGCGTGCCTTGCCCGAGGCGGGATCGAGTGCCTCCAGGCGCCGGCCCTGACCGAGTGACGGCTGCACGAGGCCGCCCGCCACGACCGGAGGGCCCGACCTCCGGGCCTCGGCCACGGAGTGGCGCCACACCAGCCGGCCGTCGGACGGGTCGAGGGCGAACACCAGCCCGGTCTGGGCGCAGAGCAACTTCCCCGCGCCGTACGAACAATGGGGCGTACTCCGTGTGGACGACGATGTCGCCGCCCATCCGCTGAACGCGGCCGACGTGGTCCGTGGTGTGCCGCTCCTCGGTGCCCCGGTCTCACCGCCGAACAACTGGGCCGAGACCAGAGCGAGGACCGCGGCCAGCCCGAGGGCGCCGCCCGCGAGGGCCGCCCGCTTGCCCGGACGCCTCCTGCGGCGGGGTTCTTCGGGGCGGGGCTCCGGTCGGGGCGCCTCGCCCGTCCGTTGCTCCGGTATGAACACCTGCGTGTCGTAGGAGGCCGCCACCGACCGCAGTTCCCGCATCAACTCGTCGGGTGTCGGCCGGTCCTCGGGCTCCTTGGCGAGACACCGCTCGATGAGCGGCGCGAGATTCCCGGGTACACCGGCCAGGTCGGGTTCGTCGTGGACGACCTGGTAGGCGACGACGTACGGACTGTCGGAGTCGAACGGCCCACGCCCCGTGGCCGCGTGCACCATCACGGACCCGAGGGCGAAGACGTCCGCGGCGGGACCGACCTCCCGGGGCCGCCGGAACTGCTCGGGAGCCATGAAGGGCGGGGTGCCGATCAACTTGCCCGTCTCGGTCCGCAGTTCGCTGTCCTTTGGCCGAGAAATGCCGAAGTCGATGACCTTCGGCCCGTCCTCGGCGAGCAGTACGTTGCTCGGTTTCAGATCCCGGTGCACGACACCGACCCGATGGATGTCACGGAGCGCCTCGGCCAGTCCCGCCATCAGCCGGCGCAGCTGGGAGGGCGACATCGGACCGTTCCGCTTCACCTGGTCGGACAATGTGGGACCCGGGATGAACAGCGTGGCCATCCAAGGCCGTTCGGCCTCGGGATCGGCATCGACGACAGACGCGGTGAAGGCCCCGCTCACCCTCCGCGCCGCGGCGACCTCCTGCCGGAACCGCCCTCTGAACTCGGGGTCCTTCGCGAACTGGCCGTGTACGACCTTCACCGCGAGCTTCATGCCGGAGGTGCTGCGGGCCAGGTGCACGACTCCCATGCCACCGGAGCCGAGACACGACTCCAGGCGGTAGTGGCCGGCGTATTCGGGAAGTTCCGCTTCCGCGCCCGCTCCGCTGTTGCGCTGTGGCGTCATGGAACCACCCCCGTGCTGTTCGTCCGCGCGCGCGACGCACGGAGCCTAGTCGATGACTCGTGCGGGACGGAGGAGGCTTGCTAGCCTCCGCGTGCGAGTTGCGCATATGTGTTTCATGGCGCGATTCAGGGGAATCAACGGGACCCCATGGCAGCCATGGGGATCAACGGGGGAGGTATCTCATGTCTGTTGACCGTGCCGAAGAGGTGGAGAGCGGCGGAGCGGCGGAAGCCGTGACCACGGCGGCCACGGCGGTGCGCTACTACTCGGTCGCGCCGGGCGTCCGTCTCAATGTCCGCAGCGGACCCGGCACCGGCTACACCGTCGTCCGGGTCCTGCCCGAGGGGGCGAAGGTCCCGATCTTCTGTCAGACGCCGGGCACCACGGTGTCGGGTCCGTACGGCACATCGAACATCTGGGACAACATCGACGACGGCGAATTCGTCTCGGACACCTACGTGAACACGGGCAGCGACGGCTACATCCGCCCTCGCTGCTCCTTCTGAACCGGCCACCACCACTCAGGGGACGCAGTTGACACCCATCAAACGCAGATCCGTCATGCTCGCGGGCCTCACCGGAGCCTTCCTCATGGTGGGCGCGGCCACCGCTCAGGCCGCGACCACCTATCCGGTCGCGCCGGGCTACCAGGTCAACGTCCGCAGCGGCCCGGGCACCAACTACAGCATCGTGCGTGTCCTGCCCGAGGGTTCCCGCGTTCCGATCTACTGCCAGAGTCCAGGCACGACGGTCACCGGCCCGTACGGCACGTCGAACATCTGGGACAACATCAGCAACGGCCAGTACATCTCGGACACCTATGTGAACACCGGCAGCGACGGCTACGTGGCTTCGCGCTGCGCCTGAGCCCGCCCGGAGCCCGCGGCCGGCCTGGAGCCATAATCGACGCGTGAGCGACGAAACCGGCCCCCAGGAAACCCCCGCCGCGGGCTCCACCGGCCCCCGCCCGGAACCCCTGCGCTTCTTCGGCACGACCTGGGTGACCCACGACAAGGGCTACACCCCGCGCCGCATCGCGGCAGCCCTCGGCTCCCTCGTCGCCGCAGTCGCCTCCTGCCTGGTCCTCCGCTTCGCCTACGAAGGCCTCCAGATCGCCGACACCGGCAGCCTGGTCACCGTCCTGGTCGTCGCGATGTTCGCCATCTGCAGCGCTCTGGCCTTCCGCCACACCTGGGACGGTTTCAGCGAGCGCCCCGACCCCGACCGCCAGGCCTCCCTCCGCGGCCTCCTCGCCATCGGCTTCGTCGGCTCACTCCTCGCCTACTTCTTCCGCTCCCTCACCGAGGCCCCCGGCGAGAAACTCCACCGCGAGGAGTACGAGGCAGCCCTCGAGCAGCACAAGAAGCGCTCAACCCGCCGCACCGGCAACCCGTCGAAGAAGCGCCGCCGCGGTTAAGGACCGGCCCAGCGGCTCGAGCCACAGGCAAACAGCGATTCCTCAGATCCGTCCTCGGACCGTCCCGCCGGACAGGCCAACGCCGGCCCATCCCCTTCCCCCGACCCCTCACTGCTCATCCTCAGCTCTCAACTCTCACCTCTCACCGAAAACCAACTGCACCCCGCCCCCCAACGTCGCCACCATGGCCTCATGACGGCCTCCTGTACCACCCGCGCCCACTCCTTCAACGCCGCCGCAGCCCAGTACGCAGCCAACCGCCCCTCCTACCCGCCGGCCCTCTTCGGCGCCATCGAGGAGCTGGCAGACCGCCCCCTCGCCGGCGCCCGCGTAGCGGACATCGGCGCCGGCACGGGAATCGCGACCGCTCTCCTGCACGCCCGCGGCGCCGACGTCATCGCCGTGGAGCCCGGCGACGGCATGGCGGCACAGTTCCGCGGCACCCACCCCGACATCCCGATCGTCAGGGGCGACGGCAACACCCTCCCGCTGACCACCGCCTCCATCGACTTCGTCACGTACGCCCAGGCGTGGCACTGGACCGACCCCGCCCGGGCGGTTCCGGAGGCGCTTCGCGTCCTGCGCCCGGGCGGCGCGCTCGCCCTGTGGTGGAACACGGACGCCCTCGACGTACCGTGGATCTCCGAGGCCGCTGACCGCACCGCGCGCTACTTCGGCGTGAACGTCTCCGCCGAGAAACGGAATGTCAACGCCCACGCCGCGGACCCCACCGGCCGCCTCGACTTCGCCCGCCGCGAGGTCCGCTGGAGCCGTCGCGTCCCGCTCGACACCCACCTCGCCAACATCGGCAGCCACTCGGTCTTCCTGGTCCACGGCGAGGAGGCGACCGCCGCCTACCTGGCCGAGGAACGCGAACACCTCCTACGTACCTTCCCCGACGGAACCGTCGAAGAGGTCTACGAGGTCATCCTGCTCCTGGCCACCACACCCTGACGGTGGCCTGTTCCCCGCGTGGCCTGTTCCCCGCTCCCCGCGCTCCCTATCCCCGCCCCCCGAATCCCCACCTCCATCTGCCTCCGCGCCACCCGCGCATGCGCCGCCGCCACCGCTGAGGGGGCCCGCTCCCGGCAGTCCCACGCCATCTGCCGCCGCCCCGTCAGCCGGCGCCGCACAGCCCCAGCCGTCACCCGCCTGCCCCACCTCCCCGACCACTCCGTCATGCGCCTGTGCAGCCGTACTTCACCGCTTGACGCGACCTACCCCCGGCAGCACTATTCAGCATGTGATGAATTATTCCCCCAGCCCACCCGAGAGGGAAACAGCCGCGCACACGGCCCCCGCTGTCCGCGCCGAAACCCTCACCGTCGTCCGTGGCCCCCGCACGGCCCTGCGTGACCTCGACTTCACCGTCCCGCGTGGCCAGATCACCGGCCTGCTCGGCCCCTCAGGCTGCGGCAAGTCGACCCTGATGCGCGCGATCGTAGGCACCCAGGCCAAGGTCACCGGCACCCTCGACGTTCTCGGCAGCCCGGCCGGCCACCCCTCCCTCCGCACCCGCATCGGTTACGTCACCCAAGCCCCCTCCGTCTACGACGACCTGACCGTCCGCCAGAACCTCGACTACTTCGCCGCGATCCTGGACCCGGGCCGCACCGCCGCCGAACGCCGCCACGCCAACGTCACCCGAGCCATCGACGACGTGGACCTGACCACCTACACCGACGCCCTCGCCGGCAACCTCTCCGGCGGCCAGCGCAGCCGTGTCTCCCTGGCCGTCGCCCTCCTCGGCACCCCCGAACTCCTGGTCCTCGACGAACCGACCGTCGGCCTGGACCCCGTCCTCCGCCGCGACCTGTGGAACCTCTTCCACGACATCGCGGCCCAGCGCGGCGCGACCCTGCTGATCTCCTCCCACGTCATGGACGAAGCCGAACGCTGCCACCGCCTCCTCCTCATGCGCGAAGGCGCGATCCTCGCCGACGACACACCGGACGCCCTGCGAAACCGGACCCACTCCGACACGGTCGAGGCGGCATTCCTGCACCTGGTCGACGAGGCGATCGCAGCCGGCCACACGAAGGAGACCGCACGATGAGCACCCACACGCCGGGCACCACCACCCTGAGCACACCGGGTACGACGATGACGCCCGCACCACCCCGCGCCCTGAACGCCTCCCGCACCACCGCCACCGCGGCCCGCGTCCTGCGCCAACTGGGTCACGACCCGCGCACCATCGCGATGATGATCCTCATCCCCTGCGTGATGCTCTTCCTGCTGCGCTACGTGTTCGACGGCAGCCCTCGCACCTTCGACAGCATCGGCGCCTCCCTCCTCGGGATCTTCCCCCTGATCACGATGTTCCTGGTCACCTCCATCGCCACCCTCCGCGAACGCACCTCCGGCACCCTCGAACGCCTCCTCGCCATGCCCCTCGGCAAGGGCGACCTCATCGCCGGCTACGCCCTCGCCTTCGGCGCCCTCGCGATCATCCAGTCCGCCCTCGCGACGGGCCTGGCGGTCTGGTTCCTCGATCTGGACGTCACCGGCAGCCCCTGGCTGCTGCTCCTCGTAGCCCTCCTCGACGCTCTGCTCGGCACCGCACTCGGCCTCTTCGTCTCGGCCTTCGCCGCCTCGGAGTTCCAGGCGGTCCAGTTCATGCCGGCGGTGATCTTCCCCCAACTCCTCCTCTGCGGCCTCTTCACTCCCCGCGACAACATGCACCCCGTCCTCGAGGCCATCTCCGACGCACTCCCCATGTCCTACGCCGTCGACGGCATGAACGAGGTCCTCACCCACACGGACATGACAGCCACCTTCGTACGGGACGTGCTGGTCGTGGCCGGGTGCGCGCTACTAGTCCTGGGACTGGGCGCGGCGACCCTCCGACGCAGGACGCCGTAGACCCCGGCCTGCCGCAGCACACGCGGCCCGTCGGCGCTCCCGTCCCGCCCACTCGGCGAAGCCACATCCCGCCGACCCGGCAATGCCACACCCCGCCCACCGCACAACCCCATCCCCGATGTCCCGCCCACCGGACACCCCACCCGCACAGACATCCCCGGTGCGAGGATGAACCCGGACGACGCACCCCCCGGAGGGCACCCCAGCCATGACCCAGAAAGTCGCAGTCCTCGGCACCGGCAAGATCGGCGAAGCCCTGCTCAGCGGAATGATCCGCGCGGGCTGGGCCCCGGCCGACCTCCTGGTCACCGCCCGCCGCCCCGAGCGAGCCGAAGAACTCCGCACCCGCTACGGAGTCACCCCGGTCACCAACCCGGAAGCCGCCAAGACCGCCGACACCCTGATCCTCACGGTCAAACCGCAGGACATGGGCACCCTGCTGGACGAACTGGCCCCGCACGTCCCCGCCGACCGCCTCATCGTCAGCGGCGCGGCCGGTATCCCCACCTCCTTCTTCGAGGAACGCCTCGCCGCTGGCACCCCTGTCGTCCGCGTCATGACGAACACGCCCGCTCTGGTCGACGAGGCCATGTCCGTCATCTCCGCCGGCACCCACGCCACCGCCGACCACCTCGCCCACGCCGAGGAGATCTTCGGTGCCGTCGGCAAGACGCTCCGCGTCCCCGAGTCCCAGCAGGACGCCTGCACCGCCCTCTCCGGCTCCGGCCCGGCGTACTTCTTCTACCTGGTCGAAGCCATGACGGACGCGGGCATCCTCCTCGGCCTGCCCCGCGACAAGGCCCACGACCTGATCGTCCAGTCCGCGATCGGCGCCGCCGTCATGCTCCGCGACAGCGGCGAACACCCGGTCAAGCTCCGCGAGAACGTCACCTCTCCCGCGGGCACGACCATCAGCGCCATCCGCGAACTGGAAAACCACGGCGTACGAGCCGCCCTCATCGCCGCCCTCGAAGCCGCCCGCGACCGCAGCCGCCAACTGGCCTCCGGCAACAACAGCTGACGCCCGGCCGCCCCCCAGGGGGCGGCACACGGACCCCGCCCGCCTACCGAGCCGCGCTCACCGCGATATCGGACGCGGCCGGCAGCAACCCGATCGCGCGATAAGCGGCATCCACGGTCGGCCGCGCCATCGCACGAGCCCGCTCCGCACCATCTCGCAGCACCCCCTCCACAAAGCCAGGATCCGCGCACAGCTCCCTGTGCCTGTCCTGCACGGGCCTGAGAATCTGGACCACCGCCTCCACGGTGTCCTTCTTCAAGGCGCCGTACGTTTCATATACACCGCTCAGGTCCGAAGGGTTCCCACCCGTGCACGCGGCGAGGATCTCCAGCAGATTGGCCAGTCCCGGCCGCGACTCCCGGTCGTAGACGACCTCCCGCCCACTGTCGGTCACGGCCCGCATGACCTTCTTCCGCACCACGTCCGGCTCGTCGAGCAGATAGACGATCCCCGGCCCGGTGCCGTCGCTCTTCCCCATCTTCGACGTCGGCTCCTGCAGGTTCATCACCCGAGCCGCCACCTCCGGGGGCGTCGCCCGAGGCACCACGAACGTATGTCCGTACCGCTGGTTGAACCGCACCGCCAGATCCCGCGTCAGCTCCACATGCTGCGTCTGATCGTCCCCGACCGGCACCTCGTCAGCCCCGTACGCCAGGATGTCCGCCGCCATCAGCACCGGGTACGTCAGCAGCGACAGCCGCACACTCCTGCCCCGTTCCCGCTCCCGCGCGGCCTTCTCCTTGTACTGGATCATCCGACGCATCTCGCCGTCCGTGGCCACACACTCCAGCACGTACGACAGCCGCGCGTGCTCATCCACATGGCTCTGCACGAACACGGTGCACAGCTCGGGATCCAGCCCCGACGCCAGCAGCAGCGTCGCCGCCTGGCGACTCAGCCGTCGCACCCGCGCCGGGTCGTGGTCCACGGTCAGTGCGTGCAGGTCGACGATGCAGAACAGCGCGTCGGCCTGATGCTGGTCGACGGCAGCCCACCGCCGCATGGCCCCGAGGTAGTTCCCCAGCGTCAGATGCCCCGTCGGCTTGACCCCGCTGAATACCCGCGTCATCTCTCCCTCTCCTCCTGGCCGGGCCCGCCGCCCCGACCGGCCGGCTGCCCCTCGGAGTACTGGAGGGAGAAACAGAAACGGCCGCCGAAGCGGCGGCCGTTGAGTGCATACGTGAGGACAGCCGCCGTCAGGCGGCCCACCACAGCTGGGTACACGCATGCGTAGTCATGCCCTCCAGGCTACGCGTCCCTGGCAGAGTCAGGGCTGAAGTTGACACACCTGAACCCGGTACGTAGTGTTCTCCGAGTTGTCCGACGTGAGCGCCGACCTCGGTCGGTCCCCGGACAGCCATTCCGCAGGACCACCAATACCCGACGAGAGTCGTTCTGTCGTCGTGTCCTTGGTATGCGTCTGTGCGAAATGAGGAATCCGCGTTCGAAAGAACGCAGCCCCCGATTAGCGTCGGGAGCAGGGAATCCGCTAAAGTCTCACTCGTCGGAACGGCCCAACAGCCGCGAAGACGGATCCCGCTGACTGGGAATCGGGCCGGAAACGGTCTGATAAAGTCGGAACCGCCGGAAAGGGAAACGCGAGAGCGGGAACCTGGAAAGCACCGAGGAAATCGGACCGGAAACAGTCTGATAGAGTCGGAAACGCAAGACCGAA
>NZ_JBITIY010000023.1:0-101315 GCF_044459385.1 Streptomyces sp. NPDC050287 | reverse complement strand
CCCCGACCAGGCCCAGGAGCTGCTGGTCTTCTCCGCCGTACCCGGCTCAACGGACTACGAAAAACTCCAACTCCTCGCAGCCGTAGGCGCTTAAGCCTGGTCGGCTGTCGCTCCGCAGGCCCAGATCGGGCACGCGCCCATCCAGACACTTGGCCAGCCACGTAATCGGTGCCGCGTTCTCTGTGTCCCGCCACTTGAACAGTGCCCCCAGCTCAACCCATAGAAGGAGACAACAGTCATGAAGGCCATCGTTTTCGATACGTTCGGCGGCACCGAGGTCCTGCACGAGGCGGAGATCGAGGTGCCCCGGCCCGGGCCCGGTCAGGTCCGTGTCCGTGTCCGTGCCGTAGGTGTCAACCCCGTCGACGGAAAGATCCGCTCCGGGATCATGGAGGCCATCTTCCCCACGACGCTGCCCGCCGTCCCCGGCGGGGAGATCGCCGGGGTCGTCGACGCCCTCGGCGAAGGCGTCGACCTGTTCAAGGTGGGCGACGAGGTGCTGGGCTGGTCCGACACCGGTGCCTACGCCCAGTACGCACTGGCCTGCGCGGCTGTCCTCGCCCCCAAGCCGGTGGGCCTGGACTGGACGCACGCGGCCGCGTTGCCGGTGGCGAGCGACGGCGCAGACCGGGTCCTGGATCTGCTCGATGTGAAGGCCGGCGAGACCTTGCTGATCCACGGCGCGTCCGGCGCACTCGGCACCGTCGCCGTCCAACTCGCCGTCGCCCGCGGCGCCCACGTCATCGGCACCGCCGGCCCGGCCAACCAGGAGTACGTGACCTCGCTCGGCGCCACCGCGCTGGTCTACGGAGAAGACCTGGTGGAGCGGGTCCGCGCTCTCGCCCCGAGCGGCGTGGACGCCGTGTTCGACGCTGCGGGCAAGGGCGCGCTGGAGGACTCCATCACCCTGCGCGGCAGCACCGACCGGATCGTCACCACCGCCGACTTCCGGGCCCGCGAACTCGGCATCGTCTTCGCCGAGGGCCCGGCGCGGCGCTCGGCCGCCCGGCTGGCCGAACTCGCCCAGCAGGCCGCCGACGGCGCACTGGTGACCACGGTCGGCGCAACCTACCCGCTCGCCGACGCGGCCAAGGCCCAGCAGACCAGCGACGCCGGCCACAACCGCGGAAAGCTCGTCCTCACCGTCGACTGACCCCCTCTCCCACGAGCCGGCGGCCCTTGCACCTGCGGGGCCGGCCCCCGTACGGCCGCCTGCAACCAGCAGGCGGGCCCGTGTCCGCACGCACCCGTGCGTCCAGACCGCACCCTCCCGTATCCCTTCCGCACCGAAGGAAGCCCTCATGCCCACCACTGACCTGAATCCCTTGTGGCAGCCCATCCGCGCCGGAGACATCCGGCTGCCGCACCGGCTGGCCATGGCCCCCATGACACGCAGCCGCAGCACCGCAGAAGGTGTGCCGACCGAGCTGAACGCCGAGTACTACGCCCAGCGCGCCTCGAACGCGCTGATCATCACCGAGGGCACCCAGCCGTCCGCCGACGGGCAAGGCTACCTGCTCACCCCCGGTGTCCACACCGGGGAACAGGTGGCCGGGTGGCGCAAGGTCACCGACGCGGTGCACGCCGCCGGCGGGCGCATCGTCGTGCAACTGATGCACGTCGGGCGGATCGCGCACGCCGACAACACCCCGCACGGACGGCAGCCGGTGGCGCCCTCCCCGGTGCGCCCGGCGGGCATGATGTACACCGCGTCCGGGCCGCAGGAGATGCCGCAGCCCCGGGCGCTGTCCACCGAGGAAATCGCCGCGACGGTCGAGGACTTCCGCCGCGCCGCGGCGGGCGCGGTAGCGGCCGGTGCGGACGGCGTGGAGATCCACGGCGCGAACGGCTACCTGGTACACCAGTTTCTGTCCTCCAACGCCAACGAGCGCACCGACCGTTACGGCGGCCCGGTCGAAGGCCGCATCCGCTTCGCCGTCGAGGTCGCCTCGGCCGTCGCCGACGAGATCGGCGCGGGCCGCACCGGCATTCGCCTGTCACCCGGGAACCCGTACAACGACATCCGCGAGGATGACACGCACGAGCTGTACCCGGCGCTGGTGCGCGCCCTCGCACCGCTGGATCTGGCCTACCTCCATCTGATTCACGCCGGCGATGAGCAGCTGCTGGACACCCTGCGGCCGCTGTGGCCGAACGCTCTCGTACTGAACCGCGCGGGTGCCGACCTGGCCGCACGGGCCAAGGACGTCGCCGACGGCCGCGCTGACATCGTCACCGTGGGCGCGCTCGCGCTGGCCAATCCCGACCTGGTCGAGCGGGTACGTTCCGGGACACCGCTGAACATGCCCGACCCGGCCACCTTCTACAGCGGCGGCGCAACCGGGTACACCGACTACCCCGCCCGCCGCGACGCCTGAAGAGAAGCGATGAGTTACCCCGCCTCCAGGCCCCCAGCACGGCGCGTCACGGCACCTTCGTCAGTGACCAAGCGGTCACCAGTGCGCCAAGGCACCTGCCCACCGTTGCGCGATCAACGCGCCGCTGTCCTCCTCCTTGATCAGAAAGAGTTCCGTCATGACTCCTGAGCCCCTCATCCCCGCCAACACCACCGTCGTTCTCGTCGACTACGCAGTCGGTTTCGCGAACCTTCTGCGCTCCCACAACCTCGCCGAACACATCAACAACGTCGTGGGCCTGGCGAAGACAGCGAAGTGGTACGAAAGCGGTCTGGTCGTGACCAACGGCCAGTCGAGCAAGCCGTCCGGCCCGCTGTACCCGGAGCTGCTGGAGGCCATCGGTGACCAGCCGGTCATCGAGCGTGCCGTCGACTTCAACTCCTTCCTGGACGAGTCGTTCGCCGAGGCAGTCCGGGAAGAAGGCCGGGAGAACCTGGTGGTCGGCGGCGTGGCTACGGACGGATGCGTGCTGCAGACGGTGCTGGGCGGCCTGCGTGAGGGCTACCGCGTGCACGTGGCCGTCGACGCCTCCGCCAGCCCCTCGCTCGAGGCCCACAACGCTGCGGTGCAGCGCATGGTCCAAGCCGGCGCGGTGCCGGTCACCTGGTTCTCCCTGGCCGCCGAGTTCCAGCTCGACCCCAAGTTCCACGACGCCCCGCACCGTATGCGGCTGATGCAGGAGAACGTGCCGTCCATGGGCATGAGTGCCCGGACTTTCTTTCACGCCTTCGAACTGGGCAAGCGCGCCGCCACGGCCGTCTGAGCCCCTGGGGGGCGGGCTCCGGCCCGCCCCCAGGCCCACTCGCTCATGAAGGCGGCCGGCATGGTGCAGCTGCGCTCGGTCGGCGCAGCGGTCTACGACACACCGCCCACCGCCATGACCTACTCCCATCACACCCAGCACTTCTCCCTGATGGCCGCCACCGTGCCCGCACTGCGCGCGCCGGCCTGACGAGCACTGGGAACGGCTCCAGCCGCATTTGAACGGGCTGCCTGAGCTTCGAAACGCGTACTGGACGGCGACAACTGCAGGACGCCCTTCCCGGCCAGGTACTCGAACGGCTGGTCTCACTCAAGGCGCAGTACGACCCGACCACGTCCTCGACAACAACTTTGCCCTGCCGTCGGTGCCGTTCCCGCACTGAATCCGAGGAGATGACCACCCGATGCCCAGCACACACCTGACTGAAATCCAGTCCATCCCCACCTCCGGTGCACGAGGCGTCGAGCCCTTCGACCTGGACGGCATGCATCTGCTCGCCATACCCCAGCTCGCCTATGACATGCCGGACACCCCAGCGAACATGAACGGAGGAGACAGCGACACGGATCTGCTTCTGCTCAAGCGAGGCGAGCGAGGATACGAGCCGTTCCAGCGCGTACCGGCGCCTGGCGGCGAGGACGCGGAATTCTTCCGTATCGGCGACCGTGCCTTCCTGGCCGTGGCCAGCATCCGTACCGGCAACGGCCCGTACCGGTATGCCACCTCGTCCCATGTCCTCGAATGGGACGGCACCTCCTTCGCCGAGTTCCAGTCCTTCGACAGTTTCGCCGCCAAGCAGTGGAGGCACTTCACGATCGAGGACCGGCACTTCCTGGCCCTCGCCCAAGGGGTCGCCCTTCCGGAACAGGAGGCCGACAACCGGCCTTCGCAGATCTTCCTCTGGGACGGTGAACGCTTCGCCCACTTCCAGGACATCGACTCACGATGGGCCTACAACTGGCATGCCTTCACCGTCGACGGTCACCATTTCCTGGCGCATGCCGAGCACGTGGGCCCGTCGGTGCTCTACCGCTTCGACGGGGAGGAGTTCCGGCCCCACCAGGAGCTGGCCGACCGGCACGGCCGCGCGTTCGCGCAGTTCACCGCAGACGGCGACGCCTTCCTGCTGGTGGCCCGGCTGCAGAGCGACTCGCAGCTGCTGCGCTGGGACGGCACCCGTTTCGTCGTCCATCAGACGCTGCACGGACCGGGAGCACGTGAGTTCGCCGTCGTGCCAGGTGCGGACGGGACCGTGTACATCGTCCGCGTGAACTTCGTCCTGGGCACACCGGCAGAACCGACCACCGACCTCGACTCCGAGATCTACCAGTGGCGAGACGGGCAGCTGGTGCAGACGGAGACCTTCCCCACGACGGGTGCCACCGACGTCGCCACCCTCCACGACGACGAAGAGGGTCTGCTCATCGCCGTCTCCCACAGCCTCACCGCCGACGTGCGCTTCGCCGCCCGCACGGTCCTCTACCGCTTCACCCTCTGAGTTCTCCGATCCCTGTGCCCCGCTCCTCCACGTACTTCGATCCCGCAGACGACCTCGCCGACGTTGCCCTGCGGCAGCGATCGAGTCGCGTCCCCCATTCGTGGTCGAGTCGCCGCGAGGCTCCGGGCGGCCACGTTCCCCAAGCCATCGCGCAATCTCCGCCACGAGAGCCATGCCCAGAGTCCCTGGGCCATCCGATCTTACGAGTGACCAGATCAGACGACCCATGCATGGAGAGGCAGGACTGCCATGACCGCCAACGAAAGCCCTGAGCTCGTCGACCTGTTCACCACCTACACGGCCGGCCCCACCAGCATCGGCTCCCACCTCACCCGTACCGCCGCCTCCGACACGGCGGACGCGCCACTGATCGTCGCCACCGGCACCGACTTCGCGCTCTACCCCGGCGGCGGCAAGCCCCCCACGGTCGAGGGCTTCCGCTTCTCCACCAAGGGCTTCAAGGAACTTGCCGGGATCTCCCACCTCGGCCCCGCCCTCGCCACCCTGGTGCAGCTGCGGAAGAAGTACGGCGCCCTCGGCTGGCGCGCGGACGCGGAGCGGCTTCTGGCCCAGGTGCGGCGCGGCCGGGAGGCGAACAGCGTCGAGTTGTGGCGTGACACCATTGCGGTCGAGACCTACCGCGGCCGTGAGCAGGCCATCACCGACATGGCCGACTACACCTTCGCCGTCACCGACCGCTTCCTCAGCGCGGCTCTCGATGACGAGAGCCGTCTCGACGCCGCCACCCTGCGCGGCGAGTACCTGGAAAAGGGCAGTGCCGAAGGGCACGGAACCATCATCCACATGATGATCGCCACGTTCTTCCTCACCGGGTTGGACATCTCACACCGGATCATCAGCTGGTTCCGTGAGCAGGAGATCGACTGGAGCCGGGCCATGGCGGTCATCGTCGGCAAGCAGGGGCGTCCCACCGCCGGTGTCACCTGGAACACCTCCAGCGTCGCCACCATGCTCCTGGGCGCCTCCGGCTACCAACTGCCTCTCGAACGCCTCTACATGGCACCCCACGCGCCCACATTCACCACGCCGCCCAACGGTGACCTGTCCGAGGTGGCAGCTCTGGAAGAGCCGCTGCGCCAGATCTGGTCCAACACCCGCGCCACCGTGGAACTCGGCGATCTGATGTTTCCCGGACTGCCCCGCTACGCCCCCGGACACCTCACCCTCCCGGACATCTCCGACCCGTCCGTCAACGAGATAAGCGAGATGCCCGTCATTCACGGCGCGAACGACTGGCGCGCCATGACGACCCGCCTGCGCATGGTGCTGGAGGACCCGAGGCAGCTGCTGTCCGGCTCGGTCACCGACTTCGCCGTCAGCCAGCTCGTCGCCGCCGACAACGATCCGGCCAAGGTGACCGTACCCGGCCTGGACAACGTCACCTACCCGACCGGACTGTGATCACCGCAAGCGGAAGGTCCCGTGCCGCGGTACCTTCCGCCCGAAGCCAGGAGCACGGCACATGCCCCCGTTGACCTTCGACCAAGCCCACCATCTCGACGTGGACGGCGGCCGGATCGCCTACTACGAGACGGGCACCGGCCACCACCCCGTCGTATGGGTGCACGGCCTGCCCCTGGACTCCCGCTCCTGGGCCGCCCAACAGGAGTTCTTCGACCCTCACGCCCACAACGTCTTCCTCGATCTACGCGGCTACGGGGCTTCCGACAAGCTGCCCCCCGCCGTGGACAGCGTCACCGCGCTGTACACCGCCGACCTCGCCGCCCTCATCACCCACCTCGGCCTGCGAAGCCCCACAGTGATCGGTTTCGCCTCCGCAGGGCACGTCGCGCTGAGATTCGCCGCTCAACACCCGCAGCTGCTGGGCAAGCTGGCCGTCCTCAACGGCTCACCCAAGTTCCGTCGCAGCGACGACTGGCCGTACGGCTTCGACGACATCGGCATCGCCCACTTCACCGATGCCGCTCGTGACAACGGAATCGCGGGACTCACCGACGCAGTCCTCGACCCGGGCCTGGTCTTCGCCGATATCGGCCCTGACCGCGCCGCTGAGCTCGGCTCGTGGTTCCGCGACATGAGCTACAACGCGGGCGTTGCGACCCTGCTCGGCTTCTTCGACAACATCTCACTCGACGACGACCGTCACCTGCTGCCCGCCATCACGGTCCCCACCCTGGTGATGAGCAGCACGATCGGCCAGGAGGTACCTGCGAGCGTCTCCCTCTACCTCCGCCGGACCATCCCACATGCGCGTCTGGCTGAGCTCCCCGGCGCCGACCACTTCGCCTTCGCCACGCGCCCTGACCTCGTCAACTCCCTACTGCTCTCTTTCATCGACGATCGCCCCGTACCCGGCCCGTGATCAGTGACCGGTGGTCCGCCCGGACACCAGCCGATGCCCATGCCCGCCTACGAGTGGGGCGGGCCGGACCAATTTCCCCACCGACCTCCAAGAACGGAGTTCTCATGACGATGGCCTATCTGGCGCAGCCCGAGCAGCAGCAGAAGCTCGAATGGCTCGACGGGGGAACGTTCTCCGTGCTGCTCGACAAGGAAGCCACCGAGGGCAAACTGACCGTGGGCCGCTTCGACGTCGCCAAGGGCGAAGCCCCGCCGTTCCACCTGCACACCCGCGAGGACGAGGTGTTCATGCTGATCAAGGGCACGGCCCTGGTGTGGTCCGGGGAGGAGGAACACGAACTGCGCGAGGGCGGGATCGTGTACCTGCCCCGCAACGTCCCCCACGCCTACCGCATCACCTCCGACCACGCAGACCTCCTGATGATCGCCACACCCGGCGGCATCGAGGGCATGTTCCGCCACGCCGGACGCGACCTCACCACCCCACGCCCCGACGGCTTCGAGATCCCCACATCCCTCCTGGCGGAAGCATCCGAACTCTACGGAGGCGTCATCCTCGGCCCGCCGCGCTGAACCGCTCACTGTCCCGAGTGCCCGTGCCGGAACAGCCGCCATCCTGACTGCCGCCCGGTCTCGAAGGCACTGCCTCCGAGGCGACGGCGGGCCCGTTTCCTTTCCCGCTCCCGACCACCGCGGCCGACGTCGAGCAAGCGCCGGTCCCTCAGGAGACTTTCATGCCCCTCCCTGTCCTGTTCGGCGCAAACGTAGAGCCAAATGCCCTCCCCGTCGGCCGCTCCAGTGAGCAGGCACTACTCATCGACAGTCTCGGCCTCGACCTTCTCACCATCCAGGACCATCCGTATCAAGCGGCGTTCGACGACACCTGGACACTGCTCATTTTCCTGGCCGCGCGGACGCGACATGTCACGCTCGTCCCGACGGTCAGTTCCCTGCCGTTGCGTCCGCCGGCGGTGCTGGCGAAGGCTGTGGCGACCTTGGACAGACTGACCGGCTCCCGGGTCCAACTCGGCCTGGGTGCCGGCGCTTTCTGGGAAGCCATCGAGGCCATGGGCGGCTCCCGTCGCACGCCGAGAGAGGCCGTCGACGCACTTGAAGAGGCGATCACCGTCATCCGGGCCATGTGGAGTGGCGAGCGCAGTGTGCGGACGCACGGCGCGCACTACTCGCTTGCCGGCGTCCACCCCGGCCCGGCGCCGAGCCCCGGTCTGGGGCTGTGGCTGGGCTCCTACGGGCCCCGCACGCTGGCTCTGACCGGTGCGAAGGCGGACGGCTGGCTTCCCTCGCATGCCTACCTCGGACTCGACGCACTGCCCACGGCTGTCCGCCGCATCGACGACGCAGCTCTGGCGGCGGGCCGCGATCCGGACACGATCCGCCGGGTCTACAACATCGCCGGTGTCATCCAGCCGGAGTCGGCCGGCCCGTTCCAGGGGCCCGCCGCCCAGTGGGCCGAGCACCTTGTCGCGCTCGTGCGCACCGTCGGGATGAACGGTTTCGTCATCTGGCCCGAACGAGACCACACCCGACAGATCAGCGCGTTCGCCGCCGAGGTCGTACCCGCAGTCCGCGAAGCCCTCGCACGGAAGACCTGACCACTCCGTGCGCTCGGGGCCGGGCAGCACCCCTGGCACAACGGCACCGGCTGTACCCGTCCCAGTCCTTCCGCCCCCAGCGCAGCGTCTTGATTCTCTTGTCCGTGGATAAGTACGGCAGTCATCCGGATTCACGTTCACGCGATGCTTGATCAGTCGAGCACAGGAGGGCGTATGTGGAAACAGCCATCCGCCCGCCGCGCGTGTCCAGTTGGCCGAGAACGTCGGCGTGATCGGTGTGAGCAGTGCTGAGCACGAGTGAACACTGCAAGACGCAAAGACCGGGCAGCGGTGCAAGGCAGGGTGGCAGGAGGACGGCACACCCGCCCACCGACCACCGCGTCAACTCATGTCTGACCCTGGCCGTCCGGCTGGACGGCGTCGAGGTCACCACCATCGAGGGACTGGCTGACGGCGACCAACTGCATCCGTTGCAGCAAGCGTTCATAGACCAGGACGCCTATCAGTGCGGCTTCAACAGCAGATCGGTGAGTGCGTCCGGCACGATGACCATGCAGTCATGGCCGCTTTGCAGTTCCCACACCTGCGACGCAGCGCCGCCTGGCTGCACCGCCGGAACTGGGCGGCGCGTGACGTCCCCCGGTGCGCTGCCGACACAGTGGATGTGCGTCCGGGAAATCGCGTCCGCGGCCGGGTTGTCCAGCCGGACCGGCTGCAGGAAGCAGTGCACCGACTCGTCCGACAGCATGGTGCGCAGCCACGCCGTGTCCGCCGGGTCGGTCACCCCGAACAGACCCATCGGCGCGGGCATTTCCGGCACGGGCGGGATGCGCCAGGGGGTGTCGGAGGCGGCGGCCGCGTCGATCAGTCGCTGGGTCTTCTCCCGTATGACGTCCAGCGCGCTCTCACCGTCAACCGGGACCATCGCGTCGACGTAGACCAGATGCGCGATCCGGTCCGGGACCTCCCCGGCCACGCCGGATATGACCATCCCGGCGTAACTGTGCCCGACCAGCACCACGTTGGTGAGATCCCGCTCGCCCAGGAGAGCGACGACGTCGGCGACGTGGGTGTCCAGGTCGACGTCTGGAGTGAGCAGGTGTTCCTTCTCGCCGTGGCCGGTCAGCGAAGGGGCGAAGACCTGATGCCCGGCCCGGGTCAGCAGGGGAACCACCCGGTCCCAGACGCGCCCGCTGTGCCAAGCACCGTGGACAAGAACATAGGTTTTCGTGTGCGACGTATTCATGCAGAAAGACGCTACTGAGCCGATAGGTACCTCCTGGTAACCTTCGGCCATGCACGACTCAGCCGGAAGCGTCTTCCTCGCCGACTGCCCCGCCCGGCTCGCCATCGACATCATCACCAACAAATGGGCCGTCGTCGTCCTGTTCGCCCTCAGCCGCAGGCCCCGCCGGCACGGTGAACTCGTCGACCTCGTCGGTGGCATCTCCCGCAAGGTACTCACTCAGACACTGCGCAGACTTCAGAGCTACGGCCTGATCGAACGCCATGCCTATGCCGAGGCACCCCCACGGGTCGAATACAGCCTCACCGACCTCGGCCAGACCCTCACCGAACCCATCGCTGCCCTGACCGACTGGGCGAAGACGTACGGCGCCGCCGTCGCCGACTTCCAGGAAGAGGCGCAGCAGGACACCGCCACCTCCGGCACCTGACCCGTGACCGCCGCCGGGCAGGTGATCAAGAAGGGCACTCTTTGAGCGAGTCTGTGAGCCGAGCAGACAGTCCGGCTCGCAGACTGCCGCTACACCGCCCGCGACCTCACCGACTACAACGCCAGATCCCTGCTGGTAAGCGGCGGCTTCAGGCCACTACTGCACCCTGGATTGTGAAGGGCTTGATAACCACGCCTACGAGTTGTTTTCTTCCGATTCGATGACTTGCAGGCACCTCGCGAGGGCGGCCACCATGTATCGGCGCCAGAGGGGAGTGAATGGACCGGCGAGAATCCAGCGACGACCCGGAAGCGGCTTGAATTCGTAGGTCCACCGAATGAGGGTGCCATCGCCGTCGGGATTGAAGTTCCATTCGCCTCGAACGCCGGCCGCGAGTCGGGAGAGGATGTTCGTGAATCCCGTCAGTTGATACGCAAAGCTACAGCCTTCCGTGTACTCGATCAACTGTTCGTCGGCCTGCGACCCGTCGTCGAACTGCGGGTTCCTGGTAGGACCGACGTGATCCCATGCTTCGGTCTGGTTTGCCACACCTTTGACACCGGGAAACGGTGCCACCCGGTGGAAAACACTCGATAGGTCGATGGGAACGATCAGTCGGAACGCGTTGGCGGGCGCCACCGAAGATCGCCGCTGCACTGTGATCGGAACAGTGTTGTCGGCTGAGCCGATAAGGAGGGGTATTGCCTGGACCACTGCGGCCCCCTGGGACTCGGTCGCTTTCTTCACGGCGATCGGTTTCTTGTCGGACATCGATGTCCTCCTGGCTTGGTGATGTGTATCCACTGCGAAGCATTGACGAACATAAAATGCTTCGAATGGGAAGCGAGTAGATTCGTGATGTGAGTGACCTGGCCACCGGCCTGAACATCGACGCGGGCCCTTTCCTCGCCGACCCAGGGGCCGTTCGACGAACCGGTCCAAGTTCCGTATTGCGTGCCTTGTCGCCGCCATCGGAAACGGAGGCGTCTCCTCATCACCCCTATGTGGGTGTGCGGTGCTGCAGCGATGCTGAGAGTCGTTGAGGTAGTGCAGCAATATGTGGCTGGACGCGTGGGTTGGTAAGTGACAGCAGGTCGCTGGTCATGGCTCAGATCGACTTGAGCACCCGGACCCGGTCGGCGATGGCGCGGCGGGCGACGTCGGAGGTGAAGACGACGGAGTCGAACTCGTGCGGGGCGCCGGGGTGCAGGTGGAACTCCACCGGGACGCCGGCGCGGCTGAGTTTGGTGGCGTAGGCGGTGTCTTCGTCGCGGAAGACGTCGAGTTGGCCGACCTCGATGTAGGCCGGCGGCAGGCCGGTCGCGTCCTCGAGCCGGGCCGGGGCCGCCGTGGCCGCGACGTCGGGCCCGCCGGCGGCCTCGCCGAGCAGGGCCGGCCACGCGGTGAGGCTGTCGTCGTAGGACCACAGAAGGTAGGGCTCGATGTGAGGGTCGGGCGTGGTGGTGCGGTCGTCGAGCATTGGCATGAGCAGGATCTGCCGGGCGATCTGCGGGCCGCCGCGCTCGCGGGCGAGGATCGTCAGGGCCGCTGCCATGCCGCCGCCGGCGCTGTCGCCCATGACGCCGATCCGGTGGGCGTCGACGCCGAGTTCGGCGGCGTGTTCGTGCAGCCAGCGCAGTGCGGCGTAGGCGTCTTCGAGGGATGTCGGGAAGGGGTGCTCGGGGGCGCGGCGGTACTCGACTGACAGCATCGGTACGCCGCTGGAGGACACGTAGCGGGAGACCGGGCCGTCGAACAGGTCGATGTGGCCGAAGATGTATCCGCCGCCGTGGAAGAACAGCACGGCCGAGCCGGGCTCGGCGCCGTCCTTGACGTACCAGCGCATTTTGATCTGTGTGCCGTCGTCTGCGCTCGCGTAGTGCTCGTGGGTCGTCACGTCGGCCGGGATCGGCTGCGCGGCTCCCGCGGCGCCGATGATCGGCTCCCACATGGCGCGGCGGCCGGCGATGTCACCCACAGCCGGCGGCTTGGCCTCGGCCATCGCGCCGGCCATCGGGGCCAGCGCCTCTGCGATCTCGGGATCCAGGGACAGTGTCATGGTCTTTTCCTTTCGAGGCTGGCCGGTCGGTGTCAGGCGGCGGGCGCGACGATGACGGCCTTGCCGTGCAGCTCGCCCGTGGCGGCCTGGGCGTGGACTGCCGGCAGCTCCGCCAGCGGCACTCGCTGCGCGACGTCGACGCGCAACTCGCCGGAGTCGATCAGTGCCACCAGGCGCGACAGCTGGTCGGCGTCGCTGCGGACGAACAGGTCGATGCCTCGTACGCCGCGCTGTTCGTCGCTGGGTGCGGGCATCCATACCGTGGTGTTCACCAGCACTCCACCGGGAGCGATCAGGGTGGGCAGCGCGGCCAGTTGCGCCGGGTCGATCGGCGCGAGGTTGAGCACGACGTCGAC
The DNA here is from genome assembly GCF_044459385.1 of Streptomyces sp. NPDC050287. Taxonomy (NCBI): domain Bacteria; kingdom Bacillati; phylum Actinomycetota; class Actinomycetes; order Kitasatosporales; family Streptomycetaceae; genus Streptomyces; species Streptomyces sp. NPDC050287. The sequence goes on along the minus strand of NZ_JBITIY010000023.1, from coordinate 88,629 downwards.
CGGCTCGGTCACCGCCTCGGTCACCTCTGTGGTGGTGTGATCGATGACCTCGTCGGCACCCGCCGTCTTGACCTGCTGGCTGCTGTGCGGGCCGGCCGTGGCTATCACGTACGCACCGGCGTTCTTGGCCAGCTGCACGGCGTAGCCGCCGACCGCTCCGCCCGCGCCGTTCACCAGCACCCGCTGACCCGCCACCAGCTTCGCGTGATCGAACAGCGCCTGCCACGCGGTGAGACCCACCAACGGCAGCGCGGCGGCATCGGGAAGCGGAACGCTCGTGGGCGCCGGCGTCAGAATCCCGGCCGGAGCCACCACGTACTCCGCGGCCGCGCCATCGCCCGCCATCGGCAGGAAGCCGACGACCCGGTCGCCGATCTCGAGGTCGGCCACGCCCTCACCCAGCGCCTCGACCGTACCGGAGACGTCGATGCCGGGAGTGTGCGGCAACGCCACCGGGATGGGACCCTGCATGAAGCCCCCTCGGATGTTGCCGTCGACACCGTTGAACGATGTCGCGGCGACCCGCAGCAGAACCTGCCCGACGCTGGGAACGGGCTGCTCGACGTCCTCGTAACGCAGGACGCTCGGGTCGCCGTACTCGTGGAAACGCACTGCCTTCATGGGAAACCCTCGTCTCTCGATATACGTGAGGTGCTGCGCTTTCGAAGCACCAACTTCGATGTGTGAGCCGACCGGCAGCCGGCGAGGCCAGGCGCCTGCTGGTGCCAGGGACCGGAGTTTTTCGTGGCTCGGCGAGCCGGGCACGGTGGAGAAGATCAACAGTTTCTGGCCCTGCTCCGGATCCACCAGCCGCTGGCGGTACGACTTGAACCAGGGGAGGTGGCCGAGTTGGCTGGTTCGTCGGTCGATTACTGCAGCCGGATCGAGTAGCAGCGTTCTCCGGCCGCGGGGAAGTCCGACGTCCTCCGGCTGCAGCACCTCCCGGCGTACCCGAAGAAGGTCGGCCGACGTACCCGATTCATCTCGTCCTCCCGTGCTCGACTGATCAAGCATCGCGTGGACCAGAACCCGGATGAAGGCCGTACTTATCCACGGACAAGTCGTCCGTGGTAAGCCATGCGATGCGGGGGGAGGGGAGAGTTGCATGACCGTCGACACCCTCACGCGCGGCGGGAACCGCATGAGCCGGCCCCGCGCTCCTCATCCGGATGGCTCGGGTCGCCTTCTGCTCCCCGCACGCGCGGGGATGGCCCCTCCACCCCGTGCTGCCCGCACTACTGCTCTCCGTGCCCGCGGGAATGGTTCCCCGGACAGCGTCGCGGACCGCCGGTTCCGCAATTGCTCCCCGCGCGGGGACGGACCCTGGTCAGCTCTGCGACCGTGGCTGCCCGCTCCGGGCACGTCTGGTCCGCCTCGGAGTCCGGGAGCAGCGCCATCAGGTTGCACACCGTCCGGCGCTGGTGGGTGAGCTTGCCAGACAGGGGCACCGGCGAGCGGGCTCCAGGTGGTCCGGTCGTCGTACGACGGGTTGCGTCGGGTCGCTGATGTTCTGTGGCCGGTGTGCCGATCGGACCGGGAGTGTGGCCGGTCGGCCGACGCGGTGTCACGGGCGGTGCGTCTAGCGTCGTTCGGACCAGGCCACCGCGTTTCGAGGGGAATGTTCGATGGATCAGCCAGGGACGACCGCACCACACGCCGACGCCACCGCCGTGGTCGGGGCGACCACGGAGTTCGAGCCGGATGTCATGGACCTCCTCGTGGGGGCACTGCGCCGTGGGGTCAGGCACGAGTTGCCGGCAGTGGGGACGGACACGCTGCTGGGTGAGCTCGTGATGGGGGACACGGACGCCGGTGCGGCGATCGCCCCGGGGATGCGGAAGGCCGGTTCGCTCAGTGGCATGATCTCCGGACTGGCGGGCCGGGGTTGGGTGAGCGACGACGAGGCGTACGATGCGCCGGTCGCGGCCGGCGCGGAAGCCGACGGGGTGGAGGTCGACGCCGCTTGGCGCGAGGCAGGGTGGCGCTTCGGCCTCGGCTCGCGGGTACCGGCTTCGCAGAGCGGCCCGGTGCTGCCCCCGTTGACCGGGGCGATGCGCGGGTGCCTGCTCCTCGCGCTCAGGTCGGCCCGCGCCGAGGGGACGATCTCGGTGCGCTGCCGCCATGTTGCCCGTGCCCTGCTGGACCTGCGGGGCAGCAGGGCACGGGAGGCCATGCTGCTGCAGAGGCTGGATACGGCCGCCGCGGCAACCGCGCTCGACGCGCTGGACGCGAGCGCCCCGGCACGGACCGAGGGGCCGGAATCCCGCGGCGTCGCCCTTCTGCGCCGGGCCGGAACGCTGGGCAGGAGCGGTAACCGCCTCACCCGCGCGCTGACTTCGTGGTTCTCCGGGACCCCGGTGAACGGCTCACCGGTGCTGTTCGCGGTGTCGGTCGAGGCCGTGCGGCAAGCGGTACGGTGCGGGCGCGCGGCGGCGGAGCCGGTGGATCTCCTGCTGGGGATACTGGCCCTGGACCGGGCCCTGTCCGTCGCCGGGCACTCGCTTCCCGGGAGTCTGGCGGACGCCAACGCCGCCGCGGCCCTGATGCGCCGGCACGGTGTACGGCAGGTTTCCCTGGTCTCCTCGGCTTCGGCGATTCCGTCCGCCGCTGTTCCTGACGGTGACGGGGTGCGGCTGTCCGCTGCCGCCGACCGGATCATGGCGGTCGCCCGCCTGTCCGCCGCCGAGCACGGTTCCCCCACGGTCGGCACGGTCCACCTGCTGTCCGCGCTGCTCGACGAGTCGGCGACGGATGCGGAAGCCGGGGCTGGCGGAGCGGTCGTACGGCTGCTGGCTGCCGGCCAGGTGGACTTGGCCGCTCTGGGGGCCGAGTTGAGCCTCCGGCTGGGCGCGTGACACCGGGGGCCCGCCGTGCGGCGACCACCACGGCCGCGGCTACCGTTCTGCCCGGGAGATCAACGGTGGCCGGGCAAGGGTGATGATGAGTCAGGTGTCCGAAGACACACAGCCGCCGCGCCCGTCCGTACGGCTGGCGCGCACGCTGACCGGCGTGTCGGGGTGGGTGCGGCGGGAGACGGCCGAGGGCTGGGCCGCGGTGCGTGCCGCCGAGCGCCGTACAGTCGTCGGCGAGGCGCTGGTCTGTGTCCTGGCGGCGGCTTTCTGCCTGCTGCCGCTGCTGACGGCGCCTCCGGAACGGCTGGCGTCGGCGGTGCTGGAGGGGGTGTGGGCGGCGCTGATCATCCCCGCTCGGCGCGGTCGGCCGGTCGCCGCCGTTGTGTGTGCCTCCTTGCTGGTCGTGGGAACGAACATATGGACGCTGGCGGTGGTGCCGCTGATCGTGCTCTCCGCCACCCGTCGTATCGCACCGCCGCGGCGTGCGTGGCAGGTCGCGGGGGTGGCCTGTGCCGCCGTCGGTGTCCTGACCGTGGCCTCCGCCCCGGTCCACTCCGAGTCCCTGCTGGGGGAACTCGCCGGCAATGCGGTCTCCGCGGTGCTGCTTGTGCTGCTTCCCACCCTGGCCGGGACCCTGCTGGGGCGGCGGCGCCCCCTGGTCAGCCTGCTGCGGGAACGCAACGCCTATCTGGAACAGACCCGCACGCTGGCCGCCGCGGCCGCCCGAACCCAGGAACGGACCCGGATCGCGGGAGAGATGCACGATCTCCTGGGCCACCGGCTGAGCCTGATCTCGGTGCACGCCGGGGCGCTTGAACTCGCCGCCGCGCGACAGGCACCCACCCTCGTGGGACAGGCCGAGCTGCTGCGTACGACCGCCGGTACGGCCATGGGGGAACTGCGCGAAATCCTCGGCGTCCTGCGGCACTCGGACGTCACGGACCAGACGGACAGAACCGGGGTAGAGAGGGGAACACGGGAGGACATCACCGCTCTGGTGACGGAATCCCGGCGGACAGGCAGCACCGTCGAACTGGACTGGTCCGTTCCCGACACGGCCCAGGTCGACCCCCGTACGCGTCAGGCGATCCACCGGGTGGTCAGAGAAGGGCTGACGAACGTGCTGAAACACGCAGCCGGTGCCCCCACCAGGGTGGAGGTGAAAGGCACGGACAAGGGGATCGAGGTGTCCGTCAGCAACGAGGCACCGCGGGCGGCGAACCACTCCCAGGGGGGAAGCCGCAGCGGGCTGGCCGGCTGTCAGGAACGGATCGCGTTGCTCGGCGGGACGTTCACAGCGGGCGCCCTGACGAACGGCGGTTTCCGTATGGCGGCTTGGCTGCCCACCCACGGGAGGACCCTTGAACGCGCCCCGCTTGAGGGGGCCTTCGCCGAAACCCCTCCGGACGCGGTGCGCCTTCCCTCCGGAGGCATCGGGCAGGAAGGGGCCCGTGCCCCGCTGTCGGACGAGATCCTGACGTGGCCGAGGGTCCTGGGATCGGGTTGTGTGGCGCTGCTCGTGGTCCTGCCGACGGTGGGCTTCCTCGTCGTACTGCTCGCGACAGCAGCCCTAAGATGAGCTGATGATCCGAGTCTTGATCGCCGATGACGAGGCACTGATGCGTGCGGGAATCCGGCTGATCCTGGAGAACGCCGAGGACATCGAGGTGGTCGCGGAAGCGGGCGACGGTCGGGAAGCCGCCGCGGCGTGCCGGGCTCAGGACGTCGACGTCGCCCTCCTCGACATCCAGATGCCGGCCCGGGACGGAATCGCGGCCGCCGAGGACATCGCCCGTCTCTCGCCCGGCACCTGTGTCGTGATGCTGACGGCGTTCGGCGAGGAGGCGAGCGTGACGCGAGCCTTGCGGGCCGGGGCGAGCGGTTTCCTGCTCAAGGACACCGGTCCCACCGAGCTGATCCGCGCCGTGCAACTCGCCGCGAAGGGTGAACCGGTCCTGGCGCCCAGGATCACCCGGCAGTTGCTGGAACGGCACGTACGGTCCGGCCGGGACACCGAGGCCGCTGTGCGCAGGACCGAAGAGCTGACCCCGGCCGAACGGGATGTCCTGCGGCTGCTCGGCGCGGGCCTGTCCAACGCGGAGATCGCCGATCAGCTCTACCTGAGCGCCGGCACGGTCAAGGCGCACATCAGCCGGATCCTCACCCGCACCGGCTGCGCCAACCGCGTACAGGCCGCCGTCCTCGCGCACGACGCGGGGCTGATCACCGACCTTTGAGCCGTCTCTACTTGATCAGGGTATTCGCGAACAGGGACGGTTCCGACGGTCGCTGCAGCGGGATCCACCTCGGTCCGACGCTCTCGGGACGGACAGGTTCGGCGCGGTCGGCCATCGCTTCGCCTCGGTGCGGGAAGAGGGGCTGGGTCGCACATGCTCACTTATGTGTCGTCAGGAAACGCGACGCCACGCGCTGCTCGCATCGTTTGTGGACGGTCACGGAATTCCCCAGGGGCGTGGTCACGGAATTCCCCAAGTATCCGCCGTGGGCACTGACCGAAGGATGACCGCGTCTTCCCGTTTGGGGGCCGGCGCGGACACCTCGGCAGCGGGCAGCGTCCGTGCCCCGTGTGAGCGCGAGGGGCTCGCGATCCCAGGGCGCTCCATGGCGGCCACGCTGACTCCAAGCTAACCGGATAGTCATCCGAATATGTGCTAGCGTCACCTCCAGCAATCGGATGACCTATCCGGTTCTACTTGGGGTGGAGGAGCGCGTGAGGCAAGCTGTAGTCACCGCCGGGACGGCCGGAATCGGTTTGGAGACGGCGCTGGGGCTTGCCGGCGCCGGGTTCGCGGTCACCGTGGTGGGAAGGAGCCCCAGCCGGGGTGCCCAGGCAGTGGACCGGATCAACGCCATGGGCCCGGGGCAGCCTGGTCGGTTCCTGGCCGCCGACCTCTCCTCGCTCGACCAGGTGCGTGCGCTGGCCGACCGGATCGCATCCGAGCACCAGGCCTCAGGGGATCCGCTGACGGTGCTGGTCAACAACGTCGGGGCGATGTTCCCCAACAGGCGCGAGTTGGGCGGCGTCGAGGCGTCGTTTGTCGTCAACCACCTCTCGCCGTACCTGCTGACCGAACTGCTCCTGCCCACGCTGACGGCCGGTTCGCCGAGCAGGATCGTGAACGTGACCTCGGGTGCGGTCGGGGTCGCCAAACGGGTGTTCGACGCCGTCGAGCCACCCGGCGGCTACTACGGCTTCCACTGGTACGGCCGCGCCAAGCTCGCCAACCTCGCCTACACCCTCGACCTTGCCGCGCGGCTGGACGGCACGGGCGTATCGGTTTTCGCCGCCGACCCTGGAGGCGCCGCGACCGACATGACCAACGGCACCCTGACCGACCCGAAGATCGTCTCTCCCGCCCTGCGACTGCTGTGGCCGCTGGTGCGCCGCAAGTTCGAACGGTCCACGTCCGGCCCGGCGTCCGCGGCAGCCAGGCCATCGATCGTCGCCGCCACCGACGACGCGCTGATCGGCAAGACCGGAGTTGTCATCGGTCCCCAAGCGCGTCCGGTCGCCCCGTTTCGCCCGGCCACCGACCGCCGCGTCGCCGACGCAGTGTGCCGGCTCAGCGAAGCCCACGCTCCCGTCGCGGCCTGGTAGGCGCTACGCCTGCGCCGGTGAACCTCGGACCAGCCCGCCTCGACCCCACGATGCCGGCCCGGCACCACCGGTAACCAGCGGGCCGAGCCCTCGCGCACCCACCCTCGCAGCTCGACGCCCCGCACCGCCGTCACGCAGACACGTAAGGCCTGCTGCCGCCGGTCACCGAAGCTCATCCTGACCCCCACGTTCGCCCGTCTGGACCCCCGTACCGAGCTGGCCGCTGCGGTCTGGCACCAGCTCTACGAGTCCGGACGCCGACAAGGACCCGGCGGGCGGGTGGGCCGCACGGCCCACGCGCCACAGCGCCGACCTCCCAGCCGGGCACGACTGCGTATGATCGAACGCCGGACACACATGACGGGACACGCGACAGAGACTGGCCACACATGACGACCACACAGCTGCGCAAGGACGCTGCCCGCAACTGGGACCGGATCGTCGCCATCGCCCGCGTCCTGGTCGACCAGGGCGTCACGCTGCAGCTCAACGATGTCGCCCGCCGTGCCGGACTCGGGGTCGGCACCGTCTACCGGCACTTCGCCACCCCCGAGGCGCTGCTGGAGACCGTGGCCACCCCCTGCCTGGAAGCCCTGGCCGCCCACGGCGAACAGGCGCTGGCCGACACGGACCCCTGGCGCGCATTCGAAGGCTTCCTGACGCGGACCCTCGACGCGCAGATCACCGACGCCTCCCTGGCCCTGGTCACCGCCGCACCGACCGACGCCCTCCCACGCACCACGGAGCTCAAGCAGTCGCTGACAACGACCGGCACCGAACTCCTCGACCGGGCCCGCGAGGCCGCAGTGGTCCGTCCCGATCTGTCCGCTGCCGATCTCGTCCCGCTGATGTGCGGCATCGCCCACGCCGTCACCGTCCACGGCGGCACTCCTGCCGACCGGATCAACACGGCACACCGCTACCTCGCCACACTGCTCGGCGGTCTGCGAGCCGCCCCGTCGAGCACGTGACACGCCTCTTGCCACCGGGGTGATCCTCGGCGTCCTGCTCCGCCGCCTGGCACCTGCACCGTGGCGGAGAACCACCGAGTCTTCGCCGGCGCCGCCCGCCACCCCTGGCTCAAGGAAGGGTTCCCGGCGTCGCCGTCCGCCCCGCCCGCGCAGACCGGATTCAGCGTTTGCCACGCGCCTGCCTTGCCGTCCTGGTCGAGCAGTCTGATCGCGGCACCGCGCCGGGCCCCGGTCCAGGTGACCCCGACGTATTCGACGGGGAAGCCCGGTTCCGCGGACCGCGCTGCCGCGCTGCCGCGCCCGAGAACGTCTTCGCCCGGGTACGGGCACACGCTCCTGCCGCGTCGTGGCCTCGGGGGCGGCGGCCGAGGCGAAAACCGGGATCGCGGCGGCGACGCCGGCCGCGAGACTGGTCGCTCCGAGGACGGTGCGACGGGTCATGGCGCGCTGGGAGAGCCTGGAAACACTCGCGGACCCGCCCCCGATCAGGGAGCAACCGAAGGCTGAGCTCTGGAAGGAGTGCTTCTCCAGTGACGGCGGCGACTCCGACTTCGGCGGCGTGCGCAACCGGTTCACGGCGGCCGTCTCACTTGACCGGTGACAGCACGTGTCATGCCTGGACGGTGGGGCGAACGTTGATCTCGCCGATCTCGACGTCGCCGGGCTGCTCGATGGCGAAGGCCACCGCGCGGGCGACCGCCGCCGGAGGGATGCCCATCGCGTCCATGGTCTTACGCGTCTGCTCGCGGATCTGCGGGTCTGCCATGGAGTCGGCGAGATCGGTGCGGATGTATCCCGGCGAGATGGCTGTCGTGCGCACCACCCCGTCGGTGGACTCCGTACGCAGCCCTTCGTGGACGGTGCGGACCGCGTTCTTGGTCGCGGCGTAGACAGCCATCGTGGGGGACACGCCGGACAAGCCTGCCACGGAGACGATGCTCACCAGGTGGCCCGACCCTTGCTCGCGGAAGACCGGCAGCGCGGCGGCGACGCCGTTGAGCATGCCGCGAAGGTTGACATCGATCATGGCCGACCACCCTTCGGTGTCGAGGTCGGCCAACGGGCTGATCGGGGCGATACCGGCGTTGTTCACCAGAACGTCGATACGGCCGTACTGGTCGATGGTGGTGGCGACCAGGCGCTGCAGGTCCTCGGCCTTGGTGACGTCGACGACGCACGTGGCAGCACGGCCCCCCTTCTCCCGGATGTCCTGCGCTATGGCCTCGATGCGCTCGCGGCGACGCGCCGCGAGGACGACCGCGGCGCCGCGCTGGGCGAGCAGACGGGCCGTGGCTTCGCCGATGCCCCCACTCGCTCCGGTGAGGGCGACGATCTTGCCGTGAAGAGAGAGCACTACTGCCTCCAAGTAAAGTGGACACGTGTCCGCTGCATGATTCACCCTACCGGACACGTGTCCACTTGTGGCGGAACCTCGGGAGAAACCAATGACCGCGTCAGCACGCCGTCCGGATGCGGCGCAGAACCGGACCCGCATCGTGGAGGCCGCCCGCGCAGCCCTCGCCGAGTCCCCCCAGGTCCACCTCAACGAGATCGCCAAGCGCGCCGGTGTAGGACAGGGAACGCTCTACCGGAACTTCCCCAACCGCGAAGCGCTCCTCGCCGAGGTCTACCGGCGCGACGTCGAAGAACTCGTCACCGCCGCCTCCGCACTGCTGGCGGAACACGAGCCCGTGGAAGCGTTGGGTCACTGGCTCGACCGCGTGATCGACTACGCCGAGATCAAGCGCGGCGTCCTGGCAGCGCTCGAGCCGGCGGCGTGGCAGGACCTTGTCGCCCACAGTCACAACCCCATCGAAGGCGCCCTCGCAAACCTGCTGGACGCCGGGAAGGCCGCCGGTTCCCTCCGCACGGACGTGGACGCCCACGGGGTCCTCCTGCTCATCGCCTACCTCGGCCGACTGGAGCAGGCCGAATGGGAGGCAACGGCACGGCCGTTGATGAACGTCATCCTCGACGGCCTTCGCCGACGGGACGCGGACCAGTGAGGGCGTCAGCCCTGACCACCGAGGTTCCACCGCGTCCCTGCCGCGCGAACGTTCAGGCGCCGATCGCAGGTGCCCCAGCCGATCGACGAACGGCCGCGTGCTGCACCGAGCGCCCGCGAGGCATCGCTGATGGCCTCGACCGCATCCGGATGTCTCAGGCGAGGCCGCGCAGTGCTTCGTCGTCGGGGCTGCCGGGCTGCGGGAAGTACAGGTACAGGACATGTCCCTCGAGCCCGGTGAGCGCGAAGGTCTCGAAGCTGAGGCGGAGGATGCCGAGGCCGTCCACGGCGAGCCGCTTCTCACCTGTCGAGCGCTCGTACACGTCGTGGGAATCCCACAGGGCACGGAATGTCTCGCTGCGCTCCCGCATACTCGCCACGAAGCCGTCGAGTTCCGTGCGGCGCGTGGCCACGGTGGCGCGCAGACCTGCGACGGCTTGCAGGGCGATCTCGTCCCAGTCGGGGTACACGTCCCGAGCGCGCGGGTCGAGGAAGGTGAACTCGATCAGGTTGTGCCCCGGGCTCCATGCCGGATTGACGCGGGCCGAGAGCGCGGTACCTGCCAGGACGTCGCGGTTGGGGGCGACGACGAACGCGGGCAGGTCAGCCCAACGCTCCAGCAGGCGCAGCACCCCTGGCCGCACGGTGTGGGCAGGAAGGGCGTCGCTGTCGGCCGGGACCAGCGAGGGCATGGCCAGGGACCAGAGGTAGGCCCGCTCGGTGTCGTCCAGGCGCAGGACACCGGCCAGTGCTTCGAGGATCTCGCGGGAGGGATTGCGGTCACGGCCCTGCTCGATCCGGGCGTAGTAGGAGGGACTGAGCCCGGCCAGCAGCGCCAGTTCCTCCCGGCGCAGTCCCTTGACCCGCCGTCGCGTGTTGTCGACGACCCCGGCAGAGGCAGCGTCGATCTTTTCCCGGCGACTGCGCAGGAAGGAACCGAGTTGGTTGTCGTCGCGCGCCATCCGACGAGCGTATCGCTCCTCATGGACCGGGCCGCTCGTGCGCCCGCATGCGAAGCTCACCCTGTGAGGGCCTCCCTCAAGGGGGCGTGGCACGTCCGCCGGCTTGCTGTTGCCATGGAGGCATGTCGAACCACAAAAACGAATCGTCCGTCTGGCTGATCACCGGCTGCTCCAGCGGTCTGGGCCGCGCCCTGGCCGAGCACGCCCTCGAGCGGGGCCACCGAGTGGCTGTCACCGCCCGCAACCGCGCCTGCGTGACCGATCTCGCCGCCAAGTACGGCGACCGCGCGCTGGCTCTACGGCTGGACGTGACCGACCCCGAGTCGGTGACCGCGGCCGTCCAGACCTGCGAGGCGGAGTTCGGGCGCATCGACGTCCTGGTCAACAACGCGGGATACGGCTACCTGGCCGCCATCGAGGAGGGCGAGGACACCGCGGTCCGTGCCCTGTACGACACCAACGTGCACGGCGTGGTGACGGTCCTCAAGGCCGTACTGCCCGGCATGCGGGCACGCCGCTCAGGGCGCATCGTCAACGTCTCCTCCTTCGGTGGCCTGGCCGCCTTCGCCGCGACCGGCTACTACCACGCCACGAAGTTCGCGTTGGAAGGACTGTCGGAGTCGTTGGCCGCGGAACTCGCGCCGCTCGGCATCACGGTGACGATCGCCGAGCCCGGCGGTCTGCGCACTCAGTGGGCGGGGACGTCGATGCAGCAGTCCCCGACGCGACTGGACGACTACGAGCAGACCGCGGGCAAGCGCCGTGAGGCCACCCTGGGGGTGTCCGGCCGCCAGCCCGGCGACCCGGTACGGGCTGCCGCAGCCATCGCCGCGGCCGTGGATGCCGACACACCGCCCCTGCGGCTGCTGCTCGGCTCGGACGCGCTCGCCGGTGCACGCGCCCGCCTTGAGCGCCTGCGCGGCGAGATCGATACCAACGAGGCGCTGACCAGGAGCGCGGACTTGGAGCAGGTGTGAGCACAGTCGGCGCGTTCGTCGTGATCGGTGCCGGGCCCGGGCTGGGCGCTGCGGCCGCCCGCCGATTCGGCCGTGCGGGACATCCGGTCGGGCTGATGGCGCGCAGCGCCGAACGCCTGGAGACGATGGCCGCCGACCTGACCTCCCAGGGCGTGACGACAGCAGTCGAGACCGCGGACATCACCGACGAGCAGGCACTCGCCGCGGCGCTCGACGCACTGCGCGAACGGCTCGGTCCCATCGAGGTGATGCTGTTCAGCCCACGGCCGAGTCTCACGTGGATCAAGCCCGTGCTCGACACCGCGCCCGCGGACACCGAGAACGCGCTGGCACTGAGCGTCGTCGCCGCCACGACGGCCGTCCGCGCGGTCGTGCCGGACATGCGCCGTCAGGGACACGGCACCCTGCTGTTCACCACAGGCGGCGCCGCCGTCGAACCACACCCCGACCGCGCGGTGTCGGGAATCGCCTACGCGGCCGAGTCGGCGTACGTGCGCATGCTCCACGACGCACTGGCCGACGACGGAGTGCACGCCGCACAGGTCACGGTCGTCGGCCCCATCGCGCCGGGCGCCAGGCACGAACCGGACGACGTGGCCGAGCAGTTGTGGCAACTCCACACCGCACGCGACCAGTCACTGCTCATTCTGCGCTGACACCTCTCGCCGGCAACCCACCGCGAGGCGGCGGCCCCGGGCCTCCTTCCAGGCGACAACGCGGGCGTGATGCCGCCGTCGCGGCCGGCCAGGGCGCCGCGACTCACCGCAGGGAGCGGAAGAAGTCCCTGAGGTCGCGGACCAGGAGGTCGGGAGCCTCCAGGGCAGCGAAGTGTCCGCCGCGGTCGAACTCGCTCCAGCGGACGATGGTGTTGGCTTCCTCGGCCCAGTGCCGGATCGCCGTGTCGCCCGCGAAGTTCGCCACCGCGGTGGGCACCTCGGAACGCGTGAGGGGGAACCACCCGGCCTGGGCGTACTTGGCCCCCTCGTAGTACATCCGCGCCGCGGAGCCTGCCGTCGCGGTCAGCCAGTACAGCATCACGTTGGTGAGCAGGGTGTCCCGGTCGACCGCGTCCTCGGGCAGTTCGGCCGAGGGATTGGACCACTCCTTGAACTTCTCGATGATCCAGGCGAGCTGGCCGGCCGGGGAGTCGGTCAGGCCGTACGCGAGGGTCTGCGGACGGGTCGACTGGATCGCCCTGTAACCGGAACCCTCGGCGGCGAACTCGCCGATCGCCGCCAGACGTTGCCGCTCCTGGTCCGTCAGCTTGGCCACCACGTCCTCAGGCACGGGGCCCAGCGGCCGGAAGCCGACGGTCGCGGCGTTCACGTGGATCCCGATGACGGACTCGGGCGCGACCCGGCCGAGCTCCGGCGTGATCAGCGCGCCCAGGTCGCCGCCCTGCGCGGCGAAAAGCTCGTAGCCGAGGCGGCGCATCAGCTCCACCCACGCCCGGGCCACCCGGTTCGGATTCCAGCCAGCCTCGCAGGTGGGTCCAGAGAGGCCGAAGCCGGGAACGGACGGGATGACCAGGTGGAAGGCGTCGGCCGCATCGCCACCGTGAGCGCGTGGGTCGCTCAGCGGGCCGATCAGGCCCAGGAACTCCACGATCGAGCCCGGCCAGCCGTGGGTCAGGATCAGCGGCACCGCGTCCGGTTCGGGCGAGCGGACATGCAGGAAGTGCACCTGGGCGCCGTCGATCTCCGTCACGAACTGCGGGATCTCATTCAGCCTGGCCTCGTGCTCGCGCCAGTCGTAGCCGTTGCGCCAGTAGTCGACCAGTCCGGCCAGGTATCCGGTCGGGACGCCGAGGTCCCAGCCGGCGCCGGGCGGCTCGTCCGGGAAGCGGACCCTGGCCAAGCGCTCGTCCAGGTCATCGAGGTCGGCCTGCGGGGTGTCGATCCGGAACGTACGGATGTCGGTCCTGGCGGCAGTGGTGTCGCTGTTCCTCATACACCTATGACATCTCCTATTGCGGAAGGAGCCTTTCCGCAATACGGGTAACGTGCCTCCATGTGATGACCGTCTCGGCCCGCCTGCTGCAGCTCCTGTCCCTGCTGCAGGCCCGCCCCTCATGGACCGGGCCAGAGCTCGCCGAGCGGCTCGAGGTGAGCGCCCGCACCGTGCGCAGCGACATCGACAAACTGCGCGAGCTCGGCTACCCGGTGCACGCGCTGCCCGGCGTCGGCGGCGGCTACCGGCTCACGCCCGGGGCGAAGCTGCCTCCCTTGCTGCTCGACGACGACGAGGCCACCGCGGTCGCGATCGGCCTGAACAGCGCGACCGGTGGCGCGGTCGCCGGGATCGAGGAAGCGGCCACCCGCGCACTGGCCAAGCTCGAGCAGGTCCTGCCCTCGCGACTACGCCACCGGATCGACCTCCTGCGCACTTCCACCGTCACCCCCCGGCACGACGGACCGGTCGTCGCCCCGGAGGTCCTGACCGCGATCGCCGCCGCTTGCCGGGACCAGCACCGCCTCCGCTTCGACTACCGCACCCACGACGGCGCCGACCAGCGCCGGGAGATCGAGCCGCACCGGCTGGTCCACCTCGGCCGCAAGTGGTACCTCGTCGGCTGGGACCCTCACCGCGCCGACTGGCGAACCTTCCGCGTCGACCGGATGCGCCCACGGACTCCCACCGGGCCGCGCTTCACGCCCCGCGAGCCCCCGGAACAGGACCTGACCGCCTACATCACCAAAGGCGTCGACGCAGCGCTCACCCGCTGTCGCGCCCAGGTGCGCGTACACAAATCGGCTACCGAACTGGTGCAGTGGCTGACCCCGGCCACCGTCGTCGAAGCCGTCGATGACCACACCTGTCTGGTCCACGTCGGCGCGGAGAGTCCGCACATGCTCGCCGCACACATTCTCGTCATCGACGCCGACTTCGAAGTCGACGGCCCCCCTGAACTCCTCGACGCTCTCCGCACGATCGGCGACCGATGCCACGCACCACAACAGCGGCGATGAGACAGGAACGGTTCACCCGGGCTCATCCACGAAAAGCCGCTGAACGGTGGCCTGGATTGCTGCGAGGTGGTCCGTCTTCAGCGGTTGCTCACCCGCTCCGTCAGTCGTTGCGGTCATCCAGCAGGGCGGTCGACACCCGCTCTGCCAGCCACTTCTCGGTGTGGTTCCACGACCAGCCGCAGTCCGCCACGTACAGACGCCAGGACTGGTGGCCGAGGAAGAACCAGAGGATGTCGGTGGCGCGGCCCCTGGTCAGGCCCTCCCGCAGCGCGCCCAGGTCCTCCAGTCGTCCGGCCACGGCAGCGAGGGCTTCGCGGTAGGCGTGGTCGGCGTGGGTGAGGGTGTCCGCGGCGCTCTCGTCCAGTGTGGCCGCGGTAGTCAGTACCTATCCCCACTTCCACCGTCCCATCGATCCGATGTTCACATCGTTTCGATGCAGGGTGTGGGATACTGAAGCATGCTGGAACTGGCGATACTGGGTTTCCTGGCCGAGGGTTCTCTGCCCGGGCACGTGCTGCGCCGCCGGGTTTCGCAGCTGACCGGGTACACGCGGCCGGTCAGCGACGGCAGTCTGTATCCGGCGATCAACCGTCTCACCAAGGCGGGCCTGCTGGAGCGGCGCGCCGACCCGGCTGCGGGGGCAGCCCGGTACGTGCTCAGTCTGACCGGCGCCGGGCGTGCCGGGCTGCTGAAGCGGCTGCGCGAGCCGGCCGACCATGAGATCACCGACTTCACCCGCTTCTTCACCATCCTGGCGTTCCTCTCGCACCTGCCCGACGTGTCCGAACAGCACGCGGTGCTGCGCAGACGGCTGGAGTTCCTGGAGGAGCCGGCGAGTTTTTTCTACGACGGTGACAGGCCGTTGCGGGCCGAAGAGGTCGCCGACCCCTACCGGCGTGGCATGCTGCTCGCCGCCCGTGCGCTCAGCGGGGCTGAACGTGCCTGGCTGCACAGGGTTCTGGACGGTGACGAGCCCACCAAGAACGCTCCTTTCCAGCTCGACGAACCCGTGAGCTGACCGACCTCGGAGGTACCCGTACATGCTTGCGTCCTGGTACGACGAGCAGGGCCCCGCCGCCGATGTCCTGCACGTCGGCGAACTGCCCGATCCCACCCCCACCCCCGGCGAGGTCCGCGTCCGCGTCACCGTCTCGGGCGTCAACCCCGGCGACACGAAGAAGCGGCGCGGCTGGCTCGGCTCCTCGATGCCGCACCCGCGGGTGATCCCGCACAGCGATGCCGCCGGAGTCATCGACGCCGTGGGCGACGGGATCGACGCCCGCCGTGTGGGGCAGCGGGTGTGGGTGTACGGCGCCCAGTCCTACCGCCCCTTCGGCACCGCCGCCCAGTACACCGTCGTACCGGCGGACCTGGCCGTCCCGCTGCCCGACCACCTCAGCGACGAACTCGGCGCCGGCCTGGGCATCCCCGGGATCACCGCCCACCGCACCGTGTTCAGCGACGGCCCCGTCGACGGACTGATCGTGCTCGTGCACGGGGTGCTCGGCGGCGTCGGCTCCCTGGCCGCGCAGCTCGCGCGGTGGGGCGGCGCGACGGTGATCGGGACCGTGCGGCGCGGCAGTGACCTGAACCGCGTCGACCCGGCCGTCGTCTCTCACGCCGTGGCGCTCGACCAGGGCGATCCCGTCGAAGCCATCCGTGCCCACGCTCCCGACGGCGTGCACCGGATCATCGAGGTGGCCCTGTCCGACAACGCGGATCTGGACAACGCCGTCGTCACGAACGGCGCGGTGATCGCCGCTTACGCAACCCGGGACGGCCGGCCCCGACTCCCCTTCTGGCCTCTGCTGTTCAACAACGTCACGCTGCGCATGCTCGGCAGCGACGACTTCCCCGATGCGGCGAAACGGCAGGCGGCCCGCGACCTCACCGACGCGGCAGCGGCCGGCATGCTGACGGTCGCCATAGGCGAGGTGTACCCGCTGGAGAAGATCGCTCAGGCCCACGACCGCGTTGACGCCGGCGGTCGAGGTCGCGTCCTGGTGACCGTCCCCAGCTGAGCTGTGCCGGGACCGGCAGCTGTCTGCTCCCGGACCCGATCTCCGGGAATGATGCCGCCACGCCATTACGGCCGGGGTGAAGAGGTCCAGGAGTGGCGGGTCAAGCTGACAAACCTGGTGGAGCAGACGATCCGACGAGCCCGCCGAAGAGACCACCGACGTTTCCACGGCCTGCGCCGACCTGCCTGCCGGTCGACCTCGCGCACCCGGGCGGCTGTCTGTCGGGGTGGGGGACGCACACCCCCTGACCGGGCGGCCCGACCCCTTTTCTTATCTCAACAGGCATAGGGGGATGGCGAGTTCACCCATGAAACTGATGAACTGCAAGATCGGCACGGATCGTATTCTGGCCCTGCCGACGCCATAGACGACAGGTAGGAGAGGTTTCGATGACAGATCTTGTGGATTCGATCGAATCGATGGAGCAACTCGCTGCGGGCTGGCGTGCCATGGTGCTCGATCGCGATGCCGATGCAGATGTGCGGGATCTTCCGGGTATCGCCGTTCGCTGGGCCGACTGCCGGTTCGCTTTCTGGAACTGCATCACGTTGACCGATGTCGGCACGGACACGAGGCTCGTCGAGCAACGGCTGGGCCAGGCAACGGACATCATGCGCTCGAAGAAGCACCCGGGCTTTTTGTGGGTCTTTGAGGACCTCCTCGATGACGAGGCCCGTGCAGTGTTAACGGCGGCGGCCGAACGGGCAGGCCTTGCCTACGCCTTCCCCGGCACCGGCATGGCCGGAGATGTGCTTCCCCTGCCCGAGCCGGTCCACCCCGACCTGACGTTCGTGCGCGTGACTACTGACGAACAGCTGCAGGCCTACGCGGACCTCAACTCGCGCGCCTACGGGTTCCCCCTGGAGGACGGTCGAGACGGGCTCGGCGGCTCCACGGTGTGGAAGAAGCAGGTGCACGCCTACCTGGGCATGCGCAACGATGTTCCGGTGACGTGCGCTGCGACAGTGGAGACAAACGGCCGTCTCTTCGTCGTGCTCGTCGCCACGGACCCGGAGTGGGAGCGCAGAGGCTACGGCGAGGCGGTGACCCGGAAGGCACTGTACGAGGGTGCCCGGGCGACCGGACTGACCCGCGCGACCCTGCACGCGACCGTCGCCGGGGCGCCTGTGTACCCGCGTATCGGTCTCAAACCGAACTCACCGATCCACTTCTACAGCCTGAAAAGCTGACAGCAACACACCGCCGCATTGCCGCTTCTGGGACCACGCCGGCGGTTCACCCTGACCGGGGTTTCGAGGCGGACGCGGCGTCGCGGGCTGAAATCCTGGAGGATCTTCCGCAGATCCCGATGCAGCCCGAACCGCATGACGGGCAGGTCAGCGACGAACGCGTCAGCCACCGCAACGGATACCGCCCGCACGAGTGGGACACCCCCGTGCGGGCACCGTTTGGCGCGGAGCCCGGGGTCACGAAGTGCGCGTGTGGCATCATCGCCACATGCCGGAAGAGGTGCCGCACCCGCGCATCGTCGAGCTCTCACGTGCGCTGGAGCACGATGTGGAGGTCGTCGAGCCGTCGGTGCGGCGGGTGTGGGACGAGATCCCTTCCTACGTCGCAGCGACGCGCGAACAGCTCGAGGCCAGTGTTCGGCGGAACCTCCGCTTGGCGGCTCGCACGGTGCTGGCCCGGAAGGTGCTGTCGCCGACGGAGATCTGGGAGGCGCAGCAGGCGACCCTGGAGCGCCTGAGCGCCGGCATCCCGATCGAGGACATCATGGCCGCTTTCCGCGTGTCGATCTCCTCGATCGAGGACCGGCTCATCGAACTCGCCGCGGTGTACGAGGTCCCGGCCGACGATGTCGTGGCACTCACGCGGCTGTTGTGGCAGCTCAGTGACGCCTTCTCCGCGCGGGCGGCCTCGGCCTACCGCGAGCAGGGGGTGACGAGCGCCCTGGCCGAACAGCGACGCCGCGACCGGTGGCTGTTGGCGCTGCTGGCCGGCGATCTGGATGCGGCGGAAGTGGAGCACGGTGCGACGTCGTACCGGCTCGGACGGCAGAGGGCCTACATCCCCTTCTGCTCGGCCGCGCGCGGTCTGGGAGCGCTGGAGGCGCTGCTGGAGCACCTGACCGAGCAATTCCGCGGGCATGGCGTGGCAATGATGCTGCCTCTGGATGATCAACTGGTCGGCATCCTGCCCGACGCTCCGAAGGCCGTCGACGGGCACCTCATCGCCCTCGGGCCGCCAGTCCGGCCGGACGAGACCGCGGCGTCGTTCGCGCTCGCCCGACGTGTCCTCGCCGCCGCCTCGGTGCAGTCCGATGGCGGTGTGCACACCGTTGAGGCCCTCGGCTGGCGCATCGGCGTGCCCGTCGTCCCCGAGCTCGCGGCGCTGGTGTCAGCCCGGTACCTCGATCCGCTACGGCAGGCCGGTGCGTTCGGCGACGAGGTGGAGCAGACGTTGCGCGCCTACCTCGAGCACGACCGGAGCATCCCGCGGACGTCCGAGGTCACACACGTGCACGTCAACACCCTGCGCTACCGATTGGCGCGTTTCGAGGAGTTGACGGGCCGGTCCCTGGCGAAGACGGACACTTTGGTCGAGCTCGCCTGGGCGCTGCAGCTGCGACCGCCTTCGTAGCCACCTACGAAATCCGGGTGCCAGTTCAGGTTTCCTGTCTGTTTCACCTCGTCGCTCACCCGGTGCACGCTGACCGAAGCAGAGGTCGCCCCGGATCGCGGTGATGGCCTCGTCACGACGAGGGATGAGGGTGACGACCGGTGAAGATCGTGACGTTTGACGCGGGCCGGCCGCGGGTGGGCCTGATCCTCGAGGACGGACGTGTCCTCGATCTGGCGGCAGCGGCGCGGATTCTCGGTGACGGCGTAGAGATCACGGACCCGTCGATCTTCGACGACACCATCGCGCTGTTTGGAGCGGGGCGGCCCGGTCTCGATGACGCGCGGCGGGTGCTCGACCGCGCGGCCGGGGTGCTCGACCAAGAGCAGATGCGCGTGGCGGTGCTCGACGCGCCCCGTCTGCTCGCTCCCGTACCCCGGCCGCCGCGGGTGCGGGACTACCTCACGTCGAGTCAGCATGGCACCAACCTGAAGATGCCGCTGCAGGCGGCGCTCGAACAGATGCCGGTGTGCTATCAGGGCAACCATCTCGCGGTGGTGGGGCCGGAAGCGGAGATCCAGTGGCCGGCCTACACCGATCAGCTGGACTATGAGCTCGAGCCCGCCTTTGTCGTCGGCGCGCCCGGCCGGGATATCCCGGTGTCCGAGGCGCTGTCACATATCGCGGGCGTCACACTGTTCAACGACGTGAGTGCACGCGACATCCAGGGTTTGGAGATGTCCTCGCTGGTCGGACCGTCGAAGGGCAAGCACTTCTGCAACGCCATCGGGCCTTGCGTCGCGACGCTCGACGAGGTCGAGGTCGATGCCTTCGAACTCGAGTCCCGCGTCAACGGCGAGGTGTGGGGTGGACCCAAGCGCTGGTCTGCGGACCACTCCGTTGCCGAAGTGCTGGCGTTCGCCTCCTGGCAGGAGGACCTGGCTCCGGGCGAGGTCATCGCGCTCGGCACGGTCGGTCAGGGCTGCGGCCTGGAGATCGACCGGTGGATTCAGCCGGGCGACGTGGTGGAACTCGAGATGGCGGGAGTCGGCGTCCTGCGCAACGTGGTCGGCCAGAAGCAGGGACGGGGCGACGCGGGCATTCCCCGTTTCCGTGGTGCGGACCGGTTCGCCCCGGCGGCCCGCCGATGAACCCCGCAGGCACCCGGGTGTGGATCGCCGGAGTCGGGATGACCCCGTTCGGGGTCCACCGCGACAAGTCCCTGTACGACCTGGTGCGGTGGGCGGTGACCGACGCGTTGCGCGACGCCGACGCGAGCCAGGACGTCCTCGACGTCGTGTTCTACGGCGCTGCCACGCAAGGCCTCCTGCAGGGCCAGCACATGATCGCCGGCGAAATCGCCATGCGTGAGCTGGGCATCCAAGCCATCCCGGTGTTCAACGTGGAGAACGCCTGCGCCACCGGCTCGAGTGCCTTCACGTTGGCCGTGGCGCACGTGCGCGCCGGGGCCGCCGACGTCGCGCTCGCCGTCGGCGCGGAGAAGATGCACATCGGCGATGCCGAACGGTCGATGGCGGTGTTCGACACCGGATACGACGTGAGTGACCGCGCTGCGCTCACAAAGACCCTGCACACCCTCGGCGGCGACATCGACGAGCCCGACCTCGGCACACGGTCGATCTTCATGGACATTTACGCCGCCATGGCCCGCAGCCACATGCGTCAGTACGCCACCACCCGCGAGCAGATCGCCGCGGTCGCAGCGAAGAACCACGCGCACGCGGTGGACAACCCCCGCGCCCACTACCGCAAGGCCATGACCGTCGACGACGTCCTGGTCGCGCGCCACCTCTCCTTCCCACTCACCGTCCCCATGTGCGCGCCGTTGACGGACGGCGCCGCCGCGGTGGTCGTCTGCAACGACAGCGGGCTGCAGAAGATCGGGGGTCGCGCCGACGTCCAAGTCCTCGCGGCGGTCATGGGAACCGGTTCGGACCGCGACATCACCACGTTTGATGATCACCTGAGTGCCAGGGTGGCCGCACAGGCCTACGAGACCGCCGGCGTCTCCCCCGGGGAGGTGGACCTCGCCGAGGTACACGACGCCACAGCCTTCGCCGAGATCCTGCAGACCGAGATGCTCGGCCTCGTGCCCGCCGGGGACGGCGGGCCGGCCGCCGAACGCGGCGACACCTCACTGGGCGGGCGGTTGCCGGTCAACCCCTCGGGTGGGTTGGAGTCCAAAGGGCACCCCATCGGTGCGACCGGACTCGGGCAGCTGTTCGAGCTCACTCAGCAGCTGCGAGGTTGGGCCGGAACGCGACAGGTCGAGGGAGCCCGCATCGCCCTGGCCGAGAACGGCGGTGGGTTCCACCGCGGCGAGGAAGCGGTCGCCTCCGTCGTCTTGCTCGGGAAGGCGTAACAGTGGCGATCATCGACTTCTTCGACCGCGGATGGCGGATCAACCCCCACGGCGTCGCCTACCGTCACGGCGACACGAGCTTGGCCTTCGACCAAGCAGGCGAGCTGTCGTGTCGCATCGCCAACGCCTTGGTCGACACCGGGGTGGGACGCGAGACCAAGGCAGCAGTGCTGTCCCCGAACGACCTGCTCGCGTGGATCTGCGTGCTGGGCATCTGGCGGTCCGGCGCCGCCTGGGTGCCGCTCAACCCAAGTCACCCAGTGAGCGACAACGTCGTTCTCCTCGACCGTTTCGACGTCGAGGTCCTGTTCTACGCTCCGTCCGTCGCCGACCAGATCGAACGGATGCGAGCTGAATTGCCCGGCATCACGGCGTGGATCGCCCTCGATGAGGGCACCGGCGACGTCGCGCTCGCAGACTGGGTCAGTGGCCACGCCGACACCCGGCCAGAGGTCGAGCGCGACATGGACGACGTCGTCGCCGTTGCACCGACGGGTGGCACTACGGGACTGCCCAAGGGTGTGATGAACACCCACCGGAGCTTCTCGACCATGGTCGTCCACCAGATGCTCGCACTGACCTATCCAGCCGGTGCACCAATCGTGAACCTCGCGGCCGCACCCATGACGCACACCGCCGGGCTTTTCAGTCTCCAGGCGACGGCACGCGGCGGGACCACCGTGGTCATTGACGAGGCGCGAGCGGACTCGATCCTTGATGCCATCGAGCGGTACGGCGTCACCGAACTGTTCTTGCCCCCCACGGTGGTGTACCGGCTCCTGGAGCGACTCGAGCACCGCGAGGCGGACACCTCCTCGTTGCGGTACATCATGTACGCGGCGGCGCCGATGTCACTCGACAAACTGCGCCTTGGGATCGAGCGGCTCGGACCGGTGTTTGTCGAGTGCTACGGGCAGATGGAGGCGCCGGCGGCGATCACCTTCCTGCGTCCGGACGAACACCTCATTGACGGCGCCACCGCGCCGGACGAACGGCTTTCCTCGTGCGGTCGGCCCTACCCGCTGGTTCGTGTGGCAGTCCTCGATCCCAGCAGCGGCGCGGAACTGGCCCCCGGCAGTACCGGCGAGATCTGCGTGCGTGGCGACCTGCTCATGAAGGGCTACTACAAGGACCCCGAACGCACGGCCCAGACCATCGTCGATGGCTGGCTGCACACCGGTGACCTCGGGCATCTCGACGAACACGGCTACCTGCATCTCACCGACCGCAGGAAGGACCTGATCATTTCAGGCGGGTTCAACGTCTATCCGGGCGAGGTCGAGCAGGTCATCTGGAGCCACCCAGCGGTGCAGGACTGCGCGGTCGTCGGTGCCCCGCACCCTGATTGGGGCGAGGCGGTCACGGCGGTGGTCGAACTCAACCCGGGCGCGTCGGCGGATCCGGCCGAGATCCTTGCGCTGTGCCGTGAGCGGCTGGGCCCGATACGGACGCCGAAAGACGTGATCTTCGTCGCCCGACTGCCGCGCAGCCCCAACGGCAAGGTGCTGAAGAAAGACGTACGCGCAACATTCTGGGCTGGGCACACGACCAAAATCTGACGGATCGACGGCGCCGCCCCCACTCCAGCGGCGACGACGAGCGAAAGGAATGCAAATGGCAAGAAAATACGTCATGGGCAACCGTGCCGACGGCCTCTCCGATGTCCTGCAGGACGACGAGATAGCGTTCAAAGGACCGGCGTCCAATGTGGACCTCTGGGTCAACGCCTCGACACCGGCGGACCTCACCGCGACCGACGACCCGACCGTCGGCA
This sequence comes from Streptomyces sp. NPDC050287, assembly GCF_044459385.1. Lineage (NCBI taxonomy): Bacteria > Bacillati > Actinomycetota > Actinomycetes > Kitasatosporales > Streptomycetaceae > Streptomyces > Streptomyces sp. NPDC050287. Next base: position 65,516 of record NZ_JBITIY010000023.1, on the reverse strand, counting down.
AGGCGTTCGAGCACGAACCGCCGGACGGCGGCGCGACTTTCCGGATTGTGAGCTGGGCACCGGGCTCGTTCGAGTATGCGACGCCTGAGCAGGTTCACGAGTATCACACCTCGATCCACAGCGCGCACATCCCCAGCATCGAGTACATCCGCTCAGCCAAGCACCCATCGATGCACCGCACGGACACCCTCAACTACTTCATCGTCCTGTCGGGCCAGATGTGGGCCCTGACGGAAGGCCGCGACGTCCTGGTCAAGCCCGGTGACGTCCTCATCCAGCACGGATGCATGCACGGTTGGCGCGTCGAGGGAAGTGAGCCGTGCGTCATGGCCGCCGTGCTGATCGACGCCGAATGGCCGCAGTAAGCGGCTCCGACCGAGAGAAACGCCGCTGACAACATGTGCTGTTGCTCGAGTGGATCCCGGTCGGCAGCTCAGCGAAGAACTCCGTCAGGCGCGTCTCGGGGCGCATCAGGCGCAGGCGGAAGAGGACTTCCCCGGCGGCAGCGGAGTCGTGCAGATCGGCCGGGGCGACCATGACCGACAAAGGCAGGCCGCGGGTGTCGACCACCAGGTGGCGCTGCGTACGGCGACTTGATCGTACCGGGACGCAAACGTATGGCGCGGATGCTGCCGGGTTCTCCACGGATCCCCGCCCTCGGCATGGCCACGATGCGGTCACCACCGGCGGGCACTACGACGCGGCCACCACTGGCGGCGTGAATGCAAGGAGGCTTTCATGTCCAATCTGGCGGAATACCTGGTGCGGACCGCGCGGCGGCAGCCCGAACGGCCCGCCCTGCGGCTGGGAACCAAGACCGTCGACTACGCCGAGTTGGACGAGCTGTCCGCACGAGCCGCCGCGATGCTCCGCGCCGAAGGCGTCCGCACCGGCGACCGGGTCGCCCTGATGCTGCCGAACGTGCCCGAGTTCGTCGTGCTGTACTACGGCATCCTGCGCGCCGGCGCCGTCGTCGTACCCATGAACCCGCTGCTCAAGGCAGGGGAGACGGAGTACCACCTGCGTGATTCCGGGGCCGTGCTGCTCTTCGAATGGCACCTGGCCCCCGGTGAGGGTGCTCAGGGCGCGGCGACTGCCGGGGCGCGGCACCTGCCCGTCGAGCCAGCCGCTTTCGGCGCGCTCCTGGCCGGCCACGCGCCCCGCCCCGAGGCCGCCGCCGTGTCGGAGGACGACGTGGCGGTGCTGCTGTACACCTCGGGGACCACCGGCCGCCCCAAGGGCGCCGCGCTCACCCACGCCGGCCTGCGCCACAACACCGAGACCACCGTCGCCGATGTGGAACAGCTGACCCCCGATGACGTCATAGTCGGCTGCCTGCCGCTCTTCCACATCTTCGGCCAGACCTGCGCCATGAACGCCGCCGTACACGGCGGGGCCACACTGGTGCTGGTGCCGCGGTTCGACCCGCAGACCGTCCTGGACACCATCGCCCGCGACCGGGCCACCCTCTTCCAAGGCGTCCCCACCATGTACGCGGCGCTGCTCGGGCATCCGGGCGCGGAGCGGGCCGACACCTCCAGCCTGCGCAGGTGCCTCTCCGGCGGCGCCGCCCTGCCGGTTGAGCTCCTGCACACATTCGAGCAGACCTTCGACTGTGTGATCCTCGAGGGCTACGGCCTGTCCGAGACCAGTCCGGTGGTCTCCTTCAACCACCCCGACCGCCCGCCCAAGCCCGGCTCCATCGGCACTCCCGTCCGCGACGTCGAGGTCCGGCTGCTCGACGAGGGTGGCAAGGAGGTCGGCCCGGGCGAGGTCGGTGAAATCGTCGTCCGCGGACCCATCCTCATGAAGGGCTACTGGAACCGTCCCGAGGACACCGCCGCGGCCATCCCCGACGGCTGGCTGCGCACCGGCGACCTCGCCCGTCAGGACGATGACGGCTACCTCTACATCGTCGACCGCAAGAAGGACCTCATCATCCGCGGCGGCTACAACGTCTACCCCCGCGAGATCGAGGAGGTCCTCTACGAGCACCCCGCTGTCGCCCTCGCCGCCGTCCTCGGCGTGCCCGACGAACGCCTCGGCGAGGAAGTCGCCGCGGCAGTCGTCCTGCACCCGGGCGCCCTGGCGACCGCCGAGGAGCTCCGCGAGTTCACCAAGCAGCACGTGGCCGCCTACAAGTACCCCCGCCACGTCTGGCTGATGGACGCATTGCCGATGGGCCCCAGCGGCAAGATCCTCAAGCGCCGGATCACCGCCCCGGCCCCCTGACCCCGTGCCTCCCATGAACGCTTCCGAGGCGGCTGCCGTGATCGGCAGGCCCGGCCGCGACATCCCGCGCGAGCGGGCCCTTGACCACATCGCCGACTACACCATCCTCTGCGACTGGAGTGCGCGTGACCTGCAGCTGCGCGAGCTGCCGTTGGGCGCTGGTCCCGCGAAGAGCATGGATGGCGCGATCACGCTTGGCCCTCTGCTTGTCACTCCCGACGAGATCGAGAGCCGCCGCTCCGGCAAGGGATTCGCGCTCGTCATGACCGCGGCCCTGAACGGCAAACATGTCAGCGAAGGACGATGGGACAGCATCGACTGGGACTTCGCCGACATGATCGCCTACACCTCGCGCGGCACCGAGCTCCGACCCTGCGACGTCATCGGCTCCGGAACGGTCCCCACCGGATGTCTCTTCGAGCACTACGCGACCAGTCCCGAGACCTTCACGGGCTGGCTCCAGCCCGGCGACGAGGTGCGGCTCTCGATCGAGGGACTCGGCCAGACAGCCGGCGCGTCGTGGCCGGACCGGACCTCATCCCGCTCAGCACCGGGTTCTGAACCCGACCCCGCACACAACCCTCAACACAAAGGAGCACAACATCATGACAACGACAACCACCGCTGTCGACGTCACCGTCGTTTCCGGACCGACCTCAGCCGGGAACGTCACCGACTGGGAGCTCTACTTCGCCCGCCGCGCTCTCACGAAGCTCAAGTCCCTCCTCGGCAGGGAGGGGCTGCTTGAGTTGCTCGAGCCGGACACCAGCGCCTCGGCCGGAACCCTTGCGGGCTGGGCCGCGGCATCCGATGGCCGGTGGCAGCCCGCGCTCACCCACCTGCGCGTGGCAGGAGTGGGAGCCGCTGAGTTCGTGGCCTACTTCCTCTCCCTCGAGGCCGACGAGCCGCGACTTCTCGCGGCGGAGCCCGAGCACTTCGTCCTGAGCAAGCTCGACGAGGGTCGCATCCAGGTGGTGGAGAACCTTTCGCACCACATCACGGACTTCCGGGTCACGTTCACCTCCGAGGACCAGGCCATCGACGACCTCGCGGCCGACTATCCGCTCCGGATGGTCGCCAACGTCACGCTGCCAGACGGCACCCTCATCGGACATGCGCTGCACCAGTTCAAGGAGACCGAGACCGGGTTTGACGCGCTTTTTGCGATCTACTTCCCGGCTGCTGCTCCCGAGGAGTTCATCGAGGGGCACCGTCAGCACCTCGCCGTGGAGTTCACCAATTGGATCAACGCTGCCGCCGAAGCGTTGGGACGACAGGTGAGCTCGCGGGTCCCGATCGTGGTGACCGGCTCCGAGGTCTTCGGGTCCTAACGGCGCTGCCCCCAACGCGGCCACTCACAATGCCGCCGACGCCCGCGTCACCGGGTGTCGGCGGCACCCGCGCGTCGTGACTAGGTGCCTTCCGCCCGGGCATAGCGGGCGAACTGCGACAACGCGGCAAAGTCGTCAACCGCGTCAGGAGCAGCGACATCCTCGAGCGGGTGACCTTGGATGAGTCGCTTCACCGGCAACTCGAGCTTCTTGCCCGTGCGGGTGTGGGGAAGCGCTGAGACCGCGATCACGTCATCAGGAACATGCCGAGGTGACGCGCCGCCGGCTATCGCCCGTGCTGTCTCGCTGGCCAGGATGTCGTCGAGCTGACGACCGTCGGCGAGGACGACGAACAGCACCAGCCAGTAGCCGCCGTCGCGCAGTTCGGCCCCGACGACCAAGACCACCGCCCTGGTGGAGTGCTTCGCGCAGGGTGGCGTTCTCCGCTTCGAGTTCGGCGTTCCGCGAGGCTGCTCGTCGGTCGTGGGGGGGCGTTCAAGAAACGTCTGGCCCTCAGCGTTCCGGACCTGCTGGACTACGGGCAGATCAAGGCCCCGGCGACGGAGGTGTTGATGACGGCAGCCGAACACCGGGTGTTGCGCGACGCCCTGGATGAGCACGACGGCGACACTGCCGTTGATGACGAGCGGGCGTGAAATGACCCCTGCGGCCGCAGGCCGCAGGGGTTCTTGGTGTTCACGGTGTCGGCTTCGTGTTCACGGTGTCGTGGAGAGAGCCGGTGTCTTGCCTGGGAGGGACGGCTGGAAGACTGGATGTCTGTGACTCACTCTGATCTTGCTCACCGTATCCATGCTGCCTCCCATCTGACCGGGCAATTCACGCTCCGGTCCGGACGTACTGCCACGGAGTACTTCGACAAGTACCGGTTCGAGGGTGACCCGGTCCTGCTGGACGAGATCGCCCAGCGGATGGCCCCGCTGGTGCCCTCGGGCACCGAGGTGCTGGCCGGCCTTGAGATGGGCGGCATCCCGGTGGTGACCGCACTCGGCCGACACACGGGTCTGCCCTGCGCGTTCGTGCGCAAGCAGGCGAAGTCGTATGGCACCTGCCGTCTCGCCGAGGGCGCCGATGTCGAGGGCCGCCGGGTGCTGGTGGTTGAGGACGTGGTCACCAGCGGTGGGCAGATCGTGCTGTCGACCGGGGACCTGCGGGGTCTGGGGGCTCAGGTGCAGGAGGCTCTGTGCGTGATCGACCGTGAGCAAGGCGGAGCCGATGCCCTCGCCGCCGAGGGCATCGGACTGTTGTCGCTGCTGACGGCCGGGGATCTTCGGGCCGCTGCCGCCTGATCCGCCGGGCGCCCTTCAGTCTGTCGCGTGTGTCTCGGTGATGGCGAGGCGGGTGGAGGACTCGTCGACGATGCTCTTCTCGTCGGCGAACGCGGCGATGAGGGACTGCAGGGCGATGTTGTTGACCGACCGGGGCAGGCCGCGGCTGGTGAGGTGGATCAGGTCGACGGCGTCGTCGGAGAACAGCGGATCCGATCGTCCGGCGATCGTCAGGTGGTGCTTGATGTAGCTGGCGGTCTCCTCCTTGCTCATCGTCGGCATCTGGAAGCTGATCGAGATCCGCTGGTCCAGGGCCGCCAGGACGCCGTGTTTCATCCGCTTCCGCAGTGTGGGCTGCCCGATCAGCAACACCGCGAACGGCGTCGTGCCGCGCCGTACTGGCCCCGCTGGTCAAACGCGAGATTCTGTGGCGTCTGATCACCAGCGAGCAGGGCGCGGCGGTGCGCCAGCTCGGCCTCGCCGACAGCGGCCTCAGTCATATCTCGCGGGCCGTGCGCTGGATCCGCGAGCACTACGCCGAGCCCTTCCGGGTCGAGGACGTGGCACGCCTGTCCGGCATGAGCGTCTCCGCCTTCTACCGCAACTTCCAGGCGGTGACGGCGATGAGTCCTATCCAGTTCCAGAAACAGATCCGGCTCCAGGAGGCCCGGCTGCTGCTCGCCACCCACCCGGGCGACGTCACCGGAGTCGGCCAACGCGTCGGCTACGACAATCCGTCACAGTTCAGCCGCGAGTACCGCCGCCAGTTCGGCGCACCCCCGAGCCGGGACGCGGCCCGCCTGCGCAACACCGCAGGCGTCCTTCCCTGAGCAGCCGGGCCGCGAGAGAGGATCGTGCAAGAGGAAGCGACGATAGTTCTACTGTTCCAGCAGGTCACAGCGATTGAATGGGATCACCGGTTCTTCCGCGGGGCAGGAAAATGCCTGTCCATCCGCGCGGATCCCACCACATCGCAAAGGCCACAGCATGAAGACAGTCCTCATCACTGGTGCTTCATCCGGATACGGGCGGGAGACCGCCCTGTACTTCCACTCGCAGGGGTGGAACGTCATCGCCACGATGCGTACGCCGCGTGCGGGCGTCCTGCCCGAGTCGGACCGGCTCCGTGTCGTCGAGCTCGACGTGACCAAGCCCGAGACCATCACCGCCGCGTTCGAGGCAGCCGGGCCCATCGACGTCCTGGTCAACAACGCGGGCGTCCCATCGATCAGCGTGTTCGAGGGCACCCCCATGGCCCGAGTGCGGGAAGTCTTCGAAACCAACACGTTCGGCGTGATGGCGACGACGCAGGCGGTGCTGCCCCAGTTCCGCGAGCGCGGCTCCGGCGTGGTGGTCAACGTGACTTCCAGCGTGGTGCTGGGCCACATGCCGCTCTCGGCCGTCTACAAGGCGAGCAAGATGGCCATCGAGGGGTTCACCGCATCCCTCGCGCTCGAGCTCGCGCCCTTCGGCGTGCAGGCGAAGACGGTCGAGCCGGGCGCCTGCCTGACAACGAACTTCGCGGCCAACGCGACGAACGGCGCCTCGCTGGACGAGCTGGTCCCGGCGCCCTACGCACCCTGGGCGAAGAAGACCATGGGCGACTTCACCAGCCAGGACCTGTTCACCAAGGAGAGCGATGTCGCCGAGACGGTGTGGCGAGCCGTGCACGACACGACCGGCCAGCTGCGATTCCCGGCCGGCCCTGACGCGGTCTGGCTCGCCCAGGCGAAGTGATCAGCCAGCAGGCAAGGCGACACCGAACTGACCCCAGGAGCCCCGCGCCCACGCAGCGGGTCGGCCCGGGAACAAGCTCTGAGCTGGTCGCGTTCGGTGATGGTCTTGGGTCGCCTGACCGTTTTGCCCGCGTCGTAGCGGGTGGCGGGGTGTCGGTTCTCAGAGCCGAGGGGTCTGCCGGGGCCTGGCCGGTTGGGTTTCGGCGAACGGGTCGGGCAGGGCAGGTGCGGGCGGAGGTTCCTAAACCCTCGGCGGACCCGGGCGGGGGTGAGCCGACCGGGCTCGGCCGGCTTCTCCCATGGGCGGCGGTGGTCGGAGGCGAGGGTGCGGACGAGGCGGAGTTGAGTGTGGGCGGCGATGATCAGCCAGGTCCAACGGTCTGCCGCGTGGGGCCTGCGGAGCTTCGGGCGGGTCCAGCCCAGCGTCTGCTTGATCATCCGGAAGGTGTGCTCAAGATCGAACCTGGGCGATCGAACCTGCGCAAGAACGCCTGCCGGCGCAGATCGACGTCCTCGCCCGACAGTCCGGTGGCCGAGGACCACGCCAGACGGGGAGCGGGTCGTGGCCGCCGGGCAGGCGGTCGACCTCCAAGCGGATCAACGTGCCCTCTATGACGTGGAGTTCGCCGGTGTGGTCGATCCACGCGGAGCGGGTGGTCGGGCGAGGACGGATGCGGTCCCCAGGCGATCACGCGAGCGGTGCCCTAGCGGTCGGTGACCTGCAAGGTCGCGGCATCAGGTTCGTGCAGCAGACTCACCTCCGACGGCGGTCTTGGGACTGGTGAAACTCGCGCTCTGGTCAGCACGAAGGATCACGCCGAGACCGCCGTTCGTATATGCCGAACTCCCTGGTGAGTGAACTTGTTCGGGCCGTTGTTCGAGCTATCGTCACCAGATGCCTGAAGCTCCCGAGAAGTTCAACGCTCGACCTCGCCGGCGGTGACGGCGGCGACGCGATGCGCCTGGCCGCCCGCGGGCATCAAGTCACCATCGTCGACTACGCACCCGCCATGCTCGCCGCCGCGACCGAGCGAGCCTCGACGGCTGGCCTGACGGAGCTGATCACATGCGTGCGCGCCGACGTGACTGCTCTGCCCGCCGATATCGCCGATGGAGCGTTCGACGTGGTCCTGTGCCACAACCTTCTCCAGTACGTGGACGACGTGCCGGGCGTCCTCGCCACGGCCCTCGCCCCGCTGAAGTCCGGCGGGCTGTTCTCGATGATGGCGATCAACCGTCACTCGGCCGCCTTGACCATCGCCGTTCGCGAGATCGACCCCGCCGCCGCGCTGGCCGCGCTCGGCACAGACCAGTCCCGGACCCAGATGTTCACCTCGGCGGTGACGCTCCACACGGCCGAAGAGATCATCCCTGTCCTGCAAAGCCTCGGCTGCCAGGACGTACAGCACTACGGCATCCGCAGCTTCTGCGACTACATCACCGACGACGCGCGAAAGTACGACCCGGCGTTCTATGCCGACCTTGAGCAACTGGAACTCGCCACGACTGCACTTCCGCCCTACATGCACACCGCTCGGCTCTTCCAGCTGACGGCGCGGAAGCGGGACATCTGAGCTCGGACCATGAAGAACAAGGCGCATACTCAAGCTCCTCTAACTCCTCCAGAGCGTCCCGGGTGGGGCCGAGGATGCCCTCGACGCACTCCCGCCGCATCTGCCAACCGCCCCCGCCGGACATGCCGTTCTTTCGCCAGTAGGTGCCGAAGCAGTGAGGGCCGTCGAAGGTCCGAAACCGCCACTGCGGCACCTCATGGCGAGCCGCTGAAGGACGGCGCCGTGCGCCTTGACGACGGGCACCACGCTCTCGTCGTTCAGTCGCATGTCCTTGCCGTCGGTGCCGTAGCTGACGAAGTCCTCGTACAGAGCTTCGTCAGGGCGATTGCCACCTCCACAGTCGCTCACAAGGTAGAGGCGCGCGGCAGCCACACCTTCAGTAGGGGGAGGTCTGCCGGCGCCGGCAGACCTCCCTCGCGGCTTCACCGGTCACGACAACGGCACGTTGCAGTCGGCGTGCACGACGGTCCCGCCGACGAGCCCCACACAGGGACGCATCCGCGCGCATAGGATGCGCTGCTTGCGCTCTGCCCGCCGCAGTTCATCGGCCGCTCACTGCTGTTTCCCGGCGGAGAACCTCCCTGTGTGAGCGTCAGGAGATAGGTGAGTCCGCCGGTCGGGAGAGGGTGACGCTCGCCGCGGGCGTGGAGGTGCTGCCGGTGCTCACCCAGGGATAGCAGATATATTTCGTAGCTCGATATATGCTCGGCGCATGACGCGACAGAGCCCGTCCCTGACGGAACCTCAATACTTCATCCTTGCTGCGCTCATGGATGGGCCGTTGCACGGTTACGGCATCATCAAGGCTGCCGAGCAGGCCACCGACGGGCGGCTCCGGATCGCTGTCGGCACGCTCTACGGCGCGCTGGAGCGGTTGGAGCGGGCCGGGCTGGTGGCCGCCGGCGGCGAGGAGATCGTGGACGGGCGGGCTCGGCGCTACTACCGGCTCACGGAGGACGGCACAGAGGCGCTCGGCCGGGAGGCGCTGCGGATGCAGCAGGCGGCGGCTGTCGTCATGGGGCGCTCGCGCGATGCCGGGGTGGCCCCGGCATGAACCGTCTGCTGCTTGCGGCCTACCCCGAGTCCTACCGCTCCCGGCAGGGCAAGGAGTTACTGGCCTGTCTGTCCGAGGCGTATCCCGGCCGTTCCTGGCCCCCGCCGCGGGAAGTTGTCGCCTTGGCGCGTGCCGGGGTGCAGGCCCGCGCCCGTGCCGTCGTCGACGACACGGCCCGGCCGTGGTGGCTGGACGGCATCCATCTGACCGCTCTCGTCCTCGCCGCGCTGGCGCTGGTGCCGTACCTGCAGGATGTGTGGCACTGGGCACTGCACATCGATCCCGGCCGGAATGCCATCGCCTTCCACTTCTCCGGCTGGTACCCGTGGGCGCAAGGTCCCGACACCCGGACACGGCTGCTGCCCTACGGGCTGCTTCCGCTGGTCTGCCTGATCGCCCTGCTGCGCGGCAGGGCCTGGATCGCACTGCCGGCCGCAGCGGTGATGATCTACGCCGGTGCCACGTTCAACAGCACTACGTTCTTCAGCGACGAGGGCAAGTCGGGCCTGGGCTACTACGGGCTGGGCGCCCCGATAACGGCCCGTGACCTGGTGCTGTCCGGGGCGCTGTGCACCGCGTGCGCCGTGCTGGCGGCCTGCCGCCCTGGCAGGCTGCGGCGCCGCTCGTACCGCTGGCTGGTTCCCGTCGTGCTCGCCCTGTTCGTGGCCGGGGGCCTGCACATCATCTCCGTCAGCCCGGCCTTCCAACGCGGCCTGTTCGCCCTGGAAGTCGCCGCGCTGCTCGCCGCGTGGGTGGCGACGGCCGCCACCGGGGACTACCGGTGGCTGATCCCTGTCGCAGCGGTCGCGTTCATCCGCACACAGGCGATCGTCGCCCAGCCGCAAGAGTTCATGCAGTCCCTGCCGGACCTGGTCGTCCTCCTCCTCCTGGTCGCACCCCTCCCGGTCCTGGCGATCACCGCCCAGCGCCGGCAGAACCGGGCGCTCCCCGAATAGGAGCAGATTCCCTGGTGGGCCGGCCGAGCCCGTCGGCCCACCGCGTGCAACAAGAGGCGCGTGACCGAACTGCTCCCACGGAAGAAAGCAAGCGATGACCCAGCACGATTCCTCCACCTCGCCCACGCACCGGCCGACCGGCCTCGACCCGACCTCACAAGCCCCGGCCGGTCCCGGCCCCTGGCCAACGACACGGCCGTGGACCCCAACTCTGCTGTATTCCCTGGGGTTCGTGGCGATCTACCTGCTCGCGGTCTGCACTCCGGTCGGGCAAAGGGCGGAGAACGCCGTGTTCGATCTCGGTGTACACGACATGGAGAAGGCATGGATCTATCCCTGGTCGGGAGCGGCCTACGGCTCGACACCCCTGCCACCGCTGGAAGCCAGCCACACCAAGACCCTGATCGTGGGCTTGGCCGTCATCGCGGTCGTGACCCTGGTGCGCAGGTGCTGGTGGCAGGGGTGTGCGGCGGTCGGGGTCGTTGTGGCCGCGATCGGGTGCAAGGAGGTGCTCAAGCCGGTCCTGCCCCGCCCGGACCTGGTGAACGCAAGGGAATCGCTCATCGAGGGGAGCTTCCCCAGCGGGCACGCGGCCATCCCCGCCGCGCTGACCCTCGGCGTCATCCTCGTCGCGTCCCCCCGCATCCGTCCCTACGTCGCCACGGTCGGCGTGCTGTGGCTGGCCTGCATCGCCGCTGCCGTCCAGGCCCTCGGTCACCACCGGCCCAGTGACGTGCTGGGGTCAACACTGCTGGCCTGCGTCTGCTACAGCCTCGTGGTCTGGCTGCTGCCCACCGCCGCCGCACCGGACATCACGCGCAGCCCCCGCGCGCTGCCGCCCGTCGCCCTGGCACTGTCCGCGGCCGTCGCGCTCGTCGCCGGAGTACGGAGCGACTCCCTCGCGCGTTCATTGATCGACTCCGCCGCGGGCTTCGTGTGTGCCTTGCTGCTCTGGTACACCGCGACGGAGGGGCCCGCACACAGCGCACGCCGCACACGTCCCACACCGGGCTGACCAACCCGGCCCTCACCGTGGGCAGCGGGAACCGGGGGCGGTTGTCAGCGGCGCCGCTGCCGGCAACAGTACGAAGCGCGTTTCCCGAACACCGCCGCAAGCTGTCCCGATCGCGCCTATTCGCACGTCTTGAACTGACGAGAGCCGTCTCGGTCCTCCGCGTCGGTTCGCTCCGCGGCAACCCCCACTGCGCTACGGACCATGGCCCGGGCGCTTCCCAGGTAACCGGCGGGGTGGCAGAGCGCGTCGATCCGGTCTTCGCCGAGGATTGCCGCGACATCCGGGTCTTTTCGCAGTTCGACGGCCAGCTCTGTGCCGGTATCTCGTACTCGACTGCAGGCGGCGTAGACGAGTTTGTGGGCGTGCTGACGGCCGATTTCGGGTGCGAGTGCCATCATCACGGCTTCCGCGGCGATGAGCCCGCCAGTCAAGCTCAGGTTGGCTCGCATTCGCTCCGTATCGACATGCAGACCGGCCATCGCCTGCTCGGCCTGAGAAAGCGATGAGGCGAGCAGCAGGAATGCCTCGGAGATCACGGCCCATTCGACGTGCCAGGGCCCGGTGGCGCGCTCGAAGTCCTGCATGATCGCGTCGAGCATGGCGGAGGACTTGTCACGAAGCAGCTTCGCCGCTGCCACCATGAGTTCGCTGGAGATGGGGTTGCGTTTCTGGGGCATGGTGGAACTCGCCCCCCGACCCGGCACGAATGGTTCGGCGAGTTCGCCGAACTCCGTTGAGCACATCAACGCGACGTCGGTGCCGACCTTGCCGATCGAAGCACCGATCGCCGCGAGCAGGCCGACAATCTCAGCAAGGCCGTCCCGCGCGACGTGCCACGTGATTTCGGGGTCGCGAAGGCCGAGTTCCTCGGCCAGTTCGGCCCGTACCCGAAGGCCGGCCGGGCCCGGGCCGAGAGAAGCCAGGGTTCCTGCTGCTCCTCCGAACTGCACCATCAGGTCCCGCTCCTGCACAGCGGTCAGCCGATCGGCATGGCGGTCCAGCGCGGACAACCAGACGGCCACCCGGTAGCCGAAGGTGACGGGCAGGGCGTGTTGGAGATGAGTGCGGCCGGCGGTGACCGTGTCGATGTGCTCCGTGGCCAGATGGCGCAAGTGTGCGCGCAGGCGATCGAGCGCATCCGAGACCAGGGTCAAGCCCTCGGCGCACTGGAGAACCGTCGCCGTGTCCATGATGTCCTGGGTGGTGGCTCCCCAATGCACATATCCGCCGGCGTCACCACATTGCTCAGCGAGTTGCTCGACGATGGGCAGGATCGGGTATCCGACCGTCTCTGTGTCGCGGCGAAGCCGATCACGGTCGAGTCGCGCCGGGTCGCACGATGCCGCGATCACGTCCGCACTGTGGCGCGGTATGACGCCGACTCGTGCCTCTGCCTGCGCCAATGCGACTTCGACGCGAACAACCTGATCCACGTAGGCCCGGTCACAGAAGACAGCCCGCATCTCGGCTGTCCCGAACAAGTCCCGGAACAAGAACGAGTCGAAAACGGTGCTGCCGGTCATCGCCCGCCCTCCGGCCCACCGACGCCGGATCGGATCGGCGTTGCCGCGGCGAGGGCGCCGTTGTCCCCGGACTGGGGAGTACCCATGTGGATGGCTACGTACTTCTGCTCCAGATATTCGTCGATCCCCGTGTTACCACCTTCCCGGCCGATGCCGGACTGCTTCATGCCACCGAAGGGAGCGCTCGGGTCGGACACGTAGCCGCGGTTGAGACCCACCATGCCCGTTTCGAGCTGTTCGCTCATCCGGAGCGCCTGACCCAGATCCTGGGTGTAGAGGTAGCTCACGAGACCGAACTCGGTGTTGTTGGCGTCGTGAAGGGCTTCGGCTTCGGTGGTGAAGGTCTGGATGGCAGCGACCGGGCCGAAGATCTCCTCGCGGGTGATGCGAGTGCCGGCGGGGACGTTGGTGAGTACGGTGGGCGGGTAGAAGTAGCCCGGTCCCTCGGGAAGCCGAGCGCCGGTGCGCACTCGGGCGCCCGCGTCGACTGTTTCGTCGACCAGGTCCGCGACCCTGCGCCGCTGGCGTGCGTCGATCATCGGCCCGAGGTCGGAGGCAGGGTCCGTGCCGGGTCCGACAGTGATGGTGCTCATGCGCGCGACGAGCTTCTCACTGAACTCGTCGACGACGTCGGCGTGTACATGGAAGCGATTGGCGGCGATACAGGCCTCACCGACGTTCCGGAGCTTGGCGGTCATCGCACCCTCGACTGCGGCGTCGATGTCGGCGTCGCGGCAGACGATGAACGGAGCATTGCCCCCTAGCTCCATCGAGGTCCGCAAGACGGTGTCGGCTGCCTGGGACAGCAACCTGCGGCCGACGGGCGTGGAGCCGGTGAACGACAGCTTGCGCAGCCGGCCGTCCAGGAGGAGGGACTCGGTGATCGCGGCGGCTCGTGTGGTGGGAACGATGTTGAGCACGCCACCGGGGAGGCCGGCTTCGGTCAGAAGCGCCGCCAACGCAGCCGTAGTCAGAGGGGTCTGCGGCGCGGGTTTGACGACCATGGTGCAGCCGGCAGCCACGGCCGGGCCGATCTTGCGGGCCGGCATGGCCAGCGGCGCGTTCCAAGGCGTGATCAGCAGGCAGGGCCCGACCGGCTGACGGGTGACCAGTACTCGGGCGGTGCCGTCCTCGTTGACCTTCCAGCTTCCGTCGATCCGGACGGCTTCCTCACCGAACCAGCGCAAGTAGTTCGCGCCGTACTCGACCTCCGCCCGGGACTCGGCCAGTGACTTGCCCATCTCCAGGGTGATCAGCAACGCGAACTCGTCAATGCGCTCGATCAGCAGATCGTGGGCACGCCGAAGAATCTCGCCCCGCCGGCGCGGGGGTACCGCAGCCCACTTCGCCTGTGCGGCACTTGCAGCGTCAAGGGCGGCCAGCGCATCCGTCGGGGTTGCGTCCGACACCTCGCACAGTGTCCGCCCGGTGGCCGGATCCTCCACCGGGAAGCTACCCTCGCCGGATGCCGATCGCCATCGACCGCCGATGAACAAGCCCTTCTCGACACGTCCAACGGCATCGGGTTGAGACAGAGATGTGACCACGGATTCCACGCTTCTTCCTGAGCGATCATGATGGGGATCATCAGCCGACGGATGCGGTTGGTGCCGCCGTTCCCGGACCAGTGGGGGCGGGCGGCACAAACCGCGGCAGCCGGGGAAAGACGGAGTGGAGGGCAGGCTGTCGGCTTCCCGGCTGGTCAGCTGGTGCGCACTGCTACTTGAGCGCGCCGATCATGGCCTCGGCCATGGGGGCGCTGGAGGCCGGGTTCTGGCCGGTGAAGAGGTTCCGGTCCTGCACGTTGTACGCCTGGTACGCCGGTCCTCCGGAGTGCTTCGCACCCTTCTGACGCAGCGTGCCGGCCAGCAGCCACGGAGCGCCTTCCGCAGTGCCGAAGCTCTGCTCCTCCTCGTCGGTGAAGGCCGTCATCTCCCGACCTGCGAACAGCCACTTGCCGTTCTCGTCCACGGCGGACAGAAGGCCGGCCGGGCCGTGGCAAACGGCCCCGATGATCTTCCCGGTCGCGTCCGCCTCGGTGAGCAGGCGGCCGAGGTCACGGTCCTGGTAGAGGTCGACCACAGGACCGTGCCCGCCGGGGATGACCACAGCGACGTAGTCGTTGATGTCGATTTCGTCCAGCTTGAGCAGCGGACCGAACTCACTCAGGGCCCGCGCGGCGTGCTCCACGTAGTGCGCACAGTCCGGGCCGGCGATCTCCGGGTCGGCACTGTGGGCGTCGAGCGGCTGCAGAACGCCGCCCGGGGAAGCGAAGTCGACCGTGAAGCCGGCCTGCACGAACTTCTCATGGGGCGCGGCGAGCTCTTCGGCCCAGTACCCGGTCGGGTATTCCGATCCGTCGTTGCGTTCCCAGATGCCGGCAGCGGACATGACGATCAGAATCTTGCGCACGACCAATTCCTTTCTATGACAAACAGGGGATTCTCACGCATCAGCGAAGTCAGTGGCGTCGGCGGTCCGCGCGGTGGCCTCCAGGTTCGCGCGCAAGGCATCGACCTTCGCGGTGGCGTAGGTGTGGGCGTCCGAGCCGAGCAGCTGGCGCAGCGGGCCCTCGCCGCTGACAACCTGGCGGATGATCGCCTCCGCGCCCTTGACCGGGTTGCCCAGCTGGTTGCCCTGGAGCTTCAGGTGGTTCTCGGTCATCTCACGCAGACCCGGGTACGCATCCGTCGTCGAGGCGGGCAGCGCGAGCGAGTCGGTGGTGAGGAAGTCGGTGCGGAAGTAGCCGGGCTCGACGATGGTGACCTTGACGTCGAAGTCGGCCATCTCCTGGGCCAGCGCTTCGGTGAGACCCTCGAGCGCGAACTTGCCCGCGCAGTACAGGCCCCAGCCCGGAACCGCGGTCAGCCCGAGAATCGACGACACGTTGACCACATGACCGCTCTTCTGCTCGCGAAGCACCGGCAGCGTGGCACGCAATACGTTCCACACCCCGGCGACCTGGACGTCGAGCATGTCGCGAACCTCGCGGGCACTCGTCTCCTCCACCGCGGCCAGGTAGCCGTAGCCGGCGTTGTTGACGACCACGTCGAGGCCGCCGAATCGCTCCGTGGCCTGGCGGACAGCCTGCCGGACCTGCTCGTCATCACGCAGATCGACAGTCAGCGGCAGCAGCCGCGAAGTGTCGGCGCGGTCACCGAGGGCCGCCAGCAGCCGCTCCGTGGAACGGGTCGTCGCGGCGACCTGGTCGCCACGCTGGAGCAGCTGCGTGACCAGCTCCAGGCCCAGACCGCGGGAAGTACCGGTCACGAACCAGGTCGCGGGTCGATCCGTCGGGAAACTCATGGTCGTCCTTTGCTCACGATTTCGGGGATGCGCCTCCGGGCTGTTCCCGTGGTGGCGTGCTTCAACAGTGACCCGCCGCAAACCCCTCTGGGGGGCCTGTCTCGCGCCCTGTGGAGGCGCGGTCCTCGGAACCTAGGACTCGCCGGTCCACCCAGGACCGCGCCGGCTCAGAGATACTCGAACCGTGAACAGAACCAACCAAGAACTCGCCGATTTCCTACGGCGCGCCCGCAGCCAGATCGACCCCGCCGGCGCCGGCCTGCCCCCCGACGGACGCGTCCGCCGCGTACCCGGCCTCCGCCGCGAAGAAGTCGCCCGCCTCGCCGGCGTATCCACCGACTACTACGCCCGCCTCGAACAAGGCCGCCGCATCACTCCCTCCGCCGCCGTCGTCGAAGCCCTCGGCCGCGCCCTCGGCCTCGACGCCGCCGGACGCGCCCACCTCAACGACCTCATCGGCCTGACCTCGGCACCCACCCCCCGCCGAAGCCACGACGTCCAACGCGTCCGCCCCGGCCTCTACCAGCTCCTCGACGCCCTCGACGGCGAACCCGCCGTCATCCTCGGCCGCCGCACCGACATCCTCGCCGCCAACCGCATGGCCAAAGCCCTCTTCACCGACTTCGACCAGCTCCCCGCCGCCCACCGCAACTACGCCCGCTGGATGTTCCTCGACGAAGACGCCCGAGCCCTCTTCCTCGACTGGCCCGACCAAGCCCGCGCCGCCGTCGAAAGCCTCCGGTTCGAAGTCGGCCGTAACCCCGACGACCGCGCCATCGCGGACCTCGTCACCGAACTACGCGAACACAGCCGGGAGTTCGACCAATGGTGGGAACAACACCGCGTCCACCAGCGCACCCACGGCTCCAAACGCCTCCGTCACAACCTCGTCGGAGACCTCACCGTCGAATACGAAACCCTCACCCTCCCCGGCGACCCCGAGACCACCCTGTTCATCTACACCACCGAACCGGAATCACCCTCACGACGAGCCATGGACATCCTCGCCAGCTGGACCGCAACCACCCCCACCCTCGAACCGAACTCCAACATCACCGAGCAGTAACGCCTATCCGAGTTCGCCGGCAACAGCAGCATCGCGGGCGAATCGACCTGCGGAAGGCCGCCGCATCGGCCCGTTCGTCGTTCGCCGACCAGCTGCTGATCATGCGCAGCGCCCTGTAACCGCCCCGGAACGACAAGGGTGTTGTTGTTCACTCACACGGTCAACGACTATGGACCGCGCCCAAGTCTGGGCAGCCCCGATCGCGGGCACAACAGAGTGCGTTGGCGACCATGAAGTTCTCCACGCTGTTCACAGCACGCACACCGTCCCAGCACCGGCACACATCAACCGAATCGAAGGTCAGCGGCTGAGACTCGGTCCACCGGACAGTCAAGCCGCATCCACCGATCGGTTGACCACGGTGTGCGGAACCGGTCATGACGGCCGCCCGCCGAGCTGCCAGTCGTGGACCTCGATGTCGGCGTACCGGCCGGCAGTCAGAACCACGCGAGCCATGTCCGGATCCGCGCGGCCCGGACCATCACCGCCGTACCCAGCCGGCTGGCGCCATCGGACAGCAGCGGCCCGTACCCGACCAGTTCGTCGCGAGGGGGCGTCCCTGTTCTGTCGCGGATGCGTCGCCGAGGTGGCCACGCACGCGGGGTTCGAAGGCGGTGCGGCTCACGACGAAGCCCGCCGCGGCCCCTTGCTGTGGGTTCGGTCGGCTTTCTTCCGGACGGGTCTTGAAGGCGTGAGCTCAGACGGCCCTGGCGTGCGCGATGAGAAGGTCGGCGAAGGCGTCCGGCTGGTCGATCGGGGTGATGTGACCGCAGTCTTCAAGCAGGTGCTGGTCGAGGCAGCCGGTGATCGGCTCGAGCTGGCGGGCGGTGGCCGTGCCGATCACGCCGCCGCCGATGGCGAGGGTCGGCGTCGTCAGTCGCTGGTCCTGCGCCCAGTTTCCGATCCACTCCGCGGTGGCCGGCATCGCGCGGTAGTGGTCGAAGGCGTTGCCGAGACTTGATTTGCCCCGATAGGCCTCGACGATCACTCGTGTGAGGTCTGCCGGCACACCTCGGCGACTGCCGGCGGAGAGGAAGAAGCGGACGTAGCGCTCCGCCGAGTTCTCCAGGACGTCCTCGGCCAGACCACCGGGCGCCTGGTGGAAGCCGAACCACCATGGCGGCCCCTGCCGCAGGAAGGCCTCGGCGCCGGGCAGAAGTCCGATCAGCCCTTCGGACAGGGTCAGGCTGGTCACGCGCTCGGGCGACGATGCTGCCAGGGCGAATGCCGGCGTGACACCCAGATCGGTGCCGACGACGTGTGCCTCGCGGTCCCCGAGGACGTCCAACATTCGGAGCAGGTCCGTGGCGATCGCGGATGCCTGGTAGCCGCGGACGGCGGGTGTGCTGTCGCCCAGCCCGTGCAGGTCCGGCGCGATGGCCCGGAAACCTGCCGCGGCCAGCCGGGGCGCGACATCGCGCCAGATCGCGCGGGTGTGCGGGAAGCCGTGCAGCAGCAGCGTGGCCGGCCCCTGCCCGAGAGTCTCCACGACGAGTTCGACCCCGTCGATCGGTACGCGGTGCACGGTCGCGCCGGGAAGGTGAGGAAACAGAGTCATCTGGCGCACAGGGGCCCTCCTTGGTTACGATTGGGAACGTGGTAACCATAGGAAACCCCCGATGAACGGGGAAGAAGGCACTTTCCCGGAACCAGGTGACGGCGTGGTAACTGCCTCGCGGCAGGGGAACCTGTTCGATCCTCTGTGCCCGACGAGGCACCTGCTCGACCGGGTTGGCAGGCGATGGTCGACCATGGCGGTGCTGTCACTTGCCGCCGCCGAGGGCGAGCTGCGGTTCACCGAGCTGAAGCGCGAGATGACCGGTGTGTCGCAGAAGATGCTGGCGCAGACCCTCAGGGCACTGGAACGAGACGGGCTTGTCAGTCGTCGTGTCGAGGCGAGCAAGCCTCCACGGGTGTACTACCGGCTGACCAGCCTGGGCACGACGCTCGTCGCGCCGCTGCGGAGTCTGCGAGCGTGGGCTGAGCAGTACATGCCCGTGGTTCAGCACAACTGCTCCATGTTCGACGCCGCGGACCGCGAGGACGGGCACAGCTGACAGCCGCAGGGGCGCTGCTCGGCACGCGGCTTGTCGGGGACAGTCCTGCCGAACCCGGAACGGTTCAGTCGTGTGATGTGCCGGCCTGGCGTGCCCGGTGCCGCGTCGGCATCCCGGCGACGACCACGGCCCCCGGTATGTCGACGCTGGTGGCCGGCGGCCTCGGGGTGACGCTGCTGCCGCGCACCGCCGTTCCGCGTGGAGACCTCCCGCTCCAGCCAGCTCCGCACCGCTTCCTTCGCCGACCCGGCCCTCACCTGTCGCGTCGCCCTCGCCATGCGCACGGGCGCGGCCCGCTACGACGGGGGCCACGTACGGCCAGCGCCTCGGGCAAGCGCCCCGCCCGGGTGAACCGGCCCTCAGGCCGGCGGGAACGCCCAGCTCTGTTCGGCGTCTCCGGAGGCCGGCCGGGGAGAATCGGGGCGCGGGCCGTCCAGGTGGGCGATGACGACGGCGGCCCAGTCGGCCGCGCGGTGGATGCCCACCAGGGGCGGGGCCGGGGCGCCGGGCGGCAGCGCGCCAAGGACGGCGGCCGCGCTCACGAGCTGGTCCAAGGAGGAGTTCACGCCGGGGCCGGCACAGATGTCGGTCAGTCTTCGGGTGTCCCGACGTTCGCCCAGTGGGGTGCGTGGTCCTGGACGAACTCGGCGAAGGTGCGGGGCGGGCGGCCGGTCAGGTCCAGCACCGCGGTGCTGACCTGGCCGTCCCGGCCGGTTTGGATGCCGGCGTCGACGGCGGCGAGGGCGGTCGCGAAGGCGTCCGGCATGCCGGACGCACGGTAGGTGTCCGCCTGCTCGGCGACCCCGACGGGCACGACCCGGATCGGCCGGCCGGTGTGGATGGTGATGATCCGTGCCGCGTCCTGGTAATTCAGCGCCTTCGGCCCGGTGAGTAGGTAGTCACGCCGGTCGTCGGGGTGACCGTCGGGTTCGGTCAGTAGCCCGGCGGCCACCGTCGCGATGTCTCGAGCGTCGATCCAGCCCACCCGGCCGGTTCCGGCAGCGGTGCGGATCTCACCGCGTCGCCGGATCCGCTCACCCAGCGGGTGGGGGGCCAAGAAGTTCTGCATGAACCCGGAGGGGCGCAGCACCACCCATCCGGGCCGGGTCCGCACGTGCGCGGCCAGTTCCAGCGCGCCGGCGGCACCGGGCAGCACGATGGCGGAGCCGAGCAGCACCACCCGGCGCACGCCGAGGCGTTCGGCCTCGGCCAAGAACGGTTCGACCAGTGGCATCGGATCCGTGGTGTCTACAGGAGGCACCAGGTAGACCCGGTCCATCCCGTGCAACGCGGCCGGATGGGTGGCCGTATCGCTCCAGTCGAACCGAACCGCGTCCGGGGCGTCGGCCGGTGGGATGCGGCTTGCCACCCGGACCGGCACACCGCTTTTGCGGAGCAGTTCGGCCAGGGTGCTTCCCGTCTTCCCGGTGCCGCCGGTAATCAGCACGCCGGTCATCGGGTGGCCTGCGAGCGCAGCGAGCCGAGCAGTTCGGGCAGCGTGCCCGCCGCTGAGGCGGCCGCCAGCGGGTTCCAGTAGTCCCGATAACGGGTGATCAGGCCCTGGTGGGTGGTGAGCACCGTGATGTAGTCCAACTGGTACGGCGCATCGGTGGCCACCGTGCGGCCGCGCGCGGTGAACTCCACCACGATGGTGTCCGGCTGGTCCGTGTGGCGCACGGTGAGGGTCGGGATCGCCTGCACGTCCATCAGGTCCGGGTAGCCGGCCAGATAGCCCCGGACGGCCTCACGTCCGGTCAGCCGTCTCGGTGAGGCCCCTTCGGCGAAGGGGAACTCGGCAGTGCCGTACTCCGCCCACAGATCGGCGACTGCATCCATGTCTTTGGCCAGCAGCAGCTCCAGCAGCCGGCGAAAGGTCTCTTCGGAAGTTCGCGGTGACACGGTGATTCTCCAGCGTTCTGCGGGACGTGTGACCGCACCAGAGTGGGCGCACGAGGCAGTGCCGTGGAACGCACCAGTGAGCCCCGGACCACTGGTCCGTGGCTGAGCCGAGTGCCGTTGTGCCAACCTGGCCGGGTGAGCAGAGCAGATCTGGCTGACTTCCTGCGCCGTCGACGGGAGGCGCTGCGCCCGGCCCAGATGCCGGCCACGGCTGTCCACCCACCCGGCCTGCGTGCCCGGCGCACCCCTGGGCTGCGGCGGGAAGAGGTGGCCGCCCTGGCCGGGGTGTCCACGAGCTACTACGAGCGACTGGAGCAGGCCCGCGCGCCGCGTCCGTCGCCGCAGGTGCTGTCCGCGCTGGGCACGGCACTGCGCCTCACCGACACAGAGCGTGAGCACCTGGCACGGCTGGCCGGGCAGATCCCGCCCAGTACTGACGCCGATCGCGCGCCGGTGCCTGCCGATGCACGCCGACTGCTGCAGCGGCTCGGGCCGATTCCCGCCTATGTGGTGAACGACCTGGAGGACATCGTGGCCTGGAATGCTGCGGCGGCCACGTTGATCATCGACTTCGCGCAATTGCCCGTCCACGAGCGCAACACCGTGCGCCTCGCCATCCGGCTGGGCGGCACCCTCTGCTCGGCACCCGTCGGCGCGGAAGGCGACTTCGCCCGGCAGTCCGCCGCCCACCTGCGCGCGGCCGGCGCCCGCCACCCGGCGGACCGTGCGCTGGGCGAGCTGGTCAACGAGTACGCCGCGCACAGCCCGGACTTCGTCGCCGGCTGGCGCAGCCACGACGTGCACCCCCGGCCGACGCTGCGCAAACGCCTGCGTCATCCCGAACTCGGCGAGCTGGAACTGGACCGTCAAACCCTGCTCATGCCCGGCACCAGCCTGCGGCTGGTGCTCTACACCGCAGATCCCGGCAGCCCGAGCGCCACCGCACTGGCCCAGCTGGGCCCTCCCGACGCGGCGCCGTGACCGTTGGCCCAGGCCAGGCGGGGCTCGCGAGAGGGGACAGGCTTTGGTACATCGCCCGGAGGTACCTGGGGGATCCCACCGGGTGGACTGAGATCTACGAGGCAAACCAGACGCTGATGGATGCGGCGGCCCGGGAGCACCCCGGACCGCCGGTGTTCGGGAGGAGTGTCGGGCCGAGTGACCCGGCACGGTGGCCAGGACCTGGTCGGGGAAGGCGAGCCGGGGTGGACGGCCGCGCCGCGTATCGCCGTCGTGGGTCAGGGTCTCTGTGAGGGCGTCCAGTTTGTTGCTGGGACATGCCGGTCAGGGCGGGATCGGACAGCAGTGCCTGGTCCCACTGCGGGGCGGCGCCTGCGCGACGCGCCTTGAGCACCGGGAAGCCGACCATCGAGCGCGTCTACCTGATCACCAGCCTGAGCATCTTCGACGCCACCTGCACTGAACTCGCCACCTGGATCCGGGGCCACTGGGGTATCGAGAACCTTCTGCACCACGTCCGGGACCGCACGTTCCGCGAGCACGACTCCGAGGTCCGCACCGGCACCCTGCCCCGCGCCATGGCCTTCTTGCGCAACCTTGCCATCAGCGTCTTCCGCCAGGACGGCCAGACCAACATCGTCGCCGCCCTCCGCCACACCGGCCGTGACTACCTCCGACCCCTGCAAGTCCTCGGCCTCACGTGACGAACCCGGACAGATCCCGATCAAGCAATGACCCTTTCAAGGCAGGCTGTTGTCACCAGGATTTCTGGACAGGGCACGCAGCGCCAGAACCCGTGACCTGTGACGTTGCTAATAGTGGACCGTCGGTAGAGCTGGTGCGGCCCCCATGCACTCACCTGAAATGTTCTCGCTTCCGCAACCCACGTCGATGCCTCGGCGTCCTTCTCCATGACAGACGGCTGCCGATCACCCGGGAGAGCACGTGGCGAAGAAGGACCAGACGACCGACGCGGCAAGGAAGGACCGCGAAAAGTGGATGGCGCGTTTCCAAGTACGGCTGGCCATGCAGCCGGGCGTGGACCGGGCAGTCGTGCTCCAGGCGGTCAAGGATGTCACGGCGCATTGCGCGGATACGGGGGAGGACCCGCAGACCGTCTTCGGTGATCCGGACGCCTACGCCGTGCAGGCCGCCGCGCGGCTGGTGCCGGCGGACCGGGCGGCGCGCGCGAGGCGACACAACGCCGTGGCGGACGCGTTCAGTTCGGTGCTCAAGAGGGTCAGGGATGTCCCCGGTCTGTGACCGGTTGAAGCGACGGGCCTACGCGGACGAGCTTGCGCACATCTACCCCAAGGTCATGGTGGAGCCGAGCGTTCTCTACATCGCCGAGGAGGGCGCACCGGCGACCTCGGCCGGAACAGCCGCCGGTATCGACTTGTGTCTTGAACTTCTCAGGCGTGATCACGGAACGGCCGCAGCGCTCTCAACAGGCATTTTCAAGCAGAGTTTGGGCATGCCGCCGCTGCACTGGCTGACAAACGCAGCGGGTGCGGCACGCGCAGCAGTTGCTGGAGACCACGGACCACGGACCTCGGTATCGAGTCGATCGCTCGTCGGTCCGGGATGGGTAGCGCAACGAATCTTCGTGCGCACTTCACCCGCCAGGTCGGCACGACTCCTAGGGCGTACCGTGCCGCGTTCCGAGGCGAGTCTGCGGTGGTGGCGCTGTGACGGCGCGCAAGAACGCGGCAGTGACTGCCGGCTCCGCCGCATCCACGGGACCAGCCGACTCCACCGCATCCACCGGACCAGCCGACTCCACCGGCTTCCCCAAGTACATCGCCGCCTCCGGCGCTTCCGCCGCCACCTGAATCCGATCACCGAGCTCCCGCTGGACGTTGGCCATCGAGAAGCCCCCGGGCGGCGGTCAGCCGATGAAGCTGTCCGGCCTCAAGACGGCCGCCCTGGTCAACGATCAGCTCACCGTCTTCCCGCCACAGGCGCGGTGTACCAGCTCCAGCGGCCCGTCGACTTCGCTCTGGTCGACGCGCCCCATGAAGTTGTCGCCACTCTGCGGCAGTCCTCCCCGACGGTCTCCTACAGCCCCTGACGCACACATCGCAGCGGGCCGGAACCGTCAACGGTTCCGGCCCGCTCCCGGACAGCTCTCCACAGCGGGAAGAAAGAGACAGGATGGGGGTGGGACAGCTGGGCCGGGCAGACCAGTCGCCCGGATGGTCCTGCCTAGTTGGGCCTGCTTGGCCGGAGCCCCTGGCGACGCGCAGGTCGCTGCAGGCCGCGGTGTCCCGGGTGCAGCATGCACCGGGATATCCAACAAGGCTTCAGCCGCCGCGCGAGGCTCAGCCTCGTCCACAGGAGGAGTCGGTGACGGGCCGGTGCCGTCGCAGGAGCCCGAAGCGCCCCTCCCCGATGCGTTTGTCATGCGTGGCGACTTCTGCTGCGGTACGCGCCCGGCGCGAGGCCGCGGTTGCGTCGGAACGCCCGGCTGAAGGAGTGCGCCGAGGTGTAGCCCACGGCGGTCGCGATCGACTCCACGGTCTCGTCGGTGTCCCGCAGCCGCAGAGCCGCGAGGTCCATGCGCCACCGGGTGAGGTAGTCGCCCGGGGTCTGACCGGTCGCCGCCGGGAAACGGCGCGACAACGTCGCCCTGGACACGCTGATCGCGGCGGCGAGGGTGGCGGTGGTCCACGGGTGGGACGGCTCCTGGTGGATCTTGGTGAGGGCGTCCCGGACGGGCGGGTCGAGAAGACCTCTCAGCCAGCTGACGCGTTCTTCGGCTCGGGCGTCGATTCGCGTGCGGATGACCTGGATCAGCAACAGGTCGATGAGGCTGTTCAGCGCCGCCGTCGTACCGAACCGTGGGTGGGAGAGTTCTCGCACGAGGAGCCGGACGACGTCGTCGAGATGGGGGTGCGTGAGCGCTTCGATGTGGACGACGTCGCTGAGTGCGCCCAGGATCGGAGTGCGCACTTCAGGGTCCTGCTCGTAGTGCAGTGTGACCAGTCCCGCGCAGGCCGGTCGTGAGCCGAGCCGGACCACGTCGCCCCTCTCGCGGGCCCGGGCCGCCTCGGCCCGGTCGCAGGCACCCGGCCTCACGCCCGGCTCACCGGACAGCCCGTGCTCGGTTCCCGCGGGCAGGAACACGACGTCCCCGGTCCGCAGTTCCCGAGGGCGTCGATCCGGCAGGCTGAGCCACACGGTGCCGGCCGTGACGGCGTGGAGGGCGGCACCGGGGTAGGTGTCCAGCCACAAGCCCCACGTACCGCCGGCCTCGATCTGGGTTCCGAGCGAACCACGGGCACCGGCGGCGACAAGGGCGTTGGCCAGGAGATCCACCTCCCCATCTTCCCTCGTGACCGAGTGGTGCCGGGGTGCGCGTGGGGAGCGTCACACCAGTGAGGCAGAAGGACACATCATCGAGGCTGACGGGCGGCGACGAGCCGCGCGGGCCCGTCCTAGCGTGCCACCTGTACAGGCGCCACACGCAGGAGAGTGAGAGCCCGATCATGGAAAACACCGTCGCCCTGGTGACCGGCACGAACCGAGGGATCGGTCAGCAGTTCGCCCGGCTGCTGCTGGAACGAGGCGCGAAGAAGGTCTACGCCACGGCGCGCAACGTCGAACGGATCACCGTCCCCGGTGCCGTGGCGCTGCCACTCGACATCACCGATCCGCAGTCCGTGTCCGCCGTGGCCGAGCAGGCCCAGGACGTGACCCTGCTCGTCAACAACGCGGGGGTCGCCCACGCCCAGGACGTGGTGACCGGCGATCTCGACAAGATACGGGCGGAGATGGAGACCAACGTGTTCGGGACACTGGCGATGGTCCGCGCGTTCTCCCCGGTGCTCGCCCGTAACGGCGGGGGCGCCATCGTCAACATCCTGTCAGCCGCCTCCTGGTTCACCTATCCGGGCAGCAGCTCCTACGCGGTGAGCAAGGCAGCGCAGTGGAGCCTCACGAACGGGATGAGGATGGAGCTGAGGGCCCAGGGAACCACCGTCACCGGCGTCCATGTCGGAATGGTCGACACCGACATGACCGCGGCGCTGGATGTCGAGAAGACCGATCCGGCCGAGTTCGTGCGGATCGTTCTCGACGGGCTGGAAGAGGGCCGCTCGGAGATCGTCGCGGACGACCTCAGCCGGCGTGCCAAGGCCGCCCTCGCCCACGAGCCCGGCCTGTTCGCACCCTGACCCGCACCGTTTCCGGGCCGAGTCATCGGTTCCGGCCCAGTCATCGGTTCCGGCGAGCAGCCGGTTCCGCTTTTTCCCGCGGCACGGCGCATACCCGGCTCGTGACCGTACAGTCCAAGAAGGGACAACCCTGTGCGTGCTCTGGTAGTGGATCCGGACGCCGCCGCTTCCGTGCGACTGACCGAGGTGGCCGAACCCCGCCCCCGCCCGGACCAGGCGCTTGTGGCGGTTCGTCACATCGGCCTCAACTACGGCGAGCTGGTCTTCGCGAGCCGGTGGCCCACTGGCTCCGTACACGGCCACGACGCCGCCGGCGTCGTCGTCGAGCAGGCGGCCGACGGTACCGGCCCGGCTGCGGGCACCCCCGTGGCGATCGGCCTCGCCGCCCACACGTGGGCAGAGCGCGTGGCCGTCGATCTGACCCGGCTGGCCGCTGTCCCCGAAGGGGTCGACCTCGTGGACGCGGCCGCGCTGGGGGTCGCCGGCGTGACCGCCCTGCGCGTGCTGCGCACGCGCTCGGTGTTGCAGAGGCGGGTGCTGGTGACCGGAGCGAGCGGCGGTGTGGGGCGGTTCGCCCTCCAACTCGCCGCCATCGCCGGTGCGCACGTGACGGCTTCGGTCGGCTCCGCCGAGCGCGGGGTCGATCTGCCGAAGCTGGGCGCGGACGAGGTGGTGGTCGGTGTGGAGGGTCTGGAGGATCCGTTCGACCTGGTGCTGGACACGGTCGGTGGTCCGCAACTGGCCGCGGTCTGGTCTCTGCTCGCGGCCGGCGGCACCGTTCACGTCGTGGGACATGCCTCAGGGGAGCCGACCGCCTTCGACACCGGCGCGCTGTTCGCCTTCGGTGAGCCCAGATCGATCACCACGTACGGCGACGTGACCTCTCCGGTCGATGCCGACCTCGCTGACCTGCTCGCGCTGCTGGCTGCCGGGAAGATGTCGGCGCAGGTCGACCTGCGCGGAAGCTGGGAAGACACCACCGACGCCGTGACGGCGCTGAAGAGCCGGCGGGTCAAGGGGAAGGGCGTGCTCGACGTGACCGGGGGGTGACCTGGGCTGTCCTGGGCGGGAACGGTGTATTCGGTGAGGCCGTCGCTCGGCGCGATTCCGTAGTCGTCGGCGATTTCCTTGCCGCCCGCCCGCAGCGAGCTCGTCACCGAGGTTGTCTGGCTGTGCCCCAGTGCCCGCCGCCGTCGCCGAACAGGGGCAGACAGGCCCTGATGACGTTCCCGTACCGCACAGCGCCGGGGAACCCCGTCAGCGGTCCGGCGTCCGTGGTGCCGTTCAGAGCCGGGCCGAACACGCCGACGTTGAACTGCTCGCGGTAGCTCCGGCAGTAGCTCGCGACCAGGGTCCCGTCGGACGTGTGGGCAGTGACCTCGGCCTGGACCCTTCTGCCCTCGACGGGTACCCCGCCCGGAAGTCGACCTTGGCGAGCTGCTTGCGCTGCACCTTCTCGCTGAAGCCGCCCAGCTGCCCCGTGTGTTCCCAGGCCAGGTGATAGGTGACCGGCCGGCCCTCGCCGTCCTGGCGTCTCCAGCCGCCGGCGTACAGGGCGGATGCTTCGTCCCCGGGCTGCTCGGGCCCGAGCAGCCCGAACCGCGCGCCCGTGAAGGTCGGCAGCAGGTACTCGCGGATGCCCTTGGTGAGGCCCTCGCCCGCTCGTAGCTGAAAGTGGCCGTGGCTTCGATGTTCTCGGCCGCCGCGTCGGGCACGGTGATCCTCACCGGCTGCGCCTGCCGGGCATCGACGGTCACGCTGGTGTCGCGTCCAGCCGCAGCCTCGGCTGCACCAGCACGGCGTGAGTGGGTGAGGTGTAGTCCGGGTGGATGACCCCGCTGAGGGTGTAGTCGCCTTTGGGCAGGCGTACCGTCAGCTCGCCGTCCTCCGCGTCGGCGTAGCTCTCGTAGAACTTCCTGCCGATGGCCTCCAGGGAGGTGGCGGTGTCCCCGGTGGGCTCGCCGTTCTCGTCGAGGTGCTTCAGCGTCAGGTCGTACGACTCGATCTCGCGCTCCACCCCGACGGCGGTACGCACCTGGACCGTGCCGTCCGCCGACGCGGCGGTGACCGAGCCGCCGAAGGTGCCGTCGGCGCTGCCGGCGCGGGTGTCCGCCGTGACGTTCGCGCTCGCCTCGCCGCCCGCCGGGACGGTGAGCCGCTGCGGCGACACGGAGAACATGCCCTCGGCGGCCGGTTTGCCGTCCACCGAGAACGCGTCGACGGACAGCTCCAGGGTGACCGGCTGCGTACCGAGGTTGCGGTACGTCAGCTGGCTGGTCACCGGTTCGTCGTCGTTGTGCGGCCACTGCTGCGTGCCGAAGCTGACCGGTTCCTGCTCGGTGATGACGCTCTGGTCCAGCGCCCGGACCAGGTCGGTGCGGCCGGTGCCCTGCTGGAAGGAACTGTACGGACCCGGCTTCGCGGAGCCGGTGAGGACCGCCTTGAGGCGCTCGCCGCTCCAGTCGGGGGGCGGGCGGCCGTCAGGTTGTCAGGCGTCCGCGGTTGTTTCCTGACAAGAAGTCACCGTCGGCCGCCCCCGCTTCGGACACGGGGGCGCCTCCATGTCTTTCGTCAAGCGAGGCGTGAGGTTCGGGGTTCGGGGTTCGCGGTTGGGGGATACGGGATGACGATGTCGAGGGTCACGACGTGCTCATGGCGGGGGTGGCGCGGGGCGGCGCTCCAGGACAGCATCGCTCCTGGGGCTCACGAGTCGAATGACGGTGCCGGGGATGCGCCGGTTGACGGTGCCGGGGGTGCGCCGGTGTAACTGGGCACTCCGGCGCCACGCGGTGCGATCTGCCGTGCGCCGACCGGATTGCTGAGCACTCCGACGCCGGAAGCCTCCAGCTCCACCACGTCACCGGGCTGGATCCAGCGGTCGAGCTCCAGGCCACAGCCTCCGCCGACCGTGCCGAGGGCCAGGAATTCGCCGGGGTGGACCGGCTCGTCGAGTGAGGCCCACGCCAGCACTTCGGCGAAGGAGAACTGCCGGTTCCGGGTGGTTCCAGTCGCCCAGGTCTCGCCATTGACGCGAGCTGTCATCTCAACTGCCCACTCGTCCACTTCGTCCATCGTGAGCACGCAGGGCCCCATCGCGGTGCAGAAGTCCTTGCCCTTGGACGGCCCGATGCCGAGGCTCATCTCGAACAGCTGGATGTCCCGTGCGCTCACGTCGTTGAAGATCGTGACGCCGGCGATCAGGCCGGCCGCCTGGTCCGGGGTGAGGTTCACGCCGCCGCCGGAGGTGAAGAAGCCGAGTTCGAGTTCGAAGTCGAGCTGCCCCGTGTACGACGGCCACAACAGTGGTTCACCGGGCCCGATGACCGTCTCGGTGTTGCACTTGTAGCAGATGGGCATGGAGGTGAAGGCGGGCGGAACGGGCAGCCCGGAGCCCGCCGCGTGGTCGGAGTAGGTGAGGTAGTCACGGATCCGGCGCGGTCGTGGGACCGGCGCCAGCAGCCGGACCGTGTCCCTGGGCAGGACTGCGGGTGCGCCGTCCGGCGCGATCAGCTCGGGCCCGAGCTGATCGGCCAGCTGCACCGCCCGCGCTGCCAGGTCCTTGCCGCGTCGGCCGCTTTGGAAGAATGACACCATCTCTGTGGGCAACTGGGGCACGTCACCGCGACCGCGGTGCTGCATTTCCGAAGCGGCACGCAGGACACGATCGGGATCGACGACGGCCTCACCGTGCTGGATTCCCAGCCTGGGCTGCTCGCTCAGGTCGGCGTAGGTGACCAGACGCATTTGTCTCCCGTTCTCTCAGCGGTACTGCAGGCGGGCCTGGCGCGGCACGTCGCCGAATGCGCCTCGGTCGAAGTCATGGAAGGCCTGTTCGATCTCGGCCCGGGTATTCATGACGAAGGAACCGCCGATGGCGACGGGTTCCCTGATCGGCTCTCCGCTGTAGACCATGACGACGCTCGGCGTGTCCCCATCGCCCGTCTCCAGGGCGATCGACGACACGAGCGCTCGGGGAACGGGGTCGGACCAGGCGGTCTGGCCTTCCCGTACGGTTCGTCCGGCGATGGTGAGCTGCCCGGTCAGGACGTACAGGAACGCGCGGTCTCGACCCGGCAGGACGTGGTCGAGACGCCGCCCGGGCTCCAACGTGATGATCGCGCCGGAGACGGGCCACTCGTTGACCGCCGGCCCGGTGATGCCGCCCACCTCGCCCGCGATCAGGTCGATCCGTGCCCCGTCCCGCTCGATGACCGGGCGCCGTGACGCGCGCAGGTCCTGGTAGCGGGTGCCGGTCAGCTTGCGGTGTGCCGGCAGATTGACCCACAGCTGGAGCGTGTGGGCCCGCTCGTCACGGAAGGCGAGTTCGAGGTGGATGATGCCGCGTCCCGCCGTCATCCACTGCACGTCCCCCGTGGTCAGCGCGCCGGCGTTGCCGGCGTTGTCACCGTGCTCAAGGACGCCGTCGAGGACGAGGGTCACGGTCTCCAGCCCGCGGTGCGGGTGCCAGTTGAAACCGGGGGAGGAGAACCAGTCTTCCCCGAGCACCACGAACGGATCGGTCAGCTCCGGCCGCGCCGGGCTGATGATCATGTACTTGTCGTCCACCTGTGCGTCCGGTCCAAGATGTGTCTTGGTCTCGACCCGGACGACGGTGCGCGGTGCGGCTTCCATCAGTTCCCCACTCCATCGAGTTGACGTGTCACCCCAAGAGTCATGCCGCGGAGTTGATTAGTCAACTCGCGAGTATGATGGCCTCATGGTGCTGAAGGGACTGACCGAACGTGAGCTTCGCGCATGGCGGACGTCCTTCGAGATGCTGGAGCTGCTGAGGACACGTATCGAGCAGCAGCTCCAGGCCAGCAGCGGTCTGTCCAACGCGGACTACACCGTGCTCGCGCTGCTGTCCGAGGCGCCCGACCGACGGATGCGCGTCTTCGAGCTCGCCAGGGGAGCCGGCTGGGAAAAGAGCCGCATGCACCACCAGCTCACCAGGATGGGCAAGCGAGGCCTGGTCATCCGGGAACGGTGCGGCTCGCGCGGGATGGAGGCGGTGATCACGGCGGACGGCCTCGCCGCGCTCAGGAAAGCTGCTCCCAGCCACGCTCAAGAGGTCCGGCGCCTGTTCGTCGACCGCCTGACACCCGAAGAACTCGACCAGTTCGCGGGCCTCTCGGCCACCATCCTCGACTCCCTGCGAGCAGACTCGTCACCCGGCTGACGCCGATGCGACAACCGAGTCGGTACGTGAGAGGAAACGCTGGCGGAGTTCTCCGATGCCCACCACCCAGCTGCGCAGTTCGTCGCCCGGGCCGAGGAAGCGCGAAGGTGTCCGGCCCGCTCCGACCCCGGCTGGTGTGCCCGTGAAGATCACGTCGCCGGGGTACAGGGTGACGATCGACGACAGGTATGCCACCAGTTGCGGGATCGAGAAGAGCATGTCGGCCGTCCGGGCCTTCTGCATCTCCTCGCCGTTGACCGCGCACCCGAGCGTCAGATCGTCCGGATCGGCCAGTTCGTCGGGCGTCACCAGCACCGGGCCGGTGGGCGAGAAGCCGGGGTGTGACTTCGCCAGGCAGAACTGCGGGGCCGGGCCGCGCATCTGCAGCCGCCGTTCGGAAAGGTCCTGGCCCACCGTCAGGCCCGCCACGTGGTCCCAGCCCTTGCTGACGTCCACGTCGCGGGCGGTCCGGGAGATGACCGCCACGATTTCCACCTCCCAGTCGACCTCCCCGTAAGGCAGCGACACGTCGGTGACGGGGCCGGAGAGGGAGCTGGAGAACTTGGTGAACACGGTCGGCTCTTCGGGCAGGGTGGTGAAGCCGCCCTCGGCGGCGTGGTCGCGGTAGTTGAGGCCAATGGCGAACACCTGGCGGGGCGCGGGCGCGGGCGGACCGAGCGTCGCCGGGTCGAGCGTCGACAGGTCGAACTCGGCGGTCGCAGGGACGCCTTGCGCGGCGGCCCACCGCTTGAGGTCGTCGAAATTCTCGTAGGCGGCTTGCGGGTCCGGGCTGAACCGGCCGTTGCTGGCAGTGGCGACGTCTATGACGCCGTCAGCGAGCAGGAGGGTCAGACGACCCCCGAGGTTGGCGATCCGCATGGGTGCAGACTCCTGTGAAGACTCGAGTGCTCATGAATTTTCGAAAATCTGGCCGTGCTCAGTCTTCCAACGCGGCCAGCAGTGCGGTGGTGGTCCTGCGGATGTGCGCCCGCAGCAGCGCGGCGGCCAGGTCGGCGTCGCGCTGGAGGGTCGCCTCCAGGATGGCGGCGTGCTCGGCCGCGACGTCGCGATCGCGGTCGCGGCCGAGCGAGAACGCCCAGCGCCGGTACACCTCGGCGGCATCGCGCAACGACGCGGCGATCGTCCTGAGTCGTACGTTGGCGCAGCCATCAAGCAAGGTGTCGTGGAAACAGGCGTGCGCCGCGGCCCAGTCCTCGCTCACGCGAGGGGTGACTTCGCCGTCCACGACCGGAGTGCGCGCCAGCTCATGGTGAGCGGCCAGCAAACGGGACTCCCAGGCGACGTCACCATCGGCAACGGCGCGGCGCAGCGCCAAGCCCTCGATCTCCTCACGGGCATCGCTCAGATCCCGTAGGTCGGTGCCGGACAACGGGGACACCTGGAAGCCTTGCTGCTGCTCACCACGGACCAGTCCTTGCTCGGCGAGCCGGACCAGAGACTCCCGCAGCACGCCCATGCTCGTCCCGTAAACCCCGCACAACTCGCCGTAGCGGAGTCGCTGTCCCGGGCGCAGTACGCCGCCCAGGATGTCGCCGCGCATGCGCATGAATACGTCCTGCGCCTTGGTCCGGCCCGGTGGCACGTCAGCGCCAGGGGTTGTTGCTGGTGTGGTCGCCGCCGAGCCAGCGCGCGAGGTCGGCGTGCGCGGTCTCGCGCCGCTCGGCGTAGATCTTCTCCGCCTCGGGGTGGTCGACGGCGAACTCGACCATCAGCCCGTCAGGGTCCGTGACGTACAGCGAGAGGCAGTACCCGTGGTCCATGACGAACGTGTCCGGCTCGCTGTAGCCGGCTGCGGCGAGACGCTTGCGAATGCCGTCCTGGGTCTCCTGGTCGACCTTGAAGGCGATGTGGCTGCGCGGCGGCGCTCCGGGCGCGAGTTGGCGGTCGCGTGTGAACTCCTCGTGGTCCTTCGGATCGGCGTACTGGAAGAAGGCCAGGGCGCTGCCGTCGGCCATGCCGTAGAAGGTGTGGCAGTAGGTGCGCTCCGCCCCGAACACCTCCTCGACCTCGGTCCACGTGGCCAGCAGGGGCAGGCCGATCAGGTCCTCGTAGAAGCGCCGGGTGGCCTCCTGGTCGTCGACCGTCCAGGCGTGGTGGTGCATACGGAAGGGAAGTTTCGTACTCACGTCAATCAGCTCCATTGGTGAGGTGGGAGAGTGAAGACTGCTGCCGGCCCTGCCTGATGGGCACGCAGGCGTCCGGGAAGTCGGTGACGAGTTCGGCGTTCATCGCGGCCAGTCCGTCCAGGAACGCCGGAAGCCGTGCCATGGCACCGGTCTCCATGTCATGAAGGACCACGACGGCCCAGTCGGTGCGGGCGACGCCCGCCAGGGCGTCGCCCACCCAGCCCATGGGATTGGCCCAGTCGTGCGGCAGGGTGTTCCACAGCACACACGTGTAACGGTGTTCCCGCAGATACCGCACGGCCGCCGGACTGAACACCCGCTGGTCGAGAACGCCTCCCGCCGCGTACGGCCGGAACAAACGTTCCCCCTCGGTTTCACCGGTCCCGGCCAGCGCGTCGATGTCGGGCTCGATGGCCGTGATCTCCGCTGCGACGGCCGCGTCGGGATCGTCGGCCGCGCCGAGTTGCAGGGTGTGCGTGGCCGTGTGATGCCCGATTCGGTGCCCTTCCGACGCGGCCCGCTTCGCGAGATCCAGGCCGCCTGGCCGCCTCAGTTGGGCCCCGACCACGAAGAACGTGGCGGTGACCCGGTGTTGCGCCAGCACATCCAGCACGCGGTCGGTGACCCCTGGGGTCGGCCCGTTGTCGAACGTCAGCGTCACCCGCCTGTTACCGGACATGGGCAGCCTCCGAAAACCGTTCGAGTTGATGTGTCACCTCGTACGGTAGGCCGCCGTGGTATCGAAGACAACAGATTCTCGAAAATTCGCGGACCGAATCAGGTGGCGAACGTCGGGCCTTCACTGGGGCTGGGGCGAGTTCGCTCGGTGGAGGGGTGCCTGCTTGATCACCTGCGCGGGCGGGCCGACGGGGTGCGAGGGTGAGTCGTTGACCGGAGTACGGAGGGCTCACCGGACGCGGGCGCCCTCAAGGGCACGGGCGACGCGATCTACGAGACCACGTGATGATCCTCGACATGCCGGTCATCTTCGACCCGGCTGCAGCCGCGCGCGGGCGGGCGCTCGGGCTCCGAGGGCGACCTCGTGATGGGACCGGGGCCGCGAGATGGCTGAACACCAGGCCATCACGGCCGAGACCGGCATGCCGATCTACCTCTGCAAACCACGCGGCACTTGGCATCGAGGCGCCAACGAGAACACCGACCGCCTGCTACGGCAGTACTTGCCCAAAGGCGCGGACCTCCGCACGTTCAGCCAGGCCTACCTCGACGCCATCGCCCTCGAGCTCAACCACCGTCCCCGCAAAGTCCATGGTCACCGCACTCCGGCAGAGGCCTGCGCTGACATCCTGAACAGCGGTGATGCACTGACCGCTTGCGCTCGCCACCCTTTTCCGACGGGGCTGGTGCAGGTCTATGCAGTCGCGTCTCGTGGGCAGGGGGCGCCTGTGCGCATGTTGGATGAGGCGCCGTCGATGACGGAGTCGAGCCTGTCCCGGGTATGGGTGAGATCCGCGATGCGCCGGTCGAGGTGGTCGCGTTCCGCGGCCAGGCGCTGGAGCAGTTCAGGGGTGGCCTTGCCGTCGATGACGCACGGCGTCAGCTCGGCGATGGCTTTGCTGCTCAGTCCGGCGGCGTACAGCTGGCGGATGAGGTGTATCCGGTCGACGGCGGTTTCCGCGTAGTGACGCTGGCCACTGCTGCTGCGCTCGGCGGTGAGCAGGTTCTGTTCCTCGTAGTACCGCAGGGCCCGGGTGGTGACTCCCGTGCGTTGGGCGAGTTCCCCGATCCGCATGTCTGCCCCTTTTTGCGTGTTCCGCATCACACGCATTTGCCTTTCACGTCAACGTCAAGTTTTACGGTAGCTCATGTGCCCGCTAGCGGGCGAATGATCCCGTCAGATCCCTTATGGGACTGAGGTGAACGACGAACGGACGGAATGTCCATGAGTGAGGACACTGCGACGGCCCGGCGGGTGATCGGCGTCGAAGAGCACGCCTGGACCCCGGAACTGCGCCGCGCCCTTCTGCGGTGGGGCGGTGACGCGACCGTCAACAAGATGAGCAGCCAGGGGGAGGTGAACCTGCGCCTGCTCGACGTCGGCGAGGAACGCCTGGCCCGCATGGACGCCAGCGGCGTGGACATGGAGGTCCTGTCCATCACGACGCCCGGGACCCAGCCCCTGCCGCCGCAGGTCGCGGTCCCGCTCGCCCGGGAGGCCAACGACGTACTGGCCGACGCGGTGCGGCGCCACCCCGACCGTTTCGCGGCTTTCGCCACGCTGCCCACGTCCGATCCCCAGGCCGCCGCCGCGGAACTCGAGCGAGCGGTCACCCTGGGACATGTCGGGGCGATGCTCTTCCCGCGAACGAGCGAAATCTTTCTCGACCACGCCAGCTTCCGGCCCGTCTTCGAAGCCGCTGCCCACCTCGGTGTGCCGCTGTATATCCACCCAGCCATGCCGCCCCGAAAGCTCATCGATACCGCCTACAGCGGCTTCGATGAGATGACGGGCCTGCTGCTGTCCACCGGAGGATGGGGATGGCACTCCGAGGCCGGCCTGGCGACTCTGCGCCTGATCCTCGCCGGGACCCTGGACCGGCACCCGGACCTGCAGATAGTCCTCGGTCACTGGGGCGAGATGCTCGTCCCCTTCGCCGATCGTGCCGATCTGCTCAGCACCGCTGCCCCGCACTTGCAGCGCCGCGTCCTGGACTACATCACCGGAAACCTCGCCGTCACCGCCGGCGGCCTCTACAGCCACCGCATGCTCAGCGCGGCCGTGGACGTGCTGGGACCCGACCGGGTCATGTTCGGAGCCGACTCCCCCTACGGCGCCCCCACAACAGAAGACGGCCAAGAGCACCGGGGTCTTGGCGGCGTCGACTCCCGCGGCACGTTCGGCGGGCCGGGCGGCGCCCGCGGCTTCGTCGACCAAGCCCCGCTCGACGAGCGGGGCCGGGACAAGCTCGGCCACCTCAACGCCGAACGCATCCTCCGCCTCTCCCGGCCCGCTACCTCCTGAAAGGCAGACACACGCATGACCACCCACCACACCACCGGCCTCACCGGCACTGCCCCCACCGCGACGGTCTCCGTCAAGCCGCTCGTGATGAGCGCACCGCAGCGCGGCGAGGACCTGCACGTCCGCGTCACCGCCCCCACCACCGGCACAAGCCTGCCCGTCGTGCTCTTCGCCCACGGCTTCGGCTCCAACCTGGACGGCTACGCCCCGCTGGTCGATCACTGGGCCGCCGGCGGCTTCGTCGTCGTCCAGGCCACCCACCTGGACTCCAAGCGGCTCGCCCTCCCCGCCGACGACCCCCGCCGGTCCGGGATATGGCGCTACCGCGTCCAGGACATGCGGCGCATCCTCGACGAGCTCACCACCCTGGAGGCGAGCATGCCGGGGCTGGAAGGCCGCATCGACCACAGCCGCGTCGTTGCGGCCGGGCACTCCTTCGGCGGCCAGACCGCCGGCATCCTGGTGGGCCTGCGCGTCACGGACCCGGACACCGGCGCCGCCGAGGACCTGTCCGATGCCCGGGTCATGGCCAGCATCCAACTGGCCACGGCGGGACAGGGCGGCGACGAACTGACCCCCTTCGCCTACGACAACCTTCCCTGGCTGCGCGACCAGGACTTCTCCCACATCACCGCCCCCGGCCTCGTCGTCGCCGGAGACAAGGACGACCTCCCGCTCACCACCCGAGGCCCGGCCTGGACGACAGACCCCTACACCCTCAGCCGCGGCAACAAGAGCCTCTTGACCGTCCACGGCGGCGAGCACTTCCTCGGCGGCATCTCCGGCTACCAGGCAGCCGAGACCACCGACGAGAACCCCGACCGTGTCGCCCTCGTCCAGCAGGTCACCCTCGCCTACCTGCGTCACATCACCGGAATCGACCACACTGACTGGAACAACGCCCGAGCGATCCTCACGGACCACCCGCTGGGGCACCTCGAAACCAAGTGACCCCGCCACCCGCAGCCGCATGTCCTCCTTGCGCCCAGCGGATGACCGGGACACGCCGGGCGCAGCGCGCCGGCGGCCGGGGTGGAGGCGGTAAAGCTGTAGCGGCCGAGCACGTTCAGGTTGCGGTGCTTGAGCGGGGACAGGCGGGCGACATCCTCGTCGCGGATCTCGTGGCCCTCGGCCTGGAGTTGGGTGACGTGCGGCGTCGATGTACTTCGTCGTCCAGAGCACGACGGCATTGAGGACCAGGCCGAGCGCGCCGAGTGGTCCTCCAGCCCGTCGTGGTACGCCTGGTGGATGGTGCCGCGCTTGCCGTGGCACACGTCGCGGGCGAGTTTGTGGCGGGACTCCTGCACGGTCAGCTGCCGGTTCATCTGCCTGCGGTAGGTGTCGTCGACCGGGTCGACCACGCGCAGCAGGTGCTCGGTCTTCGCGATCCGCCCGTACTCTGCGAACGCCTGCCCCAGCGGGACCGGGCGGTTCTCCCGTCCGAGCATCCGCGGCAGGTCGTAGGCGCGGACCTGGTTGGTGACCAGGGAGCCGGCGACCTTCAGCATGTCCGGCCAGTGCGTGATCACCTTGTTCAGGTTCACGCGGTTGCGGGCCAGGTCTTCCAGCGCGCCGTACGTGCTCGTCCCGACGCCGGGCACCGTGGCCCGCCAGAACCGCTGGTCGTCCAGGTCGCGGAACCGGAGGCTGAAGTTGTAGCCGAGGATCTTGAACTGGCCGAACACCATGTCGAAGTACGAGGCGTTGTCGGTGGCCACCATCTCCGGCTTCACGCCGCCGTCCCCACCCGGCCGGTGCCGCCTCCGGCTCACGACGCCGGCACCGAGGGGCTGCGGTCCACTGGGCCCGTCCCACGGCCCGAACTGAGCGAGGCCCTGTTCACCGTGCTCGAGCAGGAGCTCGCCAAGGGCCCCGTCGCGCACGGCTGGCGGGACCAGACGTGGACACTGGCGCGCATCAAGACGTTGATCGGGCGCAGGTTCTACATGAGCATGACGCTGTTCCGGGCGCAGGACACTAGGGCCTGTGTGATGTTGTGATCAACCAGTGTGACTGGGCGCCCGAGTTGACCACTGAGTGCTTCATCTGGCCGCGCTCGCGACCAGTTCTGCGCCGGTCGTGGCGTAGCGGCGTTCTTGCTCTCTGCAGTTAGCCGGGAGGGGTATCGGAAGTCTGTCGGCGCTAACCGTGATCCTGTCGGCGGTATGTCGGTGGAGGTTGCGACCGTGGTCGGGTTGGTGTTCTTCATGAGCACGCTGCCCAAAAAACGCAAGGAGCCTGTCATCGTGTCATCCGCATCCCAGAGCCGAGCGTGGGACGTTCACCGGCTGCCGTCTGCCGAGGGCAGGATCTTCCTGGTGACCGGGGGGAACGCCGGGATCGGCTACTTCGCCGCGGAGCAGCTCGCCGCCACCGGCGCCGTCGTCGTACTCGGCAGCCGGGACGCCGCGAAGGCCGACGCCGCCATGGCCTCGATCCGCTCGCGCGTTTCCGGTGCGCGTGTGCGGCACTTGCAACTTGACCTCGCCGACCTGTCGTCCCTGAAGACCGCCGTGGACAGGCTGGACCTCGATCATCTCGACGCGGTGGTCTACAACGCAGGGGTCGCTCTCGACGACCCGCCGCGTCGAGAGACCAGGGACGGTCACGAGCTGATGTTCGGCACCAACCACCTCGGTCACTTCGCGCTCACCCAGTGGCTGGCTCCCCTGCTGTCCGCGGCGTCGGCGGGTCGCATCGTGACGGTGGGAAGCTTCGCGGCGCGGTCCGAGCGACTGGACATGGGCGATCTGCAGTCCACCCAGGACTACCGGCCCAAGCGCACCTACGGCCGATCGAAGCTGGCGCAGATGTGCTTTGGTTTCGAACTCGACCGCCGCCTGCGTGCCGTCGGCAGCACGGTTCTCAGTGTGGTGGCCCACCCCGGCGGCGCACTGGACTCCCTCACCCCGTCCCGCCCGCCGGTAGGCGTGACAACCCCCGGCGAGCGGCTGCGCGCCTTGCCCTCCGCGCTCTTGGTGCAGGGCAAGGACGCTGGAGCATGGCCCGTCGTCCGCGCCGTCCTCGACTCGGAGGTGCAGGGAGGGCAGCTATGGGGGCCGAGGGTCTTCGGCCTGCGTGGCATACCGCGGCGTGAGCCCGTCCCCTCTCATATGGCCGACCCGGCCGTCGCCGCTCGCCTGTGGGCCGTCAGCGGTGAGCTGGTCGGCACCGATCCGCACCTCGGCTTTCGATAGACGCGGAGCCGCGCCCAGGACGGCCGCCCTGTGGCAAGCTGCCATGTTCAGCCCGGCCAACCGGGCTCAGTCACAACCCGGCGGCGTCGTGGTGGGCGCGGGCGGTAGTGGAGTCGACGCTGACCAAGGACAAGTCCGTCTTCCCCTGGCGGGCGGCCTCGGCGATCAGGCCTTCCAGCAGCGTGGTGAAGACGCCGACGTCCCTCCAGACCCGGAAGCGGCCGTAGACCGTCGGCCAAGGACCGAACTCACGGGGCATCTCCCGCCACTGAGCGCCGGACCGGAACCGCCAGATCACCCCCTCAAACTGCTCCCGTAGCCGCTCGGGGTACGGGCCGAACCCGCCGACCGGCAGGTAGGGCTCGATCAACGTCCACCGCTTGTCGGTGAGTTGCCTGCGCGTCACGTGCAGCGTCTTACCGGATCCCGTCTGTGCACGGGGACGGGAACCCGAAGACCGATCGCAACATCACACAGGCCCTAGACGAACTGATCCCCATCTGCGCGGAGCTGCCTGCGTAGGATCTTGCCATTCCCGTTTCGGGGCAATGCATCCAGCCATACGACGTCCTGCGGGACCTTGTACCAGGACAGGCGGGATTGGGCGAGATCGACCAGCTCGGCAGCCAGGGCATCGGTCTCCATGCTTTCACCCGACCCGGTTGCGGGGACGGCCACCACATACGCGCGCAGACTCGTGTCCCCGGCTGGACGACGCACAGCGCTGACTGCCGCTTCAAGCACGCGCGGGTGACTCTCGAGGAGCCGCTCGACTTCGCCCGGCACCACGTTCTGCCCACCGATAACTTCGACATCGTCGAGCCGGCCATGCACGTGCACGACGCCGTCCTCGTCAAGCGACGCCAAATCCCCGGTCGGCCACCAGGTGTCAGTCAGCTGATCGGGAACGAGGCTGCCTCCCTGGGCAACGCCGCGAGTGGCGAAGGGTACGCGTATGCGCAACTCACCACGCCGCCCCACGGGCATCGTGTGCCCGTCAGCGTCGACAATTCGCACCGGCCTGCCCTCGAACGCTGGCCCGACTGCCGAAGGCAGTTCGTACGCGGCTGGTCGGCCGAGAGCGATGCCGCCGATCTCGGTCGCGCCGAAAACATTGACCAGCCGCTCCCCGAGGATTGGCACCAACTGCTCGCGCAGCCGCGCCGAGAGCACTTCCCCAGCGCACGTCACCCGCTGAAGTCGGCCGAGTATCTCGACGTGACCGGGCTCGAGCAGCAGCCGCGCAAGGAAGCTCGGCTGCGCGAACAGGGTTGTGACCTGGTGGCGGCGCATGAGCTCAAGCGCTGCAGCGGGGGTCGCACGAGGACGCGAGAGCACGGTGAGCTGCCCGGTTTCGAGCGTGGTGAGCAGTGAGACGCTCAGCCCGCCCAGGAAATACATCCGCGACACCGACAACCCGACAGCCCCGGGCCCGACAACGCCGGGCTCGGCTGTCATGTGCGGGCCGCGCGCGCCACCGAAGTTGTCATGGAGGAAAAAGCACAGCTTCGGCGCGCCCGTGGTGCCGGATGTGAAGAGGGCGAGTGCTGGCGCATCCCCGCCATCGGCGAATCGGGTGTCCGGCTCTCCCGCGACCAGCGGTTCGATCCCGGTGGTCGGGGCCAGCCCCGCAGTGTCGAGCCATCCGGCGGTGTCCGGGTCGACCACCGCCAGTGCTGGCTCCGCCGTCGCCACGTCCCGCGTCAGGTCCTCCCGGCTCATCTGGACGTTGACCGGCACCGCGACGAGACCGGCCTGCCAGGCTCCGAGTAAGCACCAGACCAGCTCGATGCTGTCGGGCAGAGCGAGCAAGACCCCGGTCACCGCGGTGTAACCCTGCGGCCCGGTAACCGCTCGCAACCCGCGCCGCACCCTCGAAAACTTGGTTGAACGTCCAAGCACGGTCGTCAACCAGGAAGGCAACTCTGTCGCTCCACCCCTGGCCACGAGCATGCTCAGCCAGGTATTGCGTCAGGTTTTCAGACATAGCGACGGACAATCTCCACATCTCTCTTCCGCGCGGTGACGGCCGGCAGCGCGCCAGCGACCGTACAGGCCAGGCGCGCGGCGCGGCGGCTGGTGAGGCGTGTCATCAAAGGCTCCCGATCAGTCGATGATCGTCCCAGTGGAATGCAGAGCCGACAACCGGTCAGCATGCAACGCCGCTCAACCTATGGAGATCGACACGGCAACGCTTGTACCGCAGCGCCACCACATGGAACCTCGGTGCCAAGTCCCCTGAGCGTCTGATCAGTTGTGGGTTGGGTTGCCCCGGTCCCAATGGAGTCGGATTGCTGACAATTGACGATCCAGAAGCCTTCGGAGGCCATGATGCCCCGTAGCTGTCGCCCGAGTTCCGCCGTAAGGTCCTCGATCTCGTCGCTTCCGGAAGGAAGGTCGCCGAGGTCGTCCGGCTCCTCGGCGACAGCGACCGGACGATCTACGTCTGGCGGCGCCAACACCTCATCAACGCCGGACAGTTGCCCGGCACGAAGAGCAGCGACCTGTCCGAACTGGCTGCGGCCCGCAAGCGTATCGCCGAGCTGGAGGCCGAGTTGGCCATCCACCGGCGAGCTGCCGCTGCTGGGTGAGGTGACGTCCCCAAAAGGCGGTTCGAAGTCATCCGCGGATGGCCCGTGAACACCTGCCAGTGCAGCCGGCCTGCCGAGCGTGCACGTCGCGGAGTCCGGTTACTACGCCTGGCGGGAACGGCCGCCGTCCTTCTGGGCCCGGGTCCAGGTCGAACTGCTCAACCGCAGACGGTGGCGGACCCGGCTGGAGCTGCCGACCGCGCTCTTCGAGTACCTGGAAATCTTCCATGACCGACAGCGCAGGCACTTCGCGCTGGGCATGCTCAGCCCGGTGGAGTACGAACTCCGCACCCCGCCAGTAGCCTGAAACCAAGCAACTCGGCTCCGCCCAACTCGGGGCAGTCCGGAGCCTCCATCAGACTCGGAGCGGTTCACCGTGGGAGATTGAGTCTGCCGCAACTACGGCCGGATCGCTGCCGGGTGGCCGCGCAGGACGCTGACCGCCCTGCGCCGGCCAAGGCGGCCCGGCGGTCGGCTCGTGCCGGCCGCGGACGTGGCCAACCGGCTGCGCCCGGAGTCGCCGTCAAAGCCCTCGGATGATGGGGCACTTGCCGAACCATACGTCCGTCACAGAAATGGCGTTGATGTTCCATTGACGTGGCGCAGCGGTACAAGCGTGCCCACTGTTGATCTTCATAGAGTTGGGCGATGTCAGCATCGGCAGCGTGGTGGAGATCATCTGAAGTGAGCGGGCCTTGCCCCAGGCAATGCGTGCCATGTCCCGTCGTCGGCGTTGCCACCGACGAGGGGGCGAGGAACGACGACCCGGCGTTCAGAGACGCAGAACCTGGTTCAAGCGCGGCAGGTCTGGTCACGCCCGGCGACAAGCCACACGCCACCACGCTGATCGACCGCATCATGCTCGCCCTCACGACCGGCGAGGAACGCGGCGCAGCCGAGTGGCAGGAGCTCTTCTTTGCTGCCGAGTTCGCCCTGGACCGGATCGTTCCCGCGCGGGAGAACTTCTCCATCGTCGAGGCGCGCCTGCTGTGACAGGCGAAGTCATCGGGACCCTACGGGCTCGGCCGATGCCCGGCACGATGTCTGGGCGCCGACGCACGAGGTGGCCGGGGCCTCGTCCCTCGCCGGTCTCCGCTCACCGGCAATATTCACGAAACCGTATCAACTCAGGAGATATCCGTGCGCATTCTGTTCTCTGGTGTTCCCGCTTTCGGGCATCTGCTTCCCCAGCTACCCCTGGCCCGTGCGGCCCGCCAGGGCGGCCACGACGTGGCTGTGCTGACGGCCGCTGTCATGGACGGCCCGCTCGGCCTGCTGGTTCTCGGGGCCGGTCCTACGGGCCTCGAAGTGGTCGAGGAGCTCGCGCAGCGCACCGGCAGAAACATGTTGGAAGTGCTGGTGCCCGAGCCCGAGGATGTGGCCGAGCTTTTCGCCGGCGCCCGGGTCGACCTGACCATCGAAGAAGCCATGGATGCCGCCCGGGCTTGGAAGCCGGACCTCATCGTCGCCGAGGCCTACGATTTCGTGGGACCGCTGGTGGCTGCCGGGCTGGGTGTGCCGTGGAGCGTCCTGACCCTCGGCCCCGCCCTACCGGATGAGCAGGCGGCGCTGTTTTCCGCGACGGTCGCTCCACGCTACGAGCAACGCGGCCTGATTCCCACTCTTCCCCTGGCGTTCATCGACCGCTGCCCCCCGTCGTTGCAGATTCCTGGTTGGGTCGCTCCGGGCAACCGGATCGCGCTGCGGCCGGAACCACACCGTGAGGAGGGGTACTCCGGGGACGTTCCGCGGTTCTCT
This sequence comes from Streptomyces sp. NPDC050287, assembly GCF_044459385.1. Classification (NCBI taxonomy): domain Bacteria; kingdom Bacillati; phylum Actinomycetota; class Actinomycetes; order Kitasatosporales; family Streptomycetaceae; genus Streptomyces; species Streptomyces sp. NPDC050287. Next base: position 21,491 of record NZ_JBITIY010000023.1, on the reverse strand, counting down.
GGCGGGGAGGACCGCCCGCTCGTTCTGGTCACCTTGGGCACGGTGTTCAATGACCCGGGCTTGCTGGAGGCCATCGTGACGTCACTGGAGCCGGCCGGCGTCAATGTCATTGCGACCCTCGGTCCGGACGGCAGCCCCGACGCCACGACCGTCGAACGGGACTGGGTGCGCCTGGTGGACTTCGCCCCCCTGGACAGTCTCCTGGAGGACGTGAACGTGGTGGTGACCGCCGGAGGATCGGGCACTGTTCTCGGCACGCTCAGCCGTGGGATCCCGATGGTGCTGGCACCCCAGGGTGCCGATCAGGCTGTGAACGGCACTCGCGTGGCTGAGGTGGGGGCGGGAATCACAGTCGAGAAGCCGGACCAGATCGGCGAGGCCGTGGCCCGGTTGCTCGCCGACCGCTCGTTCTCGGACCGCGCGGGACTCCTCGCCCAGGAAATCGCCGACATGCGTTCTCCCGCGGAGGTCGTGCGGCAACTGGTGGCGCGCATGCCCGCATGACCGTCCGCGCGGTGTGATCGGCAGCGGCCTCCGGCCTGGTCGGGCCTTCGGCGCCGATCGGACCGGGGGCTTATGGCGGGCGGCAGCGGCGCAGGAGGTGTTGCGCGCTGCTGGCAGGCGCCCAGTTCCTGGTCGGCTGCCAGAAGGCGCAGCCGGCGCAGGGACAAAGCGCCGGTGGCGCTGGGGCGCGGTCCGGCCCGGTGAACCAGATGCCGGGGGCTGACTTCGACCACGTCTACGAGGTGAACCTCAAGGTTGTCTGGGTGGCCATGGTCGCCGACATCACCGCCATCCGCGCCACCGCCGGAACGGGAGCCATCGCCGACAACTCATCTGTCGGCAGCCTGATGGAAAACCCCGAACTGCCCGCCTATGGCGCGATGAAGCGAGCGGTCAACAGCCTCACCGAGTCGGCCGCCGTCACCTACGGCCCGGAAGGCAATCCGCGTCAACGCGATCGCCCCCGGCAACACGGCGACCGAGATGATCCGCACCTGGGAAGCGGATTCCCCCGGTCTGCAAGAGCGGCTCAACGCGCACACTTTTCTGCGCCGAGCCGCCGACCCCGGCGAAATCGCCCAGGCAGCCGCCTGGTTGCTGAGCGACCGTTCGTCCTACGTGACCGGCACGGTCCTGCGCGTCGACGGCGGCACACGGACCTGAGACTGAGCCGGGACGCCGCACGAGGCGCCGAGACCACGGACGAGAACCCCGAGCGGGTGTCCGCAGTCCAGCGGCTCACCTCGGCCTACCTCCGCACCGCGCGCCATCCCGGGGATTCCGCCTGGCAGACCGGGAGGGGCGCGCTGACGGCCGGTTCCAGCCCTCTCGGACGAGTCGACTCCAAGGAGGCCGCAGCGGCCTTGGCGGCGTGCCGGCAACGTGCCTGGTCTTCACGTCATCTCCCAGCGCCATGAGCGGGGCTCGATCCGGCGCGCGGGCATCTTCCCTCGCGGCACACACATTCCAGGAACCGGCGCCGATGTTCCATTGACGTGGCGCTGCGGTACAAGCGCGGCCGGTGTTGATCTCCCTAGGGTGGGCGGTGAGGCAGGTTCCGGCAGAAGTGCGCGGAGGCCGGGTCGTGTCATGTGTGAAGCGGACGGACAGCAGCTCAGGTCCACTGCCGTTCCGCAGCTCAAGGGCTTGCCGTGTCGCCGCCCCTCCGGTTCTGCCGGCCCTGCTCTCCAGCGCCTCTTGCGGCGTGCCCCTGAACACATGAGAGGACTTTGGTTGTCGTGACCGACGTGATACGTGGCGTTGACGGTGTGTCGAGTGATCCCGTGGCGGATGCCGCCGCAGTTCTCGACCTGCTCTCCGGCGGATTCGTTGCCCAGACCCTGCATGCAGTGGCCGCGTTGCACATAGCCGATCACCTTGCCGACGGTGCCCTGACGGCCGAAGAGGTCGCCGAGCGCGAGGGCAGTCATCCGCGAGCCACCTACCGTCTGATGCGCGCTGCCTGTTCCCTGGGCGTGCTGACGTACGAGGGGGACCGCCGGTTCGGCCTCACCGGGCGAGGCCAGGTCCTGCGAGAGGACGTGCCGGGTTCCCTGCGGAATTTCCTTCTGGTGCAGACCGGACACGCGCACTGGCAGTCCTGGGGCCACTTCCCGGACGCGGTCCGCAAGGGGACCAGCCAGACGAAGAAGGCACTGGGCACGGACATCTTCGAGTACTACGCGCAGCCGGAGAACGTCGAGGAAGCCACACTCTTCTCGCGGGCGATGGGAGATCTGTCCGGTCTGGTGACGGACGGCACCGTGGCCGCGGTCGACACCGCCGGTGTGTCCAACGTGGTGGACGTCGGCGGCGCCGACGGCCATTTCGTCCTGGCGCTGATGGAAGCCAACCCCGGGATGCTCGGGCAGGTGCTCGACCTGCCCCACGCCGTCGAGGGCGCCCGCCTGGAGAGCGAGAAGCGCGGTCTGTCCGACCGCTTCTCCGCCGTAGGGGGTGACTTCTTCGCCGAGGTTCCCGCCGCGGACCTCTACCTCCTGAAGTCGGTCCTGCACGACTGGGACGACGACCAGTGCACAGCCATCCTGCGCAACTGCCGGTCCGTCGTGAACGAGGGCGGGCGCGCCCTGGTCGTGGAGATGGTCATCGGGGAGATGGGCCGGCCCGACTTCGCCACCCGGATGGACATGCTCATGCTCAACATGACGAAGGGCATGGAACGCGACCTGGACGAATACGATGCCCTCTTCGCCGCCGCCGGCTGGCGCCGCTCGAAGACCCACCCCGTGGGAAGCGGCTACTCCGCCCTGGAACTCGTCGCCCTGTGACAGCTTGACGACGTGAAGCCCGGCCACGTCGGTCCGTACGCACGGTTATCTCACGTCCCGATGTGGGCGGGGTTCCGGCGTCGACGTATCCCGTGGCCGGCCGGCGGATGGCGAGTGTCGGGACGTGGCCGTGCCGCACGCAGGAGGCGCGCGGCGAGGAGAGCCGGGTCAGTTGCACGAGGGGCATGCCCGATGGCTCCCCGCCGCCACGTCCGACGCCGCCCTCAGGGCCTGGAACAGGACAGCCGATCGCCTGAGGGACCAGCACGTGTCGCCACGTCGACCACCGCGCCGCCGGCCTGATCAGGCATGTCACCAGGCCATGCCCCGTTGCCCCATTGGCTTCCAGAAGCTCACACCTGGAGAGACCGTGCCCGAGTCACTCAGCGTCCTGGTCGTCGGCGCGGGAGTCGCCGGCCTGTCCGCCGCCCGCGCACTTGGCCGACGGGGCATATCCGTCGACATCGTCGAGCGCACGGCTGAGGCCCGAACGGGAACGGGCCTGTTCCTGCCGGGTCCCATCTCGATCGCGTCGAGGCCGTGGATCCCTCCGTGCATGGTGTCATCACCCTGCTCGGCGAACAGGCCCTGGCCGAGGCGGATCGGGCCGATGCCGCCGTCGCGCGCGGCGACGACCTTGGTCCCCTGCACGGAGTTCCCTTCACGGTCAAGGATTGCCTCGACACCGCGGGCGTGGTGACCACGCGCGGGTCGCGACTGTTCGCCGACCACGTTCCGGCGGCCGACGCTACTGCCGTGGCGCGGATGCGTGCTGCGGGTGGCGTCCTTCTCGCCAAGACGAGTTTGCCGGAGTTCTCGTACTGGACGGAGACCGACAACCTCCTGGTGGGTCCGGCCCGTAATCCCTGGGACCTGCGGCGGACTCCGGGTGGGTCCAGCGGTGGTGAGGCGGCGGCGATCGCGGCCGGCATGTCACCGTTGGGGCTGGGCAGTGACGTGGCGATCTCGGTGCGCGGGCCCGCGCACTTCACCGGCATCGTGGCCATGAAGGCCACCCACGGCCGCGTCCCGTACACGGGGCACTGGCCCCCCGTGCTGCGCCGCTACTGGCATGTCGGGCCCATGGCCCGCACGGTCCGGGACATCGCGAGCGCCTACCGGATCCTCGCCGGCCCCGACGGCGTCGACGGATACGCGACCCTGCCGCAGGACCTCCGCCATGACCCGGACGGCGGTCGGGTGGTGCGGCGCGCCGGCATGCTGCTGGAACTGGTCACCACCTGGTACGCCGACGATGCACTGCTGAGGCCGGCATCGCTCCTGGAGTCCGCGAGCCCGGTCCGCGGACACCGCCCGCCGGTGACCACCGGCCCGACGGACGCCGACTCCTGAATCTCCCCACATGAGGAGACGCGCGGCACCTGCGCCGGCCGACCCTGCGCCACGCCTTGCGCTTTGCCACGCCCTGCCCTGCCTAGCCATGGCAGGGGATGGCTGGTTCCGGAGCGGCACACCACACTGTGAGTCATGAACGGAAAGCGGCCCCTCGGGGAGTTCCTGCAAAAACGCCGGTCCCAGGTGCGGCCGGAGGACGTGGGGCTCCCCACATACGGGGAGACGCGTCGGGTGCCCGGCCTGCGTCGCGAGGAGTTGGCGCTGCTGGCCGGTGTGAGTTCCTCGTACTACACCAGGCTCGAGCAGGGACGCTCGTCGAACGCCTCCCCGGAGGTTCTCGAAGCCATCGCCCGCGCCCTGGACCTGGACGAGGCCGAGCGCCTGCACCTGCACGATCTCGCCGCGGCGCAGCGCCGCCCGGTGAGGCCGCGCCGCGTGCCGCCCGAGCAGGTGGCGGCATCGGTCGGCCAGCTGGTGTCGGCGCTGACCGATGTGCCGGTGGTCGTCCTGGGCCAGCGGTGTGACGTGCTGGCCTGGAACCGGACGGGGCACCTGCTGTTCGCCGGGCATCTCGACCCCGACAGCCCGGACCGGCCCGCGGACCGGCCGAACATGGCGGAGCTGGTGTTCTGTGACGGCCATACGCGGGATCTGTACGCGGACTGGCAGCAGAAGGCACGGGACGTGGTGGGAACCCTGCGCCTGGCGGCCGGGCGTCATCCCGACGATCCGAAAATGGCCTCACTCATCGGGCGTCTCATGCTGCAGAGCGAGGAGTTCGAAGCGCTGTGGGGCGACCACCGGGTCCGTGCCTGCCCCGTCGCGGTCTACACCATGAGGCATCCGCTGGTGGGCTCGATGGAGGTGACGCAGCAGACCCTCCAGGCCGAACTGGACCAGCGGGTCGTCATGGTCACCGCGGCACCCGACTCGGCCTCCGCCCATGCACTCGCCCTCCTCGCCCGCACCGCCCAATCCGGCCGGGACGGCGGTCGGGCCGCGCAGCCCGCGGCATCGGACCATGCAGTCCACAGCGCGAGCTGAGACGCCGCCCGGCCGCACGCTTTCCCCTCTCATTCCTGTGCCTCCGCTCATTCCTGGGCCTCCGCGCTGACCCCTGCCGGAAGGCTTTCTGATCCGGCGCTCCATCGGCGTGCCCGGAAACACTCCCGTCCACATGTCTCGTGGGCGTGTCTCGTCGGCATGTCTCATCGGCATGTCCAGAACCCAGAAGGACGCATGAAGAAACGACTCATGGGTGCCGTTCTCGCCACCGCTGCGGCCGGCCTCTCCCTCACCACGGTCGCCGCGGCGACTCCCGCGACGGCCGACCTCGCCCCCCTGTCCCGGGCCCGGGTGGTCACCCACTTCGACCTGGACAAGGGCCAGATGCCGGAGAACGCCGTCATCGAACCGAACGGCTCCGTGGACGTGACCTTCGCCGCCGCCCGTCAGGTGGCGCGCATCGACCGGCACGGCACCACGCGCATCCTGGCCACCCTGCCGGCCCCCTCCGACGGCGGCGTCCACACCCCGGTCCTCGGCTTCCCCCTGACCACCGGCCTGGTCCGCGCCCACGACGGAACCCTCTACGTCCTGTACGCCACCGGTACAGCGGACTTGACCGGCCTGTGGCGGCTGAAGCCGGGACACGCGACGCCGCAGCGCATCGCCGCCCTCCCGGCCGACGGCCTGCCCAACGGACTGGCCTTCGATCCCCGCGCGCACGCCTTCTACATCACGGACTCGGTCCTCGGCACCATATGGTCCGTCCCGGAGAACGGCGGACGGGCGACGGCCTGGTCGACCGCACCGGAGCTCGCCGCACGGGGATTCCTCGGAGTCAACGGCGCACGCGTGCGCGAGGGCGCCCTGTGGGTGACCAACCTCGACCAGGGCAGTGTGGTGAGCTTCCCGATCCGCGGCGGCCACCGCGCGGGCACTCCGACCGTCCGGGCGACCGACCTGGAGGGCATCGACGACTTCGCCTTCACCGGCCGCGGCAACGAGATCCTTGCCGCGCTCAACGGGCCCGGCAAGGTCGTACGCATCGCGGCCGACGGTACGAGCAACACCGTGCTGGACGCCTCCGACGGACTGCAGAACCCCACCTCCGTGGCGATCCGCGGCAAGGACGTCTACGTGCCGAGCGCCGCCTACATCACCGCCACCGACCCCAACCTGATCCACGCCCGCCTGAACCGGCACGGCCGCTGACTCACCGACGGCCGCGAGGAGATCCCTTCATGAACAGCATCACACTCGGTGACGTTGAAATTATCCGGGTCGAGGAAATGCACGGCCCGGTCGGCATGACACCGGAGCAGTTTTTCCCCGGCTCACCACAGCACCTGTGGAACGAGCAGCATCCGCTGCTGGTCCCCGACTTCCTGAACCCGGACACCAACATCTGCGAAGTGGCCGTGCAGACCTGGGTCCTGCGGAGCCAGGGCCGGACCATCCTCATCGACACCGGCATCGGCAACCACAAGGAACGCCCCGCCGTGCCGTCCTGGGGACACCTGGACCTGGACTTCCTGGGCAACCTTGCGCACGCCGGCGTCCTACCCGACGACGTCGACCTCGTGATCAACACGCATCTGCACGTCGACCACGTCGGCTGGAACACCCGCCTGGAGGGCCAGTTCTGGGTTCCGACGTTCCCCAACGCGACCTATCTGATGCCCAAACCGGACTTCGAATACTGGAACCCGGCCAACAACCCGAAGATCACCGGCGGTGTGAACCAGAACGTCTTCGAGGACAGCATCGCGCCCGTCCACGCGGCGGGTCAGACGGAGTTCTGGGAGTCCGAGTACGTCATCGACTCCGCTCTCCGCCTGGTGGCGGCGCCCGGCCACACCCCCGGTTCCAGCATCGTGAAGCTGGAATCCGGCTCCGACCGCGCCCTTTTCGCCGGCGACCTCATGCACTCGCCCTTCCAGCTCGCGCACCCGGACCACAACAGCTGTTTCTGCGAGGACGCGGAGCAGTCCCGCGCGACGCGGCGCAGCTTCCTCGGCTGGGCGGCGGACCACCACGCCCTCGTCCTGCCGGCGCACTTCAGCGGACACGGCGCCCTCGAAGTCGACCGTCACGCGGACGCGTTCGCCGTCAAACGATGGTCCGAGCTCGCCGCACTCTGACCGCCTCGACCGCCGCCCGCCCGACCATACGGAAAGGCGGGCGGCGGACTCGTTCCCGCCGTACACCGAGCACGGTGCCACGCCGCGGAAGGAGCACCACCAGATGCCCTCCAGCTACCCGAATCCATCCCACCCGGGGCACACCGACATCTCCACCGCGTCCGGGACCGTCCGCGGACGGGACCTCCCCACGGGCACGGCCAGCGCGCCCTGCTCGGTCAGATCGCCCCGCCGCAGGACCTGGCCCGGCGGATGCACGCCGCCTGGATCCGCTTCGCCACCACCGGCGATCCGGGCTGGAACCCCTACAGCCCGGCACACCGGACCGTCATGCGCATCGGGCAGACCTGGACAGCCACCACTGGGCCCTGACCCGCCCCCGCCCTGCCCCACGCGGTGGCGGACGTGCACCGGGGAAGACACGGCACCCGAGACGGCGGCAGCGGACGCGGCGGCAGCGGGCCGTGGCCGGCGGTGAACCCGGCAACGGCCGGGAAGGCCGGCGCCCCAGGGGCCGCGCTGCCGGCCGCGGTGCCACCGGTCAGGAGAAGAGCAGCCGCCACGTCAGGGGGCCCGGCAGGCCGTCGGCGTCGCCACGCAACTCCTTGCGGGACTTCTGGAAGTCGCGGACATTGAGACGGTCGGCCTCGCCCCAGGTGCGGCTGGGACCCACTTTGTAATGGTCGCCGAAGCCGCGCTTCACCAGCTGCTTGCCCAGCTGGAGCACGTACTGGTTCGATTGCCCGTCCCGGAAGTACTTGCGGCCCGGGTAGGCGGGCACGGCCGGCTTGGTGGTGCCGGGCTTGCCGGGGGTGTCGTCGTCCACGTCCAGGTCGGCCTTGGCGTACTTGAGGATCCGGGCGATATCGATCGCGCCGGGGTCACCGTGGACGTTCTCGGGAACGTGCATATGGCCGCAGACACCCTTGAACTCGGTCCACCCGGCGCCCGTCATCCGCTGACCGCCGCCGTTCCCGTACGAACTCGGGTACGCAGGCCACTGCTTGGGGCTGGACAGCGCCACGCCGTGCTCCTCGTGCATCCAGGACAGGAACCGCGCCACACCCTGAAGGGCCCAGTCGGGAGCGTCCGGCCAGTACACGTGGGACTGCTTCGCGGTTTTCCACTTCGCGTGCGTCGCGGGGTCGCAGGTGCCGACCAGCTCCACCTGGCACACGTTCAGCGTGTTCGTCTCCACACCCCCGCTCTTGTTGACCAGCGCACGGGAGGATCTCTCGATGTCGAAGTGCTGGTACCACTTCAGCTTCTTGGCGGCGAGATCGGGAACGGCCGTCAGGTTGGGCGCCGTGGAGCCACCGTCGTAACCGGGCAGCGTACGGCCCTCGGTGGTGTGCAGGACGACGACGTTCACCTCCATCGCGTCCCCGGAATGGTCGTCCTGGTACCAGCTCGCGCGGCTGGAGCCGGGAAAGCGCTGGGGCCCGGTCATGATGCTCATGCACAGCCTCCTGATGCTTGGTCTCCCGGGGCGTGAAAGCACGGGAGTTGGCGGGAACAGTACGCAACAACCGTGACGCGCAGGGCGGTTGTGGCAAACACCACGCCGGGTCGGCCCGGTGAGCGGAGGCAGTGTCCCCGTCGCGGAGAACACCGCTTCACACCGAAGTACGAGCCATTGAGCGCGCCGGTTCACCACGGCGTAGGGGAGTGCCCTTCCACCCGGTGCGTCGGGTGCCGGCCCCGGAGATGATCGTCCTGGTTCTTCGGCACCGCACAGCAAAATGCCCGCACCGGGGCGCGGACAGATCCTGCGAACTGCGACATCTGACGACGACGCCACATGGCGAAGCCGTCCGTCACCACAGAGCAACGGCCACAGGCTTGAATCTGCTCCGGGTCCACGACGGCAAGGCCCGGTGGGCCGGCGAGCGGGACTCGCCGGATGAGACGACGCCGTATGGAAAATGTGTGCCGTGATGGAACACGTGCGCCAAGGGTGTCGTTGAGGAGAGGGATGGGGTGGCGTGACACCGCCGCCGGCCATCCGAGAGTGGGGATCGACAGTCGATGGACAGCACCGAGCGCACCGATCCGGGGGCCGGCGGAGAGCGCGGGACGCTCGCCGCGGACGTCACCGCCGGGATCACGCGATGGGACAGCTTCGACGCGTTGCGGCGCGAGTGGGACGTACAGGTCAGCGGGGCGTTTCCGTTTCCGCCCTTCAACAAGCACACGCCCGACACCTTCCGGGTCCGATGGCACGCCTCCAAGGCGCGCGATGCCGTGGTCGCCGACTTCTACGCCGAGGCGACGGACGGCGAGACCGAGGGCAGCCACGCCCACCACCTAGACGACCGGGTCGTGGTGCACGTGATCCGGAAAAGCGAGCTGCGCTTCGCCCGGCCGCGCGATCGTGGCGGTCCCACCGTGCCGGCCGGTCAGTTCATCGCGTGGCGCACCAGCCCGCCCTGGCACCTGGGGCTGGGACCGCGGACGACGTCGAAGATGCTGGTTCTGCCCGGGGCGGAGATCGGACCGCTGATCGGTGACCGGTCGGTCGTCGGGCCGGCCGACTCGGCCGAGATGCGTGTGCTGATGGCTCACGCGCAGATGGTCGGCTCGCTGCTGCATGACCTCACTCCGGGCGGTGTGCAGGCCGCCCGCGACGCCCTGATCGAACTGTTCAAAGGAGTCCTGGCCCAAGGGCTCGACGACAACGAGCCCCGGCTGGCCCCCGCGCTCGCCCAGGCGGCCATGAACATCGTCGACCGCCGCCTCACCGATCCTGACCTCTCGCCCTCCATGCTCTCCCGCGAACTCAATGTCTCCGTACGGACGTTGCACCGGGCGTTCGCTGCCGTCGAGGAGTCGGTGGCCGGGTACATCCGCCGCAGCCGCCTCCGACAGGCCCGGGCCGAACTGACCTCCTCCTACGGCCGGCCGAGCATCTCCGAACTGGCCGCCCGCTGGCAGTTCTCGGACAGCAGCCACTTCATCCGCGCCTTCAAGCAGCAGTACGGCCAGACCCCCGCCCAGTACGCCCGGTCGGGTGACCGCACCGTCCCCGGGCGCGGGTCCGGACTGATTCCGGACTGATCTGGCGGGTCCTGCCGGCGGCCGGGTCCGTGAACGCCGCAGCGGGTCACGTCGTCACTGTGATCAGATCACGGGCACGGGGTGGCGATCGACCCGCTGAGCGTCGCCTCCGAGGCTCGCGGCCAGGGCGGCGGCGGCCGTCTCGTGGGGTGTGCCGAGCGCGACGGCGCCGGCCTGCTCCAACCGCTGGTACTGGTCATCGGTGAGGGCGACGTCGAGCGCTCCGAGATAGGCGCCGAGTTGGGTGGTGGTTCGCGGGCCGATGACCGGGACGAATGCGGTGGCGGCGCGAGCGGCGCGGGTGCGCAGCCATGCCATCGACACCTGGGCGGCGTCGGCCCCGGTCTCCTCGGCGATGGCCAGGACGGTGTCGAGGACCGTGGTCTTGCGTTCTCCGTCTTCAGTGTGCACTCCGGCGCCCCACCGTGTGAGGCGGCCCTCGCTGCTGTGGCGGTACTTGCCGGTCAGCAGGCCGCCGGCCAGCGGGGCGTAGAGGGCGGCGCCGAGGCCGAACGCTTCGGCCATGGGCAGCAGTTCGCGGTCGGCGGTGCGGTCGGCGAGGCTGTACTCGATCTGTATGCCGACGATCGGCGCGCTGTTGCGCAGGTCGGCGATGGTCGCGGCGGCCGCCACCCGCCAGGCGGGGAAGTTGGACAGGCCCCCGTGAAGGATCTTTCCTGCCCGGACCAGGTCGTCGAAAGCGCTGACGATCTCGTCCACGGGTGTGAGGGTGTCGGGCAGGTGGGCCCAGTACACGTCGATGTAGTCGGTCCGGAGCCGCTTCAGACTCGCCTCCAGCGAACGGACCATGGTCTTACGGCCGTTGCCCGTCTCGCTGATCCGGGTGTGCTCGCCGCTTCCGCGGGTGTACTTGGTCGCCAGGACGAAGTGGTCGCGGTCGGCGGCGAGCAGTTCGCCGACCACTGTCTCGGCCTCCCCGCGCTGGTAGTGGTCGGCGGTGTCGATGAAGGTGCCGCCCGCTTCCGCGAAGGCGTTGAAGATCGCCCCGGACTCCTCGCGCCCGGCGCCCACGCCGGGCGCGGTGGAGAAGTTGGCGGTGCCGAGCGCGTACTCCGATACGCGCAGGCCGGTGCGTCGGCCGAACGTGGTGTGCTGCATCGTCTCGTTGCCTTACTTGTCGGGGGCCGTGAAGCGCGATGAGAGGTGACTGCCTTGTCGAACGGGTGACTGCCGTGTTGCGGAGGTGACTGCCGAGGTGGGCGGACGACTGCCTGGTGCGCGGGGTGCCTGCCGTGTCGCGCGGGTTGACTGCCGTGTCGTACGCAGGAGGCAGCGGCGGCACGTGACGGATGACGGGTTGCCGCCACAGAAAGCGGAATCCGATTCCGGAATCATAGCGGAATCTGATTCCGGTAAGCTGGGCGGGGACAGAAACACAGTGCCGGGCGCCCGACGGGCATCCGGCACCCGACGCGAGGAGCAGTGCATTGGCCACCCGTGTCCCGGGAGCAGCCCCGGAGTCCAAGGCGGTGGCCGACAAGCCGTTGCGCGCGCACGCGCTGCGCAACCGCAACTCCCTCCTGACGGCAGCGCGCGAGGCGTTCGACGCCGCGGAATCCGACATCCGTATCGAGGAGATCGCCCGCAGGGCGGGAGTCGGGGTAGGCACGTTCTACCGCCACTTCGAGACCCGCGAGGCCATCGTCGAGGCCGTGTACCGCCAGCGAGTCGAAGACCTGTGCGGCACGGCACCACGCCTTCTGAGCACGCTCCCCCCGTACGACGCGCTCCAGGCGTTCCTTCAGCAGCTCATCACCCATTCCGCGGCCAGCCAGGGAATGGCCATGGCGCTGCAGACCGTCATGAACACCGGATCACCGGTTTTCGCGCAGGCCCGGGCGGCCATGACCGATGCCATCGCCGCCGTCATGGCCGCGGCGGTCGAGGCCGGCACGATCCGCGCGGACATCACGCCGGAAACCGTCTTCCAGGCCATGGGCGGCATCTGCACGTCGCACGGCCAGCCCGGCTGGGAAGCGAGAGCGCAAGCGGTGGTCCGCCTGCTCCTCGACGGGCTGCGTCACAATGCCGCCGACCCACGCTGACGGCCCGGTCGGGCCGCACCTCCGCCGGCTCCGTCGAGGCGGGGACAGGCACGTCAGCTTGCGTGCCGGGTCCCTGAGAAGTACGCATTGGACGCCGGAAGGAACATCGATCCGATGGCGCCGGTATACAGCAGACTCTGGGTAGCGCCGGGCAGCAGATCGTGGAGGTCGGCCGCCGTCGGCCAGTGGTAGCCGTCCATGCTCATGCCGGTGAGGAAGAAGGACACGCTGACAGTGCCGAGACCGACGAGCGTGAGCCGTGCCCAGTTGCGGCCCGCGCGCATCTTGAAGGCGAAGAGCAACCACAGCGCGTTGACGACGATCAGCGCACCGATGGATCTCGCGGCCTGCGCGGCGGCGCCGTGCCGTCCCACTTCCGCGCGCATCTGTTCGAGCCCGGAGTCGGGTCCGACGAAGGTGCCCGACACCGTGGTGACCAGGTCGACCAGAGCCACCGCGAGGCACATGGCGAAGGCTGCTTGCACTTCCCGGGGAGCCCCTGTTCGGCCCGCTTCTGTGCTGTTCATCCGTCCGTCCTGATCGTCCGTCCTGAATCGGCGGCACAGGCGATTTTGCCCGCTTGCTCATGGAGAGACGGCCGGCTGAGCCTGGAGGTTGCCAGCGACGACACGACAACATGCTGTGCCGCGCCCAGGAGTTGACGCTGCCGCCCAGGACGCGGGCGGCTTCGAGGTTACGGCCCGGTAGCTGGTGGACGCGTGCAGGTACAGGATCCACCGCCCATGGTCCCCGGAGCGCTGCCGGTCCGGGGGACCGTCGGCTGTGACCCACTGTCGGGCCTTGACCGGGGTTCAGGCGGGCAGTTTGGTGTCGACGACGAAGCTGATCTCGGTGGCCTGGCCGGGGAAGGTCAGTTCGAGGGCCCCGAGGACGGTGCTGGCCGGGCGGTGGTCGCCGAAGTACGCCAGGTTGCCTTCCGCCGTCGCCGCTGCGTTCTGCCGCAGGTTCACCACGTACAGGGTCTGCGAGACGATCTGGTTGCGGGTGGCGCCGTAGTGGTTCAGGACCCTGTCGAAGTTGGCGTACGTCTGCTTTTGCTGGGCGGCGGAGTCGTCCGCGTGGCGGAAGTCGCCCGCCTCGCCTAGCGAGAGCTGGCCGGAGACGTGGACCAGGTCGGCGGACCTGATCGACTGCGAGTAGCCGAAGTCGCTCTCGGCCGGGATCCGGTGGTCGAAGACGTCGATGGCGGTCATGCTGCCCGCCTCACTTGTCAGGGGAGCCCGCGGGTCCGGTTGCACCGAACGACGACCCGCACGGTGCACCTCACCGTGCCGCCACGCGTCGAGTACACCCTCACCGAGGCGGCCCAGGCCCTGCGCGCCACGGTCGACGGAATGTGCGGCTGGACCCATCAGTACCTCCACATCGAGGACGCCCGCCGCCGCTTCGACACCTGACGGGCGTGCGGGCTTGACGTCGATCACGTGGCCCCGCTCGGTGTTGCTGACCCGGCAACGGGGTCCTGGCCCAGCTGGTCCGGGTCGGCGGTCGGCTGTGTCCGCGTGATGTCGGGTCGTTCGGGGCCGTGGGGGATGTCGATGCGTTCCTCGCCGGTGCGCAGGGCACGCAGGATGACGGCGGCGACGTACTCGGGGCTGTGCGCGATCAGGCCGGCGGGGGTCGCGACCCCGGGGCGCAGGTCTCCGTTGCCGAACTCGGTGGCGGTGACGGACGGCAGGACCAGGGACACGTCGATGCCGTCACCGGCGAGTTCCTTGCGCGCGACCGTGCTGAGCATGTTGACCGCGGCCTTGGAGGCGGCGTAGGCACCGACGCCGGGCGGGGCGAGCACCGTGGTGCCGGAGCTGACGTTCACGATCCGTCCGGCGTGCCGGCGGCGCATGGCGGGCACCACCGCCTGCAGAGCGCTGACGACGCTGACGACGTTGAGGGTCAACAGGCGTGCGTACGCGGCGGGGTCGACGTCTTCCAGGCGGTGGTGGAGACTGGCGCCCGCGTTGTTGACCAGGCCGTCGATACGGCCGTGGCGGCGCAGCGCGGCGTCGGCGAGGGCGTGGAGTTGCGCGGGGTCGGTGACGTCGGTGGTCACGTGGAGGGCGTCGCCGAGTTCGCTGCTGAGGGCGGCCAGCCGGTCGGTGCGGCGGGCGGCCAGGACAGGGCGGGCCCCGGCGCGGTGCAGCAGCCGGGCGGTGGCCTCGCCGATGCCGGAGGAGGCGCCGGTGACGATGACGACGCGGTCGGACAGATCCAGGTTCACGTCTCTCCTGTCGGTGCCCGCCGGGGTGGGGCGGGTGTGCGGGGTCAGTCGTTCAGGTGGGTGGCGAGCCAGTCGAGCATCGGTGCCGGGCGGCGCTGGAACTCCAGGTAGCCGTCCCACCGGGCGGTGGTGTCTTCGATCCACTGCAGCTTCTTGTCGGCGGCGGGGATGTTGTCGAACATGGCCTGTACGTCGCTCGGGTGGGTGAGCACGTCGTCGCGCACCTGGTAGAGGTACGTGGGGACGTGGACGTTCTTCGCCCATTCGGCGGGGCTGCGGCGGGCGAAGCCGATGCTGGTGCGGGCGACGATGAGCCGTTCGAGCTGGTCGATGCGGTCCGCTAGTCCCAGCAGGTCCAGGCGCCGTCCGATGATGACGCGGGCGGTGACGGGCTGGACCGCGAGCAGGCAGCGCACGTCCTGGAACGCGTCGGGAAACTGCGTCATGGCGGCGAAGGTCGAGCTGGCCCCCAGGCAGCGGCTGAACAGGCCGACGGCCGTGTCGCGGGTGTCGGGACGGCGCCGTACGTAGTCCAGCGCGCCGGCGCCGTCGCGGGCCTCGTAGATGCCGCTGGAGGAGATTCCGCCGTTGCCCTCTCCGCTGTGGCCGTGATTGCGCAGGTCGTAGGCGAGGACGTGGTATCCGGCATCGTGGAGGATCTTGTAGTCGGGGGTGAAGTCGACCTCGAAGCCGTTGCCGCTGGCCGCCCACTGCGCGTGCCAGGGCTCCAGGTGGGCGGGCAGGCCGGAGCGGGTGAAACCCATGGGGTGGTTGGCGATGACGAGCCTGTCCGAGCCCGGGCAGGGGATGAACCAGCCCTCCAGGGGCACACCGTCCCGTGCGGGGAAGGTGACGTCCTCCCATTGGAGTCCCTGCTCGTCGGGAGTGTGCAGGATCGGGGAGCGCCGCTGACGACCGAAGGCGTCGGCGAAACCCTCCAGCACGGACGTGACCTGTTGGTCCGTCATCGCGGTGCCTGTCTGTACGTCGTCGCTCATGTGGCTGCCTTCTTCATCGCTTCCCTTCCGGGCTTTCCCGCGGACGGGCCTTCCGGCTCCCGCGCGGATCAGCCGGTGACGGCGGGCAGGAGGGTGTCCCGGCACCACTGGCGGAAACTGGTCGGGGTGCTGTTCTGCGGGGTGCGCACGACCGCGTTGTCGAGACCGGCGTCCTTGGCCAGTGCCATGTCGAGCAGCCCCTGCGCGATGGCGCCGGAGGACCCGAACCGCATCATCCGCTCCTTGTACTCCTCGCCGGAGATCTGCTGGAAACGCACGGGACGCCCCAGCACCTCGGTCATGATCCGCGCCATGTCGTCGAAGGAGAGGTCCTCGGGGCCGAGCACGGGTACTTCGCCGACCCCGTTCCACGAGTCGTCCAGGAGCAGCTCGGCGGCGACCGCGGCGATGTCGCGGATCGCGCAGGAGGGCATCCTGCGCTCGCCACGGATCGGCGAGGTGAACACGCCCCGCGTCCTGATGAGCTCCGCCTGCCACAGCAGGTTGTCCATGAACGAGGGCATGGTCAGCGCCCGGTAGTGCACGCCCGTGGCCGCGATCAGTTCGTCCATGGCCAGCGAAGCCGTCACATGTCCGGCGTGGGCCGCCTGCGGTGTGCCGCGGCCCAGGGCGGAGACGCCGACCACCCGGTCGACCGGCTGCGCCCGCAGGGCCTCGCACGCCGGCCGGGTGAAGTCCAGGTAGGCCGCCTCCAGCGAGGGCGCCCGCGGGTCCGGTGGCGTCAGCCAGAACACGGCCCGCGCACCGGCGAACGCCTTCGCGGCCACCTCCGGGTCCCCGTGCGAACCCTCGACGACCTCGACGCGCTCACGCACCGCCGAGGGCAGCCGGACAGCGTCCCGGACGACCACCCGGACAGGCACGTCCTCCGCCAGGAGACGCTTGAGTACCTGCCCGCCGATCTGGCCGGTGGGCGTGGTGACAACGATCACGACAGCTCTCCCTCACACATGAACGGCGACCACGGACAGGCGGACGGACGGCCGCGGCCACGCAGTGGAACCCCAGCTCCGGCGGTTCCAGTTGACGCCGTCCAGTGAAGACGGGCAGGCGGTGAATCGGAAGGATCAAGTGGGTTGGCACTGATACCCTCAAGGTATGAGTGACCTCGAAGTGCGGCAGCTCCGCTATTTCATGACGGTGGCGGAAGAACTGCATTTCGGGCGGGCCGCGGAGCGCCTGGGCATGGCCCAGCCGCCGCTGTCCCGCGCGATCCGCGATCTGGAGCGGCAGTTGGGCGTCCAGCTCCTGGAACGCACCACACGGCAGGTCACGCTGACACCGGCCGGACAGACCCTCCTGCGGGATGCCCGTATCGCCCTGGACGCGGTCGTCGCCGCCGCGGAGCGGGCCAGCAACGCCGGAAAGGCCACACCTGTTCTGCGCGTGGCTCTCAAGGCGGACTACGACGGCGGGCTCCTCCCCGGCATCCTCGCCGCCTACCGCACACAGGAAGCCGCCCTCCCGGTCGACCTCGTGCTGGGCGGACGCGGGGAACAGGTGCCGGCCCTGCGCCAGGGCCGTGCGGACGTCGCGCTGCTGCCCCGCCCCTTCGACGACCAAGGCCTGGACAGCGAACCGCTGCTGTCCGAACCCCGGCTGGTGGCGCTGGCGGCGACCGACCCGCTCACTGACCGTCCTCACCTGAACCTGGCCGACCTCCACGGCAGGGTCCTGCCCGACGGATCACCCGCCGACCAGGACGGGCGACCGCCCAGCCCCACCAGCAAGACCGCATCCGCCGGTCCGCCCCGGCGCCTGGACATGTCCCAGATTTTCAGCCTCATCGAGGTCGGCAGCATCATCTGGTTCCCCCCGGTCTCCGTCGCCCGCCGTCACCCCCGCCCCGGCATCGCCTACCGGACCGTCGAAGACCTCCGGCCCCTCGAACTCGCCCTCGCCTGGCCGCAGCACTCACGCTCGCCCGCCGTCGCCGCGTTCATCCGCACCGCCACCGGCGTCGCCGCCGCAGCGCCCGCCGCGTAGCCACCCAGACGGCACATCACCGCCTGCGCCCACGACGCCGGGGGGAGCCGTTCGGCCGGGGGAGTGCCAGAGGGGACGCCGTCCCGGCGCGCCCGGCGCTCGCCCCTCGACCGCGGCTGCCGGGTCAGAAGCCGCATCGGCCGTGCCCTGATCGGGGCGCAGGCGGGAGGAGTCCTCGTAGGTCAGGTCCCGGGTTCGTCTCCCGCCCGAAGCAGCCCTTCCCGCCGCCCTCGTAGGTCAGCAGGACGTCGACGGCGTCGTCGTAGTGCTGGGGCACGACCTGCCCGCCTCGGACGACCCCGTTCTCACTCCCGCACCCACCTGCTGACGCAGGAGAAGTGTCGGCAGCGGGGATGGACAGGGTGGGGGACGCATGCTGTCATGCGACTACGTCAGTCCACAGATACGAACACGTCTCCCCAAAGTCCGACGTTGAACAGTGCGTGCCCGTCATCCGTCGGCAAGACTGTCCAAGGAGTATCAGTGCCCCTCAACCGACGACGTCTTCTGCGTTACGGCGCGCTTTCCCTCGGTGCGGCCGCCCTGGGTCCGCGCACAGCCGCGGCCGCGGCTGCCGCCGAGTCCGCCTCGGCCAGGGACACGGTCGTGCGCCCGGCTCGTGGCGGGTTCTACGCCCCGAACGCCGCGCCGCTCGCACCGACAGCGTTCCTGAAGCTGCCGCTCGGCAGCGTCACCGCCCACGGTTGGCTCTCCCGGCAGCTGCACCAGCTCCGCGACGGCCTGTTCGGCCGCTACGCGGAAATCTCGCGCTACCTCGACTTCGACAACTCCGGTTGGGTACACCCTGAAAAAGACGGCTGGGAGGAGCTCCCGTACTGGCTGCGCGGCCACATGGACCTCGCCGTACTGACCGGTGACAACGATGCCATGGCCACCAACGACCGCTGGATGGAGGCGATCACCGCCACCCGGCAGTCCGACGGCTTTTTCGGCCCGACGCTGCTGCGCACCAAGCTCAACGGCAACCCGGACTTCTGGCCCTACCTGCCGTTACTCCAGGCGCTGCGCAGCCACGAGGAGCACACCGGGGACGGGCGTGCCGTCGGGCTGATGCTGCCCTTCCTGCGGTACATGAACGCCCAGGGGCCCGGCGCCTTCAACACCGACTGGATCTCCAAACGCTGGGGCGACGGCCTCGACCTCGCCTTCTGGCTCTACAACCGCACCGGAGAGGCCTTCCTCCTCGACCTCGCCGACAAGATGCACCGGTACGGCGCCAACTGGGTCGACAACTTCCCCGACCTGCACAACGTCAACGTCGCCCAGGGCTTCCGCGAGCCCGCCCAGTACGCCCTGCGCTCCGGCTCCGCCGACCTGACCCGCGCCACCTACCGCAACTACGCGGCCGTCATGGGCGCCTACGGGCAGTTCCCCGGCGGGGGCTCCGCCGGGGACGAGAACGCCCGGCCCGGGTTCGGCGACCCCCGGCAGGGCTTTGAGACCTGCGGCATCGTCGAGTACATGGCCAGCCACGAACTGCTCACCCGCGTCACCGGCGACCCGGTGTGGGCCGACCGGTGCGAGGAACTGGCCTTCAACCTGCTGCCCGCCGCCACCGATCCGAACGGCCGCGGCGTCCACTACATCACCAGCGCCAACAGCGTCGACCTCGACAACGTCGCGAAGAACCAGGGGCAGTTCCAGAACGGCTTCGCCATGCAGTCCTTCCAGCCCGGCGTCACCCAGTACCGCTGCTGCCCCCACAACTACGGCATGGGCTGGCCGTACTTCACCGAGGAACTCTGGCTGGCGACACCCGACCGCGGGCTCGCCGCCGCGATGTACGCGCCCAGCCGGGTACGGGCCAAGGTCGCCGACGGCACCGAGGTCACCATCACCGAGGACACCGACTATCCCTTCAAGGAGACCGTCACCCTCACCGTGTCCGCGCCGAAGCGGCTCGCCTTCCCGCTCCTGCTGCGCATCCCCGGCTGGTGCTCCGCCCCGGACATCCGTGTGAACGGCGCGCGGGTCACGGCCCCGGCGGGCCCCGCCTTCGCCCGGATCGACCGCACCTGGGCCAGCGGTGACACGGTCACGGTGCGCCTGCCGCAGCGCACCACCGTACGTACCTGGACCGGCAACCACGGCGCCGTCAGCGTCGACCACGGGCCGCTCACCTACTCCCTGCGCATCGGTGAGCGCTACGAGCGTTACGCCGGCACCGACACCTTCCCCGAGTACGCGGTGCACGCCACAACTCCGTGGAACTACGGTCTGCTCCCCGATCCCCTCGACGGCCTGCGCTTCACCGCGGACTCCGGACCGGTCACCGGCGACCCCTTCAGCCAGCGCGCCACTCCCGTTCGCATCACGGCGCGGGTCCGAAGAATCGAGGCATGGACCTCCGACAGCCAGCATGTCGTCAACCCCCTGCAGCAGAGCCCCGCACGCAGCACCGCTCCGGTCGGGGACGTCACCCTGATCCCCATGGGCGCGGCCAGGCTCCGCATCACCGCCTTCCCCACCGCTTCTCCCGACGGTCATGCCTGGGTGCCGGAGCCGCCGTTCCACCGCGTCCTCAACCGCAACAGCAACAAGGTCCTCGGCGTGGACGGCATGTCGCTGGCCGACAGTGCCCGCGTCGTCCAGTTCGACGACAACGGAACCGCCGACCACTCCTGGCAGTTGGTGGACCGAGGCAGCGGCTGGTACCTCATCCGCAACGGCAACAGCGGAAAGGTGCTGGGCGTGGACGGCATGTCCACCGCCGACAGCGCCGTCGTCGTGCAGTTCGAGGACAACGGCACCGACGACCACCTGTGGGAACTGCTCGACAACGGCGACGGCTGGTACCGCATCCGCAACCGGCACAGCGGCAAGGTTATCGGCGTCGATCGGATGTCGACGGCCAACAGCGCCCAGGTGGTGCAGTTCGACGACAACGGCACCGAAGACCACCTGTGGCGTCTGCTCTGACGCAGAGCCGACCCGCCTTGCGCGGCCGGTGAGTTAGCTCGGGAGCGGGGGCGGCGTCAGCGCGCGTGACGGTCGTCCTCGAGACCGGCCTGGACGGGTGCCGACGGCGAGCGCTGCGGATGCGTGAGACTGATCATGTCCGTGTGATGAAGCCTCGCCGCCGTTTCGAGGCCTTTGCGGTGCTTGAGACGGATGGCCTCCAACAGCCGGGCCTGCACCTCCAGGTTGTGGCGCACCGTCTCCTCGGCGCCGTCGACGTAGAAGGCACGGATGAGCGCACCCGTCAGGACGAGGACCAGGGCGCCGTACATGCCGCTGAGCAGCGGCACCCGAGCGGCACGAGCGATCACCCGGTGGAAGTCGACGTTCGTCTCGAGACAGCGCCGGGGATCGTGGGCCGAGCCCTGCATCGCCCGCAGCGCTGCCTCCATGTGACGCAGGTCTTCGTCTTCGGCTCGCTGGAGCGCGAGATTGTTGAACACGTCGTCGAGCAGTGTCCGCGACTCGAAGATCTCCAGCGGGGGAAGAGTGAGCCTTTTCAGCGATGCCTCTCCAGGGTGAGGACGGCCTTGGCGATGACGGTCATGCGGCCGGGACTGACGCGGGCTCTGCGGAGGATCTGCCAGGTGGACGACAGCCGTGACATAGGCATGAGCGGTGCCGACGGATATCCCGAAGCCGGCCGCGACGCGCGCGAGGGTGTCGTGGCGGCGCAGGTACACCAGCGCGACCGGCACACGCTGGTGCGGCGGGAGCTTGCACCGCCGGTCACCCTCACGGGTGACGATGAGCATCGTGACCCCTTAAGAATGGTGGTGGTCCGGGAGGACTGGGTGTAGCTGATGGTGACCTGCCGTTTGTGGCTCCGAGTGAGTGGCTGCCCAGTTCTC
>NZ_JBITIY010000022.1:0-112106 GCF_044459385.1 Streptomyces sp. NPDC050287 | reverse complement strand
GGCTCCATCACTACAATCACCACCGCCCCCACACCGCGACCGGCGGCAAACCGCCCATCACCAGGTTGACCAACCTGCCTGGGCAGTACACCTAGAACGGCGCGGTGCCAGAAGCCGGACGCGGGCGGGTCGGGGCGCTCCACGCGGTGGCCCCAGCGGGCGAGCGCGGCGGGCAGGAACAGCACTGCTCCGGTGACCGCCGTCAGGACGACGAGAACACCCGCGTACGCGAACGAGCTCGGGAAGAAGAACGGGAACACCAGCAGCGCGCACAGCGACACCGCGACGGTGACACCGCTGAAGAGACCGTGCGTCCTGCCGCGACGGTCGCCC
Organism: Streptomyces sp. NPDC050287; assembly: GCF_044459385.1. Taxonomy (NCBI): domain Bacteria; kingdom Bacillati; phylum Actinomycetota; class Actinomycetes; order Kitasatosporales; family Streptomycetaceae; genus Streptomyces; species Streptomyces sp. NPDC050287. The sequence continues at coordinate 111,773 of NZ_JBITIY010000022.1, read as the reverse complement.
CGAGCACGGCTTCCGGCCGGCCCCGTTCCGCGCCATGCTCCTCGCGGTAGCGGTTGATGACGAACAGGCTGTAGTCGATGCCCGGTCCGTGGCCGAGGCCGAGGACGAGCGCGAGGTTCGCGGCGAACGTCGACACCTCCGTGAACTGGGCGATCACCCGCAGCCCGGCGAGCGTGCCGACGACGGAGAACAGCCCGACCGCGACCGTCAGCAGGGCGGCGACAGTCCGCCGGTAGAGAAGGACCAGCAGGAGCAGCACGACCGGCAGCGCGAAGGCCTCCGCGCGCAGGAAGTCCGCGCGGGCCACCTCGCCGACCTGCCGTGAGATCTCCTCCTGGCCGCCCACGCGCACGTCGAGTTCGGCGGTGGTGCGGGTCAACCGGGGTGAGACCGTGGCGAGTTCCTGGCGGGTCTCGGTGGCGGTGCCGTCGAGCCGGGCGAGGATCAGGGCGCGTCGGCCGTGCTCGGAGCGCAGGGCCGGGCTGTCGGCGTCCCAGTAGGAGGTGACGTCCGTGACGAGGGGCAACTGCTCCACTTCTGCGGCCAGTTCGCGGGCCGCCCCGTCGGTGCGCGCGCTGTCCACGTCGCCGTCGCGTGCCGTGACGAGGAGGGCGAGGTTGGGGTTGCCGGTGCGGAATCCGTCGCGCAGTGCGTCGACGGCGTGCACCGATTCCGTGCCGGGGGAACTCCAGCGCGCAAGGTCGAGGTCGTTCTGGGCGTCGGCGCCGTAGACGCCGAGGCCGAGGAAGACAAGCAGGAAGCCGACCAGCACGGCACGGCTGTACCGCACGGCCAGTCGGCCGAGCCGGGTGAGCATGGGGCGGCCTTTCCAACGGGGTTGCGGAGGGTTGGGTGCCGGGCCACCTTCGGCCCGTCGCTGGAAGGTCCGCTGGAATACGGGCACCGGGATACGCTCGACGCATGGGTGAGGGGATGCCCGGGGCGGCATCGCACGGTCTGCGCATCGAACTGCTCGGCTCGCTGCGCGCGTTGCGCGACGGCGTCGAGATCCCGCTCGGCCCGCCGAAGCAGCGCGCGGTGCTCGCCGTCTTGCTGCTCCAGGAGGGCGGCCCGATCTCGTACGACGGTCTGGTCGAGGCGGTCTGGGGCGGGGCGCCGCCGGTGCATGTGCGCAACCTCGTGCAGAAGTACGTCTCCGGACTGCGCCGCGCGCTCGGGGACGGGCCCCAGCTGTCGTGGACCGGCGACGGATACCGGCTGACCGGCGTGCGTATCGACGACCTGGCGGAGCGGCGGCGGCTGGTGGAAGAGGCGCTCGCGGCACGGGACACCGGCGAGGTGCGGCACGCGGTCGAACTGGCTCGGCAGGCCGAGCAACTGTGGCGCGGCGACTTCGCCGAGGGGTTGCGGGCGCCGTACCTCACGGCGGAACGGCTGCGCTGGGCCGAGAAGCGGCTCACGGTCCTGGAAGCGCGGCTGGAGGGCGAGATCGCCCTGGGCCGGTCCTTCGAGCACGTCCACGAACTCGTCCGGCTCGTCGCGGCACACCCGTTGCGCGAACGTCTCGCCGAGCTGCTGACGTTCGCCCTGTGCCGCACCGGCCGCCCGGCGGACGCGCTCGCCGTGTACGAGGAGGCACGGCAACGGCTCGCCGAGGCGCTGGGCGCGGATCCGGGGCCCGCACTGCGCTCCCTGCACACACGGGTCCTACGACAGGACCCGGCCTTGCTGGAGGAGGGCGTCATGCCTGTCGTCTCGCGTCTCCCAGCCGGTGCGTAGGTGGCGGGAGCAGTGCAGCCAGGCGATGGCGGACTTGGCAACCACCGCTGCCGAAAGGGCCATGCTTCGGCAGCGGCGGCTCGGTCACCGACCATGGTGCGAGGAGCCGTAAGGCGCGTCGCCGGTTGGGTCGGATGGGCTGTTTTCCCGTCAATGTCCTGCGTGGTGGGCTTAGTGTGTTCGTGAAAACGGTGGCCGGTCGTTCGCCACCGCCGGTGACGGCAGGGGGTCGGGGTGCTGGATTGGGTGGTCGCGCTCGCGCAGGCGGGTGGTACGACGCTGGTGACGGCGATGGCGGGCGACGCCTGGCAGGGCGTGCGGGACGCGTTCGGGGGGTTGCTGGGCCGGGGCGACGCGGATGGTGAGAACCGCGCGCTCGCGCGCCTGGATGCGGCTGCGGCGACGGTCGCGCAGGCTTCGGCCCAGGACGATGACGCTGTGCTCGGCCAGGTCGCGGGGCAGTGGCAGACCCGGCTCCAGGACTTCTTGGAGGAGTATCCCGAGGCGCGTGAGCAGCTTGAAGGGCTGATCGAGCAAGCCAGGAGCCAGGTGCCCGAAGAGCGGGCGGTACAAGTGACCCAGGCGATCTCCCACAGCACGGTCAAGGGAAACGCCATCCAAGTCGGCACCGTGCGCGGCGACTTCACCGTCGGCTCTGGGCCCTCCTGACCACCGCCCGTCGTGACGGTGCCGGACAGCGGGAACGACGGTGAGCGGTCCGCCCCGCAGGACGCCGCGTCGCGCTATGCCAGGAGTCCTGGACGGGGGGTGCCCCTATGTGTTTGGCCAAGGCCGGAGACCAGTAGGTTCGTGTGGTTGAGGGTGGAGGCCAGGCCGTAGGGGGGTGCATGAGCGATAGCCAGGTGACGATCAAGCTCACGAGTGACGAGGCACTGGTGCTGTCGCACTGGCTGGAGAAGCTGCAGATGACGGACCTCCGTCGTGTTGTCGACGATCCGGCGGTTTGGGCCCCGATCCACCGAATCGCCGGAACGCTGGACAAAGCGCTTCCTGAGCTGTTCGCGCCTGACTACGACCAGCGGCTTGAGGCCGCTTGTCAGCGACTTCGGCCGGAGGACTGATTGATCGGTCTGAACCCTCACCCGGCCGCCGCGGGTTGGGGCTCGCAGAAGGTTCCGTCGCGGAGCATGGCGAAGAGGACGTCGGCCCGTCGTCGGGCGAGGCAGAGCAGGGCTTGGGTGTGATGCTTGCCCTGGGCGGTCTTCTTGTCGTAGTAGGTCCGGGAGACCGGGTCAGCCAGGGCTGCGAACGCGGAGAGGAAGAAGGCCCGTTTGAGCTGCTTGTTTCCTCGCCGGGAGGGTTGCTCGCCGCGGATCGAGGGGCCGGAACTGCGGGTCGCGGGAGCGAGACCTGCGTAGGCCGCCAGGCGGGCGGCGGAGGGGAAATTGCTGCCGCCGCCGACGTCGATGAGGATCCTCGCTCCGGTCCTGACGCCGATCCCCGGCATGGACGTCAGGACCTTCGAAAGAGGGTGGTCCTCCAGCAGTTCCTCGATCCGTGTGGCGAGGAGTTTCCGCTGGTCGAGGACGTTTTGGAGCGAGTTGACGAGGCTGGGGACGATCAGCGCGGCCGCGGCCGCGTCGGTGCCGGGCACCACCACGGTCTGCTCATCCAAAGCCGTGAAGATGTCCTCGACCAGTCGCTCGGTCATGCGCGGGGCCTTCGGACGTATCAGGCTGACCAGGCGTCGGCGTCCGGCTTTGCGGATTTGGGCCGGGGAGCCGAACTGGTCCAGCAGCCGCAGGACGGCCGGATGCTGGATTCGCGGGCCGAGGACTCGCTCCAGGTGCGGGTGGATCTGGGTGAGCAGGCCGCGCAGCCGGTTGCTGATGCGGGTGGCCTCGCCGGCCAGGTCGTCGTCGAAGCCCACGATCATTTCCAGCTCGGCGACCGTCTCGTCGGCGAGTTCGATGGAGCGGAGCGTGTGAGGCATCGCGCGGGCTGCGTCGGCGATGATGAACGCGTCGCGGGCGTCGGTCGTGGCTTCGCCGGGGTAAAGGTCAGCGATCCGCCGCATTGTCAGGCCAGGCAAATAGGCGACCTCGCAGCCCATGTCACGGGCGACCGCGATCGGCAGGGCGCCGATCGAGGCGGGCTGGTCGACGACCACGAGCACGGTGCCGTGCTTGGCCTTGAGCTTGCCGAAGACCTCGCGGAGTTTGGGCTCGCTGTTGGGCAGCCGCTTGTTGAGGGCCTTCTTCCCGGCTGGGGTGACGGCGGTGGCGTGGTGTTCGCCCTTGCCGACGTCCAGGCCAAGGAAGGCGCCGATGTCGCTGACGTCGATCACGTGCGTCCCTCGGTCGTTCCCGCCCGGCCATCCCACGGCACCGATCGCCACATCCACATTACGAAGAGCCTCCCGACCTGCGGACACGCCGGTGGTCATGCCCCTAATCAGCGGTCTGTCGATGCCTCCGGAGCTGGTGACACCCCCCCGGGCCATGCGTTCGACAGGGGGGACCAGTCATGCCGGCTCCAGAGGCCGGGAGCCCCATTGCGGGGCCACGAAGAAGGTAATGGGGGGCGCGCGGCCTCACCTGCTACTACGCGCTTGTGCCCCCCGAGCACGGGCCTGCGCTGGAAGCACCGGGACGCCGAGTGTCTGGCGTGGGGCCACTGGCTGGGAGTGCCGCCCGTCGCACGGACGACCTACACAGTCACCGACGGGTACTGGGCTGTCCCCATGAGCGAGCCGGGCCAACTGTGTGACGTCGATGGGGTCAACGCACTAATCGGGCGCGGCCGGGAGCGGTTGGGAGAGGAGCCGTGACCGCCGCGGTGATCAGGCCTGCAGACGAGACTAGGTTGCCGGTAGACGCGGCGACAATCCGCAGGACCTGCGACACCGCCCTGAACCTCACGACCAGTACCCCCGAGATCCTTGAGACGTTGAAGGGTGAACTCGCCGGACATGCCGAGCTGCTGATCCGCGCGGTGCGCGCCGTCGTCCCTCGCATGGGAGCCGAGCAGCCAGAGACTCGCTGAGCACGTTCCGAACCGGGCCCGCGCAGACGTCGACTCCCGGCCCTGTCCAGGCGCGAGTGAACAGGCTACGCACGTCTTCAACCTCGCCACTGTGTGCCGGGCGCTGGTGACCATGTACGAGTATCCGGGCACGCACGACGAGGACGCCGACCAATGAGCGTTGTGTACGCAACCAGCCCGCCGGGCCAGCCGGCACCCGTCCTCCCGGCCTTCCACCACTCTGTCCCCGTCAACAGATAGCCGTCGACTGCGCGCGGTGCGCCCGCCGCCTGGGGACGAGCGGCCGCAAGTGGTGCGAGGTCCGGCACAGAGGCTTCCTGTTCGTCCTCTGGATCTGCACCCCGGACTGTGCGCAGGCCGTCAACCCCGGCACGAACTGAACTGCCTTCCGCCCACCCCCACCCCAAGACCCCGCCCCCGCCGTGGGAGTCGCCACTGCGGCTGGGGCGCGGGCCCCGCAACCTCTTACCTGTGGAGTCCCCGTGACCGTTCACCAAATCGTGGCGGGTCGCCGACCAGTGGCCGAGGATGGCACGCCGGTGGTGACGAAGACCTTCCTCCGGGCCCCGGAATCGGTGCCCTCCGCGCGCCGGTTCGTGCACGCCGCTCTGCTGGACTGGAAGTTGCCGGATCTCGCCGATACGGCCGAGTTGATCGTCTCCGAACTCGCCGCCAATGCAGTCCTGCACGCGCAGGAGGACAAATTCCGGGTAACCCTGCGTCGTCTTGGTGACGACCAGGTGCGCGTCGCGGTCATCGACCGAAGCCGCACCCTGCCCACGTTGGCCGACGCGAACGACGACGAGGACCACGGCCGGGGCCTGGCCATCGTTGACGCCCTCTCGCAACAGTGGGGCACCGACCCACTGAACTGGGGCAAGCGCGTCTGGGCCGACGTGGCGTCGCCGCTGCCGGGACCGTCCGGCAACAGCGTGCCGATATACACGAGCGCCCGCGCTCAGGTCGTCTACGTCCTACTCCTCACGGTCGCCGCGGCCGTCGTCGCCGGACTGATCGCGGAGCCGTGACTCGGCACCCTCAAGGCCTGCCCCCGCCGAACGTCTATGTCTCCCCTGGCCGGGGCAACCACGCCCGCCCGCTCCCTGCGCAACTGCTCACGGTGTCCGTCCTGTTCTGACCCTGGAGAAGCTCGTGGAACCTGAAGCGCGCGACGACGGCGCTACCATCTCGTACGCCTCCGTGAGCATCACCAACTTCGGTGCGCACATGAGGGCGGACGGCCGCACCGGGGTACAGCGTGCTGCTCGCGTTCGCGGCCGTGCTGCTCGACCTGTCCTGCTCTGACCGCACACAACGAGATTGAGGAACGAGATGACTGACCGCATGTCGGATCAGGTACAGCGGCTGCGTGGCTGGCTGGACGAGGAGGTGCCCCGGCCGAGGCCGGCGACATCCGCCTGCTGCGCATTCTGAAGATCAGCGAAGAGATGGGGGGAGGTCGCCGAGGCGTACCACGGCGCGACCGGCGCCAACCCCAGGAAGGGGGCTTCGCCCCGCAGGGTGACGTCGTGTGCGATCGGGTTCCGTGGGGGCCCGGTCGCAGGACGCCGCAGGCGTCCGACCGGTTGTGCGCGGCCGAGGGGCTGACGTCGCCCTTCATCCATAAAGCTGCATGCTCGCACGAATGTCCGAATGCGTGAGTATGGCTATAAGAGGTACGAGATGGTTGCCTCGGGAAAGCCCTTCAAGGCGCACTGATGTGTGCAAGATGGCTGTCTGATCCCGATCTGCCATGTTCCGCTATATGACTCGCCACCTCTCCGTGTGAGGGAGTGGCGAGGCGGCCCTGGCCCTTGCTCCGCAAAGCCAGGCGACCGGAGCCGTCGAGCGAGTCCGGCACCCTTGCTCCGCGGTGAGGTATCGGACTCACGGGGTGGGCCCGACAGGCCTACTGTCGGGCCCGCCGTTTTTCCCTGATGCCCAGTCAGATCTGATGCAGTGCATGCCCATTCAGCCAAGATTCTCCCGGCCACCTGGAACCGGTCGCTCAACCTGCTTCCCGTGTCTACCGGCCCGCTCGGGGGGTGCGGCAGGGCGTGCATCAATTGGTGCACCAACACGGCGTCAGGCGTGAGGATACGGGCGGATGCGGGTGCGTTCGACGAGGTCACGGCATCGCCGCAGGTCAGAAGGGGTGCCGGGTCAGGTTCAAGTCCGGCTCCGGGCACTTCCACGCCCACGGCGCCTGATCTGGCGTAAAGGCTGATTCGCCGAGTCACTCATGCGTGTCGTTGGCGCACCGTCGGCGCACGGCCCCTCTGACGGGTTGTCATATAATACATCAAGAGATGAAGAACCAGGACGGGGTGGTCACCGGTCACCGCGTCCGACGGCGCCTGGGCGGCTCCAGAGACGGTGATGGGCAGGCGGAGCGCTTCGACGGTGACGAGGCCGGTCGGGAGGCGGCGGAGCGGTGGGCTGAATGGCGAAGTCTCACATCACAGACACCTGAGGAGCAGCTCGGCGGGAAGACGATCAGCTCCGCTCATCAGGAGAGCGGCTACTGTCTGCTGCGGACGACCGCTGGCTTGGGGTCGGGTCAGGTGTCCCGGGTCCGTGTCCTCCAGCCGTGCGTGCTGCCCCCGACCCGAACCCGTGCCCGGAGATAACGGGCGGCGGCGGTCTCCGGGGCGTCGCCGATCAGACGAAGGGCCGCCTGGCCGTGTTCCGCCCCGGCATCGAGCCGTGTGTCCCGCAGCCACCGCCCGCGCCGGAGCTGACTGTCTCGCCCGGCCCGCCGGTCCTCCCGTCCCAGCCGGACCCACCGGACGAACAGTCCGATCCCTGGTCGGGCGCCCGCCCTGTGCGCCGGGGCGGGCGTTCGCCTTTGTGCTCGTTCGGCAACCAGTAGGCTCGGTGCCGTGACCAGCCGTCACCTCCTGTCCTGACCAAGAGTGTTGACCGATTTCCCACTCGTACCGGCGGGCCGCCGTGGGGGAGGGTGGTCATGCCGAGCCTTCACGGCTTGAACAAAGAGCAGATCGCACGCCAGGGGACATATGACCGAACTGCCAGTGACCGCGATTCAGCACGCCGCTTTGTGAGCTTCGGCCCGGGTGGCGCAACTGGAAGACGCAACCGCCTTAAACGCGGAAGAGTGTGGGTTCGAATCCCACCCCGGGCACCAGACGACCTGGCCCGCCTCATGGAGGCGGGCCGTCCTGTTTGTCGCATCTTGTCCACCCCGAGCGACAACCGGACCCCAGCGCACCAGCCGGTCCTCCCACGCCGACAACTCCGCGCGCGTCTCCCGCTCGGCCGCCCGTGCAACCGTGCACCCCCCTCGGGCGTGACAAGGCGTTGAGGGCACGACCCCTCACATCAGTCACTGGAGGGGGCAATGCGCGATGCGCGCGTCTTCGACGATTTCTACGCCGCCCATGTCCGTCGGTTGACCAGCCAGATGTATGCGATGACCGGCAGCCTCGCCGAGGCCGAGGACCTGGTGCAGGAAGCATTCGCGCGGGCTTGGCAGAACTGGGAGAAGGTGTCCGGCTATGCGGACCCGGGGGCGTGGGTGCGTTCGGTGGCCTGCCGTATCCGGGTGAGCGTCTGGCGAAAGGGGGTCAACCGGCTCACTGCGCACCGCCGGCACGGTGTGCCCGACGAGGTGCGCGGCGTCAGCGCTGACTACGTCGCGATCGTCGCGGCGTTGCGGCGCATCCCCTACGAGCAACGGCGGGCGATCGTGCTGCATCACCTGGTCGGATTGTCCGTCGAGGAAACCGCACGGGAAACCGAAGTCGCGCCGGGGACGGTCAAGGCCCGGCTGTCACGTGGGCGTCAATCGATGGCGCAGCACCTGTCCGACATCGCGGGCGAGGGCCCGGACGGTGCCGCCCGCCCACCCGGTCTGCTGCCGGCGGTCTCACCACCCGCCACCGGTCCCGCTGCCGCAACCGACGTCCCCGGCTCCGCCGGTCAGGAGGCGCACCACCATGACTGAGGACTTCGAGGCCATCCTCCAGACAGGATCCGAGGAACTCGCCGCGCGGACCAGCGCCCGGCCGGCCGCAGTGGTCCGGGCTCGCGGCGACGAGCTACGGCGCCGTCACCGGACGGCCACCGCCGCGCTGGCCGTCGCCCTGGTTGCCGCGGTGGGCGGCGGTACTCTCGCCGTCATCGGCCACTCCCACCAGGCCTCTCCGCCCCAGGCGGTCGTGAGCCCCACCACTCCGGCCACGTCCACGGCCCCGCCGGCCGTGACCCCGAAGACCCCCAGCGCGGTGCCGGACAACCCGGCGGCCACACACCCGTCGACCTCTTCACCGCTCTGCCGTTCCCTGAAGGTGCCACCCGAGGTCAAGGACGCGGTGACCCTGGCCTACCGGCGATCGCAGCCGGGGCTGGTGCACATCGCACCGGTCAAGGGCACCTTCTACTACGGCCAGTGCGACGGCGTCCTCTACGCGGGGGCCTCCTTCACACCGACGGCCGATGCCACCGAGAACGAACTGGTCCAGCTCCAGGACCAGGGGGGTGCGGAGAAGTACTTCACCAAGGCCAAGGGCAGCGCGTGGACGTTCGTAGCCGGTGACGGCCTCCCGCGCGACCCCCGGGGCTGCGCCGCCATCCACGAGATCCCGGCACGGCTGGCCACACTCTGGGGTGACTGCCTTGCCCAGCCCTGACTTGGCGGACGGCGCCATACCCGGGCTGGGCCGCCGGACGCATCCGGCGCGGACACTCATACCTGACGTACCGCCACACCCGACCGAGGACGGCGGTCGAGCATCATCAGGCCCGCGCTGCCCCCTTGGCAGGCTGCGCCCGCGGCACGCCATGCGGGACGCCCCGTCAGCGCGCGTGCCCCGAGTGTCCTCGGCACGACCCGTCAGCGTCGCGTCCAGAACGCGGTCAGAGCGCGGGCTCCGCGCGCCGGGTCCTGGGTCATCCACCAGTGGCCGAGCCCGTCCAGGGTGTCGACGCGGGCGCCCGCGCGGCGGGCCGCGCGCCGACGTTGCAGGTCGGTGCCCACCAGGCGGTCCTCGGTGGCGAGGAGGGCCAGGCCAGGCCGTCGCGCGGCCTGCTCCAGGTGATGGCCGAGCCCGGCCATCACCGGCTGTGCGGCCGAGCGGTAGAGCGCGAGCACCGCCCGGCCCATCGTCTCGTCCTGTGCCGTGGCGATGTGCTCGGCCACCGGTCTGCTCATGCCGCGCTCGACGAGCGATCGCGTGCGCGTCCCGACGGCCGCGCCGAACCGCTCGGCGACGTCGGCTTCTCCGACTCCGGGGGTTTGCCAACGCTGAGCCAGCTCATGCCAGACGTAGTCCGGGTCGAATATCCCGAGGACGTCGCTCGCCCAGCTGCGCAGCAGTTCCGGCCGGCTGACGGCGACATTCACCACGTGTGCCCCGCCCCAGTCGTGACCGACCAGGTCGACGGGTTCCCCGATGTCCTCCAGCGCTCCGATCAGCCAGTCACGGTATGCGCCGACCGTGGCACCGAAGCCTTCGGGCAGGGGCGCGCCGAAACCGGGCGGCGAGAGGCAGATCAGGCCGGCTCGGGGAAAACCGGCGCGGTCGAGCTCGGCGAGCAACGGGTCCCATATGGCGTCCGTTTCGGGATTTCCGTGGACGAACACGGCCGGCACCGTGCTCACGCCCCGATCGGTGACGTCGGCTGCAGCACCGCCTCGACCAGCGCCTCGCTGCGCAGGTGGGCCGCCGCGCGGTACTCGGGGTCGCGGATCATGTCCACGAACGCCTGCCGGTTCGGGTACCGCACCAGCGCGACCATGTCCCAGGCCTGCCCGTCCTCGGCGACCAGGGCACGCCCGCCGGCGCCCAGGTACTCCACCCGCAGCCCGTAGCGCGCGTTGATCGCTACGCCGAGCGCGTCGGCGTAGCGCTGGTAGCTCTCCCGGCCGCCGTCCGGACGGAAACGCAGAAGGTTCAGCATCACCACGGGACCGCCCGGGTCCTCAGCGAGCAGGACGTCCAGGTCGCGGTCTTCGATCTCGATCATTCAAGGCTCCAGGTCAGAAGGTCGTTCGGAGACATCACACTCACATACTTGTCAGTCGACACGCAAGTTTCTTGTTAGGGTGCCCGCATGGTCACCATTCGCCGTACTCAGCAAGAGCGCAGGGAGCAGGCCGAATCCGCACTGCTCAACGCGGCCGCCGAACTGGTCGTCCAGTACGGGGTGCGATCGCTGACCTTGGCGCGGGTGGGAGAACAGGCCGGCTACAGCCGCGGGATCGTCACCCACCACTTCGGATCCAAGCAGGCACTGCTCGACCGGCTGGCCCGCTCGACGCAGGCCGGCTTCGTGCCCGGACTCGAAGAGCTCCCACCCGGACTGGACCGGCTCCTGCGGCTCATCGACGGCTACGTCGGCGCCCTCGGCGACGCCGGAACGACGCACCGGGCGTTCCTGCTGCTGTGGGCCGAAGCGGCCACCGCCTCCGAACTGGCCCCGATCTTCCGGGAGCGCGACGAGGCATTCCGCAACGACCTGCGCGACGATGTCGCCGCCGCGATCACCGACGGCGACGTACGTCCGGACATCGAGCCCGACGACGTCGCCGTCGCGGTCGTCGGACAGTTGCGCGGTATCGGACTGCAGCGCCTCCTCGACCCCCATACCGTCGACACCGCACGGCTGCGTCACGCCGTCACCGACCAATGGCGTCAGGCGTTGCGCGCCTCCTAGAGGCCCAGGAGGTGGGGTGAAGCCACCTGCGGACGGTGGCCGTGGCGCTCCGGCCGCAGCCGAAGCCCGGTGAGGCGCCGGACGGGTCAGGTGTCAGTCCGGCTCCGGGCGCTTGTGGCCCCCGCGCCCTGCAGTGAGGAGTTCACGGCATGACCGTTGACAGCGGGCGCATGCCGTCGCAGACTCATGCCCGAAGACAAGTGAAGGAAATTTCACTGTGCGAACACAGTCGCCCGAGCGCGTATGTCGCACACTTCGCCGAGCGAACAGAGAGGCTGGTCGATGCGCACCACCGTCGGCATCATCGGAGCCGGCCCGGCCGGACTCCTCCTGGCCCGGCTGCTCCGCAACGCGGGCATCGACTCGGTCGTCCTGGAGAGCCGCGACCGCGCCTACGTCGAGCACCGGCAGCGGGCCGGGATCCTGGAGCAGGGCACGGTCGACGTCCTGCGCGAGGCCGGCGCCGGGGGCCGGATGGACCGCGAGGGGCTGCGCCACGACGGCATCGAACTCCGGTTCGCCAGGCAGCGTCATCGCGTCGACTTCCCCGCCCTCACCGGCGGGCGGTCCGTGATGGTCTACGCCCAGACCGAGGTCTGCAAGGACCTGATCGCTCTCCAGCTCGCCGAGGGCGGCCCTCTTCTGTTCGAGGCGGAGGCGCTGGCTGTCGAGGGCGCCGACACCGACAGCCCGCGCGTCCGCTTCCGGCACGAGGGCCGCGAGGATGTCCTGGAGTGCGACTACGTCGTCGGCTGCGACGGCTTCTGGGGCGTGGCCCGCGCGGCGATCCCGTCCGAGCTGACCCAGGTGTTCGAACGGACGTACCCTTTCGGCTGGCTCGGCATCCTCGCCGACGTGCCGCCCTCGCACGACGAACTGGTATACGCCCGCCACGACCGCGGCTTCGCCCTGCTGTCCATGCGTTCCCCGTCCGTCTCCCGCCTCTACCTCCAGGTCCCCGAGGGCACGGACGCCGGGACCTGGAGCGACGACGACATCTGGGCGGAACTCGAGCGCCGCTTCGAGACCGCCGACGACTGGCGGCTGGAGCGCGGCCCGATCACCCAGAAGTCCGTCACGCCGATGCGCTCCTACGTCCACGAGCCCATGCGGTACGGCCGCCTTTTCCTGGCCGGCGACGCCGCCCACATCGTGCCGCCCACCGGCGCCAAGGGGCTCAACCTGGCCGTCGGGGACGTCGTGACCTTCGCGCGGGCCCTGATCCACGAGCGGGAGAAGGGCTCGGCGGACCTGCTCGACGCCTACTCGGAGACCTGCCTGCGGCGCGTCTGGCAGGCCGAACGGTTCTCCTACGACATGACGAGCCTCCTGCACCGCGTCCCCGACGCCACTGGCTTCGAGGACCGCCTCCAGCTGGCCCGCCTGGAGCGGATCGCCTCCTCCCGGGCTGCCGAGACCGACCTGGCCGAGGCGTACACCGGGTTCCCGTTCGACTGAGCGCCGTCGGAGGGACCCCTCCGATGGGAGGAATCACTCGCCCGCGTAGCGTGTTGCGCACCACGACGAGGGAAAGATCCTCCTCAAGCACTAGGGTCAATCCTTTGCCTACCTATTACTCTTGAGCCAAGGTCACGAGGGTGGCCATGGAGGAGTGAAATGAGGAGCAGCAACCCGGTCTTCTCGCGACGGGGGTTCAGCCGCGACAACGGCTACGCGGGCTTCAACACCGCGCCGCAGGCCGGGGGCGCAGCTGTAGGCACGCAGGGCAACCCGTACGCGCAGCCGCAGGGCGGCAATCCGTACGCCCAGAACCCGTACGCGCAGCAGGACCTGCAGCACGGCGCACCGCCGCAGGCCCCGGCCACCACCGGCAGGATGACGATCGACGACGTCGTCCTGCGCACCGGCACCACGCTCGGCGTCCTGATCGTCACAGCCGCGCTCGCCTGGGCGCTGCTGCCGATCGACGACGCGAACATCAGCCGGTCGTACGGCATCGGCATCGGTGCCGCGCTGATCGGCATGGTCCTGGCCTTCGTCCAGTCCTTCAAGCGCAAGGCCTCGCCCGCGCTGATCCTGACGTACGCCGCGTTCGAGGGTGTCTTCCTCGGCGTCCTGTCCAACATCGTCGACAACCGCATCGCCGACGGTGCGGCCATGCAGGCCGTGATCGGCACCATGGCGGTCTTCGCCGGCGTGCTGGTCGCGTACAAGGCGGGCTGGATCCGCGTCAACCGCCGGTTCTACGGCTTCGTCATGGCGGCCGCGCTCGGCTTCGTCCTGCTGATGGTGGTGAACCTGCTGTTCGCGGTCTTCGGCGGCGGCGACGGCCTCGGCTTCCGCAGTGGCCCGCTCGGCATCTTCTTCGGAGTCGTCGGCATCCTGCTCGGCGCGTGCTTCCTGGCGCTGGACTTCAAGCAGGTCGAGGACGGCATCGCGTACGGCGCTCCGCGCGAGGAGGCGTGGCTGGCGGCCTTCGGGCTCACGCTGACGCTGGTGTGGATCTACATGGAGTTCCTGAGGCTCATCTCGATCCTCAACAACGACTAGTCCGCCCGGCGGTAGTCGCGGAGGGGGCCCCGGTCACGACCGGGGCCCCCTTGTCGTCTGTCGGCGTCTGGCGTTCAGCCGCGGTGCGCACCTAGACGAACTTGCGCGCGGCCCTCCTCAGGTCGTACTCGTGGACGATCGCCTTCGCGTGGCCGTACGCGAGATCGTGTTCGTGGCGAAGCCAGCTGACCTTTTCCTCGAAGCGGAAGAGAGCCGGGCCTTCTTCGACGGTGCGCAGCCAGTCGGACACTTCACGACCGGTGCAGTGGGGGATGCGGGCGAGCATGTTGCGGTGGGTCTCCTCGGAGAGGACGTGGGACATCGGCGCCTCCGGACGCAAAGGGGATGTAAGCCGGTCCTTCAGGTCACCGTGCCTGACTGTTCGCCTGTTGGCAACAGTCCCGGTGCGGCGCGATACGCTCGCCGCGTGGTGGATACGACGCCTTTGACCCGTGCCGTGGATCACTTTGCCGACCTGCTGCGGGCGGCACCGCAGAGCCGCCTGCAGCGGGGCGCTGCCGCGGAAGCCCTGGGGCTGGCCCGGGAGTTGTCCCGGTGGGCGCAGGTTCTGGAGGCGCCGGAGGGCGAGCCTCGGGTGATGCCGGACGCGGGGATGTTCGCCGCCGCCGATCAGATCACCGTCGCCGTGCATGACCTGGCCCTCGTTCTGGAGGACGAGGGGCAGGTCGCTGAGGCTGTGCGGTTGGTGGAGGAGGCGCAGAAGAGGGCGGGGGTGTGAGAGCCCGTGATCAGTACACCTAGAGGCTCGCTATGACCCTGTCCGCCAGGATGTAGACGCTTTCCTCGCCGCACGCGAACGTCAGGGTGTACGCGCCCGAGATGCCGGAGCCGCCGAGCAGGAACGGGGTTTCGCCGGCGCGCAGGGCCGCAGCGAGGCGCTCCGCTGTCTCGCGGTGGCCCGGGGTCATGCAGAGGGTGGTGCCGTCGGCGAAGACGTAGACGTCGAGGGTGCCGAGGGGGCCGGGACGGACGTCGGCCAGTTCGGTGGCGGACGAGGCCAGTTCCTCCAGGGCGGCCACCGTGCGCTCATGGTCGTTGACGGCCGGTGAGGCGACCGGGACGAAGTCCGGGTGGGAGGGGTGGCGGCGGCGGGCGGCGGCCAGTTCCGGGGAGTCGCCGGCGAACTCGTCGGTGTCGGCGGGCTCGGTGACCGACTCCAGGGGCTCCAGACCCACGAAATCGCTCTGCCGGGGCAGGAACAGCTCGCTGTCGGGCAGGCCCAGCAGTGAGGGCGGGTCGCAGGCGCCATGGGCCTCCTGGGCGGCCCAGAAGGCACGCGCCTCGGCGAGCTCGCGCTCACGCTCCTCGGCGAGGGCCTCCGCCACGGCGGCGCGTATCTCGTCGACGTCGGCCGCGGCACGGGCGGCCGGTACGAGGCCCCGCGCGTCCGTGGCGTTGTTCCTGGCGAACTCGGCGTGCAGGGCGGCGACCTGCCGGCGCAGCGCCATGAGGGTGCGCAGGACGGCGACGCCCACGGCGCCCGTGGCGGCCGTGGTGACCAGCAAGGCGATCGGCATGGCGCTCACTGACGTACTCCCGGTTCAAAGTCGACCCCCGACTTCCTACATCAGCTTGAAGGGCGGACTAACCCCCTGTCAGTGCGTAACGTCACGAACCGGACAGGGCTGTGGGCCCCATGTGTGCTGTTGAAGTGGGGTTGACCTGCGTAAATCCCTTTTCCAAGGGAGATAGGTCACATCCTGGGGGAGATTGGATCACAAATCGGCCCAGAACCCTGGAGGTTTCCGGGTTCTGGGCCGAATCGTCGCGTTGAGTTCCCATATCGCTACGGTGAGTTGGCGACTTGGGTGGAGGTCAGCTCAGGCGCTCGATCACCATCGCCATGCCCTGGCCGCCGCCGACGCACATCGTCTCCAGACCGAACTGCTTGTCGTGGAACTGGAGGGAGTTGATGAGCGTGCCGGTGATGCGGGCGCCGGTCATACCGAAGGGGTGGCCGACGGCGATGGCGCCGCCGTTGACGTTCAGCTTCTCCAGCGGGATGCCGAGCTCGCGGTAGGAGGGGATCACCTGGGCGGCGAAGGCCTCGTTGATCTCGACCAGATCGATGTCGTCGATCGTCAGGCCCGCGCGGCGCAGCGCCTGGTTGCTCGCGTCGACCGGGCCCAGGCCCATGATCTCGGGGGAGAGGCCGGAGACACCGGTGGACACGATGCGGGCGAGCGGGGTCAGGCCGAGCTCGCGGGCCTTGGTGTCGCTCATGACGACGACCGCGGCGGCGCCGTCGTTCAGGGGGCAGCAGTTGCCGGCGGTGACCAGGCCGTCGGGGCGGAAGACCGGCTTGAGGCCCGCCACGCCCTCCATGGTGACGCCGGGGCGCGGGCCGTCGTCCTTGGCGACGACCGTGCCGTCGGGGGTGGTGACCGGGGTGATCTCGCGCTCCCAGAAGCCGTTCTTGATGGCTTCCTCGGCGAGGTTCTGCGAGCGGACGCCGAACTCGTCCATGTCCTGGCGGGTGACGCCCTTGAGGCGGGCGAGGTTCTCGGCGGTCTGGCCCATCGCGATGTACGGGTCAGGGACGAGGCCGTCCTCGCGCGGGTCGTGCCAGGTGGTGCCCTCCTGCTGGGCGACCTCGGCGGTGCGGGCCTCGGCCTCGGCGAAGAGGGGGTTGTGCGTGTCCGGGAGGCTGTCGGAGTTGCCCTTGGCGAAGCGGGACACCATCTCCACGCCCGCCGAGATGAAGACGTCGCCCTCGCCGGCCTTGATGGCGTGCAGGGCCATCCGGCTGGTCTGGAGGGAGGAGGAGCAATACCGGGTGATCGTGCAGCCGGGAAGGTGGTCCATGCCCATCTGCACGGCGACGATACGGCCGAGGTTGTTGCCCTGCTCGCCGCCGGGCAGACCGCACCCGAGCATCAGGTCGTCGATGTCCTTGGGGTCGAGCTCCGGAACCTTGGCGAGGGCGGCCTGGATGATCGTGGCGGTGAGATCGTCCGGGCGCAGGTCCTTGAGGGAGCCCTTGAAAGCGCGGCCGATGGGGGAGCGGGCGGTCGAGACGATCACGGCTTCGGGCATGACGGCTCCATTGACTTACGGGGCGGGCAGGGCGCTGTGTGGGAAGTTACCCGCACGTATGGTCTCGGTCACGGGTATGGCCGTGTGACTCTGACCGCAGTTTTCTAAGCGCTTGCTTTGTTGGCCTCCCAAGCCTCCCAAACCTCCCAAGGCCCTCAAGGCCCTCAAGGCCCTCAAGGCCCTCAAGGCCCTCAAGGCCCTCAAGGCCCTCAAGGCCCTCAAGGGGACCAGGGCTCTCAGGACGACGGCGTGACGGGCGCCGGCTCCGCCACCGGGACCCTCCGGCGCCGGCGGCGCTTCAGCAACGCCCAAGGCCCCTTCGGGCCGCTCGGTACCGCCGCCGCGACCTCCGTACCGGCCTCCGACGCCGCCTCCGCGGCGGCTCGGGCGACCGGGAGGAAGCCCTCGCGGCGGGACGCGTCCGGGCGGTCCTCGTCGGCCGGCCACAGGCCCAGGGCCGCGCAGACCGTCGGGAGGACCGCCATCGCCGCCGTGGCGTAACCCTCCGCGGAGGGGTGGTAGTTGTCGGGGCCGAACAGCTCCCGCGGGTTCGCCGCGAACTCCGGGCCCAGCATGTCTCCCAGCGACACCGTACGGCCGCCCTGCTCGACGACCCCGATCGTCTGGGCCGCCGCCAGCTGCCTGGAGGCCCGGCGGGCCAGCCAGCGCAGCGGCTGCTGCACCGGCTCGATCGTGCCCAGGTCAGGGCAGGTGCCGACCACCACCTCGGCGCCGGCCGTGCGCAGCCGTCGTACCGCGGTCGACAGGTGGCGGACGGAGCGGGTGGCCGGCATCCGGTGGGTGACGTCGTTCGCGCCGATCATGATCACGCAGATGTCGGGCACCAGGGACGGTTCCGCCAGGGCCAGGGCCACCTGGCGGTCGAGGTCGTCGGAGGTGGCCCCGGGCAGGGCGACGTTACGGAGTTCCACCGGGCGTTCCGCCACCGCCGCGAGGCCGGACGCCAGCAGTGCGCCCGGGGTCTGGCCCGCCCGGTGGACGCCCTGGCCCGCGGCGGTGGAGTCGCCCAGCATCACCAGGCGCAGGGGCGGTTCGTCGGGGACGGCGTAGACATGGCCGTAGCGGCCCTCCGCGTGCGGGACGTGCGGCACCGTGCCGTTGCCCACCTGCCGCCTGGCCAGCCGGACCTCCGCCAGCAGCAGCCCCATGGCCGCCGCGCCGGCCAGCCCGATCCCGCCACCGCCGTACGCGGCACCGGCCGCGATCCGCCGGGCCACCCTCGCCCTCGACATCCTCGTCATACGTCGCCGCCACCTCCTCGAATCCGTACAACCACTCCTTGCCCCGTACGGACCGTCGCCCAATCTCAACGCTGGGTGAACGACCGCCACGGGTCGCGGGAACCCATAGGCTGGCGGAACAGTCACGACCACTTTCTTTGCAAGCATCCGGAGACAACGGTGCAATTCCACGACTCGATGATCAGCCTCGTCGGCAACACCCCGCTGGTGAGGCTCAACAGCGTGACCAAGGGCATGAGGGCGACCGTCCTGGCCAAGGTGGAGTACTTCAACCCCGGCGGTTCCGTGAAGGACCGCATCGCCCTGCGGATGATCGAGGCCGCGGAGGAGAGCGGGGCGCTCAAGCCCGGCGGCACGATCGTCGAGCCGACCAGCGGAAACACCGGCGTCGGCCTCGCCATCGTGGCGCAGCAGAAGGGGTACAAGTGCATTTTCGTGTGCCCCGACAAGGTGAGCACCGACAAGATCAACGTGTTGCGGGCGTACGGCGCCGAGGTCGTCGTCTGCCCGACCGCCGTGGACCCGGAGCACCCGGACTCCTACTACAACGTCTCCGACCGGCTGGTCCGGGAGACCCCCGGCGCCTGGAAGCCCGACCAGTACTCCAACCCCCACAATCCGCTCTCCCACTACCACTCGACCGGCCCCGAGCTGTGGGAGCAGACGGAGGGGAAGATCACCCACTTCGTGGCGGGTGTGGGCACCGGCGGCACCATCTCCGGGACCGGGCGCTACCTGAAGGACGTCAGCGACGGCAAGGTGAAGGTCATCGGCGCCGACCCCGAGGGCTCCGTGTACTCGGGCGGGTCCGGGCGGCCGTATCTCGTCGAGGGCGTCGGTGAGGACTTCTGGCCGACCGCCTACGACCGGACCGTCGCCGACGAGATCGTCGCGGTGTCCGACAAGGACTCCTTCCAGATGACCCGCCGGCTCGCCAAGGAGGAGGGCCTGCTGGTGGGCGGCTCCTGCGGGATGGCCGTCGTCGCCGCGCTGGAGGTCGCCGCGCGGCTCGGCGAGGACGACGTGGTGGTCGTCCTCCTTCCCGACAGCGGGCGCGGCTACCTCAGCAAGATCTTCAACGACGAGTGGATGGCCGACTACGGCTTCCTGGAGGACGAGGGCCCCAGCGCCCGCGTCGCCGACGTCCTCAACGACAAGGTGCACGGCGCCATCCCGTCCCTCGTCCACATGCACCCGGACGAAACCGTGGGGCAGGCCATCGAGGTGCTGCGCGAGTACGGCGTCTCGCAGATGCCGATCGTCAAGCCCGGCGCCGGTCACCCGGACGTCATGGCGGCCGAGGTCGTCGGGTCGGTCGTGGAACGGGAGTTGCTCAACGCCCTGTTCGCGCAAGCCGCCTCCCTGGAGGACCCGCTGGAGAAGCACATGTCGCCGCCGCTGCCCCAGGTGGGCTCCGGGGAGCCGGTCGGGGACCTGATGTCCGTGCTGGGCGTGGCGGACGCGGCGATCGTCCTCGTCGAGGGCAAGCCGACCGGTGTGATCAGCCGGCAGGACCTGCTGGCCTTCCTCGCCAAGAGCGGGAAGTAACGGTAAACGTGCGGTGAACAGGCCCTGGCGGCGGCGAACTTGTGGCCGACGGCCGATTTGGAGGACTTCGCAGAAGTGGTACGAGCGCGTCACGTCCACGCAGCACACGCTTAACACGGGTCCGGCACATTAGTGGATGTCGGCAGGGCGGGAGCGGCTCCCCGCCCCACCGGCAACCGAAACGTCCAAGGACCTCCGGAGCGGCTCCCGGACCTCCATGGACGCCCGGACGCGCAAGCCCGGCCCTGACCCGGCCCGCGTCCTTCGCGGGGACCGCCGTCGTCCCGCCCCCCTTTACCGGGGGTGCGGCGGTCCCCGCGCCAAACTCTCTCCGGCCCCCTTCCGACCGGGCCGGTCAGCCCGCCTGGGTCGAGGTCCTGTTCCGGACCCTCTTCACGCCGTATGCGCCCTCCGTGACCTGGTGGCCGGCCCACCGGCGGCGCAAGTCGTCGCTCTTGGGGGAGAGTTCCCCGACCAGGGCGGGGCCATGCGGCTGAAGCCCTTCAGCGCGTCGCCGAGGGGTTTCGGGCCGGTACGTCCATCCGTGGCCCAGGACGAAGGCCGGGCTTCGCTCATGCCGTCCAGCAGCATGGTCCTGCCGACCCGCCCGGCGTGAGCCCGGCCCGGTCATTCCTGCCAGTCGCCGTCCTTGGAGGACCCGCGGTCACGGCGGCCCCGGAACAGTTCCGGGTGGGTGCGGACGGCCTGGAAGGCGTTGACGCCGACGATGCCGGCCCAGGTGACCAGCAGCCCGGGCAGATGGGCGACGCCGCCGCCGATCCCGGACAGCGGTATCGCCAGGACCAGCGAGACGATGCCGAAGCCGAAGCGCTCACCCCAGGAGTCCGTGGGCCTCGGCGACCGGGAACCCCGGGCCGCCACCATCTGCTGCTCGGCCATCTGCCGGCGCACCCGGCGCTCCACGGCGCCGTCGATGCGCTGGTCGACCTTCTCCAGGAACGAGTCGACCAGCGCGGACTCGTACTCCTCCCCCAACTCCCTGCGGGCCTGCAGGGAGGCGTTGAGTTCCTTCTTCAGCTCGGTGTCCCGCGCGTCCATTCCGGTCATGGACTCCACGGTAAAGAGCCGGGACGGCCCGTGCACTGGGGTTAGCCCCCCTGTCCGGGCGGGGGATCCCCAGTGCCGTTCACTTCGCCAGACCGTGCTGCTTCGCGTACGTGTTCGCCACGTCCTCCGGGTCCTTCTTGTCCTTGTCCACCTGGCGGTTGAGCTCGGTGAGCTGGGCCGTGGTGAGGACGTTGCCGAGGCGGGCGAGGGCCTTGCGGACGGTGTCGTCGGCCTTGCGGTCGGCGATGAGGGGGACGATGTGCTGACTCGGGATCAGATTCTGAGGGTCGGTCAGCACCACCCAGTCGTTGGCCTCGATGTCGGTGTCCGTGGTGAAGAGGTTCGCCACGTCCACGTCGCCCTTCTTCAGGGCGCCCTTGACCAGCGGGCCGTCGGAGTCCAGCGACTTGAACTCCTTGAACTCGACGCCGTAGACGTCCTTGAGGCCGACCGCGCCCACCTGCCGCTTCTTCACTTCGGGGGCCGCGCCGATGACCAGCTTGCCGTTCTGCTTCTTCAGGTCGGCCAGCGAGGTCAGCCCGTACTTCCGCGCCGTCTCGCGGGTCACCACGAAGGCGTCGGAGTCCTCGGCGGTGCCGTAGGGGAGGACCTGGAGGCCGCTGGGCAGCGCGAGGGTGAGGGCGTTCTGCATGGCGCCCTCCTCCGCGGCCGTGGCCTTCGGGTCGAGGTAGTTGAGCAGGGCGCCCTGGTATTCGGGCAGGAGGTCGATGTCGCCGCCCCTGAGGGCGGGGATCACGATCTCGCGGGTGCCGAGGTTGGGGCGGACCTTCACCTTCACGCCGGCCTTCTCCAGGACGGCGGCGTACAGGTAGCCCAGCACCTGGTTCTCGGTGAAGTTGGCGGTGCCGATGGTGACGCCGCCCTTGCTGGAGCCGCCGCCCCCGGAGCCGCCGCCCTGGCTGTCGAGGGAGGTGATGCCGCTGGAGCAGGCGGACAGGACGGGGACGGCGACGGCGGTTCCGGCCAGTGCGCCGAGGAGCGTGCGCCGGTTCATTCGGGTCGTTCGGGTCATCAGGGGGTCCCCTAGGCAGTGCGGTGGCGGAAGAGGAAGCGCTGGAGGCCGGAGAGGGCCAGGTCCAGGACGACGGCGACCGCGGCGACCAGCACCGCGCCGCCGAGCACCTGGACGAGGTCGCGCTGGGCGAGGCCGTCGAAGACGTAGCGGCCCAGGCCGCCGAAGGAGACGTACGCGGCGATCGTGGCCGTGGCCACCACCTGGATGAGGGCCAGGCGCAGGCCGGTCATGATCAGAGGGAGGGCGAGGGGCAGCTCCACCTGGAAGAGGACCTGGTGGGCGCGCATGCCCTGCCCGCGCGCCGCGTCCTTCACGTCCGGGTCGACGGCGGTCATCCCGGCGTACGTGTTGGTGACGATCGCCGGGACCGCGAGGGCGACCAGGGCGACGTACACCGGCAGCATCGACAGACCGCCGGCCAGGAAGACCAGCACGACCAGCCCGACGGTCGGCAGGGCGCGGCCGAAGGAGGCCAGGTTGATCGCGAGGAACGCGCCCTTGCCGGTGTGGCCGATCAGCAGGCCGAGGGGGAGGCCGATCGCGGTCGCGATGAGCGTGGCCAGGAGCGAGTACTGGAGGTGCTCGGCGAGGCGGTGGGCGATGCCGTCCGAGCCGGCCCACTGGGTGCCGCTGGTCAGCCAGCCGCCGAGGTTCTTGAAGAGTTCGTACATCAGGCGCGCCGCCTCTTCCACGGGGTGAGGACGTACTGGACGGCGACCAGCAGCGCGTCCGCGACGACCGCGAGGAGGAGGGTGAGGACCACTCCGACGATCACCGGGGTCGGGTAGTTGCGCTGGAAGCCGTCGGTGAAGAGCTGGCCGAGACCGCCGTCGCCGATGTAGGTCGCGACGGAGACCAGGGAGATCGACATGACCGTCGCGATCCGGACGCCCGCCATGATCACGGGGAGCGCGAGGGGGAGCTCGACGGTGAGGAGCGTGCGCAGGGGGCGCGTGCCCATCGCCTTCGCGGCCTCCTTGGTCTTCGCGGGGACCGAGTCCAGGCCCTCGACCGTGTTCCGGAGCAGCACGACCAGGGTGTACACCGTCAGCCCGATGACGGTCGTGGTGCGGGTGAGGCCGCTGACCGGCAGGAGCAGGACGAAGATCGCGATCGACGGGATCGTGAACAGGACGTTCGACAGGCCGAGGAGGAAGCCGCGCAGGGCGCGGATCCGGTGGGCGACCACCGCGAGGGGGAGGCTGATCAGCAGGCCGAGGAGGACCGCGGTCAGGGCCGCCTGGAGATGGGAGACCGTGAGGCTGGTGAGGTCGTCGGTGTGGCCGGATATCCACGACCAGTCGACGCTCATGCGGCCGCCCCCGTCTCCGAGGGAGCGTCCGCGCGGGCTTCCGTGTGGGCCCGTCCGGCGTGCGTGTGGATGTCGTCGCGGGACGAGACGCCGGTGAGGACGCCGTTCGCGTCGACGCGGGCGATCAGGCCGGTGGGCGAGGCGACCGACTCGTCGAGCGCGGCGAGCAGGGAGTCGTCGTCCGTGAGCGGTCGTACGGGGATCTCGGCGTCCTGCGACGCCCAGTGGACCGGCTTGTCCGCCGCGTCGAGGACGAGGGTCCAGGTGCCGCCCTCGGGGGCGGGGCCCTGGGGGACGTCCGCGAGGGTCTTCAGCGAGAGGAGCTTCAGGCCGCGCTCGGCGCCGAGGAAGTCGGCGACGAAGTCGTCGGCGGGCCGGGCGAGGAGTTCGGTCGGCGGTGCGCACTGGACGAGGTGGCCGCCGGTGCGGAAGATCGCGATGCGGTCGCCGAGCCGTACCGCCTCGTCGACGTCGTGCGTGACGAAGACGATGGTCTTGTTCAACTCCTTCTGCAGCCTGAGCAGTTCGTCCTGGAGCTGGGTGCGCACGACCGGGTCGACCGCGCCGAAGGGCTCGTCCATGAGCAGCACGGGCGGGTCGGCGGCGAGCGCGCGGGCCACGCCGACCCGCTGCTGCTGGCCGCCGGAGAGCTGGTGCGGGTAGCGGCGGCCGGACTCGGCGGTCAGACCGACGGTTTCGAGGAGCTCGGCCGCGCGGGCCCGGGCCTTGCGGCGGCCGTGGCCCAGCAGCAGCGGGACCGTGGCGATGTTGTCGAGCACCGTGCGGTGCGGGAAGAGCCCCGACTGCTGGATGACGTACCCGATGGAGCGGCGCAGCTCGGCCGCGTCCTGCTCGGTGACGTCCTTGCCGCCGACCCGGATGGTGCCGGAGGTCGGTTCGACCATCCGGTTGACCATCCGCAGGGTGGTCGTCTTGCCGCAACCGGAGGATCCGACGAGGACGGTCACGCCGCCTTCCGGCATTTCCAGGGTGAGGTCGTGGACAGCTGTCGTGCCGTTGGGGAAGCGCTTGTGGACCGCGTCGAACTGGATCATGAGTTGTCCCTTGCCCGGCTGTATAACGTCATGCAGAGTTGTTCCTGGGTGAATGGATTGTCAACGCCTTGGTGTTAATCCGAGGTAACGGATGACCGAAGAGCAAGATCAGCTGTCCGGTTCAGGGAGGATTTGGGCTTGATGTCGTCTCGCATCGTGGACATGTCGCGGACTACGGGCGCGGCCCTCGTCGTCCTCGACGGGGTCGGCCTCGGCGTCGCCGATGTCGTACGGCTCGCCGACGGGGCCGCGCGGCCGGTCCCCGGGAGCGACGGGATGCGGCGCGTCGAGGCCTCCTGGGACGCCGCCCGGCAGATCGCCGCCACGGGCCGCGTCTACGGCCGCTCCACCGGCGTCGGCGCCAACCGGAACGAGGACGTGCCCACCGAGGCGGCCACCGAACACGGGCTGCGCCTGCTGCGCAGCCACGCCGGCGCCATCGGCGAGGAACTCCCCGCCCGGGAGGTCCGCGCGATGCTCGCGGTCCGCGCCAACCAGTTGCTGGCCGGCGGCGCGGGCCTACGGCCCACCGTCGTCACGGCCCTGTGCGAGGCGCTGGAGGGCGGGGCCCACCCGGTGGTGAACGAGTTCGGCTCGGTCGGCACCGGCGACATCGCGGCACTGGCGCAGGCGGGGCTGGCGCTCGCGGGGGAGCATCCCTGGCGCGGGACCGGCGCGCCCGAGCCGCAGCCCCTCGACAACAACGACGCCCTGGCCTTCATCAGCAGCAACGCCCTCACCCTCGGCCAGGCGGCACTCGCCCTGCACGAACTGCGCGGCCTGCTGGAGGCCACCCAGGTCGTCGGCGCCCTCTCCCTGCTCGCCGTCGACGGCTCCCACGAGGCATACGCCGCCCCCGTGCACGCCGCCCGCCCGCACCGCGGCTCCAGCGAGGTCGCCCGCCGGATGCGGGAGCTGATCGGCGCCGCCGACCGGCCCACCCCGCCGCTCGGCCGGATCCAGGACCCGTACGGCTTCCGCTGCCTGCCCCAGATCCACGGTCCCGCCCACGACGCCGCCGACGCCCTGGAGGAGGTCCTCGCGATAGAGATCAACGCGGCCGCCGAGAACCCGCTGATCTGCCCCGAGGACCTGGCCGCCTACCACCACGGCGGCTTCTACCAGGCTCAACTCGCCCTTGCCTTGGACCACTTCAGGCTGGCGCTCACGCAGGTCGCGCGCCTGTCGACGTCCCGCCTGTCCACCCTGAACGAGCCCGTCTTCACCAGGCTGCGGCCCTTCCTCGCCGACCCGGAGCCCGCCTCCTCCGGCGTGATGATCCTGGAGTACGCCGCCGGGGCCGCCCTCGGCGACCTGCGGGCCTTCTCCGCGCCCGCCTCCCTCGGCCACGCTGTACTCTCCCGAGGCGTCGAGGAACAGGCCAGCTTCGCCTCGCTCGCCGCACGCCAGACACTGCGCGCGTGCGGTGCGTACCGGCTCGTCGTCGGCTGCGAACTCGTCGCCGCCGTACGGGCGCTGCGCCAGCGCGGTCATGTGCCGGACCCGGACCTTCCGGTGGGCCGCGCGCTGGAACTCGCCGGTTCGGTGCTCGACGAGGACCCGGCCGACCGGCCGCTCACACAGGACGTGACGGCGGCGGCCGCACTGCTCGACCGGTTCACGGAGATCTGGAGGGGGAGCGAGGCATGAGGGCGGACGGGAACCCGGGTGCGGGGGACGGGGGCGCGGGCGCGCCGGACGGGGTCGTCGGTGCGTCGGACGCCGGCGCGGGTGCGTGGGACGCCGGCGCGGACACGTCGTACGGGAGGGTGACCGTGGCGGACGGGAGTGACTCCCAGGCCGAAGGGAGTGGATCGGTGGCCGAAGGGAGTGGCGTCGTGCCGGACGGGGGCTCGGTCGTGGGTGCGGGCGTGCCGGACAGTCCCGCTGTGCGGCTGCAGGCCCTGTTCGAGGGACACCGGCTGACGCCGACCCAGCGGCGCATCGCGCACAGCATGGTGCGGCGGGCCGCCGACGTGCCGTTCCTGTCCAGCGTGGAACTGGCCGAGCTGGCCGGGGTCAGCCAGCCGTCCGTCACCCGGTTCGCGGTCGCGCTCGGCTTCGACGGCTACCCGGCCCTGCGCCGGCACCTGCGCGAGGTCGCGCCGGCCGAACCGGCCGGGGACACCGCCTCGTACAACGAGTACCAGCAGGCCGTCGAGGCCGAGATCGAGAACCTGCGGCACCTGGCGGAGGTGCTGTCCGACCCGCGGCCCGTGCGGAAGGCGGGGCGCCTGCTCGCGGCCTCGCGCCCGCTTCCCGTACTGGGGCTGCGGGCGGCGGCCTCCCAGGCGTACGGCTTCGCGTACTTCGCCGCCAAGGTCCATCCGGACGTACGGCTGCTCAACGAGGGCGGCACGATGATCCACGACCGGATCGACGCCGCCGTACGGGCGGGCGCCTCGGCGCTGCTGTGCTTCGCGCTGCCCCGGCACCCGCGCGAGGTCGTGGACACCCTCGCCTACGCGAAGGAGGCGGGCCTGACCGTGGTCACCGTCGCCGACTCCGCCTTCGCGCCCGTCGCCAAGGTCTCCGACCTCCTCCTGCCCGCCGCCGTCGGCACCGGCCTCGCCTTCGACACCGCCTGCGCGCCCATGCTGCTGGGCCGGGTCCTGCTGGAGGCGATGTGCGACGGCCTGCCCGACGCGCAGGCCCGGCTGGAGGAGTTCGACGCGAAGGCGGCGGTGCGGGGGCTGTTCGTGGATTGAGGGCGGCGTGACGGCGGTCTTGGCGACTTCTCAGACTTGTCTCACGTTCGCTCGCTAATCTGCTCGACCAGAAAAGCCGTCCCGGTGTCCGGGCGGCTGTGCTGAGGCGACGAGGAGGCGGAACGTGGCACGCGGAGATCGCAGAGCTCAAGGTCTGGCTCGGGTGGCGGTCGTCGTACGGGCCGGAGCCGCGCCCCTGTGGTGGCTCGGGGTGTTCGCGGCGGGCATCGGACTGCTGGTGCCGGGCATCACCGGTCGGCGGATCGGGGTACTGGCGGGCGCGGCGATGTTCGTCATCGCGGGCGTCGGGGTGACGTACTGGCGGCGCAGGCGGTACGCCGAACTGGCCCGCTCGGCCGCCCGCGCAGGCAAGCACGACGTGCTCCAGGACCGTGCGGTGAGCGTGCGCAA
This sequence comes from Streptomyces sp. NPDC050287, assembly GCF_044459385.1. Classification (NCBI taxonomy): domain Bacteria; kingdom Bacillati; phylum Actinomycetota; class Actinomycetes; order Kitasatosporales; family Streptomycetaceae; genus Streptomyces; species Streptomyces sp. NPDC050287. The sequence goes on along the minus strand of NZ_JBITIY010000022.1, from coordinate 84,381 downwards.
CTGGCGCCGGGGACACCGCTGGTGGCTGCTGCTGGCCTTCGCCGCCGCGCTGGGCAGCGCGTTCGCCGTGCCGACCGCCGGGGGCATGCTGCTCGCCGGATGCGGCGCCGGGCTGCGGCTGAAGGCCGCCTGGCTCGGGCGGCGCGAGCGGGACGGGGAAGCGCTGCTGTGGGTGCGCGTCGACTGGCTCGGCGCGGACGGCGGGCGTCCGGCCGGCAAGACGGTCAAGGCCTACCGCAGCACCGGCATCGCGGCGGGCGACGCGGCCCCCGGAGGAGCGCGCCGCCGCACCGCGGCCCTGGTCTAGGACAGGCTGAGCGGATCGCCGGCGGTCAGACCTCCAGGTCTGATCGCCGGCGGTCAGACCTCCAGCTCTTCCTCGATCTTCCTCAGCTGGTGGCGGGCCATCGCCAGATTGGACCGCTTGGCGTCCAGGACGAGGTAGAGGAACAGGCCGTTGCCGCCGCGGCCGCTGATCAGGCGGATCAGGTGGTACTGGTCGGACAGCGTGATCAGGATGTCCTCGATCTGGGCCTTGAGCCCGAGGTGCTCCATGGTGCGCATCTTGGAGCGGACCACGTCGGTGTTGCCTGCGGCGGCGACATTGAGATCGAAGGTCTTGCCGCCGCCGAGCGTGCCCAGCGCCATGCCGCTGGTGTAGTCGACGAGCGCGACGCCGGTGGCGCCCTCGATGGAGGCGAGCGCTTCCTTCAGTGCGGTTTCGGTGTTGGCCATGACGGTCTCCCTCGGTTCAACTGTCGGTTGTGCTGCGTGTGTTGGTGGTCGTGGCGCGCGGGGTGCGCGCGGTTCTGGCCCGGGCGGGGCCGGCCTTCGCGGCCGGCCGGGACTGCTTCGCGGGGGCCTTGGCGGGGGTCTCGACGGGGACCTCGACGGGGGCTTCGGCCGTGTCGGGCGCCCGGGCGTCGACGAGTTCGCCGATACGGACGCCGGCGCGGCGGCCCTCCAGGTGGAGCCTGCCGACGGGGACGCGGTCCTCGGCGAGCAACGTCAGGACAGCGGTGCGGCCCGCCGCGTACGTGGCCACATAGCCGTGTCCACCCCGCACCAGCAGCTCGCGGAAGCCGTCTCCCTGGTCGTCCCCCTGGCCGTCCCCCTGGTCGTCCCCCTGGCCGGCCGCCTGCGTGAGCCGTACGGCGAGTTCGCGGGCGCTCGTCGTGAGCGCGGCCAGGTTCTGCGGAGCGATGCCGGGGGTGTCCTGGGCGAGGACGAGCCCGTCGGGGCCGGTCGCGAGGGCGCCGGTGAGCTGGGGCACGCGGGCTCTGAGCCGGCGTAACTCCTCCTGGATGTCGGGGTGCGGGCCAAGCTGTGTGCCGGTCTGTGGGGTGGCCTGTATGCCGGGCTGTATGTGGGGGTCCGCTGCCATCAGGTCTCTCCTTTCGGCTCGGGTCCGCTGTCGGTCAAAGGGCCTCCAGCGCATCCCTGAGCCTTTTCAGCAACGTGATGTGGGGATCGATGACCTCGGGGACGGACAGGGGGGCGGGCGGGGGCATGGACGTGGGCGCGGGGGCCGGGGGGCGGGGCGCGATCACTCCGGCCGCCGCCAGGCGCCGCAGGTCCACCAGGGTGTGGAACGCCGGGCGGCCCAGGTCCCGGGCGATGTCCGCCGCCGTCCGGACGTCGTCCAGGCGCGCCAGGACCGCCCGCTGGCGGGCCGTGGGCGTCGGGGACGCGGGACGGTGGGTACGGACGAGGGGCGCCTCGTCGGTGGCCGGGTCGGGCCAGATGCGGTGCAGCAGGTCGCGGCGGCGCAGCGTCTCGCGCTCCACGGCGGCCACCGGCACCGGGCACGGGCAGCCGGGCCCGTCCTCGGGGACGTAGCGGAAGCGGCCCGGGGTGCTGCTGGGGGCGAGGACGAAGTACGCCGCGTCGTACAGCGCGACCAGCCGGCACACGTCCAGGGCGCCCGGGGCGAGGTGCCCGCCGTCGACCAGGAGGTGGCCGGCGCGGTGCCGGTCGCCGGTCTCGGTCAGGGCCTGCCGCCAGGTACCGGCGTCGAGCGTGCCGCGGGCGGTGAGCAGGACGTCCAGGCCGGGCGAGGCCGGGCTCTCGGCGTGTACCACCCGGCCTCCCGCCAGGTGGAGCGTGCCGCGCTCACGGACCAGGACGCCGGTGGCCCGCTCTTCGGCGAGCCGGGTCAGCATCGGTGAGACGCCGCCCCAGCCCCGGTCCCGGGCCGCCGCCTTGGCCCGCACCGGCAGCCGGCGCGGTGGCGTGGTCTGCACGGCGGTCATCCCAGCACCAGCCGCCCGGCCATCTCGGCCAGCCGGATGCGGGCCAGCGCGAGATTGCCCTCGGAGCGGGCCAGCCACAGATGCAGGCACACGCTGCTGTCGAAGGACGTCGGCACGAACCGCAGCACGTGGTAGCTGTCCCGGTTGCTGACGATGAGGTCCTCGATCGGCGGATCACCGCCGAGGCCGTCGGCCTCGTCGGCCCCGCCCGCCCCTCCGGCGCTCTCCGGGCGGCCGGAGCCGACGCCGTCAGATGCTCGGGGTGCTTGGAGTACTCGGAGCGCTTGGGGCGCTTGGGGCGCTTGGTGCGCTCGGGGTACTTCGGGCGCTTGGGGTGCTTCGGGTGCGAAGGCGTGTTGCTCGGCGGCCAGCCGCGCGAGCTCCGCGGCCTCCACCGCGGCCGTCTCATGGTCGCCGCCCGGGGACTCCCCGACGATGCCCAGGGCCAGTCCGCTCGTCCAGTCGACCAGTGCGGCGCCCCGGGCACCGGGCAGTCGCATGGCTTCCAGCAGGCACTCGTCGATTCCGGGCACCGTGATTCCCCTCCCGCCTGGGGTTCGGCTGAGTGACGCCGAAGCTACGCAACGTGTGCGCGAGGGGTGAGTGTTCTGGCATTTTCCGGTGGAACATGCGGCGAGTGACTAAGGTGGGTCAACTGGCCTGCTGCGCAGACCAGTTGACCAGCAGCTCTACCGGGGTGCGTCAACGGTGCCCAGGCGCGCGGAGGGTGGTGAGCGCGTCGGCGTGCGCCCCTCCGGATTCGGCCACGATCTCCTCGACGGTCTGCGCCTCCCGCACGGTCGCGAAGGCCATCCCTCCGCCCCCGTCCGGGGCGAAGCCGTAAACGCCGGGCCGGGCGAGGGAGTTGTACGCGTAGTGGTGGGCGAAGTAGTACGCACCCGTGTCCAGCGCCGCCGCGTAGTCGCCCTGCGCCAGCAGCGGCAGCGGATACGCCTGGGCGAGCAGGTCGCCCGCGAAGCACGCCGGTCCGGCGACGTCCTGCACCACCTCCGGCCCCTCCTTCGGCCGCCCCTTGGCGTCGTACGCGGCGATCCTCAGCGGCCACGCCCCCGGCACGTACACCGTCCGCGTGGCCACCTGCACGCCCGCGTGCGTCACCGCCACCGGCCGCCCGCCGGCGCTCTTGGCGTACTCGACCCGTGCCACCACCGTCCCGTGCTTGGCCAGCAGTGACCGCCCGAACTCCGTCACCAGCCCGTACCGCCCGTCGAACAGCCCCGGCACCGTCTCCTTCAGCGCCCGCGCGTACTCCGCGTACGTCGGTGTCGTCACGTCCGAGACGAAGTTCACCGGCAGCCCGCCGCCGATGTCGATGGTGTCGATCTGCGGCCGACCGATCCGCCGGTTGATCTCCTCAGCCAGCCGGTACGTCTGCGCCACGCCCTCGGCCATCAGGGAGAGAGGGACGCCCTGCGAGCCGGTGTGCGCGTGCAGCCGGGACAGCCAGGGGCGCTCGGCGTACGCCCGCACCACCCACTCGCGCGCCCCCTCGTCCCGCAGCGCCACCCCGAACTTCGAGGTCGCCGTGGCGGTGGACAGCGCCTCGATCGCCCCCGCCCCGACCTGCGGGTTCACCCGGATGCCCAGGGGAGAGCGGCTGGGCGCCGACCGCATCAGGGCGTCGATACGGTCCAGCTCCTGCGGATTGTCGGCGTTGACCGCGATCCCGAGAGCCAGCGCCTCCCGCAGCTCGGCCGGGGTCTTGGCGGGCGAGTCCAGAACCGTCCGCCCCGGTGGCAGCCCCGCCGCCCGCGCCAGCGCCAGCTCGCCAGGGCTCGCCACCTCGGCGCCGATTCCCTCCTCGTGCAGCAGCCGCAGCACCGGCACCAGCGGAGTCGCCTTCACCGCGAAGGCGTGCAGCACGGGCGTGCCGGGCGCGGTGACCTCGTCGAAAGCCGCCCGCAGCCGCGCCGCCGACTCCCGGATGCCGGTGACGTCGAGCAGGCCGACGATGGGGGAGTCGGGTCCCAGCAGCCCCTGCTCCACGGCGGCGCGGACCGCCGCGTCCCGGCGGACGACCCGCATCCCGTCACCGCCGCCTTCGACCTGGCTCCCATGACGCTCGTCGGCGTTGCTCACAACATCCCCCGTCGGTCGGTGTCCGGGCCCATGCACTCCAGCCAAACATCCAAGGAGGGCCAACGCCGAAGCCCTGATGTATTGACTAGCTCTATTCAGAGCGTCAGGATGTGAATAACGAATAACGACAGCAACAGTCCGCTGGGAGGCAGACCATGTCAGGACCCCGCCCCGTACGAGCACCGCGCGGTACGGAACTGAGCGCCCTGGGATGGCAGCAGGAAGCCGCCCTGCGGATGCTGCAGAACAACCTCGACCCGGAGGTCGCCGAGCACCCCGACAAGCTCGTCGTCTACGGCGGCACGGGCAAGGCGGCCCGCGACTGGCGCTCCTTCGACGCCATGGTCCGCACCCTGCGGACCCTCAAGCAGGACGAGACCATGCTGGTCCAGTCCGGCCGTCCCGTCGGTGTCATGCAGACCCACGAGTGGGCCCCGCGCGTCCTCATCGCCAACTCCAACCTGGTCGGCGACTGGGCCAACTGGGAGGAGTTCCGCCGCCTGGAAGCCCTCGGCCTGACCATGTACGGCCAGATGACCGCCGGTTCCTGGATCTACATCGGCACCCAGGGCATCCTCCAGGGCACCTACGAGACCTTCTCCGCCGTCGCCGCCAAGAAGTTCGGCGGCACCCTCGCCGGCACGATCACCCTCACCGCCGGCCTCGGCGGCATGGGCGGCGCCCAGCCGCTCGCCGTGACCATGAACGACGGCGTCGCGATCTGTATCGACTGCGACCCCCGCGCCATCGAACGCCGCATCGAGCACCGCTACCTCGACGTGAAGGCCGACTCCCTGGAGCACGCCCTCCAGCTCGCCGTCGAGGCCCGCGACGCCCGCCGCCCGCTCTCCATCGGCCTCCTGGGCAACGCGGCCGAGCTGCTCCCGCGCATGCTCGCCGAGGGCGCCCCCATCGACATCGTCACCGACCAGACCTCGGCCCACGACCCGCTGGCCTACCTCCCCGTCGGCGTCGACTTCGACGACATGGCGTCCTACGCGGCCAAGGACCCGGCGGGCTTCACGACGCGCTCCCGCGAGTCCATGGCCCGGCACGTCGAGGCGATGGTCGGCTTCATGGACGCCGGCGCGGAGGTCTTCGACTACGGCAACTCGATCCGGGGCGAGGCCCAACTCGCCGGTTACGAGCGGGCCTTCGCGTTCCCCGGCTTCGTCCCCGCCTACATCCGTCCCCTCTTCTGCGAGGGCAAGGGCCCCTTCCGCTGGGCGGCGCTGTCCGGCGAGGCCTCCGACATCGCCAAGACCGACAAGGCGATCCTCGACCTCTTCCCCGAGAACGAGTCCCTCGCCCGCTGGATCAAGATGGCCGGCGAACGCGTCCACTTCCAGGGGCTGCCCGCCCGGATCTGCTGGCTCGGCTACGGCGAGCGGGACAAGGCCGGCGAGCGGTTCAACGACATGGTCGCGAGCGGCGAGCTGGCGGCACCGCTGGCGATCGGCCGCGACCACCTCGACTCCGGTTCGGTGGCCTCCCCCTACCGCGAGACCGAGGCCATGCTCGACGGCTCCGACGCGATCGCCGACTGGCCGCTGCTGAACGCCATGGTGAACGTGGCGTCCGGCGCGTCGTGGGTGTCCATCCACCACGGGGGCGGGGTCGGCATGGGCCGGTCCATCCACGCCGGGCAGGTCTCGGTGGCCGACGGTACGAAGCTGGCCGGCGAGAAGCTCCGCCGGGTGCTGACCAACGACCCCGGCATGGGCGTCATCCGGCACGTGGACGCCGGGTACGACATCGCGGAGACGGCCGCGGACGAGCGGGGCGTGCGGGTTCCCATGCGCGAGGGTGACGACGCGTGACCCTTCCGGGAGATGAGCGGGGCGGCCACCGTCCGGTGCGGGCCGAGGCCTCGTCGCCGGGTGCGGGTCCGGCTGTGCCCACCCGTTCCGCCCTGCGGAACGACTGCCCACAGCCTGCGCCGGGCGCGGCAGCCCATGCGGCGCGGTCTGGGGCGGGTGGAGGATCGGGTGTGCCTGACCGTTCCGGCGCGCGAAACGGCTCTGCACACGCTGTCGTCGGTGGTTCCTTCCAGTCCATGTGGCGCGAACTGCTCCCCCTCGGCCGCCACCCCGACTCCGGCGGCTACCGCCGCTACGCCTGGACCGCCGCCGACACCGAATGCCGGGCCTGGTTCAAGCAGCAGGCCGAGGCGCGCGGGCTGGCCTACGAGCTCGACCGGAACGGGAACCAGTGGGCCTGGCTCGGCGATCCGGCCGCGGGGGACGCCGTCGTCACCGGGTCCCACCTCGACTCCGTTCCCGATGGCGGGGCCTTCGACGGGCCCCTCGGGGTGGTGTCCTCCTTCGCCGCGCTCGACGAACTGCGCGCGCGGGGCGTCACGTTCACCAGGCCGCTCGCGATCGTCAACTTCGGTGACGAGGAGGGCGCCCGGTTCGGGCTCGCCTGCGTCGGGTCCCGGCTCACCGCCGGGCAGCTCACCGTCGAACAGGCGCACCTGCTGACCGACGGGGACGGGGTGACCCTGCCGCGCGCCATGGAGGCCGCCGGATACGACCCCGACGCCATCGGAGCGGACCCGGAGCGGCTCGCCCGGATCGGTGCCTTTGTCGAGCTGCACGTCGAGCAGGGGCGGGCGCTGGACCTCAGCGGCGACCGGGTCGGCATCGCGAGCGCCATCTGGCCGCACGGGCGCTGGCGGTTCGACTTCCGCGGCGCGGCCAACCACGCGGGGACGACCCGGCTGGCCGACCGGCGGGATCCCATGCTGCCGTACGCCGAGACGGTGCTCGCCGCCCGCCGCGAGGCCCGGCTCGCCGGTGCCGTCGCCACCTTCGGCAAGATCGCCGTCGAGCCCAACGGCGTCAACGCCATCCCTTCCCTGGTGCGCGGCTGGCTCGACTCCCGCGCCGCCGACCAGGAGTCCCTCGACACCGTGGTCGCCGGGATCGAGGAGGCGGCCCGCGCCCACGCGCGGGAGCACGGTGTCGACCTCGACATCGTCCGGGAGTCCTTCACGCCCGTCGTCGAGTTCGACCACGCCCTGCGCGACGAACTCGCCCGCATCCTGGGCAAGGACACCGACCTCGAGGCCACCCACCTCAAGGTCCCCGTCCTCGGCACCGGTGCCGGGCACGACGCCGGGATCCTCTCCGGACGCATCCCGACCGCCATGCTGTTCGTACGCAACCCCACCGGCGTCTCGCACTCCCCGGCCGAGTTCGCCGCGGAGGACGACTGCGTGGCCGGGGTACTCGCACTCGCCGACGTACTGGAAGGGCTGGCCTGCAGGTGACCGATAGCCGCACGTACTGGCTGGAGCACGCCTGGCTCGGCACGCACGTCGAGCCGGGTGTGGCCGTCACGGTGTCGACAAGCGGCTCCGCCGCGGCGGCGGACGGCCGGATCACCGCCGTCCGGACCGACACCCCCGCCCCGCCCTCCGGCGCCGAAGTCCTGCGCGGCCTCACCCTCCCCGGCCTCGCGAACGCCCACTCGCACGCCTTCCACCGCGCCCTGCGCGGCACCGTCCAGGTCGGCTCCGGCACCTTCTGGACATGGCGCGAGCTCATGTACTCGTTCGCCGACAAGCTGACCCCCGAGACCTACCTCGCCCTGGCCCGGGCCGTGTACGCCGAGATGGCCCTGGCCGGCGTCACGGCCGTCGGCGAGTTCCACTACGTGCACCACGCCCCCGGCGGCACCCCGTACGCCGACCCGAACGCGATGGGTGAGGCCCTGATCCAGGCCGCCGCAGACGCCGGTGTCCGGATCACCCTCCTCGACACCGCCTACCTGTCCTCCGGCTTCGGGCAGCCGCCCAACACCCACCAGCTCCGCTTCTCCGACGGCAGCGCGGACGCCTGGGCCGAACGCTGTTCAGTTCTCAAGGAACGGGATCACGCACGGATCGGAGCGGCGATCCACTCCGTGCGGGCCGTGCCCGCCGGCCAGCTGGCGACGGTGGCGCGGTGGGCCGAGGAGCGGCGGGCCCCGCTCCATGTGCACCTGTCCGAGCAGACCGCTGAGAACGACGCCTGCCAGGCCACCCACGGGTGCACACCCACCCGGCTCCTCGCCGACCACGGTGTCCTCGGGCCGCGCACCACCGGCGTCCACAACACGCACCTCACCGACGAGGACATCGCCCTGCTCGGCGGCTCCGGCACCGGCACCTGCATGTGCCCCACCACCGAACGCGACCTCGCCGACGGCATCGGCCCCGCGGTCGCCCTCCAGCGGGCGGGCTCCCCGCTCTCCCTCGGCTCCGACAGCCACGCCGTCATCGACCTGTTCGAAGAGGCGCGCGCGATGGAGCTGAACGAGCGGCTGCGCACCCGCACCCGCGGCCACTGGACCGCCGCCGCGCTGCTGCGGGCCGCCTCCGCCGACGGTCACGCCGCCCTCGGCTGGGACACCGCGGGCGCCATCGAGCCCGGCGCGCTCGCCGACCTCACGACGATCGCGCTCGACTCGGTCAGAACAGCCGGGCCGGTGCCCAGGCTCGGCGCCGAGACGGCCGTATTCGCGGCGACCGCGGCGGACGTACGGCACACGATCGTGGGTGGACGGCACGTCGTACGCGACGGGGCGCACACACTGGTACCGGACGCGCCGCAGGCGCTGGCGGCCGCGGTCGAAGCCCTGCGCTCCTGAAACCCACCGACGCCCGAGCCCGCACCCACGAGGACACGATGAGCAGCAGCACTGTCATCACCAACATCGCCACGCTGGTCACCAACGACCCCTCCCTGGGTGACGGTTCTCCCCTCGGTCTGATCCAGGACGCGGCCGTCGTCATCGACGGCGACCGCATCGCGTGGACCGGTGAGACAAGCAAAGCACCCGCCACTGACAACCGGGTCGACGCCGGCGGCCGGGCGGTCCTGCCCGGCTTCGTCGACTCGCACTCCCACCTGGTCTTCGCGGGCGACCGCACGCAGGAGTTCAACGCACGGATGTCAGGACGGGCCTACAGCGCCGGCGGCATCCGTACGACCGTCGCGGCGACCCGCGCGGCGACGGACGCCGAACTGGAGGCCAACCTCACCCGCTACCTCGCCGAGGCCCTCCGCCAGGGCACGACCACCTTCGAGACCAAGTCCGGCTACGGCCTGACGGTCGCCGACGAGTCCCGCGCGCTGCGCATCGCCGCCGCCCACACGGACGAGGTCACCTACCTCGGCGCCCACATCGTGTCGCCCGACTACGCCGAGGACCCGGCCGCGTATGTGGCCCTGGTGTCCGGAGAGATGCTCGACGCCTGCGCGCCGTACGCCCGTTGGATCGACGTCTTCTGCGAGAAGGGCGCCTTCGACGGCGACCAGGCGAGGGCGATCCTCGCCGCCGGCAAGGCGAAGGGGCTCCACCCGCGCATCCACGCCAACCAGCTGTCGTACGGCCCGGGTGTGCAGCTCGCCGTCGAACTGGACGCGGCCAGCGCCGACCACTGCACCCACCTCACGGACGCGGACGTCGACGCGATGGCCGGTGGCAACACCGTGGCGACGCTCCTCCCCGGCGCCGAGTTCTCCACGCGCGCCGCCTGGCCGAACGCCCGCCGCCTCCTCGACGCGGGCGTCACGGTCGCGTTGTCGACGGACTGCAACCCGGGCTCGTCGTTCACCTCGTCCGTCCCGTTCTGCATCGCGCTCGCGGTACGGGACATGGGCATGACCCCGGACGAAGCGGTGTGGTCGGCCACGGCGGGCGGCGCGCGGGCGCTGCGCCGGGAGGACGTCGGCCGCCTCACCTCCGGCGCTCGCGCCGACCTGATCCTCCTTGACGCCCCGAGCCATGTGCACCTGGCGTACCGGCCCGGGGTACCTCTGGTTCGTCAGGTGTGGCGAAACGGCGTCCGAGTGTGAGGGAAGGGCCCCGACCGCGGCCACCTCGTCGCACTCTCCGAGACCCTGCGGCATGAGCGACCCCAACCGATCCATGCGTTGTCTCTCATTGCTCTGCCACAGACCTCCTAAACAGAACTGAATTCACTTAAGCTTCGGTCGAAGTCGTTGACGAGGAGGTCAACCATGGCGTTCGTTCTCATCCACGGTGCGAGCTTCGGTGCGAACTGCTGGGACGAGCTGATCCCGCACCTCGGTGCGGAAGCGTTGGCGGTCGATCTTCCGGGGCGAGGGAGCAGGGCCGAAACCGACCTGGGCACGGTCACTCTCGCGGACTGCGCCGACGCGGTCCGGGAGGACGTCGAGGCAAAGGACCTGCGGAACGTTGTACTCGTCGGTCACTCCTTCGCGGGAGTCACGATCCCGCGCGTCCTGGACCTCATACCCGACCGGATCCGCCACGTCGTCCTCGTGTCGGCCGTGGTGCCGACGGACAGAACCCGGGTGCTTGACCAGATCGATCCCGAAGTGCGGCACCTGGTGGAGCAGTCCATCGCCGACGGCGTCTACCACCAGACCCGCGAGGGCGCCGCCGTCATGCTGTGCAACGACATGGACGAGGCGACCGCCACGTCCACCCTGGACCGGCTTGCCGACGATTCCGCCGCCCTGCTGAGCGAGACCGTGGACCTGAGCGGTTACAGACGCGAGATCCCCCGGACGTACGTGCACCTCACGCGGGACCGATGCTACGTCGAGGAACTCCAGCAACGGTCCATCGCGCTGCTTCGGCCCGACGTCATCGATCTCGACACCGGTCACATGGCAATGATCAGTGCGCCCGAAAAGCTTGCCTCCGTGCTCAACACCATTCACGGCTGATCGCCGTGGCTTCACCTTGTGTGATCAGGAGGCTGTGCGGAACAGGCCGGCCTTCACGCCGCGTATGAGGTTCGCCAACGGGGCGGTGGTGGTGATGAGTTCGGTGTCGGGGGTGTCGCTCTCGCGGAGGTGGAGGGTGGTGGGGGCGGCGGCGAGTTCGACGCAGGTGTTGCCGTCGCCGCCTTCAGAGAAGGAGGACTTCTGCCACTGGACGGCCTGGGCCATGCTGACGCCTCACAGTTCCTTTGCGATTCGGTGAATGAAGTCCCGGGATGCAGCCGGGCCAAGTGCTGTCTTCTCCACCTTATGGAACAGCTGTCGGAAGCGTTCCAGCTGGGATCCGGTGTCCACGAAGGCTGTCCCATGGGGTGAGTCCCGGAGCACTGTGTCCAGCCGGGCGAGCGGTCCGCCGACGTACATCATCGCGCTGCTGGCACCGGCGAATCCATCCGTGTCGAACGGGACGACGCGTACCGTTGCCCGTTCTTCCTCTATGTTGCGGATGACTTCGAGGAGTTGGGCACGGGCGACCTTGCGGTCGGCGACGCGGATCCGCAGCGCCGCCTCGTGGATGACTGTCTCGTACGTCGCTGCGTTCTCGCCTTCGAGAGCCTTTCTGCGCTGCATGCGATGTTCGACGCGGGGGGTCAGTTCGCTCGGAGGCAGCTCCGGGACCATGTACCCGAAGACGGCGCGGGCGTAGTCCGGGGTCTGCATGAGCCCCGGTACGTGGGTGATCACGACCTCGCGCAAGAAGGTCGCGTGATGTTCCAACTCGGCCACGTCAAGGAAGACCGGCGGTAGCACGCCTCGGTACTCCTCCCACCAACCCCGGGTCCGATCGACCGCCATTGTCACCAAGGCTTCGACCAGCGCTTCGTCCGCGCAGGCGCAGTGCGCCGCCAGCCTGCGCAGGCGCTCCTCGCTGATGCCGGAGCTGCCTGCCTCGATCTGGCTCATGTGTGTCGAGCTCGAATTCAGCAGGCCTGCGACCTCCTTGGCTGACAACCCCGCTGCCTCCCTCAGCCTGCGTAGCTCGGCGCCCAGGCGCACTTGGCGCGCGGTGGGCTGGTTCCGCATGGTCATCCGGGCAACTGCCTCTCTGCGACTCCTCGTTCGGGTGTCAGATTACGCGAGTGGCTTGCAAGGGTAGGAATTACTACCCTACCGTCTGTGATGCGACGCACACGCTGCGGAAGCGCACCACTCCGTCCTGCCATGACGGCTGCGGCAATGCCACCGCACTCACATCCCCCGAACCCCCACCTGGAGCTGCCGCATGCCCGAAATCGAAACCGGAACCGGAACCGAGTCAGAACCCTGGGAATACTCCCTCTCCATCCCGCACGACCCCCGCGCCGTCACCGTCTGCCGCCGCACCCTCCGTCTGATCCTCACCCTGCACGGCCTGATCCGCCTCGCAGACACCGCCGAACTCCTCGCGACCGAGCTGGTCGCCAACGCCGTACTCCACACGAAGGGCCCCGCGAACCTCCGCGTCCGCTGGTCGGCGGGCGTGCTGCGGATCGGTGCGTGGGATGCGGACCCCGAACCCCCCGAACCGCCCGGTGAGTTGCTGGACCTCATGGACGCCGAGGCGGGCAGGGGCCTTGCACTGGTCCGCGCCTGCGCCGACCTGTGGGGCTGGCAGCCGTTGTCGAGGAACGGCAGCCGCGGCAAGTACGTGTGGTGTGAGTGCGCCCTGGAGGCGCCTGAATGTATCCCCGGCTGAGCCGGGAGGGATTTGGAGGATATCCCTGGGTCCAATGACTTACCTGAAGTCGAAAGACAGAGGGGACCGTAGCATGTCAGGAAAGCGGTGACCGGGTCCAGGTATTAGGGACGGTGCATCGCGAGACCCGCGCGACATGGCGAAAGCTGGATTGCCTGAACCCCAATCTCCAGTCGACTAAAAGACAGGTCCGCCGGAAAGATACCTGATGCCGGCGCCGTTCTCTGCACGGGCTATGTTGCACGGCCCGTGCAACTCCAGGGGACGGGGCGATTCCCAGTGAGGGAATTCAAGGAGATGAATGGGGCGCCTAAATCGCGCTAGAACGTACATTCAGACGAAACAGGGGATCACCTAAAGGGCGCGAGCCCCATGGTGACGGAGTGCCCGTAGTAGTCGCAGAAGTAACGACCTGCCAAGGAGTCCGGGAAAACCGGAAACAGGGCGAAGGGGCACAGGTGATGTGGGATCAAACAAGACCGGGAGGTATGCGAAATGCAGAACGCCGAAGCGGTGCTTGAGATCCTCCGTGAACGCGGCAGGCGGAACCTGCCATGCAATGAGCTGTATCGACAGATGTTCAACCCGCAGTTGTATCTGATGGCCCACGGACGCATCTACTCCAACCAGGGGGCGATGACGCCCGGGGTCTCAGGGGAAACCGCAGACGGCATGTCACTGGACAAGATTGAACGCATCATCGATGCGCTACGTCACGAGCGCTTTCAATTCGAGCCAGTGCAGCGGACCTACATCCCGAAAAAGAACGGGAAGAGGAGACCGCTGGGCCTGCCGTCATGGACGGACAAACTGGTCGGCGAGGTGATGCGCCTCCTGCTGGAGGCGTACTACGAGCCGCAGTTCTCCGACCACTCCCACGGCTTCCGTCCCGACCGAGGCTGCCACTCGGCACTACGCCAAGTGGCAGTGGTGTGGACAGGGACAACCTGGTTCATCGAGGGCGACATCTCCCAGTGCTTCGACTCACTTGACCATCAGGTGATGCTCGGAATCCTGGCTGAAAGAATCCACGACAACCGGTTCCTGCGACTCGTGCAGAACATGCTCCGAGCCGGATACCTGGAGGACTGGACATGGAACGCCACCCTCAGTGGCACACCACAAGGTGGGGTTCTCTCACCCATCCTGTCCAATATCTATCTGCATAAGCTGGACACATTCGTCGAAACAGTCCTCATGCCGGAATACACCCGTGGAAAGCTCAGGGCGAGGAACCCTGAGTACCGCGAGGTCGAAGCGGCCATCCTGCGGGCACGCAGGCGCGGAAACCGCGCCGAAGTGCGCGCTCTGCGCAAGCGGCAGCACAGCCTCCCGAGCCAGGACATGTCCGACCCGGGATATCGCCGCCTACGCTATGTGAGATACGCCGACGACATCCTAATCGGGTTCACCGGACCGAAGGCTGAAGCTGAGGAAATCAAACAGCGCATGACTCAGTTCCTGCGAGACGATCTCAAGCTGGAACTGTCACAGGAGAAAACACTGATCACCCACGCCGGAACCGGCAGGGCGAGATTCCTCGGATACGAGATCACGATCCACAAGAACGACAGCAGGGCAGAACGGAGAACAGGCCGCAGGCGCAAGCGTCGGTCGGTCAACGGCACCGTTGAACTGCACGTCCCGAAGGACGTGATCAAGGCCAAATGCACCCCGTACCTGAAACGCGGAAAATTCGCGCGACAGACCTCGATGCTCAACTACGACGACTACACCATCGTCAGCATCTACGGCGCCAGGTACCGCGGAATCGTTCAGTACTACCTGCTCGCCGGTGACGTCTTCCGACTGAACCGGTTGCACTGGGTCATGCAGTCCTCGCTGCTGTGCTCCCTGGCGAACAAGCATCGCTCGACCATGTCGAAGATGGCCCGCAAGTACAAGGTCACCATCGACACCCCGGCCGGGCCTCGCAAGTGTCTCCAGGCCAGCATCACCCGTGCCCCGAGCAGGAAACCGCTGATCGCACAGTTCGGTGGCATTCCACTCAAACGGCAGAAGTCCGCAGTCCTGAAGGACCGCGACCCTGCCCACAGTCCCCCTCGTCGGCGTGAGCTGACCAGGCGGCTGCTGGCAGGCTTCTGCGAACTCTGCGGACAGACCGAGAAGATCCAGGTCCACCAGATCCGCAAGCTCGCAGACCTCGACCGGCTCGGGCAGGAACAACCCAACTGGGCAGCCCTCATGGCCAGGAAACGACGCAAGACACTCGTGGTCTGCTCAACCTGCCACGACGGCATCCACGTTGGACGCGAAGCCGCAGCTCACGGCAGTCACTGGAGAGCCCGTTGCGATTAACGTCGCACGACGGGTTCGGGAGGAGGTCGCTGGGAAAAGGGGCAGCTCCGCTGCCACCTCGCCCGGCGGCCCACCTCACCCTGGTCGCCGCCTAGATCGTTGATCACGTCAGACAGGAAGGAGAGCTGATGGTCGGCTCGTCGCACGAAGCCCTGCATCGGATCTTCCAGAAGGATCCCGCGCTGCTGACTCGTGCCCTGCAAGACGTCTTGCACATCCCGTTTCCCGAGCCGCGCGAGTTCGCTGCGATGAACGTCGACCTCACCGAGATCGAGCCGGTCGAGCGACGTGTGGACACGCTGTTGCGGGCGGAGACCGACGAGGGGGCCTACCTCTTGGTCGTCGAGTCGCAGGGCCAGCCGGACGAGAGGAAACGCGGCAGCTGGCCGTACTACCTCAGCTACCTGTACGAGAAGTTCCGCTGTGAACCCGTACTCATCGTCATCACCCAGAACAGCGCCACGGCTCGCTGGGCGGCGGAGCCCATTCATCTCGGCGTGCGCGGGTGCCCTTCGCTGACTGTGCGCCCGTTCGTGCTGGGGCCGGGCAATGTGCCCGTGATCGCAGACCAGCGGGAGGCCGAACGGGACGTACCCCTTGCGGTGCTTTCGGCGATGACACATGGTCGCGGCCCGCAGGCCGCCGCCATACTGGAGTCCCTGGCAGCCGCCCTGCGGACCATCGACGCGGACAGCGCCGCGGTCTTCGTGCAGTTCGTCGACTCATGCCTGGCAGACCGCCAGGCCCAGCAGATGTGGAGGGACCTGATGACAGCGATCCAGTACTTCTGGCGGCACCCGCTGGCGGAGCAGGTGCGTGAGGAAGGCCGGGAGGAAGGACGGGAGGAAGGACGAGAGGAAGGACGAGAGGAAGGACGAGAGGAAGGACGTGCCTTGGAGAGGGCGCAGATGATCCTTCGCAGTCTCCGGCATCGCCGGATCGATGTCCCCGATTCCGTCCGCGAGCGCATCCTCTCCACCACCGACATGGATGAACTCGATATCTGGCTGGACCGTTCCTTCCAGGTCACCGAAGCGGCGGAGCTGTTCGGCGAGGGTTTCTGAGCCGTGACAGGGATCGACTACTTCTGGCGGCACCCGCTGGCCGAGCAGGTGCGCGAGGAAGGCCGGGAGGAAGGCCGAAGGGAGGGCCGGGCTCAAGAGCGAGCCGAGGGTGTTCTGCGTGTCCTCCGGTGGCGTCAGATCGGCGTGCCCGACGAGGTTCGCGACCGTGTCCTCTCCTCAACCGACCTGGACCGACTCGAAACCTGGCTTGACCGTTCCTACCAGGTCACCGATGCCTCGGAGCTGTTCGCCGAGCGCCTCTGACAGGCCCGGTCGCCGAGTGGGGGTGCCTCAACTCGCCCCCGCCCGCCATCGCTGCCCCGCGCCCCCGCTCAACGCCACCAGCGACACCCCGGCACCCCCATTACCGCCATCCGGAGTGATCGCCGTCTCGATCGCGATCGCCGGTCGGATCACGCCGTCGCTGTCCACGGTGAACCGCAGATTCTCGCCGTGACTCCCGTCGACCGAGTCGCACTCCCAGATGCCGACGCCCTTGTCCACGTCACCCCGGCTGTCCAGGCAGAAGTCGGAGTCTGCCGACGACTGCACGACACCCCGGTCCGCGTCGACGCGCCAGCGCTGGGTCGAGGCGGCGGTGCAGGGGGCGGTGACGACATCCGTGCCGTTCTTGAGGTCGCCGTCGACGTCCAGGCAGCGGCCCGAGGCGAGGTTCACCACCTGGGCGTAGGCGCTGCCCGGCGGGGGAGGCGGTGGAGGCGGTGGCGTGCTGCGCGTCGGGGACGGGCTCGCGGACTTGGTCGGTTGCGGTGGGGGCGAACTTCTCGTCGGGGACGGCGGCTTGCTGGTCGCGGAGGGGGACGGGGGCGGCGAGGGCGTCGCGGTCACCGTCACCCGGGGTGGAGTCGTCGGCGTGCTCACCTCGGCGCCCGCCGCGTCGCCGGACGGTGAGCCGTTGCCCTGCGTGAGCAGGAGTATCAGCAGCGGGGCGAGGGCGACACCGAGGGCCGCCGAGGCGAGCGCGAGGCGTCTGGACGGTGGCCAGATGCCGGCCGGCGTGCGGGATCCGCTACCGCTCCGGATACCTGCCGCGCGCGAAGCACCACCGCCGCGTCGCCCCGCCCGCCGGGACCCGTCACCCGGTCCCGCCGCCTCACGTGCTCCGTACGCCGTCCCCGCCCACGGCAGCAGGCCCTCCGCCAGCGCCGTGCGCGGGGTGTCGCGCAGGGAGGTCAGTTCCTCGTACGCCGTCGTGCAGGTGGCGCAGTGCGCCATGTGGGCGTCCAGGTCGGGGCTCGCGCGCGGGGTCTCCGGCCGTACCGCCTCCTCGATCAGGCGGCGGAAGTCGCCGCAGCGGGCATCGTCGGACGCGGCGAGGCGGGCGCGGAGGCAGGCCTGGGCCATGGCCTGGAGGGCCTGGTCCGTGCCGTAGGTGACGTCCTCTCGGGTGAGGCCCAGGTAGGCGGCGGTGCGGTCCGTCGGCTCCCGCTCGACGACGCCGTACCAGATGAGGCCCTGCGCCCGGGAAGGGAGGGACTGGAAGGGCGCGAGCAGGGGTGGGGGAGGGCCGTCGGGGAGCGCGGTGTTCAGGACCCGCAGCAGGCCCGGGTCGAGGCCCGCCGATCGCTCGTCCACCGCCCAGGACGCGGCCACCCGCCCGGTCAGCAGCAGGAGCCGGTGGCGCCACGGGACGCCGGGGTCGGTGCCCCGGGCCGTCTCGCGGGCCGCGAGCGTGAACGCCTGGGCCGCCAACTGCCGTGCCGTCGACTCGCTGGTCGCGCACAGGCGGGCGTAGGCGAGGACGGACGGGCGATGCCGGGCGCGGAGCTCCTGGAGGCCCAGGTAGGCGGTGGCCGTGTCGGCGCGCAGGAGTTCGGTGAGGCGTGCGTCAGAGGCGCCCGCGTACACAGACGTGCTCCCATGGGAACCGCCCGCGTTCCCGACCTCGTCGTCGGTCCCGTCGGCCCGAGCCATCCGCCCGCCTCCTGCCACCCTGCCGCCGCCCCGTCCGGCCGTCCTGACGTACCAGCCAGTCGGTGAAGGGTGCCCATAGTGATGGACGGGGGCCTTGGGGGAAAGGGGTTCCCCCGGGTAACAGCAAGCTTTCAGCCGACGGCTCCGCAGGGGCCCGCCGCACGGCAACCCGGGCCGGAGCGGCCCGGGTTGCCGTGCTGGCGGATGTGCGACCCCGGCGGACGCCACCGTCACTCCTCGGACATCACCGTCACTCCTCGACGGTCAGGCCCTTGCGCAGCTTCACCAGCGTCCGCGACAGCAACCGGGACACGTGCATCTGCGAGATGCCGAGTTCGTCGCCGATCTCGGACTGGGTCATGCCCGCGACGAAGCGCAGGGACAGGATCGTGCGGTCCCGGGAGGGAAGTTCGGCGATCAGGGGCTTCAAGGACTCGACGTACTCGATGCCTTCGATTCCGTGGTCCTCGTAGCCGATACGGTCCGCGAGGGCGCCCTCGGCGTCGTCCTCCTCCGGCTGGGCGTCCAGCGAGGAGGCGGTGTACGCGTTCGACGCGGCCATGCCCTCGACGACCTCTTCCTTCGACAGGTCGAGGCGCTCCGCGAGTTCGCCCACCGTCGGCGCGCGGTCGAACTTCTGGGCCAGCTCGTCACCGGCCTTGGCCAGGTCGAGCCGCAGTTCCTGGAGCCGGCGCGGGACGCGTACGGACCAGGAGGTGTCGCGGAAGAAACGCTTGATCTCGCCGACGATGGTTGGCATCGCGAAAGTGGGGAACTCCACTCCCCGGCTGAGTTCGAAGCGGTCGATCGCCTTGATCAGGCCGATGGTGCCGACCTGGATGATGTCCTCCATCGGCTCACTGCGGGAGCGGAAGCGGGAGGCGGCGAACTTCACGAGGGCGAGGTTGAGTTCGACGAGCGTGTTGCGGACGTACGAGTATTCGTGGGTGCCTTCTTCCAGCGATTCCAGCCGCGCGAAGAGGGTCTTGGACAGGGCCCGTGCGTCCACCGGCCCCACCTCGTCGTAAGGCGGGATCTCCGGGAGGCCGGCGAGTACGTCGTCCGCGTCGGGACGTACGTCGCTGTCGTGCCCGATGGGATCCAGATGTTCCGGGGGGGATGTCGACGTCGCCTGATGGGTATGCGATGCGTCGAGCCGGGGTGACATGATGTCCTCCATCGTTCTCGGCATAAGGCTGCCGAAGCCAGTTCCGTGCACTGCGGTGTGCGGCGCCTCCAAAGCCGGCCGTGTCGGGTGCGTGTACTTACTAGCCCTACCCGCTTTCCCGAGCCCTCCGCAAGTGTGTTCTGTTGGTATATGTCCGTTTGCGTGTGATTGTTCGGGTGTCGGGGAGTGTGGAGAAGGCGTAGTGTTCGAGGGCGTCATCAGCAGCCACGACGTCGGGAGAGAGAGACGCATGGACCGCGGGACAGTCGGCAGCGCACAGTCGGGCCGGCTTCTGGTGGAGGTGCGAGAAGAGGGCTCTAGTGCTGTCGTGACCCCGGCGGGTGAGTTGGATCACCACACCGCCGATCTGTTGCGCGAGCCCCTCGACGACTGCCTCGCCAAGGGATTCAGCCGACTGGTGGTCGACTGCTCACGCCTGGAGTTCTGCGACTCCACAGGGTTGAACGTGCTGCTGGGTGCGCGACTGAAGGCGGAGGCGGCCGGGGGTGGGGTGCATCTGGCGGGGATGCTGCCCGTTGTGTCGCGAGTCTTCGAGATTACGGGGGCGGATGCGGTCTTCACTGTCCATGACACCTTGGAAGCGGCTCTGGCCGGCGAGCCGGGCGAGGCCGAAGAGGCCGGTTGAGTGGCCGGGCCGGGCTGATGCCTCGCTCCTCCCCCCTGGGCCGTCGCTTTCGGGTCGGCACGCCTTCGTGTCGAAAGACAGGGGTGTTCGACCGGTCGGCTCGGGCAGGAGACATCCGTACTGACTGTGTGGGAACCCGGTGACCGTGCGGGAGTCCGATCGGTCGTACCGGCTGAGCAGTGATGTTGAGAATCGTGAACTGGTGAATCGGTGAGGTGAAGCGCTGATGAGCACCACCCGGCCTTATCCGCCGGGCGACCGCGGCCCGGAGCCCAGCGGCGCTTCCGGGGCGTCCGAGGGAGGCGTGCCGGCGACCGGGGCGTCCGGTGGGGGCGCGGCCGTGTCGTCGGGGGGACGTCAGGTCCGCAGACTGAGCTTCCGTGGCGAGAGCGGGGTCGTGCCGCTCGCCCGCGACTTCACCCGCCAGGCGCTGTACGCGTGGGGCTGGCTGCCCGCCGCCACCGCCGACCAGCGGGCCGCCGCTGAGGACGTGCTGCTCGTCGTGTCCGAACTGGTCACCAACGCCTGCCTGCACGCCGAGGGGCCGGACGAGCTGTGGATCGCCTGCGACAACAAGGTGATCCGCGTCGAGGTCTCCGACAAGGGCACCGGCCAGCCGGCCCCGCGCACCCCGCACCGCGCCGGCCGCCCCGGCGGTCACGGCATGTTCATCGTGCAGCGGCTGTGCCTGGACTGGGGCGTCCTGCGCGCCCCGGGGGTCGCCGGCAAGACGGTATGGGCCGAGCTGGGCGCACCTGCGTAGCCCCGGGCAGCCCTGGGACCTGCGACCTAGGGTTACCCGCGGTTCGACCTGACCTCCGACTCTTCTTCGTACGTCACGTCACCCGCGCCGGATCACCACAGATCCGGCGCTCCCTGTGTCTTCCCTCCTCCGGGCCCCGGGCGTACCTTGACGGCCGATCTGATGTGCCGTCAGGAACCTTCAGGAACGCCTGCAGGAATGAGGGGACAGTGTCGAACCGGACGTACCAGAAACGAACCGCCGCGCTCGCGTCCGTCGCGGCCCTGGCCGGCTCGGCGGTGCTGATGGCCGCCCCCGCAGCCCACGCCGAGGTCGTCGACGTCAACTACCGGTGCGAGACGCCGATCGGGGTCAAGACCGCCGTCTCGCCCATCGACATCAAGAGCGTCAAGAGCGGCGCCGGCTACAAGCTCACCATGTCGTGGCAGAAGGGCGTCTCCTCCAGCCCGGTCGAACTGGGCAAGGGCGCGATGAACCCGAGCGCCACCGTCAAGCTCGGCGGCGCCGACAGCGGGACGGTGAACGTCACCGGGCCCGCCAACCAGGAGGCGATCCCCGCCAACACACCCATCAAGGTCAGCGACCTGTCGGGGACGTACACCCCGAAGAAGAGCGGCAAGGTCACCTTGACGGCGGGCGTCCTCACCATCAAGGCGCTGGGTACGACGACCACCTGCACACCGACGAACAACCCGAAGCCGTCCCTGTCCCTGGACGTGACGGCGGCGGGCGGGGGTTCCTCGGGCGGCACCCAGGGCGGTAGCGACTCGGGGAGTGACGCGGGCAGTGACTCCGGCGCCGCGCTCCCGCAGACCGGTCCCGAGGACTCCGCGATCGCCCTCGGCACGCTCGGCGGCACGGTGCTGCTCTCGGGCGCGGCCGGGGTGCTGTGGCTGACCCGGCGGAACCAGGCGGCCCGCCGCTGATCCCTCGTTGGTGACGACCGCCGGAGCCGCCCATGCCGTCCACCGACCGAGCCCTCAGCGTCCTGTGCCTGTCCCTGCTGACGCTGCTCGCCACCGCTTCCGCCGCGCTCAGCGCGCCCACCGCGCATGCAGCCCCGGCTGCCTCCGCGGCCCCGGTCGCCGACGGCTGGTCCCTCGCGCCGTCCGGCGGCGGCCGGCCCGCCTTCTACGCCGAGGGCGCGCCCGGGACGGTCCTGCAGGACACGGTGTCCGTGACCAACCGGAGCGGGAGAGCGGTCACCGTACGGCTGAGCGGCACCGGCGTGGCGATCTCCTTCGCCGGGCCGTCCGTCCGGGTGCCCGCCCGCACCCGCGCCGACGTGCCCTTCACCGTGAGCGTCCCCGAGGACGCCGCCCCCGGCGACAGCTCCGGCGCGATCGTCGCCCGCGACACCGACGGCCGGTCCCGGACCGTGCCGCTCACGCTCCGCGCCGACGGGCCGGAACTGTCCGCGCTGACTGTCGAACACGTCACCGTGCACGGTGACCGCATCGCGTACGAGCTGGTCAACCGGGGTACGACCGTCCTCGTACCGACCCTCGCCGTGCGGGCGGACGGACTGTTCGGCCCGGTCCTCGACCGCGCCCCGCGCACCCTGCCCGTCGAACTGGCCCCCGGCCGCCGCCTCCGCCTCACCGAGCCGTGGCCGAGCCGGCCCGCCCTGGACGCGGTCGACGTCCGGCTGACGGTGACGGCCGGCGGCGGAGCACAGGACACCGCCCTCGTACCGGCGCGGTTCGTGCCGTGGGGTGCGGTGGCGGGCGCGGGGAGCGCGGTGGCGGCGGGCGGTGCCCTCGTCGTCGTACGGCGGCGTGGACGCCGTAGCGACAAAGGCGGCGGGGCGGCCCCCTGCCCGGACCACCAAGCCGAGTTGACGGGAGCGAGCACGTGATCGGGAGGGTACGGATTCCGGTGCTGGCGCTGCTGCTCGCACTGCTCCTGACGCCTTGGGCGGGCGTCGCCGCGGCGGCCGACGGGCCGAGTGTGAAGCTGTCCGCGTCGCAGGCGGGGACCGGGGGTTCGATCACCGTCACCGGCAGCGGGTGGCGGGAACGGGCACTGCTGATGATCCTGGTCTGCGGGCAGGCCGAGCCGTCCCGGGGAGTGGTCGGCGGCACCAACTCCTGCGCCAACGCGGACGGCCGGGCCGTGACGACCGACGGTCAGGGCCGGTTCAGCCGGAAGCTGCCGGTGGCCGAGCCGCCGGTGCCGTGTCCGTGCGTGGTGCACGTGGCGACGGTGACCGGGGCGAAGGCCGAGGCCGACGCGGTCTTCCAGGTCGCCGGGCACGCCGTCGAACCGCTGCCCGCGGAACCGGCCGGCGGACGCCTGTCCGTGCTCACGGACACCCGGCTCGACGGTTCCGGCGGGCTGCTGACCTGGTTCGGGGCGCCGCCCGCCCGCACCCTCGTCCTGACCGTCGGCAACGTCGGGACCTCCGCCGTCAAGGACCCCGTCTTCCAGGTCGGCACCTCCCACGGCGTGTTCGCCCCGCAGTGGGAGGAACAGCAGTGGCGCGGCACGATCCAGCCGGGCAGGAAGGCGCGGATCGAACTGCCCGTCGAGCTCACGGGCGGCGCGCACGGCGACTACACCGTCTCCCTCAAGTACGGCGGGAAGGTCCTCGCCGAGCAGCCCTGGGGCGTGGGGCGGCCCTGGGGCGTGACCCTGTTCTGGGTCCTGGTCGGCCTGGTCGTACCGGCCGCGGTGTTCCGGGCCGGCATGGCGGTCGTGGACCGTGTCCGGCCGCGCCGGGCCGGCGGGATCCGGCACCGGGGCATCGGACTGCCGCTGTCCGAACTCGCCCTGCGCCTGCCCGGGTTGAAGCCCTCCGAGGCCGCGCACCGGGCACCCCCATCCGCTTCGACCCTGCCGTGGTTCACCCCGGACGCCGATCCGGGTACGGCCGGTCGACTCTCCGCACCGCACGACGACAGTCCGACGAGTCCTACGGCTCCGACGAGTCCCTCGACTCCCACGGGTCCTGTGACTCCGACGAGTCCTGGGACTTCCACGAGTCCTACGACTCCCACCAGGAAGGGACCGACGTGAGCGAGCGAAGGAGAGTCCTGCCGGCCGGCAGACGGAGAGGAACGGGTGCCGCGGGCCTCGCGCTGGTGCTGGGCGGGGCCGGGGCCCTGCTCGGGGTGGCCGTGGGTCCGGCGCAGGCCGCGGAGGTGACGTACGCGACGAGGTGCGTCCCGCCCGCCGGGATCGGGCTCGACCCGATCGACGGCACCACCAAGGTGGAGATCACCGCACCGGTCACCGCGAAGGTCGGCGAGGAGGTGCAGGTGGTCTGGAAGTTCGTGCAGGCCGCCTCGAAGAACCCGGACATCATCGACCTGCCGGCGAACTCCGTCCAGCCGTCGGGGACGCTGAAGGTCGCCGGGGCGCAGTCCGCCGACGTGGCGATGCGGGGGCCGCGGGAGAACCCGGCGATCCCCAAGGGCGGGGCGATGGTGCTGTCCGACATGAAGGGCACGCTGAAGCCGACCGCGCCGGGGCAGTTGACGCTGACGCCGGACGCGTACGTCGTCAACGCCATGTCGACGGACACGAAGTGCGCGCCGACGGCGGCCGTGCAGCCGGCCGCGACCATCAACGTGACGGCGGGGGAGGGGAGTCCGCCGCCGAGCGGGACCCCTGACCCGACCGGCAGTACGTCCCCGACGCCGACGCACACACCGAGCGGGACACCGACCGCCTCCGAGAGCGGGAGCGGGGGCACGGACACCGGGGGTTCCGGCGGCGGTGCCGGGCAGACCGACTTCACCGGCAAGGCCGTCCAGGTGCCGTACGCCTGCAAGACGCCCATCGGCGACAAGGACGCGACCTCGCCCGTGCAGATCAACGCCAGGAAGAGCGGCGGGAGTTTCGATCTGACCGTACGGTTCGAGAAGTCGGTGATGGACAGCCCGGCCGACATTCCGGCGGGCTCGGTGAAGCCGTCGATGGAGGTGGTCCTGGGCGGCTCCGACAAGGGCACGGTGCATGTGGAGGGCCCGGTGAACGCGGGGGCCATCAAGTCGGGCGACCCGATCGCGATCCCGGACCTGACGGGGACGTACAAGCCGGGGGCGAGCGGTGAGTCGACGCTGTCGCCGGGTGTCCTGACGGTCAAGGCCCTGGGCACGACCACGACGTGCACACCGACGAAGTCGGAGGTCTCGCTCACGCTGAACACGGAGGAACAGGCGAGCGGGGCGTCCGGCGGAGGCTCGGCGGGCTCCTCCGGTTCCGGTGGTTCCTCGGGCGGTTCCTCCGGTACGACGCCCAACGGGGGACTGGCCGAGACGGGCGCGGAGAGCAACGGTGCCCTGAAGGCGCTGGGACTGGTGGCCGGGACCGCGGTCCTCCTGGGCGGCGCGGTGTTCACGTTCATGCCGGGCCGGAGGGCGCGGTAGCCGGCCTGGAGAGGCGCGGGGACCGTGCGAAGAGAGGTCGTCGCACCCACGTGGGTGCGACGACCTCCGTCACCTCAGCCAGGCGGCAGGTCTCAGCGAACATCCCCCATCAGCGACTTCACCTTCCGCCGGTACATCCACACCGCGAACCCGGCCAGCGCGGCCAGCGCCGCCTCCCCGAACACCGCGGGCGTGCCGCTGAGGTCGACACCGGCGACGGCCGGGTTGGACAGCAGACCCGTGACCGAGTCGCCCGCGGTGACCGCGAGGAACCAGACGCCCATCATCTGGCTTGCGTACTTCGCCGGGGCCATCTTCGTCGTCACCGACAGGCCCACCGGGGAGAGGCACAGCTCACCGACGGTCTGGATGAAGTAGATGCCCACCAGCCACATCGGGCTGACCGCGGTGCCGTTCGCCGCCATGCCGAGCGGGATCAGGAAGAAGAAGAACGACACCCCGACCAGGACCAGACCCATCGAGAACTTCACGATGGTGCTCGGCTCCTTGCCGTTCCGGTTCAGCCACACCCAGAGGAAGGCGAACACCGGGGCCAGCGCCATGATGAACAGCGGGTTCAGCGACTGGTACCAGGAGGACGGAAAGTCGAATCCGAGCAGCGAGCCGGCGGCCTTGCCCTCGCCGAACGCCTGGACGGTGGAGGCGCCCTGGTCGTAGATCATCCAGAACACGGCGGCCGCGACGAAGAACCAGATGTAGCCGGTCATCTTCGACTGCTCGCTTGCCGAGAGTTCCTTGTCCCGCTTGATGCGCAGCAGCACGCCCGCCGGGACGACCAGACCGATGACGGTGAGCGGGATCATCGCCCAGTTCAGGGTGAAGTGGCCGGTGACGCCGACGACGCCGTAGAAGACGGCCGCCGCGATCACCCAGATCAGACCCTTGCGGAGCCAGGCCGCGCGCTCCTCGGCCGCCAGCGGCTTGGGGACGACGCTGCTCTTCGGGCTGAGGTTGCGGGTGCCGAGCAGGAACGCGGCGAGGCCGATCGCCATGCCGACCGCGGCCATGCCGAAGCCCAGGTGCCAGTTGACCTCCTGGCCGACGGTGCCGATGGCCAGCGGGGCGAAGAACGCGCCCACGTTGATGCCCATGTAGAAGATCGTGAAGCCGCCGTCGCGGCGCGGGTCGTCCGGGCCGTCGTACAAGTGGCCCACCATCGTGGAGATGTTGGCCTTGAGCAGACCCGAACCGACCGCGACCAGCGCCAGGCCTGCGAAGAACGGTGCCTGACCGCCGGGCAGGGCCAGCACGAGGTGGCCGGCCATGATCGTGACGGCGGCGATGGCCACCGTCCTGCGCGGGCCCCAGAGGCGGTCACCGAGCCAGCCGCCGGGCATGGTGAGCAGGTACACCATCGCCGAGTAGACGGAGACGATCATCGTGGTGGTGGCCACGTTCATGGCCAGACCGCCGCCCATGCTGCCCTTGCCGGCGTCTGGGCCGCCGGACAGCAGGTAGACGGCGAGGAGGGCCTTCATGCCGTAGTAGGAGAATCGCTCCCACATCTCGGTCATGAAGAGAGTGGCCAGTCCGCGGGGGTGGCCGAAGAAGGTCCGCTCGGAACCGGGGGTGCCCGGAGTCACCGAGCCCTTCGTCAGGCTGGACGCCATGGTCGATCCTTGCTGGGGTGCTTTCCTTTCGAGGCCGGCGGGTGACCGGCCCAGCACACAAAAGAGACCTTCAGCGTCAACTCCTCGCCAAAGGTCCCCGCGGTGCTACAGGCTTTCATTCACCATACGGCAGGACAGAAGCGGAAATGGAAGGACTTGAGAGGTGAATCACAGGTGAGAAGGGAACCGTACGCACCCTTTCCAAGGTCTCCGCGGAGTTATCACCCCACAGGCACAGGTTCGCATCAGTAAGCCGAAAGGTAAGAAGGACCGACTGTCGATCACACCCAGCTCCTGGCCTGCGCGGACTACCATCACCTCATGACCCGTGTACTGCTCGCCGAGGACGACGCGTCCATTTCGGAGCCGCTGGCCCGCGCACTGCGCCGGGAAGGGTACGAGGTCGAGGTGCGTGAGGACGGCCCCACCGCGCTCGACGCCGGAGCGCAGGGCGGCGTCGACCTGGTCGTGCTCGACCTGGGGCTGCCCGGAATGGACGGCCTCGAAGTGGCCCGCCGGCTGCGCGCCGAGGGCCTCACCGTGCCGATCCTCATCCTGACCGCGCGGGCCGACGAGGTGGACACCGTCGTCGGCCTCGACGCGGGCGCCGACGACTACGTCACCAAGCCCTTCCGGCTCGCCGAACTGCTCGCCCGGGTCCGGGCACTGCTCCGGCGCGGCGCCGCCGAACCCGCCCAGGCACCGGCCACCCACGGGGTGCGGATCGACGTGGAGTCGCACCGGGCATGGATGGGGGACGAGGAGCTCCAGCTCACCGCCAAGGAGTTCGACCTGCTGCGGGTCCTGGTGCGCGACGCGGGACGGGTCGTGACCCGCGACCAGCTGATGCGGGAGGTCTGGGACACCACGTGGTGGTCGTCGACCAAGACGCTCGACATGCACATCTCGTGGCTGCGGAAGAAGCTGGGCGACGACGCGGCGAACCCGCGCTACATCGCCACCGTGCGGGGTGTGGGTTTCCGGTTCGAGAAGAGCTGAGCCCCCGCCCGCGCCCCCCGGGAAGGCGTCCCACCGGCACAGGTAAGAGGTCATGCGCCGTCGACTGATCCAGTCCACCCTCGCCGTGGTGCTCGTCGTCATCGCGGTGTTCGGCGTGTCCCTCGTCATCGTCGAGACCCGCACCATCTCCACCAGCGCCCAGGAGAAGGTGGACTCCGAGGCGCAGCGACTGGCCAGCATCGTCGAAAGCCGGCTGATCGCCTCCGGGACCGTCGACGCGAGGGTGCTGCGGGGCCAGGTCGCGCCGGAACGGTACGCCGTGATCCGGATCCCCGGGAAGCCCGACATCGAGGTCGGCACCCGGCCGGTCGGCGACGTCATACGGGGCCAGGCGGAGGGCGAGAAGGGCGAGACCGTCCTCGTCGAGGAGCCGCGCTCCTCGGTGACCAAGGAGGTCGGCCGGACCCTGCTGATCATCGGGCTGGTGGCGCTGCTCGCGGTGATCGCCGCCGTACTGCTCGCGATCCGCCAGGCCAACCGGCTCGCCTCCCCGCTCACCGACCTCGCGGAGACCGCCGAACGCCTCGGCTCGGGCGATCCGCGCCCCCGGCACAAGCGGTACGGCGTCCCCGAACTGGACCGGGTCGCCGACGTGCTGGACTCCTCCGCCGAGCGCATCGCCCGCATGCTCACCGCGGAACGCCGGCTCGCCGCCGACGCCTCCCACCAGCTCCGTACGCCGCTGACCGCGCTGTCGATGCGGCTGGAGGAGATCACCCTCACCGACGACCCGGACACGGTGAAGGAGGAGGCGAACGTGGCCCTGACCCAGGTCGAGCGGCTCACGGACGTGGTCGAGCGGCTGCTCACCAACTCCCGCGACCCGCGCACCGGTTCCGCCGTCACCTTCGACCTCGACAAGGTCATCCAGCAGCAGCTCGCCGAGTGGCGCCCCGCCTACCGCAGCGCCGGCCGGGCCATCGTCAGCTCCGGGAAGCGGCACCTGACGGCGGTCGGTACGCCGGGCGCGGTCGCACAGGTGCTGGCCGCGCTGATCGAGAACTCCCTCATGCACGGCGGCGGCACGGTGGCGCTGCGCACCCGCGTCACCGGCAACCAGACGGTCATCGAGGTCACCGACGAGGGGCCCGGGGTGCCCGCCGACCTCGGGGCGCGGATCTTCGAGCGGGCGATCAGCGGCCGCAACTCCACCGGCATCGGACTGGCGGTGGCCCGGGACCTCGCGGAGGCCGACGGGGGCCGCCTGGAGATGCTCCAGACCCAGCCGCCGGTGTTTGGCCTGTTCCTGTCGCGTACGCCGGCGAGGAAACCACCGGTACCGGACGACGGGGAGCCGACGGTCCGCTGAGGCCGGAGAACGAGGGAACGGGGTACGGGAGCCGACGGTCCGCTGGAGGGCCGGAGAACCGGGCTACGGGAGGGGCTGCTTCGTCCGCCGCTTCTTCACTTCCGTCGCCAGGAACGATTCCGCGCTCGCCACCGCCTCTTTGGCGGGCAGCGCCTTGAACACCCAGGTGCGGTACGACCAGAAACGGAACAGGGTCGCGACGCCGATGCCGACGAACTTGAAGATGTTGCTCTGGAGCGGGCTGTCCCAGCCGAAACCGTACGTCGCCGTGTAGAGCAGACCGTTCTCGATCACCAGGCCGACCGCGCTGAACAGCAGGAACAGTGTGAGTTCCTTGGTACGGCCGCCCTTGTCGCGGTCACGGTAGGTGAAGTACCGGAAACCCACATAGTTGAAGGCGATGGCCACGACGGTCGCGATGACACTCGCCCGAACGACCTGCAGATGGGTCGAGTTCCGGACCAGGTTGAACACGAGCAGGTTGACCAGCACCCCCGCGCCGCCCACCGCGCCGAACTTGGCGGCCTCACGCAGGAGCCGGTCGATCCGCTGCCGCGCCGCACTGCGCGGCGTCGTAGAGAGCCTTGAGGAACCACGTCCCATGGCTTTCCAGGCCCCCGTCCCTAGGTTTTCGTCAACTCAGCCATGCTAACCACCCCCCATGAGTGATCGCCTGTGGACTGCCTCATAGCTCGGCAAAGACCGGCTCGGAGGGCGGGAAACCGGCCACCATGGCGCGGCCGATACCCTAGGAGCGTGACGTTCCCGGTAGTCGGCATGGTCGGCGGTGGCCAGCTCGCGCGTATGACACACGAAGCGGGCATCCCGTTGGGCATCAGGTTCAAGCTTCTCAGTGACACTCCCCAGGATTCCGCGGCGCAGGTCGTGAGCGATGTCGTCATCGGCGACTATCGCGACCTCGACACGCTGCGTGACTTCGCGCGCGGGTGCGATGTGATCACCTTCGATCACGAACACGTCCCCACCGAGCACCTCCGGGCGCTGGAGGCGGACGGCATCCCCGTCCGCCCCGGCCCGGACGCGCTCGTGCACGCCCAGGACAAGGGCGTGATGCGGGCGAGACTCGACGCGATCGGGGTGCCGTGCCCGCGGCACCGGATCGTGAGCGACCCGGCCGACGTGGCCGCGTTCGCGGCGGAGGGTCTTCCCGAGGGAGCCGAGGGGGACGGTTTCCCCGTCGTCCTCAAGACCGTCCGCGGCGGTTACGACGGCAAGGGCGTGTGGGTCGTCGACAACGTGGCTCAGGCCGAGGAACCGTTCCGTGCCGGCGTCCCCGTCCTTGCCGAGGAGAAGGTCGACTTCGTCCGCGAGCTGGCCGCCAACGTCGTGCGCTCCCCGCACGGCCAGGCTGTGGCGTACCCGGTGGTGGAGTCCCAGCAGGTCAACGGTGTCTGCGACACGGTGATCGCGCCCGCTCCCGACCTCGACCAGGGCCTGGCCCTGAGGGCCGAGGAGATGGCACTGAGCATCGCCAAGGAACTGGACGTGGTCGGCCACCTCGCCGTCGAGCTGTTCCAGACCCGCGACGGACGCATCCTCGTCAACGAACTCGCGATGCGCCCGCACAACTCCGGCCACTGGTCCATGGACGGCGCGATAACGTCCCAGTTCGCCAACCACGTCCGGGCCGTCCTCGACCTCCCGCTCGGCGACCCGCGCCCGCGCGCCCCGTGGACGGTCATGGTCAACGTCCTGGGCGGCGACTACCCGGACATGTACTCCGCGTACCTGCACTGCATGGCCCGCGACCCCCAGCTCAAGATCCACATGTACGGCAAGGACGTGAAGCCCGGCCGCAAGGTGGGGCACGTCAACACCTACGGCGACGACCTGGACGACGTGCTGGAACGCGCCCGTCACGCAGCCGGCTACCTGAGAGGCACGATCACCGAATGAGCGTTGTTGGCATCGTCATGGGGTCCGACTCCGACTGGCCCGTCATGGAGGCCGCCGCCCAGGCCCTCGACGAGTTCGAGATCGCGTACGAGGTGGACGTCGTCTCCGCGCACCGGATGCCGCGCGAGATGATCACGTACGGCGAGCAGGCGGCCGAGCGCGGGCTGAAGGTGATCATCGCGGGCGCGGGCGGCGCGGCCCACCTGCCCGGCATGCTCGCGTCCGTGACCCCGCTGCCGGTGATCGGCGTCCCGGTGCCCCTGAAGTACCTCGACGGCATGGACTCGCTGCTGTCGATCGTGCAGATGCCGGCCGGTGTCCCGGTCGCCACGGTCTCCGTGGCCGGCGCCCGCAACGCGGGTCTGCTCGCGGCCCGGATCCTGGCCACGCACGACGAGGAACTCCTCGGCCGGATGCGGGAGTTCCAGCAGGAGCTGAACGACCAGGCCGCCGAGAAGGGCAAGCGGCTGCGCGCCAAGGCCGAGGGGTCGGGCAACGGCTTCGGCTTCGGGCAGTGACGGCCGTGAACTCCGTGGAGAGCGCCCGGGAACTCCTGCGCGAGTTCCCGGTCGTCGACGGCCACAACGACCTGCCCTGGGCGCTGCGCGAACAGGTCCGCTACGACCTCGACGCCCGCGACATCGCCACCGCCCAGAACGCCCACCTGCACACCGACATCCCCCGGCTGCGCGCGGGCGGCGTCGGCGCGCAGTACTGGTCGGTGTACGTCCGCTCGGACCTGCCCGACCCGGTCCCGGCGACGCTGGAACAGATCGACTGCGTACGGCAGTTGCTGGCGCGCTACCCGCGGGACCTGCGCCCGGCGCTGACGGCGGCGGACATGGAGACGGCCCGGGACGAGGGCCGTATCGCCTCGCTCATGGGAGCGGAGGGCGGCCACTCCATCGCCGACTCCCTCGGCACGCTGCGGGCGTTGTACCGGCTCGGCGTGCGCTACCTGACGCTCACCCACAACGACAACGTGGCGTGGGCGGACTCGGCGACCGACAAACCGGGAGTCGGCGGACTGTCGGCGTTCGGCCGTGAGGTCGTACGGGAGATGAACCGCCTCGGCATGCTGGTCGACCTCTCGCACGTGGCCGCCACGACCATGCGGGACGCGCTGGACACGTCGGCCGCCCCGGTGATCTTCTCCCACTCCTCGTCCCGGGCGGTCTGCGACCACCCCCGCAACGTCCCGGACGACGTCCTGGAACGCCTTCCCGTCAACGGCGGCATGGCGATGGTGACGTTCGTGCCGAAGTTCGTCCTCCAGGCGGCCGTGGACTGGACGGCCGCGGCCGACGAGAACATGAGCGCGCACGGCTTCCACCACCTCGACACCACCCCCGAGGCGATGAAGGTCCACCGGGCCTTCGAGGAGCGCAACCCCCGCCCGGTCGCCACGGTCTCGACGGTGGCCGACCACCTGGACCACATGCGCGAGGTCGCCGGTATCGACCACCTCGGCATCGGCGGCGACTACGACGGCACCGCCTTCACCCCTGACGGCCTGAACGACGTCTCCGGCTACCCCCACCTCATCGCCGAACTCCTCGACCGCGGCTGGTCCAGGCCCGACCTGGCCAAGCTGACCTGGCAGAACGCGGTCCGCGTGCTGGGCGCGGCGGAGGACGTGGCCCGGGACCTGCGGGCGACACGGGGGCCGTCCAACGCGACGATCGAGTCGCTGGACGGCTGAAGTCTCCGGAGGGAGAGCCGACGGGCTCGGCGTCAGCCGCGCGGCATCGTGTAGCCGACGCCGCGGACCGTCCGGATCAGCGACTGGCTCTCGTCGCCCAGCTTGCGGCGCAGGTAGTAGACGTACGTCTCCACGACCCCGGAGCGGGACGGTGTCCCCCAGACCCGCTCCAGGATCTGCTTCTTCGTGACCACCTGGCCGGCGTTGTCCATGAGGCAGCTCAGCAGCTCGAACTCCCGCAGCGACAGCTTCACCCGGCTGCCGTCCCGCCAGACCGCGCGGCGCTCCGCGTGCACCGTGAGGTTCCCGCTGCGCAGCAGCCGGCTCTCGTCGGCCAGATCCCGGGCCATCAGCTCCTGAAGGCGCGCGAGCGCGTCCGCGAGGGCGAACGGCTTGGTGACATGGCCGTCGGCGTTCGTCATCACCCGGCGCACCGCGGTCCCGGCCCGCGGGTCGTCGTCGCCGGAGAGGAACAGCACCGGCGCGTTCACCCCGGCGGCGCGCAGCCCGTCGTACGTCTCCAGGCCTTCGTCGTACGGCAGGGCCACGGACAGGACGACGACGTCGGGACGGGTGGAACGGCCGACGGGGATCGCGAACCGGCCGCGACTGGCCGCGTACACCTCGAAGCCCAGCTTGCTGAGCTCCGTGATCAGCGGCCGGGTGCGGGGGTCCGCGTCGATCACCAGGGCACGGACGGGGGTTGGACTTTGAAAGTTCACGTACGAGAGGACGACGATCCAGCCGCGATGGTGCCCGTCCGGTACCCCGAACGCCCCGCCCACCAGGAAGGCCCCCTGGCTCCGTGGGACGGTGGCGGTACTGCGATCAGGCGCGATCACGGCAAAGGACCGAGGCAACAGTTCACGGCAAAGGATCACGACATACGGAGCCCGCCATGGCAGACCTCCAGCACGAACTGCACCCCATCACCGAGGCCGGCGAGCTCGACGACCTGACGGAGCCCCTCCCCGACCCCTTCGAGGCGCCGTACGTCCCCGTCACCGACCCGGACGGCACGCCCCTGGAGCGGGCCCACGCCCTGCTGGCCGCCCATCCCGTCGCCGACGGCTACAGCGGGCTGCCCTGGGCGCTGCGCCACCGGCCCTGGTACGACCTGGAGCTCGGCGAGAGCGCCGTCGACACGGACGTACCGCGGCTGCGCGAGGGCCATGTCGGCGCGCTGCTGGGGTCCTTGCACCTGCCCGAGAGCCTCGACGGTGACCGGGCCGTCGGCGCCACCCTGGAACAGCTGGACCTGGTCAAGACGGTCGTCCGCAGGCACCCGGAGGGCCTGCGGCTGGCCTGCACCGCCGGCGAGACCACCGACGCCCGCAACTGCGGCCGGATCGCCGTACTGCTCGGGCCCGCCCAAGCCGCCGCCGTCGGCGACTCCCTCGGCATCCTGCGTTCCCTGAGCGCGCTCGGCCTGCGCGTCCTCACCCTGTCCGGGGTGTCCTGGGCCGGCGAGGCCGGGCTGACCCGGTTCGGCGAGGAGATGCTGCGTGAGATGAACCGCCTCGGCGTGGTCGCGGACCTCTCCGGCGCCTCCGAGGAGACCATCAGGCGGGCCCTCGCGCTGTCCAAGACGCCGGTCGTGTGCACCCGCTCCGCCGCCCGCGCCCTGCGCCCCCACCCGGCCAACCTCCCCGACGACCTGCTCGCCGAACTGGGCGCCGCGCAGGGGCTGTGCATGGTGCCGCTGACCGCCGAGCAGACCGGCCCCACCGTCCGGGACGTCGCCGACCACCTCGACCGGGTCCGGACGCTCGCGGGTCCGCAGTGCGTGGGCCTGTCCGGCACCTACGACTCCGGAACCGCCCACCCGCAGGAACTCGGCGACGCCTCCTGCTATCCGAACCTCATCGCCGAACTGCTCCAGCGCGACTGGAGCGAGCCCGACGTCGCCCTGCTGACCTGGGGCAACGTCCAACGCGTGCTGCGCGGCGCCGACTTCACCGCCCGCGCCGCGCAGCTGCGCCGAGAACCGTCGACGGCGAAGATCGCCGACCTGGACGGCTGACGTCCCGGTCCTAGAGCGGGTCGATCCGGCACAGGCAGAACGGGTGGCCGGCCGGATCGGCGTACACCCGGAAGTCCTTCTTCTCGTAGTCCTCCCGGTCCAGCACCCGCGCCCCCAGCGCGAGGACCTTCTCCTCCGCCGCGTCGATCTCCTCCCAGGTGGTCCCCGCGTCGAAGTCGAGGTGGAACTGCTGCGCGTTGCGGTCCGCGCGCGGCCACTCCGGCGCGGTGAGGCCGGGCGCCCGCTGGAAGGCCAGCCGCGGCCCGTCCGGGACGCGCAGGACGACCCAGTCGTCGTCCTCCGCCTCGGGGGTGCCGCCGCCGACCTGCGCGTAGAACTCGGCGAGCGCTCGCGGGTCGGGGCAGTCGACGACCACGGAACGGATACGTGCCACGGGTGCCATGAGATCCTCTCCTCCCAGTTCAGCGGGTCAGCAGCTCAGCCGGCGCAGAGACAGAACGGGTGCCCCGCCGGATCCGCGTAAACCCGGAAGGTCCGCGAGCGGTCCTCGACGTCCAGCGGCTTCGCGCCCAGCGCCAGTACCTCCTTCTCGGCCGCGTCCAGGTCCGGCACGGTGAGATCCAGATGGAACTGCTGCGAGTGGTCGGGAGAGGGCCACTTCGGCGGTACGTACCCCGGGGCGGCCTGGAACGCCAGGGCCTGTCCGTCGGGCAGCTTGAGGTCCACCCACTCTCCCTGGTCCTCCACGGTGCCGCCGAGCACGTCGGCGTAGAACCTGGCGAGGGCGTGAGGGTCGGGGCAGTCCAGGACGACGACGTCCAGCTTGGCGAGCGGCATGACTTCCTCCTCGAAGTCGCGGTTACCTGTAGAGCAGAGTAACCAGTAACGGTTACTGCATGCACCCCTATAAGCGGTAACGTCGCAAGCATGAGTGAGAGATCGCCCGCGCCCGGCGGTCTGGCCCTGGTCCAGTCCCTGGTGAACACCCTCGACATCGAGTCGGACGCCGACTCGCTGGACGGGCCGGAGGCCAGGGCACGGTTCGGACTGTCCGAGGACGAGGTACCCGGGGCACGCGAACTGCGCGAGTCCCTCCGGGCGACCCTCCTCGCCCACGCGGGCCACCCCCCGCACCGCGAGGTGACCCCGCTGGGCGAACTCCTGGCGGCGGCCCCGCTGGTGGTGACCGTCGACACGGCCGACGGCTCAGCCACCCTCGCCGCGGCCGACGAGGGCTCCCTGCTCTCCCGAGTCGCGGCGGCCATCGCCCAGTCCCTCGCCGACGGCACCTGGCCCCGCCTCAAGGCCTGCGAGGCTCCCGACTGCCACTGGGCGTACTACGACCGCAGCCCGGCCGGCCGCGGCCGCTGGTGCTCGATGCAGGTGTGCGGGGCCCGCGCGAAGATGCGGCGCTATCGGGCCAAGGCGTGACCGGCGGTCAAGCCCCGTACCGCCCCGGCGATCCCCTACCCCTCCTCCTTCCGGGGCGCCGAAGCCCTGGATCCCACCAGCAGCAGGCACAGCACCGCTACCCCGGCGACGATGCCGGCCAGGACGAGCAGGGGGTCCAGGGGGCGGGCCGTCGAGGCCGTGGTCTGGGTCGCCGGCATCTGCGCCGCCGGCGCGCCCTGCGATGACGGGGACGTCTGCGGCGCGGCCGCTCCCGGGGCGCTGGCGGACGGGGACGAGGACGAGCCCATGTCCATCGGCGGTGCGGAGCCGCCTGCCGGGGCTCGGGTCGGTGTCGTCGCCCCGCCTCCCGCCGAGGAGCCGCCGGAGGACCGCGACGAGCCCGACGAGCCCGACCCGCCTGAGGAGTTCGAGGAGTTCGAGCCTCCGCTGTGCTCGTGCGTCGGTGCCGGTGCCGCCGGGCGGACCGTGATGCCGGCCGTCATGTTCGGGTGGACGGTGCAGTAGTAGCCGTACGACCCGGCCGTGCTGAACGTGAAGCTCCAGCTCTGGCCCTTGTTCAGCATGGGGGAGTGGATCGAGACCGGGCCGGAGGTGGTCTTCACGTCGTGCGGTGCCGTGTCCTGGTTGGTCCAGGTCACCGTGGAGCCGACGGGGACGGACAGGCTCGCGGGCGAGAAGGCGTACCCCTTCATGGTCACGCTGAACGAGGCAGCCGACGCCTGCTGGGCCGGCAGCAACGGCAGCAACGGCAGGGCGACGAGGGTGAGGACGGCGGACACGGCGGCGCCCCGGGCCGCACGCCGTGCCGTCCCGGCCGCCCTCACGCGAACTCCGCCGCGACGAGCAGCCGCAGCCGGGTGGCCGGCCTGCGCCAGGGCAACCCGAACCCCGTGGCCCGGCGCAGCAGCCGGTACGGAAGCCGGGCCCGGCCCACGACGAGCAGCCGGTCGTCGGTCCGCTCGACCACCCGCAGCTTGAGCAGCACGGGGAAGGCGACGCCGTTCACCTCCAGGTCACCGGTCACCTGGAGCCGGCCGTACGCCTCGTCGACCCGCTCGGAGACGAGGGAGGCCGTGAGGTCACGGCCGCCGAACTCGAAGCGGAACGAGGGCAGGCCGGTGCCGGAGGAGGGGCCGGGCACCGTCTCGGCGAAGGTGTCGGCGAGGGCGGCGTCGGACGCGGTGCCGGACTCCGCCTCGGTGGAGCGGTCGGGCACGGTGAGGCTCGCCCCCGCCAGGGCCACGCGGCGGCGCAGCGTGGGCAACGGCCCGTACCAGGCGGTGAGTTCGACGAGCGAGCGGCCGGAGGCCACGGTGTACCGGCCGGGCAGGGGCCACCGGCGGTCGGCGTCGCCGCGCGAGTCCGGTGGCGGAGTAACGGTGGGCAGGGTGACGGTCGTCATCCCGGTCTCCTTGGAATGCGGTTCCCGATGCGTGGCTTGGGCGTGGAGAATGGACACGGGCGCCGCTCCGGCCGGCTGAGCCCCGGCCGGAGCGGCGTCTTTCCGTGTCGCGGATCGCGTCAGCAGTTGTCGGTGATGAAGTCCGTGGTGGGCGTGAGCATCTGCCCGGCCCAGACGGTGTGCATCTTCACGTAGCTGTCGGCGTTCAGCAGGTCGGTGACCTGCTGTCCGAGCGACTCACCCAGGTGCGCGTTGTTGACGTGGTTCAGCAGGGTGCTGAGCGTGCTGTCGAGCACCGTGCTGCCACCTGCGACGGCCGGCTTGAGGATGCTCTCGACCCAGACGGTGTGCGTCTTGATGTACGAGTCGAGCGCGAGCGCGTCCTGCACCTGCTCGCCCGGCGACCGCTCCAGGTGCGCCGAGTAGAGGTGCTGGAGGATCGGCATCAGCACGTCCTTGGCGCTGGCGCACTGCTCGTCGTCACCGGAACCGCCGCCCGTGCCACCGGTGCCGGTCGGCATCGGCATGCCGGTCGGCCCCGTGGTGGGCGTTCCGGTCGGCGTGGCCGTGGGGCCGGTCGTGGGCGTGCCCGTGGGAGCCGTCGTCGGGGTGGGCGCCGGCGTCGTACCGCCACCTCCGCCACCGGCCGCGACGACCTTCACGGACGAGACCATGTCCGGGTGCACCGCGCAGTAGTACTCGTACGTCCCCACCTTGGTGAACTTGTACGACCACGAGTCGCCCTTGTTCAGGGTGCCCGAGTCGAACTTGACCGGGGCCTTCGTCGTGGTGACCGTGTGCGGCACGCTGTCGTGGTTGGTCCACTGCACGGTCTGGCCGACCTCGACGACGAGCTGCTTCCCGTTGCCGAACTTGTTGCCCATGATGTCGACCTGGTAGTCCGCCTTGGCGGCGGCGGCCGGCCGGGCCTCGGCGGCAGCGGCGGGCGCCTGAGCCGCGCCCGCGTTCTGCACCGAGTCGGTCTTGGAGCCCGAGAGCGCGCTCAGCAGTCCGAGGCTGAGCACGGCGGCCAGCGCCGCACCCACCCCGGCGACCAGCAGGCCCCGGTTCCCGGTGGGCGGCGTGCGCCGCCGTTCACCGGTTTCATTGTTCTGCTTCACTACAACTCCTTTGTGCTTGTGGAGAGTTCAGCGGCCGGGGTCGGCCGTGACCAGCAGACTCGTCACGGCGAGCACGACGAGGACAAGCCCCGTCTCGGCCGCGACCGAGTAGCCGAAGGGCCGCACGGTGGCGGCGTCGCCGCGCAACAGCACGGCGAGATCGAGGCGGGTGCGCACCCACTGTCGGCTCGCGTAGGCGGCGAGCAGGACGCACCCGAGAACGACCGTCTTGAGCAGCAGCAGCTGCCCGTACGAGGTGTGCAGCAGGGCGTGGTAGGAGCCCACCACCTGCCAGGCGAGCACCAGCCCGGCGCAGACGATGCCGGTGACGCTCACGGCCGCGAGCCGCGAGTAGCCCGGTACCACCTCCGCCAGCTCCCCGGCCCGCCTGCGCGGCAGTACGGCCAGCGCGAGCATGGCCAGTCCGCCGATCCACAGGGAGGCGCCGAGCAGGTGGACGAAGTCGGCGACCGCGCCCCACGTGGGCTCGCCGCCCTCGGAGTTGTGGCCGGTCATCCCGGTGGTCCGCAGCAGGCCGAAGGTGACCGCGAGGGCGCCCACCCGCCAGCCCGGGGA
The DNA here is from genome assembly GCF_044459385.1 of Streptomyces sp. NPDC050287. NCBI lineage: Bacteria > Bacillati > Actinomycetota > Actinomycetes > Kitasatosporales > Streptomycetaceae > Streptomyces > Streptomyces sp. NPDC050287. The sequence continues at coordinate 45,247 of NZ_JBITIY010000022.1, read as the reverse complement.
GCGGGAGGTGCGGGCCCCGCCCTGGAGCAGCGCGCCGAGCACCACGGCCGCCAGCACCCACAGCAGGGTGCGCGCGGCGAGCACGATCCCCGGTTCGGTGGTCAGCATGTCGGCGTACGTCTCCAGGCGCAGGGCGTCCCGGAAGCCGCCGAGCGTGGTGTACGCGCCCTGGAGGCCGACACTGACGACCGTCGCCAGCAGTCCGGCGGTCCAGGCGAGCGCGAGCAGCGCCCGGGCCCGCGGCTCGTCCGCGCCGCGCGGCCACAGCAGCACGAGGAAGCCGAGCCCGCCGAGGAACACGGCGAGGGCGAGATAGCCGGTCCAGCGGGCGGCGACGAGGCCCTTGCGCACCGAGGGGGACGGTGTGGGAACGGGGGACGCGGCCTGGTCGCCGCCGGTCGTGGCGGCCTTCTCGGCCGGTGCGCCGATGCTGAGGGCGATCCGGCCGGAGGAGGGGTGCCCGTCCTCCTCGTCGACGACGGACCAGACGACGGCGAGGTCACCGTGTTCCGGTGCGGCGAGCGCGACCCGCACGGCACGGGTGCCGCCCTTCGCCGCCCGGGTCACCGGCAGCCGGTCGCCGTCCACCGTCAGCACCCGGACGTCGTCGAGGGCGACGGGCTCGTCGAAGGTGAGCGTGAGACGGTCCGGTGCCTTCTTGAGGTGCGCGCCGTCCTTGGGGGTGGAGGACACCAGTTCCGTGTGGGCCAAGGCGGCCTGGGGCGCGCCGACCAGGGCGTAGAGCAGCGGGGTGAGAAGGAACAGGAGCAGGGTGCGCCGAAGGCTTCGGGTCACGGGGTCGCCTCCGGCTGGGGGGAGGCGTCGATGCCGAGCAGCCCGGGCAGCGAGACGGGGGCGATACCGACACAGGGCGAGGGCTGCGGCTCGGGCGTCTCGTCCGTGCCGTCGAGCAGCCCGAACACGGGCTCGGTGAGCCCGCCGAGGAGCGGCCGCGCGAGGGTGACCTCGCCCTCCTGGCAGGTGTCGTCACCGGGCGTGGAGCCCGAGGGGGACGGGGTGGGCGTGGGGGAGGCGGAACCGGTGGGCGGGGCGCTCGACGGGCCGGGCTGACCGGCCCCGCCGGTACCGCCCGTGCCGCCGACGCCGCCGACGCCGCCCACCGGGCCACCGCTGCCGTAACCGGCGTCCCCGCCGATCCCGCCGTAGCCGGGCAACGCACCGCCGCCGGCCGGGAACTGGCCCGCGCCGGCTCCCGCGTCCTGGGCACCCGCCCCGCCCGGAGCGGCCGGCGTGGGGCTCACCGGTGCCGTGGCCGCGGGCGGCGGGGTCGGGGAGACGGCGGCCTCTCCGGAGGCGGAGGGGGCGCCGATGCCCGACGCGTAACCCAGCACGATCACCACGGCACCGACGAGCGCCCCCGCCACCAGTTCGTCGCGGTGATCCCCTGGCCACTCCGCCCTACGGAACAAGGGCATTTTCTCTCCTGGCATGGTCGGTTCAATCCACATGAAGGGTGTGGCGAATGACGACCAGTGGAGTGGAAGGGGGATTCCGCGTCGCTACGCGGTGGTTAACCGATTGTTGCCTGCCTCTCTTTCATGGGGGGCCCACCTGTGAGAACGGTCGATTCCGCATATCGCTCGAATGGAATTCGAACTCGTGATGATGATTATGCGGACGGATTGCATGTGCCGTGGGTGTGAAGGGCCCCTGCCAGGCGGGTAGTTGTCCATGGGGGAGCTCGCCGTCCGCAGGGACGGCGAAATTCGCACAGAGAAAATCCGCGGAGCACATCGGTTCTTCACCGAACCCGCGAGAATTCCCGAACCTGCCGCAAACCCGTCGGGAATTCGCGGAACTCGATATCGGAACGGCTCAGGCCTTCGGCCGGCCCATCGCCCGGTACGTCCAGCCGGCCTTCCGCCACAACTGAGGGTCGAGGGCGTTGCGCCCGTCCAGGATCAGCCGGGTCGCCGCGACCTCGCCGAGCGCCGCGGGGTCCAGCTCACGGAACTCCCGCCATTCGGTGAGGTGAAGTACGGCGTCCGCGCCCCGTACGGCCGCCACCGCGGAGTCGGCGTAGCCGAGCGTCGGGAAGACCCGGCGGGCGTTGTCCATGCCCTTCGGGTCGTACACCGTCACCTGGCCGCCCTGGAGGTGGATCTGCCCGGCGACATTGAGCGCGGGCGAGTCCCGGACGTCGTCCGAGTCCGGCTTGAAGGTGGCACCGAGCACCGCGATCCGCTTGCCCAGGAAAGGCCCGCCGCCCAGCGCCTGCCGGGCCAGCTCCACCATCTGACCGCGCTGGCGCATGTTGATCGAGTCGATCTCGCGCAGGAAGGTCAGTGCCTGGTCGGCACCGAGTTCACCGGCACGGGCCATGAAGGCGCGAATGTCCTTCGGCAGACACCCGCCGCCGAAGCCGATTCCGGCCCGCAGGAACTTCCTGCCGATCCGGTCGTCGTACCCGATGGCCTCGGCCAGTTTGGCGACATCGCCGCCGGCGGCCTCGCACATCTCCGCCATCGCGTTGATGAACGAGATCTTGGTCGCCAGGAAGGAGTTCGCGGAGGTCTTCACCAGCTCGGCGGTCGGGAAGTCGGTGACGACGAAAGGGGAGCCGTCGGCGATCGGACCGGCGTACACCTCGCGCAGCAGCTTCTCCGCCCGCTCGCTGCGTACGCCCACCACGATCCGGTCCGGGTGCAGCGTGTCCTCGACCGCGAAGCCCTCGCGGAGGAACTCCGGGTTCCAGGCCAGCTCGGCGTCCGCGCCGGCCGGGGAGTTCGCGGCCAGGTAGGCGGCGAGCCGGTCGGCGGACCCGACCGGCACCGTGGACTTGCCGACGACGAGCGCGGGCCCGGTCAGATGCGGGGCGAGCGAGGCGATCGCGGAGTCGACGTACGACATGTCGCAGGCGTACTCACCGTGCCGCTGGGGCGTGTTCACGCACACGAAGTGGACGTCACCGAAGGCCGCCGCCTCCGCGAAGTCCATGGTGAACCGCAGCCGGCCGGTGGAGCCCTCGATCCCGGCGACGTGCTTGCGCAGCAGATCCTCCAGGCCGGGCTCGTAGATGGGGACTTCGCCCCGTTGGAGCATCTCGATCTTCTCGGGCACCACATCGAGCCCCAGCACCTCGAACCCGAGGTCGGCCATGGCCGCGGCGTGCGTGGCGCCGAGGTAGCCGGTACCGATCACGGTGATCTTGAGGCTCATGGGTGCTCCAGGTGGGACGGCCGCGGGCGTGCGGTGGAGAGCATAGTCGGGGTGTGCGTACGAGCCTTGACGGGCAGCTTTCCCTTTGTCGCCAAGGTCACGTATCACTCGGATGGGCGGACCCCTAAAATTTGAGTTACTTAACGGTAATTAGCGCCAGCATCGCAGCGTCTTTGGAGCGTGAGAGACCTTGGCCGGATCGGCTGACTTCGACCTGTACCGCCCGTCCGAGGAGCACGACATGCTCCGTGACGCGATCCGTTCACTGGCCGAGGCGAAGATCGCCCCGTACGCCGCCGCGGTGGACGAGGAGGCCCGCTTCCCGCAGGAGGCGCACGACGCTCTGGTGGCGGCCGACCTGCACGCGGTGCACGTACCGGAGGAGTACGGCGGCGCGGGTGCCGACGCGCTGGCCACGGTGATCGTGATCGAGGAGGTCGCCCGTGCCTGCGCGAGCTCCTCGCTCATCCCCGCGGTGAACAAGCTGGGCTCGCTCCCGGTGATCCTCTCCGGCTCCGAGGACCTGAAGAAGAAGTACCTCTCCCCGCTGTCCAAGGGCGACGCGATGTTCTCGTACGCCCTGTCCGAGCCGGACGCCGGCTCCGACGCGGCCGGCATGAAGACGAAGGCGGTCCGTGACGGCGACCACTACGTGCTGAACGGCGTGAAGCGCTGGATCACCAACGCGGGCGAGTCCGAGTACTACACGGTGATGGCGGTGACGGACCCGTCGAAGCGCTCGAAGGGCATCAGCGCCTTCGTGGTCGAGAAGTCGGACGAGGGCGTCTCCTTCGGCGCCCCCGAGAAGAAGCTCGGCATCAAGGGCTCCCCGACCCGCGAGGTCTACCTCGACAACGTGCGCATCCCGGCCGACCGCATGATCGGCGAGGAGGGCACCGGCTTCGCCACGGCGATGAAGACCCTGGACCACACCCGCATCACCATCGCCGCCCAGGCCCTCGGCATCGCCCAGGGCGCCCTCGACTACGCCAAGGGCTACGTCAAGGAGCGCAAGCAGTTCGGCAAGCCGATCGCCGACTTCCAGGGCATCCAGTTCATGCTCGCCGACATGGCCATGAAGGTCTCCGCCGCCCGCGCCCTGACCTACCAGGCCGCCGCCGCCTCGGAACGCGGCGACGCCGACCTCACCTACCTGGGAGCCGCCGCCAAGTGCTTCGCCTCCGACGTGGCCATGGAGGTCACCACGGACGCGGTCCAGCTGCTCGGCGGTTACGGCTACACGCGGGACTACCCGGTGGAGCGGATGATGCGCGACGCGAAGATCACGCAGATATACGAAGGCACGAACCAGGTCCAGCGCATCGTCATGGCCCGCAACCTCCCGTAGAGCTCCCCTCTGGTTTCCCTCTTCGGATTCCCTCCGTCCGCCCCGTGGCGGACACGCGCCGACGGGCGTAGGACGGAGGTGCGGGGTCCGATCCCGCGGTTCCCGCCACCGGAGGAGGAACCATGCAACCCACCACGACCGAACTCAGCAAGGAGACCCAGGACTGCATCGAGGCGTGCATGGCCTGTCACAGCGCATGCGAGGAGACGATGAGCTCCTGTATGCAGAAGGGCGGCGGCCAGGCCCAGATGCAGATCATGCGCGCGCTGATCGACTGTTCCGAGACGACCCGCATGTGCTCGGACATGATGATGCGCCGCTCCCCGATGTCCGCCGACATGTGCGCCCTGTGCGCCAAGGCCTGCGACATGTGTGCCGAGGCCTGCATGTCGATGCCCGACGACCCCCAGATGATGGCCTGCGCGCAGGCCTGCCGCCGCTGCGCGCAGACCTGCCGGACGATGGCGGGCGCCACGACGTGACCCACCCGCCGCACCCCAGGGCACCCCACCGGGGTGCCCCAGGGGCTGTCGTTTGGACAGCCCCTGGTCCCGACGCGGCGGAGCACCGCGTCGAACGGTGCTCCGTTGCCGCCCGGGCCGCCTACTTGACCGTGACCTTCTCGTCGTTCTTCAGCTCGTCCACCAGGGTCTTCACCTTGGCCTTGTCCCAGACGAGGTTGCCTCCGGTGGAGCCGGAGATCGGCATGTTCATCGACGTGCCGTCGCCGCCGTTGACGCCCTTCATCGCCCAGAACATCTTGCCCAGGTCGTACAGGCCCATGTCCTTGTCGACGATCAGCGAGTCCAGTCCCGCGCCCATCGTCGGGTACAGCTTGAACGGGTTGAGGATCGTGCCGGGGGTGGCGACCTGGTTGGCGAGCGCGTTGAGGAACTTCTGCTGGTTCTTCGTGCGGTCCAGGTCGGAGCCCGCCAGCGCGTACCGGGTACGGACGAAGGCGAGGGCCTGCTCGCCGTTGAGGGTCTGCTTGCCCGCCGCGAAGTCGGCGCCGGACTTGGTGTCCTTCATGCCGCCCTTCGGGATGTCGATCTCGACCCCGCCGACCGCGTCCACGATGTTCGCGAAGCCGGCGAAGCCGATCTCCACGTAATGGTCGATGTGCAGGCCGGTGTTGAACTCGACGGTGCGCACCAGCAGCTCGGGGCCGTCCTCGGCGTAGGCCGCGTTCAGCTTCACGTGGCGGCCCGTGCCCTTGTACGTCTTGCCGGACTCGGAGCCCACGAACGTCGGGATCTCCACGTCCGAGTCACGCGGCAGCGAGATCAGCGTGTCGCCGTTGCCGCCGGTGTGCAGGATCATCATCGAGTCCGTGCGCTTGCCCTCGGCGGACCCGGTGTGCAGCTTCTTCTTCTCCTCCGAGGACATGCCCGCGCGGCTGTCGGAGCCGACGATCAGGTAGTTCGTGCCCTCGCCGGTCTCGGGCCGGTCGATGACCTTGGACAGGTCGACCTCGCGGTTCAGCTTGGAGTCGGCCCAGAAGTACGTGGCCACGGTGGTCACGACCAGCAGGGTCGTCACGGTGATCGCCGTCCACTTGATCCGGCGGCGCCAGTTCGGCGCGGGCCGCGGACCACGGCCGCCGCCGGGGCCGCCCGGACCGCCGGCGCCATCGCCGCCGTAGACCTGGCCGGTGTTGTAGCCGCTGTCGTACCCGTTGCCGTAGGCGGAGTCGTCACCGCCGTTGACGTACGACGGCTGCTGCGGGACCCCGCCGGCGTACGGCGGGGACGCGGGGCCGGGGCCGTACCCTCCCTGCCCGGGGGGCGCCGCCGGACCGCGGCGGACCTGCCGCATCACGCGGGCGCTCTCGGGCTGTGCGCTCGCGCTGCCGCGTCCGTACCGGCTGCCACGGTTGTCGTCGGACCTTGCCTCGGGCCAATCGCTCATGGGGCCCAGTGTGCAGGGCGGAGGTACGCCCCTTACAAGGTTCGTCGGAAAATAAGGGCAGTGCTGTTGCGAAGCTGACACAAAATCCCGGCTTGTCACGTCCGCATAAGGTGGAGGCCATGACAGACCAGGCCCCCACTGCGGAATCGGAAACTCCGGATATCCCGGGCAAGCCGATCTCGGCCTCCCGCACCACGCTGAGCCACATCATGACCCACGCCGACACCAACCTCCTGGGCACGGTCCACGGCGGAGTGATCATGAAGCTGGTAGACGACGCGGCGGGCGCCGTGGCCGGCCGGCACAGCGGCGGCCCCGCCGTCACCGCGTCCATGGACGAGATGGCGTTCCTGGAGCCGGTCCGGGTCGGCGACCTTGTCCATGTGAAGGCCCAGGTCAACTGGACCGGCCGGACCTCGATGGAGGTCGGGGTGCGGGTGCTGGCCGAGCGCTGGAACGAGTCCACCCCGGCCACCCATGTCGGCTCGGCCTACCTCGTCTTCGCCGCCGTCGACGCCGACGGCAAGCCCCGCCGGGTGCCTCCGGCGCTCCCGGAGACCGAGCGGGACAAGCGCCGCAACCAGGAGGCCCAGATCCGCCGCACCCACCGCCTGGCCCGCCGCCGGGAGATCCTGGAGCTGCGGGAGCGACGGGCGGCGGACGGGTTCGAGGACTGAGGGCGCGGGACGTCCAACGGTGGAACCGGGGACACCGGGGCCGGAACCCCGACGCGTCCCGACGTCACGACCGCCCCGGCTGCCCTGCGGTCTCGGCGTCGGGGTCGTCGCCGGCGCCGGGTGCCGACTGCCCCGATCCCCCCGGCCGCCCCGGCCGCCCTGACCGACCCGGCAGGCCCCGGCCGCCCCCGGCCGTCACGCACACCCCGCGTCGTCCCCCCGCATCACCCCGAACTCCCCCTGATACGGATCCTCGGCCTTCACCTTCCGCACCTTTCGGAAGTCCGCCCCGGCGACCACCTTCAGCGTCGCCCCCAGCCCTTTCACCGCCCGCAGCTCGCTGCCCGGCAGGGCTGTCGCCAGCGACTTCGCCGAGCGGTCCCAGCGGGGGTCGTAGGCGACGACGGTCCGCTTCACGGCGCGGTCCGCCGCGCGTACGGGCTGCCGCGTCGTACGGAACCCGGTCGCCGCCAGTGCCGCGTCCACCCGGCTGCCGAGCCCGTCCGTCGGAGTCCCGTTCTCCACCTGGACCCGGATCTGCTGCGGGGCCACCGCCACCCGCACGGCCCTGCTCCTCGGGCGGTGCACGGCCAGCGGTTCGTCCTCGCGCAGGGAGCGGAAGAGCCGCTCGGACTTCTCCGGGTCCCACTTCAGCGTCGAGCCGACGCCCTTGACGACGTATCCCATCCGCCCGATCGGTACGGTCGTGAACTCCGAGGACGACGGGGAGAAGTTCCGCATCGCCCGGCCCAGGTCCAGCAGCTCGGCCGTGCCGAAGCCCTTGTCGGCGCGTACGGAACCCAGGACGGCCCGGGCCACGTCCCGGAACTTCATCGGGTTCAGCAGGATCCCGGAGGAGGTCGCCCGGTCGATCAGCGCGGCCAGGAAAAGCTGCTGGCGCTGCATCCGGCTCAGGTCGGAGGCGCCGTCGACGTGCCGGGCGCGGACGTACTGGAGGGCCGGCCCGCCCCGCAGGACGTGCGGTCCGGGCCGGAGGTCGAGGCCGGTGTACGTGTCCTTCATCGGCTCGACGGTGCAGATCCGCACCCCGCCGAGCACGTCCACCGTCTTCATGAAGCTGGTGAAATCGACCTCCAGATAGTGGTCGATCTTCACATGGGTCATGCTCTCTACCGTGCGCACGGTGAGGTTCGGTCCGCCCTCCGCGTACGCCGCGTTGATCTTGATGGGGTGGCCGTGGTGCCGTTCCCCGGTGGTCCGGTCGGTGTGCTCGGGCGTCACGGCGTACGAGTCGCGTGGCAGGCTCACCACGCTCGCCCGCTTCCGGCCCTCCGAGATGTGCACGATCATGATCGTGTCGGTGCAGTGGCAGGGCGCGCCGCCGAGCCGGTACGCGTGCCGCTCGGCGGCGGTGATGTGGTCACGGCCGTCGGTGCCGACCAGCAGGACGTTCATCCCGTGGCCGGCCCGGGGCCGGTTCTTCATGTCCTTGAAGGGGTCGACCCGGGCGATGTCCGCGTCGATGCTCGTGACCACCGCGTGGCCGATCCCGGCGGAGGCGAGGACGACGACGGACAGGATGGTCACCGCCCGCATGGCCCAGCGAGGTTTCTTCCGCCGTACGGGCGGCCGTGGGCGGCGCTGGGGCGGACGGGCGGCGGGGGATCGGCGGGGCGGCGTGGGCATGGAAGGACACCTCCGCTGGGGCCGGTCCGGCCGGACCGGGCCGACTCGGATGGGGGGCCGTACGTGGGATCGTGAGCACCGTAGGCCCATACGATCTGCGACCCGGGGCACCTCCCGGGCGGCGCGCAAGGGCGTCCCCCGTTCGCGGTAACGTGATCCCCCTATGAACGCCAATCCCGACGTGCAGCTCCCCGCCGTATCTGTGATCATGCCTGTCCTCGACGAGGAGCGGCATCTGCGCGGAGCCGTCCAAGCGATCCTCGCGCAGGAGTACGCCGGCGAGATGGAGGTCGTGATCGCCCTCGGTCCGTCCACGGACCGCACGGACGAGATCGCGGCCGAGCTCGTACGGGAAGACCCGCGCGTCCACACCGTCCCGAACCCCACCGGTCGTACGCCCGCCGCGCTGAACGCCGCGATCAGGGCTTCCCGCCATCCGATCGTCGTCCGCGTCGACGGGCACGGCATGCTCTCGCCGAACTACATAGCGACCGCCGTCCGGCTCCTGGAGGAGACCGGCGCGCAGAACGTCGGCGGCATCATGCACGCCGAGGGTGAGAACGACTGGGAGCACGCGGTCGCCGCCGCGATGACCTCGAAGATCGGCGTCGGCAACGCGTCCTTCCACACGGGAGGCGAGGCAGGCCCGGCCGAGACCGTCTACCTCGGCGTGTTCCGGCGCGAGGCGCTGGAGCAACAGGGCGGCTACAACGAGGAGTTCATCCGCGCCCAGGACTGGGAGCTCAACTTCCGGATCCGCGAGGCCGGGGGACTGATCTGGTTCTCGCCCGAACTGAGGGTGTCGTACCGGCCGCGGCCGAGCGTGCGGGCCCTGGCCAAGCAGTACAAGGACTACGGCCGCTGGCGGCACGTCGTCGCCCGCTACCACGAGGGCTCCATCAACCTGCGCTACCTCGCCCCGCCGACCGCGGTGTGCGCGATCGCGGCCGGGATCGTGGTGGGCGCCGCGCTCACCCCGTGGGGCTTCGTGATCCCCGGCGGCTATCTCGCGGCGATCGTCCTCGGGTCCCTGCCCGCGGGCAAGGGGCTGCCGATGAAGGCCCGGCTGCAGATCCCGGTGGCTCTCGCCACCATGCACATGTCGTGGGGCTGGGGCTTTCTGACCAGCCCGAAGTCGCTGGCGAGGAAGGTCATCGCCTCCCGGCGCCCGGCGGTCCACGCGGACGCCACCGCCGGCTGACGAGAAGCGAGGGGGCGACCTCGGACCGACGGTCGCCCCCGTCCCGCCAGCTCACCGGCTCAGCTCGCGGTCCCGCTCAGCTCACCGGCTCAGCTCGCGCACTGCACCTTGTCCGCCGTGGACTTGTTGTCCAGGTCCGGCGTCTTCACCGAAGCGGCGTTGAGCTTGACGCCCGCGCCCTTGAAGTCCGCGCCGAGGGTCAGGGTCATCGTGGGCAGCCCCTGGGCGTTGGTGACGCTTTTGCCCGGCTTCATCGCGGCCCCGGACAGGCCCATCAGGTCGGCGAGCCGACGGGCCTGGTCGGCCTGGTCGGGGGCGTACTCCAGGGTGGTCTTCGGCTGGGTGACACCCGCGTTGCCCGCGTTCTCGGACTTGCTGACGCCCGCCTGGGTCTGCAGCCAGGAGAGCTGCTGCTGCGCGCTGCCGGCCGGGGCGCCGCCGTTGAGGATGCGCACCCGCACCTGGGAGGCGTCCGCCTTGGGGCCCTTGAGACGGGCGGCCACCTCGGCCTTCTCCTTCACCTGCTGCTGCTTGACCTCCGTGAAGGACACATCCTCCTTGATCATCTGGAAGACCTGGGGGGCCGTCACCTCGTTGACGACGACCGTCGCCGGGATTTTCTCGGCGGGGTTGTCCTTCACCGGGATCGTGGTGAAGGTGATGTTCTTCGTCGGAACCTTCTTCAGCTCCAGCGCGATGTCCTTGAGGGTGCCGACCTTGCCGATCGCCTCGTCCACGGTCAGCGCCTTGGTCGCGGCCTCGGCCAGCTTCAGCAGCTTGGTCGGGCTGGTGAGGGTGTCGCCGGAGGACATCTCGCGCATCAGCGAGCCCAGGAACTGCTGCTGCGCCTTGATCCGGTCCAGGTCGCCCCGGTTGCCGAAGCTGTGCCGGGTGCGCAGGAAGGCGAGCGCCTTCTCGCCCGCGACCGTGGACTCGCCGGCCGGCAGGACGAGCTTCGACTCCTTGTCGTTGACCGGCTTCGTCACGCACACCTTGACGCCCCCGACCGCCGTGGTCAGGGTCTTCACCGCGTTGAAGTCGGCCATCATGAAGTGGTCGGGCTGGATGCCGGTCGTCTCCTTCACCGTGCGCATCGTGCAGCCCGGGTCCCGGCCGCCCTCGCCGAGGCTCCGGTTGAACCGGGCGCCCCGCAGCCCGGGAACGACCTTCTCGGTGCCGTCCTCCTGCTTCGTCGGGCAGTCCGGGATGTCCACGATCAGGTCGCGGGGGATGCTGAGCGCGGTCGCGTTCGAGCGGTCCTTGGCCACGTGCAGCAGGATGTTGGTGTCGGCGTGGCCGACGCTGCCGGCGTCGCCGTAGCCCTCGTTGCCCTCGCCGGTGCGCTTGTCGGTGCCGATGACGAGGATGTTGAAGGCCTCGTCCTTCTTGAAGCTGCCGGCGCCCGCGTCACCGACGTCGGTCGTCTTGACGTTGCCCTCCAGATGCCGGAGGTAGAAGTAGCCGGCCCCCGCGGCGGCGACCAGGACGAACGCCATGGTGCCGCCGGTCCATAACAGGGCCTTCTTGGCCTTCGACTTCTTCTTCTCCGGCCGGCGTCCGCGCCGCCCCGGCAGCGGCTCCCCCGGCCCGGTGGGCCGTCTGCGCGGGGACGGGACGTCACGCCCGGGGGACGCGGGCGGCGCCGTACGCGCACCGCCCGCACCCGCTCCGCGCGACCGGGGAACCGCCGACTGCGGTGCGGAAGGGCCCAGTCGCAGTTCGTATTCGCCGGTCTTCGGGTTTAACACCCACTGGTCGGCGGGGTCGATGTGCTCCGCCCGCCCACGGCCTTGTGTGTCCACCGTTGTAGGAATCCTCCGTCTGGGCCAGATCTCGTGGCCGGGGATCACCTGGAGCGCTCACACTATCCGCACACTTCCGCGTCGAGTGAATATTCCTGAGGATTGAGGGGCGGATGAAGGGAGTTGAGGGCCAGATGCGGGCCGGCTACCACTGGTACGGCGGGTACACGTCCATGCACTTGCCGGTGTCCGCCCCGTTGAGGGCATCGGAGTTGTCGGGCAGGTCACCGGCCTTGGGCGCCGACTCCTCCGGATACGCCGTCCCCGTACGCCAGTCGGCGCCGACGACGACCGTGACGCCGGACACGTCCGTCGACTTCTTCACCGAACTCACCGGAATCCCGAGGGACTTGGCGACCGCCTGGGCGTCGCCCTCCAGTTCGGCGCTCGGGTAGCGCACCACGGTCCGCTCCTCGGAGGTGGACGCCGAGGTGTCCCGGGCCGCCCTCGTGAAGCCCTTGCCGACGAGCGCGTCGGCGATGGCGCCCGCGCGTCCGGAGACCGGGCCGAGCGTGGAGGTGCGGGTGGCGTTCTGCACCAGCACACCGATCTGGTCCTTCGCCGCGGCGGGGTCCTCGCTGGTCTTCTGGGCGCTCGCGGTCTGCTTCGCCTCCGTCTTCGAGCCCTTGTCGTCGAAGGGCACGTCGTCGCGGATCATCGCCCACATCTTCTCGGCGTCGGCGCCGGCGGGCAGCAGGTGGTCGCTGTTCTGCGGGTCCTGCACGGTCGGCATCGTCGTCATGGTGATGCGGTCCGTGGGTACCGTCTTGAGCTGCATGCCGAGGTCGTACAGCTTCTTGACCGTGCCGAGCTCCTCCGAGACCTTCAGGGACTTGGTGGCCGCCTCCGCGAGGTCCATCAGCCGGCCGGTGTCGGTGAAGACGTTCTGGTCCTTCAGCGTGCGGATCATCGAGTTCATGTACATGTGCTGGGCGCGCGCCCGCAGCGGGTCGCTGCCCCAGGCGTGCCGGGTACGCAGCCACTGCAGCGCCTGCTCGTCCCGCACCTTCGTCTTGCCGGCCCTCAACTTCAGTCCGGAGCCGCCGGACACCCTGGGCAGCGGGCGGTCCCACACGTTCTGGTTCACGCAGACCTCGACGCCGCCGATGGCGTCGGCCATGCTCACCACGCCCGCGAAGTCGATCGTCATCCAGTGGTCGATGTAGATCCCGGTGAGGTTCTCCCAGGTGGTCAACGTGCAGCCGGCGCCGCCGCGGGCCAGCGTCTCGTTGATGATCCTGTTGGTCGCCGGGTATTTCTCGCCTGTCTTCGGGTCCTCGCACTTGGGGATGTCGACCCGGGTGTCGCGCGGAATGCTGACCACCGCGGCGCTCTTGCGGTCCGCCGACAGGTGGATGAGCATCTGCACGTCGGCCAGCGGCGGAGCGCCCACGCTCTCCCGGTGTCCGCCGAGCTTCAGGTTCTCGGCGGAGTTACGGCTGTCGGAGCCGATCAGCAGAATGTTCACCGGCGTCTGGCCGGCGGCGTTCGGCTCCGCCTTGTGCGCCTTGGAGTCGCCGCTGCTGCGCGCGCCCTTCTGGATGTTGTGGTTGAGGTGCTGGATGTACAGGTATCCGGCGCCGGCCGTGCCGAGTATCAGCACCGCGAGCGTCGTAGCCGACCAACGCAGCACCCGGTGCTTGCGCCCGGGCCGCTGCCCGCGGCCTTTCCCGCCGCGCCGCTGCCCGCCGCGCCGTCCGCCGTGGCCGCCCGCCGTTCGGCGTCTGCCGGAGCCGTCCCCGCCGCCCGCCTCGCCGCCGGACCGCTCCCCGCGCCGGCCGCCCTCCCGGCCCGCGTCGTCCGGCCGGACATCCGGCCGGGTCCCCTCCCCGTGCACACTGCTGTGCGTCATGTCCCCTGTCTCCCCACCCTCGCACCATTGAACGGGCCTGTCGTACGTCCCCTTAGACGTACGACAGGCCCCTCAGGTCACTTGGCGCACTCGACCTTGTCGGCCGTGGACTTCTGGACTCCCTCCGGCGCCTTTGTCGGAGTGGTGAGCGATTCGCCCGCGCCCTTGAAGTCCTTGCCCAGGGTCAGCGTCATCGTGGGCAGGCCCTGGGAGTTGGTGACGCTCTTGCCCGGCTTCAACGCCGATCCGGACAGCCCCATGATGGCCGCGAGCCGTCGGGCCTGGTCGGCCTGGTCGGGAGCGTACTCAAGCGTCGTCCTGCTCAGCTCCGCTGGCGCGTTGCCGGCGTTCTCGGACTTCAGCACGCCCGCTTCGTTCTGCAGGTACTCCAGCTGCGCCTGCGCGCTGCCGGCCTCCGCGCCGCCGTTGAGGATGCGCACCCGCACCTGGGAGGCGTCCGCCTTGGTGCCCTTCAGGCGGGCGGCCACCGCGGCCGCCTCCTTCTTCTTCTGGGCCTTGACCTCGGTGAACGACACATCGTTCTTGATCATGTCGAAGACCTGCGGCGCCGACGAGGGGTTGACGACGACGGTCGCCTTCACCTTCTCCGCCGGGTTGTCGATCACCGGCACGGTGGTGAACGTCAGATTCTTGACGTTGAGCTTGCCCAGCTCCAGACCGAGGTCCTTCAGCTTGTTGATGCTGTCCAGCTGGGAGTCGACGGTCAGCGCCTTCGTGCCCGCCTCCGCCAGCTTGATCATCTTGGTCGGGCTGGTCAGCGTGTCGTTGGACTTCAGCTTCCGCATCAGGGCGCTCAGGAACTGCTGCTGCAGGGTGATCCGGCTCAGGTCGCCGCCGAACCCGACCGCGTGCCGGGTACGGACGAAGGCGAGCGCCGTCTCGCCGGAAATGTGCTGAGTGCCCTTCTTCAAGTTCAGGTGCGAGTCCGGGTCCTTGATGTCCTTGCCGAGACAGACGTCGACCCCGCCGACCGCCGTGGTCAGCGTCTTGACCGCGTTGAAGTCGGCGACCATGAAGTCGTCCGGCTTGATCCCCGTCAGCTCGGTCACGGTCCGCATGGTGCAACTGGGCGTCCGGTCGTCCTGGCCGAGGCTGGTGTTGAAGCGGACGCCGGTGGTGCCGGGGATGACCTTGGTCGTGCCGTCCTTCTGCGTGGTCGGGCAGTCCGGGACGTCCGTGATCAGGTCGCGGGGGATGCTGAGCGCGGTCGCGTTCGTCCGGTCCTTCGAGACGTGCAGCAGGATCGTGGTGTCGGCGTGGCCGACGCTGCCGGCGTCGCCGTAGCCCTCGTTGCCGGAACCGGTGCGCTTGTCCGTGCCGATCAACAGGATGTTGATCGCCTTGTCCTTGCTGAAGCCGCCGGTGCTCGCGCCGTCATCGGCGACGGATTTTATGTTGCGGTTGAGGTGCTCGACGTAGAGGTACGCGGCGCCGGTCCCGGCCACCAGTACGAAAGCCATCGTGCCGCCGGTCCACAGCAGGATCTTTTTGGCCTTCGGCTTCTTCTTCACCGGCCGGCGCCCGCGCCGGCCCGGCAAAGGCTCCTCCGGCACACCACGGCGCCTGCGCGGCGCCGGGACCGCGGGGCCCGGCGCGGGCGGCGTCGCCGTACGTCCGCGTGCCCTGCCCGTGCCGACCGCTCCGGTCGGCACGGCGGCGCGCGGTCTGGGGACCGCCGACTGCGGTGCGGAAGGGGTCAGTCGCAGTTCGTATTCACCGGTGTTCGGATTGAGCACCCACTGGTCTGCGGGGTCGATGTCGCCCGCCCGCCCACGGCCTTGCGCGTCCACGGTTGTCCGTTCCTCCGTCGGGGCACGCGGCGCCTTTCCCCTCCAAAGGCGCCCGGTCTCGGTCACGCAGTGCACGACCTCAGGACGGACCTCATGGCCGGGTGCACCGGATCGCTCACACTAACCGCACGCTCAGCCGTGAAGCGACGCCGGTGACGCATTCCACTTCCCTACAACTGGGCAATCCACTCATTTTATCGGACGGAGGCTCGCCACCTTGACAATTGCTTTACTCACAGGGGTGTTCGGCGGCCGTGTTGCCCCGGAACGTGGGTGCCGGGGAAACGCCGCCGACGGGTTCGCCGGGACGCTTTCCGCCGGACTTCTCGTCCGCGCCGAGGTCTCCGCGGAGGTCTCCATGGGCGTCATCGGCGTCATCGGCGTCGTACGCGCTGTAGTCGCCTTCGGCATCCGGGGCCGAATTGCCGCTTTTCGCCGTCGAATGCCGCCCGGGGTTCCGTGTCACCTCGATCGGGGCGTCCTTGCGCAGCCGTTCGAACAGCTTCTCTGCCTCGGGTTCCACGAGTTGGTCGCGATTGGAGTTGTAGACGTACGACTCCCGGGGCACCGTCAGGAATTGCACACGTGCGGTGGGGATGTGGCGCACGCCGCGAACGAGTTCGTACAAACTGTGCAAGCTCGCCAGGCCGGGGTCGGTCGTGAGCGACGACGTGGCCGCGTCCAGCACGGGATAGAGCTTCGCCGGATTCAGCAGCACGTCATTTCCGCGCACCTTGGTGACGAGGGCGCCGAGGAAACGCTGCTGGCGGTCCATCCGGTCGGTGTCGCTGCCGTCGCCGAGGGTCTTGCGCGCCCGCACGTAGCCGAGCGCCTGTTCGCCGTTCAGCGTCACCCGCCCCGCCGGGAGCCTCAGTTTGGCGTCCTTGTCATGGATCGGCTCCTTCAGGCACACCTCGACACCGTCGACCGCGTCCACCATGTCCTTGAAGCCGTGGAAGTCGACGACCACGTAATGATTGATCCGGATGTCGGTGAGCCGCTCGACGGTCCGGACCGTGCACCCCGAACCGCCCACCTGGAAGGCGTAGTTGAACATCACGAACATGGGGTCGGTGCGACTGCCGTCGGGCCGCGCGCAACTCGGGACGTCCACCATCAGATCGCGGGGCAGCGACACGGCGGTGGCGCTGCGCCGCCCGGCGGACAGGTGCAGCAGGATCGTCGTGTCCGACCGCTCGGTCCCCGAGTCCCGCCCGTAACGCCGGTTGTCGCCCCCCGACCGCGAGTCCGACCCGATCACCAGGATGTTCTGCGCGCCCTGCACCCGCGTGGCCGGCCGCTCCCGCTCGTGCCGCCTGAGTTCGGTCGCGGCCGCCCGGTCCGGCGTGATGTTGCTGTCGAGCTTCGCGTACACGGCCCACCCGGTCCCGCCCGCCGCGAGCACCACGAGCACCACGGTCAGTTCCGCCCCGCGCACCCACCGCCGTCTGCGCCGCCGTATCAGCCCCCGCCCACTGGCCGATGCCCCCACCCCCGGACCGAGGCCGGCATCGGCACCGCTCCGTCCGGAGGGCGCGCCTGCGGTGTCGGTCACGTCGGATCCACCCCTCATGGCGTACGAGAGCGTCGTGCGGGCTGCTGCTACGACGATGGCGCGCGTGGGGGGCGGGGGGCGGGTGGAGGTGGGCCGAACGGGGGAAAGAGCTGGTGTCAGCGCCGGTGGAGGTGATTTCAGCCCGTCCGGCGTTGGGGGGCGAGGTGTGTTCAGGGGCGATGTGGGGGGGCTGGGG
Source organism: Streptomyces sp. NPDC050287 (assembly GCF_044459385.1). NCBI lineage: Bacteria > Bacillati > Actinomycetota > Actinomycetes > Kitasatosporales > Streptomycetaceae > Streptomyces > Streptomyces sp. NPDC050287. The sequence goes on along the minus strand of NZ_JBITIY010000022.1, from coordinate 28,070 downwards.
GTGAGGCCGGTTCGGGCCGATGGGGGGGTGAGGCCGGTTCGGGCCCGATGGGGGGCTGGGGGCGACGTCCGTTCAGGGCCCTTACGGGCTGGGGGTGGAGCCCCCTCCGTGCGTCGGCACCAGCATCCGGTGCCTGAGATCAAGCTGGGGCCCTGCCCTCCTCTACCGTGCCGTGACGCTGACCCGCTCGCTCTCGATCCGCTTGGCCAGCCCCTCCTCGCCCAGCCGGTCGAGGTTGCGGCAGAGCACCACCGAGCCTCCGGTGGCCAGGGGCGCGTAGAGCCCCGCGTTCAGCCCCTCCCACGTGTCGTACGGCAGCCCGGACAGCAGCCGCGATCCGGGCCCCGTGAGCCCCAGTTCCGGCGCCTCCGCCCCGGCCCGCTCGACGACCTCCGCCCCGCTGAACTCCCGTCCGGCCACGATCAGTGCCGGCTCCTCCGGGTCCACCGGCGCGAACGGCACGAACCGGTCGCCCTGGCTCGGAACTTCGACGGCATAGTCCGCGAAACCCGCCGGGGCCTGCGGGAAGCGCCCGCCGAGCGGCCGTAGCGCCAGCGCGACCCGTTCCCCGGGGCATGCCCGTGCCGCCTCCAGGGTGTCCGGTCCGCTCACCACCACGTCCGCCGCCGCCGGATCCCCTCCGACGTCCGCGATCACCCCCACCGACGCACAGGCCAGCAGCCACACCGCCGTCTGCCAGTGCGCGGGCAGCAGCAGCGCCACCCGGTCACCGGGCGCGGCGGCGAGATCGCCCTGGAGGAGGTTCGAGGTCTTGGCCACCCAATTGGCGAAGGTGGCCACGGACAGTTCGACCCGTTCGCCGGTGGCGTCGTCGTAGAAGGTCACCAGCGGGCGTCCGGGATCCGCGGCGAGCGCGGAACGCAGCAGGTCGGCAGGGGTGCGGTCGGTGGCGTTCACTCGCAGAAGGGTACGCGGGCCCGCCCCCGCGCTTCGAGCCGCCGGGCCCTCGCCCCGTAGTCGGTTCGGTGGAACCCCGCTCGACGTCCCGTCAACTCCCCAATGGACAGATATGTATGACTATGTCCAGGATCAGGAGCATGCGTGGATTCCTTGCTTCCTCGATCGGTGTCACCTGCGCGGCCGCCCTGGCCCTTCCGCTGACCCCGCCCGCGGCCGCGGCACACGCTCCGGCCCCGGCGAGGGCTCCGGACGCGGCGGCCCCGGCGGTCAACGTGGCCACGGCGACCGGGAGACGGGCGCCGACCACGGAAGCGCCCGGCAGCACGCAGTCGCTGCCGCTGGTGCCCCTCGCCCGCGACCGCGCCCTCGGCCCCACCGCCGAACAGGGCCTGCCCCGCCGGGACGTACGGCATTTCTCGCTCGTCGGCGTGGTCTGGGACGACCCGGACGCCGAACTCCACGGCCGCGTCCAGGTCCGCACCCGCGCGGCCGGCACGGGCACCTGGTCCGGCTGGCAGGACGTCGAGACACACAACGCCGACCACGCGGCCGACCCGGACACCGCCGAGCGCACCTCCGGCCCGGTGCGCGGCGCGACGGCCCCGCTGTGGGTCGGCGACTCGGACGGCGTGGAGGTACGGGTACGGCCGGAGTCCGAGCCCGGGCCGACAGGAACGGCTCGCGGCTCTCGCGCGTCGACGACGTCGTACTCCTCCCTCCCCTCCGGACTGCGCCTCGAACTGGTCGACCCGGGCGAGGCGGCCCCGCCGACCGCCCGGACGGCAGCGCACGCCACCGCCGGCGCTGCGGTCGCGGATGGCATGGGGGGCGCGGATGACACGGGGGGTGCGCATGGCACCGGGGGCGCGCATCGCACCGGGGTCGCCGGCACCGCCGTCGGTGACACCACCGTCGGCCATCGAGCCACCGGCGGCCACCGAGCCGCCGTCCGGAACATCGCCCCGACCGCCGATCCCGCCGAGGCCCTCGCCGCCGCGGAAGCCTCCCGCGTCAACACCGAACTGTCGGTCTCCCTCGGCGCCACCGAGATCCCCGCGCTCGGCCGGCGCGCGACCGAGCGGGAGCTGTTGACCCTGCGGTCCGGGAAGTTGACGTCGGAGCAGCGCGTGAAGCCGTACATCGGACCCCGTCCGCGCATCGTGACCCGGCGCGGCTGGGGCGCCGACGAGAAGCTGCGGGAGCGCGGGTTCGTCTACACGAAGAAGGTCGACGTGGCCTTCGTCCACCACACGGCCTCCGGCAACGGATACCGCTGTGCGCAGGCACCCTCCGTCATCCGTGGTATCTACCGCTATCACGTCAAGAGCATGGGCTGGCGCGACATCGGCTACAACTTCCTCGTCGACAAGTGCGGAAACATCTACGAGGGGCGGGCCGGGGGCGTGGCGAAGCCCGTCCTGGGCGCACACACGCTCGGTTTCAACACCAACAGCATGGGGATCGCCGTCCTCGGCACCTTCAGCTCCCACAAGCCGCCCGCCGCCGCGGTGAAGGCCATCGCCGGCCTCACGGCGTGGAAGCTCGGTCTGCACGGGGGCAATCCGCGTGGAAAGACATATCTGAAGTCCGGCGGTGGCAATCTCTACCGAAAGGGCAAGAAGGTACGACTGGATGTGATCTCCGGCCATCGGGACGGCTTCGCCACGGAGTGCCCCGGCCGGCAGCTCTACCGCAAGCTCGGCAATGCCCGCACGACCGCTGCCCGCTATCAGGGCCGCTAGCACCCGGTTCGGGGTCCAGGGGGCTCGGACACCGTCCCGGACAGGTCGGAAAGGGAACCGCGCGGGGCTTGGGATGGTCTATCGGACTGTCCGGGGGGCTCGGGGGACTCGGAGGTTCCGGGGAGGTTCCGCGGGCTCCGGGCGCTTCGGGGGACACGTTCATCGCCGTCGGGGGACACGAGGCTGAATGCCGCACGGCCGTCGAAGGCGTCGCACAACGGTCTGCATACACTGGCCGGCCGAAAGACAGTTCGGCCGGTCCCGGCAGGAAGCGGAGACGACAGGTGACAGAAGCGATCCTCCTGGTCGGCGGCAAGGGAACCCGGCTGCGCCCCCTCACGGTGCACACGCCGAAACCCATGGTCCGCGCGGCCGGGGTCCCCTTCCTCACGCACCAACTGGCGAGAGCGAGAGCGGCGGGCGTCGACCACATAGTGCTCGCCACCTCCTACCTCGCGGAGGTCTTCGAGCCGCACTTCGGCGACGGCTCCTCGCTGGGCCTCCACATCGAGTACGTCACCGAGGAGGAACCCCTCGGTACGGGCGGCGCGATCCGCAACGTGGCCTCCCGCCTCCACTCGGGCCCCGACGACCCGGTCCTCATCTTCAACGGCGACATCCTGACCGGCCTGGACATCAGGGCGTTGGTGCGGACGCACGAGACGACCGGCGCGGATGTCTCCCTGCACCTGACCAAGGTCACGGACCCGCGGGCCTACGGCCTGGTCCCCACGGACGAGACGGGCAAGGTCCTGGCGTTCCTGGAGAAGCCGCAGACTCCGGAGGAGATCGTCACCGACCAGATCAACGCGGGGGCGTACGTCTTCCGCCGCTCGGTCATCGACACGATTCCGGCCGGCCGCCCGGTGTCGGTGGAGCGGGAGACCTTCCCCGACCTGCTGTCCGCCGGAGCCCACCTCCAGGGCATGGTCGACTCCACGTACTGGCTGGACCTCGGCACCCCGGCGGCCTTCGTCCGCGGCTCGGCCGACCTGGTCCTGGGCCGCGCCCCGTCCCCGGCGGTCCCCGGCCGCTGCGGCGATCGCCTGGTCCTTCCCACGGCACGGGTCGCCCCCGACGCCAAGCTCACCGGCGGTACGGTCGTCGGCGAGGGCGCGTTCGTCGCGGAGGGCGCGAGGGTCTTCGGCTCGACGATCCTCCCCGGCGCCGTCATCGAACCCGGCGCCGTCATCACCGACTCCCTCATCGGCACCCGCGCCCGCGTGGGGGAACGTTCCATCCTCACCGGCACGGTCATCGGCGACGGCGCGGTCATCGGCGCCGACAACGAACTCCGGGACGGCATGCGGGTGTGGTGCGACGCGCGGATCCCGGCAGGGGCGGTGCGGTTCTCCTCGGACCAGTAGACGGATCGACGGGTCGGCCTGCCTCGGGGGCCGGCGACCTCCAGGCGGGCCCGGCTTGGCGCGCAAGCGAGTGGGTGGTGGGGGCGCGGGTCCGGGAGGGTCTGCCGGCGAAGCCCCTGACCCGGCCCGGCGTCTTGCGGAAGTGGGTCGGGCGATGGGCGGCCTCTGGCCCGAGCGGCTGTGGGTCTGAGGGTGGGACTCGGACTCGGCTCGGAGTCTTGCGGAAGCGGGTCGGGCGGTGGGTGGCCTCAGGCCCGAGGGTCTGCGGGTGGAGCCCTGGGCAAGCCCGGCCTCTTGCCCGAGCGAGTCGGGTGGCGGGTGGACGTAGGTCCGGGTCCGGGGGCGGAGCCCCCAGCAACGGTCACCGCACCGGGCACGTCACAAGCGCCCGATATCCCCCCGCGGCATCCGCGGCGCCCGCCGGGCCGGCACCTGCCCACTCAACAAGATCAACCGAGCCGCTCGATGCCGCTGGCCCGCATACGGCTCCAGCAGCTCCAGCATCAGCGCGTCATCCGCGAACCGATCCCCGGCCAGCGCCCAGCCGACGATCCCCGGCAGGTGCAGATCCCCCACCGTCACCGCATCCGCCGCCCCGTGACTCCGCTGCACGACCTCCGCCGACGTCCACGGCCCGACCCCCGGCACAACCTCCAACCGGGCCTGAGCCTGAGCCGGAGGCATCCGCACCGCCTCCTCCAGCCGCGCAGCAACCCGCACGGCCCGCAGAACCGTCGACGCCCGCTTGTTGTCGACTCCCGCCCGATGCCACTCCCACGACGGAATCAACGCCCACGTCCGAGGCGCCGGCATCACCCACAGCCGCCCGCCCGCCGCAGGTCCCGGCGCGGGCTCCCCGAACTTCCGCACGAGCAACCGCCACGCCCGGTACGCCTCGTCCGTCGTGACCTTCTGCTCCAGAACCGACGGAATCAACGACTCCAGCACCAGCCCGGTCCGCGTCAGCCGCAGCCCCGGCCGCCGATGCCGTGCCATCGCCACCACCCGGTGCCGAGGAGTGAAGGCGGACGGATCGTCATCCGCCCCCAACATCCCGGGCAACTGCTCCAGCAGCCACTCGCCCCCCGGCCCCCACGCCTCCCCACGCACCGCACCCCCGGCCGCGGTGACCCGCAGTGTGCCCGGCCCGACCGGCGTGAGACTGGCCCGCCACACGGAACCGTCCGGCATCGCCCGGAACGTCGGATCCGCAGGCCCCCGCCGCAGCGGCCCGAGCACCAGCCCGAGATCCAGCGGCCCGTCCGGCACCCACGTCCGCACCCGCCCCGCGGCCACCGGCGCTCCCCGGCGCGCGGCGGGCACGACGACCTCCCCACCGCGCACCGTGGTACGCGTGGACCGAGGAGCGAACCGTCCAGCCACGAATGAGATCCCGGAGAAGTAGGGGGCGTCTGAGATTTCCTAAGAGACTAGGCGCTCGTACGAGGAACAAGAGGCCGTACGCCCAGGCTCACCGAACTTCACGCTGACCGAACCTCGAACACACCGAGCGGACACACCGAACCGACGCACCGCACGGCCTCACTGAACCCCGGACTCACCGAACCGCGATGAACGCCCCGGCATCCCGCTCCGCCCTGGCCGGCGGCTCCTGTGCCGGATGCCCGACCGCCACCGCCCCCATCGGATCCCAGTCCTCAGGCAGCCCCAACACCTCACGCACCACGTCCCGGCAGAACATCGTGGACGACACCCACGCCGACCCGAGCCGCTCCCCGGCCAGCGCGACGAGGAGGTTCTGCACCCCGGCCCCGGCGGCGACCACGAACATCTCCCGTTCGGCCCCGTCCCGCCGCGGATCGCCGTACGTGTGCGACCCGTCCATGACGAGACACGGAACGACGAGATACGGCGCGTCGCGCAGCACGTCCCCCCGCCGGACCCGCTTGGCGATGGACTCCTCCGACTTCCCGTCCCGCCGCAGATCCGCGATCCAGGCGTCCCGCATGGCGTCCAGCAGTCGGGCCCGCGACTCTTCGGACTCCAGCAGCACGAACCGCCACGGCGTGGTGTGGTGCGGGGCAGGCGCGGTCACGGCCGCCGCGACCGCTCGCCGCACCGACCCCGGGTCGACGGGTTCGTCCGTGAAGGCCCGCACCGTACGCCGCTGGGTCACGGCTGCCCGTACCGCTTCCGAGGTGCCCAGCCGGAACATGTCGTCGCGCGCGCCCCGCACCATGGCCCGCGCTCCCTCACCGTGCTCTTCGTGGCCTTCGGCCACCACATGCGGCAATCCGCGCACCACGGCGACGGGCAGCCCGGCGGCCTTTCCCTTCACCAGGTCACCGGCGGCGGCCAACTCGTCCGCCGTCGCGACGACCGTCGCGCTGAGCGGATTGCCGTACGCGTCCGTGCCCCCGCGCAGATCGTCGAGGACCCGCACGCCGGCCGCGCCGATCGCCACATCCGTGAGCCCCGCGCGCCAGGGTCGCCCGAAGGTGTCGGTGACGACCACGCCGACATTGACGCCGAGAGCGTCCCGCAGCCCGTCCCGGATCGACCGCGCGGACGCGTCCGGGTCCTCGGGCAGCAACAGCACTGTCCCGGAAGGGGTGTTGGAGGCGTCGACCCCGGCGGCGGCCATCACCAGACCCTGCCGGGTCTCGACGATCCGGAGCGGTCCGCGCCGCGCCACGACCCGGACGGTCTCGGCGTCGATCGCGGCTTCCCGGTCGGTCGCCTGGACGACGCGTCCCTCCGCCTTGGACACGATCTTCGAGGTGACGAGGAGGACGTCCCCGTCGGCCAGCCCCGGTTCGACGGCGGCGATCAGCTTGGCGAGGTCGTCGCCCTGCTGCACCTCGGGCAGCCCGGGCACCGCCCAGACCCGATAACCGCCGCCAGACACGCCCGACACACCAGACACTCCGCTCAAACCGCTCGCACCTCCTCCGCCAGCGTCAGCGCCTCCTGTGCCATCCGCGCGGTCGCGTCGAGGTCGGTCATCATCAGTGGTACGGCCCGGCACCGGATCCCGGCGGCCTCGACCCGCTCCACCACGCCCACGTCCACGGTGTCGACCAGCCAGCCGTCCAGCATCCCCGAGCCGTAGTGCTCGGCGACCGCTGCGGCCGACGACTCCACGCCGACCGCCGCGAGCACCTTGTCGGCCATCCCGCGCACGGGCGCGTCCCCGACGATGGGGGACAGGCCCACCACCGGCACCCCGGCGTCGGCGATCGCCTCCCGGATGCCGGGCACAGCGAGGATCGTGCCGATGGACACGACCGGGTTGGAGGGCGGGAACAGCACGACGTCCGCCTCCGCGATCGCCTCCAGCACCCCGGGCGCGGGCTTCGACTGCTCCGCCCCGACCGGCACCACCGCCTCGGCCGGCACGGAGGCCCGCAGCCGCACCCAGTACTCCTGGAAGTGGATCGCCTTGCGCTCCCCGTCGACCTCGACGGCGACATGGGTCTCGACCCGGTCGTCGGTCATGGGGATCAGCCGTACACCGGGCTTCCACCGGTCGCACAGCGCCTCGGTCACCGCACTCAGCGGATATCCCGCACTGATCATCTGCGTCCGCACGATGTGGGTGGCGAAGTCCCGGTCACCGAGCCCGAACCACTCGGGCCCCACCCCGTACGCCGCGAGCTCCTCCTTGAGGTGGAAGGTCTCGTCGGCCCGCCCCCAGCCCTGCTCCTCGTTGATGCCGCTGCCGAGCGTGTACATCACCGTGTCGAGGTCCGGGCAGACCTTCAGCCCGAAGAGGTGGATGTCGTCCCCGGTGTTGCCGATCACCGTGATGTCCGCGTCCGGCGCGGCCTTCTTCAAACCACGCAGGAACCGGGCACCACCGATGCCGCCTGCCAGAACCACAATGCGCATGGGCCAAGTCTTGCAGGCGGGTACGACATCGCGTCAGGCGGTTACGGCACCCGCCGGCGTCACGCGGTGACGACGTGTCCACCGGCGTCACGCGGTGACGACGTGTCCACCGGCGTCATGCGCTCACGACGTCGATGTCGTCGTACGTCGCCGGAGCCGTGCAGGCCGTGTGCCCGGGCATGTGCATGGGCATCTCGGTCAGGCCCGGGTAGTAGACGTGCAGGCTTACGGCCGGTTCGAGCGTGTCGTTGATCACCTCGTGCACGTACCCCGGCGCGAAGACCCGCTGCGCACCGTGCCCCAACGCGCGCGTGCGCCGCTCGGTCCGCTCCGTCAGCGTGCCCTTCAGAACGGTCAGGACGCCGGAGGAAGGGCCGTGGTCGTGCGGTCCGCTGCCCTGCCCGGGCACCCACGACAGCAGCCACACCTCGTAGCCGGGTCCGGTACGCAGCCGGTGGTACCAGCGTGTCGTCGCGTCGTACCGGACGAGGTGCTCCCACTGGGAGGGGTCGGCGGCGATGGATCGGGACAGGCCGACGAACTCGGCGACGGTGGCCGGGTGCTCGCGCGGACTCTGAAGCAGGTGCCGGACCTCAAGGATGTCGCCGGCGATCTGGAGGTCGCTGTCGCTGTTCATGGGGTGGGGTTTTCCTCGGCGGAAGAGTGGGGGGCTGACCTGGGTGTCGCGTACCGTCCGCCCGGGTCGCGGGCGGGAGGGGTGCCCGGGTGGGGCTCGCCCCTGGTAGGGCTCAAAGGAGGCGGCAGCCGAGTCGCGGTGGACTCAGACGCAGCTGGAGCGAGTTCGGCTCAACAGCTGGGACAGCAACAACAGCTACAGCGAGCGTGGGCAGCACCGAGGGACCCGGCCGAGCGGGTCGAGGTGAGTGCCAAGTTCGCGAGCATGCCCACAAGGACATCGGTTCACACGTTCACTGTCAACTCGACACCCGGCAAGTGGGACATGTTTCACCTCATCCGGTCCAACTCCACGATGAAAGGTTTGTTCAGGCGTCACCCGGGACACATGGCGCACAACCGGGCGCGCAAGCCCCGTTGCGATCCCGTGATCCGACTGTGATCCGGTTCGCTTCGACGCGCGCGTCGGAACGGGATCGAACTCCTGGGCGTCCTTCTCCGTACAGGTCCGGAAAGGCACTGTGCGGCGCGGGGCATCCTCTCGGGCCTCATCTGCTTGTCAAGGTTTATGCCGATTTGAACACTTTCCGCTAGGCCTTGGTTCCGCAGAGTGAATAAGGGGCCCAATAGCAGATCTCGGCTTGACTCGCCCGGAGCAGCACACTTGTAATTTCACTCGTGTCGTTCAGCCGAAATCGGTAACGGCTACATCACGGGGACGCGAGTAGACAGACGAGGGGCGCACATGACCGAGACGGTGCAGCAACTGCTGGTCGACGACGCGGACGAGGAACTCGGCTGGCAGGAGCGCGCGCTGTGCGCCCAGACCGACCCCGAGTCCTTCTTCCCCGAGAAGGGCGGCTCCACCCGCGAGGCCAAGAAGGTCTGCCTCGCCTGTGAGGTCCGCTCCGAGTGCCTCGAATACGCCCTCGCCAACGACGAACGGTTCGGTATCTGGGGCGGCCTGTCCGAGCGCGAACGCCGCAGACTGAAGAAGGCCGCCGTCTGAATCGAAGGGCACGGACCCTCAGGGCGCGGCCCCTTGCGTCAGTCCGTACATCCACAGGTACGTCCATGGACAAGCACATACATTCGTCACGAACCGCCCGTCGCAGGTGGGTTGTCCACAGGCGGCGGGCTGCCGTTGTGCCCAGCCGATAGTGTGGGCGCTCGTCCGAGACACCTCGTCGTCCCCTCGGGGCACAGGCGTCCACCGCAGTCCACCGAACCGGGGCCCGTACCTCGATGTCCGTGCACAGCCACACGGCAGCCCAGCAAGACAGCGCTGCCACAGCAGTGTTTGACCCGGCCCACCCGCCCGAGTTCCCACGTCATGTGGTGACCGCGGTCCTCGTCTCCCACGACGGCGCCCGCTGGCTGCCCGACACGCTCGCCGGGCTGCTCGGCCAGGAGCGCCCCGTGCAGTTCGCCGTGGGCGCCGACACCGGCAGCGCGGACGACTCCGCCCGACTGGTCACCGACGTCCTCGGCGCCGATCACGTGCTGCACCTCGCCCGGCGCACCGGCTTCGGCCAGGCCGTGGAGGAGGCGGGCCGCACCGCCCCCGTCCTCACGCCCGACGATTTGCCGTACCTGAAGCGGCCCAGCGGCTGGGACCCGGTCACCCGCAGCTGGCGCGACGACGCCTACGACCTGCCGGAACTCCCGCACGGAGAGCCGGTCCAGTGGCTGTGGCTGCTGCACGACGACTGCGCCCCCGAACCGGACGCCCTGGCCCAGCTGCTGCGGGTCGTGGACACCGAGTACGAACTGGGGCGGGACGACGTCGCCGTCGTCGGCCCCAAGCTCCGCGGTTGGTACGACCGGCGGCAACTGCTGGAGGTCGGCGTCTCCATCGCCCACTCCGGCCGCCGCTGGACCGGACTCGACCGCCGCGAACAGGACCAGGGCCAGCACGACCACGTCCGGCCGGTGCTGTCCGTCTCCACCGCCGGCATGCTCATCCGCCGCGACGTCTTCGAGCAGCTCGGCGGCTTCGACCGCCGGCTGCCCCTGATGCGGGACGACGTCGACCTGTGCTGGCGCGCCCACGCGGCCGGCTACCGCGTCCTGATCGCCCCGGAAGCCGTCGTACGCCACGCCGAGGCCGCCTCGCGCGAGCGCCGCGCCGTCGACTGCGCGGGCCGTACCACCGCCTCGCCGCACAAGGTCGACAAGGCCGGCGCGGTCTACACCCTGCTCGTCAACACGCGCGCCTCCCTGCTGCCCTGGGTGCTGCTGCGTGTCGTCGTCGGCACCCTGCTGCGGACCGTCGCCTACCTCGTCGGCAAGGTCCCCGGACAGGCCGTCGACGAGATCCGCGGTCTGCTGGGGACCCTGCTGCGGCCCGAGCGGATCCTCGCCGGGCGCCGCAGACGCGGCGGCGCGTCCGCCGACAAGGAGGAACTGCGGCCGCTGTTCCCACCGCCCGGCGCGACGATCCGTGCCACGGTCGAGCAGGCCGTCGGCGACCTCTTCGGCAGCTCCGACCCCGATGCGACCTCCGGCGCCGGACGGCACGGCGGCGGGATCGAGTCCGGACCCGGCGGCGACGACGCCGACTTCCTGGAGATCGAGCAGTTCGCCCGGGTCAAACGCATCGCGCGCAAACCCGGCCCGGTGCTCTTCCTGGTGCTGCTGCTGGTGTCCCTGGCCGCCTGCCGCGCCCTCCTCCGCTCCGGCGCGCTCGCGGGCGGCGCCCTGCTGCCCGCCCCGGCCGACTCCAGTGAGCTGTGGTCGCGTTATCTGGACGCCTGGCACACGGTGGGCGCCGGCGGCACCCCGTCCGCCCCGCCGTACCTCGCGCTGGTCGCGATGCTCGCCTCCGTGCTGTTCGGCTCGACCGGCCTCGCGGTCACCGTCCTGCTGGTCTTCTCGGTCCCGTTGGCCGGCTTCACCGCCTACTTCGCCTCCCGCCCGCTGGTGGAGTCGCGCCTCCTGCGCGCGTGGGCCGCCGTCGTCTACGCCTTCCTGCCCGCCGCCACCGGCGCCCTCGCCGGCGGCCGCCTCGGCACCGCCGTCCTGGCCGTCCTGTTGCCGCTCATCGCGCGCGCGGGCGTCGCCGCAGGCGGCTTCGGAAACAGCTCCGGCGCGCGCGGCAGTTGGCGCGCCACCTGGGCGTACGCCCTGCTCCTGACCGTCACCACCGCGTTCACGCCGATCATCTGGCCCATCGCGCTGGTCCTCGGCACCGGCCTGCTGGCCGTGCGCCGCGCCGAGATCACCCCCTACGGCCTGCGCTTCCTGGCCCAGCTCGGCACCCCCCTGCTGATCCTCGCGCCCTGGTCGCTGACCTTGCTCTCGTTCGGCTTCTTCCAGGAGGCCGGCCTGGAGTACGGCTCCTCGGCGGCCTCCGCCCTGGATCTGCTCGGCATCAGCCCCGGCGGCCCCGGCACGGTCAGCGGACTGATGCTCATCGGCGTCGTCCTGGCCGCGCTCGCCGCCCTGCTGCGCACCGACCGGCAGTTCGGCATCTGGGCGGCCTGGGCCGCCGCCCTCGTCGGCCTGATCTTCGCGGTCCTCTCCAACGCCTCCACCTGGGCCGGCCCCGCCACCCTCGTCTACGGCCTCGCGCTCCTGTCCGCCGCCGTCCTCGGCGCCGACGGGGCACGCGCGCGGGTGGCCGAGCAGAGCTTCGGCTGGCGCCAGCCGGTCGCCGCGCTGATCGCCTTCGCCTCGGCCGCGGGCCCGCTGCTCGTCGCGGCCGGCTGGGTGATCGGCGGGGCCGACGGCCCGCTGGAGCGGCGCGACCCCGTGCAGGTGCCCGCGTTCGTCGCCGAGGAGAGCGGCGGCAGCGACCAGGCCCGCACCCTCGTCCTCGACAGCGACTCCGACGCCCATGTCGGCTACATGCTGGTCCGCGGCTCCGGCGCCCGCCTCGGCGACGCCGAACTCGCCGCGGCCGCCGGAGAGAACAGCAGCCTCGACAAGGTCGTCGCCAACCTCGTCGCCGGTTCCGGCGCCGACCAGAGCGACCAGCTCGGCAAGTTCGCGGTGCGTTACGTCCTCGTCCACAGGGGTGCGCCCCGCGAGGTCATCCGCGTCCTGGACGCCACGCCCGGCCTGAGCCGGCTCAGCCAGCAGGACGGCAGCGGGCTGTGGCGGGTCGACCAGGAGGTCGCCCGGGCCACCGTCGTCACCGGGTCCGGGGCCCCGCAGACGGTCCCCGCCGGCCCCGTCGACATCCACACCACGGTCCCGTCCGGCGCCGACGGCCGGGTCCTGCGCCTCGCCGACACCGCGGCCGAAGGCTGGACGGCCACCCTCGACGGCAGACCGCTCACCCGCACCACGGTCGACGGCTGGGCCCAGGGCTTCGAACTGCCCGCGTCCGGCGGCAAACTGGACGTCACCTACGACGACCCCTTCACCCACACCGTCTGGCTGTGGGTCCAGGGCGCGCTCGCCGTCGTCCTCGTCGTGCTGGCCCTGCCGGGCCGTCGCCGGGACGTCGACGACGACCTCCCCGAGGAGCCCGTCGTCTCCGCGGAGCCGGTGGCCGGCGAGGGCCGCCGCGCCCGCCGGCTGCGCGCCCAGGCCGAGGCCGAAGAGGACGGCCGGAGCGACGAGTTCCCGCCTCCTCCTCCGGAGGAGGCCCCCGCACCCGCTCCCGTCCCGCAGCAGCAGTCCTACGGAGAATGGGACACCCCGGGCTATGCGGGCACGGAGTACGGCGGCTACGGCAACGAGCAGTACCCGGACGCCCCGCAGCAGTACCCGGCGGGCGGCTACGACCAACAGCCCTACCAGGCGGACCCGTACCAGGGCGGCCAGTACGACCCGTACGCCTACGGCCGGCCGCAGCAGGCGCCGTACGACGAGAGCTACGACGAGAGCTACGGCGCGCAGTACCCGCAGCAGGGCTATGAGCAGGGCTACGACCCGACGTACGACCCGGCGCGGCAGCCGCACCCGCACGGCACCGGCAACGAGCAGCGCCCCGACGGGAGTCAGCAGTGAACCGCACCACCGTGTCCCTGATCGCCGGCGTCGCAGCGCTCGCCGCCGTCACCGGGGTCGCCGTGCTCGACACCCCGGACACCGCCGGTGCCCACACCGCGAAGGCGGCCGCCGAACTGCCCGTGGAGCGCACCAGCCTGCTGTGCCCGGCGCCCAGCCTCTCCGACCTCGCGGAGACGTCGTACACGTCCTTCACGCCCGTCACCAAGGGCACCGGGAGCACCGGAAAGGCCGAACTGCAACCCGCCGCCGCGCAGTCGGGTAACGGTACGGGCGGCAAGAGTGACAAGGCCGGCGGCAAGAAAAAGGCCGCCAAGCCGGTCCTGACGCCGAAGGAACCCGGCACTCCGGCCACCGGCGACACATCGGGCTCCGACACCCCCGCGCTTCTCGGCACCGCGGAGGGCAAGTTCGCGCCCGGCTGGGCCCTCCAGGAGACCACCGAGGTCGCCGCGGGCACGGGCCGCGGCCTGCAGGGCGTCAACTGCACCGCCCCTGACACGGAGTTCTGGTTCCCCGGCGCCAGCACGGCCGCCGACCGCACCGACTACGTGCACCTGACCAACCCCGACGACTCCGCCGCCGTCGTCGATATCGAGCTCTACGGCAAGGACGGCGCCCTGCAGACCACGGTGGGGGAGGGCATCACGGTCCCGCCGCACTCCAGCGAGCCGGTCCTGCTGTCCACGCTCACGGCCGAGAAGCAGGAGAGCCTCACCGTCCATGTGAACGTCCGCAGCGGACGCGTGAGCGCGGCCGTCCAGGCCCTGGACGACCGGCTCGGCGGCGACTGGCTGGCCGCGGCCACGGAGCCGGCCGCCGGCCTCGTCCTGCCCGGTATCCCGAAGGACGCCACGGCCGTACGCCTGGTCGCCTTCACCCCCGGCGACTCCGACGCCGACGTGAAGGTGCGCCTCGCCTCCCCATCCGGGTCGATCACCCCGGCCGGGAACGAGACGCTGCACGTCAAGGCCGGTATGACGACCGCCGTCGACCTCGGTGACGTCACCCGCGGCGAGGCCGGCTCCCTGATCCTGACCCCCACCGACCAGGCCGTGCCGGTGGTGGCCGCCCTGCGGGTCGTACGTGGCAGGGGGAACAAACAGGAGACGGCGTTCATCCCCGCCACCGCTCCGGTCGGCACGCGCGCGACGTCCGCCGACAACAGCTCCAAGGGCACCACGCTCTCCCTGACCGCCCCCACCGGCACCGCGAAGGTCAAGGTCACCGCCTCGGCGGGCAGCGACGGCGGTACGGCCCAGTCGAAGACGTTCACGATCAAGGCGGGCACCACGCAGAACGTGGAGGCCCCGGTTCCGAGCGGACTGAAGGGCACGTACGCGCTGACGGTGGAGACGGTCTCCGGGGGCCCGGTCTACGCGGCCCGCACCCTCGCGGCCACGGAGGAGGGCGTTCCGGGCTTCACGATCCAGACGCTCCCGGACGACCGGGGCACGGTGGCGGTGCCGGAGGCGGACGAGGACCTGTCCGTGCTGCAGAAGTAGACCGGTCCTGGGCGAGCAGTCCGGTCCTGGCAAAGCAGTCCGGTCCTGGGAAAGCAGTCCCGTCCTGGGAAAGCAGCCCGCCGACCGCCCCTCCCGGGACGTGCGGTTCAGTCCTCCCCGTACCGGGGGTCCACCGTCTCGGGAGTCAGCCCCAGCAGTTCGGCCACCTGCTCGACGACGATCTCGTGCACCAGCGCCGCCCGCTCGTCGCGTCCCTTGGTGCGGATCTCCACCGGCCGCCGATAGACGACCACCCGGGCCCGCCGCCCCTCTCGGGCGGCCATCGTGCCGCCCAGGGGCACCGCCTCGTCGTTCCAGCCCTGCCCCGGCCCGTCGAGGTGGGGCACTTCGAGCACCAGGAAGTCGATGTCGGCGAGCTGCGGCCAGCGCCGTTCCAGCCGCTCCACGGAGTCCTGCACCAGATCCGCGAACGCCTCCGCACGGCTCGCGGCGAGCGGCACCTGCGGTGGCGCGATCGGGCCGCGCATGCCCCGTCCGTGGCGATCACGACGGCGGGGCCCGGGGCCGGCGGCACGGGGCGTTACGGGGTTGTCCATCACTGGTGAAGCGTAGTCCTCGCCGGACCCGGGGGCCCGACCTCCACGCGGCCCTGCGGACGGCAGGCCGTCATCCCCTGTGGCAGGCCGCCAGTTGACCATTCCAGCCAAGGTTGGGCTCGATTCCATATCTCTGCGCGACCCTCGATATCAAGGCAATTGGCAGGGTTTGTGTCGAGTGATGATCGGGTGCGGAACCGTCCGACCCCTCGGCGGCGGGTGTCGGTGCAGGTCAGCGCGGTGGGGCCGGAGAGGTGTGTGGGGCGTTTCACAGCACGACACGGTGGAGTGACCTGGGGGAGAGTCGTCGCGGCCCGCTCAAGAGTGCGGTACCGTCCAACGTCGTGAGCCCTGTACGTCGCTGTTCGCGAACCGCTTGCGGCCGTCCCGCCGTCGCGACGCTGACGTACGTCTATGCCGACTCGACCGCGGTCCTCGGCCCGCTCGCCACCTACGCCGAACCTCACTGCTACGACCTGTGCGCCGAGCACTCCGAGCGCCTCACCGCCCCGCGTGGCTGGGAGGTCGTCCGTCTCCTCGACGGTTCGGCCCCGGCCCGCCCCAGCGGCGACGATCTGGAAGCGCTTGCCAACGCGGTCCGCGAGGCGGCACGCCCCCAGGAGCGCGCGGCCGAGGCCGGCGGCGGGGGGCGCCGGGCGGACCCGATGGAGGTCGCGCGCCGCGGCCACCTGCGCGTGCTGCGCTCGCCCGACAACTGAGCGGGCTGTCACCTCCCCCTGAGCGGGCACTGGTTGGCGCCCGCCCACTGACGGGTTGTCGACGCGGACACCACCGTCCCGCAAGCTGAAGTGGGAAATCGCTTTCCGGGTGACGGGTCCGGGCAGGCGCCCGGGTACGTCCAGGAACTCGAACTACGTCTCGGCGCAACTCGCCGACATCGGGGACGCCTTGGCAGACGTCGGCGTCCTGGTCGACGTACCGCGCGCGGGCCGGCCGCGGAGCCCGTCCGGGCGTCCAACTGCTCGGTGAGCGGCAGGGGCCGATGACTGCGCCCGGCACCTGGAGTGGTCGACACCCCGTACAACCGGAGTTGAGCCGGCTCCAGTCGACAGCAGAGCTCGCCCGTACCGGACGGGATGGTGCCCCGACGGCGCTCCTCCGCTTCTGACCTGAGGTTACGTCTCGGAGTCCACTCGGCTACCGCACGGCGCACTGTCAGTCGGTACGGGTAGCTTGGGGCGACCGACAGGACTTTCAGAAGGGCTGGCCGTGGCTGCTGATCTCTCACAGCTCGTGAAGGCGTACGACGTGCGCGGGGTCGTCCCCGACCAGTGGGACGAGCCGCTGGCCGAACTCTTCGGGGCCGCGTTCGTCCAGGTGACCGGCGCGAGCGCGATCGTGACCGGGCACGACATGCGGCCGTCGTCCCCAGGTCTGTCGCGAGCCTTCGCGCGCGGGGCGACAGCCCGTGGAGCGGACGTCACCGAGATCGGCCTGTGCTCGACCGACCAGCTGTACTACGCATCCGGCGCGCTGAACCTGCCGGGCGCGATGTTCACGGCCTCGCACAACCCGGCCCAGTACAACGGCATCAAGATGTGCCGCGCGGGCGCCGCCCCGGTCGGCCAGGACACGGGCCTCACCGAGGTCCGCGAACTGGTCGAGGGATGGAGCGAGTCGGGCGCCCCCGCGCCGGCCGCGACACCCGGAACGATCACGCGGCGGGACACGTTGGAGGACTACGCGGCCCACCTCCGCTCCCTCGTCGACCTCACCTCCATCCGCCCCCTGAAGGTCGTCGTCGACGCGGGCAACGGCATGGGCGGCCACACCGTCCCGACGGTCTTCGCGGGCCTTCCGCTGGACGTCGTCCCGATGTACTTCGAACTCGACGGCACCTTCCCCAACCACGAGGCCAATCCCCTCGACCCGGCGAACATCATCGACCTTCAGAAGCGCGTCCGCGAGGAGTCCGCCGATCTGGGCATCGCCTTCGACGGCGACGCCGACCGCTGCTTCGTCGTCGACGAGAACGGCGACCCGGTCTCCCCGTCCGCCATCACCGCCCTGGTCGCCGCCCGCGAACTCGCCCGGAACGGCGGCAGGGGCACGATCATCCACAACCTGATCACGTCCTGGTCCGTGCCGGAGGTCGTCAAGGAGGAGGGAGGCACACCGGTCCGCACCCGCGTGGGCCACTCCTTCATCAAGGCCGAGATGGCGAAGTCCGGCGCGATCTTCGGCGGCGAGCACTCCGCCCACTACTACTTCAAGGACTTCTGGAACGCCGACACGGGCATGCTGGCCGCCCTGCACGTCCTGGCAGCCCTGGGCGGCCAGGAGGGCACCCTCTCGGCCCTGGTGGCGCAGTACGACCGCTATGTGGGCTCCGGCGAGATCAACTCCACGGTGGCCGACCAGCGGGCCCGCCTGGCGGCGATCCGCGCCGCGTACGAGAACGTCCAGGGCATCACCCTGGACGAACTGGACGGCCTGACGGTGTCCTCGGCGGACTGGTGGTTCAACGTCCGCCCTTCCAACACGGAACCGCTGCTGCGGCTCAACGCGGAGGCGAGGGACGAGGCGACGATGACGAAGGTGCGGGACGAGGTGCTGGGGATCATCCGGGAGTAGGACAGGCCTGGGTTCGGGGGCCGGCCTGGGGAGTCCCTGAAGGGGTGCCCATTGGACGGGCTCTTTGGAGGGAGTGACCATTGGTCGGGCGCTCTGGAGGGAGTGCCTAGAGGGGGAGCCCTTTGACGGGTGTACATCCTTTGACGGGTGCGCATAGAGAGGGCAGCCCACTGACGAGAGGGCGAGAAACCCGACCGCGAACCCCGGCCCGACTCAACCCCGCCGCGGCCCCCGACCCGGCGGTACCCTGACCAGGCACATCCGCACAGGTACACGTACGCGCACGCCCGCTCCCGAAGGGAACACTCATGCCGCTCGAAGCCGGCCTCCTGGAGATCCTCGCCTGCCCGGCCTGCCACGCCCCCCTCAAGGAGCAGGACGCCGAGTTGATCTGCATCGGACAGGACTGCGGCCTGGCGTATCCCGTCCGCGACGGCATCCCCGTCCTCCTCGTCGACGAGGCCCGCCGCCCCGCGTAAGCGACCACCTGGCGACCCGGAGACGCGCGCATCCGACGACCGCGCATCCGACGAACCCGGCGACCGGAGGCTGCCGCCCATGCTCGACGAATCGCTGCTCGACACCCCCGACGCACTCGCGGCGGCCGACCACCGCGGCCTGCTCCGCGGAGCCGCGGAGGCCGGCGCCCGCGTCCGCACCGCCGCGCGGCACGCAGCCGAGGCCGGGGTGCCCGACCTCAAGCCGGACGGCCGCCCGCGCGCCGTCCTGATCGCGGGCCCCGGCGCCGCCGCCACCGGCGTCGCCGACCTCCTCGGCACGCTCGCCGGCCCCGGCAGCCCGGTCACCCGCCTCGCCCCCACCGGTGTCGCCCCCGCCGCGGGCGCCCTGCGCTGGGAACTGCCCGGCTGGGCCGGCTCCGTGGACCTGCTGCTGATCGCCACCCCCGACGGCACCGAGCCGGGACTGTCCCTGCTCGCCGACGCGGCCTACCGGCGCGGCTGCACGGTCGTCGCCGTGGCCCCCGCCCGCACCCCGCTCAGCGAGGCGGTGGAAGGCGCCCACGGACTCTTCGTCCCGATGGCGACAGCCCCGTACGACGAGCAGGACGAAGAGGTCCTCACCGCGTCCGCCCCCGGCGTCCTGTGGGCGCTGCTCACCCCGCTGCTGGCGATCCTCGACCGCACCGGGCTGCTCACCTCCCCGCCGGACGCCCTCGAGAAGGTCGCCGACCGACTCGACCAGGTCGCCGAGCGCTGCGGTCCCGCCATCGCGACCTACAGCAACCCGGCCAAGACACTGGCCGCCGAACTGGCCGACGCCCTCCCGGTGATCTGGACCGAGGGCACCTCGGCGGGCCCCGCCGGACGCCGGTTCGCCGCCGCCCTCGCCGAGCTGTCCGGCACCCCGGCGGTCGTCGCCGAGCTGCCCGAGGCGCTCGCCGCGCACAGCGCGCTGCTCGCGGGCCCGCTGGCTGCCAGTGCCGACCCCGACGACTTCTTCCGCGACCGTGTGGAGGACCCACCTGCCCTCCACGCGCGCGTGGTGCTGCTTCGCGACCGCCCGATCGGTGGCCTCACCGCCGCCCCCGCCGCCCGTGACCTGGCCCTCAGCCACGACACGCCGATCAGTGAGCTGGAGCCGGAGGCCGGTGGCGACTTGGAGAGCCTCGCGGAACTGATCGCCATGACGGATTTCGCCGCCGTTTACCTGGCGCTCGCCTCCGGGGCCTGATCTTGCCCAGGACGCCCTGACAGTCGTAGACACGGCCCCCTGACCGTCGTAGACACGGCGCCCTGACCGTCGTACGCAGCAAGACCCGGCAGAAAGAACCCCATGGACCGCCTCGACAACACGATCCGCCCCTACGCCTGGGGTTCCACCACCGCGATCCCCCAGCTGCTCGGCATCGAGCCGAGCGGCGAGCCGCAAGCGGAGATGTGGATGGGCGCTCACCCGGGCGCACCCTCCCGCACCGGGCGTGGCACGCTCGTCGAGGTCATCGAGGCCGACCCGGAGCGTGAGTTGGGCGGGCCCGCCGTCGCCAGGTTCGGCCCGCGCCTGCCCTTCCTGCTCAAGATCCTCGCCGCCGGCGCCCCCCTCTCCCTGCAGGTGCACCCCGACCTGGAGCAGGCCAAGGAGGGTTACGAGGACGAGGAGCGCCGGAAGATCCCGGTCGACGCCCCGTACCGCAACTACAAGGACGCCAACCACAAGCCCGAACTCATCTGCGCGCTCACCGAGTTCGACGGCCTGTGCGGCTTCCGCGACCCGTCCGAGGCCGCCGACCTCCTCGACGGGCTCGGCGTGGACACCCTCAAGCCGTACGTCGACCTGTTGCACGCCCACCCCGAGGACGCGGCCCTGCGCGAGGTCCTCACGGCCGTCCTCACCGCCGACCCGGACGAGATGACCCGCACGGTCGCCGCGGCCACGGCCGCCTGCACCCACCTCGGCGGCGCCTACGCCCCCTACGCGGACATCGCCCACCACTACCCGGGCGACCCCGGCGTCATCGCCGCGATGCTCCTCAACCACGTCCGACTCCAGCCCGGCGAGGCCCTGTTCCTCGGCGCGGGCATCCCGCACGCGTACCTGAACGGTCTCGGCGTCGAGATCATGGCGAACTCCGACAACGTCCTGCGCTGCGGCCTGACGCCCAAGCACGTCGACGTCCCCGAACTCCTGCGCATCGTCCGCTTCGAGCCGAGCGACCCCGGCGTCCTGCGCCCGGAGGCGGCCCCCGACGGCGAGGAGGTCTACGAGACCCCCATCGACGAGTTCCGGCTGTCGAGGTACGTCCTTCCCGAGGCCGCCGGCCCCCACGACCTCACCCGAGCGACCCCGCAGATCCTGCTCTGCACGGCCGGTTCGGTACGGGCGGGGGAGTACGAGCTGACGCCCGGGCAATCCGTGTTCGTGCCGGCGGGCGAGAAGGCGCAGGTGTCCGGGGCGGGCACGCTCTTCCGAGCCACTGTGATTGTGTGACCACGCCTGTGGATACCTGACGCGCTGGTGCCACACCGGGCTGCAAGAATGGCCCACCGGCAAAGGCCCGGCAAAGGCCCGGTCCTTGGACGACCCTCCTCGGGCGCCCGCGTACAGACGAAGGCGAAGGGACAACGCGAACACATGAGCGCGTCAGGCGGTACCAGGGCGATCGTGGCGGCACTCGGAGCCAACCTCGCGATCGCGGCATCGAAGTTCGTGGCGTTCGCGTTCAGCGGCTCGTCGTCCATGCTCGCCGAGGGTGTGCACTCGCTCGCCGACTCCGGCAACCAGTTCCTGCTGCTCCTCGGCGGTAAGAAGGCCCAGCGCGAGGCAACCCCCCAACACCCCTTCGGCTACGGCCGCGAGCGCTACATCTACGCCTTCCTCGTCTCCATCGTCCTCTTCTCGGTCGGCGGCATGTTCGCCATCTACGAGGGCTACGAGAAGATCAAGACCCCGCACGAGATCGAGCACTGGTACTGGCCGGTGGGCGTCCTGATCTTCGCGATCATCGCCGAGGGCTTCTCCTTCCGTACGGCCATCAAGGAGTCCAACCCGCAGCGCGGTGACCTCTCCTGGAAGGAGTTCGTGCGCCGGGCCAAGGCCCCCGAACTCCCCGTCGTCCTCCTGGAGGACTTCGGCGCGCTCGTCGGTCTGGTCCTCGCTCTCGGCGGCGTGGGCCTCGCCCTGCTCACCGACGACGGCGTCTGGGACGGCATCGGCACCCTCTGCATCGGCATACTGCTCATCCTGATCGCCCTCGTCCTGGCCGCCGAGACCAAGTCCCTGCTGCTCGGCGAGTCCGCGGGCGCCGACCAGGTCAAGAGGATCGAGACCGCGATCGTCGACGGCGACACCGTCACCGGCATCATCCACATGCGCACGCTCCACCTCGGCCCCGAGGAACTCCTGGTCGCCGCCAAGATCGCCGTCCAGCACGACGACACCGCCGCCCAGGTCGCCTCCGCCATCAACGCCGCCGAGGCCCGCATCCGCGAGACCGTACCGATCGCCCGCGTGATCTACCTCGAACCCGACATCTACAGCGAGTCCGAGGCCGCCAAGGGCCCCGACCGCGAGGCCACCCCCGGAGGACCGGCACCACACCCCGCCGACCACTGATCTCCGGCAGGCGATCACGTACGGCGACGGGGGCCGCCGAGCGTTCGGCGGCCCCCGTCCGACACCGTCACACCTGTGCCATCCACGGCGGCCGCACCGGAACCGGCTTCGGCCGCCGCAGGGCCAGAGCAGCGATCCCCAGGCCGAGCCCGGTGAGCCCGGCAAGGATCCCGACCAGCGCGCCGACGCCGAGCAGCACCGGCGCCGTGTAGTCGCCCGTCACCCGGCCGCGCACCGAGCCGACGGGCACCGTCCCGCCATGGTCGTCGGCGAAGAACCGCGAGTCCCGCGCGTTAAGCCGGTGATCGCCGAGCAGGAACAACCGCCCCTTCGGCACCTTCACGTCGTACGGCCGGTGCAAACCGTCGGCGATGCCGTCCGCCACGTACCGCTCGTCGAGCGGCTTCCCGTTGACGGTGAGCCGCTCCCGCGCACCCTCGCCCGTGCAGCACACGAGGTGATCGCCGCCGACTCCGATGACCCGCTCCATGACGGGGCCGTCAAAGCCGTAGCGCTCGGGCGCCGTGAAGAGCACCACGTCGCCGCGCCGCACCCGAGTCCCGTCGACGCGCTCGTAGACGAGCTGCTGCCCCTCCTCGTACGTCGGCGCCATGCTGTCGCTGCGTACGGTGCTCCCGTGGTACCCCGTCCACAGACCCACAACGGACCCGATCAGCAGCAACAGCCCCAGCGGCCCGAGAACCCCCGCGGCCACCCCCAGCTTCCGCACCTTGCTCACCGACACACTCCTCCCCACACGGAACTCCCGCGGCCGCAGAGAGTATCGGCTGATGTGATGGCGCGATGTGTTCGGAGGCGGACTGGGGATGCCCCGGGCCACCGGTGTAGCTTGGTTGGAGCCAGACGTCGCTGCTGATGGCGGTCGGGCGGTCCCACCGCGGACCGACCGAGGGAGAGAGGGCCTCCGACGGACTGCGCTGCGCGCACGCGGGCATGCCTGTGTCCTCCTTCGGGGCACTCCTGTGTCCGCCGCCGCGCAGACCAGCCGTATCCATCGCGCCCCCAACCCTGAGGAGCAGCTCCCCATGACGACTGTCGACACCCGACAGGACTTCAAGGTCGCCGACCTCTCCCTGGCCGAGTTCGGCCGCAAGGAGATCACCCTCGCCGAGCACGAGATGCCCGGCCTGATGTCGATCCGCAAGGAATACGCCGAGGCACAGCCCCTGGCCGGCGCGCGCGTCACCGGCTCCCTGCACATGACCGTCCAGACCGCGGTCCTCATCGAGACCCTGGCCGCCCTGGGCGCCGAGGTCCGCTGGGCCTCCTGCAACATCTTCTCCACCCAGGACCACGCGGCCGCCGCCATCGCCGTCGGCCCGAACGGCACGCCCGACAACCCGCAGGGCATCCCCGTCTTCGCCTGGAAGGGCGAGACCCTGGAGGAGTACTGGTGGTGCACGGAGCAGGCGCTGACCTGGCCGAACACCCCCACCGGCGGCCCGAACATGATCCTGGACGACGGCGGTGACGCCACCCTCCTCGTCCACAAGGGCGTCGAGTACGAGAAGGCCGGCAAGGTCCCGTCCGTCGACACTGCCGAGAACGACGAGCACCGCGTCATCCTCGAACTCCTGAACCGCACCATCACCGACGGCTCGCAGAAGTGGACCCAGCTCGCCTCGGAGATCCGCGGCGTGACCGAGGAGACCACGACCGGCGTCCACCGCCTGTACGAGATGCACCGCGACGGCACCCTCCTGTTCCCGGCGATCAACGTCAACGACGCCGTCACCAAGTCGAAGTTCGACAACAAGTACGGCTGCCGCCACTCCCTGATCGACGGCATCAACCGCGCCACGGACGTCCTCATCGGCGGCAAGACCGCGGTCGTGTGCGGCTACGGCGATGTGGGCAAGGGCTGCGCGGAGTCCCTGCGCGGACAGGGTGCCCGTGTCATCGTCACCGAGATCGACCCGATCTGCGCCCTCCAGGCGGCGATGGACGGCTACCAGGTCACGACCCTCGACGAGGTCGTCGACAAGGCCGACATCTTCATCACCACGACCGGCAACAAGGACATCATCATGGCCTCGGACATGGCCAAGATGAAGCACCAGGCGATCGTCGGCAACATCGGCCACTTCGACAACGAGATCGACATGGCCGGCCTCGCGCAGATCCCGGGCATCGTCAAGGACGAGGTCAAGCCGCAGGTCCACACCTGGAAGTTCCCCGACGGCAAGGTGCTCATCGTCCTGTCCGAGGGCCGCCTGCTGAACCTGGGCAACGCCACCGGTCACCCGTCGTTCGTGATGTCCAACTCCTTCGCGGACCAGACGCTGGCCCAGATCGAGCTGTTCACCAAGCCCGACGAGTACCCGACCGACGTCTACGTGCTGCCCAAGCACCTCGACGAGAAGGTCGCCGCCCTCCACCTGGACGCGCTCGGCGTGAAGCTCACCAAGCTCCGCCCCGAGCAGGCCGCCTACATCGGCGTCGAGGTCGACGGCCCGTTCAAGCCCGACCACTACCGCTACTGACCGCACCACTGCCGCCGATGATGAGCGCGCCGGTGCGCTGACGCGCTCTCACCAGCAGGTCCTCCGAGGCAGGCCCCCGCACCCCCGTGTCGGGGGCCTGCCCCTTCGGCCACCGCGGCCGGACCAGCCCGTCAAGCCCCAGGACCCCGATGCCCCGCGGCCGTTATTCGCTCCATGATCCGCACGATCACACCCACCTCGCAGAAGAGCACTTCCACTGCGCCCCCGGTCCGTCCGGCTGGCGCTACGTCTCCCAGCTGACCACCCCCTCGGGCGACCACAGCGGCTCCGTCGATCTCACCCTCGACGAACTCGGCCGCCCCATCCGCCTCGAACTGCACGCCGCGAGCTGGCAGGTCCGCGGCGCCGCCCTCGACGGCGTCACCTGGGTCCGCACGGACCCCACCGGGACTCAGGCCACAGAAGGCAACGTGCGCGCCCATGCCTTCACCGGCACTTCCCCGGCATTTCTCATCGCCACCACCCGTCTCCTTCGCCTCACCCCTTCCAGCTCGGCCACCCGTGTACGCCTCGTCGCCTTCACGGACCCGGTCCTCGCCCCGCGCACCGTGGACCAGTCCTGGACCTTGCTGAAGATCGAAGCACACGCCACTGACAACGGCCCCCTGACCGTGGAGGAGTACCAGGTCACAGCCCTGGACACCGGCGAACAGCACGTGGTGCACATCGCCGGCGACGTGGTCCTCGCCGCCCCTGGCATCGAGCTGGAGGACCTCGACTCGCCCCCGTCGGTATTCCGGTCTCCGCCCGATTGAGGCCGATGCGGGGGACCGGCGGACTCACGCCACTCTTACGGCGCCGGCGGCCCCGCAGAGCTACGCGGGCGGCGCGAATCCAGTACCGGGACGGTCGTCGGACCGCTCGGTCGTCTCCCGCTCGACCGCAGGCGAAGCCCCGGCGACATGCCCGGCAGGCTGAGGAGCAGGAGCAGGAGCAGGAGCAGGAGCAGGAGCAGGAGCAGGAGCAGGAGCGGGGGCGGTAGCAGGCGGCACCGGCGTGGCCCCGTAGGTGCCTGGCGCGCCATCCGGAGATCCCGTGCCGGCCGACGGCACAGCCGCTCCGGCGGCGACGTTCCGCTGAACCTCCCGGGCCTGCCGCTCCTGCACCACCGCAGCCAGATATGCCGCAGGGGCAACGCCCTGGGGAGCCGGGGCCCCCGTGTGAGAGGCGAGGTCGGCGGCGAGCTGCTGAGCCATGGTCCAACCGACCTGCGGATCCAACTGCTGCATCCGCGTCAGGTACTGGCGGATCGCAAGCCACAGCCAGTCCGGGACCGCCGACAGATCAAGCGCCGAGAAGCGCCCGGACAGCCATGGCGGTGGCGGCGGCACGAAGCGCACCTGAGATACCGGCACTCGCTCGCGTACGACCAGAGTTCCCGCGAACACGTCGCCGAGCCGACGCCCACGTGCCGACACCAGCGAAGCGATACACGCCACGACCCCGAAGGTCATCACGATCTCGACCGTTCCGATCGCTCCCCGCACCAGCGCATGCCGGAACCGGATCGGCCCACCGTCGTCCCGCACCACGCGCAATCCGCACGCCAGCTTCCCGAGCGAGCGTCCATGGCTGAGCGTCTCGACGGCTATCGGGCCGCCCACCAACACCAGCAGGAACGTGGCGATCGACAACGCGACCTGCGCCGCCTCGTCCAGCGAAGAGGTGGACGCCACCAGCACGATCGTGACGACGATGTACACGGTGACGGCCACGGCCAGATCGATCAGCACGGCCAACGCCCTGCTGGGCAGCCTCGCAGGGCGCAACTCGAGCGCCACCGCCTCGCCCGTCACCAGCTCACTCACGCCTGCCGCCCTTTCCCTGACCTGCCCTGCGAACGGCCAGTCTGCCAAGCTGAGGGCGCATCGCGCCGCAGTACGACAAGCTGACATCCATGACGAGCCGCCGACAACCAGCGGAGGAGCACGCAAACCGATGGACCTCGACGTCTTCGTCACCGCCCACCGAGCCGAATGGGACCGCCTGGATGCGCTGCTGCGGCGCCAGCGTCGGCTCAATGGAGCCGAGGCCGACGAACTCGTCGCCCTCTACCAACGCACCGCCACCCACCTCTCCCTGATCCAGTCCAGCGCCCCCGACCCACAGCTGACAGGGCGGCTCAGTCGACTGGTGGCACGCGCGCGTAGTGCCGTGACAGGCACCCGACGCTCCTCGTGGCGGGACGTCACTCGCTTCCTCACCCACGGATTCCCGGCCGCGGTCTACGGGTCCCGCCACTGGTGGGTACCCACCGCGCTGCTGTCCACGGTCGTCGCGACCCTCCTGGGCTGGTGGATCGGCACCCACCCCGAAGTCCAGTCGACCATCGCCGCCCCGAGCCAACTGCGCGAACTCACCCGCCCCGGTGGCGAGTACGAGACCTACTACTCCAGTCACCCCGCGGCCTCCTTCGCCGCCCAGGTCTGGACGAACAACGCCCAAGCCGCCGCCATGTGCCTGGTCCTGGGCGTTTTCCTCGGTCTCCCGGTGCTCTGGATCCTCTTCCAGAACATGCTCAACCTCGGGGTCGGCTTCGGCCTGATGTCCTCCGCGGGCCGTCTCGACACCTTCCTCGGCCTCATCCTCCCGCACGGCCTGCTGGAGCTGACCGCGGTCTTCGTGGCTGCCGGCACAGGCCTGCGCCTGGGCTGGACCCTGATCGACCCGGGCCCGCGCACTCGCCGCTCGGCCCTCGCGGAGGAAGGCCGAGCCGCCGTGGGCATGGCGATAGGTCTCGCACTCGTTCTCTTCGTCTCCGGTGCCATCGAAGGCTTCGTCACCCCGTCCGGCCTGCCGACCTGGGCCCGCATCGGCATCGGCATCGCCGCCGAGCTGGCGTTCCTCGCGTACGTCTATGTCCTGGGCGGGCGGGCAGTCCGCGCCGGTGACACGGGCGACGTCGAGGCCGCCGAACGCAGTGCCGGCGTCCCGACGGCCGCCTGATGTGCGGATGCCGCGACTGAACTGCTACTGTCTCCTTCGCCCCACAGGAGCCGTTGACACGGAGCGTGTGGGGAGGTAGATTCGAACAGTTGCCTGGAGCTCGGCGTTGAACCGGCTCGGCGACGGTGAGTGTCTGTCAGCTTCTAGAAACGTAGATTTCGAAGAAGCACCTTCCCGAAGAATCGGAAATTGATGGCCGGTCAGTCCGGATCAAACCTTCTGATAATGTTGGGACCGCCGGAAAGGGAAACGCGAGAGCGGGAACCTGGAAAGCACCGAGGAAATCGGACCGGAAACAGTCTGATAGAGTCGGAAACGCAAGACCGAAGGGAAGCGCCCGGAGGAAAGCCGCGAGAGAGTCTCTCGGGTGAGTACAAAGGAAGCGTCCGTTCCT
>NZ_JBITIY010000021.1:34037-117489 GCF_044459385.1 Streptomyces sp. NPDC050287 | reverse complement strand
CCCTGCTGTCATGCGCCGGCTCTCGCGCGATCACCCGATCAGGAACCCTGTTCGACCAGGCCAGCCCCGTGATCGATAAGCGGATGGCGTCTGAGTTCAGTGACCTGACCTGACACCTGGGCGTGGAACCGTAGGTCGCCCTCATGGTGACTGCGACGGTTCGTGAGTGGCATGACGAGGAGGGGTGGGGGGTGCTCGACTGCGCCGAGACGCCGGGTGGTTGCTGGGGGCACTTCTCCGCCGTCGAGATGGAGGGGTTCCGGACGTTGTCGGTCGGGCAGCGGGTCGGGCTGGTGTGGGAGGCGCCCGGGTTCAAGCAGGACGGGTGCGACTTCCGGGCGGTGCGGATCGTGCCTCGGGTGGAGGGGGCGTGAGAAGAGGGATCCCCTGGGTCTTGACCCACGGAAGTGGCCCCAGGGGATCTGCCTCCTGGGGCCACCGTCATTGCCGGGCTTGTCCGGCTTGTCAGCCGTAGAACGGGCCCGGCGTGCTCCACGTCGAGTGGCCGAAGACGTTGTCGTCCGCGATGGTGACGCTGACGTTGGTGACCTTGAGGCCGTACTGGGCCGGGGTCATGCCCGTGGGGCAGTCCACCGTGACGGCCGGGAAGTTCATGTAGAAGTGCGGGCCCGCGTCCCGGGTGGGGTTCTGGCGAAGCTCGTAGAGGACCCAGTTGGCTTCCGGGTAGTAGTAGGTCGGAATCAGCTCCTGCTGCTCGGTGCGGACGACGAAGCTGGTGTCGTGGTCGAAGGTGCCGTCGGGTCGCAGGCAACCGAAGGTGCGAGCGGTGTCGGCGTAGGCCTTGAAATGGTCGTCGGTGCTGCTCAGGCCCGCGATGTAGCCCGGCTGGTCGCGGACGTTGTGCAGGGTGATGCCCAGCTCGAAGCCGCCGCAGCCCGGGGTCGGGTTGTAGTCGTGGTACGTGTTCAGACACTTGCGGTCCCCGAAGGCGGCGGTGGGGTCCGGGTTGTAGGGCTTCGGGACGACCGTGTCGTAGAACTTCACCGTCGCCGAGACGCCGTCGGCGGTGGGCGCCGGGATGTCGACCGTGGTGGTGGCCTGGGCGGTGCCCGGGCCGGACAGGGCGAGGCCGGTGGCGGCGAGCAACCCGATGGTCAGACGCGTCAGCGCTCTTCGTGCGTTCCGCAGGTTTCCGCGGTTCCCCGGGTTCCCTGGGCTCCCCGGGTTCCCTGGATTCCGCACCTTCCGCGTGTTCCCCGTGTTGCGCATGTTCCGCATGTGAAGGAATCCCCCCTCGTGCACGTGGTGCACTCTCACATGGACAGTGGCATGCACACGCTAGTCGGCCCAGGGGGTGGTCATCCGGCGCACACCTTGACGCTCACAACCGGAACGTTCCAGTCGTTCGAGCGGCGGGAGTCGCGTGCCGTCCTCCGCTGCCGGCCGCCGGCGCTCGCGAAGACGAACAGACGCAGGACCAGGAAGCGGCCGACTCCGGCGAGGGCGGACGCGGAGAGGTAGACCCCCTGCTCCCACAGCATGCTCGGCGACGACTGAGCCGTGTGCAGCAGGAACACCGCGGCGCAGGTCACCACGTACGCCGCCGTGGCCGAGCCCGCGGACTGCAGGTGCCGGCGCCAGCCGGGGCGCCGGCCCGTGCCGAAGGTGACGAGCGCGTGCAGCTCGGTGCACAGGAGGGTGGACGCGACGGTTGTCACCGCGTTCGCGGCGGCCCACGGCATGGTCACGGCGAGCAGCGGTACGGCGAGGGAGGCGAGGAGGCCGACACCGCCGCCGCAGATCACGAACCGGATGAAGGAGGCGAGGGGGCCGGGAGTCCGGGAGGCGCTGCTGGTCTGCCGCGGCTCGCCGTGCGAGGGCTGCGGCTGCGCCGGCGTCCGCCTCTGCGGTTGCGGCTTCGACTCGAGCAGCGTCGACTCCATGACGTTCCTTCCGGGCGGGGCGGCTTCGATCTCTGCGACTCAGCTGACACCGGCCCGACTTCAGCCGGCCTTCAGCCGGGTTTCAGGACGGGTTTCAGCCGGGTCTGCCTGCGTTGCGATCAGCCGGTATCGGCCGGGATCAACGATGCCGTCGTCCGCCGTAAGGAACGATGGAGCGCGCTACCGGACCGGTGGTACAGCCAGCTCCACCATGCCGGGATGGGTAGCCACCGACGGCCTCCCCACCTCGTCGCCCTCCCCACCTCCTCGCTTCTTTGTGTCACTCGCCCTTGGCGTCCCGGTCCCGGAGTTCCTCGATGTAGCTGTGGGCCATGGCCGTGGCGCGGGTGAACCAGTCGGTGATGGCGGCGAGTTCGTCCGCGGAGTAGTCGGCGAAGAGGTCCGTCAGCCGGGCGTAGTGGGGCTCGGAGAGGGCGACGACCCGGGTGACCGCGTCCGGGACCGCGGCCACGCGGACGCGGCGGCGGTCCGCCGGGTCCGGGACGCGGTTGACGTAACCGGCGCGTTCGAGGCGGTTGAGGATGCCGGTCGCGCCGCCGGTCGTGACGTGGGCACGTTCGGCGATGTCACCGGCCGTGAGGAGGTCCTCGCCGGCCTCCAGGACGTAGGCGAAGCAGAGGAGGTCGGTGATGCTCAGGCCCAGTCGCTGGGCCATCTCGTGCCGGCCGAGCAGGTGTGCCGCGACGAGGGAGTCCATCGCCGACAGCGCCTGGGCCGGAGTGGCGGAGGGACGCGACTTGGCTGGCATTGCGGGTTCCTGTTTCCCTTAGTTCGTGAGAGGTTCAGAAAGTAAACTTCTTACGCCGTGAGGTACCCGTACGGGAGGAAGGCGGGCGGGCACATGAGCGCACATCAGTATGACGAGGGGCATACGGTCGCCGGATGGACCGGCTTCGGCATCGCGAGCGTCGGGACGACGGTGTGGGGACTGGGGCTGTGCCTGGTGTCCGTACCGCTCCTGGCGGCCGGGATCGCGATCGATGTCGTAGGCCTTCTCGCCACCTGGGCCCTGCATCTCACCGGCTGGGGCAAGCCGCCGGGCAGGCGTCCCAGGGAGCAGTGGGGTATGCGGGTGCGGGACACGGCCGCGCGGGCCGGGCATCCCGGGTGCGTGGGGTGCCGGCTGGCGGGGCGGGGGGTTGCTCGTACGGCAGTGGACACGGCCCCGGCACAGGCGCCGGAAGCGGAGAGGGAAGCAGCCGCGGCCTCCGGCGTCATGCCTGTTTCCGCAGGTGAGGCGGAGCCCGCTGCCGCCCCCTTTGGCGGCTGAATCCCGCGCGGCCGCCGTTGTCAGTGGTGCCCTCTACTCTCGGAAGCGATGGCACAGGCATGGAAGTGCTCGGGGCTGCGATGGGTGGCGGGCTGTCCCGTGCTGGTGTGGGACGGCGGGCGGCGCACTGCGCTGACCTGGGGGAAGAGGGTGGCCTTCGGGGTCGCGGAAGGGGGCGGGCGGACATGTGTGGGAGCGCGGGGGCATCCCTGTCCGGTGCGGACGGCCGTGCCGGGGCGGAGTACGGGGGCGCGCTGCGAGGAGTGCGCGCGGCTGGACCGGGCGCACTCCGTCGCGGCCGACACGATCGCCGACGACCCGCGCCCGTACCGCGTATACCTGGCCTGGTTCGGGCCCGGCATGGTCAAGGTGGGGATCACCGCCGAAGAGCGTGGCTCGGCCCGGCTGCTGGAGCAGGGCGCGGTCTGCTTCAGCTGGCTGGGCACCGGACCGTTGATGGCGGCCCGGCGCACTGAGGAGCTGCTGCGCGCCGCGCTCGGCGTGCCGGACCGGATCCCTTACGCCGAGAAGCGGGCGGTGCGGGCCCGGTTGCCGGAGTCGACGGGGGAACGGGCCGCCGAGATCACGGAGCTGCACGGGCGGGCGGTGGCGCTCGGCGGCTGGCCGGAGTCGCTCACGCCCGCGCCCTGCCGACCCGTCGATCACGTCGACGTGTTCGGGCTCGGGGGCCTGCCCGCCGCCGTCGGTGCGGTGAGCGAGCTGGTCGCGGGCGGTGCGGTGGGCGGCCGGCTGGTGGCGGCGGCCGGGCCGGACCTGCACCTGGAGACGGGGGCCGGCTCGGTGGTCGTGCTGGACACGCGGCTGATGACCGGGTGGGAGCTGGTTGCGGTCGGGGGCGAGGAAGTCACGGTGCCGGTACGGCGGTTCAGTGCGCCTTCGGGTGTGCAGTCCGGGTTGTTCTGACCATGAAGCCCGGGGTCTCCAGCGTTCCCCGGGCTTCGCAGGCGCCCCCAGGCCTTCCCAGGCCTTCCCTGAGAGTCACCTGTGCGTTTCTCAGGAAAATCACAGAGATACGAAAGGGTGCTCTCAGGGGGTCCCGACATCGTGTTCATCATGACCACGACCTCGCCCCAGGGGCGCACCGAACTGCTGAGGCCGGACGGGAGCCCCGTTCGAGTGCTTGTGGTGGACGACGAGCTGTCGATCACCGAACTGCTGTCCATGGCCCTCCGCTACGAGGGCTGGCAGATCCGCAGTGCCGGTGACGGCACGGGCGCCCTGCAGACCGCCCGTGAGTTCCGGCCCGACGCCGTCGTCCTGGACATGATGCTGCCCGACATGGACGGGCTGACCGTTCTGGGGCGGCTGCGGCGCGAGCTGCCCGACGTGCCGGTGCTCTTCCTCACCGCGAAGGACGCGGTCGAGGACCGGATCGCCGGGCTCACCGCAGGCGGCGACGACTATGTCACCAAGCCCTTCAGCCTCGAAGAGGTCGTGGCCCGGCTGCGCGGGCTCATCCGGCGCTCGGGCGCGGCCGACCGGCGCTCGGACTCCGTCCTCGTCGTGGGTGACCTCACCCTGGACGAGGACAGCCACGAGGTGTCGCGGGGCGGGGACAACATCCACCTCACCGCCACCGAGTTCGAGCTGTTGCGCTTTCTGATGCGCAACCCGCGCCGGGTGCTCAGCAAGGCGCAGATCCTCGACCGTGTGTGGTCGTACGACTTCGGCGGCCAGGCCAACGTGGTCGAGCTCTACATCTCCTACCTGCGCCGCAAGATCGACGCCGGCAGGGAGCCGATGATCCACACCCGGCGCGGTGCCGGCTACCTGATCAAGCCCGCCGCGTCATGAGCGAGCGGCGCCGGCCGCGTACGCGACAGCGAGCAGACGAGCCGCGCACCCCGAGCGCATCGAGCACCCCGAGCACTCCACTGACCTCGCCCACCCCGCGTACCCGGCGGAACCGTGCGGGCAGGACCCGCACCCCGCGTACCCTGCGGACCCGGCTCGTCGTCGCGTCGGTGGTGCTGATCGCCGTGGTCTGCGCGGTGATCGGCACGGTGACGACGCTGGCGCTGCGGTCGCATCTGTACGACCAGTTGGACGGGCAGTTGCACGAGGTCGCCATGCGCGCCTCGGGCAACTTCCCCCTGCCCGACGTTCCCAAGGGCGGCAGCGGCGGCGACTCCAGGGACCGCTCCAACGTGCCCGGTGCGCTGAAACCGGGTAAGCCGATCAACATCAAGGATTTCGTCAAGCGGGGCCCGCAGCCGCCCGGCACCATCGCGGCGGAGCTCACGGAGGGCGTCATCACCGACGCCAAGGTCGGCCAGAAGACCGACGACGCCGCCCAGATGGAGGCGGTGTCCCTCAGCGACGCCGCGAAGCAGGCGCTCACCCAAGTGCCCCATGACGGCAACTACCACACCGTGGAGCTCTCGGGTCTCGGCGGTTACCGCGTCACCTACGATGCCGGTCCCAACGGCGCCTACTACGTGGCGATACCGACCGCGGCCACCGACAGCACCATCAACACCCTGATCCTCGTCGAGCTCAGCGTCACCGCCGCCGGCCTCGGCGCCGCCGTCATCGCCGGATACGTGCTCGTCGGGCTCGCGACCCGGCCCCTCCGCAAGGTCGCCGCCACCGCCACCCGCGTCTCCGAACTCCCCCTGCACACCGGCGAGGTGAACCTCAGCGAGCGGGTGCCCGAGTCCGAGACCGACCCGCACACCGAGGTCGGCCAGGTCGGCGCCGCGCTCAACCGGATGCTGGACCATGTCCACGGTGCCCTGCACGCCCGCCAGCAGAGCGAGACGCGGGTACGGCAGTTCGTCGCGGACGCCAGTCATGAGCTGCGCACCCCGCTCGCCTCCATCCGCGGGTACGCCGAGCTCACCCGGCGCGGCAGGGAGCAGGTCGGGCCCGACACCCGGCACGCGCTCGGCCGTATCGAGTCCGAGGCGGGCCGGATGAGCCTGCTCGTCGAGGACCTCCTGCTGCTCGCCCGGCTGGACGCGGGCCGGCCCCTCCAGTTCGAGGAGACCGACCTCGTACCGCTGGTCGTGGACTCCATCAGCGACGCGCGCGCGGCCGGACCGCAGCACACCTGGCGACTCGACCTGCCCGACGAGCCCGCACTGGTGTCCGCTGACGCGGCCCGGCTCCAGCAGGTGTTCGTCAACCTGCTGGGCAACGCCCGTACCCACACACCGCCCGGTACGACCGTCACCGCGCGCGTGCGGCGGCGCGGGCCGTGGCTGTGCGTGGACGTCGAGGACGACGGCCAGGGCATCCCGCCCGAACTGCTCCCGCGTGTCTTCGAACGGTTCGCGCGCGGCGACACCTCGCGCTCCCGCACTTCCGGCTCGACCGGTCTGGGGCTCGCGATCGTGCAGGCCGTGGCGGCCGCACACGAAGGCGCGGTGACCGTCGACAGCGTTCCCGGGCGCACGGTGTTCACCGTGCACC
Source organism: Streptomyces sp. NPDC050287 (assembly GCF_044459385.1). Lineage (NCBI taxonomy): Bacteria > Bacillati > Actinomycetota > Actinomycetes > Kitasatosporales > Streptomycetaceae > Streptomyces > Streptomyces sp. NPDC050287. The sequence goes on along the minus strand of NZ_JBITIY010000021.1, from coordinate 110,859 downwards.
TGCCCGCACTGGGCCCGACGTCCCCCCGTCCGGCGCCAGAAACGAACTGGCAACCGCACTCACAGGCGCAGCACAGCGCCGCCATATGGGTGCAACAGGGCGCTTGACCAGAGTCGTTCCCATGCGAACCGACTCTTCTCCCGGCACCCTGCCGGCGCGGGAGCACCTCCCGGCCGCACCAGCCGGAACACCTGTCCTGGACGTAGTGATCCCCGTCTACAACGAGGAGAAGGACCTCCAGCCGTGTGTGCTGAGACTGCACGAGCACCTCAAGCGCACGTTCCCGTACGCGTTCCGCATCACGATCGCGGACAACGCGTCGACGGACACCACCCCGCAGGTGTCCCGGCGGCTGGCGGCGGAGGTCCCGGAGGTCAGGGCCTTCCGGCTGGAGCAGAAGGGCCGCGGCCGAGCGCTCAGGACCGTCTGGTCCGCCTCCGAGGCCCCGATCCTCGCCTATATGGACGTGGACCTGTCCACCGACCTCAACGCCCTGCTGCCGCTGGTGGCACCGCTGATCTCGGGCCACTCCGACCTGGCGATCGGCTCCCGGCTCGCCCACAGCTCCCGGGTGGTGCGCGGCCCCAAGCGGGAGTTCATCAGCCGCGCCTACAACCTGATCCTGCGCGGCTCGCTCCAAGCCCGCTTCTCGGACGCCCAGTGCGGCTTCAAGGCGATCCGCCGCGATGTCGCCCGGGCGCTGCTGCCGCTGGTCGAGGACACCGGCTGGTTCTTCGACACCGAGATGCTGGTGCTGGCCGAGCGCGCGGGACTGCGGATCCACGAGGTGCCGGTGGACTGGGTCGACGACCCCGACTCCACCGTCCACATCGTGAAGACGGCGACCGAGGACCTCAAGGGCGTGTGGCGGGTGGGCAAGGCCCTGGCCGGCGGATCGCTGCCACTGGACCGGATCGCCCGGCCGTTCGGCGACGACCCGCGGGACCGCGAGATCCAGGACGTACCGAAGGGGCTGGCCCGTCAGCTCGTCGGGTTCTGTGTCGTCGGTGGCCTCTCCACCCTCTTCTACCTGCTGCTCTACAGCGTCTTCCGGCAGTTCGGCGGCTCGCAGATCGCCAACGCGCTGGCGCTGCTGGTCTCGGCGGTCGCCAACACGGCGGCCAACCGGCGCCTGACCTTCGGCGTGCGCGGTCGCGGCGGCGCCGTCCGGCACCAGGCACAGGGTCTGGTCGTCTTCGCCATCGGCCTCGCGCTGACCAGCGGCTCCCTCGCCGCCCTGAGCGCGGCCACCTCCGACCCGGCGCACTCCACCGAACTGGCCGTCCTGATCGCCGCGAACCTGGCCGCGACGGTGCTGCGCTTCCTGCTCTTCCGGGCCTGGGTGTTCCCGGACCGGGGTGAGGACGCCCCGACGCCGCCGAACGGGCAACCGTACGAGCCGCAGCCGTACGAGCAGCAACAGCCCGGCCAAGAGCAGTACGGCCATCAGCAGTACGGCCAACAGCAGTACGACCAGCACCCGCCGCACCCGCCGCTGCCGCAGCGGCCGACGGCACCGACATACGCCACAGGGCCCCAGAGCTCGTACCAGACCGTGCACCTGCAGCCGGTGCGCCCGGCCGACACCGACCCGAGGAACTCCTGATGACCACTCACACCGACCGGACGACCTCACCGGGTCCCTCGGACTGGGGGCCGCCGACGGCCCCGGGCAACACAAGCACGGCGGATACGGCAGATACGGCGAACACGGCGGGTACGGACGTACAGGAACCGGGGATTCCCAAGGACCCCCGCTGGGCGCGTCCCGCGTTCCTCGGTCTGCTTCTCGTGACCGCCGCGCTCTACCTCTACAACCTGAGCGCCTCCGGCTACGCCAACTCCTTCTACTCCGCGGCCGTCCAGGCCGGCAGCCAGAGCTGGAAGGCGTTCTTCTTCGGCTCGCTGGACGCGGGCAACGCCATCACCGTCGACAAGCCCCCGGCCTCGCTGTGGCCGATGGAGCTGTCGGTCAGGATCTTCGGCCTGAACTCGTGGGCGATCCTGGTCCCCGAGGTCCTGATGGGCGTCGGCACGGTCGCCGTCGTGTACTCCTCCGTGCGCCGCCGGGTCGGTGCCGCTGCCGGACTGATCGCGGGCGCGGTGCTCGCGCTCACCCCCGTCGCGGCGCTGATGTTCCGGTTCAACAACCCGGACGCGATGCTGGCGCTGCTGATGGCGGTGGCCTGCTGCCTCGTGGCCCGGGCCCTTGAGGACGGCCGCACGAAGTGGCTGGTGTGGGCCGGTGTCGCGATCGGCTTCGCGTTCCTCGCGAAGACCCTGCAGGCCTTCCTGATCCTGCCGCCGCTCGCCATCGTGTACGCGGTCTGCGCGCCGGTGAGCGTGCGGAAGCGGTTCGGCCAGCTGGCCGCGGCGACGCTCGCGCTGGTCGTCTCCGGCGGCTGGTGGGTCGCGATCGTCGAGCTGTGGCCCGCTTCCTCCCGCCCCTACATCGGCGGCTCGCAGAACAACTCCTTCCTGGAGCTGACCTTCGGCTACAACGGGCTCGGCCGGCTGAGCGGCGACGAGACCGGCAGCGTCGGCGGCGGCGGTGGCGGAAACGCCGGTACCGGCATGTGGGGCGAGACCGGCTGGAACCGGATGTTCAACTCCGAGATCGGCGGCCAGATCTCCTGGCTGCTGCCGGCCGCGCTGATCCTGCTGGTCGCCGGCCTGGTGGCCACGCTCCCCCACTCTCGGCTTCGCTCGAGCGGGGGGACCCCCATCCTCGGCCGGACATCCGCGACCCGGAGCGCGTTCCTGGTGTGGGGCGGCTCGCTGCTGATCACCATGGTCGTCTTCAGCTACATGGCGGGCATCTTCCACCAGTACTACACGGTGGCCCTCGCCCCGTACCTCGCCGCCGTGATCGGCATGGGCGCGGGGATCCTGTGGGAGAAGCGCTCCAGGGTCTGGGCCTCGCTCACCCTCGCGGCCGCGGTCGTGGCGAGCGCGGCCTGGGGATACGTCCTCCTCGACCGCACCTCGGACTACCTGCCCTGGCTGAAGTGGCTGGTCCTCCTCGGCGGCCTGGTCGCCGCGCTCGGCCTGATCTTCGTAGCCAGGCTGGGCCGGCAGCTCGCTCTCGCCGCGGCGAGCCTGGGGATCGTGGCCTCGCTGGCCGGTCCGACGGCGTACACCCTCACCACCGTGCGGGAGGGCCACACCGGCTCCATCGTGACGGCCGGTCCGGCGGGCGCGAGCATGATGGGCGGCCGGGGCGGCCCCAGGGGCGGTGGCTTCGGCGGCCGTGTGCCGGGCCAGAACGGGAACGGGAACACCAACGGGAACACCAACGGGAACACCCAGGGACAGGGCCAGCCGGGCAACGGCTTCCCGGGCGCCGGCACCGGAGGCTTCCCCGGCGGCGGCATGCCCGGCCAGAGTCAGCAGGGCGACGGCGGCCGCACGGGTGGCGCCGGCGGAGCGATGGGCGGTCTGCTCAACGGGGCCTCCGTCACCGCCGAGGCCAAGAAGCTGCTGGAGACGGACTCCGACCAGTACACCTGGGCCGCCGCCGCGATCGGCTCCCAGAACGCCGCGAGCTACCAGCTCTCCACCGGTGAGCCCGTGATGGCGATCGGCGGCTTCAACGGCACCGACCCGTCCCCGACGCTGGCCCAGTTCAAGAAGTACGTGGAGGACGGCAGGATCCACTACTTCATCTCCTCCGGCTCCGGCCGCGGCGGTGGCATGGGCGGCAGCAGCGGTACGTCCTCGCAGATCACCTCCTGGATCGAGGCCACCTTCAAGAAGGTCACGGTCGGTTCGGCCACGTTCTACGACCTGACGCGGAAGGCGTAGGAGTCCGGCCGGGAAAAGAGAAGCCGACAGCGGCGGTGGCCCGGGGTTCGCACGACCCCCGGGCCACCGCCGTTTCCGTACGCCGAGAAACAACGTTGTACGCCGTACAGGAACTGTTCTACGGTGTACAGCATGACGACGTCCCCCAACGAACCGTCGCCCAGGAAACCGGCGCCCACGAAGCCGTCGCCCGAGGAACAGGCGGCCCCGCCTCCCGCACCGGCCGGCGGCCACCCCCAGCGTTGGCTGATCCTCGGTGTCATCTGTCTCGCGCAGCTCACCGTGCTGCTCGACAACACCGTCCTGAACGTGGCGATCCCCTCGCTCACCCGCGAGCTGGACGCCTCCACCTCCGACGTCCAGTGGATGATCAACGCGTACTCGCTGGTGCAGTCGGGTCTGCTGCTCACCGCGGGCAGCTCCGCGGACCGTTACGGCCGTAAGAAGCTGCTGGCGGCGGGGCTGGCCCTGTTCGCCGTCGGCTCGCTCGTGGCGGGCCTGGCGAGCACCAGCGGGCAACTGATCGCCGCGCGCGCCGGGATGGGCGTCGGCGGGGCGCTGCTGATGACCACCAGCCTCGCCGTCGTGGTCCAGATCTTCGACGACACCGAGCGGGTGAAGGCGATCGGCCTGTGGTCCACGGTCAACTCGCTCGGCTTCGCCGCAGGCCCGCTGCTCGGCGGGGTGATGCTCGACCACTTCTGGTGGGGCGCGATCTTCCTCGTCAACATCCCGGTCGCGGTCATCGGCCTGATCGCCGTGCTCGCCCTGGTCCCCGAGTCCAGGAACCCGCGGGGCGAACGCCCCGACCTGCTAGGCGCGCTGCTGTCCACGATCGGCATGACGGGCGTCGTCTACGCGATCATCTCCGGGCCCGACCACGGCTGGACCTCGACGCCCACCCTCACCTCCGCCGCGATCGGAGTCCTCGTGCTGGCCGGGTTCGTGACGTGGGAGCTGCGTGTCCCGTACCCGATGCTGGACATGCACTTCTTCCGCAACCAGCGGTTCACCGGCGCCGTCGCGGGCGCGATCCTCGTCGCCTTCGGAATGGCCGGCTCGCTCTTCCTGCTCACCCAGCACCTTCAGTTCGTGCTCGGATACGGCCCCTTGGAGGCCGGTCTGCACACCGCGCCGTTCGCTCTCACCATCGTCGCGCTCAACTTCACCGGAGTCGGTGCGAGGCTGCTGCCGAAGCTGGGCACGCCGCTCACCATCGCCGCCGGGATGACGTGCCTGGCGGCGGGGCTCGCCTCGATCGCCCTGCTCGGCACGGACAGCTACGGCGGCATGCTGCTCGGCCTGATCATCATGGGCGTCGGTGTCGCCTTCGCCATGCCGGCCATGGCCAACGCCGTGATGAGCGCGATCCCGCCGGAGAAGGCGGGCGTGGGCGCGGGCGTCAACGGCACGCTGGCGGAGTTCGGGCAGGGGCTGGGGGTCGCGGTGCTCGGCGCCGTGCTGAACTCGCGGTTCGCCGCGGCGGTTTCCGTGGCGGCGGCTTCCCTGCCGACGGCGTTGGCCGAGGCGGGGTCGTCCGGGGAACGGCGTCAGATCACCGATGCCTTCGCCTCCGGCCTGGAGACCAGCCAGTTGGTGGGTGCGGTGGCTGTGCTGCTCGGGGGACTGGTCGCTGCGGTGTTGTTGCGGCGGGCTGAGCGGGGAGACTTCGCCTAGGAGCTCGGGTGGCCGGGCAGGCGGGCGACTGCGGGTTCGTTGTGGTCGGTCGCGCCCACGAGGAGGTCCCCCCGCTCGAGCGGAGCCGGGAGCGGGGGAGGAGCCGCACACAGGTGCAGTCCCGTGCCTCCTGGTGGGGCGCCTAAGCTGACCGGCGTCGGAAAGTCGAGGAAGGTGCGCCCATGGTGAGGTCGGCCGAGCGGCGGACGGCGCGGACCAGCGTCTGGCTGGAGGGCAAGGCGCGTCGCCGTGGGCGCGGGGGCAGGCAGCCGTCCGGGCTCGACCGCGACCGGATCACCGAGGTCACCGTGCGGCTGCTGGACACCGAGGGGCTGGCCGGGTTCTCCATGCGCCGGCTCGCCGCCGAGCTGAACGTCACCGCGATGTCGGTCTACTGGTACGTCGACACCAAGGACGACCTCCTGGAACTGGCCCTGGACGCGGTGATGGGAGAGCTGGAGCTGCCCGATCCGGAGGCCGACGAGGACTGGCGGGACCAGCTGCGCACGCTGGCCCACGGCTACCGTGCCGTGCTGATCCGCCACCCCTGGCTGTCCCCGCTGGCCGGTCGCTTCCTCAACCTCGGTCCGAACTACCTCGCGTTCGCCCGGTGCGTCCAGCAGGTCATCCGCAAGACCGGCCTGCCCGTGCACCGGCTGATGGGGGCCATCGCGGCCGTCTTCCAGTTCGTCTACGGCTACGGCACGCTCGAGGGCCACTTCTACACGCAGGTGACGGGCACCGGCATGACTCCGGACGAGTACTACCGGGCGGCCATGTCCGAGGCCACCGAGCACCCGGACGCCGCGGAGATCATCCAGGGGTCCACGGACATCATGACGGCCCGCGGCGGCGACACGGTCGGGGAAATGATGGACCGGGACTTCGAGTTCGCCCTGGATCTGCTGGTGGCGGGCATCGAGACGATGGTGACGAGGGCCGACTGAAGCCCACGCGCCGCCCGAACACCGCGCCCCGTCGGGACACCGGGCGCTGCCCGAACACCGCGCTCCGTCGGGACACCGGGCGCCGCGCGAACACCGCGCCCCGTCGGGACACCGGGCGCCGCGCGAACACCGCGCTCCGTCGGGACACCGGGCGCCGCGCGAACACCGCGCTCCGTCGGGACACCGGGCGCCGCGCGAACACCGCGCTCCGTCGGGACACCGGGCGCCGCCCGAACACCGCGCCCCGTCGGGACACCGCGTCCCGTCAGAGCACCACGCGCCGTGGGAGCACCGCGCCCCGCCCGGACACCGCGCCCCGTCGGGAGCACCGCGCCCCCGAGCTTCCGGGGCGTCCCCGCCTCGCTAAGGCCAGCCCGGCTCCGCCTCGCTAAGGCCAGCCCGGCTCCGCCCCGCCCCGGCCTGCCCGGCCCCACCCCGGTCCGCCCGGCACCGCCCAACTCCGCCCCCGCTCAGCCCTCCACCAGCCGCGCAGGGAATCCGCCGGTGGCCACCGGCCCCCACCGCTCCGGTGTGACCCGGATGATCGACTTCCCCTGCTTCACCATGGCCGCCCGGTACTCGTCCCAGTCGGGATGCTCACCGGCGATGTTGCGGTAGTACTCCACCAGCGGCTCCACGGAGTCCGGCGGGTCGATGACCTCGGCGGTGCCGTCGATCTGGACCCACGGCCCGTTCCAGTCGTCGCTCAGCACGATCAGGCTGACCCGCGGATCCCGCTTGGCGTTGCGGGTCTTGGCGCGCTCGGGGTAGGTCGACACGACGATCCGCCCGGAGTCGTCGACGCCGCAGGTCAGCGGCGATCCCTGGGGGCCGCCGTCGGCCCGCCGGGTCAGCAGGATCGCGTGGTGGCGGGGCCGTACGAAGTCCAGCAACTCGTCCAGCGATACGGAGGTGTTGGTCGCGATGTTCGGTGCCATGGCGCCAGCCTAGAACCCCTGGGCGCCACAGGCCTCCCAGGGAGCGCCAGGGAGTGCCGGGGCCTCCCAAGGAGACCAGGAAGACCAGGGAGTCCCAGGGCGTGATCCGCCGGAGGGGGCCTCAGCCGCCGCACGGCCGTCAGTCCTCCAGCGCCTCGCTCAGGTTGTCGTACACCGGCACGTCCCGCCGCACCCCAGTGAGCTCCAGGACGCGGGTGGGGACCCCGTCGGGCCGGGCCACGACCCGTAGCCGCGCACCGGGCGGGAGCCGGTGGCCGACCTCGCCGACGAGGCGGACGCCCTGGGAGTCCATGAAGTGGGTCGCGGTCAGGTCCAGGACCAGGGTCCGCAGCCGGTCGGCACGGGTGTCCAGGGCGGACAGGACCCGGTCCAGCAGGCCCTCGGCGTTGGAGACGTCGATCTCGGGCGGAAGGGCGAGGATGGTGGTGCAGCCGGGCAGATCACGCAGATCACGCAGCTCGCACGGATTCGGGAAGAAGGTCACAGTGCTCACCTGGCAGACGTTCGTCCGGATTCCGGGGTGGCCACTTCCTGACCTGTCGCCCCCATTCCACCATGCCGACGACCGTGCCCGAAAGGGCTTGCGTCCGGGCGTCGGCCGGACGTCACCTCGACGCAACCAAGCAGCTAAAGTGCTGTCCGTCCTGTGCTCGCAGTCGGGAATGTGCTGCGGAGCTCTCCTGCGCACGGCCGCTCGGTCGTGCATGCCGAAGAGGTTCGTGGTGGCTGCGTCCGAGTTTCCTGATTTGCCCCGTTTTCACGCTGGTTACGAACTGGCGGAAGTCCTGACGGCGGCAGCTCAGCAACTGCACGACACGGTGACCCCGCACAGCACCATGCACACCGCGGTCCGTCTCGCCGTCACCCTCCTGCCCGGCGCCGACCACGCCGGCATCTCCGTCATCGAGCGCTCCCACCACCGCCGTACGGTCGCCTGGACCGACGAGGTCGTGCGCTCCGCCGAGGCCGGTCACACCTCAGGCGCGCAGGCGCCGTACTGGGGACATCTGTGGACCGCGCCAGTCGTGCGGCTGGAGGACAGCGAGGCCGACGACGGCGGGGCCCTGCTGGCCGAACTGGGCCTGCGCTCGGCGCTGTCGCTGAGGCTGCGTGCCGACCGCCGCCGGCTGACCGTACTCACGGCCTACTCCCGCAAGCCGCGCGCCTTCGACGAGGCCGCCACCCGCGTCGGCCGGCTGTTCACCGCGCACGTCAGTCTGGCCCTCGACTCGGCCACCGTACGGGAGCAGTTGACGGAGGCCATGCGCACCCGGGACCTGATCGGGCAGGCCACCGGGATCCTCATGGAGCGGATGGACATGGACGCGGCGGAGGCGTTCGAATCCCTGGTCAAGGCCTCGCAGCGGGAGAACATCAAGCTGCGCGACCTCGCCCGCCGCATCGTGGACGCGCACAACGCCCCCTGACCGCTCTGTGACGGACCGGGGGGCGCGGGGCGTTAACGGGCATTGACGGGATATCCGTACGGTCATGAGCCCTGATACGTCCGACACGCTGGAAATGGCCATCGTGCGCAGCAGCGGTCTCGACACGCTGCTGCGCGATCTGACCGACCGCGCGGTGCAGGCGGTGCCCGGCGCGGCAGCCTGCAGCATCACGGTGCGCCGTGCCGACCGGCTGCTGACGCTGGCCGGCAGCCGCGGCCTGCCCAGCGGCCTCGACCAGCGCCAGTACGAGAACGGCTCGGGGCCGTGCGTGGAGGCCGCCGAGACGGAAACCGAGCAGTACGCCCCCGACCTGGAGGCGGAGACCCGCTGGCCCATGTACACCTCGTACGCGCTGTCCGAGGGAGTGCGCTGTGTGCTGGCGATCCCGATCGCCGTCGAGGGCGAAAGGGGCGCCGCCCTCAACCTGTACGGCCTCGAACCCGGTTCGCTGGGCCCGGGCCGGGAAGCCGCCCGCGCGTTCGCCGCCCGGGTGGGGGACGCGATCAACGTCGCCCTGCGCGTCGAGCGCCGCCGCGAGTCCGTCGCCGACGTGCGCACCGCGCTGGTCTCCCGCAGCGTCATCGACCAGGCCATCGGCATCCTCATGGCCCAGGAGCGGATCGACGCCCGGATCGCCCTCGAACGCCTGCGCCGGGTCTCCCAGAACCACAACGTCAAGCTCCGGGACCTGTGCACCGACCTGGTGGCCCGGGTGAGCGGCGGCGACGGGCGTTCGCGCGGTGGCAACTGAGGCCCCGCGCGAGGGGATCGGGGCGTGTCCGGTTCGTACGGACGCCTGCGCTCCGCCGCCCGCACCGCCTACCGTGGCCCCATGAGCGCGGAAGACCTCAGCCCCGAGGAACAGTGGCCGCTGCCGCCCGCCTGGATGTGGGACTGCGCCGAGTGCGTCCGCCGCTACGAGGCGATGAAACACGTTCAGGCCGTCATCGCCGGACTGACCGCCGAGGACCCGGGTGTCGACTGGGACGTCACCGACAGCATCGTCGGCACACAGATCAGCCTGAGCCGGCACCTGGCCGACGCGCACCGCGAGGCGCTGCCCGACTGGGACCCCGCCTGCGCGACCTGCGCCGGGCACCGCACCTCCGTGGCCAGAACCGCAGAACGCTCCCCCGACCTGCTCCCGGGCGCCGTGATGGCGGCCGAGGAACACCGCGCCCGCCACCTGTTCGCCCCGCCGCGCGTCGTCGGCCTCATGTAGCCGCGCTTCGTCGGCCTCGTGGAGCTGCGCGTCGTCGGCCTCGTGGAGCCGCGCGTCGTCGGCCTCATGTAGCGCGCTATGCCTGCGGCAGCGACTCCCCCTGGACCGCCTGCACGTCCAACTCCACCCTCAGCGTCGTCCCGATGGCCGCGATGCCCGCCTGGACGACCTGGTTGTAGTTCATCGCGAAGTCCTCGCGGTGCAGTTCCGTCGTCGCCCGGAAGGCCGCCCGGGTGCCGCCCCAGGGGTCGGAACCGGTACCGAGGTAGGCCAGGTCCAGGTCGACCGGCCGGGCGACGCCGTGCAGGGTCAGTTCGCCGTGCACGGTCCAGCGGTCCGAACCGGCCGCGGTCAGCCCGGTCGAGTGGTACGTGATCTCCGGGAACCGCTCGACGTCCAGGAAGTCCGCGGACCTGAGGTGGGTGTCCCGCATGCCGTTGCCGGTGTCGATGGACGCGGCCTTGATGACCGCCTCCACCCGGGACTTGGTCACGTCGTCCGGGGCGACCTCGATCGAGGCCGAGAACTCCGTGAACCGGCCGTGCACGCTGGAGATCCCCAGGTGCTGGGCGACCGCGGCCACACTGGAGTGCGCCGGGTCGACGGTCCACGGCCCGGGCGGCGGCAGTTCGGTGCCGCCCTGCCGGGCCAGCGTCACCGTGCCGACCTCGGCCCGGCCGCTCGCCGTGACGAGCGCGCTGGCGGCGGCGGGTGCGTAGCCGACGGCGGTGACGATGACGGTGTACGCCCCCGGCTCGAGCGGAGTCGTATCCCGTACGGCGCCCTCGGGGTCGGCCTCGGCGCGCAGCACCTGCGAGCCGGTCATGTCGGTCACCGTGACGACCGCGTGCGACACGGCCCATCCGTCCCGCGTACGGATCTTCGCGGTCAGTCCCATCCCGATTTCTCCCTGCGAAAGCTTTACAAACTGGTCATACCGCCGGTCATGGCGCCGGTCGTGCCCCTGGTCACAGCGCTGGTGGTAACGAGACCGGCCCGCGCCGGGCACGCCTCCGCTCGGAGCGTGCCCGCCGCGGGCCGGATCCAACTACTCGCTCGGGTGGCCGAGTTCGATGTCGTGGCCGTCCACACCCTGACCGTTGACGGTCAGCGCGGTGGCGACGGGCGGGTAGCCGGTGGCGATGACGGTGTACTCGCCGCTGTCGAGGTCGGTGAAGGCGTACGCCCCGTCGCTGCCGGTGGTGGCGGTGCCGATGACGTTGCCGGCCGCGTCGACCAGGGTGACGCGGGCGTCGGCCAGCGGACCGTGCGGTGCCCGTACGACGCCCTGGAGCTGGGCTCCGGCGTCCAGGTCGACCTCGATCCGGGTCACCCCGGTGCCGCCGACCTCGACGGGCAGCGCACGCGGCCGGAACCCGGCGGCGTTCACCGCGACGGTCACCGCACCCGGCACCAACTCGGCGAAGGCGAACTCGCCCTGCTCCCCGGTGCTCCCGGTGGCCAGCAGGTCACCGCGCACGTCGGTGACGATGACCATGGCGTCCTTGACCGGGCTGCCGCCGTGCGCGGCGCGCACGACACCGGTCAGGCCACTGGTGCCGGACAGGAGGATGTCGTACGAGACCGGCTCGGCGCCCACCACGACGGTGGAGGCCTGCGGCTGGAAGCCGTCCGCCGACGCGATCAGCACGTACGACCCCGCGCCCGGCGCGTCCACCGTGTACGAACCGTCGGCCTGCGCGACCGCCCGGCCCAACTGCCGTCCGCCCAGCGAGATCAGGGTGACCGCGGCCTGCGGCACCGGGGCGGACTCCGCGCCGCGCACGAACCCGTGCACCGCGACACCGCCGGAGGAACCCGGGGCCTGCTCGGGCCGCGCGATCGTGGCGAGGGCCGCGAGCCGCTGCGTGCCCTCGGGGCCCGCCTCCGCCGAGGAGTCGGTGACCGCCCAGCTCGGGACGTGCTCCCCGGCGGGAGCCTGCGCCTCGGCCGGAGTCTGCGCCCCGGAGGCCTGAGCCGGAGCGGCCTGCGCCGGGGTTTCCGGCGCGGCGGCCTGCGCCAGTGCGCCCTTGGTCTTCAGCGGGACCTCCTTGATGAACAGCGTGATGAGGAAGGCGAGCAGCGCCAGGGCCGACGCGATCAGGAAGACGTCGGCGATGCCGTGGCCGTACGCGCTCTCCATGACCGTGCGCAGCGGGGCGGGCAGCTTGTCCATGTCCGGGATGGAGTCGCCGGAGCCCGAACCGGACGCGAGGGACGCGTACTTGGGGCCGAGACCGGCGATGCCGTCCTTGGCGTAGTCGCCGATGCGGTTGGCCATCACGGCGCCCAGCGCCGAGACGCCCATCGCACCGCCGAGGGACCGGAAGAAGGTGACCGTGGAGCTGGCCGCGCCGAGGTCCTTCGGGTCGACCTGGTTCTGCGTGGACAGCACCAGGTTCTGCATCATCATGCCGACGCCGAGACCGAGGAGGGCCATGAAAATGGCGACCTTCCAGTAGTCCGTGTCGTAGCGGATGGTGCCCAGCAGGCCGAGGCCCGCCGTGATGAGCACGCCGCCGCTGACCAGCCAGGCCTTCCACTTGCCGGTGCGGGTGATGAACTGCCCGGAGACGGTGGAGGAGACGAACAGGCCGCCGATCATCGGGATCGTCATGACGCCCGACATGGTCGGGGACTTGTCCCGGGCCAGCTGGAAGTACTGGGCGAAGAACACCGTGCCGGAGAACATCGCGACGCCGACGAACATCGAGGCCAGCGACGACAGGGTGATGGTGCGGTTGCGGAACAGCCGCAGCGGGATGATCGGTTCCTTGGCCCTGGACTCGACGAGCACGAAGATCAGGCCGAGCACGATCGAGCCCGCGACCATCGCGTACGTCTGCCAGGACAGCCAGTCGTACTTGTCGCCGGCGAAGGTGACCCACACCAGCAGCAGCGAGACCGCGGCGGAGATGAAGAACGCGCCGGCCCAGTCGACCTTCACGTCCCGCTTCACGACGGGCAGGTGCAGGGTCTTCTGCAGCACGATCAGCGCGATGACGGCGAAGGGGACACCGACGTAGAAGCACCAGCGCCAGCCCAGCCACGAGGTGTCGGTGATGACACCGCCGAGCAGCGGGCCGCCGACGGTGGCGACGGCGAAGGTCGCGCCGAGGTAGCCGGAGTAACGCCCGCGCTCACGCGGGGAGATCATCGCGGCCATCACGATCTGCGCGAGGGCGGACAGACCGCCGACGCCGACGCCCTGCACGACACGGCAGGCGATCAGCATGCCGGGGTTCTGCGACAGACCGGCCGCCGCCGATCCCAGCACATAGATGACCAGCGCTATCTGGACGAGCGCCTTCTTGTTGTAGAGGTCGGCGAGCTTGCCCCACAGGGGAGTTGTCGCCGTCATCGCGAGCAGGGTGGCGGTGACGACCCAGGTGTAGGCGGACTGGCCGCCGCCGAGGTCGCCGATGATCTCCGGGAGGGCGTTCGAGACGATCGTGGACGACAGGATCGCCACGAACATCCCGAGCAGCAGCCCGGAGAGCGCCTCCATGATCTGCCGGTGCGTCATCGGAGTGCCGTCGGGGGCCCCTCCTGAGTGCTTGGCGTGGGCCCGCACACCGGCTGGTGTGGTGGTTGCCATGGACTTCCTTCTCTTACGTGGTGATCGCGGGTGTACGGGTGGACCGGTCCGTGGACCGTTCGAGCACGGGCGCGGTGGGCGGCCGGGATTCCGGGTGCACGGTTCGGCAGTCGTCGAAACTCGACCTGAGCCGCGCCATGAGCCGGGTGAGCTGTCCGACCTCGTCATCGGTCCAGTCGCTCAGCCGTTCGGCGAGCATGTCGCTGGTCCGCCGGGTCAGTTCGTCCATCCGGTCCCGCCCCGCGGGCGTGAGGTGCAGGATGCGTGAACGTTTGTCCGCCGGGTCGGGGGAGCGCTCGATCCAGCCGCGCTCGGCCACGTGGGCCACATGCCGGCTGGTCACCGACATGTCCACGGCCAGCAGTTCGGCGAGCTTGCTCATGCGCATGTCCCCGTGGCGTCCGAGAAGCGTCAGTACGGCGGCGGAGCCACTGGGGCAGTCGGACGGCAGGATCCGCCCCATCTCCCTGCGTACGGCGCCGAAGGCGCTGAACTGACGGATCAGCTCCTCGTACCGCGCCTGCTCGGCCATCACACCTCCCGTGTTCGTTGCTTAGGGCAACCATAGGAGTTGTTGGTTGCTACAGGCAAATGGACGCGGGGGTTGCGAGACAAAAACTTGGCAAAGGCAAGTATTACGGAAGTAAATACGCAGGTGGTATGAGGTGATCCGGTGCCTCGGCCCACACTTGGGTCCCCTCCGGGGATTCGCTAGGGTCTCGGGGCATGGCTAACACCCAGGGCCCCCAGGGCACCAACGACCCCGCCGGCAGCACCCAGATGTTCCGCGCGTTCGTCGACGAGGCCGCCCCGCGGGGCAGCCGGCAGCAGACGGCATCCTCCGGCGGTCCCCGCCTCGGCCTGATCATCGGCGTGATCGCCGCGGTGGCGATCGTCGCGGCGGTGGCCTGGCTGGCGATGAGCTGACCGGGCTGAGGCAACCGCCGTCGATCGGGCCGAGGAACCGCCTTCGACCGGGCTGAGGCAACCGCCTTCCGCCGGGCCGAGGAACCGCCTTGGACCGGGCTGAGGCAACCCCCTCCAAGGGCTCCCTACTTCCACTGGACGGACACGTCCCGCGTCTCCACGTGCATGCCGATCGGTACGCGCCAGGCGTCGACGCACACCGTCCAGGTCCGCTCCTTCCGGGCCCCGGCCTCGATCGGGGCGGGGAGCGCCGCGGTGGACCCGAGCGTCGCCCAGTCGATGCCGAGTGCGCCGATGACGTGCGTCCCGAAGGTCACGCTGCCCGAACGCACCGCGGAACCGCCGGTGTTGCGCAGGGCGAGCGTCACGTCCTCGCACCAGCGCTTGTCCGTGGCCTTGCGAACGGGGGCGCTCACGGCCAGGACGGCGGGTGACGACGGGCGCGGGCTCGGCGTCGTAGGACCGGACCCGGCGCCCGGGGACGACGGTGACGTCGGGCTGTCGCTCGCGCCGGCGGGCGGCTCGGACTGCCGGGGGCTCGCCGAGGCACGGCCCGCCGAAGTGCGGGCCGCCGGCGTACGGTCCGCCGAAGTGCCGCTCCCGCCGGGCGGGGGGCCTCCGCGAGGAGACCCTGTGGTCGGTGGCGTCGGCGGCGGCGTCGTCTTCGGCGCGCTCTCGTCGAGCGGGATCAGCCGCACATCACCCGTCGGTGTCACCGCCGTACGCGCGGGCCGGGGCGGGCCGCCCGCAGGGCCCGTCGCGGTGTACCCCTCGCCGGCCCCGCCGCCCGCGCACGCGGCCAGGACGCCGCCCAGACAGACGACGGCCGCCGACGCGCCGATGAAGGCGCCCCGACGGCCTTGTGTCGATGTCGCTCGAAGCATCGCGCCATGGTGGCTGACGCTCCGTCAAAGAGGAACCCTCGCGGCGCTCCCGGGCGGGCCTCAGTCCGAGATGAGGCCTTCCCGCAGTTGCGACAGCGTCCGCGTCAGCAGCCGGGAGACGTGCATCTGGGAGATGCCGACCTCCTCGCCGATCTGCGACTGGGTCATGTTCGCGAAGAAACGCAGCATGATGATCTGCCGCTCGCGAGGCGGGAGCTTGGCCAGCAGCGGCTTGAGGGACTCGCGGTACTCGACGCCCTCCAGGGCGGTGTCCTCGTAGCCGAGGCGGTCCGCGAGGGAGCCCTCGCCGCCGTCGTCCTCCGGGGCCGGGGAGTCCAGCGAGGAGGCGGTGTACGCGTTGCCGACCGCGAGGCCGTCGACGACGTCCTCCTCCGACACTCCGAGCACCGTGGCGAGTTCGGCCACCGTGGGCGACCGGTCCAGCTTCTGGGAGAGCTCGTCGCTGGCCTTGGTGAGGGCGAGCCGCAGTTCCTGGAGGCGGCGCGGCACGCGGACCGACCAGGAGGTGTCGCGGAAGAACCGCTTGATCTCACCGACCACCGTCGGCATCGCGAACGTCGGGAACTCCACGCCCCGTTCGCAGTCGAAACGGTCGATCGCCTTGATCAGGCCGATGGTGCCGACCTGGACGATGTCCTCCATCGGCTCGTTGCGCGAGCGGAAGCGGGCTGCGGCGTACCGCACCAGCGGGAGGTTGAGTTCGATGAGGGTGTCCCGGACGTACGCACGCTCGGGGCTGTTCTCGTCCAGTGCGGCGAGCCGCAGGAAAAGGGAGCGGGACAGGGTGCGGGTGTTGATGGCCTCCGGAGCAGGGAGGGCGGGAGCCGGCGCGGCCTCGACCGCCGTTACTTCGTCGAGCGCGGGCGCAGCCTCGCTCTTTGTGAGCGTGAGCACCTTCGAGCTGCCCTTGTCTGCGGACATGCCACCCCCTTTGGGTCGCGGGACGGTCGCGGCGGACGCTCCCGTCTGGGGAACGCAGCCTTCACCTGAATACCGGCGCCGAAGCCCCGGCAAACGCTCTTCCGGCAGAATGTCACATGTCGGCAACACGCTGTAGTGACATGTCGACATGTGAGATGTGAATACGCCCTGGATAAAGGGGGTCTGACGGTTTTCTGACGCGCAAGCCCCGGCATCCTCGCTGGTGAGCGATTCGCTCGGGACGGTGACCTGTCGATCATGTATGCGATTAGAGAGCCCTCGGAGCCCTCTAGGCCTCGATCCGGTTCGCGGAGCGCAGCCGTTGGAAGCTGCGCGCGAGAAGCCGCGAGACGTGCATCTGGGACACCCCGAGTTCCGCGCTGATCTGCGACTGGGTGAGATTGCTGTAGTAGCGCAGCAGCAGAATTCGCTGTTCGCGTTCCGGCAACTGGACGAGCAGATGCCGGACCAGATCGCGGTGCTCGACGCCGTCCAGGGCCGGGTCCTCGTAGCCGAGCCGGTCCAGCAGTCCCGGCATCCCGTCGCCCTCCTGCGCGGCCTCCAGCGAGGTGGCGTGGTAGGAGCGTCCGGCCTCGATGCAGGACAGCACCTCGTCCTCGGTGATGCGCAGCCGCTCGGCGATCTCGGAGGTGGTCGGGGTGCGCCCGAAGGCGGTCGTCAGGTCCTCGGTCGCGCCGTTGACCTGTACCCACAGCTCGTGCAGCCGGCGCGGTACGTGGACGGTGCGGACGTTGTCCCGGAAGTACCGCTTGATCTCGCCGATCACCGTCGGCATCGCGAAGGTCGGGAACTGCACGCCCCGGTCCGGGTCGAAGCGGTCGATGGCGTTGATGAGACCGATGGTGCCGACCTGGATGACGTCCTCCATCGGCTCGTTGCGGGAGCGGAAGCGCGCGGCCGCGTAGCGCACGAGCGGGAGGTTGGCCTCGATGAGCGCCCCGCGCACCCGGGTGTGCTCCGGCGTGCCCGGCGTGAGGCCCTTGAGCTGGGCGAAGAGCACCTGGGTGAGGGCCCGGGTGTCGGCACCGCGACTGCGCTGCGGTGCGGCTGCCGCGACGTCGGCGACGTCTGCGGCCTCGGCGACCTCGGTGACTTCCTGGGGCGGCGCGGTACTGGCCGACACGGTCAACGCCACCTCTTCATCGGTCTGCATCGGTCAACTCATCCATCAAAAGCGGTCATAGCATCACAAGACATGTGCACTGTGTGCAAGCACCGCATAACCCCGTGTTGAGGGAAGAGTTGGCCACACGAACCGGAAAAGCCCCCGCCGGAACGGCGGGGGGCTGTGAAGCAGCGGGAAAGCCCTAGTACTCGTAGTCCGCGATCACCCAGGTGGCGAACTCTTTCCACAGGGCCACGCCCGCCTGGTGCTCCGGGTGCTCCGCGTACCGGCGCAGCGCGGCAGCGTCCTCGAAGCCGGAGTTGATGGCGAAGTCGTAGGCGATGGGGCGGTCGCTGACGTTCCATCCGAGCTCCCAGAAACGGATCTCCGGGATCTTGCCGTCGAGGGACCGGAAGGCCTCCTCGCCCTTCACCACGCGCGGATCGTCGCGCTCGACGCCCTCGTGGAGCTTGAAGAGGACCAGGTGGCGGATCATGTGCGCTCCTCCTACTTCGCCCCGCCGGCGAGCCAGGTGAAGAAGTCGCCGACGGCCTTGGCGGCGTCCGATATGCCCTGGAAGGCTATCTGGACGTAGTCGGCGGCCTTGGGTGGGTCTGTGATGATCACGTAGAGCACGAAGACCACCACGGCGTAGACGGCGATCTTCTTCGAGTTCACCGCCATCGCGGCCTCCCTGTTTCCCCTGTCACCGATGAGTCCAATTCGCGCACATGATCGCACGAAGGGCCCCGTCTGACGACGGGGCCCTTGTGAAGCGGTAGCGGAGGGATTTGAACCCTCGGTGACTTGCGCCACACTCGCTTTCGAGGCGAGCTCCTTCGGCCGCTCGGACACGCTACCGAGGGAGACCTTACAGCACGGTGGGGGATGGTTTGAAATCCGTTTCCCGGGCCGCCGGGGCGGTCAGCGGGAGCGGAAGAAGTCGGTGAGGAGCGCGGCGCACTCCTCGGCGAGCACGCCCTCGATCACCTCGGGCCGGTGGTTGAGCCGCCGGTCGCGGACGACGTCCCAGAGGGAGCCTGCCGCGCCCGCCTTCTCGTCCCGGGCGCCGTAGACCACCCGGTCCACCCGGGACTGCACGAGGGCGCCCGCGCACATCGTGCACGGCTCCAGCGTGACAACCAGCGTGCACCCGGACAGCCGCCACTGGCCCGCCTGCCACCCACCACCACCCTTGCCGGAGGCGCTTCTTGCCGCTGAGTTCAATGCGGCGGCGCCCCGCCTCAGGGCGAGGACCTCCGCGTGGGCCGTCGGGTCGCCGGTGGCCTCGCGTTCGTTGTGTCCGGCCGCGAGCACCGTCGTACCGTCCGGGGACAGCAGGACGGCGCCGACGGGGACGTCCCCGCCACGGCCGGCCTGCCCGGCCTCGGCCAGGGCGAGCCGCATCGCGGCCCGCCAGCGGTCGCGTACCGGATCCGGCGGTCCTTGGAAGCCCTGGTCGGTCAGCGGACGGTCTCCAGGGTCTCCGAGGCACCGAGGGACTCGGCGATCTCCGTGAGCGCGTCCGTGGACAGCGACTTCAGCTCCTTCTCGCCGACGCCGAGGTCGTCGAGGATGCCGGGGTCGCCGAGCGGGCCGTGCGGCACCGCCTCGGCGGAGGTGGCACCGCCCGCGGCGTCGTCGTCCTCGTCGTCACCGTCCTCGGTCCCGTCGAGGTCGAGGGAGTCCAGGTCGGCGACGTCGTCGTCCCCCGGATCCCGGCCGAGCAGTTCGTCGGTGAGCAGGATCTCGCCGTACGAACTGCGAGCGGCGGCGGCGGCGTCCGAGACGTAGATGCGAGGGTCGTCCTCGCCGTCGATCCGGACGACACCGAACCAGGCGTCCTCGTGCTCGATGAGCACCAGCACCGTGTCGTCGTCGGGCGAGGCTTCACGGGCCAGGTCGGCCAGGTCCGACAGCGTCTCCACATTGTCGAGGAGCTCTGTGTCGCTCGCTTCCCACCCGTCTTCGGTGCGCGCGAGCAGTGCGGCGAAGTACACCGTGACTCTCCCACTGGTCTTAGGCGTGCCGGTTGGGGGTCCCCCCGGCGGAGGTTGCGGGCGGGGAGAGCTCTGCTCCAAGCCCCACCCACTCGGAATCGTGGCAGAAACCAGACGCTCAGGGGACGTCTTCGGCTCCCTGTGTGTCCCGGCTGCCGCCGATCTCATGGCAGCCGAGGGTCCGTCGAGGTCTCACCAGCGCACTCGTTGCCGCCAACAGCGGATCGTACGCGGCTTTTCCAGGCCTGAACGCACGACCACCCGCACAACGCCCGTGCGTCCTGTGATCTTCCCTTCCCGGCCACCTTCCGGCGTGTCCCGGCCCGCCCCCACCGGTCTCCGGGCAGCGGACCCGTGGATCACCAGCGGAAGGTGCGCATGCGCATCGCCTGCCGGAGGCGGGCGGCCTTCACCCGGCGGGGCTGGACACGGTCACGCAGCTCGCGGGCCTCGGCCAGTTCGCGCAGGAACTGGGCCCGGCGCCGCCGGCGCTCGGCGTCCGTCTCCGGAGTGTCCGGCCGCTGGAGCACACCGGGTATCTCCGGCCTTCCCTGAACGCTGCCCGGACTCGCAGGACTCCCCGGACGGGCCGGACCTGCCGGACTCCCCCGACCGCCCGACCGGCCCAGCGCGCCCGGCCTTCGCGGGCCGCCGCGCCTCCCCGCCCTGCCCGGTGGCTGTGACTCAGGTGATTCAAGCGACTCCTGTGACTTACGTGACTCCTGTGACTTGGATGCTCTCGAGGCGTACGACGTGTGCGGTTGTCGGCGTGTCCCCGGCGTTGTGCGCGGCGACGGATCCTTGCGGGTTTCCCGGTCAGGCATAGGTTCATCACCCCAGTCCGTCCCTCCCGCTTTCCCCGGGACGGGCGATTTGACGCCACCGAGCGGGTGTCGGGGGCCTGCCCGGTCCGTCCGGGGGCACCGGGCCCACACCGCCCGGCTACTGTTGTCGCCATGCGTCTCCACGTCGTCGACCACCCCCTGGTCGCCCACAAGCTCACCGCGCTGCGCGACCAGCGCACCGACTCCGCGACCTTCCGCCGTCTCGCCGACGAACTGGTCACCCTGCTCGCCTACGAGGCCACGCGCGACGTGCGCACCGAACAGGTCGACATCACGACGCCGGTCGCCGCGACCACCGGGGTCAAGCTGTCCTACCCGCGTCCGCTGGTGGTGCCGATCCTGCGGGCCGGCCTCGGCATGCTGGACGGCATGATGCGGCTGCTGCCGAGCGCCGAGGTGGGCTTCCTGGGCATGATCCGCAACGAGGAGACGCTGCAGGCATCCACCTACGCCACGCGTATGCCGGAGGACCTCTCCGCCCGCCAGGTGTACGTCCTCGACCCGATGCTCGCCACCGGCGGCACGCTGGTCGCCGCGATCCGCGAGCTGATCAGGCGGGGCGCCGACGACGTCACCGCGGTGGTGCTGCTGGCCGCCCCGGAAGGCGTGGAGGTCATGGAGCGCGAGCTCGCGGGCACCCCGGTCACGGTGGTCACGGCCGCGGTCGACGACCACCTCAACGAACTCGGTTACATCGTCCCGGGCCTCGGCGACGCGGGGGACCGGCTGTACGGAGCGGCCGAGTAACAGCCCCCGCCCCTCCCGTACGACCGCCCCACCCGTACGACCGCCTCTCGCGTACGACCAATCAGCGCGTACGGCCGGTCAACACGCCTTCTTCGAGGTGCCCTTCGGCTGCGGCGCGGTCAGTCCGGCCAGGGCCTTGTCGGCGGCGGCCTTCGGGGAGAGGGCCTTGAAGCCGGTGCCGATGATCAGGTCGATCTCCGTGCCCTTGCGGGCCGCGTCGGTGCGCCGCTCGGCGGTGGTGAGCTGGGTGGCGAGGACCGGCAGCGAGGTGTTCAGGGAGGACGCGGGGCCGAGCAGTACGCCGGTGCCCTTGACCTTCTTGTCGAACTCCTTGGACGCGTTGCCCACGTCGCCGATCTTGAAGCCGCGCTTCTTCAGCTCGTCCGCGGTCTCCTTGGCGAGTCCGCTGCGGGGCGTCGCGTTGAACACGTTGACGGTGATCCCGGCGGGCTTGGGAAGGGCCGCCGCGGTCGCACCGGCCGAGGGGCTCGCCTTCGTGCCGCAGTCCGTCCTGGTACCGGCCGCGGCCTTCTTGCCGCCGCCGGTGAAGACGTCGATGAGCTGCAGGGTCCCCCAGCCGATCAGCCCGAGCGCGGCGACGGAGGCCACCAGCCCGAGCACGAGCCTGCCGCGTCGCCGGGGTTGGCGCATCCGGGGGTATTTGTCTCCCGTGATCCGGTACTTACCGCCCATGCCGGGGGGAGTCAGCATGCTCATGGGCGCAGCGTAGTGCGCCTGGGCGGCGATTCCTACTAGATGATCATTGGACGCCGCACAGTCCAACCCGAAAGGGCCAACCGGTGCCGGACGGTGCGTCAGTCCAGTTCCAGGACACGTGCGTGCAGCACCTGACGCTGCTGCAGTGCCGCCCGCACCGCGCGGTGCAGGCCGTCCTCCAGGTACAGGTCGCCCTGCCACTTCACGACGTGCGCGAAGAGATCGCCGTAGAACGTGGAGTCCTCGGCGAGCAGGGTTTCCAGGTCGAGCTGCCCCTTGGTCGTCACCAGTTGATCGAGGCGGACCGGGCGCGGCGCGACATCCGCCCACTGCCGGGTGCTTTCCCGGCCGTGGTCGGGGTACGGCCGGCCGTTTCCGATGCGCTTGAAGATCACACGGAAAGCCTACCGGTCGAGACGTTCCGGGCGCAGCCTCCCGGCTCGGGACGCGTGGGCCAAGTACGTGCGGATCACCTCCCATACCGGTCAAAGGGGGTGCATGCCGACCGGTGGGAGACAGCGGCACACCAGGAGTGGGTGGGCCGGTGATCCGGACACCTTGCGGTGTCCGGATCCGGAATCAGCCGCGTTTGTGCTGTTTCAGCGGCTGCGGTGCCGGTTTCTTCGCTTCCGGTTTGGGTGCGTTGCGTACGGCCTCCGCGCGCAGCAGGGCGCGCAGGACCGCGTACGGGTCTGTGGGCATGCGTGTGTTCCTCGCCTGGTGGCTGCTGACTGGCCTGGGGGGAGACGGCCTGTCAGCAGCGCAGGACCACGGAGCGCAGGGCACGCGCGGCGTACGGCGCGACGGGCGGCGCGGGAAGGGGCCGGCCACCCTCCGGCGCACCGGGTGCCGGGGCCGGGAGGGGTACGGGGCGCAGGGGTACGGCGGCTCGGCGGACGGCGGTGGCCGGTGGCCGTACGGCCGTTGTCGCGGCGGCGTCCAGGACGTCGTACTCGACGATCTCCAGGGACGCGACCGGCGCCGCGTGTGCCGCGGCATGGGTGCCCGGCACCAGGACGGCGAGCAGCAGCACGAGCACCCGCAGCCAGGCGCGGCTGCGCGGGAGGCTTCGTACGGTGCTCATGGGAGGTCATCTCCCCATGACACGCCGGTCGCTCAGCACGCCCGGGAGGCAAACCACCCGTTCGGCGGACGCCACGGTCACAGCGTGCGCGGGACCTGAACCGCCCGGGCCCGGATGGTGAGCGCGGTGACGATCTCGACGACGCCGACCGCGACCAGCCAGATGCCGCCGACCAGGGTGAGCACCGCGACCGACTCGAACGGGGAGTCGATCAGCACGACCCCGCCGGCGAAGGTGACGATCCCGAGGAGGATCTGCCAGCCGCGCGCGGGCATCGAGTGGTCGGAGAGGGCGGCCAGGGTATGGGTGATCCCGCGGATCAGCCAGCCGATGCCGATCCACAGGGCGAGCAGCAGGATCGACTGCATGGGTCCGCGGAAGCAGAACAGGCCCAGCAGGAGGGACAGGGCGCCGCTGATGAAGGCCAGCACCCGCAGTGAGGTCGTCCGGTGGGTGCCGAAGGCGGAGACCAGCTGGAAGACGCCGCTGACGACGAGGTAGACGCCGAAGAGGATGCCCGCCGCGAACAGGGAGGCGCCGGGCCAGACCAGGATCAGGACGCCGAGGATGAGGGAGGCGACGCCGGTGAGCAGGACCGCCTGCCAGGCGGCGCGGGAGAGCGCGTGCAGGGGCCCCTCGAAGGGCGGTTCGGGCTCGTGTGCGCCCGCCGGTCGCTCGTGTGCGCCCGCGGGGCGGGCGTGGACCTTGCGGTCGTCGTACGGCGGGTCCCCGGGGGAGCCGGTCGGTGCCTCGGTCATGGTCCATGCTGGGACCGCGCAGGACGGGCCCGCCATCCGGGACGGTCCGGTCGGGTTACTTCCTGGCTGCCTTCGCCGCCGCCTTCATCTCCTGTTTGTGGGCCCGTACCTTGGTCAGCGACTCGGGTCCGGTGATGTCGGCGACGGACCGGTAGGACCCCGGTTCGCCGTAGGCGCCCGCGGCCTCGCGCCAGCCCTCGGGCCGGACGCCGAGCTGCTTGCCGAGCAGGGCCAGGAAGATCTGTGCCTTCTGCTTGCCGAAGCCGGGCAGTTCCTGCAGACGCCTCAGCAGTTCGCGCCCGTCGTCGACGCCCTTCCAGACGAGCTCGGCCCGGCCGTCGTAGTGCTCGACGAGGTACTGGCACAGCTGGTGGATGCGCCCCGCCATCGAGCCCGGGTAGCGGTGCACGGCGGGCTTCTGCGACAGGAGCGCGGCGAAGGCCTCCGGGTCCAGCGCGGCGATCCGGTGCGCGTCCAGGTCGTCGGCGCCGAGCCGGTCCGCGATGGTGCGAGGGCCCTTGAACGCCCACTCCATCGGGACCTGCTGGTCCAGCAGCATGCCGACCAGCGCGGCGAGCGGAGAGCGCCCGAGCAGCTCGTCGGCCTCGGGGTCCTGGGCGAGGTGAAGGGTGACGTCCATGTCCCCGATCATGCCTGCTGAGGCCGTGGGGCGCTCCTCAGGCCGCGGTGGGGCCGTGGGCCGGTTCTCGGGGCCCGCCGGGGCTGTGGGCCGTTCGCAGCCCCAGCACCGCGCGCGCGGCCCAGCACCGCCCCCGAGGAGGCGTACGGGATCGACCGGGCCGAGACGGTGCGGGCGGCCGTCGAGGAGGTGGCTGCCGAAGGGCCGGTGGCCGGGGCGGACGTGGCCGGCGGAGGGCCGGTGGCGCGGTGGGGCGACACCCATCGCCTCGCCCCCTGGCGGGCGCTGAGCGGCACCTCGTACGACGAGGACGGACCGGGGCTGTCCGGCGACCACGACTGTGTGCTGTCCACGTCCGCCGTGCCCGTCTGGAGCGATCTGAGCGTGCGCGGCCCGGCCGCCCGGTACGTCTGGGACCTGGCCCGCCGTGAGGACAGCCGCTGGGTCGTGCCGTTCGGCGCGTCCGGGGTGCCCGGTTCGGCCCATCACCGTGACCAACTCCCCTTGTGGCTCAAGGGAGATCTCGTCCCGGTCGGCACCGACTGGGCGCGGCTGAAGAAGGAGAGCGATGTCTGACGCGTACGTCCCGGCCCGCGAGCCCGTGCACGAGGAGAGCGTCGACGGCTTCGGCACCGTCCGTGTACTGCCCCTCGACGCGCACGCCGACGCCGGGCTGGTCCATTCCTGGGTGAGCGAGGAACGGGCCGTCTTCTGGGGCATGAACGGCCTGACACAGGACCAGGTGGCCGGGATCTACGCCCACATGGCCACCCTCGACACCCATCACGCCTATCTGATCGTGAAGGACGGCGAACCGGTCGCCCTGCTGCAGACCTACGAGCCCGAGGCCGACCGCGTCAGCCTGTGCTACGAGGTGCGGCCCGGCGACATCGGCGTCCACCTGCTGCTGGCGCCCGCCGGGCCGGGCGGCGCGCGGCCGGGCTGGTCGTCGGTGCTGCTCGGGACGGTGACCTCGTACGTGCTGAAGGGGCTGGGCCGCAGTCGGGTCGTGGTCGATCCGGACGTGCGCAACGAGAAGGCGATCACCCGTTTCCGCAAGCAGGGGTTCGAGGAGGGACCGGTCGTCGTCCTCCCGGAGATAGACGTGCCGGACGTCCACCTGCCCGAGAAGCACGCCCAACTCGCCTTCCTGGAACGGGCAGTGGCCTTCCCGGAGCGGACGGTGGGCTCCGCGGAGCGGACGGTAGCCTTCCCGGGTGACGCCTGACGACCTGATCACCCACTTCGCCCTCGAGCCCATCCCGCGCGAGGGCGGGCTGTTCCGGCAGACCTGGGCGGGCCCCGAGCGGCCGGACGGCCGGCCGGAGGGCACCGCGATCGTCGCCCTGCTGACCGCCCGCCCCGGTGACTTCTCGGCCCTGCACCGGCTGCCCACCGACGAGATCTGGCACTTCTACCTCGGCGACCCGCTGCACCTCCTGCTCCTCGCCCCCGACGGCACCTCCCGCGCCGCCGTCCTGGGCCCGGACGTCCTCGCCGGCCAGCACGTCCAGCTCACCATCCCGGCCGGCACCTGGATGGGCGGCCGGGTCGCGGCGGGCGGCGCGTGGACCCTGTTCGGCTGCACCATGGCGCCCGGATTCACCTTCGAGGGCTACGAGCACGGGGACGCGGCGGAACTGACGGCCCGCTACCCGGCCGAGGCGGACCGGATCGCGGACCTGTGCCGGCCGTGAGGATTCCCGCGGGGTGAGCACCCAGGCGCTCCCGTCCGTACGTATCCGGAAGGCGGCCCGGAAGGCGGCAAGTCCACAGACGGAGACATGACGTGGAGCGTGACGGTGAGCTCAGGACAGGACGACCACGACACCGGCGACTTCAAGGGCTGGTGCTGCTCGGCACCGTGCTGGTCCTGCTCGTCTTCTCGGGCGCCGGAACCGCGTCGGCGCACGCCGCCCTCCGCGGCAGCGACCCCGAGGACGGCAGCGTCCTCAAGTCGGCCCCCCGCCACATCTCCCTGACCTTCACCGAGTCCGTCGGCCTGCTCGACGACTCCTTCCGCGTCATCGACCCCGACAACCAGCGGCTTGAACCGGCCGACGTCCAGCACGCGCCGGACCGCTCCGACACCGTCCGGGCCACTCTGCCCCCCAAGCTCACCAAGGGCACGTACGTGGTGGCCTGGCGGGTCGTGTCCGCCGACAGCCACCCCATCTCGGGCGCCTTCACCTTCTCCGTCGGCGCACCCTCCCCCACCCCGCCGGCCATCGACACCGGCCCCGTCGAGGACCCGGCGACCGCCGGCCTCTACAACATCGCCCGCTACCTCGCCTACCTCGCCGTCGCCCTGCTCCTCGGCACCGCCGTCTTCGTCACGGTGTGCCGCCCGCCGGATCCCCGCCCGCTGCGCCGGCCCCTCTGGGCGGCCCTGTGGACCCTGCTCGGGGCCACCATCGCCCTGCTGGTGCTGCGCGCGCCCTACGAGTCGGGGGTGGGCCCCGCGTCCGCCTTCGACGCCTCCGGCCTCGAACGCACGGTCACCACCCGCCCCGGCGCGATGCTGCTGCTCCGCCTGGCCCTGCTGCCCCTGGCCGCCTTCTTCCTCGTACGACTGCCGCGGCGCGCCGAGTGGTCCCGCCCCTGGCTCGCGGCGGGCGCCGCGCTCTCCGTGGGCCTGGCACTGACCTGGGCCGGCGCCGAGCACGCGTCCGCCGGGATCCAGGTGCCGGTGGCGATGACGTCGGCCGTGCTGCACGTCCTGGCGATGGCGGTGTGGCTGGGCGGCCTCGCGGCCCTCCTCCTCACCCTTTACCGCTCGTCGGCGGCCCCGCCCGACATGGTCGCCCGCTTCTCCCGGCTCGCCTTCACCTCCGTGACCGTCCTCGTCGTCACCGGCGTCTACCAGTCCTGGCGCGGCCTCGGCTCCCTCGACGCACTCACCGGCACGTCGTACGGCCGCCTGCTGACCGCCAAACTGGCCGCGGTGATCCTCCTGTTGACGGCGGCGTCGATGTCCCGGCAGTGGACGGCTCGGCTGGCTTCGGCGGATGTGGCGGCGGACGTGGCGTCGGATGTGGAGGACGTGGCGTCGGAGGTCGAGTCCGCGGCTGTGGTGCGGGAGCGGGTGTCGGAGCGGGTGCCGGAGCCGGTGGGGGGACCGCCTGGATCGGCCGGGCCTTCCGGGGCGGTCCGGGAAGGGGCCACGGAAGGGGCCACGGAAGAGACCGGGGACGGGGCTGGGGAAGGGACCGGAGAAGGCCCCGGGAAGGGGACCGGGGAAGGCCCCGGGGAAGGCACCGTGGGCCCGTCGCACCCCGCCGCCGAACCTGCCGCCCAATCCGCCCCCGAAGACTCCGCTCCCGAAGACCCCCGCCGACGGGGCCTGCGCCGCGCGGTGCTGGCCGAAGTGGGCGTCGGCGTCGTCGTACTGGTGCTCTCGACGGTGCTGTCCGGAACCCTGCCGGGCCGGGCGGCGGCCGAGGTGGAGCAGTCGGCGCAGGCCGCGCAGTCGGGCGGGGTGCAGACCGCGTCCGTCACCACCATCCCCTTCGACACCGGCACCCCCGGCGGCTACGGCAAGGCGCAGATCACCCTCATCCCCGGTACCAGCGCCGGTGACTACTCGGTCGAGGCCGTGGTCTACGGCCCCGACGGCGGCCTGTCCAGCGTCCCGGAACTCCGGCTCTCGTTCACGCTCCCCTCCCAGAAGATCGGCCCGCTCAACGCCAACCTCACCGACAAGGGCGGCTACTGGGCCACGGACGCGCTCACCCTCCCCATCGCGGGCGACTGGACGATGAAGGTGACGGTCAGGATCTCGGAGATCGACCAGGCGAGCGAGACGAAGAAGGTGCGGCTCGGGGGCTGATGATCCGCTGGTCCTCAGCGAGGAGGCGGGACATGGTCTCGGCGGCGTGTACGGCGGAGTCGGCGCAGCAGTTGTTGAACAGGACGTGCAGCTCGTCCACCTGCCGGGCGAGGGTACGTAAGCGGGGGATCCACCCGGCGAGTTCGGCGACGGAGTAGTCGTAGCGGAAGCGGTCCTCCTTGCTGCCGGTTCCCCAGGCCGTGCTGCGTCCGTGGAACCGCACGACCGACAGGTGCGGGGTGGTGACAGGGGTGACGGGCGGCACGGAGGACGCGAGGGTCTGCGTCATGTCGACGGCGACGGCGGTGAAGCCGTGGTGGGCCAGCAGGGTGCGGGTGGTCTCCGTCCGCTTCTCGTCCGCCCACCACTGCGGATGGCGGAACTCCACGGCGACGGGCCAACCGGCCGTCCGTCGCGCGCAGTCCGCGAGAAACGCCTCCGACCGGGCACCGGGCCGGAACCAGGGCGGGAACTGGAACAGCACGCAGCCGAGCCGCCCCGCCGCCCTGAGCGGTTGTGTCCCGGCGGTGAACCGCTCCCACACCGCGTCGAGGACTGCCGGGGACCGGGCATCGGGAGGCAGCCCGTCCGGCATCAGCGCGGCCCGGGTCGGATGCCCGGTGAGCAGCGAGAACGCCTTCACGTCGAACACGAACCCGTCCGGCGTCCGCTCCGCCCACAGCCGGCTGTTCCGCTCGCCGGGCAGCGCGTAGTAACTCGCGTCGACCTCCACGACCGGGAAGCGCTCGGCGTAGTACCGCAACCGCCCCTCGGCGTCCCGCCGCCCGGCCGGGTACCAGCCGCTGCCGACCAGGGCACGATCGGTCCACGAACAGCTGCCGACAAGGACGTTGGCCATGGAGGACCGGTTACCCGCCGCTCAGGAGGAGAAGCCCCTTCCGGGCCGGCTGTCAGGCCGGTCTTCAGCGCCGGTCTTCGGCGCCGCTCTCATAGCCGGCCTTCAGGGCTGGTGCGGCCGCTGCTGCTGCGGCGCCTGACCGTACGCCTGACCGTGGCCCTGTCCTCCGGGCCCGCCCGCCCCCTGCGCCTGAAGCTGTTCCGCCTGCTCCTTGGTCACCTTCTGCTCCGCCCCGCAGAAGGTGCACTGCGTCGCGTACTTCGTGGAGAGCGGAAACAGCGGCACGAAGAACAACGTGAACTTCGTGACCCGCTTCCGGAGTGTGTGGGCGGACGGATTCCCGCACTGCCCACACACCAGCGTCAGTATCGCGAGCTGGTACAGATATCCCTTGGTACCGAAGATGATCACGCCGCTGATCCTTCCCGTGCCACCGCTCCCGACGAGGTGCCGGTCGGCCGACAGTACTTCGAACCCGCCTGTGGGCGCGTCCGCGGCGGCTGGGTCACCTGGTAGAACCGTAATGCGTCCGGGGCGGCGCGTGCGCACGCAGCACGGGGACACACACGCCCTGCCCCCGCAGGCCCGCGCCACCACGGCCACATCCCCGGCGAGCAGAAGGAACGTCCGTGCTGACCGTCTCCTCCTGAACCCTCCTGTGGTCCCCCTCGCCGACTGGGTTGACCGGCCGGCTCAGCGGACTCGGTCGTAGACGAGGGCCAGCGTGCCGTGCTCGCCCGCTGTCTGGCTGACGAGCGACCACTGGCCGGCGGGCAGGCCGTCGTCGAAGAGGCGGGGGCCGCCGCCGAGGAAGACCGGGAAGACCGTGAGGGCGAGCCGGTCTACCTGGTCGGCCGCCAGCAGCGCCTTGATGACGCTGGCGCTGGAGAGGACGAGAATGTCGCCGCCTTCAGTGGCCTTGAGGTCCGCGGCCACCTCGGCGGCCGGCCTGTCGACGATCCTCGTCCGCTCCCACGGAGCCTGGTCGAGGGTGGAGGAGAGGACCACCTTGTCGGTGTCGACGAGCCACTTCGCGAAGCCCTCGTCGCGAGGGTCGGCGCCCTCCATGCCGATGACAGTGGGCCAGAAACCGAGAAATCCCTCGGCGTTGACCCGCCCGAGAAGGGCCGTGGTCGCGGGCTCCCAGAGGCTGGTCAGGTGGTCGCGGGCGACGTCGGTGACCGCGTACGGCATCACCCAGCTCATGTCGAGCGGGTTGTCCGGCGCGGCGTAGTGGCCGTCGAGGGAGAGGGCCAGGTTGGTGACAACTCGGCGGCCGGCGATCTGCTCTGTCATTTCGCGCTCCTTGTGTCGGTGCTGTCGGTGCTGTCGGTGCCGCGGGTGGTGTGAGTGCTGTCGGTGTCGTGCGCGTCCGCGGCGAGGGTCGCCGCGAGCTTGTCGAGGCTCTGTCCGAAGCCGATCTCGATGTCCGCGATGAAGTCCGCGGAGTCGACAGTGGTGTCGGTGATCCGGTACTGGACGTCGAGGTCCGTGCCCGCGCCGGTGGGCCGCAGGCCCATGTCGACGTGGGCGGTGAAAGCGAGGCCGCCGTCGGGAAGCAGCGGGGAGAGCCGGTAGGAGAGGCGCTCACCGGGGCGTACGTCGTCGACGACTCCCTCGGCGCGTCCGGCGACCAGGTCGGAGCCGGCGGTGTCTTCGGCGTCGCGGTACTCCTGGACGATCCGCCCACCGGGTCGCGCCTCGAAGACGAGCTCCGAGACGCGGAGGTCCTCGGGAGTCCACCAGCGCGCGAGCCGGACGGCCTCGGTCAGGTGGCGCCAGACCAGCTCGGGGCGCCCGCTCAGCGACCGGTGGAACGTGAATGAGCGGCCGTCGGCCCACCCCGGCTCCTTGGCGGCGAGCCGCTCCGCGTGGAGGCTGCGCTCGTAACGGTCGTACGTCGCGTGCGGGCCGCTGACCTGGTCCGCGGTGTCGGCGAGTCGGCCGAGCGCGGCTGCCAGGTCACGCAGTGGGCCGGGCCGCAGTGCGTAGATGCGGCGCTGACCGGTTCGGTGGGAGGTCACGACGCCGGCGCGTTCGAGGGTCTGCAGGTGCTTGGTCGTCTGCGGCTGGCGTGCCTCGGCGAGCTGAGCGAGAACACCCACCGGGCGGGGCCGCTCGGCCAGCAGGCTCACGAGCCGCCAGCGGGCCGGGTCGGCCAGTGCGGCGAGGAGTGCGTCCATGTGACTAATATTCTCTACAGGGAATATTCGTGTCAAGGAATAATTGGCCTCTGGTCGGAACGGACAACGACGAGGGGCCCCGCTGCTTGAGCGGGGCCCCTCGACACTCTGACCACGATCAGAGCGGCAAAGACGGGAATCAGGTCCGGTTCACCCCCTGCGCCAGGCACCGATCAGTTCCTCGGGGCTGTACGTCGCCTGGAGGCCGGAACAGCTGACCCCGTTGCGGGAGACCGCCACGAGCGGTACGGGACCGTCGGTGATCGCCGCCCGGTGCTTCTGCAGCGCGGCCAGGTCGTGGCTGTCGAACGAGGAATTCTCCAGCCATTTGATCGAGCCGAGGAACAGCAACTGGTTGGCCACGGGCTGCCGGTCGGCGCACACCAAGTCGATTTCGACATCGTTGCCGCGCGTCCAGTACCCGCCGATCACCGGAGTAGCGGGCAGGAGCCCGTCCGGCAGGAGACAGGCGAGGGATTCCCGGACCAGAGGCTCGATCGCGCGGCCCCGCCAACTCGTCCACTGCTCCCTGATCCGGCTCAGCGTGAGATCTCCCCGCATCCGCTCGATCTCCGACATGTGCGGATCCAGGAACGCGAGCCAGAACCGCAGGTAGGGGTCCGCCACTCGGTAGCGGCGTTCCCTCGACGGCCGCAGCGAGAGGGGTAGTTCGGCTGCCACCACCCGTTTCTCGGTCAGGGCGTCCGTGGCCCGGGCGAGAGTGGTGTGGGCGATACCGCCGGCGGCGCGCGCGATGTTGGTGAAGGTCCGCTCCCCGGCTCCGATGGCCCGGAGGACTTCCCTGCTCATCGTCTGTGGCGGGAACTCCGCGGCCAGTGAGCGCTCGGCGGAGACCAGCAGTGCCGAGATCGGGTTGTCCAGCGAGTCGCGCAGGAACTCCCAGATGTCCGCCCCGGCTCGCCACTCCGCGCAGATCAGCGGAAGGCCGCCCGTGACCAGGGCGGCGTCGAGGGCCGCGGCCGGCGACAGGTCGAGCATCTCGCCGATGTCGGCAGGGCTCAGCGGCCCGACGACCATTTCCCGGCCGCGCTCGTGGAAGGGGCGGTCGTGGCTGTTCAGCGCCTCCATCACGGACAGGTCGGATCCGACCAGGAGGAGGAGTACGGGCTTACGGCTGAGCAGGCGGTCCCAGGCCCGTCGCAGCATGCCCTCGAAGGCATCGATACGGTCCATGAGGCACGGAACCTCGTCGATGACGACCACACTCGGGCTGTCTTCGGGAAGGATCTCCGCAAGGAGCCTGAGTGCGGCATTCCACTGCGCCGGGGTCTCTTCGGAGAACAGTTCCCGCTCCGGCAGAGTGGATCTGGCGACGGCGTCGAGCAACCCCGTCAGCTCGTCCTTCGCCGTGCCACCCGCGGCGGTGAAGAAGAGATACGGCGTCTCGGTGCGCCGGAGGAACTCCTCGACGAGCCTGGACTTGCCGACCCGCCGCCTTCCCCGCATGAGTACGCACTGACCTGGCTGTGCTGCCGACCCGGCGGCGTCGCGAACCGCCTGGAAAGCGCTCCCGAGCACGCTCAGCTCGCGGTCCCGCCCGATGAAACGACGCATGGGGATACCTCTGCGGTCGATAGTATCGAGAGAGATGCTATCGAGAGAGATGCTATTGCAGTCGCTACCATTCTCTCGCGACTACCATCTTCCCCTCATTCGAGCATGACGCTGTGGATGCGGGAGAGGGTGAAGACGCGTTCGGCGTCCCGCAGGTGGCACCAGGCTTCAAGGCAGGGCGGGTCGAGTGCCAGGCGGCTCCGAGGCCGCGTGGCCTCCGGTTTCATTCGGTGCTGCTCAGCGCGGTCATCGGGGTGATGCGGGTGGTGCGGCGGGCGGGCAGGAGGCCGGCGAGGGCGGTGAGGCCCGCCAGACCGGCGACGACCGCCAGCAGTTGTCCGCCGGGCAGTCCCAGGGGCGCGGTGACGAGGACGATACGGACGAGCAGCCAGGCGTAGGGGATGCCGAGTGCCAGTCCGAGGACACCGCCGAGGACTCCGTACAGGCCGGCTTCCAGGGTGATGGTCCGGCGCAGTGCGCCGCCGCCCAGTCCCAGGGCGCGCAGCAGCCCGAACTCCCGGGTGCGCTCGATCGCGGTCAGGCTGGTGGTGGCGGTGACGCCGACGACGGCGATGAGGACGGTCAGGGCTACGAGGCCGAGGGCGATGGCGCCCGTCATCTGGATCGCGTCTCGGTCGCCGTCCCGGGCTTCCGCCAGCACGCTGATGCTGACGTCGTCACGGCCGGGGAGGTGCGCACGGATCAGGGCTTCCAGTGCCCGCTGCGCCTTCCCGCGGCCGGTCAGGCCCTCGGCGGCGGCGTCGGCGAAGACACCCGTCGGGCTCTTGGGGGCGCCCAGCCGGTCGAGGTCGGCGGGGGCGACGAGGACGTCGGCCATGCCCGGGCCGTCACCGGGCAGCGTGGCGGCGACGGTCAGCTTGATGCTGCCGCGGTGGGACGGAAGGGTGAAGGTGTCGCCCGCCTTGACACCGAGGACGTCGGCCACGTGGGACCCGACGACCGCGCTGCCCGGGCCCAGGCCGTCGAGGGAGCCGGTGACGGTGTCGATGGACTTGCCGGTGGGCAGAGCGTCCGGGTCCAGGTCCGAGACCTCGGCGTCCCGGACCGTGTCCTTGGGGCCGATCGAGACGTCGACGGTGCGGTAGCCGGTGACATGGGCGAGCTGGGGCGATGCGGTGAACTGCCGTACGACGTCGGAGCCCAGGCCCTTGCCGTCGCCCACGACCCGGAAGTCGGCGGGAGCTTCGACGGCAGAGGTGTGTGCCAGGTAGCCGTTCAGGCTGTCGATGCTGACCAGGGCGCCGGAGACCAGGGCGACGCCGAGCGCGACGACGACCGAGACGCCCGCGGCACGGCGCGGCGTACCGCCGACGCCGCTGACGGCCAGTCTGCCGGTGCTGCCCAGCCGGCGCAGCGGCCACCCGGCCACGGCCAGCACGGGGCGGACCAGGAGCGGCCCCAGGGTGACGAGCGCCGCGAAGGCGAAGCCCGCCGAGGCGACGGTGGTCAGCATGGCGCTGCCGCGGTCGTAGTCCTGCTGGCCCGGCTCGGGCAGGTCGCCGAGTTGCAGAACGGCGAGTCCCGTGGCGGAGGCGGCGAGGAGGATTCCGGCGGCGAGCCGGGTGCGGTTGACCTGGCGTTCACCTGTGACGGTGCCGGCGGCGCGCAGTGCCTGGAGCGGTGACACGCCGGCCGCCGACAGGGCGGGGGCGAGGACCGCGCAGACCGTCACCAGCACGGCTCCCACGATCACCAGCACGGCCTGCCGCACGGCCGAGCCGGGTGCCGACAGTTCCTGTCCGGCCAGGATGCGGGCGACCGACGGGGCGAGGTGCCCGGTGCCCAGCGCCGCCAGCACACCCAGGGTGCCCGAGACCGCCCCGACCAGGGCGCCTTCGACGGCGAGCGCGGTCACCAGCCGGCCCTGCGGGGCGCCGATGGCGCGCAGGAGTGCCAACTGCCGCAGCCGCTGGGCGAAGACGATACGGAAGGTCGAGGTGGCGACCATGGCGGCGGCCAGCACGGCCACGGCCAGGAACGTGGAGATCACCTGGAAGAGCTCCTGGACGCCTCCGCTCAGGGCCTGGTGCGCTTCCTGGGCCCGCACAGTGTCGCCGGACCTGACCGACGCGGCGGAGGACGACTTGGCGAGTACGCCGCGCACCTGCCGGGACAGCTCGCTCACCGGGACACCGTCCTTGGCGCGGATGTCCACGCGCTGGAAGCCCGGCTGATCCACGAGGGGCGCGACAAGCGCGTCGGTGGTGTAACCGCCGGCCTGCTGCTCGGTCGTCGCGTTGCTCTCCACCACACCGGTGACGGTGGCGGTGGCCTTGATGGTCTTGTCCCCGTCCTTGGGATCGGGAAGCAGCAGGGTCGTGCGGGTGCCGGTGGCCAGCTCCAGTTCTTCGGCGGCCCGGCGGTTGACCGCGATCTCGCCGGCCCGGTCGGGGTAGCTTCCCTTGACGAGCTTCACCCCGGACAGCGGTCCGTCGCCGGGGTCGGAGTGCAGCTGCAGCCAGCGCTCGGACGGACCGGCAAGCGGTGAGCCGGTGTTCACGCGGCCGACGGCCTCGGCCACACCGGGCAGCGCGCGGATCCGCTTCAGCGCGGTACCGCTGACGGCCGCGGAATCCTCTCCGGAGGTCGCGACCAGGTTCGCGGCCTCTGGTGTGCCGCGGAAGTGGTCGACGGTGGTGTTCGTGGTGATCTGCTGGGCCATGACCGTCGCGAAGACCACGAAGGCGGCCACCAGGACCGACATCCCGGTCGTCACCAGCCGGCCGGGCCGCCGGCCCAGCTCGACCAGCTGCGATCCCAGGACGCTCGCCCGCCAGGAGGGGTTCATGCGGCCCTCCCCACGGTCCGAAGTGCCAGGGTGACATCGGCGCCGGCCGCAGCGTCGAGGTCGTCGACGATGCGTCCGTCGGCCAGGACGAGCACGCGGTCGGCGTAGGCGGCGGCACGGGGATCGTGCGTCACCATGACCACGGTCTGGCCGAGGTCGCGCACGGAGCGGCGCAGGAAGTCGAGGACCTCCGTGCCCGACCGCGAGTCCAGGTTGCCGGTGGGCTCGTCGGCGAAGACCACAGCGGGCCGGGCCACCAGGGCCCGGGCCAGCGCCACGCGCTGCTGCTGGCCGCCGGACAGTTCGCTCGGCCGATGCGACATCCGGTCGCCGATGCCGAGCACGCCGACGAGATGGTCGAGCAGGTCGCGGTCCACAGGCCGGCCGGACATGGTGACCGGCAGCGCGATGTTCTCCAGAGCCGTCAACTGCGGCAGCAGGTTGAACGACTGGAAGACGAAGCCGATCTTGTCCCGCCGCACCCGGGTCAGCGCCCGGTCGGACAGCCCGGTCAACTGTGTGCCGTCCAGGACCACCTGGCCCGAGGTGGCCGCGTCCAGACCGGCCAGGCAGTGCATCAACGTCGACTTTCCCGAGCCCGACGGCCCCGCGATGGCCGTGAACCGCGCCCGGTCGAAGCCGACGGTCACTCCGTCCAGGGCCCGGACTTCTGCCTGCCCCTGCCGATAGATCTTGACCAGATTCAAGGCCGCGGCGATGTGCTCACCTGCCGCAGCGCCAATGCGTGTGTCCTGCGTCGTAGCCATGGGCTGAATTCCGTTTCCCGCAGCGCTTCAGGAGGTGATCTGGGGAAGCGAAATCTCGATTCCGGCTTCTATGCAGTGGCGGTTGGCCGTGTCCTCCAGCTGCTTCACGTCACTCTTCGACGGCGGCGTACCCTGTCCCTTCGCGTTGCCGAGCGCCCAGCCGTCGTAAACCGAGATGTTGGCGCCGAGGTATCCGTCCTTCATCTGCGACCTGCGCTGGCGCTCGCTCTTCTCCCACTTGTCGATGGCTGCCGTGCCGTCGGGGATGTGCTGCGCAGAGTCGACGAGCTTCTGCGCCAGCTGGCAGTCCACCATGGACGCCTGGCTGAGCTTGTTGTGCTGGTGCCACCAGTAAGCGCCACCGGCGGCCAGCACCACGGCAAGCGCCGCCGAAACAGTGCCGAACAGTATCTTCCTGCCGGTCGACGCCTTCTTGTCCGACGCCTCATTGTTCAGGGTGGGTGCGGAAACAGCCATGATGCCCTCCAGGTAATTCTTCGAATTCTTCCGAGTTGTTCGTCGATACTGTTCGTCGATCAACACGGGTAATTCTTGGGGGACCTGGCATCGCGGCACATCGGCTCAGGATCTGGTCTTCGCGCCGCGCGGCTGCGACCGGGAGGGGAGGGCGTGACTACGACCGCAGTCGCAGGCCCGCCCTCAGTGCGCTGGTCAGGGCCCGCTGACGGGTGGTCAGTCGGCGGGGCTGGCGAGACCCGAGTCATAGGCGAAGATGACGGCCTGCACGCGGTCGCGCAGGCCCAGCTTGGTCAGGACCTTTCCGAAGTGGGTCTTCACGGTCGCCTCGGCGATGAACAGGCGGGAGGCGATCTCGCTGTTGGACAGGCCCTCGGCGACCAGGCCGAGCACGTCTCGTTCGCGCGTGGTCAGCAGGTCCAGCCGCTCGTCGTGGCGGGACGAGGGAGCCAGCTTGCCGGCGAACCTGTCCAGGAGTTGGCGGGTGACGCGCGGGGCCACCACGGACTCGCCGGCCGCCACGACGCGGATCGCCGTCACGACTTCCTCGGGCGGGGTGTTCTTCAACAGGAAGCCGCTCGCTCCGGCCTGCAGCGCGGCGAAGGCGTCCTCGTCAGTGTCGAACGTGGTGAGCACCAGCACGCGGGGCGCTCGGGGGAGTTGGCACAGTCGGCGCGTTGCCTCGACCCCGTCCATGACGGGCATGCGGATGTCCATGATGACGACGTCGGCGTCGGTGTCTGCCAGCAACTTCAGGGCGTCCGCGCCGTTTTCCGCCTCGCCCACGACCTCCATGTCGCGCTGCGCGGCCAGCACCATCGAGAATCCCGCCCGGATCAGTGGCTGGTCGTCCACCACGACCACCCGGATCATCCCGCTCATCTCATTCACCCCGTTCATCCCGTTCATCCCGTTCATCCCGTCGTTTTCACCGGCAGCTCCGCAGCGACCTGCCATCCCGCGCCCAGGCGCGGTCCGGCGGTGAAACTGCCGCCGGACACCTCCAGGCGCTCACGCATCCCTATGAGACCGTTCCCGCCGGTGCCCCGGTCCGCCGCGGGACTGGAGCCGGCCAGCTTGCCGGCTCCGTCGTCGACCACGCCGATCCGCACCACGTCCTTGTCGAACCGCAGGGTGATGGTGACCTCCGCGCTGGGACCGGCATGCCGCAGTACGTTGGTGAGACTCTCCTGGACGACCCGCAACACGGTCAGTTCGTCCGCCGTCGACAGCCCGTCCCGCTCACCCTCGGTCTCCACGGTCACCTTCAGTCCGGCGGCGCGGGCGCGCTCGGCCACCGTCTCCAGATCGTCCAGCGAGACCCGGCGGCGACCGGTTTCCGTATCCAGCGCCCCGTCCTGCCCGGGGGCCCGGCCGCCGCGCAGGACCCGCACGATCCGGTGCATGTCCTCCAGCGCGTCACGGCCGGTGTCGGCGACGGCCTTCAGCGCGGTCGCGGCTTTGTCGGCGTCCGTCCTGAGGACGTAGCCGGCGCCGTCGGCCTGCAGAATCATCACCGCCAGGCTGTGGGCGACCACATCGTGCAGCTCCCTGGCGATCTCCGCGCGCTCCTCGGCGGCCGCGAGCTGCACCAGGTGCTCACGCTCCCGTTCGGCTGTGGCGGCCCGGGCTTCCAGGCTGGCCACGTACAGCCGGCGCGTCCGCAGCACCATGGCGGTCAGCCATATGGCCGCACAGACACCGCCGACCGCGACGATGTCGATCAAGCTCTCGCTCGCCGACCTGCCGAACGGGACCATCCCGCCGAAAAGCGCCGCGATGCCCAGCACCACGCCCGCGCCGGCTGCGTAGGCGTGCCACATCGTCCGGGTGTGGGTGACCACGGAAACCATCGCGACGAGCAACGCCACGTCGTACGCGGCCAAGTCGTGCGTCACCACGTACTGGATCAGCGTAAGTCCCCAGACCACGCACATCACCGGCATCGGCCGATGCCGCCGCAACAGCAGCGCCAAGGCCATCATGCAGCCGATGAGAAGGTCGTACGCCTCGTCGTAGCGCGAGGTCACCAATGCCACCGTCACCGCGATCGACACGTCGTAGACGGTGTGTATCCGCGGCAGGGCCATCAAGCGGCGCAACATGGCCGCCAGGCTACGACAACCGCTCCGCGGGGCCGGACCACCTGCTGCCCGCGCGGACACGCCGAGAAGGCCACTGTTGGACGCAGATGCCTGGTTGGTACCGGGCATCTACTGCGGACGCGCATGCCTGGCTCGCGTCCAAGCTGAGCAGGCACAGCCAGGGCGTGACGGTGTCGGGGCTCACGATTTCGGGGCCTTCAGCTTGGGAAGCTGAGGTGATCTGAGGCTCGCTGTGTGGCTGACCTGCTGCGAAAGTGCGTCGCTGACCGGTGGCACGTCCGTTGCTTCCCCGGTGTTCCCCCTGGTTCCCGGCACGATCTGGCACGCGTGTGGCACGACTGCTTCCTTGTGGCAGGCCCCTTGGGGGCCAGGCGCTTGGAAGATGCGGGCACGCCCTGGTGGGTCGGGCCGTCGGTGTTTCGCCAGTGTCGTGCTGGGCTGTCGAGTGCCGCTGCCGTCCGTCGTGGTTGCCGTCAGCGTTGCCGTCACTGCTAACGGAAGCGACGTGACGGCGGGCCTGGCACGCCGATCTTCTGATGTTCCTCGACTTGCCTCCGCCAATTGGCACCGATGCCGGTTTTCGACGCGGCGTCTCTGACACGGGCGAGAGCCGCCGACGACTGTCGGCACCTGTCGACGCCGACCACCTTCGGACGGTCCGCAGACGGCCCGAATCCGAGTCTGTGCCCTCGCCGAGGAGACCACGCAGCCCTACTGAAGTGACAGAGCGATTCGCTGGATTGACGGTCTATGGATGCAGGGGTGGCCGGTTTGGTGGGTGCTTTGGGGGGCGGCGTCCTGGGTGCCATCGGCGCTTGGGGAGCGGGCCTAATCGCACTTCGCAGGGCCAGGTATCAGGCAGATGCTCAAGTCACGATGACCCATGATCAGTGGCTTCGGCAGATTCGCCGGGAGGCGTACTCGAAGTTTCTGGAGGCGGCCGACAAGATGCAACCTCTACTCCTGGTCGAGGTAACTGGCGGCGTCATCATAGGAGATGAGTTACGCGATGCTGGCACATGGTCGACGGCTCGGCAGGTCTTGGACGAGTTCATTAGTGCCAAAGCCACGCTTTTGCTTGAGGCCCCGGTGGAGGTCAGGGAAGCCGCGTACCGTCTCCATGAGCCGATAGCTGATCTCTTCGGGCGAATCATGGGGCTCGCCCCCAGCGAAGTGAGCGCCGAGGCTATCGGCCGGTACAACGACTACATTGCAGCACTGTCCGATGTGCGGGAGCTCTGCCGTAAGTCTCTTCAAGGAAGGGGCGGGCCGGGCTTCTGACCTGCGGACTTGTTGACGATCAACGCTGCGACCCGCGACTTAGCTGTCGGTGGTTGTCGGCGTTGGTTGTCGTCGGGCTTCCTCGGACGGCCCCGGGACGGCCCGATCCGTCAGGGAAGCGCCTCTCAGGTGACGGACGGCGCTGGACGGGGGTGAATGAGACCAGAACCGAGACCAGGGCGCCGGGTCATACCTGCTTGACGACGATGGTGTCCGGGAGGAGCTTCTCCAGGTCGTCCACGTCCGAGGTGAAGACGGTGACCTGGCCCTTCTGCTGGCGTGCGATGACAGTGAGCACGGCGTCGATGGCGTACTTGTGGCCGTGCAGCTTGGCGTCAGCCAGGAGGCGCCGGGCCTGGCGGGCCTCGTCCTTACCGATGTCGGCGACCTTGAGTCGGGAGAGCACCCAGTCCCAGCGCTGCTCGGTGGTTCTGCCGTCGTACGCCTCCACCAGGGTCATGGGCGACGTGACCACTTCGGCTTCGCCTCGTGCTGCGAGATCGAGCCAGGCGATCATCTTCCGGTCGCCACGCACGGCCAGGGACAGGGCTTCGCAGTCGAGTACGAAGGCGCGCAGTGGCCGCTGCCCGTGCTCACCGGCTCGCTTGGTCACGCGGCCTCTCCGGCGTTGTGTCCTCCGGCGGTGAGGCGACGCTCGTGCTCGGCGTCGAGATCTTCCAGCTCCGAGAGTGCTGCCGCGCGCTCGTCCTCGGTGACCGCGCCGTGTTCCTCCTGCAGCCAGTCGACCAGTTCCAGCAGTCGGTCCCGATCGCGCTTGAATCGCAATGCTTCGGCGACGTACGCCGAAAGTCCCCGCTCAGCCGCCTCGGCGCGGATCTCGTCCAGGAGATCTTCGGGGATCGTCACCGTCACTTTCTTGGTCGCCATACAAGTCACCATACTCTTGGTGTGAATGCCCCGACCAGATTGCCGTGACCCGTAGGGCAAGGAGGCCAATGGCCAATCCGTGAGCCCTGCCCATGCGTGATCGCCGACTCCTACCGCTTCACTCGGCCACCGCGTGCCGTTCACTCTCATCAGCGCATGCTGCGTCGGATGAGGATGGCTGTCCTTCGCGGTGGTCAGCCTCCTGCCGTTGACGGAACGACAGGAGGAGAGTCCATGTCCCTGCTGCCTTCGACAGACGTCTTCAGGTCGATCGAGCTAAAGGTTCCGCAGCTGCTCGGTGGACAGTTGGTCTGTCCACATGTACCCGGGGAGAGATGTTCGGTCGGCGAGCACCTCACGCTCTCGGAGGCGAAGGAAGCGGCGGCACGGGATGCCGCTGATGCTGCTGTTCGGGATGCGCTGTGGCGGTGCGTGGGGCGCGATGCCCGAAGCGACGTGCCGAACTTGGCCCAGCGTGGCCAGTTGCTCGCGTTGTACTTCATCATCCCCTACCTGCGGAAGTCGGCCGCGAGAGTTTCACGGAGGCTCTGCGTCGATGTCGCAGAGGTGAGGTCAGCCATGCTCGTCGGCGCCTTGTACGGGCTGGCACTGGCCGCTGAAGCCGACGACGTCCGTGATCAGGTCATCCGGGCTGCCAATGCCGCCGGCTGGGCGGTGGAGCGGTCTGATCCGGCCGAGCGTACGACGGATCCGCACAGCCTTGTCGACCGTGCGAGCCTCCTTGACGACGACTACTCGCCCATCCGCAACGAGTCGGACATCCAGGCCGTCGGTGAGGTGGACTCTTTGCTGGGGGAGCGCATCAGCGGCGAACGCATGGGCGCTACCTTGCACCGCCTCGGGCTCTTGGCCGCATTCCTCGCCTCGGGTTCGGGGCAGGTGCCCGGGGGCGAGCCCTACGAACTCGACGGACTGCGGA
This sequence comes from Streptomyces sp. NPDC050287, assembly GCF_044459385.1. Taxonomy (NCBI): domain Bacteria; kingdom Bacillati; phylum Actinomycetota; class Actinomycetes; order Kitasatosporales; family Streptomycetaceae; genus Streptomyces; species Streptomyces sp. NPDC050287. Next base: position 68,821 of record NZ_JBITIY010000021.1, on the reverse strand, counting down.
AGGAAGCCGAGTGAACCCGAGCGCAAGGCGGCTGTCGCAGTGGCTGGGCGAGCCAATGCCCCTCCGCAAGGTGGCAGATCTCCTTGGGGTCGACGCAGCGAAGGCGTGCGGACTGGTGAGGGCGGGCCGCTTCCCCTGCCGTGTCACGAAGGAGAAGGGGAAGTACGTAGTCCTTCCCGCCGATGTGTTGGTGGCCATGGGACTCGATGATCCGATCGTGCGGATCGTCGACCTGCTGGCCGGAGCCGAGTTCGCGAGGAGATGGGACTGAGGGCCGGCCGCCGCCGGGCCGAGTGCGACATCGGAGGGCAGGCCGCGTGAACGTCCCACCCTCCGCGGTGACGCCGGCATGGAACGGGTTGGTGGGGCGCATGTGGATGGTCGGTGCGCTGCTGATCCGCCGAGCGGCTCCGCGTCGGCGGCTTCGGTCGCACGAAAGCCCAGGCCATGCCTGGTGATACCGGGTGGCTCCGAACCGCCGGGAGCCGGATGGTTCTGCGGTTCTCCCTTCCCTACAGGGAGGGAACCGCCTGATCCGTTCCCCACTGCACCGAATCGGGTCCGACGAGAAGCGAAGGAGCAAGATCATGTACGACTGTGAGGGATGCGGACGGTCCCGGCAGGGGTTGTTCTTCGGCTCCGGGATCGGACAAGCGGAGTGGTGGTGCTGGCGCTGCCAGAGTACCGATCAGAAGGAACTGATCAGCTCTCTGGATGACCACGCCCGGGGCGTGCTCAACCGTGACGCCGACGGCGTGCACTGGCCCTACGGCCCGAACATCTACGTCCAGATGCGCGCGGACCTGTTGGACTGGGCGGACCGGCACGACCTCAAGAGTGGCAACACGGGGTGTTCGTCCGGACTCCACTGGCTCGACAGGGGCCGCTGCGCCAAGAGGGAATGCCAAGGCAGGCCGGGGTTCTACGACCACACGACCACGTGGCTTTCGCGGACCACCGGCAGGCCCGCTCTGGTGTTCAATCAGCCGTACAGGCAGGTGGACCCGGCCGAGGTTTGGGATTACATCAGCGAGTACCCGTCTCTCACGGCCGAGGTCGGGCCGGAGAGTTGGTACGGCGCAGGTACCAGCGGTGTCTACATCTGGAATGACGGCAACCGTTCCGTGGCTGTTCGGCCGCCCCGTTAACCGCGCATCGAAGGGTTCCACCTCGCGGTGGGCCGCTCCGGAACCGTGCCCGGTGAGGCACTGGCGGAGGATACGAGATTCGAACTCGTGAGGGGGGGAGCGGACTGTTCAGCGGCTTCCGGACACAGCTGAACGTAGGTGAATGAGACCAGAACTGAGACCACGAGGTGACGGGGGCTCGCGTCGTTCGCGGGGTACTGCACCCAGGTCGAATTCCTACTTGTTTGATAATGTCGGTCCCATGAGCGAGATTCCTTACAGCGTCGGCGAAGGGCCAGCCACCAGGGTCAGCCTCTCCCTCCCCGAGGGGACGGCGGAGGCGATCCGCCGACGGGTCGGCAAGCGTGAGTTCTCCGCGTTCATCACCGAAGCGGTGGAGCGCGAGCTGCGCGGTCAGATCCTGGACGAGTACCTGGCCGACTACGAACGCCGCCAGGGGCCGATCTCCGAGCACGAGCAGGAGCGGGCACGCCGGGTCTTCGACGAGGTGTTCGCCGAGGAGGGGCAGTGGCCCGCCGCAAGCTGAGCCACGAAGGCACCCTCGTTCTCGACTGCGAGGGCCTGTCGAAGTTTGTCAGCGATCACGAGCCCGTCGTCGCCCTCATCGCCGAAGCCCGCAAGCGAGGCATGGAGGTGGTCATCAGCGCACTCACCATCATCGAAGCGGTGCATCGCCGGACCGACAAGGCGCGGCTCGCCTGGGTCCTGTCCGGCGTGCGGATCGTGCACATCGGCGACGAGGAGGCCAAGGCCGCCTCAGCCATGCTGATCAACGCTGGGTTGCATGGTCACAAATACGCCATCGACGCTGCCGTGGCCGAGACGGCGCTGCGCCAGCGCCGCCCGGTCGTCGTGCTCACCTCGGACATCGACGACATGACGAAGCTCTGCGGCGACAGAGTGCGCCTCGTCGCCGTGTAGTCGACGTCCAGGATCGGAACGCCGGGGACGGAAGGTCGGCCCGTACGACCTTGTCCGAGCGCGGCGGGGCCGGTGGAACAGTCGGTAGCACCCAGGGCAGCAGCCGCGTATTGGCCTCGTCCCGCGCGAAACGGCCGGGGCGAATTCCGTGGCGGACCGAAGTCCGAGCCACACAAGCATGGCGTGGTGTTCCTAACGCCGCCACGCTCGGCCTCATCGACATCGAGTACGTCCCCCCGGCGGGCGCCCGCGACGACTACCGGGACAACTGGGGCGGCGACTACCTCGACCAGCTCAGCCGCTACGACGGCCTGTCCGCACTCCGCCTCAATCCCCTGGGCGCCCACGCCGTCGGCCTCACGGGCGACTACGCCCCTGCCCAGGCCCCGCCTCGGCCGTCCCGACGGGCAGGGTCACGGTCCTGGCGAACTTGGACATCGTGGCCCTCGACGGGCTGCCCTCCGCCGACACACTCCTCCTGGACGCCTTCTCCGACCGGAAAACCGACCGGGTCTGGACGCTCACCCCCGCTTCTCTTCTGCACGCCCTCGACCGCGGGCACACCCTCGACGAGCTCCGTGCCTACCTGAACCAGGCTGCCTCGCACCCCGTGCCCCAGACCGTCACCACCCTGCTCGACGACACCGGCCGCCGCACCGGCCGACTCCGCGATACAGGGCAGGCCCATCTCATCGAGAGCGCGGACGAGGCGCTGGCAGCCCTCATCATCAGCGACCGCCGCCTGCGCGTGCTGTGTACCCGCATCGGTGAGCTCCACCTCGCGGTCTCCCCCCGACCGTCTGCCGGCGTTTCGCAAGGCCGCCCTGGCTCTGGGCTACCCGCTGGCCTGATGGCACGAGGAGAGCCGCCTCGGGGCATCTCGGGCCGGGCGGGGCGCACTCGATGCGTGACCGCTGATCACCGGCAGAGGGCGCGTTCGCCGCATGCCTGTGGCAAAGGGCCCTGACCGCAGGCGCGGCGAGCGGCCTCATGAGCTCCTCGGCTGTGGTGGAAGGCCCTCCGACTTCGCGGCGCCCAAGACCAGCGGCCTGCCCACCCTGGCCAAGGGACTGTGGGCACGGTGACCCCCGAGCGCGGGGCACCTGCGCCGCCCGCGCGCCCGCTACCGAAAGGCCGGGCATACAACGATTCATGCACCCAATGGAGTAATACGGTGATACGGCTGAAGCCGATACGTTACGCGACAGAAACCCTGCTAAAGGGGCGGATCGCTAATGTCTGACCGTTGATGAGGCCGACGAGGCGGGAGTCGCAAATGAGGTTCTCCGTCCGAGGCCGTTGGGCGCAGACCATGGGCAACGCATTCGGCTGGCGCACCATCCGTGGACGCATGGCGCTCATCCTCGCCGTACCGACCTGCCTGCTGCTGGTGATGGTCGGCGTGGCCGTCAACAACCAGCTCCATGCGTACCAGGACGCGCGTGACACCAGGTCGCAGGTCGGGGTGAGCGTGCGCATCCAGGCTCTGGTGCACAACCTGCAGACAGAGCGCATCCTCACCTACGGCCTGCTCGCCGGCGAAAACAGCTACCGCGCACAGCTCACCGGCAAGCGCGAGCAGGTCGACGACTTCCGCCGTCAGCTGCGTGACGAGCCGCTCGCGGCCGGCGCGATGAGCCGCTTCGGGAAGTTCGACTCGATCCGCACCGACGTGGACTCAGGCACGGCCGACCGCAAGAAGACCCAGACCTATTACACCGACGTGATCGGCGCGCTCAATGCCGCCGACCCCGCCGCGGACAAGGCCACCCGCGGCGACCGGCTGTTGCGCGACGACCTGGCCGCCCTCCAGGCGCTCGCCGAGGCGAAGGAAGCCCAAAGCCAGGAAGGCAGCCTGCTCGCCGGCGTTCTGGCCACAGGTTCCTTCAAGGGGTCGAGCTTCCTCGACTTCGTCGAAGCGCGGGCTACGCGCCGGTCCGCAATGGGCCGCTTCTTCAAGCTCGCCACTCCGTCCCAGCGCGACGACGTGACGAAGATCTTCTCCTCGCCCGTGATCCAGCGCCTCGACAGCCTCGAGAACGCGGTCCTCAAGGCCCACGACGGGTCACGGCTGCACGCCGACCCGGCAGCGTTCGCCCGCGACGGGAGCCGCGTTGACGCCACCCTGCATCGGGCGCAGCAGCGGATCGACACCGACGTACAGGCCCGCGCCAAAACTCTCAGCGACGACGCCGCCACCGCCCTGGCCGGCTACATCGCCCTCGGCGTGCTGATGGCCGCCGCCCTGGTCGCCGCCGCGATCCTCGCCGGCCGCGCCATCACCAGGCCCCTCGACGCGCTCGCCCGCGAGGCCGACGACGTCGCCCAGCGCCGCCTGCCCGACACCGTGGCGCGCATCCAGGCCGGCGAACTCGTGCCACCCGAGGAGGACCGGGGGCTGCCCAGCAGCGCACAGGAGATCACGAGGGCCGTCTCCGCCCTGCACAACGTCGAGCGAACCGCCGTCGGACTCGCCGCCGAGCAGGCCGTGCTGCGCCGCAACACCACCGAGTCCCTCGCCAGCCTCGGCCGCCGCAACCAGGGGCTCGTCCGCCGACAGTTGAGCCTCATCACCGCCCTCGAACAGCAGGAGCTCGACCCCGAGGCGCTCGCCGAGCTCTTCGAACTCGACCACCTCGCGACCCGTATGCGGCGCAACGCGGAGAGCCTGCTCGTCCTCGTCGACGAACGCAGCCCCCAGACCAGCAGCGTGACCGCCAGCAGCCTCGAACTCGTACAGTCCGCCATGGGCGAGGTCGAACAGTACCGACGGGTGACCCCGGCCGAGATCGAGCCCCGCCGGATCAGCGGCCGCGCCGTCGCCGAACTCTCCCATCTGCTGGCCGAACTGGTCGAGAACGCCCTCACCTTCTCCCCGCCCGACCAGCCCGTGGACGTCCACGGCTGGGGGGACGGCAACGAGTACTGCATCGCCGTCGTCGACCACGGCGTCGGCATGTCCCCCGAGGATCTCGACCGCGCCAACGCCCGTATCGCCGGGGAGGAGGCGTTCCTCGTGGCCCCCACCCGGTATCTCGGCCACTACGTCGTCGGCCGCCTCGCCCGCCGCCTCGGCGTCGAGGTCCTGCTCTCGGACACTCCCGGCGGGGGCGTGTCCGCTCTCGTCACCCTCCCCGCCCGGATCCTCGCCCCCGACGAGGCCCCGCCGCCGGACCGGCGGACGTACGTCTCCTCCATGCTCAACGGCTTCCGGGCGGGCGTCGCGCGCGCCGAGGCCAGATAGGAACCACCCGTGACCTCCGCGCACCAGAACTTCGCCTGGCTCGTCTCCGACTTCGTCCGCACCGCCGACGGCGTCACCCACGCGGTCGCCGTCTCCTCCGACGGCCTCCTCATAGCGGCCTCCGAAGGCCTCACCTGCGATCGTGCCGACCACCTCTCCGCCGTGGTGTCCGGCATCGCGTCCCTCACTCAGAACGCCGCCACGACTCACGGCTTCCGCGGCATGAAGCTCGTCATGATCGAAATGTTCGACGGGTTCATGATGGTCAACCAGATGCGCGACGGCTCCTGCCTCGGTGTCCTCGCCGAGGAGGGCTGCGACATCGGCCTGGTCGGCTACGAGATGGCCGTCCTCTCCGATCGCGGCGGCGCGCTCCTCACCCCTCAGCTCGTCGGCGAACTCCGGCAGGCGCCCGGGAGGCGCTGACCAAGAGGGAGTTACGCGCTTCCACCGCCGTCTCCCGCCGCCACAAGGCTGCTTGTGCATGCCGCGAGGAATCCTCACCGCTCCAGATGGGCCAACACCGCCAGCACCCGCCGATTGCCCCGCTCCGTCGGTGTCGGCCCCAGCTTCTGGAAGATGTCGCCGGTGTGCTTGTTGACCGCCTTCTCCCTGATGAAGAAGGGTGATCCTCGTGCCCTGCCGTGTCGGGAGCTGTGCGGCTGCGGTCGACAGTCCGTGGCGGGCCTGCACGCAGCCGTTGCAAGGCGGTGCTCCGGCGAGAGCGGGAAGTGCCTTGTTGTCCTCGTCGCGCGCCCGGGTGGGGGTGAGCGGCAGGTTCCGCCATGCCTGAAGCAGTACGGCGAACTGCTCCGGGGGTTCCTGTTCCGCCCAGGCGTCGTACGCCTCGGTGGGCGCCACGCGGTCGCCGTCCCGGCCCAGGAGCCCGGCAGCGTACGCGGTTTCGCGAGTGAGGCGTACGACGGCGTCGTCGGCCTGGGCGGCCTTGCCGATCCGGCCGATTTCACGCGCACCGATTTCCTGGATCAGGAGTCCCCGTTCCAGTGCCCACCGGGCGCCCGGTGCGAGGCCGGGGCTCGGATGCCCGAACATGATGAACTGCGCGGGCTCCCCCGGCGCGGCCTCCGCTCGGCGTTCGAGCAGTTCCCGGGCCGCCGCAGGGGCCTTGGCGACCACTGAGGTGGGCCGCCGCCGCTCTCGGGTGCCCGACGTGGGAGCAAGGGCCGTGCTTCGGGTACGGCCGGCTGACGCGCAGGTACGGGCGGTACGCGGCCATGTCGTACTGCAGGGTGTGCCGGGCCGTCCTCAACGGGGGTTATCCGGGAACTGCAACCAAAACTGCAACCACGGAACGACGAGGTCCCGACCGCTGAACGGTCGGGACCTTCGTTTGCCCAGGTGGGCGGCTGCGGAGGATACGAGATTCGAACTCGTGAGGGGTTGCCCCCAACACGCTTTCCAAGCGTGCGCCCTAGGCCTCTAGGCGAATCCTCCGCCGCAAACAATACAAGACGTTGAGGAGTGCTCGCGAACTCGTTCCCCCCGCTCAGATCCTGTAGCCTTGGCGCAGCCCCTCACGCGGCGCTATCTGACTGAACTCCCCCAGGGCCGGAAGGCAGCAAGGGTAGGTTGGCTCTGGCGGGTGCGTGGGGGGCGCTTGCGTTGGCGGGTGCTGGGGGAGGGTGACCGGCGGGCGGGGCCCGATGTCAGTGGGCGCCTATAACCTCGTAAGCGTGTCGTCTCTCGCGTTGTACCGCCGCTATCGCCCGGAGTCGTTCGCCGAGGTCATCGGGCAGGAGCATGTCACTGACCCGCTGCAGCAGGCGCTGCGGAACAACCGGGTCAATCACGCGTACCTGTTCAGCGGTCCGCGTGGGTGCGGGAAGACGACCAGTGCGCGGATTCTGGCCAGGTGCCTGAACTGCGAGCAGGGACCCACGCCCACCCCTTGCGGTGAGTGCCAGTCCTGCCGCGACCTGGCGCGGAACGGTCCGGGGTCCATCGACGTCATCGAGATCGACGCCGCCTCGCACGGCGGTGTGGACGACGCGCGCGACCTCAGGGAGAAGGCCTTCTTCGGGCCGGCCGGCAGCCGGTACAAGATCTACATCATCGACGAGGCCCACATGGTCACGTCGGCGGGCTTCAACGCGCTCCTCAAGGTCGTCGAGGAGCCCCCGGAGCACCTCAAGTTCATCTTCGCCACCACCGAGCCCGAGAAGGTCATCGGGACCATCCGGTCGCGGACCCATCACTATCCGTTCCGGCTGGTGCCGCCCGGGACGCTTCGGGACTACCTCGCCGAGGTCTGCGGGCGCGAGAACATCCCTGTCGAGGACGGTGTGCTCCCGCTCGTCGTGCGCGCGGGCGCGGGGTCCGTGCGTGACTCCATGTCCGTCATGGACCAGCTGCTCTCGGGGGCGGGAGCGGATGGTGTGACGTACGCCATGGCGACCTCCCTGCTGGGATACACCGACGGCTCGCTCCTCGACTCCGTCGTCGAGGCCTTCGCCACCGGTGACGGTGCCGCCGCCTTCGAGGTGGTCGACCGCGTCATCGAGGGCGGCAATGACCCCCGGCGGTTCGTGGCCGACCTGCTGGAGCGGCTGCGGGACCTGGTGATCCTCGCCGCCGTGCCGGACGCCGCGGAGAAGGGGCTCATCGACGCCCCCGTCGACGTCGTCGAGCGGATGCAGGCCCAGGCCGGCACCTTCGGCGCCGCCGAACTCAGCCGCGCCGCCGACCTCGTCAACCAGGGCCTGACCGACATGCGGGGCGCCAACTCGCCCCGTCTCCAACTGGAGCTCATCTGCGCGCGCGTGCTGCTGCCCGCCGCCTACGGCGACGAACGCTCGGTCATGGCCCGTCTCGACCGTATCGAGCGGGGCGTGAACTTCTCCGCTGGTGGGGGCGCGCCCGCGATGGGCTACGTGCCGGGGCCGGAGGCGCATGGGGGAGCGGGCGCGGGAGCGGTGGGCGCGCCGGTTCAACCGGTTCCGCCCGGCAGTGGGCCCGCTGCGGCTCGGGCCGCCGTACGGGCTGCGGGTGCGCCGGGAGGCGGCGGTACGGCGGCCGGGGCGGGGGCTTCGGGTGCCGTGGCGCCGGTGGGACATTCGGCGGCTTCGGGACAGGGGCCGGCCTCTGGCTACGGCGCGGCTCCGGGGCACGGTGGCGGCACCGACCAGGCTGTCGCGGGCGCTCCTGGGGCTCCGGGCGCCGGGACGGGTGTCGGCGCGGGCCCGGCTGCGGGCGCTGATCCGCGCGCGTCCAGCGGCTCACCCGCGTCCACCGGTTCACCCGGGTACGGCGATTCACCTGGGTATGGCGATAGGCCCGCGTACGGCGATACGCCGCCCGCGGCGCCCGCCGGTTCATCCGGCAACGCTTCGGCCCCCGGCCACCCCGGCGGCGCACCGTCCCCGGCGCCCGAGCAGTCCCGCCCCCAAGGGGCGCCGGCTGCCCCGGCCCCGGGTGCCTGGCCCACCACAGCCCAGGCGGGCGGCGCCCGACGGCCGGGCGGCTGGCCCACCGCGGCCCCCGCGGGCGGCGGCCGACCCACACCGGCCGCGGGCCCACCCGCCTCCGCCTCCGCAGGCACGCCCCCACCGGCGCAGGCCTCGCCACCCGCGCCCGCATCCACGGCCCCGGCCGCCTACACCCCCTCGGCCGGAGGCCCGGACCCCCGCACGCTGTGGCCGAACATCCTGGAGGCGGTCAAGAACAGGCGCCGTTTCACCTGGATCCTGCTCAGCCAGAACGCCCAGGTGACCGGCTTCGACGGCACCACCCTCCAGCTCGGCTTCATAAACGCCGGCGCCCGCGACAACTTCGCGGGCAGCGGCAGCGAGGAGGTACTGCGGCAGGCGCTGGCCGAGCAGTTCAACGTGCAGTGGAAGATCGAGGCGATCGTCGACCCGTCGGGCGGCGGCACCGCAGCCCCGGCCGGCGGCACTCCCGGCTTCAACGGCGGCGGTGGCACCGGTTACGGCGCGGGCGGCGGCGGTGGGTACTCCGGCGCCGGTGGCGGTACGGCGCCACAGCGCCCGGCGTACCCGCAGTCGGCCCCCGCTGCACCCACCTCGCCCTCGTCCTCCTCGTCCCCGGCTCGCTCGGCGACTCCTGCCCCCGCCCCCCGGCCGGCCGCCCCCGAACCGCCCCCGGTCTCCCCCGAGGACGACATCCCCGCGGACGACGATCCCGACCTGGACGAGTCGGCCCTCTCCGGCCACGAACTCATCGTCCGGGAGCTGGGAGCGACGGTGGTGGAGGAGTTCACCAACGAGTAAGACGAGCACCACAAGCCCATAACCACAAGCACCACGAGTGACCCGGCCTCGGGTAGCAGAGGGGCCCTCTTGGAGGAACCCACAACCCGCCCACCCCCACCCCTTCGGAACCCCGCACAAAAACCCCGTTAGGCTGGCCCGCGTGAAGGTCCTCGTCATCGGTACCGGCGCCCGCGAACACGCCCTGTGCCGCTCCCTGTCCCTCGATCCCGACGTCACCGCGCTGCACTGCGCCCCCGGCAACGCCGGCATCGCCGAGGTCGCCGAGCTGCACCAGGTCGACGCCCTGGACGGCGCGGCCGTCTCCGCGCTGGCCGTGGAACTCGGCGCCGACCTGGTGGTCGTAGGCCCGGAGGCGCCGCTCGTCGCCGGGGTCGCCGACGCCGTCCGCGGGGCGGGCATCCCCGTCTTCGGCCCCTCCAAGGAGGCCGCGCAGCTGGAGGGCTCGAAGGCCTTCGCCAAGGACGTCATGGCGGCGGCGGAGGTCCCCACCGCCCGCTCATACGTCTGTACGACCCCGGAAGAGGTCGAGCGAGCTCTCGACGCCTTCGGTGCGCCGTACGTCGTGAAGGACGACGGTCTCGCCGCCGGCAAGGGCGTCGTGGTGACCGGTGACCTCGAGGCGGCGAAGGCGCACGCCAACGCCTGCGAGCGCGTGGTCATCGAGGAGTTCCTGGACGGCCCTGAGGTCTCCCTGTTCGCCATCACCGACGGCGTGACGGTCGTCCCCCTACAGCCCGCCCAGGACTTCAAGCGCGCCCTCGACGGCGACGAGGGCCCGAACACGGGCGGCATGGGCGCCTACTCCCCGCTGCCCTGGGCCGACCCGAAACTGGTCGACGAGGTCATGGAGACCGTGCTCCAGCCGACCGTCGACGAGATGCGCCGCCGCGGTACCCCCTTCTCCGGCCTGCTCTACGCCGGTCTCGCGATCACCTCCCGCGGCGTCCGGGTCATCGAGTTCAACGCCCGCTTCGGCGACCCGGAGACGCAGGTCGTCCTGGCCCGTCTGAAGACCCCGCTGGCCGGCATCCTGATGGCCGCAGCCACCAGCAACCTCGCCGACCTGCCGCCCCTGCGCTGGAGCGACGAGGCCGCGGTCACCGTGGTCATCGCCTCGCACAACTACCCCGGCACCCCGCGCACCGGCGACCCGATCACGGGCCTGGACGAGGTGGCCGCCGAGGACGCCCCGCACGCGTACGTCCTGCACGCGGGTACCAGGCAGGAAGGCGACGCCGTCGTCAGCGCGGGCGGCCGCGTGCTGTCCGTGACGGCGAGCGGCAAGGACCTCTCCGAAGCCCGTGACCGCGCGTACCGGGCCGTCGGCCGCATTCTTCTCGACGGTTCCCAGCACCGTACGGACATCGCGGCGAAGGTGGCGTCCGGAACCTGAGAACACCGCTGGGACCCCGGACGAAACCCCGGGGCAAACTCCCGGCGCCGATAAACCCCACAGGCCCCGAATCCGTCTCAGGATTCGGGGCCTGATCCTTGCTTTCCGTCATCCACCTTTCCCCAAAGCCATTCCATCGAGTGACCGATACCCCATCCGGCTGACGGGGCCCCAGGCCCCAACTAGGGTGCGGCGCAAGCTTTCCGGCACTTGGCCCACCGGCATTGCGATGTCAGTGGTGGGTGCCACAGTGGGGGAGTGAGCAACGCCAGGAGAGCCAGGCAGCCCGGACAGCAGGGAGGGGGTGTGGCCCGGTCGTGACCGTGATGGGTGTGGAGGCAGGCGCGCAGGCCGCGCGGCACCGGGCACTCGCCGTGCTGCGCATCCGCGGCCGGGCGCTGGCCGTCGCGCTGCTGCCCGCGGCCGTCGCCGTGGTGCTGCTGGCGGGCGGCGTCACGCACCACCTCGTGGGGCCGGGCTGGGACGCGGCCCGGTGGGTGGCGGCGGTGGCCGCCGTCCTGGTCCTGCTCGCCGCGGGCACCATCGCCCTGGTCGTCTCCCGCGCCCGTCCCGCCGTCAGCCCGACGGTCCCGATCGCCGAGGAGTCGGCACCCGACCTGTACCGCATGGTGCGCGACCTCGCCGAGCGGCTCGACGTGCCCGCCCCCTCCGCCATAGCGCTCACCCCCGACTGCGACAGCTGGCTCGAGGACCGCACCCACCCGGCCCACGGCCCGCCCCCGCAGGACGACCAGGACGAGATAGCGGGTGTCCACAGCGCCCACCGCCGGGCCGTGGCCGCTCCCGTGCTGGTCATCGGCTCCCCGTTCCTGTGGTGGATGCGCGTCGGCGAACTCCGCGCGGTCCTCGCCCCGGTCGTCGCCGGTACGGGACCTTCGGCGCAGCCCGACATAGCGGCGGCCCGCCGTTTCGTACGGGGCCTGGACGCGGCCGTGGCCGTGGCCTCCGCCTCCGGCCGCGACCCGGTGACCCGCACGGTGCTCGTGGGTATCGGATGGGTCGCCCGGCTCCTGCTGCGCAGCTGCCGAGGCCATGCCGCGGAGATGGAGCGCGGGGTGGCGGTCGCGGCGGCCGAGCGTGCACAGGCTGTGGACTACGGGCTGCGGATCGTCGCCCAGGAGCAGGTGGGCCTCGCGTACGCGGGCTGGGACCGGCTGCTGACCAAGGTCGCGCTGCCCGCCTGGCGCATGGGCCGCTGGCCCTCCCGTCTGGACGCGGGCGTCGTCGCGGCGCTGACCGAGCTGTCCCGCCGGGACCGGCTGGCCGAGGGCTTCGCCTCCAGGCTGGGCGAGCGCCCCGCCTGCGACCTGCTGGAAGAGCCCGGCACGGTGGACGAGGCGGCCTCGCTCCTCGCCGCGCGCCTCTTCCACGGAGTCCCGGCGGAGTCCGGTCCTGACTGGTCGCCGGTGGGCTGGCAGGAATATCCGGACGAGGTCGTCGACCGCAAGTGGCGCACGGACGCCGCCCGCCTGCACCGTGTCCTCGACACCCTGGGCGTCCGCCGCTCCCCCGAGCCCGCGTCCCCGGCCCCCGCCGCCCCCACTCTGGCCCGGGTCATCGACCACCTGACCGACCCCAGCCCCCCCACCACCGGCACACCGACCGCGCCCATCGAGGCCGACCTCCTCGACCCGCCCGTCCCGGATTGCCCAGCCTCCCCTCATGACCCGGCGGCTCCCCGCCATCCGGCGGCCCGCCACGACCAGGACGTCCCCCACGATCAGGACGTCCCCCACGATCAGGCGGCCCCCCATCAGGACGCCTCCCACCACCAGAACAGCCCTCACGACAAGGACGACGACCCCCACGACAAGGACGACCCCCGCCACCTCCCCCGCGGCAGTGACCGCAGTGCCGCACTCGCCGCTCGGCTCAGTGCGGAGCTCGCCCGCGAGGAGGAGGCGGCGGCCGCCCCGCGGGGGGATGCTGCCCAGCCCGTCCCCGGACAGGGCAGCCCCGACACGGCGCTCTGGGACGACGGCACGCTGCCGCTCTTCCCCCTGCAACCGCCCCGGACCGGACGGGAACTGCTCGCCGAGCACGTCACCGCGATGGTGTGCTGCGCCGCGATCGACAACGCGGGTGCGACCCCGGGCCTCGACTGGCTGGACGGCCCGTCGCTCATGATCAACGGCGAACGGACGACCGACCTGGCCTCCCGCGTCCTCAGCCTCGTCGAGGACGGCGATCCGACGCCCCTGCAGGTCTGGCTGATCGAATCAGGCATACGCCCGGAAAAACCGGTTCGCCTGGCCTGACGGGTCGCATCACGGCACGCCGGTCCGCGTCTCATCCGCCTCCGTCCCCATCTCCGTGATCGGATCCCCTGATTCCATTTTCGGCCCATTCGCAACGAATAGTGACAGTGCGCGTGCGTAATGTGATGTGCTGGGACCGATCGCGCGCAGGCAAGGGCTCGCGACATACGACAGACGCACGACCGACAACCACGACTCACGACCACGACTCACGGCTGACGACTCACGACCCAGGCCACCACCCACGCGGCAGGCGCACAGCACACGCAGACACGCAAGCCACAGAGACACGCAGCCACACAAGGCCCGCAAGGCACACAGGCCCGCAAGACGCACAGATACGCACGAAACGCACAACGGGGGAACCAGGGAGGGGAGAGTCCATGGGTTCGGGACCGGGACCGCAGCAGATCCGCCGCTGGGAGTCGGGAGCACTCGCGCACGCCGTGACGGATCCCTTCGGCCAGGGCCCCGTGCCCTGGCTCCGCGGCAACGTGACGTACTTCGACGACACCGGCCAGGTCGTCCCCTGGTACGTGGACCCAAGTTCGCAGCAGTCCACCGGCGAGAGTGTCACGGCGCACCCCCGCGTTCCCGCCCCCCGCGCCGCCGGAGGCCCTCGCGCCGCCGAGGGCCCCCGCGCGAGTGGAGGCCCCCGCTCCGCCGACGACGTGCACCGTCAGATCAAGGGCTTCACCTCCACCGGCGCGGTCGCCCCCGGCGAGGCCGTCGACTTCCATGTCACCGTCGACCCGCCGCAGGAATTCGCCGTCGACATCTACCGCATCGGCCACTACGGCGGTGACGGCGCCGCCAAGATCACCACCAGCCCCCGGCTGTCCGGCATCGTCCAGCCGCAGCCGCTCACCGCCGACCGCACGGTCTCCTGTCACCACTGGTGGCTGTCCTGGCGCCTGCAGATCCCGAGCTACTGGAGCGTCGGGGCGTACGTCGCCGTCCTCACCACCGTCGACGGCTACCGCTCCCACGTCCCGTTCACCGTCCGCCACGACCACCCGGCGGACCTGCTCCTCCTGCTGCCCGACGTGACCTGGCAGGCGTACAACCTCTATCCGGAGGACGGCCGCACCGGCGCCAGCCTCTACCACGCCTGGGACGAGAACGGCCGGCTGCTCGGCGAGTCCGACGCGGCGACGACGGTCTCCTTCGACCGCCCGTACGCGGGCGCCGGTCTTCCCCTCCATGTCGGCCACGCCTACGACTTCATCCGCTTCGCCGAGCGCTACGGCTACGACCTCGCCTACGCCGACGCCCGCGACCTGCACGCCGGTCACATCGACCCCACCCGCTACCGCGGTCTGGTCTTCCCCGGCCACGACGAGTACTGGTCGGCGAACATGCGCCGCACCGCCGAGCGGGCCCGTGACCACGGCACCTCCCTCGTCTTCCTCTCCGCCAACACCATGTACTGGCAGGTGGAGCTGGGGCCGTCCCCGTCCGGCGTCCCCGACCGTCTGCTCACCTGCCGCAAGCGCAAAGGGCCCGGGAAACCCGTGTTGTGGCGGGAGATCGACGGCGCCGAGCAGCAGGTGGTCGGCATCCAGTACGCCGGCCACGTCCCCGAACCGAGCCCTCTGATCGTCCGCAACGCCGACCACTGGCTGTGGGAGGCGACCGGCGCGCACGAGGGTGACGAGATCGAGGGCCTGGTCGCGGGCGAGGCCGACCGCTACTTCCCGCGTGCCCCGTTGCCCGAGCACGACGAGCGCATCCTGCTCGCGCACTCCCCGTACACCGACTCCGG
Organism: Streptomyces sp. NPDC050287; assembly: GCF_044459385.1. NCBI lineage: Bacteria > Bacillati > Actinomycetota > Actinomycetes > Kitasatosporales > Streptomycetaceae > Streptomyces > Streptomyces sp. NPDC050287. The sequence continues at coordinate 53,821 of NZ_JBITIY010000021.1, read as the reverse complement.
GGGCGTCCTCCGCCACCAGGAGACCTCTCTCTACCGCACCCCATCCGGCGCCCTGGTCTTCGCGTCCGGGACGTTCGCCTGGTCCCCGTTCCTGGACCGCCCGGGCCACGTCGACCCCCGTGTCCAGCGTGCCACCGCGAACCTCCTGGACCGCATCTGCAAACGTGACTGAGCTCCGTCGGCACACCCCCGTCCCAGTGTGTTCCTCCGCGTACGGGAGAATCGACCCATTGGACAGAACCACGGGGAGGAACCGTGTCCGGATTCGTCGAAAAGCCCGAACCGCTTCAGGTTCCGGGTCTGGTGCATCTGCACACCGGCAAGGTGCGCGACCTGTACCAGAACGAGGCGGGCGACCTCGTGATGGTCGCCAGTGACCGCCTCTCCGCCTTCGACTGGGTGCTGCCCAGCGAGATCCCCGACAAGGGCCGCGTCCTCACCCAGCTCTCCCTGTGGTGGTTCGACCAGCTCGCCGACCTTGTCCCCGACCATGTCCTGAGCACCGAACTGCCGGCCGGCGCGCCCGCCGACTGGGAGGGCCGCACCCTCGTCTGCAAGTCGCTCCAGATGGTCCCGGTGGAGTGTGTGGCCCGCGGCTACCTCGCCGGCTCCGGCCTGCTCGAGTACAACGAGTCCCGCACGGTCTGCGGCCTCGCCCTCCCCGACGGCCTGGTCGACGGCTCGGAACTGCCCGCTCCGATCTTCACCCCCGCCACCAAGGCCGCGGTCGGCGAGCACGACGAGAACGTCTCCTACGAGGAGGTCGCCCGGCAGGTCGGCGCCGACACCGCCGCGCAGTTGCGGCAGGCGACCCTGGCCGTGTACTCACGGGGCCGGGACATCGCCCGTGACCGGGGGATCATCCTCGCGGACACCAAGTTCGAGTTCGGCTTCGACGGCGGGACGCTCGTCCTCGCCGACGAGGTCCTCACCCCGGACTCCTCCCGCTTCTGGCCGGCCGACCAGTGGGAGCCGGGCCGCGCGCAGCCGTCGTACGACAAGCAGTACGTCCGCGACTGGCTGACCTCGCCGGAGTCAGGCTGGGACCGCAGGAGCGAGCAGCCCCCGCCGCCGCTGCCCGAGCAGGTGGTGGCGGCGACCCGCGCCCGGTACGTGGAGGCGTTCGAGCGCCTGACCGGCACGAGCTGGAGCTAGCGGCAACAAGCACAGGAGAAGAAAAAAGAACCCCGGTCCAGTGGACCGGGGTTCTTTCTCACAAGAGCGGACGACGAGGTTCGAACTCGCGACCTCAACCTTGGCAAGGTTGCGCTCTACCAACTGAGCTACGTCCGCAATGCGCCGTGGCGCGAGACCAACTATACCCAACCCCGCTCCCGCGCGAGCCGCACAGCCGCGTGCCGATTCTCCGCCCCGAGCTTCGAGGCGGCCGACGACAGATAGTTCCGTACGGTCCCCTGCGACAGCGCGGCCCGCTCGGCGATCTCCGCGACGGGCGCTCCGTCGGCGGCGAGCTCCAGCACCTCCGCCTCCCGCGAGGTCAGCGGCGAGTCCCCGGCGGAGATCGCGTCGGCGGCCAACTCGGGGTCGACATACCGGTTTCCCCCATGCACCGTGCGGATGATCTCCGCGAGCCGCTGCGCGCTGACGGTCTTGGGCACGAATCCCCGCACCCCCGCCGCCAGGGCCCGCTTCAGATGCCCGGGCCGCCCGTGACTGGTCACGATCAGCACCTGGCAGTCGGGCAGCTCGGTCCGCAGTGATGTGGCGACCCTCACACCGTCCGCGCCGGGCATCTGCAGATCGAGTACGGCCACATCGACCTGGTGGGCGAGCGCCATCGCCAGCGCTTCCGGACCGGAGGCCGCCTCGGCCACGACCAGCAGATCGTCCTCCAGGGACAGCAGCGCGGCGAGGGCGCCCCGGATCAGATGCTCGTCGTCGGCGAGCAGCAGCCGTACGGGAGCCGTCGTCATGCCACGACCTCCGCGTCGACCTCAATCGTGCTCAACGGCACCTGGGCCACCACCCGGAACACGCCCCCCTCGGCGAACCCCGTCTCCAACGTCCCGTCCACCGCCGCCAGCCGCTCCCGCAACCCCGCGAGCCCCGACCCGCCGTTCCCGCCGCTCCCACTGGCCCCGCCGGGGGCCCGAGCCCCGTCGTTCTCCACAGTCAGCACCACCCGCGCCGCCACAGCCCGCCCCTCCACAGCCTGCTCGTCGGCCCGCCGTGCCGCGAAAGCCCGCCTTCCCGCAGCCCGCGTGTCCATGACCCGCCCCGACATCCCCCGCACTTCCGCAGCCCGCCCCGCCGCAGCCCCTTCCTCGACCACCCGCCCCTCCTCCACAACCCCCTCCTCTACAACCCTCTCCTCGGCCCCCCGCCCTCCCGCAACCCGCTCCCCAGTCACCCGTACCACCACCGTGCACCGCTCCGCGTCCCCGTGCCGCAGCACATTGGTGGTCGCCTCCCGTACCACCCACCCGAGCGCCGACTGCACCTCGGCCGGCAGCCCGGACGTCGCGCCGCCGGTCACCTCGCACCGGATCCCCGCGGCCCTCAACACGCCCCGCGCACCGGCGAGTTCGGCTTCGAGGTCGGCCTCCCGGTATCCGCGTACGACATCTCGTACCTCGCGCTGCGTCTCCCGCGCGATGCGCTGCACCTCGACCATCTGCTCCACGGCCTCGGCGCGCCCCCGCCGCGCCAACTGCACGGCCAGTTCGCTCTTCAGCGCGATGACGGCCAGATTCCGCCCCATCACGTCGTGCAGGTCCCGCCCGAAGCGCAGCCGCTCCTCGGCGACGGCGAGCCGGGCCCGGGTCTCGCGGGCCTCGTCGAGTTCGTAGACGGCGTCGAGGAGCCAGACCGAGAAGATCGAGGTGAAGGCGAGGAATCCGGCGCCGACCAGTACGGTCAGCGCGATGACCAGGGTGGCGCTGCCGGGCAGACCGATCGGGAACGCCACCAGCCCCGAGCCGGCCCCGAAGCCCGCCACGACCGCGAGAACCCGCCGGCGGCGGCGGACGCCGAGGCAGATGATGCCGGCGCCGAAGACGAGCACGACCGTGAAGACTCCGCCCGCCGCGCCCTCGGCCCCTTCGCCGTCCGGGCCGTGCTCGGCGATCCCGATGGCCGCCACGGCGATCACCGCGGTGACGGAGCCGAGCGTCCACAGCATCCGGACGGGCTGCTCACGTCGGCCGCGCGTCCAGTCGAGCGCCGCCGACGCGGTCATGGCGCAGACGACGCCGTGCACGCACACCATCAGCGCCAGCCAGAGCGCCGACCCCGTTCCCACCCGTCCGAAGACCGGCAGAGCGACCGAGGCGACCTCGATCAGCAGGAAGAAGTGGAACGACCACCGCGTGTAGGTCTCCACCTTCGCCGGAGTGCTCTTGCCCCGCCACCACCGCACCGGACTGCGCACCTCGGTCCCCCCGTCCGTCAGCGCCGCGGCTCCCACCGGAACCACCGCCGTACAGCCAACACCCCGATCGCGGTCCAGGCCAGTGCCGTCATCACCGGGCCCACCGCCTCGTACAGCGACAGTTCACCGCTCCAGCCGCCGCGCACCAGCGTGATCACCGGTGACAGCGGCAGCAGTTCGAGCACCGGGGTCACCCGGTGCGACATCAACTCCAGCGGTACGGTGACCCCGGAGCCCCCCATGGAGAGGACCACCAGCGGCATCGAGCTGACCTGGGCACTCTCCACGGTACGAGTGAAGGCCGCCGTCACGGCGGCCAGCGCCGCGCAGATCATCAGCCCCAACACCACTCCCACCACAGCCAGTTGGGGAGCCTTCGGCGCGGGCAGGTCGAGCAGGACCGAACAGCCCACCGCCAGGATCAGGGACTGCGCCAGCCCCGTGACGACGGCCGGCAGCGCGGCCCCCGCCAGGATCTCCCGGTCCCGCGGCTCACCCGTGCGCAGCCGTTTGAGGACGAGTTCCTCGCGCCGCCCGACGAAGACACCGACGAGCACCGAGTACACGGCGAACAGCAGCGAGAACCCGATGGCCCCCGGCAGCAGCACCAGCCCGATGCTCAGCCCCGAGCCCTCGAGGTCCATGTCCTGGACTATCGAGCGCACACTGAGCGGCAGCAACAGCGGCACCAACACCGCCGTGACGATCGCGCCCTTGCTCCGGCCGAACAGCGTCAGCTCGGCCCGCGCGAGCGCCGCGACACGCCCCGCCGGAGTGGTGACGGTCCCGCTCATGCCGCGTACTCCTCGTTCTTCTCGACCGTCTCGACGGATGCCTCGTGTGCGATCCTCAGGAACGCCTCCTCCAGCGAGGCCGACCGCACGTCCAGCCGCCGTAGCTCGACCCCGGCACGCCGGGCCCACACCAGCACTCCGGTGGCCGTCCGCTGGAGTTCCCGCGTCCGCAGCCGTACGACGTTCCCCTCGACCTCGTGTCCGACCACGCCGAGCTCACCGAGCGAGGGCAGGTCGCCCACGAAGTAGCCGTGGGGCAGTTCGAAGGAGATCCGGGAGGGTTGCGCGGCGGTCACCTCGCCGGGTGTCCCGGTGGCCGCGATCCGCCCCGCGTGGAGGATGGCCAGCCGGTCGGCGAGATCCTCGGCCTCCTCCAGGTAGTGCGTGGTCAGCAGCACGGTCGTACCGTCGTCGCGCAGCGCCCGTACCAATTCCCAGGTCGCCTGGCGGCCTTCGGCGTCCAGCCCGGTCGTCGGCTCGTCCAGGAACAGCACCTCGGGCCGGCCGAGCAGCGCGAGCGCCAGGTCCAGGCGCCGCCGCTCGCCCCCGGACAACTGCTTGACCCGTACGCCGGCCCGCCGCTCCAGCCCGACCAGAGCCAGCGCCTCCCGCGGCGGCCGCGCCCCGCTCACACAGCCCGCCCACATCCGCACGGTCTCCGCGACCGTCAGCTCGGACGGAAAGCCGCCCTCCTGCAGCATCACCCCGGTCCGCGGGCGTACGGCGTCCCGCTCGGCGTGGGGATCGTGCCCGAGGATCCGTACCCGGCCCCCGGCCGGCCGGGCGAGCCCCTCCAGCAGCTCGACGGTCGACGTCTTTCCGGCGCCGTTGGTGCCGAGCAGGGCGAAGACCTCACCGCGGCGCACGGAGAAGGTGATGCCTCGCACCGCCTCGAACCCGCCCCCGTACACACGCCGGAGGTCAGTGACCTCAATCACGTGTCCGTGTTCGTCGGTGTTCATGTCCATGCCCTCAGCGTCCCGGCGTTCCGGGCCCGGGAGCAGTGCGCGATGTCATCACTCGGCATGACAAATGTCAGACGGAGAAGCGGACGCGCGGGCATGGGAACAGGCGGAACGCCTGCCTGCGAACACAGCACGAAAAAACCCCGGTCCACTGGACCGGGGCCTTCTTCACAAGAGCGGACGACGAGGCTCGAACTCGCGACCTCAACCTTGGCAAGGTTGCGCTCTACCAACTGAGCTACGTCCGCATTGCCTCCGACCGGCTCTCACCGATCGGCGCGAGCACCAGCCTACCTGATCCACAACTGTGGTCGGACCGGCGGTGCAGAGCGGGTGACAGGAATTGCACACTGCGCCTTCCCCCTGGAAGGGGGATGTTCTACTACTGAACTACACCCGCATGTACTCCGTGGACTGGGCTTTTCGGCCTCGCCCCTCGGCGTGCTCCAGACTCTAGCTGACCAGGTGGGGTGCAACGCAAGTCGGTTGTGCCGAGGGGCGGATGACCGGTCGTCGGCCCATGGATCACTGCGCGGCGGCGAACGCCTCGTAGACCTTCTTGGGGATGCGCCCGCGCGCCGGGACGTCCATCTTGTTCGCCTGTGCCCAGGCCCGGACGGCCGCCGGGTCGGGGGCGACCTCCGTCTGCTTGTACGCCTTGCCCGACCTCGACCGCTTGCGGCCGGCCTCCACGTACGGCGCGAGCGCCTTGCGCAGTTGCTTGGCATTGGCTTGATTCAGGTCGATCTCGTACGACTTGCCGTCAAGTCCGAAGGCGATCGTTTCCGCCGCTTCCGAGCCGTCGATGTCGTCAAAGAGAGTGACCACGACCTTCTGCGCCACGAATATCGGTCCCTTCGTGCGACACCTCTGCGATGACGTGCCAAGACGTCTGGGAGATGCCGACTGTCCGCCTGTTAATGGGCAAAGTATCGGCTATTGCCAATTCATTTGTACAGTGCCCGGCATTGCAATGTGAAGCCCGACTAAATCTGTCCGCGTGTCCCCGGCGCAATACCTGTGGTGCATCGATCCGAGATCTTTCCCTGAACTTTTCGTGAAGGCGCCCCTCCGATACCTGATCGTGATGGCCGTCACGTAGATTCCTACAACTCTACCCGCGTAGAAATTTTGTCCGGGTAGTCTGAAGACACCTGCAGGAACCTGCTCCAGCACCACAACACCGGGAGTGCCAGTGGCACGCGTCGTAGTCGACGTCATGCTCAAGCCGGAGATCCTCGACCCCCAGGGCCAGGCGGTGCAGCGCGCACTGCCGCGGCTCGGTTTCGAAGGCGTCTCCGACGTACGTCAGGGAAAGCGATTCGAACTGGAAGTTGACGGGCCGGTCGACGAGGCCGCGCTCGCCCGCATCCACGATCTTGCGGAATCCTTCCTCGCCAACACCGTGATCGAGGACTTCACCGTCAAGGTCGAGTCCGAAGAGGCAGTCGCGGAGGCCGCGAAGTGACCGCTCGTATTGGCGTCGTCACTTTCCCGGGCAGTCTCGACGACCGGGACACCCAGCGCGCGGTCCGCCTCGCGGGCGCCGAACCGGTCGCCCTGTGGCACAAGGACAAGGACCTCCACCAGGTCGACGCCGTGGTGCTGTGCGGCGGTTTCTCCTACGGCGACTATCTGCGCGCCGGTGCCATCGCGCGCTTCTCGCCGGTGATGGAGACCCTCATCGAGCAGGCGAAGGCCGGCCTCCCGGTCCTCGGTATCTGCAACGGCTTCCAGATCCTCACCGAGGCCCACCTGCTCCCGGGCGGGATGCTCGGCAACGACCACCTCCACTTCATCTGCCGCGACCAGAAGCTGCGGGTGGAGAACGCGGACACCGCCTGGACGACCGACTACGCGGCCGGCCAGGAGATCAACATCCCGCTGAAGAACATGGACGGCCGGTACGTCGCCGACGAGTACACGCTGGACAAGCTGGAGGCGGAGGGCCGGGTGGCCTTCCGGTACCTGGACTTCAACCCGAACGGTTCGCTGCGGGACATCGCCGGCATCACCAACGAGGCCGGGAACGTCGTAGGCCTCATGCCCCACCCGGAGCACGCCGTGGAGCCGCTCATCGGCACCGGCCGCACCGACGGCCTCCCCTTCTTCACCTCGATCCTCAAGAAGCTGGTCAACGTATGAGCCGGACGCCTCTGGACACGGTCGAGCACGCGGCCGCGACCCCCGACGTCGAGCTGCCCTGGGCCGAACTCGGCCTGAAGAAGGACGAGTACGAGCGGGTCGTGGAGATCCTCGGGCGCCGGCCCACCGGTGCCGAGCTCGCCATGTACTCGGTCATGTGGTCCGAGCACTGCAGCTACAAGTCCTCCAAGGTGCACCTGCGCCAGTTCGGTGAGAAGGCCCCGCAGTCCGACGCCCTGCTCGTCGGCATCGGCGAGAACGCGGGCGTCGTGGACGTCGGCCAGGGCTACGCGGTCACCTTCAAGGTCGAGTCGCACAACCACCCCTCCTACGTCGAGCCCTACCAGGGAGCCGCGACCGGCGTCGGTGGCATCGTGCGCGACATCATCGCGATGGGCGCCCGCCCGGTCGCCGTCGTGGACCCGCTCCGTTTCGGTGCGGCCGACCACCCCGACACCAAGCGCGTGCTGCCCGGCGTCGTCGCCGGCATCGGCGGCTACGGCAACTGCCTGGGCCTGCCGAACATCGGCGGCGAGGTCGTCTTCGACGCCTGCTACCAGGGAAACCCGCTGGTCAACGCCGGTGCCATCGGTGTGATGCGGCACGAGGACATCCACCTCGCGAAGGCGTCCGGCGCGGGCAACAAGGTCATCCTGTACGGGGCCCGGACCGGCGGCGACGGCATCGGCGGCGCGTCGATCCTCGCCTCCGAGACCTTCGACGACGCCAAGCCCTCCAAGCGCCCCGCCGTCCAGGTCGGCGACCCCTTCCAGGAGAAGCTCCTCATCGAGTGCACCCTGGAGGCCTTCAAGGAGAAGCTGGTCGTCGGCATCCAGGACCTGGGCGCCGCGGGCCTGTCCTGCGCCACGTCCGAGCTGGCGTCGAACGGCTCCGGCGGCATGCGCGTGACGCTGGACGACGTACCCCTGCGCGACTCGACCCTCTCGCCCGAGGAAATCCTCATGAGCGAGTCGCAGGAACGCATGTGCGCGGTCGTCGAGCCGGAGAAGGTCGGCCGGTTCCTGGAAATCTGCGACAAGTGGGACGTCATCGCCACCGTCATCGGTGAGGTGACCGACGGCGACCGACTGGAGATCTACTGGCACGGCGGCAAGATCGTCGACGTCGACCCGCGCACGGTCGCGCACGACGGCCCGGTCTACGACCGCCCGTACGCCCGCCCGTCCTGGCAGGACGAGCTGCAGGCGGACGACGCGAACAAGCTGCCCCGCCCGGCGACCTCGGCCGAGCTGAAGGACCAGGTCCTGAAGCTGGTCTCGTCCCCCAACCAGGCCTCCAAGAAGTGGATCACCTCGCAGTACGACCACTTCGTGCAGGGCAACACGGTGCTGGCGCAGCCCGAGGACTCGGGCATGATCCGTATCGACGAGGAGACGGGGCTCGGCGTCGCCATCGCGACCGACGGCAACGGCCGGTACGCGAAGCTGGACCCGTACCACGGCGCCCAGCTGGCGCTCTCCGAGGCGTACCGCAACGTCGCCACGACCGGCGCCAAGCCCCTCGCGGTCTCCGACTGCCTGAACTTCGGTTCGCCCGAGGACCCGGCGGTGATGTGGCAGTTCGCGGAGGCCATCCGCGGCCTCGCCGACGCCTGCCAGCAGCTCGGCACCCCGGTGACCGGCGGCAACGTCTCCCTCTACAACCAGACCGGCGAGGCGGCCATCCACCCGACCCCGGTGGTCGCGGTCCTCGGCGTCATCGACGACGTGGCCCGGCGCACCCCGGTCGCCTTCCAGGAGGAGGGCCAGCTGCTCTACCTCCTCGGCGACACCCGCGAGGAGTTCGGCGGCTCGGCCTGGTCCCAGGTGATCCACGACCACCTCGGCGGCCTGCCTCCGAAGGTCGACCTGGAGCGCGAGCGCCTGCTCGCCGAGATCCTGATCTCCGCCTCCCGTGACGGCATGATCGACTCCGCGCACGACCTGTCCGACGGCGGCCTGATCCAGGCGGTCGTCGAGTCGGCGCTGCTCGGCGGCAAGGGCGCGCGCCTGATCGTCCCGGACGGCCTGGACGCGTTCACCCTCCTCTTCTCGGAGTCGGCGGGCCGCGCGGTCGTCGCCGTCCCGCGCTCGGAGGAGCTCCGCTTCAACGACATGTGCGGGGCGCGGGGTCTGCCCGTCACCCGCATCGGTGTCGTCGACGGCGACACGATCGAGCTTCAGGGCGAGTTCGAACTGTCCCTGGAGGAGCTGCGGACGGCCCACGAGGGGACGATTCCGGCGCTGCTCGCGTAGGCGTTGGTACGAGAACGAGGTCCCGTCCGGTTCCGGGCGGGACCTCCTCGGTTCATCGCACGTATTTCTTGAGGACCTCGGTGTCGAGTTCGATGCCGATCGGGTCGGGGACGAGCACCTTCTCACCGAACTTCGCCGTGTGAATGTCGCGGTAGCCACCGACCGTCCGGTCCGGGGCGCTGTGCACGGTGACAGTGCAGGAGTCCCGGTCGATCAATAGGTACAGAGGGATCCCGGACTGGCCGTATGCGGCCGGCTTCTCGTGCCGGTCCCGTCGGTCGGTGTCCGAGTCGTACGAGGTGACCTCGACGACCATGAGCGCGCCGTCCGGGTCGGCCCATTCGCCGTGTCCCGCGAAGTGGGCCTCGGGTGCGAGCACCGCATCCGGTTTCGCCCTGCCCTCCCGATACACCTCCACCCGGAGACCTCGGCCCTGATACAGATCCAGGTCGGGCCTGGCCTGCATACAGCGTCGGGCCAGCCAGGTCACGATGGTGTCGTGGTCGCCGTCCGCCACCTTCTTGACTCCGATCCGTCCGTTGACGAACTCCAACGTGACGGTCTCGGGAGCGGCGGATGCGATCGATTCGAACTCCTCCACCGACATCTGAGACGTGCGCTCGGCCATAACCGTCATGTTGCACCCCCTTCCAGGCGAAGGCCAGTGTTGTCCGTGACCGGCGGGGCGGGGTGACTTTCGCTGCCGATCACACTCAGGGGTGATGGGCACACCAACCGGTGCCGGGGCTGCCACGGGTTCCGGCGGGCCGGGGTGGTGCCGCTGCCGGCCGCCCTGGCGGCCTGCTCCGCGCCACGGCCGCACATCGCATCCGTCCACATGTCCGACCGGCAGGAATCCGGAGGAACGATGTCCTTACGCAAGCTCGGAATGACGACCTTCCGCTTACTCCAGATCACATTCCTGGCCCTGGTGATCGCGGATCTGTGGGCCGGGCTGCCGTATCCCGGCTGGTGGAACATCCTGCTGCTGGTCCTGGCGTACGCCGTCGTGCGCACCCTGAACCGGGCTGACCACCGGATCGGAGCCTCCCGCGAGGCCGTCGAGGTCGCCCCGCCCGTCACCGGCCGCTGGTCCGCCCTCAACAGCCCGGCCGACCGCACCCCGAGCCACGGCACCCACGCCTACGGGCAGACGTACGCCATCGACGTCGTCGCCGAGCCGGAGCCGGGCGCCCGCCCCGGCTTCCGCGTGCTGTGGCCGCTCGCCCGCCGCAGCCGTGACTTCCCGGCGTTCGGCAGGCCCGTGCTCGCCGTCGCGGACGGCACGGTCGTTCGGGCCGTCGGCCACCAGCGCGACCACCTCAGCCGCACGTCCGTGCCCGGTCTCCTGTACCTGTTCCTGATCGAGGGCTCGGCCCGGGAACTGGGCGGAGTCGGCCGCATCGTCGGCAACCACGTCGTGCTCGACCTCGGCGACGGCACCTACGCCCTGTACGCGCACCTGCGCCGCGGTTCCCTCACCGTGGCCGAGGGGGACCGGGTCCGCGCCGGCCGGCGGATCGCCGACTGCGGGAACTCCGGCAACTCCACGGAACCCCACCTGCACTTCCAGCTGATGGACGGCCCCGACCCGGACACCGCCCGCGGCCTCCCGTTCAGCTGGCACGGCATCGGCGTCCCGCGCAACCACGAGATCTTCGACGCCCCCACGACCACCCCCCAGTCGGCCTAGGCTGCTCCCCATGCCCCCGGCCAAGAAGCGCGCGCGCAGCTACGACCCCGGCAGGATCCGCACCGCGGTCCTCACCCAGTTCGGCCACGTACGGGAGGCGGTGCGCACCCTCAGCCCCGAGCAGTTCGCCCTCCCCACCCGGCTCCCCGGCTGGACCGTGCGGGACCTGGTCGCGCACATCGGGATGGCCCTGGGAGCCGTCGACCGGCTGCTCGACGAGCCCGAACCGGGGCCGGGACCAGGCCGGCGGGCCGGTGCCCTCCTCGACTGGCCCCACGCGATCCGTGCCGACGCCCCCGACATCGCCGCCCACGCCCATGAACTCGCCGAGCGGAACCCGGACCTCGACGCCCACCTCGCCGACGTGCAGCAACGCTTCACCGCCCGCATCGCCGACACCCCGGGCGCTCGACTGCTCGACACCAGCGCCGGGGCCCTGTCGATCGACGACTACCTGGTCACCCGTACCGTCGAACTCGTCGTCCACACCGACGACCTGAACGCCGCCGTCTCCGGCCTCGACATCCCGTACGACCGTCAGGCCCTCGCCGCGGCCACCCGCCTGCTCGCCGACACGCTCGCCGCGAAGGCGCCCGGCGGCTCCACCGAGGTGCGGGTCCCGCCGTACGCCGTGGTGCAGTGCGTCGAAGGACCCCGGCACACCCGTGGCACCCCGCCCAACGTGGTCGAGACCGACCCGCTGACCTGGATCCGGCTCGCGACCGGACGGGTGAGCTGGAAGGACGCGGTCGAGGAGGCGAGGGTCAGCGCGAGCGGGGAGCGGGCCGACCTCGGCGGACTGCTGCCGTTGTTGCGCTGATTCCGCACTCGGGTTGGAACCGATCCCCCCGCTCGCCCCGTCGAATCGGCATGTACAGGCAGAAGCAGCGACTGATCACGCCCCTGGTCACCACGGCCGCCGTGGCCCTCATCCCGCTCGCGGCAGCCTGCGGCAACGAGAAGGCGGGCAGCGAACCCGGCAGCGACTCGGTCGGCGCCGAGCGGCCCGTCACCGGCGTCCGCTGGAAGGTCGACAGCGTCACCGTGGACGGTAAGACGCACCGGGCCGGCCGGGACACCCACCTCACGTTCGACGAGAAGACCGGCAAGGCCGGCGGCAGGCTCGGCTGCAACCACGTCAACGCCAAGGCCACCGTCCGCGACGGACATATCACTCTCGGCGCCCCGTCCACCACCCGAATGATGTGCGACGCCTCACTCATGGACACCGAAAGGGCCCTGCTGAACCTCTTCAACAAGACGCTCAGCTACCGAGTCGACGCCGATAATCTGGTCCTGACCAGCGAAAACGGAAACACCCTGCGAGCCGTTGCCGACGAGTGATCCATGACGGCCGCGAATCCCCAATTCGGACCAGTGCACGATCTCGCCTACACTCGGTTGCGTGCCACGTGGTGACGGTCGACTCAGTCATGATCTGCTCCCCGGTGAGAAAGGCCCCCAGGACGCTTGCGGCGTCTTCGGTGTCTGGGCTCCGGGCGAAGAGGTCGCCAAGCTCACTTACTTCGGGCTCTACGCCCTCCAGCATCGAGGCCAGGAATCCGCGGGAATCGCGGTCAGCAACGGCTCCCAGATCCTCGTCTTCAAGGACATGGGTCTCGTTTCCCAGGTCTTCGACGAGACCTCGCTCGGTTCGCTCCAGGGTCATATCGCGGTCGGTCACGCCCGCTACTCGACCACCGGAGCCTCCGTGTGGGAGAACGCCCAGCCGACGTTCCGTGCCACCGCGCACGGATCCATCGCGCTCGGCCACAACGGCAACCTGGTCAACACGGCGCAGCTCGCCGAGATGGTCGCCGACCTGCCCAAGGACACCAACGGCCGCTCGACCCGCGTCGCGGCCACCAACGACACCGACCTGCTCACCGCGCTCCTCGCGGCCCAGGTCGACGCGGACGGCAAGCCGCTGACCATCGAGGAGGCCGCCCCCGTGGTCCTCCCCCAGGTCAAGGGCGCCTTCTCGCTCGTGTTCATGAACGAGCACACCCTCTACGCCGCCCGCGACCCGCAGGGCATCCGCCCGCTGGTCCTCGGGCGCCTGGAGCGCGGCTGGGTCGTCGCCTCCGAGTCCGCCGCCCTCGACATCTGCGGCGCGGCCTACGTCCGCGAGATCGAGCCGGGCGAGTTCGTCGCCATCGACGAGAACGGCCTGCGCACCTCCCGATTCGCGGAAGCGAAGCCCAAGGGCTGCGTCTTCGAGTACGTCTACCTCGCCCGCCCGGACACCGACATCGCCGGCCGGAACGTGTACCTCTCCCGCGTGGAGATGGGCCGCAAGCTCGCCAAGGAAGCCCCGGTCGACGCCGACCTGGTCATAGCGACCCCGGAGTCCGGCACCCCGGCCGCCATCGGCTACGCGGAGGCCTCCGGCATCCCGTTCGGCGCCGGTCTGGTCAAGAACGCCTACGTCGGACGTACGTTCATCCAGCCCTCCCAGACGATCCGGCAGCTCGGTATCCGGCTGAAGCTGAACCCGCTGAAGGAAGTCATCAAGGGCAAGCGCCTGGTGGTCGTCGACGACTCGATCGTGCGCGGCAACACCCAGCGCGCCCTGGTCCGGATGCTCCGTGAGGCGGGCGCCGCCGAGGTCCACATCCGGATCTCGTCCCCGCCCGTGAAGTGGCCCTGCTTCTTCGGCATAGATTTCGCCACCCGCGCCGAGCTCATCGCCAACGGCATGACCATCGACGAGATCGGCACCTCGCTCGGAGCCGACTCGCTGGCGTACATCTCCATAGACGGCATGATCGAGGCGACCACCATCGCCAAGCCGAACCTCTGCCGCGCCTGCTTCGACGGTGAGTACCCGATGGACCTCCCGGACCCCGAACTGCTCGGCAAGCAGCTCCTGGAGACCGAACTGGCCGCCGGTCCGGCAGCAACGGCCGCGGCCGACGCGATCCGCCGTCCGTAGCCGGTCCGCCCCACCTGCCGTACGACACGAAGGTTCTCCCCAGCCATGTCTGAGACAACTGGCGCCGGCTCCGCGGCGGCGTCCTACAAAACAGCGGGCGTCGACATCGAAGCGGGCGACCGCGCCGTCGAGCTGATGAAGGAGTGGGTGAAGAAGACGCAGCGCCCCGAGGTCCTCGGCGGCCTCGGCGGTTTCGCCGGCCTCTTCGACGCCTCCGCCCTCAAGAACTACGAGCGGCCCCTGCTCGCCTCCGCCACCGACGGCGTCGGCACCAAGGTCGACATCGCGCGCCGGCTGGGCGTCTACGACACCATCGGCCACGACCTGGTCGCGATGGTCATGGACGACATCGTGGTGTGCGGCGCCGAGCCGCTGTTCATGACCGACTACATCTGCGTCGGCAAGGTGCACCCCGAGCGGGTCGCCGCCATCGTCAAGGGCATCGCCGAGGGCTGCGTCCTGGCCGGCTGCGCCCTGGTCGGCGGCGAGACGGCCGAGCACCCCGGGCTGCTCGGTCCGGACGACTTCGACGTCGCCGGCGCCGGTACGGGCGTGGTGGAGGCCGACCGCCTCCTCGGCCCGGATCGCATTCGTACGGGCGACACGGTGATCGCCCTGGCGTCCTCCGGTCTTCACTCGAACGGGTACTCGCTCGTCCGCCACGTCCTGCTGGACCAGGCCGGTCTGTCGCTGGACGCGCGGATCGAGGAGTTCGGCCGCACGCTGGGCGAGGAACTCCTGGAGCCCACGAAGATCTACTCGCTGGACTGCCTGGCCCTCACCCGCACGGCCGACGTGCACGCCTTCAGCCACATCACGGGCGGTGGGCTCGCCGCCAACCTGGCCCGGGTGATCCCCGACACACTGCACGCGATCGTCGACCGCTCCACCTGGACCCCGGACCCCGTCTTCGACCTCGTCGGCACAACGGGCCGGGTCGAACGCCTGGAGCTGGAGAAGACCCTGAACATGGGCGTGGGCATGATCGCCATCGTCCCGGAGGAGTCGACGGACGTCGCCCTGGCCACCCTGGCCGACCGCGGGGTCGACGCCTGGGTCGCCGGTGAGATCACCGACCGCGGCGACCACACGACGGGCGCGGAACTGGTCGGCGACTACGCCGCCTGAACCCCGCCGTGGAGAGTGACACAGGCGACGAGGGCAGCGCAAAACCCGGTCCGGGAGGTGTGAACCACCCGGACCGGGTCGAGCGCAGCTGGATCGTCAAGCCCCGCGGCGTTGCGACGCGGGACCGGACTCGTCGTCCTCGTCCTCATCGTCGTCGTTGTACAGATCCGCGTACTGGGCGTACGGGTCGTCGTCGTCTTCATCGTCCTCGAACGGCTCGCCATTCGGCGGCTGACTCGAAGTCGAAGCGCCCAGCTCGCTGGCCAGACGCGACAGGTCTGTCCCGCCGCTGTTGTACTTCAGCTGGCGGGCGACCTTCGTCTGCTTGGCCTTGGCCCGGCCGCGCCCCATGGCTCGACCCCCTCGGTGACGGGGCTCGACGGCCCCAGAGTCTTGACACGCGTTCATGATCTGGAACGGACTCTCCGCAGAGAGACCGGTCCGTAGGGCATCCACGGTACCTGAGCCCACGCCCATACGGTACGTCGCCCACCGTACGTGCCCGGACCCAGGACCCTCGGGGCGCCCTGTCCCCGCTGGTCAACCGCGATTTTAACCACTTCTCGGCAGGCGACCCGCCGACGGACGTGAGAGTTCTCTCTAAGTGTGCGCCGACGGGTACCGGTCAAACCCGAAGGACGCCCTTCAGTGCGCCCCGCGAGCCTCCGCCATCCGCTGTTCGGCGATCCGGTCGGCCGCCGCAGCCGGCGGAATCCCATCGGCCTTCGCACGTGCGAATATGGCGAGCGTGGTGTCGAAGATCATCGCCGCCTTCGCCCGGCACCGGTCGAAGTCGAACCCGTGCAGCTCGTCGGCGACCTGGATGACGCCGCCGGCGTTCACCACGTAGTCCGGCGCGTAGAGGATCCCGCGGTCGGCGAGGTCCTTCTCGACGCCCGGGTGGGCGAGCTGGTTGTTGGCGGCGCCGCAGACGATCCGTGCGGTCAGCACGGGCACGCTGACGTCGTTCAGCGCGCCGCCGAGTGCGCACGGGGCGTAGATGTCGAGGCCCTCGACCTGGACCAGGCGCTCGGTGTCGGCGACCACGCCCACGGAGGGGTGCTCGTCGACGATCCGCTGCACGGCTTCCTGCCGTACGTCCGTGATCACGATCTGAGCGCCCTCCGCCAGCAGGTGCTCCACCAGGTGGCGGCCGACCTTGCCGACGCCCGCGATACCGACCGTACGGCCGCGCAGCGACGGGTCGCCCCACAGGTGCTGCGCGGAGGCCCGCATGCCCTGGTAGACGCCGAACGCGGTCAGGACGGACGAGTCGCCCGCGCCGCCGTTCTCCGGGGACCGGCCCGTGGTCCAGCGGCACTCGCGCGCCACGACGTCCATGTCGGCGACGTACGTGCCGACGTCGCACGCGGTGACGTACCGCCCGCCGAGCGAGGCCACGAACCGGCCGTAGGCGAGCAGCAGCTCCTCGGTCTTGTCCCGTTCCGGGTCCCCGATGATCACGGCCTTGCCGCCGCCGTGGTCCAGACCGGCCATGGCGTTCTTGTACGACATCCCGCGCGCGAGGTTCAGCGCGTCGGTGACGGCCTCCGCCTCACTGGCGTACGGGTAGAAGCGCGTGCCGCCGAGCGCGGGGCCCAGGGCGGTGCTGTGGAGGGCGATGACGGCCTTGAGGCCGCTGGCCCGGTCCTGGCAGAGCACGACTTGCTCATGACCGCCCTGCTCCGAGTGGAACAGGGTGTGCAGTACATCAGCAGGCGCGCCGGTTACGTCGGTCACGGTGGTGACTCCTGAGTAAGTAGCGGCGGGTGGAGACCGGCTCCCGTGAGGATGGCGGGGGCTGTGAGCACGAGATTAGAGCCTCGGAGCCCAGCGATCCGCGCACTGCTCGGGATCACCCCCTCGCGGAGTACACCCGTGCGACGATTTGCATGGTTTTCCCGCTCATTTGTGTGCGGGTTTCGCAGGTTTTCCTGGCAGACGGCGGGGGAGGGAGCAGGCGTGCCCAAGGTGTCCTCCGTGATCGTCCCCTACGCGACGTATCTGCGCGTGTACGAACCGCTGGCCGCCTTCCCCGAGCCGGAGCGCGGACACTGGGCGCGCTACGCCCGCCGCCCGGACCGCCCCTCGTACCAGGACGAACTGCGCCGCTCCCTGGCCGACCTGCTGCCCACTCCGCCGATCCCCGTGCCGGTGCACGAGAGCGGTGACGCCTTCGTGCTCGAGTCGGACGGCGTGGTGTGCGTCTGCCCGTGGCGCACCAGGCTGCGCGGCTGGCAGGCCCTGGACGAGCTCACCGAGGAACTCCCGCCGTCGGTCCTGGACGCGGTGCTGCCCCCCGTCGTACGGCGTCAGGCGGCCCAGGACTACGAGCGCTGGCTGGCCCGCAACCCGGACGCCCGGCCCTGGATCCGAACGGCGACCTGGCAGGTGCCGATCAACTGGTTCGTGCTGGTCTCCGACGAGGAGCGGCGGTTCGACAAGGGCTCCGGCGAGATTCCGCCGATGCTGCGCTACCGCACGCCCATGGTGCAGGCCCGGCGGCGCGTGGCGCGGGCCCTGCGGGCGCTCAAGGACGCCATCGACGAGGGGCCGCTGATCGACGGCCTGATCGACGTGGGGCGCTGGCTGGAGGAGTTCCACCCGCGTTCCGTGGTGGAGCTGGACTACGGCGGCCTGGTGCACGTGCTGCCGGCCGGCGAGCTGGAGGACGACCACTCGGCGGCCGACGTGGCCGACGGGATCGAGGCGCTGCGACACGGCGACGGGGTCGCCGCGGGCGAGGCGTACGCGCGGCTCGTGGAGCGCTGGCGGTCGGTGCGGGACCGGCGCTCGGCGAACTGAAAGTGGCTTACCTCACGAACGGATGTTTGACCTGACGCCGTTTTTGGGGTTTCGTCCTCGGACCGATGTGTGTCCTGAGGTTTCGTCAACAAGGGACGTAGGTCCCGATCCGGGCGTTCGCGCCAAGTGTGTCAAGCGTGACGGACCGCACGTACGGGGCCCTTGCGCCGCTTGCCCCTCCTCATGCCAAAATAGGACAAGGAGTCCGGGGAGGACTCCTCCGTCCCGTTGTGCCGTGATGTGGGCGGTATCTCAGCATTGCAAGCTTTGGGGGGTCTCGTGACTCCTGATCGTCCTGTGACTGATCGTCACAGTGGCGTGACTGTCCGCTATGGCATGGTCCATCGGCTTCCGTCGCTGATGAACACCTGGAGGGGCAATTCCATCGGTTTGGCCGACGCGGCTGGACGGATGGTGTAGTTGTAGTGCCGAGGACAAGCCGTTCGTCCTATAACCGACTCGACTCGCGTCCGCCATTTCGGGCAACGCGGGTCAAGGTGCAGAATTTAGAGGAAAGAACCGAGAAGGTTCGGTTCTCCCGAGGAGGCCGCTCATGACCGCTCGCACCCCTGATGCCGAGCCGCTGCTGACCCCGGCTGAGGTCGCCACGATGTTCCGCGTCGACCCCAAGACGGTCACGCGGTGGGCGAAGGCCGGCAAGCTCACGTCCATCCGTACGCTCGGCGGGCACCGCCGTTACCGCGAGGCTGAGGTCCGCGCTCTGCTTGCGGGCATCCCGCAGCAGCGCAGCGAGGCCTGAACAACTGAATAACCCGGGCAAAACCGGCAGGTCCCCCACTTGTCGACGTGCCCGGAACCACAGCTCCAAGCGACACGGGTCCTGCCCCAACAGGCCCCACGCCCAAGCCCCTCCGGCTTTCGAGCACAACACAGGGTGCGTCGTCGATCGCGCTGGACTCCGCCGGGTCCAGCGCGATCTTTTTTGTGCGCGGAAGGTGGCCGGTGAGGCGGGTCTGTGAGTGGCCTTGTCGGAGTCTGGGGAGGGCTGTCGGTTCTGCTGTGGGTGCCCCCGGGCGACTGGTGCAATTGCACATATAAAATTGACCAGTTGTAGGTGACCCGTAAGTACCGCAGTTTCGGAAACTCATGCGGTGACACCCATCACATGCCCGACTCCTTGCCCCCCTGCCTCATGTGCGCTAGAGGGCGTACGAGTTGGCGGCTCGGGACGCCTCGGCGATCACGTGGGGGCTGGGCTTTCGTCCTCGACGTCCGCGCCCCTGTCGGGCGCCGCCCGGTCGGCCTGGACGGCCTGTGGAGGGCCGTCCATCGCCAGCCGCAGCAGGTGGTGGCATATCGGGCAGTGCCGCGTCAGATGGCGGTACGAGGATGCGGCCGCCAGGTGCGCACGGAGCAACGCCCGCGTCTCGTGCCTGACCGATCCCGCCATACGACACCTCCAGAGGCCGCACGGAAGGCGGTCCCTGCCTTCTGGGTACCGGGGGAAGGGAACGCCGTCAAGACGGCGTGGGGCTCTCACGGAGGCTTCTCACGGGGCTTCAGCAGACCCGGAACGCACGTGAGCCCGGGTCCGAAGACCCGGGCTCACCGGCATTGGATACGAAGAAGGCCCGCGTCCCTTGTGGGGTGCGGGCCTCTGCGTTGACTGCCTAGTGCGGTCCTGACGGGATTTGCTGTACCCGATGGCGGCT
>NZ_JBITIY010000021.1:0-33939 GCF_044459385.1 Streptomyces sp. NPDC050287 | reverse complement strand
GCGGCTGTGCCGCGGGCGCGGCCTCCACGTTGGCAGGGTGGTGGGTCGGGATACGAAGAAGGCCCGCGTCCCTTGTGGGGTGCGGGCCTCTGCGTTCACTGCCTACTGCGGTCCTGACGGGATTTGAACCCGCGGCCTCCACCTTGACAGGGTGGCGAGCACTCCAAACTGCTCCACAGGACCAGGTTTGCGGCGCCATTCGTGCGTTGCGCTGCGAGAAGAGACTGTACAGGAGGGTGTGCCCCCTGCGCGAACTCACCCGGAGTGCGCACACCGTTACGGCGCCGCGGCGTCGATGGCCTTCACGATCCGCTTGTCGGATACCGGGTACGCCGTGCCCAGAGCGTGGGCGAAATAGCTGACCCGGAGCTCCTCGATCATCCAGCGGATGTCCAGGACCGAGGAAGGAACCGGGCGCCCCTGCGGCATCTGCTCCAGCAGCCACGCGTACTCGTCCTGCATCTCGTGGACCTTCTCCATCCGGGTCGTGTCCCGCTGGACGTTCGTCGGCATCTGCTGCAGCCGGCGGTCCGCGGCGACCAGATAGCGCATCAGGTCCGGCAGCCGCCGTATCCCCGCCGCCGTCACGAAGCCCGGCTTCACGAGGGCGTCCAGCTGGGTGCGCACGTCGGCCAGGTTCGGCAGCAGCACCGGGCTCCGTACGGACTTCAGACGGCGCTCACAGGCCTGCCAAGCGGCCAGCACCTGCTGCACCTGGCCCACCGTACGGACCGTCGTGTCGACGATCTCCGCGCGCACCTTGTCGTACAGCTTCCGGTACGACTCCTCGTCCCACGCCGGCCCCCCGAAGTCGCCGATCAGCTTGTCCGCCGCCGCCATCGCGCAGTCGGCGAACAGGGCCTGGATGGACCCGTGCGGATTCGCCGACAGGGCGAGCTTCTGCGGGTTGGTCAGCTTCTCGGATGCGAACTTCGCGGGGTTGACCGGAATGTTGCGCAGGATCAGCCGCCGCGTGCCCTTCCACATCGCCTCGGCCTGCTCGGCCTCGGAGTCGAAGAGCCGTACGGACACCGTGTCCCCGTCGTCGACCAGCGCCGGGTACGCCTTCACCGGCTGCCCCGCCCGCCGTGTCTCGAAGACCGGGGTGAGCGAACCGATCGTCCAGTCGGTGAGGCCCCTGCGTTCGAGGGACTCACCGCCCTGGCGTTCGGCGGTGGCGGCCGCCGCCTGGGACAGGGCCTGCCGCGCCTTCGGCTTCAGACGGAGCTTCAGCGCCTCCAGGTCCTTGTCCTCGGCCAGCTTCCGGCGCCGCTCGTCGACGATCCGGAAGGTGATGCGCAGATGGTCCGGGACCTTCGACCAGTCGAAGTCGTCCGCCTCGAACGGCACCCCGACCATGCGCTTGAGCTCACGCGCCATCGTCACCGGCAGCGGCTCCTGAAGGGGCACCGCCGTGTCCAGGAACCGCCTCGCGAAGTTCGGCGCCGGCACGTAGTTGCGGCGGATCGGCTTCGGGAGGGACCGGATCAGTTCCGTCACGAGTTCTTCCCGCAGGCCCGGAATCTGCCAGTCGAAGCCCTCGTCCGTGACCTGGTTGAGCACCTGGAGCGGGATGTGGACGGTCACGCCGTCCGCGTCCGCACCCGGCTCGAACTGGTAGGTGACGCGGAACTTCAGCGGCCCCTGCCGCCACGAGTCCGGGTAGTCGTCCTTGGTGACCGCCTCCGCCGACTCCCGGATGAGCATCTCCCGCTCGAAGTCCAGGAAATCCGGCTGCTCATGCCGTTTGTGCTTCCACCAGGAGTCGAAGTGCGCGCCCGACACGACGTGCTCGGGCACCCGCTGCTCGTAGAAGTCGAACAGCGTGTCGTCGTCCACCACGATGTCCCGGCGCCGCGCCCGGTGCTCCAACTCCTCGACCTCGCTCAGGAGTCTGCGGTTGTCGGCGAAGAACTTGTGGTGCGTGCGCCAGTCACCCTCGACCAGGGCGTTGCGGATGAAGAGCTCGCGGGAGGTCTCCGGGTCGATCCGGCCGTAGTTGACCTTGCGCTGGGCGATGATCGGGACGCCGTACAGCGTCACCTTCTCGTACGCCATCACCGCCGCCTGGTCCTTCTCCCAGTGCGGCTCGCTGTACGTCCGCTTCAGCAGGTGCTCGGCGAGCGGCTCGACCCACTCCGGCTCGATCCTGGCGTTGACGCGGGCCCAGAGACGGCTCGTCTCCACCAGCTCCGCCGACATCACGAAACGCGGCGTCTTCTTGAACAGGGCGGAGCCCGGGAAGATCGCGAACTTGGCGTTGCGTGCCCCCAGGTACTCGTTCTTGTTGCCGTCCTTCACGTCCTTCATGCCGATGTGCGAGAGCAGACCGGCGAGGAGGGAGACGTGGACGCGGTCGGCGGGGGCGTCGTCCTCGTTGAGGTGGATGCCCATCTGCTTGGCGACCGTGCGCAACTGGAGGTAGATGTCCTGCCATTCGCGAATGCGCAGGAAATTCAGATACTCCTGCTTGCACATCCGCCGGAAGGAGGAGGAGCCCCGCTCCCTCTGCTGCTCGCGGAGGTAACGCCACAGGTTGAGATAGGCGAGGAAGTCGCTCGTCTCGTCCTTGAACCGGGCGTGCTGCTGGTCTGCCTGGGCCTGCTTGTCCGCCGGGCGCTCGCGCGGGTCCTGGATGGACAGCGCGGCCGCGATGACCATGACCTCCCGCACGCAGCCGTTCTTGTCGGCCTCCAGCACCATGCGGGCCAGCCGCGGGTCCACAGGCAGCTGCGCGAGCTTGCGGCCGGTCTGCGTGAGCCGCTTGCGTACGTCCTTCTCCGACGGGTCCAGCGCGCCCAGCTCCTGGAGCAGCTGGACGCCGTCCCGGATGTTGCGGTGGTCCGGCGGGTCGATGAACGGGAACTTCTCGATGTCGCCGAGGCCGGCCGCGGTCATCTGCAGGATGACGGAGGCGAGGTTGGTCCGCAGGATCTCCGCGTCCGTGAACTCCGGGCGGGCCTCGAAGTCCTCCTCGCTGTACAGCCGGATGCAGATACCGTCGCTGGTACGGCCGCAGCGGCCCTTGCGCTGGTTGGCGCTGGCCTGCGAGACCGCCTCGATGGGCAGCCGCTGGACCTTGGTGCGGTGGCTGTAGCGGGAGATACGGGCGAAGCCGGGGTCGATGACGTACTTGATGCCCGGGACGGTCAGCGAGGTCTCGGCGACGTTGGTAGCCAGAACGATCCTGCGCCCGGTGTGCTGCTGGAAGACGCGGTGCTGCTCGGCGTGCGACAGCCGGGCGTACAGCGGCAGCACCTCGGTGAACCTGTATTTCTTCTTCTCCAGCGCGTCGGCCGTGTCCCGGATCTCCCGCTCACCGGAGAGAAAGACGAGGATGTCGCCCTTCCCCTCGCCCATCAGCTCCTCGACGGCATCGGTGATCGCGGTGATCTGGTCCCGGTCGGCGTCCTCGGCGTCCTCCTCGAGCAGCGGCCGGTACCGCACCTCGACGGGATAGGTCCGCCCACTGACCTCCACGATGGGCGCGTCCCCGAAGTGCCGGGAGAACCGCTCGGGGTCAATGGTCGCCGAGGTGATGACGACCTTCAGGTCGGGCCTCTTCGGCAGCAACTGCGCGAGGTAACCGAGCAGGAAGTCGATGTTCAGGGACCGCTCGTGGGCCTCGTCGATGATGATCGTGTCGTAGGCGCGCAGTTCACGGTCGGTCTGGATCTCGGCGAGCAGAATGCCGTCCGTCATCAGCTTGAGGAAGGTGCCCTGCGGATCGACCTGATCGGTGAACCGCACCTTCCAGCCGACGGCCTCCCCGAGAGGCGTGTCCAGCTCCTCCGCTACCCGCTCGGCGACGGTGCGGGCGGCGATACGACGGGGCTGCGTGTGCCCGATCATCCCGCGGACCCCGCGCCCCAGCTCAAGACAGATCTTCGGGATCTGCGTCGTCTTGCCGGACCCGGTCTCACCCGCGACGATCACCACCTGGTGATCACGGATGGCGGCCGCGATCTCGTCCTTCTTCTGACTGACGGGCAGCTGCTCGGGATAGCTGACGGCAGGCACCCGGCCGCGCCGCGCACGCATCCGTTCCTCGGCCTTCGCCACCTCCGCCTCGATCTCACCGAGAACAGCGGCCCGGGCCTCCGGCTTACGAATCCTGCGCGCGCCTTCGAGCCTGCGCCCGAGCCGATGCGCATCACGCAGCGACAGCTCGGCCAGGCGGGGGGCGAGATCACCAAGGGCGGGGGTGCCCGGAGCCGGGGCGCCGGGGGCGGGGTGCGTAGACATACGCGGTCCAGGATCTCACCTCACGGAAACGAGTGACCAATGGATTTACCGTTCCTACAGGCTGAGCGGGAGTGAGTCCTGTTGCCAGGACGCGTGCTCGGCCGGGTGCCCCGAACGGTGTTGGGCATCCTGGTCGCCCGCTTTCGCTCCACGGCCGGGCGGCGCGCATCGTGTGCGCGGTCCGGGCATGTGGGGGCGGGTTTCCTCACGCCTGCGGGTGTCCGGTCGGGCCTGGGCGGTCCGATGCCCCGCACCATCACTCTGGTGATGCGGGGGCGGTGCCGTCCGTCGCCTGATCGGATAACCGTAGGCGCGTCGCCCGATCGCGATGCTTGCCGCATCGTGCCGGGACGGTTTGCGTCGTGGGGTGGTCATCGGTTTCTGCCAGTGCTGGGCACCCCACCGGGAGGTGTAGGCCGGATCCACCGCCACGACCGCGATGCCTTGCTCCTCGGCCATCGACACCAGCCGGGCTTTGAGCTTCGCAGTAGGGAAGCGGGGCGCCCCCGTGCCGGGTCGTGGTGGATGCGGTAGGCCACCGCCCGATGGGCGGTGATCCGGTCCAGCCACTCCTGCCACCGATGCTGAAACCGTACGGTCGCGTCCAGCAGGTAGCGGCTGTGGGGTGCGTTGGCCAGGTGGGCGAGCGGGGCCGGGAGCTTGAGGGAGAGTTGTCCGGTGTCGGTGACGCGGATCGTCTCGTTGCCGAAGCGCTTGCACCCGAATTCGACTCCGGAACTTCCGTTCCCCTCCGACACCAAAGGACCACAGGAAATCCCAGGGACGGAGGAGACCCTCCTGGCGCACAGCGGAACAACCGCATCCAGCATGGGCACTCACTCACGCTCACCGGAAATCACTCATGCTCGGTAAACCAGCAGCAGTTGCCGACTCCGGCCCGCCCCGCCCCTCAGTGGTGGTGGCCGCGCCGGCCGAGGGTCTCCACGGGGGTCGCGCCGGGGCGGGTCCACTGCGGCACGGGGCGGCTGGTCGGGCCCCAGGTGGCGTTCCCGTCCGCGTCCGAGCGCCAGTACCAGCAGGCCTGGCCGCCCCCGGCCGGGTGCCCCTCGCGGACGGCGCCGATCACGGGCCGGCCCTCGGGGTGGTCCTCCCACGCCTCGCCGCGGCCGTAGGGCGTCATGTCGAGCAGGGCGAGGGACCCGTTGACCGGCTCGTTGCCGCGGCCCGTCGTGCGGTAGGTGAGGAACACGCGGTCGCCGTCGCGCAGGAAGCAGGCGATGTACCCCATGTCTCCGCCGACCGGCGCCTCCACGCCCCGCACCGAGTACCAGGGCTGGGTGTACCCCATGAAGTCGACGTAGGCGGCCACCTCGTCCCACGGGCCCGTGGTCAGGATGGCGAACGAGACGCCGCGGGCGTTGAGGTAGACGGCGTCCTTGAGGTGCCAGGCGGTGGTGGTGCAGCCCTCGCACTGCCCCTGGTGGGGTGCGCCGTCGTACCACATGTGCTGGTAGACCACGAGCTCGTCGCGACCCTCGAACAGGGCGAGGAACGGGACCGGGCCGTCGGGTCCGACGACCTCGACCGTCCCGTCGAGCTCCACCATCGGCAGCCTCCGCCGGGCCGCGGCGATCGCGTCGCCCTCACGGGTGTGCGCCTTCTCGCGGACCAGCAACTCGTCACGGGCGTCCTGCCAGGTGGCCAGGTCGACGATGGGCGGCTTGCCGGGGAGGCGGCTGTTCGCGTTGCCGGGCATGGTCGTCATGGTGTCCTCCGTGATGTCTCGTGCCGGGCGGCGTCGTACGACGTCCTACGACACTCACCAGCACAGACTCACGACCCGGCCGGAACTCATCGGTACGGCTGGGACTCATCCCGGTAGGGCTGGAGCCGCGCCTACCGAAGCGCGGGGACCGTTCGTGACACCCGCAGTTCCGTGAGATACCGCTTGGTGACCCGGCCTCCGTACCGCCCGTCGATCAGTCCGGCGATGCACGCCAGCAGTCCCTCCCTGGCCTCCGGCGGCAGCGCCCGGTGGCCGGAGTAGGTCTGCAGCACCTCCAGGTACTCGGCCGTGGTGTACGTCAGGTCCCACTCGTGACGCCGGAAGGCGACGGGGCCGAACCGGCCGCTGCGTGCGGCCTCCTCCGCGTGATCCGAGGTGTCGACGTCGTCCGCGGCGGGAGGCCGCAGTCCCGGTGGGGTGGCCGGATCGAAACGCTCGTAGCAGCCCTGGACCTCGACGAAGAAGTCTTCGGTGCCGCCCGCCACATGCTGGTTGGCGACCACGGCGAGGGCACCACCCGGCCGCAGCGCGTCAGCGGCTTTCGGCATCCGCACCGCCGGATCGATCCAGTGAAACGCCGACGCGGCGACGACGACGTCGAACGGCTCCTGAGGCAGTGACCAGGTCTCGAAGTCCGCCGTCACTATCTCCACCGCCTCGAACCCGGCCAGGTTGCGCCGGGCGACGGCGGCCATGCTCGCGCCCAGTTCGACGGCGGTGATCCGGCAACCTCGCTCGGCGAGCGACAAGGTCGCTTTACCGGTGCCCGCCCCCACCTCAAGGACCCGACAGCCGGGGCCGACGCCGGCCACTTCGGTGAGGTCGTCGAACAACTCCGGCGGATATCCGGGCCTGGCCCGGTCGTACAGTTCCGCGTCCTCGTCGAAGGTCCGGCTCAAGTGGACCCGGCGTGTTTCCTCAGGTGTGTCGTCGCGCATGGCTGCACAGTAGGGCCATGCACGAGAACACCCCCGCCGGAAGATTCCGGAGGGGGTGTCTGCCCTGGTGGGGCGGTGGTGGCTGGGGCCGGGATCGAACCGGCGACCTATCGCTTTTCAGGCGATCGCTCGTACCAACTGAGCTACCCAGCCACGAGGTCTCGCGGGGAAACCTCAGCGGTCCTGACGGGATTTGAACCCGCGGCCTCCACCTTGACAGGGTGGCGAGCACTCCAAACTGCTCCACAGGACCTTGCTGTGTGTACGACAGTGTCGCACACGGCGTTGCGTGCCCCCAACGGGATTCGAACCCGTGCTACCGCCTTGAAAGGGCGGCGTCCTAGGCCGCTAGACGATGAGGGCTATCGGCCCGCCTGGGCGCTTCTCAGCGCGTCGGGGACGTCTGCAGCATATGGGATGGCGGGAGGGATCGCCAAAACGGTTTACGGGCTGGGGGTGGAGGGGGTGGACGTGGAGGTGGGCGACGGGGTGGCGCCCGGCTGGTTTTCCTTGGCCAGGTGGCGGCTGACCTCGGCTGTCGTCTCGCCCAGGCCGCCCAGTTTGATCGCGTCCCAGGCCTGGAGGCGGTGGGTGTCGCGGTCCATGTAGAGGATCGAGGCCTCGATGGGGGCGGGGTACTTGTGCTCGACCGCGCGCAGGCCGCTGCCGCCGGTCGAGCCTTCGAGGCGCAGCCGGGTGCCGTACTTCATGATCTCCATCTCGTTGTGGTGGAGGTGGCCGGCCAGGACCATCGGGACCTCGCCGTCGACCTCTCGGGCCGCCGACGGTTCGTGGGCGACGGCGAGGTCGACGGGGGTGCCGGCCGTGCGCTGGTCGCGGAGGGCGGAGGCGAGGCGGGCGCCGGCGAGTTCCTCGGAGGCGTCGCCGCCGGGCTTGTTGGAGCGGTCGGGCGTGAACTGGGGGTCGCCGATGCCGGCGAAGCGCAGTCCGGCGACGGTCTGGGCCCGGCCGTTGTCCAGGACGTGCACGTTCTTCATGCGTTCCAGGTAGTGCTGGGTGGTCAGGGAGTCGTGGTTGCCGCGGACCCAGACGTAGGGGGCGCCGAGGTCCTGGATCGGATCCAGGAAGCCGTTCTCGGCGGCCGAGCCGTGGTCCATGGTGTCGCCGGAGTCGACGATCACGTCGACCTTGTACTGCTTCACCAGCGAGGCGATGATCTTCCAGCTCGCGGGGTTGAGGTGGATGTCGGAGACGTGCAGGACGCGGATGGTGGTCGGGTCGGGCGTGTAGGCGGGGAGCGTGGAGGTGACGTCGTACAGCTTGGTCACGTTGGTGACCAGACGGGCCAACTCCTTCTGGTAGACGTCGAACTCGGTGACGATGCTGCGGGCGTTGCCGACGATGGAGGGGGCGGAGGAGAGCAGCCCGGAGAACTTCGGTTCCAGGACGGATTCCGGGTTCCAGGTCGCGTACGCCGTTCCGCCCGAGGCGGCCAGGAGGGTGAGGGCGAGGCCGCCGGCGGCGAGGGCGCGGCGGGGGCGGCGGTAGACGGCGAGGCCGAGAGCGGTGGCTCCGGCGACGACGGCGACGCAGGAGCGTACGGCCAGGTCGAGGGTGCCGTGCTGGACGTCGCGGCTGACCTCGTCCTGGAGGCCGGAGAGGCGTTCGGGGTGGTCGACGAGTGCCTGGGCGCGGACCGGGTCGAGCTGGTCGACATTGACGTCGAGGCGGACCGGGGCGTGGTGGCTGTTCAGTTCCAATGCGCCGAGCGGGGAGACGTTGATCTTCGTGCCGCCGGTGAGTGACGGGCGGAGGGTCATCGTCGTGTTCATGGGGCCGACGGGGGCCCTGACGTTGCCGACGATCAGCAGGCCGAGCCAGGCGCCGAGGACGACCACGATGACGAGGCCGAGGGCGCGCGCCCAGGGGTGGGGCTGGTGGACGAGTTCGACGGCCGGGTGGGGGCGGCGCGTGCGGTAGCGGCGTGCGAGGGCGTACGGGGCCCTGCGGACGGGGTTCAGGATGTTCAAGATGTGTCGGACGGCTACGGGGACGCGGGCCATTGGTCGCGTATGCCCAAGTCCGGGTGCGGGTATGCGGGGGTGCTCATGGCTCTCCTACGGCGGGCGGGTGCCGGACAAATGGGTCTGAGCTGGAGATGGCGCGCGAGGCGTTCGGGGCGGAATACGCAGGATACCCCGTCGTGTACCTTTTTACTGATCTTCAGTACGTCGGGTGACAACCCCGGAGTGCCTGTCTTCGCCCTGGTCAGGGCAAGGCGGGAAGTGTCCGGGGTACTCCGGAGTACGAGGAGGTCATCCCCAGCCCAGTTCGTGGAGCCGCGCGTCCTCGATGCCGAAGTGGTGCGCCACCTCGTGGATGACGGTGACGGCCACTTCGTGGACCACGTCCTCCGGCGTTTTGCAGTAGCGCAGGGTGGGGCCCATGTAGATCGTGATGCGGTCCGGAAGGACTCCGGCGTACCACTCCCCGCGCTCCGTGAGGGGGGTCCCCTCGTAGAGGCCCAGCAGCTCCGGGTCGTCGGTGGCCGGTTCGTCCTCCACGAACACCGCCACGTTGTCCATGACCCGCGTCAGCTCAGGCGGGATCTGGTCCAGGGCCTCACTCACCAGCTCTTCGAACGCGTCACGAGTCATTTCCAGCACAGGGCCATTGTCAACGACGGGGGGCGTGATCGGAGGGGCGCGGAGGCCGCCCATCCGATCCCGGGGGGAACGGCGGCGCGTACGGGCCGTCTCGCCCGTGCGGGGGGTGAGGTGCCGCCGGGGTCGCGCTGATACGGGTCGCGTGTCCTCTTGTGGGGGGCGGGAGTTGAAGAGGTTGACTCCTTCACCCTCCACCGGAGGTGGCTGCTCGTGCGCCCCTTGTACGTATCCGTCCGTCTGGTCGCCACGGTCATGGCCGTCGCCGCTGCCGCCGGTTGCATGAGCGTGGGCGACGACGGCAGCGGGAGCGCGAAGCCGTCGCATTCGGCCGCCTCGCGAGGTGGCGAGGCGCCCGACGGCGGGGCGGCGGTGTCGGGCGGTGACGCGCGGGCGGAGGTGGCGGCCCGTGACGGAAAACACGGGCCGGGCAGGCCCCGGAAAGGCAAGGGGGAGTCGATGGAGCCGTCGGCCTCGGCGTCGGCGGAGGCCAGCCGGTCGGCTTCGGCGGGCGGCAGGCCCGGGAACGAGCACGGGAACGGGAACGGCACGGGGAACGGCGGGGGGAAGCCGGACGGGCCGGGCGCGCCGACGCCGCCCCGGGTGGAGCCGACGCCCACACGGACGGTCGAGCCCGATCCGACGCCGCCCCCGCCGCCGGCGTCGCCGACCCCCGATCCCACGGTCGCCGAGCCCTCCTCGTCGGCGCACGAGCCCCCGGGGCCGCAACTGGCCCAGCGGGAACCGGCACCTGAGGCGGGGTCACCGGTGGTGTGAACCACGTCAATGGCTTGTGCCCCACCCCAGAGGCTGTGTGACCCGCGCCAACGGCTGTGTGACCCAGGTCAATGCGGCTCGGTTTGCCACGGGGGGCCGGGGGTGCGTATGGTGGTAGATCGTTTGATCCCATTGCCCGGCGCCAACGCAGAGCGCGCCGTGTGGCGCGTTCTCTCCCTTGCCGTGGCTGACCGCATAGAGGCGGTCGTATTGCGAAACACGGAGTTGACGGGCGCGTGCCGACGAGACTCCGGAAGGTTTCGCATACGCATGTCCATTTCCACCACTGATCACGTCGTCCTGCCCGAGAACGAGGGCCCTGAGGGCACCGAGGGCACGGCGGACGTTCCCGAGGTCACCTTCGCGGACCTCGGTCTCCCCGAGGGCGTCGTGCGCAAGCTCGCCCAGAACGGCGTGACCACCCCCTTCCCGATCCAGGCCGCGACCATCCCGGACGCCCTGGCCGGCAAGGACATCCTGGGCCGTGGCCGCACCGGCTCCGGCAAGACGCTCGCCTTCGGTCTGCCGACCCTGGCCACGCTGGCCGGCGGCCGCACCGAGAAGCACAAGCCGCGCGCCGTCATCCTCACGCCGACCCGTGAGCTCGCCATGCAGGTCGCCGACGCGCTGCAGCCCTACGGCGACGTCCTCGGTCTCAAGATGAAGGTCGTCTGCGGCGGTACGTCGATGGGCAACCAGATCTACGCCCTGGAGCGCGGTGTCGACGTCCTCGTCGCCACCCCGGGCCGACTGCGCGACATCATCAATCGTGGCGCGTGTTCCCTGGAGAACACGCAGATCGCCGTCATCGACGAGGCCGACCAGATGTCGGACCTGGGCTTCCTGCCCGAGGTCACCGAGCTGCTCGACCAGATCCCGGCGGGCGGTCAGCGGATGCTCTTCTCGGCCACGATGGAGAACGAGATCTCCACGCTGGTCAAGCGTTACCTGACCGACCCGGTCACGCACGAGGTCGACAGCGCCCAGGGCAACGTCACGACCATGTCGCACCACATCCTGATCGTGAAGCCCAAGGACAAGGCGCCGGTCACCGCGGCCATCGCCTCCCGCAAGGGCCGCACCATCATCTTCGTCCGCACCCAGCTGGGCGCCGACCGTATCGCCGAGCAGCTGCGTGACGCCGGTGTGAAGGCCGACGCGCTGCACGGCGGCATGACGCAGGGCTCCCGGACCCGGACGCTGGCCGACTTCAAGGACGGCTACGTCAACTGCCTGGTCGCCACCGATGTCGCCGCGCGCGGTATCCACGTCGACGGCATCGACCTGGTCCTGAACGTGGACCCGGCCGGCGACCACAAGGACTACCTGCACCGTGCGGGTCGTACGGCCCGTGCCGGTCGTACGGGCACGGTGGTGTCCCTCTCGCTGCCGCATCAGCGTCGTCAGATCTTCCGTCTGATGGAGGACGCGGGTGTCGACGCCGGGCGTCACATCATCAACTCCGGTACGGCTTTCGAACCGGCGGTCGCCGAGATCACCGGCGCCCGGTCGATGACCGAGGTGCAGGCCGAGTCCGCGGGCAACGTGGCGCAGCAGGCCGAGCGTGAGGTCGCCCAGCTCACCAAGCAGTTGGAGCGGGCGCAGCGTCGTGCGACCGAGCTGCGCGAGGAGGCCGAGCGTCTGGTGGCCCGGGTCGCCCGCGAGCGCGGTGAGGACCCGGAGGCCGCGGTGGCCGAGGCGCAGGCGGCGGTCGCGCAGGCGGCCGAGGCCGCCGAGGTGTCCGTGCCCGAGCAGCCGGCGGCGCGAGACATCGACAGGACGGACAGGGCGGAGCGTTCGTTCGAGCGGCGCGACGACCGTGGCGGTGACCGTGGCGGCCGTTCCTTCGAGCGTCGTGACGACAACCGCGGCGGCTTCCGCCGGGACAACGACCGGGGCGGCTTCCGTCGGGACGACCGCGGGGACCGTGGCGGTGACCGCGGTGGCCGTTCCTTCGAGCGCCGTGACGATCGTGGCGGTGACCGTGGCGGCCGCTCCTTCGAGCGTCGCGACGACAACCGCGGTGGCTTCCGCCGGGACGAGCGTCGGGACAACGACCGGGGCGGCTTCCGCCGGGACGACCGTACCGACCGCAACGACCGCGGGGACCGTGGCGGTGACCGCGGTGGCCGTTCGTTCGAGCGTCGTGACGACCGTGGCGGTGACCGTGGCGGCCGTTCCTTCGAGCGCCGTGACGACCGTCCGGCCCGTCCCTTCGAGCGTCGCGACGACCGTCCGGGCCGTTCCTTCGAGCGTCGGGACGAGCGCGGCGGGCACCGTGGCAGCGACCGTCCGTTCAACCGTGACCGTCAGGGTGACCGCCCCGGCTTCCGCAGCGGCGGCAACGACCGTCCGTACGGCCGTCGTGACGACCACCGTGGCACCACCGGCACCGGCACGAGCACCGGCTCCTTCGGCCGCCGTGACGACAAGCCGCGCTGGAAGCGCAACGGCTGAGGACGACGCCTCTCAGAGGTGAGCGCCTCTGAGCGGTGAGCGCCGTGGCCCCCGGAACTCCGGGGGCCACGGCGTTTTGTCGTATCGCATGAATAGTGAAATGACTGTAAGCAGGGCGGATCTGGTCTCCCGGGACACCAGCGGGAACCTCTACCGCAACAACGGTGACGGCAACGGGTCGTTCGGCGGTCGTACGAAGATCGCGAGCGGCTGGCAGGGCTACAAGGGCGTTTTCTAGCCAAATCGTGACGTGTGTCACGGCCTCGGTGTGGGCATCGCTGGGGGCATGACAGATGACGCCATAGCGAGTGGGCTGGCGGACGGAAAGATCCCTGTCGGAGAGCGGCCGGCCCAGCCGCTCTCCGACGAAGAGCGGCTGGCCCAGCTCGGCTACACGCAGGTTCTCGCCCGCCGCATGTCGGCGTTCTCCAACTACGCGGTCTCCTTCACGATCATCTCGGTCCTGTCGGGCTGCCTGACGCTGTATCTGTTCGGCATGAACACGGGCGGCCCGGCGGTGATCACCTGGGGCTGGGTGGCCGTCGGCCTGATGACCCTGTTCGTGGGTCTGTCCATGGCCGAGATCTGCTCGGCGTACCCGACGTCCGCGGGCCTCTACTTCTGGGCCCACCGCCTGGCCCCGCCCCGGACCGCGGCCGCCTGGGCCTGGTTCACCGGCTGGTTCAACGTGCTGGGACAGGTGGCGGTGACGGCGGGCATCGACTTCGGCGCGGCGTCGTTCCTCGGCGCGTACCTGAACCTCCAGTTCGACTTCGAGGTGACACCCGGCCGTACGGTCCTGCTCTTCGCGGGCATCCTCGTACTGCACGGCCTGCTGAACACCTTCGGCGTCCGGATCGTCGGACTGCTTAACAGCGTCAGCGTGTGGTGGCACGTGCTGGGCGTGGTGGTGATCGTAGGTGCCCTGACCTTCGTCCCCGACCACCACCAGTCGACGTCCTTCGTGTTCGGCGAGTTCGTGAACAACACGGGCTGGGGGAGCGGGGTGTACGTCGTGCTGCTCGGCCTGCTGATGGCGCAGTACACCTTCACCGGTTACGACGCCTCGGCCCACATGACGGAGGAGACACACGACGCGTCGACGGCCGGCCCGAAGGGAATCGTCCGCTCCATCTGGACGTCCTGGATAGCCGGATTCGTTCTGCTGCTGGGCTTCACCTACGCGATCCAGTCGTACGACGGTGCCCTCGGGTCCCCCACGGGGGCGCCCCCGGCCCAGATCCTGCTGGACGCCCTCGGCGCGACCGCGGGCAAGCTGCTGCTGTTGGTCGTCATCGGCGCCCAGCTGTTCTGCGGGATGGCCTCGGTGACCGCCAACAGCCGCATGATCTACGCGTTCTCGCGAGACGGCGCGCTCCCGTATTCGCGGGTGTGGCACACGGTGAGCCCGCGCACCCGGACACCGGTGGCCGCGGTATGGCTGGCGGCCGGCGCGGCGCTGCTCCTCGGCCTGCCCTACCTGATCAACGTCACGGCGTACGCGGCGGTGACCTCCATCGCGGTGATCGGCCTGTACATCGCGTACGTCATCCCCACCCTGCTGCGGCTGGGCAAGGGCGAGGCGTTCGAGCGGGGCCCGTGGCACCTGGGGCGCTGGTCGCGGGCCGTGGGTGTGGTGTCGGTGGTGTGGGTGGGCGTGATCACGGTCCTGTTCATGCTGCCGCAGGTCTCCCCGGTCACCTGGGAGACCTTCAACTACGCCCCGGTCGCCGTCCTGGTCGTCCTGGGCTTCGCGGCGACCTGGTGGCTGGTCTCGGCCCGGCACTGGTTCCTCAACCCGGAGCACGAGCGGACGCGGGCACGGGAGGCTGCTCGGGCGGGGGCGCCTGAGCCGGTTGATCCCTGACGGGGTCGGTTGGGGGGCGGGGCTGTCCTGGCGTCGGCAAGGCTTCGGCGCGGTGGTGTCATGGCCCTGCCCCGGCCCCATGACGTCCCTGCTCCGGCCCCAGCACGGCCCATCGCGTGCATGCGGCGCGCCCATCTCACCGATACCCGATCGGAGACACGGGCGCGGGCAGCTATGCTCGGGTTGGCAACATCGCCTGGGCCCTTAGCTCAATTGGCAGAGCAGTGGACTTTTAATCCATTGGTTGTGGGTTCGAGTCCCACAGGGCCTACCAAGGCAGGCAGCAACGGAAGTTGCCTGACCTGCATAAACAGAGAAGCCCCCGAGCGATCGGGGGCTTTCTTGTGCCCATCAAGATCATTGGCTCGCTCGTGGCTCGCTGGCTCAGACAGTGCCTGGCGATATCGCAGTCCGGGACACTTCAGCCCCAAACCCGAGGTCGTCCAGGCGCCCGAATCCTTGGTTCCAAGCCATCCTGTCCTGTCGCCAAGCCGGCCCGGGCGTGTTCCTCACACCAAGGACGTCGAGCGAGCCCGCACCGACGCGGTCGAAACCATTCCGTCGGTTGGCGGACTCAGGAATGGGCCTCTTGGGCATGGGACGTCGAGTGCTCCTGAACCCAGCACGCGGCGTAGCACCTTGCCGGTCGGGGTTGAACTCGAGGAGTGATCCACGCCGGTTCAAGGACTGCTGAAGGCCAGGGAGATCGCGATTCGGCTGGGCCTGGAGACGACGTGGGTGAAGGCCGAGGGGGTGCGCTCGAAGGCCAGGCGTCTGGCGGAGCACGGGTGGTTCGTGCAGTAGACGTCGGATGTCCAGCGTCGGTTGGCGGCCCGTGGCCGTGCCAGACGCCGCCTCATCCGCGTGACCATCGACCACCGGATCGTGGCCTCGCTGCTGGTCGGCAACGTCTCGTAGTCCCGGGCCAGTCGGCGCGGGGCCGCCACCACCGCCGGGAACCCTGTTCGACCTGCACGTTCCAAGGCCCTCGTCCTCGTGGCCCAGGAACACCTCCCGGAGTCTTCTCGAGGGTGGTCGCCTCGCTCGCCGCGAGGTCCATCGCGCCTCCCATGCCCGTCCCGGCGACCGAAGAACCTGTTGCGCGAGCAGTACCGGATGACGCCGGAGATCGGCAACATGATCAGCAGCTGCTTCTACGACAACAAGCTGATCTCGCCTAACCTCGATCTTGCGTGAGGGTCCGTCGACGGAGTCGGCGGGCCTTTTCGCGTTCTGGAGCGGGTGGTGAGCAGGCTGGTGGCCCGACTGTGCGTCGGGTGGGCACCGGGTTCCACTGCCCGGTCGGGTGGTGCTGTCGTCGGGACGGGAGGTCTGCTGGTCAGCCTGGGTCGGGCAGGAGCGCAAGTCGTTCGAGGGCGCCTGTGATCTCATCCGTCCAGGGCCAGTGGCGGGCGAGGCGGAGGATCCTGCGCCGGGCGGTGGCGACGAGCTGGGCGGCCGCGGAGAACAGGCGGAACCGCAGCCGGCGGGGTTCCCAGAGCCGGGCCTTGCCGGTCAGGGCGAGCATGGACATCCAGGCCAGCAGGTCGAGAGCGATCTGGACGATCTCCAGCCAGACCCTGTTCTGCGCGGTGTCGTGCACGGGAAGGTTGCGCAGGCCGGTCGAACGCGCGGCCCGGATCCGGTCCTCCGCCCGGGCCCGCAGCCGGTGACGCAGCTCCAGCTCGGCGATCGGACGTTCGGCGGTGTTCGTGGCGAAGCACGTGATCCGCATGCCGTCCGCGTCGGTGATCCTCAACTGGGCACCGGGGTGCGGCCGTTCCTTGCGAACGATCACCCGCATCCCCTTCGGCCAGCCGTCGAGGACGTCACCCGTCAGTTCGGCGACCCAGGCACCGTCCCGGACCTCGCCGTCCGACTCGATGGCCGGTGTCCAGGCGGATGCCGGGATCTTCCATACGTGTTTGTGAATGGCGTCGGTGATCATCATGCCGACCGAGTAGGACAGCCATCGGCCTCGCTTCGCGAGTCAGGACACGAAGCCGTGGGTGCCGCCGGCGGAGTCCGTGCGGATGAGCGTTTGTCGTCCTCGCCGGTACTTCTTCGGCAACTGGGCCAGGGCGAGTTGGGCGGTCGCGATGTGATCGGCGGCGGTGTTGTCGGGTAGCCCCAGCGCATTACTGCGCCGGGGCCCCCTCAGAACCGTGCTTGCCCGCTTTCCAGGCACACGGCTCAAGCAAGCCCCAAAGGCTCGCGGGCAGGCAGAACTGGTGGTCCCGGTGCGCGGGCGGCGATGCGCCGTCGCGCGCAGTGGGCGTGCATGAGGCAGCGTGCGGTGTCGTCCGGCGGGTGGCCGTCCTCGGTGGCGAGCGCCGTGCGGCGGATCGCCTTGCGGACGGCGGCGAGCCACTGCTCCCACTCGGTGGGACTTTGCGGCTCTTGATCGGCGTGCAGCAGCAGAGTGCCGCAGCCGGGACGAGCCGGGTCGTCCGGAGACGCCCTGCCTTTGACCAGCCGATGCCGGACGATCTTCGTCCAGGAGAACTTCACCAGGTAGCGGCCGGTGTCCCGGTCGCCGAACACCCAGCGGTCCCGTCTGGAGTGGTGGAACGCGCCGAAGTACCGGGCCACGACCCAGCGTTTCGACTATTCCCTTGAACCGGCCGTACTGCGCGCCCTGCTTGGTGCGGCCGTAGACACGTTTGTGGGTGGAGTCGACATCGATGAACGCCTTCTGGCCGGATCCGGGCAGCAGCGGGGCATGCGCGGCCAGCGCGGCCAGGAACTGGCGGTGCACGGCGTGGAGTTGGAGTGCGTGACCGTGCGTGACCGTGCGTGAACGCGCGCAGGAACGTGCCCAGCGTGGAGGGGGGGCACGGACCCCGCCGAACAGAGCCGGCATGGCACCGAGGCGCAGGACGTCGAGGTTGTCGATGCTGTCCGCGCCTGCGGCCATGCCGGCCACGATGCTCGTCACCTTGGCGTGCGCCGAGGCGCCCGCGCTGTTCTTCGCCCCGGTCAGCTTCACCTTCTGGGCCGTCAGACGGGCAAGCCCGCACCGCTCGGCCAGCCGCATCACCGGGACCAGACCGGCATGCGCGACCAGATTCGTGTCATCGAACGCGACCGACACCGTCGCAGCGGCATGGGAAGATTGTATCTCGCGGGTGTTCTCTTGCTCTGTGGATGTGGAACCGTAGGAAGTCCCATCATCCCAACTTAGAAGCCGTTGCTCTATCGATCTTGAGTGCGGTGTGATCGAAAGTTGCTGTCGGGCTGGGTGATTCCGTCGTGGTCGCGCATGAACACAGGGCCTCTGGTGCAGTTCGGAGTTGCTGAGACAACGAACACGCCAGGAGGCCCTGATGACTCTGTTGTACGCGGTCGGGACCGGTGAGCTCAACTCGGCGGGCCCGGTGTGCGATTGTCTCGCGCACCGGTTCGGGAACGCCGCCGACCAGCCCGGCCGGGTCCCGGCCTACGACACGGACCTGACGGACGATCAGTGGCAGCGCATCCGGCCGCTGCTGCCGGTGCCCGGCTGGCTGGAGGGCCGGGGCGGACGTCCGGAGGGTTACTGCCACCGCGTGATGCTGGACGCCGTGTTCTACGTGGTCGACGGGGGTATCAAGTGGCGGGCGATGCCGGCCGACTTCCCGCCCTGGGACCGCGTCTACGCCTTCTTCCGCCGCTGGCGGGAGCGCGGGCTGCTTGCCGAGTTCCACGACCGGCTGCGCGGAAAGGTCCGCGAGGCCGCGGGCCGCGACCCGGAGCCGACTGCGGCGGTCATCGACTCGCAGTCCGTCAAGGCCGACGCGGTGGTCGCCTCCGGCAGCCGCGGCTACGACGGAGGCAAGAAGATCAATGGCAGGCGCCGGCACCTGATCTGCGACACCCTCGGCCTGCTGCTGATGATCCACGTCACCGCGGGCGACGTCACCGGCCGGCAGGCGGCCACCGACATGCTGCCCGCCCTGACCGAGCGGTTCCCCACGCTCACCAAGGTGTGGGCCGACGGCGGCTACACCGGCACCCTGATCACCTGGGCCCTGGCCGTCCTGCACCTGGTCGTCACCGTGGTCAGGCGCACCGACGACCTCAAGGGCTTCGTCGTCCTCCCGCGCCGCTGGTGCGTGGAACGGTCTTTCGCCTGGCTGCTTCGCTCCCGCCGGCTGGCCCGCGACTACGAGCGCAGGCCCGACTCCAGCGAGGCGATGATCCGGTGGTCGATGACGATGCTCATGATCCGCCGCCTCGCAGGCCCGCGGCGAGCGTGAACCGTCCCGACGGCTCCTTGACCAGCCAGGCCCGCGCAACGAGGCGGTTCGCCTTGGACCGCACCCCCTCCAGCTTCGCCGCCACCGGCTCCACCCCGAGCCCCGCAGCCAGTTCCTTGCAGGTCAACGCCGCAGGCGAGGCAGTCACCACCGCCATGATCCGCTGATACTCCGGCGACAGCACCGACACCACAAGTCCTTCACTCCACGCGGGCACCACGGATCCCGGCACCGCACCCCCAACCGACGGCGACGGCTCAGGATTCTCGGACACCGGTGCGTCCGCCTTCTCCGCGTTCTCCGGGCCGGCAAGTACCTCCACCACGGTCTCCCGGGAGATGACGAACCGCTCCCAGTCCAACTCGGCATCCCGCAACGCGGCCAGAACCCGGTCCGCCTCCTCCCGCAGGACCTCCACCCGCTGAGCAGCCGCCCGTTCCCGCTCCTCCAACAACCCGATCACCGACGGCATCCCGCACCTCCACGACCGCACCGACATGACGAGTGCTGCCTGCCACGGAGGCCATGAAACTATGCCTGAGCAGCGAAAACGTGACGATCAAGTACGGAAAGACAACAGCTTCTTAGAGGGCATCCGCGTCTTCATGTCCAAGCCCTGGACCGGCCATTGCCCGGTGGATCAAGGCTAAGTGAACACCGGATTCCGGACAGGGATCAGCGCACCTTCTTGATGGGGATGACGGCCAGGGCACCGATCAAGCAGACCACGGCGGCGGCGCCAAGTAGCAGATGGTACTCGTGGCCGCCCACGGCGTTGACCAGCAGCGCGCCGAAGGCGGGGGCGACGGACTGCGGTGCTGCGTTTGCGATGTTGAACATGCCCAGATCCTTCGCAGAGTCCTCCGGATCGGGCAGGACGTCGAGGACGAGGGCGAGGTCCACGCCCGCGTAGACACCGAAACCGAGGCCGAGGACGGCTTCCGCGACGTAGAAGCCGGCGACGGACTCCGTCGTGATCAGCAAGCCCGTGCCGATGCCGAAGACCAGCGCGGAGAGCGAGACAAAGGCTTTGCGGCGCCGCAACCGGTCGGACAGCCACCCTGCCAGCTGGCCCGCAACCATCAGGACCAGGGTGTAGACGAGCACGCCGGTGGCCATGACGGCCACCGCCCGGTGGTCCGACAGCCCCAGCTGATCCTGGAGGAACAGCAGGCGGAAGGTGGTGAACATGAACATCGCAAGGATGATCATGAAGCGGGAGGCGAAGGCCCAGGCGAAGTCCGGGTGCTTGCGGGGGTTCACCCAGAACGTCCTGAGCACTGTGCGAAGGCTGCAGTCGGACCGTGGACGCTGCGGCAGCGGCTTGTCGGGTAGGGCGATCGCGTACAGCACGACCAGGGCGAGGCCGACCGCCGCCGGCACCATGAACAGCAGCAGTACGTCCGCGCCGAGGACCTTCGCCGCGTAGGCGGCGCCGAGGATGGCCAGGTTCTGCATGACGCCGATCAGGCCGGCGACCTTGCCCCGCTGGAAGACCGGTACCTGGTCGGCAACCGACGCGGTGAACGCAGCCAGGGCGGCGTTGGCGAACATCTGGCTCAGGAACCAGGCGATGGCGACGACCGTCAGACTCCGGGCCGTCGCGATGACGGCCAGGCCGACGGTCAGCCCGAGGGCGCCGGTCACCAGCCAGGGGCGACGCCGACCGAACCGGCCGGTCGTCCGGTCGCTGATCCGGCCGAAGACGGGGTTGGCGAGGAGCGCGGCCAGTGCGCCGAGACTGCTGACCATGCCGAGCGCGGAGATCTGGTCGTCCCTGGGGACGATGTCCTGCACCTTGATGGCCAGGCTGGAGAAGACCGGGGTGAGCAGGGCCAGGAAGAGTCCGAGTTGCGCCAGGGCCATTGCGGCGACGACCCAGGGGCGGGCTCTGCGCTGGGGCGAAGTTAGCTGCGCCGCGGGGTGCGCAGCGGGATCGTCTCGGGGAGAGGTGGTGGTCATATGACCGCCTTTGTGCTGGGGAGGGGCGAACGGACGTGCCGCGACAGGTGCGACGATCCCGGACTCGCGCTCTTCATGTGCGTGGCACACACGTGAAGAGCTGTGGAGGAAAGTGCGTGTCGATGCGTGTGCGACGGACGGACGGGACGTGTGACAGGCGGCCGGCACACACAGCCAGCGCAGGTGGCGCACCGATATGGTCCGTGGAGCCGAAGTCTCCCTTCTACCCTGAGCATCGTCCTGGGCGAAACCCCTTACCAGGAGATTCCTGATAGGACCGGTCAGCGTGCTCCACAGGCCGCGGTCCGCCTCGGCTGCGCGCCGTCCCTGCGCCGAGGACGGCGCGGGGTCCGCTGCGGCATCGTGGGGGAGGCAACGACGGAAAGCCACGGCGTAGCCCGCCCTGGGACGGAGGTCGCACTCGGCGGCTTGGTGAGGCCGGGAAGACGCGGCGTGCCTGCCCGGTCACGTTCGGCATGGTGTTCTCGCTTCCGAGGGTGCGACCAACCGACGCGTTTCGGCCACGTCGTCGGTGTGCCCAGGCTTCCGGTGTCGAGGCCGCGAGACATCTGTCAGATGACAGCGGCGGCGTCACAGACCGGTCAGTACGGGCCCCGTCGCGGTCGTCGGCATCCGCTGCACTCCGGTGCCCCACGGAACACCGCTGATCGCCACCACCTCATCCTCCTATGGTTATCTCTTCTTAGATGTGCTCTACTTTTTAACCACTCCGCTCAATTTGAGACACCTTGTTGCACGGCGGGACGTCTACTTTCCAATGACGAGAAGCGCATGGAATGGCAGTCATGGGCCCCCGGATGTCGCCGATGCGACAGGGGGCTCGACCGTGCCTGTAGGACCTCCGGCCCACTTCGTTGGACGCGAGGCCGAACTGGCCGTGCTGCAGGATGCCACCGCGCAACTGCTGGCCGGCATCGGCGGCGTGGTCCTCGTCGAGGGGGAGCCCGGCATCGGCAAGTCGTCGCTGATCGCCGCGGCTGCCGCAGCCGGGAAGGCGTCCGGCTGCGCGGTAGTGAGTGGCACGGCGGATCAGGTCGCGCACCCGCTGCCGCTGCGGCTGCTGTTCGACTGCCTTGAGATCAGGCCGGGAGCGCCCGACCTCCGCCGCGCGGAAATCGCGCGCGTCATGCGCGCCCTGAGCCCCGACATCCTCCTGCGCCAGGCCGCACACGCCGAGGCCGCCGATGTGCTCGTCACCCTGATCGAGGACCAGTGCGCGAACGCGCCGACCATGATGGTGCTGGACGATCTGCAGTGGTCGGACGAGGCATCGCTGGACGTGTGCCGGCTCCTGGCCTCGACTGCAGTGCACCTGCCGTTGCTGCTGGTCCTGTCCTTCCGCCCCTTGCCTCGTGGGTCGGGCATACGGCAGCTGCAAGCAGCGCTGCACG
Organism: Streptomyces sp. NPDC050287; assembly: GCF_044459385.1. Lineage (NCBI taxonomy): Bacteria > Bacillati > Actinomycetota > Actinomycetes > Kitasatosporales > Streptomycetaceae > Streptomyces > Streptomyces sp. NPDC050287. The sequence goes on along the minus strand of NZ_JBITIY010000021.1, from coordinate 11,672 downwards.
GACAGGGCGCGACGACGATCTCATTGGGGCCACTCGGCCCTGACGCGGTCCACGCTCTGCTGTCCGACCTCGCCGGTGCGCCGCCCGGCCCCGCGCTGGTCGAGCTCGCCGCCCAGGCGAGCGGCAATCCGCTGTACGTGCGGGAGCTGGTCGAATCCCTGGTGCGTGACGGCGCGTTGACGGTCGGGGCCTGCGCCGAGCTGCGGGATACTTCGTCGAGCACCATCCCGAGGTCGTTGGCCGCGGCGCTGGACAACCGGCTCAGCTTCGTGCGGGGCGGCACCGTCCAGATACTGCAGATGGCTGCGTTGCTCGGTGGAGAATTCGCGGTCACCGAGGTGGCAGCGCTCCTGGGCCGGTCCACCATCGAGATCTCCGAGGAGCTCCAGGAGGCGGTGGCGGCCGGGATTCTCCTCGATGCCGGTCAACGGATGGGTTTCCGGCACCCGCTGATCCGCCAGGCGCTCTACGACGGGATTCCGGCCGGGCTGCGTGTCGCGCTGCACCGGGACGCCGCGCAGACGCTTGATGGCCTCGGCGGCGTCGAGCCCCAACGGATCGCGCAGCAACTGCTGGCGGCCGGCCGCCCCGGCGACCGCTGGGCGCGGCGCTGGCTCGCCGACACCGCGCCGTTGCTTGCGGTCCGGGCTCCGCGCATCGCGGCCGAACTCCTGCGTCGGGAGCTGAACCATGGGGTGGCCGACGACCGTGACCGCGCCACCTTGAGCATGGCCCACGCCCACATTCTGGTCGGTGCGGGCCAGCACGAGGAGGCGGCTGTACGGGCACGGCAAGCCATCGCAGCAGCGACCGAGCCTGCTGACCGAGGCCAGATGCACTGGATGCTGGCCCGCGCGCTGTTGAGCGGTGGGGACAACGACGCAGCGGTCATGGCGCTGGAGCACGCGTTGAAGCAGACCGACCTGCCCGACGCCTGGCGTGCCCGGATGCTCGCCTCCCTGGCCATGGTCCAGCGCGCGGCATGGGGCGCGCTGGACGACGCGGACATCACCGCACACCGCGCGCTGGAGATCGGCGAGACCATGGAGGACACGTTCGCCATCGCGTACGCGCTCACCGATCTGTGGCTCAACCACTCTGTACGGCGGCAGCATCTGACCGCGCTGGAATGCGCCGACCGGGCGCTGGAGACGCTGTACGCCTCCGGAGAACACGCGGACCTGCGGGCGTACGCGCTGCATGCCCGCATCTTCAGCTTGCAAAACCTGAGCCGGTGGTCGGACGCCGAGGCGGCCCTTCGTCAGGCGCGGCAGTTCCTGCTCGACTCCGACCGGAACGAGGACGCCAGGTCCAACGTCACCGCTGCGGTCCTCATGTACTGGCTGGGCCGGTGGGATGACACGCTGGCGGAGCTCAACCTGGCCGACCAGAGCGTCCCGGCGATCACCTACCGAGGGCTGCGCGAGCGCGGCCCCATGTGGCTGGGACACGGCCTGGCCGCACTCATCGCCGCCCGCCGGGACGAGCCTGCCGTGGCCGCCGAGCATCTGAGGGCCGGGCTTCGTCAGCGGCCGGTCACGGTCGCCGACCGGGAGAACACCGACTTCCTGGTGTTCGCACAGGCGCTGGCTGCTGAACAGGGCGGCGATCGGCACCTGGCCCTGTCACTCCTGAGCGGTTTCCTCGAACGGCAGCCCGGCGAGATGACACTGATCCACCAGTGGCTCCCAACGCTGACGCGCCTGGCACTGGCCGTCGATGACCAGGCGGCCGCCGCAGCCGCGCTCAAGGCCTGCCGGGGCGAGGCCGCCATGGAGCAGACTCCGGGTCGGGCCACGGCGGCGGCCCACTGGTGCACGGGGTTGTACGAAGGGAATCCGGCGCTTCTGCGATCGGCAGTGGACCACTACCGTGCCGCCGGTGTCCTGGTGGACCTGACGGAGGCGTTGGAGGACCTGGCCGTCACGCTTGCCGAACACGGGGACACCGGGCAGACCAAGCAGGTCATGAGTGAAGCACTCGACCTCTACGGTGAGTTCGGCGCGCTGTGGGACATCCGCCGAGCCGAGGCGACCCTGCGCCGGTACGGGATCCGCCGCGGAGTGCGCGGGGTGCGGGCCAAGCGGGCCACGCGGGGCTGGGATGCTCTCACCCCAACCGAGCACAAGATCGCTCTTCTGGTTGCGGCAGGGCGATCCACGTCGGAAATCGCGCAGAGCATGTTCCTGACCCGGCGCACCACGCAGACACACATCTCACACATCCTCGCCAAGCTCGGGATGCGCAGCCGGGTGGAGATCGCCCGGGAGGCGTTCAACCGCGATCCGGACGTCATCCCATCCGATCTGTGACGCCGTCGCTGTCATCTGACAGATGTCTCGCCGCATCCACCACTGGAAACCTGAACCTATCGACCACCTGACCGAAAACATCGGTTGATCACGCCGACGGCGGCGAGGAATTCCGGCATACGCAATCCACGGCGTAGGCCCGGACCGGCATACAGAAGTCGGCCGTCCTGTCCGGCAAGCAGGGGCCTTATTCCTCGCAACCAGGGGCCGCTCGAGCAGGGGAGGACACCCAATGAGCCAGGATTCGACCGGCCCGCGCGATCAGGCGGTGGGCCATCAGCCAGAGGACCGGCGCAAGCTGATTCCGCAATCGGGAGAGGGGACGGATACACCACGGGGACCGGTGGTGATCAGCTCCGAACCCGTGCCGTGGAGACTCGTCGTCCCGGACGACAGGACTGTTCTGTTCCCGGGAGACCTCTGCTACAAGAGCACCGACCCCTACGCCGTGCGCATCACCTTCCACGTGGACGACTACCCGATGGACTGGGTCTTCGCCCGCACTCTGCTCATCGGCGGGCTGCTCGAGCCGGTCGGCGTCGGCGATGTGGAGATCACCCCCTCCCGCCACGACGGCGTGGACACCGTGCAGATCACTCTGAAACATCACCATGTGTACGCCGTGCTGGAGGCCCCGGCCCGGATGATCGCCGCTTTCCTCAAGCGGACGTGCCAAGCCGTGCCCCTTGGCACGGAGCACCGTCACCTCAACCTCGACCGTCTCGTTTCGCGCCTCGTCCTGGACGTCGGGTGACCAGCCGGGGCGCACACGGCCCTGGGGTGCCCGATTCAGTTCCGTCGATGACCGTGGGCTCGAGGCCGGGCCGCCACCGGGCGAACCGGGAGAGCGCCGGGCCCGTCCGCCGACCGGCCCATCTCCTGACCCCATTGCTTGTCACAGAGAGGATCGTCATGGACTGGCGTTTCAAGGCGGCATGCCGTGAGTGGGACCCTGAGCTGTTCTTTCCCATCGGCAATTCCGGTCCGGCGCTGCTGCAGATGGAGGAAGCCAAGGCTCTGTGCCGTGTCTGCCCCGTGCGGGAGAAGTGTCGGCAGTGGGCGCTCGACTCCAGCCAGGATGCCGGCGTGTGGGGTGGCTTGAGCGAGGAGGAGCGTCGTGCGATGAAGCGCCGCGCCGCTCGCGGCAGATCCCGACAGGAACGCCGCTAAGCGGCCTCGGGGAAGTGAGGCACGCCCCCACGCCGCCCGGCACGGCACCTCGCCGCACTGCCGCATCACCCAAGTACGTCCAGTACGAGGGCGATCCGTCAGCACGCCGATGCACCGCACCGCGGTGACATCAGCCGCTCCGCGGCGGGCGCGGGAACGCACCCCACTTCCCCGAGACCGCTTAGCCGGCCCTTCGCTCACAGCTGCACTGTCGATGCCCACCGCTTCCCGCCCGCCCCTGACGAACTGCTCGCCCGCCTGATCGCAGCGATCGACCCCGCCGAGGCCCGGGTCGGCGTGCAGACCTGGGGCGAGGCCACAACCGGACCCGGCCATCCGCGACATCGTCGTCGACACGACCAAGCGGATGCGCGCGATGCTGCACGACTGCGTCACGGCCTGGCTCGTCAAGGTCGAGCACCACGAGCCGGCCGAAGCCCGGGAGAGCGCCACCCCGATCGCCCACCGGGTGATGGCGCTCTATCAGGCCGGACTGCTGTACACCGCCTTGCAATCACCGCCCGAGGAGACAGCGTCATGACCATCCCGACCGCTTCGTTCGCCGACCGCACCGCTTCACGGCCTCGCAGGGCGATCTTCAGAAAGCGGAGGTTTCTTGAAGGTTCCCCGGCGGTCCGGCTACCGCGGCCGCACGGGGTCCTGGCGGGCTTCGGTCTCGCCGGAGCCGGGGCTCTGTCCGTCCTCGGAGGCGATGCGGTCCAGCAGCTCGCCGAGGAGAGCAAGCTCGCCGGGGGTCAGGGAGCGCACCTCGTCGTGCATCAGGGACTTCAGGGCGACGGCGTGTACGGGCGCGGGCCGCGCTCCGGTGTCCGGCTGGCCGACCCGGTTTTCGGCCGGTGCGAGTACGGAGGCCAGTACCGCTTCGCGGAGGTTGTCCGCCAGGCCTTCATAGTGGGAAAGGCGGTCGTCGGCCTGGGCGGCGATGAGGGTGAGCGTCACTCCCATGCTCGAGGAGTGGATCATCGCCGCGGCAGCCTCGACGCTCATGCGCAGGCGGCCCGCCTTGGCCGCCCGTTCGACGATACGCAGTAGCACCTCGTGGGCCTCACCGGTGACGGCGAACTGCTGGCCGGGTCGCGGTTCGGTGTACAGCAGCCGGTACAGCGCAGGATTGGCCAGGCCGAACGCCACGTGCATGTCCCATCCGCGCCGCAGCTGCGCCACGGGATCGCCGTCCTCGTCCTGGGCCTGCTTGGCGGCCAGATAGGAGGCGTATCCCCGCCGGGCCACCTCGTCGAGCAGTCCCTGCATGTCGCCGAAGTGGCGGTAGATCGTCTGCGCCTGCACCCCGGCGGCCGCACTGACCGCGCGTGTGGACACCGCCTCCCGTCCGCCTTCGGCGAGCAGATCTGCGGCGGCCTGCAGGATCCGCTCGCGGGGCTGCGCTGTCCGGGCACTCCCCGTGTCGTGCTCGCCACGCCGTACCCCGGCGAGGTGACGGCCAACGAGGCCGCGGCCCTTGCGGCGCGCAGGATCGAGGTCGCCGCGCACACGAGTCTGGAACTGGCCGACGGATACCCCGGCGTGACGGGCGACGAAGTCCATACGCTGATCCGGCAGTTCCCAGCCGACGCGCTGCGCACGGCCGACGCCGTGGTGCTGTCGTGCACCGGCTGGCACTGGTCGAGGCGTCGGCCGCCTCCTCGCCGAGACGACTGCCGTGACCGCGCCCCTTCCCGAAGCCGAGGCCGACCAGGAGACAGCGCCCTCGCCCGCACCGGTGTCGGCCTCGACGGTGCCTGCCTGGCCGGAGCAACACTCGCAATGATTCACGATTCTATGGATTCAGGAATTTGTGTACTGTCGTTGGTGTGCTGACTCTCGCTGCTGACATAGAGGTGCTGGCGCGGTTTGGCCGCGCCCTCGCCGACCCGATCCGCTGCCGGATCCTTCTAGCCTTGCGCGAGGCCCCGGCCCATCCCGCAGACCTGGCCGACGCCTTGGAGATTTCCCGGACTCGGCTGTCAAATCACCTGGCGTGCTTGCGCGACTGCGGCCTGGTCGTCGCGGTACCGGTCGGTCGGCGTACCCGCTACGAGCTGGCTGACGAGCGCCTCGGGCACGCGCTGGACGACCTGCGCACCGCCGTGGTGGCCGTCGAAGCGGACAAGACCTGCCCGGACGCGGAGACGAGGGGCTGCTGCTGATGACCGCGGATATCTCCATCGGCCTCGGCCCGTCCCCGGCCCGCCGCGACGCGCTGGCGAAGCGGATACGGCTGCTGGTCGCGGCCACCATTACCTACAACGTCATCGAGGCGGTTGTCGCGATCGCCGCCGGGACGCTCGCCTCCTCCACTGCGCTGATCGGCTTCGGTCTGGATTCCGTCATTGAGGTGTCCTCCGCCGCCGCGGTGGCCTGGCAGTTCTCCGCCCGTGAGCACGCCGTGCGTGAGGCACGGGAGAAGACCACCCTGCGGATCATTGCCGTCTCTTTCTTCGCGCTTGCCGCGTATGTGAGCGTCGACGCGGTCCGGGCGCTGACCGGTACCGGGGAGGCTGAACGTTCCATCCCCGGCATCGTCATCGCCGCGCTGTCCCTGGCCGTGATGCCGTTCCTCTCCGCCGCCCAGCGCAAGGCCGGCCGCGAACTCGGCTCCGCCAGTGCGGTCGCCGACTCCAAGCAGACCCTGCTGTGCACCTACCTCTCCGCCGTCCTCCTGGTCGGCCTGGTCCTCAATGCCACCCTCGGCTGGTCCTGGGCCGATCCCATCGCCGCCCTCGTCATCGCGGCCATCGCGGTCAAGGAAGGCCGCGACGCCTGGCAGGGCAAAGGCTGTTGCGCGACACCTGCCGCAACTGCGCCGATACCAGCGGCTGGAGCCGACGCCTGCGGCTGCCGTCCCGGGTGCAACTGCTGCGAATGATCGGCAGCCCCGGTGCTGCCGTAAGGCGTGAACATGCGCACCGGAGGTTGGCCCTCGGCTGCCTCCCAGACCGCTGTCGAAACGCTGTCCGCTCTCGCGTGCAAAGCCGCCAGCGTCGCCAGCGTCGCCAGCGACGCCAGCGACGCCCGGACACCTTCCGGTTCGCTGTCCGGGCAATGCCCCCAGGTGTCCGCAAGGGGGTCCGGGCCGGGCCCGTAGACTCGGCCGGGACGCCGCTGGTTGTGGGCCGGGCCAAGAACAACCCCCGAGGACGGTGGGGACCTTGGCACGCTGCGGATGCGGCGGCGGACAGTGCAACTGTTTCGTCGTCGCCGGTGACAGAGTGACGGTCAGCGGGAGCGGATCAGCCGCGAACCCCTACGTGATCAGCTCGGAAGTCCCGTGTGAGGACGTACGGGCCTGCCTGTCGGCCGGTGACGGCATCGACTTCGACCAGGCCACCGGCGTGATCTCCGCGGACCTGTCCGAGCAGGCCGGGAACAAGCTCAGCATCGCGGACGACGGCGGGCTGTTCGTGCCGACCGGCGCGGCAACGGTCAGTGTCGGCTGCGGTCTCACCGGTGACGGGTCGGGGAGTGCTCCGGTCACGGTCAACACCGGGACGTGGCCTTACCCCTGCGCTCCGGAGGACTCCGGCGGCATCGTCGCGTGTGACGCGAACGGTGTGCTGCGCTCCGAGCCGCGCGGACAGCTGAACTACTTCCAGCTCTCGGAGACCCGCAACTACAACAACGTGCGCGTGCCGACGGCCAACTCGGCGACGGCCGCAACGTTCTCCCTCAGCATCACCAACCCGGACACCTGTCGGCGTGCGGTCGTCCTGGTGGAGCGGGAGGTGGATGTGGACTTCAATCTGCCCGCCGGGGCCGGGGCCGCGTACGGGCATGACGGTGACCAGATGTACTACATGCGCAACACCGGCTCGTCCGCGATGAACGACGTCCACACGCAGACGACGAAGCTCTACCGGTACTCGGCCGCTCTCACGCCGGGGGCCGCGGCGACGATCAACCTGCCCATCAACATCGAGCGCGGCTCCGGAAACGCCACGTACAACCGGATCCAGGTCCTGCTCCGCGCCATCCTGATCAGCCTGTAGGAGCCTGCCATGCCAACGATGTTCGAAGACCTCCGCCGGTCGCGGAGACGACGAAGCATCACGTGATCTATGAGGACGGCACGACCGGCCTGATCGAGGCCACCGGCAACGTGCAGCCGCAGCTGACGCAGCCGGGCCACTTCGTGTCCGAGGAGCGCTACCTCGAGCGGCTGTTCGTCATCGAGGAGGCGCGGGCGCTCTACCTGGCGGACCGGAAGAGGGCCGACCAGGAACGGATGCACAAGGACTACGCGTCACCTGGGATTTCGACCAGCAGGCCCTCGCCGCGGAGGCCGCCGCCGACGGCTGGTACGCGCTGCTGACCAACCTCGACCCAGTCCAGGCAGATGCCGCCGAGGTCCTGATCCGCTACAAGGGCCAGCAGATCGTCGAGCGCCGCTACGGCGACTTCAAAGGCCCGCTCGCCGTCGCGCCGATGTTCCTCAAGCACAACCGGCGCATCGCCGCCCTGGTCACCGTGATCTGCCTGGCCCTGCTGATCTTCTGCCTGGTCGAGCGGCAGGTCCGCCAGGCACTGGGATCCGAGCGGGAGATCCGCGGCTTCCACACCGACAACCGCACCACCCGCCCTACCGGCCGACTGATCTTCACCGCACTCGGCCGCCTCCAGCTCATCCCCGGCACGAGCACCGACCCACCACAGGTCCCGATACCGCAAGGCATCCAAGCCCGACTACTCGAACTCCTGAACATCGACCCGACCAGACCCCGGTACCTGGACCCATCCACCCTCACCTGCGAAGAACGGGACTAGTACTCCAGCCGGATTTCGCTGCCTGACCTGGCCTTTCGCTGGGTGGCGGGAGTGTAGCGGGACTTCGGTCGTGCGGGGGCGGCGGAATGCCGACGACCGCGGCAGGACCCGTCCTGGCCGGATTGTGACGCCGCCGCTGTCATCTGACAGATGTCTTGCGACCTCGGACAGCGGAAGCATGGGCGCACCGACCATCTACGCAAAAACGCGGCCGGTCGCACCCGGCCGAAGCGGGAACGCCATGCCGAGCGCCTGGACCGGCACACTGAACACAGGCGATCACCCTCGGAGGCTGCCCCGCCGCTGTCACTACCTGCGGCGTTGTCGCACGATCGAGGGGCGGTCTCCGTGAGTTCCGGTCAATTCAAGTCACATGCTCAGTCGGGCACCGCGTGTTATGCGGGCGTGAGACTTCGCAATTCGCGAAAAAAGGGGGCCATCGTGCCCGAGCTGTTTGACGATGTCACCCCGCCTTGGCGGCCGTCCTGAGGATGGGTCACCATGGGAGTTGGACTCAGCACCACGCACCGCCCGGTACCCGGCGTACCGCTCGTCGGCCGCCAGGCCGAGCTCGCTGAGGTCGTGGACGTGGTGGAGGGGCGTGGCGGACAACGGCCGTTCCTCCTGCTGGGCGAGGCCGGTACGGGCAAGTCGAGCCTGCTGGGGGTCGCCGTCGCTCACGCGCGGGACAGCGGAACACTGGTCCTGGTGTCCCAGGGCATCGAGGCCGAGTCGCGACAGTCCTTTGCGTCCCTGCACCTGTTGCTCCTCCCCGTTCTCCCCGACATCACCGCGCTGCCCGACCATCTCCGCACGGCACTCGAGACAGCGTTCGGCCTCACTCCGGCCGAGGGGCCGGCAGATCCCATGGCCCTGCGTATGGCGGTCCTGACACTGCTGACCGGGGTCTGCCACCGGCAGCGCGTCCTGCTGGCCGTGGACGACGTTCAGCACTTCGACCGGGACTCGCTCGACGTGCTCAGCTTCGTGATGCGCCGGATCACGGCACAGGGCGTGCCGATGCTGCTGGCGGCACGCGGGCAGACGCCCCCCGACGGGGTTCCGGCGGACCTGCACACCCTGCTGTTGGAGCCGCTGACCGAACAGGCCGCGGCCGAACTCGTCGACGCCCAGCCGCACGCGCCCAGCGGCCGGACGCGGAGCGAGCTGTTGCGGCAGGCCGAGGGAAACCCGCTGGCCATCATCGAACTGTGCCGTGCGGCCGGAATGAGCGGGGCGGGCGTACTGCCCGGTGGCGGACTGCCGCAGACGGAACCCATTCAGCAGTTGTACGCCGCCCGCCTGCGCGGCCTGCCGGAGCTGACCCAGCGCCTCCTTCTGTACGCCGGGGCGTCGGCGTACGAAGACCTCGCCACGATCATGGCCGCGGCCGGCGCGGGGGCGGATCTGGGAGCCTGGGCCCCGGCCGAGGAAGCCGGCCTCGTGACCGTCGCGGACGGGCGGGTGGTCTTCCGGCATCCGCTGGCACGCGTGGGTTCCTTTCACGGAGCCCCGGCCCACCTCCGTCAGCAGGCGCATCGGGATCTGGCGGCTGTTCTCACGGCTGATCCGGCCGGCCGGGCGTGGCATTTTGCCGCCGCGTGCCTTGGCCAGGACGAGTCCGTGGCGGCGGCGCTGGAGGACACCGCTGAACTCGCCGAGCGGCGCGGTGGCTTCTTCGCGGCGGCACAGGCGCTGGAGCGGTCGGCCGAGTGCAGCCCCGCGGCCGCCGACCGGGCGCGCCGGTATGCAAAGGCCCTGAGAGCCGCCCAGTACGCCGGAGACCCTTCGTGGGTACGCGAGTTGTATGACAAGGTCACCGCGCTGACCGAGGACCGGAACCTGCTGGGGGTCGCGGCCGTCGGTGCCGGAATGGCTCTGTCTTTGTTCGGCCGCCAGCGGCAGGGATTTCAGGTGCTGATGAGCGCGCTGGAGCCGGTTCTCCCGGGGGACGGCATGACGGTGCTCGCTCTGGCCTCGGTTGTCCAGGCCGTCGCGTTCCAGTCCGGGTTGGCCGAGGTCAGAGGATCGATCACGGTCCTGCTCGATGGAATGGATGCCGGCGACCCTGACACGCTCTATTCGGAGCTGAGCACGGACGAGGCGACCGACGCGCTGCGGGCCGCGAACCTGGCCGGGGCCGAGCCGACCAAGGCCGCCGACTTGTTGCGGGGGATCAGCCGGCGGCCGAGCCTGCCGGAAGCACCGCCCGGCGTCGTAACCCGGCTGCTCAGCCTCGGCTCGGTCGCCTGGCTCGCCGACGAATCCAATCTAAGTGTGGAGTCGTTCCGGCAGGCGTACGCCACGCAGAGAGCGTACGGGTCCATGAGCGGCTTTTCCGCGCCCACGCTCACGGCGATGGCCGCGGCGTTGATCGACACCGGACGGTGGTCGGAGGCCGACGAGCATCTGGAGGAGACCGCGACGCTGGCCGCCGTCCAGAAGCTGAGGCACCACCAGATCGACGTGGAAGCGCTGCGGGTGACCCTGAGCGCGCTGCGCGGGGAGCCCGCGGGCCTGCCCGCGGACTCTTCCTGGACAGTGGTCGGCCTGGAGGAGAACCGCGCTACCTACGCACGCCTGCTGCGGGCCGCCGGTACCGGTGCCACGGCGGCCGGCGATTTCGACAGCGCGTTCCGGCACTTCCGGCTGCTGTTCGCTGAGGACGGCACGCCTCTGCACTACTTCCTGTCACACCGTTCGGTCGCCGATCTCGCGGTGGCCGCCCAGCGGACGGGCCGACAGGAGGAGGCGGCGCGCATCGTCGAGGTGGTGCGCACAGCGATGGGGCCCGAGCCGACGACCCGGATGACCCTGCTGTTGCACCACGCCGACGCGCTGGCCGGCGACCCCAAGGACGCCGAACACCACTTCCGGCTCGCCACGGTCAACCCGGCGGGCGACGAGTGGCCACTGGCTCGGGCGCAGGCAAGGCTCCACTACGCGCAGTGGCTGCGCAGGCGGCGGCGCCCCCTGGACGCCCGCCCTCTCCTGACCATGGCGCTGGAGTCGTTCACCCGACTCGGGGCGGCGGGCCTGGCCGAGGAGGCGCGCGTGGAGCTGCGGGCCAGCGGCGTGGCCACCACGCCCACCAAGGCTGATCCACTGGCGGAACTGAGCGCCCAGCAGCGCGAGATCGTACGGCTGGCGGCGCGGGGCCTGCGCAACCGGGAGATAGCCGAGCAGCTCAAACTGTCTCCTCGTACGGTGAGTTCCCACCTCTACAACGTGTATCCGAAGCTGGGTGTCAGCAGCCGCCACCAACTCCGCGGTTTGTTCGAGGACTTGTGACCGCTGTGGTGAACCGTATGGTGAACGGATGCGCCTCCGCGGCGCTGCCCCCCCCCGTAGCCGTAAGCGGAAGGCCAAAGGGCGGTCAATCGTCATGGTGCGGGGAGCCGCATGAGC
>NZ_JBITIY010000020.1:0-119127 GCF_044459385.1 Streptomyces sp. NPDC050287 | reverse complement strand
CCATCGTCCTCGCCGCCCTCAAGGCTCGGGTCCTCGCCCAAACCGGCGAGCCTCACGACAAGATCAAGACGACAGGTTAATGATCTGCAAGCCCTAAGGGCTGTCCCGTAACTGATCTTCGTGCCGTCCATGAGGGGGTGGTGGGGTCATACTGATGACTTCGCCAGGAGCGCCAGACGTCGCTCGTGGGCTCTCTTGAGCACCTGATCGCCGACAAGCCTGTGGAGGCCGATCCCACCGTGTGGACCGAACTGGTCGCTGCCTCTGCCCGGCCCGGTGGTGTTCCATCCTCCAGCCTCGGAATCATCACTGCTCAGGTGCGCCGCAGTCCTGAGGCATCCGCTGCCTGAGGACCTTGCGGGATTGCTTCGGGAGAGTGATGGCATCGAGGGGAGGCAGGTCTCATCTGGCCGGCTGAGCGGATCGCCACGGAGAACAGCACTCTGCGTGGGGATAGGGAGCTCGCCGAGCTTTACATGCCCTTCGATCCGCTGCTCTTCTTCGCGGACGCAGGGAACGGGGACCTGTTCGCTCTCCTCCCCGGGCTGAAGCGCCCCGATGTCTTCGCCTGGAATCATGAGGATGACAGCCGCACTTGGGTTGCACCGAGCCTGGCCAAGTATTTGGAGTGGTGGCTGACCGGGCGGATCTCGTTGTAACTGCCACGCGCTCGCCGACCTCCTATGGTACGGTGACATGATCATGGTGTGACTGCTGTGATCACGGCGTCTAAGCCGTCCTGGATAGCCCCGTTCACCGGGCTGAGCCCACGCAATTTCGGGAAGTTGATGACCGCCCTGCGCCGCGAGGGAGCGGATCTGGCACGGCGGGGCCGGCCCTGGGGGTTGCCGCTGGAGGATCGGGTGCTGATGGTCGCCGCGTACTGGCGAACGAACCTGACCATGCGCCAACTCGCCCCGTTGTTTGGCGTATCGAAATCGGCGGCTGACCGGATCATCGACCACCTCGGCCCGCGCCTCGCGCTCCAGCCTCGGCGCCGGTTCGCGAAGGACACCGTGCTGATCGTGGACGGCACCCTGGTGCCCACCCGCGACCACAGCATCGCCGAGCAGTCCAAGAACTACCGCTACTCCACCAATCACCAGGTCGTCATCGACGCCGACACCCTCCTGGTCGTCGTGATCGGCAAACCCCTGCCCGGCAACCGCAACGACTGCAAGGCGTGGGCGGAATCCGGCGCGAAGGCCGCCGTGGGCAAGACCCTGACGATGGCTGACGGCGGCTATCCGGGCACCGGGCTCCTGATGCCCCACCGCCGAACCCCGGGCGAGGAGTTGTCCGAGTGGAAGCAGGAGCAAACCGCTCGCACAAGCAGGTCCGGGCCCGCGTCGAGCACGTCTTCGCCCGGATGAAGACATGGAAGATCCTCCGCGACTGCCGCCTCAAGGGCGACGGCGTCCATTACGCCATGTTGGGTATCGCCCGCCTGCACAACCTCAACCTCGCCGGATAAACGCCCGGTTCCCACAGGAGCCGCGGGTGTCCGATGCTTGATCAAATAAGTGAGGAGCGCGTCTGACCTGGGACGATGGGACTTGTCTAGGGTCCATGTCGTCGTCAGGAAAGCTGCACTCCTCAGGTGAAGAGGAGTACCGGGTCGTACCCCCGTGTCCGTGTCGAGGGCGGGGGCCGGGGAGCGGTTTCCCAGGCTGGCTCCGTGCTGCTGGCGGAGACGGTCCGCAAGACCGGGCTGGACACGGCGATATCGGCGGCGTTGGCGCCATGGTGCAAGCAGCGGGCGGTGCATGATCCGGGCAAGATCCTGCTGGATGTGGCGCTCGCGGTGGCGCTGGGCGGGGACTGTCTGTCCGATGTCTCCATGCTGCGGGCCGAGCCGGCGGTGTTCGGGCCGGTGGCCTCCGACCCGACCGTCTCCCGACTGGTCGACACGCTTGCCGGCAGTGAGAAGCGCGCGTTGGCCGCGATCCGCCGGGCCCGCGCTCAGGTCCGCGAACATGTATGGGCGTTGGCCGGGGAAGCCGCCCCCGACCAGGGTGGACAGGCGATCGTGGACCTGGACGGGGTGCTGGTGATCGCGCACTCGGACAAGCAGGACGCCGCGGCGACTTGGAAGCGGACGTTCGGCCACCATCCGATCATGGGGTTCGTCGACCACGGGGCGGGCGGCGCCGGTGAGCCGGTCGCGGGCCTGCTCAGAGCGGGGAACGCGGGCAGCAACACCGCCGCCGACCACATCACCGCCACCCAGCTGTCCCTGGCCCAACTCCCGAAGCGTTTCCGGCGCGGGCGCCGCACCCTGATCCGCACCGACTCCGGCGGCGGCACCCACGAGTTCGTCAACTGGCTCGCAGCGCGGGGCCGGTGGCTGTCGTACTCGGTCGGCATGGCCATCACCGACACCATTCACCAGACCGTGCTGAAGGTCCCGGCATCGGCCTGGACCCCGGCCGTCGAGCCCGGCGGCGAGGTCCGCGACGGCGCCTGGGTGGCCGAGATCGGCGGGGACTGCCTGCAGGGGTGGCCGAAGGGGATACGGCTGATCGTCCGCAAGGAGCGCCCGCACCCCGGAGCCCAACTGCGCTTCACCGACGCCGACGGCATGCGCCTGACCTGCTTCGCCACCAACACTCCCGGTGCTGCCATCGCCGGGCTCGAACTGCGCCACCGCCAGCGCGCCCGCTGCGAGGACCGCATCCGGGACGCCCGCTCCACCGGCCTGCGTAATCTTCCCTTCCACGGCCTCGCCCAGAACCAGATCTGGCTGGAGATCGTCCAGCTCGCCCTGGACCTGCTGGCCTGGATGCCGATGCTCGCCCTGACCGGCAAGACCCGCCGCTGGGAACCCAAGAAGCTTCGCTTCCGCCTGTTCTCAGCCGCCGCGCAACTCGTCACCACCGGCCGCCGACGCTACCTCCGCCTCGCGGCGCACTGGCCCTGGACCGACGTGATCACCGCAGCGGCCGACCGGCTCCAAGCCCTGCCGAACCCCGGCTGACCAGCACCCTCGAATCCCTGCGGACAGCGTCACCCCACCGGAGCAGTGGAACCCGGCGCCCACCCGACGCGACAGCCGGGCCATCAACCTGCCCACGACCAACCCACAAGAGAGAAACGGCCCGCCGGAGAAACCGACGGACCGTCATGCAAGATCGAGGCTAGTGCCGTACATGGAACCGATCACCTCGACGAGTTCGTCGCCGCCGGTCCGTGCGCGCCGTGGTGTCGACATCAGCCCACTGCGATCCGCTGCCAGTGCTGGCTGATGTCGCCGGTGTCGGTCTGCTGGGTGATGCCGGCCAGGTCCGACGTCGAGTCCTGACTGACCCCCATCACCTTGCCGCTGCGGACGCACACCAGCTTGACGTAGCCGTCGCCGGCGTCAGCGAGCGTCCACTCCTGGTTCGTGCTTGTGTTGGCGGGCCACTGGATGATGGCGGTGCCGTCGGCGGTGTTGCCGCCTTTGACGTCGGTGACCAGGCCGGAGTTGACGTTCGTGATCGTGTAGCCGGTTGCGGCCGGGGCGAACTTCCACTGCTGGTTCGGCGAATTGCGCAGCGTGTACTGGATCAGGGCGGTGCCGGCGGTCGTCGACGATCCGGGAACGTCGATCGCCTTGCCGCTGCGGCGGTTGACCAGGTTGAAGACCGTCGCGCGCGGAGGGGGGGTGACCGTGACGGTGCCACCGCTGCCGACGGTCACCGCCCGGGACCAGGCGCCGAACTTCACGGTGGTGCCGGCGCCGGGCGTGCCGTGCAGGGTCGCCGTGGTCACCTGCCCACCGGACCATGCCATGTCCAGCGTCATCGCGCCGCGGACCGGGACGCCGGTGACGCTGCCGGCGGCCGACCAGGCGTCCGGGAGCGCGGGGAGCAGCTCCACCAGGCCCGGGCGGTTGTAGACCAGCATCTCGATCATCGCGCTGGGAGTGCCGAAGTTGGCGTCGATCTGGAACACCGAGCTGCTGCCGAAGCTGTACATGTCGAAGAAGTTGATCGCTGTCCCGTTGCTGAAGTTCACCGAGGGCTGCAGCACGGTCGTCACCGCCTGGTAGGCCATGCCCGCGTTCTTCAGCCGTGCCCAGCACAGCGCGCGCCAGGCCATGCCCCAGCCGAACGAGTTCATGCCCCGCGCGGTCAGCAGGTTGGTGATGCCGGTGAGCAGCGCCGCCGGGCTCTGGTCGGCGGTGATGCGGTCGCCGGGGAACAGGCCGGCCAACGGCGACAGGTGACGGTGGGTGATGTCGGAGGTGTCGAGGTTGTCCGGCGTCATCCACTCCTCGAGCCAGCCGGTGGTGGGGCTGACCTGCGGCAGGTAGAGGTTCGCCTGGAGGCCGGCGATGGTGGCGGCGTAGGCGGAGTCCTGGTTCAGCTTCGCCGCGGCCGCGGTGTAGTTCTGGAAGAGCTGCCAGACCAGTTCCTGTGCGTAGGTGATGCCCTTGGCGTTCCTCGGCCCGTGCTCGGGCGACCAGTCGGCGTCGTCGATCAGCTTGCCGGTGCCGGGATCCGTGATGAGCCGGGCCTCCCAGAACTGGCAGGCGCCCTTGAGCAGCGGGTAGATCCGCTGCAGGTAGCTGGCGTCCAGCGTGAACTCGTAGTGGCTGTACAGGGTGTTGGCCAGCCAGGCGTTGCCGGCCGGGTGCCACCACCACCCGCCGCCGCCCCAGGTGTTGGTGCTGATCGCGACGGTCCAGCCCGCCACCTTGCCGCTGCTGTTCCGGAACCCGTTGGTCGAGCTCTGGAACAGGCTCTGGGTCGTGGCCGTCCACCCCGGCAGCTGCGCGACGCAGTAGTTCGCGAACGCGTCGAAACAGGACCCCAGCCCGGCCCGGTCGGGCAGCCAGTAGTTCATCTGGACATTGATGTCGGTGTGGTAGTCGCTCATCCACGCCGGATTGTTGTTGTCCAGCCACAGCCCCTGCAGGTTCGTCGGCAGCGACCCCCGCGAGCCGGTGATGGTCAGGTACCGGCCGAACTGCAGGTAGGACGCCTCCAGCTCCGGGTCCGGCGCCGCACCGGACGCGGCGCGCGCCGTGAGCCGGGAGGGGGTGTCCATGGCGCGCTGCGCGGCGCTGGAGGCCCCCAGGTTCACGGTCGTGGCGTTGTACAGCGCCTGGTAGTCCACGACATGGGTGGCCAGCAGCGAGTCGCCGCTGACGCCGGCGACGGCGTTGGCCTTGGCGAGGGCGACGGACAGCGGGTTCAGGGTGCTGTCCTTGTAGCCGACCGTGCGGTCCGGCTTGTAGTTCGTCCCGCCGGAGAACACGAGGATCACCTCGCTGCACGACGTGAAGGTGACACTGCTGCCGGAGACCGCGACCGTGCCGCCGGTGGCGGTCACTGCGACCGCGCACGCGTACTTCAGACCGTTGGCGAGCGTGCCGCTGAACGAAGCGGTGGGACCTGCCGAATCGGCGCTGGTGGTCTCGCCGTGCGTGCCGCTGAGCGAGACGCTGCCGGTGTAGCTGCCGCCGCCGCTCTGCTTGAGCCGCACGATGAGCACGTCGTCCGGGTTGCTGGAGTAGACCTCACGCGTGTACGTGACCCCGTTGTACTGGTAGGACGCTGACACATACCCGTTGCTGAGGTCCAGCACCCGCTGATAGCCGGTGACGGCCGACAGCGCGTGCGCCGGGACGGAGACGCGCGCCTGGGCCAGCGACTGGTACGAGCCGAAGTTGTTGACGCCGTAGGGAAACTGGCCGTCGCTGCCGAGGCTGGCGTTGGCGCCCCCGGTCCACAGCGTGATGTCGGTCAGGTAAAGCGCGTCCGACGCCGGGTCGCCGGTCACCATCGCGCCGAGGCGCCCGTTCCCGACCGCCAGTCCCTCCTGCATGATGTTCGCCGCGCTGCCTGGCGAGGTGTACCGGAGCCGGGTGGCGGTGGCCGGCGGGACCAGCGTCAGCGTACCGGGCCGGGTCACGGCCTGCGCCTTCGAGGTGAAGACCGGGAGCCCGCTGATCGCGAGGGAGGCGCCCAGCAGCCCGCCGAGCTTCAGCAGGGAGCGGCGGTCGACCCCCGACCCGAGCCCGGATGAATCACCGGGGAGTGACGCAGTGCTCATGTGCTGTCCCTGCTCTTGGCGGGCGGTGCGTGGCGGCCAAGTTTCACAGAGGTCCTATGTTTTAACAAGAAGTTTCCGCGGCTTGCGCGATTCACGCGTGGAATGGACCAAAGCTTGGGCGCCTTGAACGCACCACTGGTCGGATGGTTATCGCGATCTGCGAAGAATCCCGGCTCCGACCGGAGCGATCACGAGCCGAGCGCGACACCGCTGCCCACACCGCCGGCGATCAGCGCCCCGACCGCTGTCATTCGGTCGTTCGCGCGGGCCGAGTAGATGAGCGAGCGCGGCGTGCTCGGCGGCGGCCCGACGATGAGGCGGCCCTGCCGCCGCTGGGCCTCTTGCAGCGACTGTGTGACGGTGACGCCGAGGAACAGGACGCCCTGAGGTCCGGCGAAGGTCCCGATCGATTCCATGCGGATGTCCAGACGTTGTTGAGCGATCCGACTGATGAGCGAGGGATCGTTCAGCGTGATGGTCCGAGCGACGGCCAGGGAGACATGTGGCCGGTGTCTGGGACGGGAGTTAGTCGTCGGGCTGACCAGTCCGTGCCGGTCCAATTGGTCTCGCAGGCTCTCGACCGCTGCGCTTGCGGCGGCGTCGAGAAACATCACTATCGCTTCGGCCATGGAGCGCAACGATGTCAGAGGGCTTCGCGGTGGCGAGGTCTTTTTCTCCAGGCGGGCCCGCAGGGGTGGTGGGCCCGCCTGGCAGTCGTTGGGTTCAGCCTCGGCGCATGGGGATCACGTCCGGGACTGCGGCGGGCAGTGAGGGACGGGCTGCTTCGGGGGTGGCCAGCAGGGCGACGATGGTGACCGGCTGGACAGTTGCGGGTTGCGGCAGGTGGCAGGTCCGCCGAGGCCGGCGGTCGTAGCGCCGGGCGGGATGGGGGGCGGGGGGCGCGTGGTGGCTGGGGCGTTTCGCCCATACGGAGGGCTCGTTCCTGGTCGCGTTCGGACGCTGGGGTGCGAGGTGAAGTCGTCCTGGCAGACGGGGCAGGTTTTGACGGTCAGGGTCAGCTCGGGTAGCTGATTGCTGGCGCGGCAGGCCGGTGCGCAGTAAGTCTGCCGGGTGCCGGGCTCGGGGGCGAACTCCACCTTGCAGGAAGGGCAGATGCGGGTGGCGACGGCAGGCTGGGGGACGGTGGCGGCGGGTGCGGAGTCATGAGACACGGGCGTTCACCCCCGCGCGCAGGGTCCCGGCCTGGTTGCGGTGGCCGCGCAGCCGGTAGGACGGGCCGTCGATCCCGGCGACCGCGGCCCGGTGCAGGAGCCGGTCGAGCATGGCCGCCGCGACGGTGGCGTCGCCGAAGGCGCCGGCCCAGTCGGCGATCCCGACGTTGGTCGTCAGAATCGTGCTGGATTTCAGATACCGCTGGTTGATCACCTGGAACAACGCGGACGCGCCGTCCTCGGGCAGCGGCAGATAGCCCAGTTCGTCGATGATCAAAAGCTTCGGGCCGGCGAAGAAGTTCATGCACGTCTTCCACCGACCCTCCAGCGCGGCCTTGTGGCAGCGGGCGGCCAGATCGGCGGCCGTGGTGAAGTAGACGCGGTTCCCGGCCTCGACCGCAGCCCGCCCGAGCGCTACGGACAGCATGGTCTTGCCGACCCCGGGCGGCCCGACGAACAGCACGTTGGACGCGTCGTCCAGGAACCGCAGGGCGGCCAGGTCCCGGATCAGCTTCTCATCGACGCCGGGCTGGGCGGCGAAGTCGAAATCGGCCAGGGTCCACAGCTCGGGCAGGCAGGTGAACCGTTCCCGGGCCGCCAGCCGACGGGCCTCGGTGGCCTCGACCTCGATCTCCAGCAGCCGTTCCAGGGCCGCGGTCAGCGACATCCGCTCGGTGCGGGCCTGGTCCAGCACCCGGTTCAATGCCTCGGCGGCGTCATTGAGCTTGAGATAGGACAGGTGGCCTCGCAGCTGCTGAAAGCGGCGCGCTTCGCTCACCCGCATCGGTGACGTACTCAATCGGTGTTCTCCTCCTCGGAGTTGGGAGCGGTCCGCAGCCGGTCGGCCACGGCGGCATAGTGGGACAGGTCGATCACGACCCGTTCGGCCGGATCAGCTGCGGCGGCCCGGCCGCGCAACCGTTCGGCCTCGGCAAGCGCGGCCTGCGACGGGGGTCGGCGGACCTTGGTCTTGCAGGGCGCCCGGTCGCTGAACGAGGCCAGCACGGCTCGCTCCAGCGCGATGACGTGCCCGGCGTCGCGGATGGTCTGGCCGGCCCCGCGCGGGGCCCGACGGTGCTGGGCGACCACCGCCCTGCCGGCGGTGACGATGTGGAGGTAGTCCTCGCCGAGCCGGTGCACCACGCGGACCTGTGCGCCCGCCAGGCTCGGAGGAACCGAGTAGAAGTTCCCGTCGAAGGACACCAAGCTCTGCGGGCTCACCGTCCGCTCGGCTTCCAGCTCGGCCGGGAACGGCCGCACCGGGATATCCAACAGCGGCTCAGCAGCGGCAAGTTCACCGACTGTGACCTTGAGTCCGTCGGCGACACGGCGGCGCTCGTCCATCCGGACGGAGAGTTTGTCGATGCCGGACTGGGCCTGGAAGACGGTTAGGGCGTCGGGGACCGTGCGCCACCAGCGTTGTGCGGCTGAGTGGTTGGCCTTCTCCACCACGCCCTTGCGGTTGCCGCGACGCGGCGGGCAGATGTCCACTCCGACCCCGTAGTACTTGGCAACCCACGGTTCGCAGTGCGGGCGGACCTGATAGCGGCGAAGTGCACGGGTGAATGTCGAGTATCCGCCCTCATAGCCCAGCCTGCTGACCTCGTCGAACAGCGTCGACGCCCATAGATGCGGGTCGTCCGCCAACCGCTGACGGCAGTAGTCCAGGAACGGAACGAACGCATCCGGGCTCGGATGGCGAAGGCCCGGGACCTGCTCGCCGTTCAGATAGGCGCGGATCGTCTTGCGGTCACGGCCCAGATGCCGTGCGATCGCCGGGATCGTCCATCCCTGGCGACGCAGTGCATGAGCATCCACGTCTTCCTCCCGCGTGAGCATCCGGGCCCCCGAACAGGCCGACCTTGTAGCTCACGCAGGCTCTCCACCAGCACAAACCCGCATCCCGACACGCCGATCCAGATCACACAGAGCGACCAACAAGATCACACGAAGGGTGAGGAGATCATCAGAGCAGGTTTGTCCCGCCGCTGAGCACCAGGTGGGGAAAATCAAAGAGCGTCATCACCCCGCGACATGGCGCGTGCTCCTTGCGGTGCCTGCGGGGTCATGTCGCTGCCTGGGCCAGGGCCACGCTGACCCGGGGCACGCGGGACGCGGAGAGCGGGGACGGCCACCGCTCTCCGCGTCGGTCGCTCACCGGTGCCGCCTGCCGGACGAGAGCTCGGACCAAGCTCGCGCGGAGGCGGTCCCCCGGCTGCTTCAGGTCCGCCCTCCCGGTACGGGAGGGGAGGGTTCGGGCACCGAGAACGTCCGGTGGACCGGGCCGGTGGGTGCAGCCGCGGCGCGGCTTCGGCGATCCGGCGGTCGAGGGCCGCGCCGCCGGTACTTCCCCGCGTCCCGTCCGCCGAGCACACCAGGTGGGTCCCCGGCCGTACCCGGCCGTCGCCCTCGCCACCTCGCCCCGGACCCCGCTGCGCCGAAGGCGCCTCGTCGCCATGTCCCGAAGCCCGTCACAGCGTCCGGCCCCTCAGTGCGTGGGCACTGGACGCCGGCGGGCAGCCGAGCCGACCCCGGGTGGCGACGAGCAGGACGAGGGCGCCGACCATGGAGCTGAGCAGGAAGGCGTGCGCCGCGTTCCCGGAGGACAGCCACGGGAACATGCCCGACCAGGCGATGGAGAAGAAGTTGTTGACACCGCAGTGCAGCAGCATGACCAGCGGCATGCTCTCGCCGGAGCGGTTGAACACCCAGGTCATCACGAAGCTGAAGGCGATCGTGGTGCCGACGAACTCCACCGGCGCGGTCCAGGTCACGT
Organism: Streptomyces sp. NPDC050287; assembly: GCF_044459385.1. Classification (NCBI taxonomy): domain Bacteria; kingdom Bacillati; phylum Actinomycetota; class Actinomycetes; order Kitasatosporales; family Streptomycetaceae; genus Streptomyces; species Streptomyces sp. NPDC050287. Next base: position 109,137 of record NZ_JBITIY010000020.1, on the reverse strand, counting down.
CCGGGTAGCCGCCCCACTCGGTCAAGAACAGCGGCAGGTGCCAGACGCCCCAGAGGGGACCGACGACGAGGGTGGCGACCACGGGTCCGTAGCGGTGCTGGAGGCGGGGCATGGCGAACTCGCGCCAGCCGGGCTCCTCGGCGAGACCGGTGGTGATCAACTGCAGGATCAGGCCGGGCAGGTACGCGGCGAGCACCGTTGCGGACGGCATCAGGGGGCCGCGGTCGCCCAGCGCTGCCGAGGAGAGGGTCAGCGCCGCGGGCACCGAGAGGAGAACCACGGCGTACCAGCGCCAGTTGACGCGGAACTTGGTCATCCGGCCCCGCCAGGCCCGCAGTCCGGCGCGTCCCTCGGTGACGGCGGTCACCAGGAGGGCCGATCCGATCGGGCCCAGGTAGGCGCCGGGCAGGACGCCGGAGAGCTGGGTGGTGCCGCCCACCGCGGGGAAGGCGAAGTGCCAGAGGCCCAGACCGTTCTCGGACAGCACGTACGGTGCCCAGGCCGCCCAGCTCAGCAGCATGGCCAGCGAGAAGAACCAGGTCACGGGGTGGCGGCGGATGCTGCCCCGCAGGCCGGTGGCGCGGTCCTCACGGTCGCCCTTGCCGACCGGTTCGGTCTCGATGCTGACGGGTGCCTGGATACTCACGGCGATGTCCTCTCGGCGGTGCTGGCGTGACGTGTTCAGCACATCAGTTGCGCCTCCGGCGGGCATTGCCGTGCGTACCCCAAGCAGGGGTACAGCAGGCTGTACCCCCAGGCGCCGTGCCGCTTCGAGGCGGGCGTCCCCCTCCGAGGTGGTGACACGCCTGACCTGAATCCGCTCGAGAACTCCGGTCCGGCTGCGACGGGTCACCACGGCCGAGACCGGTGACGCTCGGACCGGCCGTGGCCGGCCCGTCCCGCGGACGGCGCCGGGGACGCGGCACCATCGACGGGCCGGGAGGGGACGGGCCGGGCCGGGTCCAGCCCCAGCCCAGCACGCCGACAAGACGGCATGTGAGGGGTACAAAAGATCCCTGGGTCAGAAGGTCCTTACTGTCTGAGGCGGCGGGAGCCCTGCTGGTCCACGTCGGCGGCCGACCGGGCAGCCCGCTGGGAAAGGAAGGGGGGAGGCCATGGCGGACCGGGCGCAACTGGCGGAGTTCCTCCGCTCCAGGAGGGAAGCGCTCCAGCCGGAGGACGTCGGCCTCCGGCGTGGCCCGCGCCGCCGTACCGGTGGGCTGCGCCGTGAGGAGGTGGCCGCCCTGTGCGGTATGTCGGCCGACTACTACAGCCGGATCGAGCAGCAGCGCGGACCCCGTCCGTCCGCGCAGATGCTCGCCGCGATGGCGCGCGGGCTGCACCTCTCGCTCGACGAGCGGGACCACCTGTTCCATGGCCGGGTACACCGTTCCACAGCGGGCACTGCGCACCGATCACATCAACCCGGGGATGGTGCGGATCCTGGACCGCCTCGAGGACACCCCGGCGCTGGTGATGACGCGTCTCGGCGAGACGCTGCGGCAGACCCGTCTGGCCAAGGCGCTGCTCGGCGACCGGACCCGGTTCACCGGCCTGCACCGCAGCACGGTCTCTGGGCACGGCCGTCCCCGATGGTCTCGCGTGTTCTCGGTCGGAGCACGGGATCAGACCAAGGCCGTGTTCAGGGATGTTCCAGGTGCCGTCGAGGAGCCGGGCGATGTCGTCCGGCTGGTAGTGGTCGGCGGGGTCGAAGTGGTTCTCATGACATCGGGTCAGATCCGCGAGGGCATGGGTGGCCAACAGCAGCGTGCCTTCGGGGGCGACGGCGTCCAGCAGGCCGCGCAGCGTCGCGTGGCCCGGCCGCCGCAGGAGCGGGAAGTACTGGACGGATAGCAGGTCGAAGGCGCCCGCTGGGAGCGGCGTGGTGGTGAGGTCGGCCCGTGCCCATGTCACTGCGATCTGAGCCGGAAGGCACCTGGTCCGCGCGTTTCGAAGGGCGGCAGCGGGAACGCCCCACCGACCTGGACGTCCCACTCGCGCCGTAACGCGTCGAAGCCGCCCGGCCCGGTGCTCACGGCGGTGACGTCCACGGCGAACGTCCTGTGCCCTCCGCCGGTCCCCGGCTCAGTGCTTTCCCTGTTGTTCCTCACCTGTCGGTCTCCAGTCGCGGATGGCCGGTGACGGCGTCACCCCATCGCATGCGTCGTACTCACTGGCTTTGGCGGCGCGCACCAGCACGCCCGTTCCCCCCTGGCGCGGATGTTCCACTGCGCTGACGCTGCGGTACAAGCGTGGCCTGTGTTGATCTCCCTAGGGTGGGCGGTGAGGTCGGTCCCGGCGGAAGCGCGCGGAGGCCGGGTCGTGTCATGTGTGAAGCGGACGGACAGCAGCTCAGGTCCACTGCCGTACCACACTTCGCCGGTTCGCCATGTCGCCATCCGGTTGTCCCGGCCCCGCTCTCCGGCACCTTCTCCGGTCCGCCCTGAACACATGAAAGGAGCCATGACCGGATCATGCGTCGCGCCGGTACCGCTCCGCCACAGCTCTGCTGGTCCTGGGACCAACAGGGCCAGGCAGGAGCCGGTGCGGACGTCCATACTCGGCCCGTGGACGATCACATCGGTGACTTGCACCATCGTGGACCTGAAAAAGACATCACCCGGGGGGAGAGCGGCGAGGAAGTGCTCGCAATGGCTGGGTCAGCACGCGATCGCTGGTGAGCGAGACCCGGCCACGCAGACGTCCGAGACATGTATGCGGTGCACACCATGTTCCGCGCACACCATGTTCCACGGTCAACTCGGCCTCGCACCCGATCTCGTACGAGCCGTCGCGGACCAGGACAGGACATGTCCCGGTGCCGGCCTCGCCCTGGACTCCTGACAGCCACAGACCGGCCGCGCAGAGCCCACCCCCTAAGCGGGCTCCGTGGTCAGCCGGGGCCGCCGTCCCCGAGCCCCCCGACGGGAGGGCGGCCCCGGCACCCAGAAGAGAGCACGATCACCATGGACATCGATGTCGTCGTCGTGGGAGCAGGCCCGACCGGGTTGATACTCGGATGCGAACTGGCGCTGGGCGGCGTACGCACCCTGCTCCTGGAGCGTCGCACCACGCCGCGGCGGGAGCCGCGGGCCGTGACTCTTCATCCCCGCAGCCTCCAACTGATGGACCTGCGGCGGCAGGCCGCTCGCTTTCTCGCCCTCGGTGAGCCGCTCCCGGGCCGGCACGACGCCGCTTCCCACACCCCGTTCGACGCCGGCCCGCTCCCCGGCCGCCACGCTCTCGCCCTCACCCAGGCGCGCACCGAAGCCGTGCTGGAGGAGCGTGCCCACGAACTCGGCGTGGACGTTCTGCGCGGACACGAAGCGGTCGGCCTCTGTCAGGACGCGGACGGCGTCGAGGTGGAGGTACGCGGTCCCGAGGGGATCCGCTTCCTGCGTGCCCGCTTCGTCGTCGGGTGTGACGGCGGACGCAGCTTCGTACGGCAGGCCGCCCGCATCGACTTCCCCGGCACCGATGCGACACTGACCGGCAGCGACTTCGGCGTCGCCGAGCCCCGCCGGCTCGCCCGGTTCGACAACACGAGCCGTGTCGCGGCCAGTTACCGTTCCGGCCGCGTCCTGCTGGCCGGTGACGCCGCCCACATCCACGTCCCGGCAGGCGGGCAGGCTCTCGACGCCGGCCTCCAGGACGCCATCAATCTGGGCTGGAAGCTCGGGGCGGAGGTGGGAGGTTGGGCGCCGCCCGGACTGCTCGACAGCTATGACCGCGAGCGCCGGCTCCTCGGGCGCTCGACGACCGAGCCCGTCGAAGCACAGACCGCGCCGGGGCGACTCGTCCCGCGCCGGCGGCGACCGATGGACACCTTCGCCGACGACCCCCTCCAGCTGGACGAGTCAGGTCGGCGCACTGCCGGAGCCTCCGCTCTCGATGTGGCATATCCTCCCGCCGACGCGGAAGCCGACCCACTGGTGGGCCGGCGCATGCCCGACGTCGCACTGACGGCGAGAGGGTCGCAAGCCCTGCGCGTTTACGAACTCACCGGGCACGGCGATTTCGTACTGCTGGACTTCGCCGAGGACCCGGAGCCGGGCCCGACCGTCGCGCACCGGTGGGGTTCCCGCGTGCGCACCGCGACCGTGACCTGGCACCAGGCACGTGAAGACCTGGATGGCGTCGCGGAGATCCTCGTACGGTCCGACGGACATGTCGCCTGGGCCACCAGGACCTCCGACATCCCCCGACGACGTGAGCAGCGAGCCCGTGCCCTGGCGGCCTGGGCCGGCCATGCGAGCCGGCGGCCGCATCAACCACCGGAGCCGTCGGAGACATCTGAGCGGCCGGAGCCGTCGGAGACATCTGAGCCGCCGCCGTCGCCCGAGCCGCCGGCGGCTCCGGAGCCCGCAGGGAAGTTTCGCGTGGTGGAGGGCGGTGCGTGGCGGCCCGCCAAGTCCGAGAACGCGCCGTCGCCCGCTCGCCGACGGCAGAGCCCACGGATGACCAGCCCAGGACAACCGGGACGCCCCCGCGGGGGCCTCTGCCCGGTCCCTGCCCGCCGAACCCGCCCCAACCCGGGCTGCCCGCCTGTCCGCGTACCGGCCGTCACCCACCCCACCGCAACGGAGCCCGACACCATGACAGACACGACAACAGGAGCCCCAATGGCGGATGTTCGGGACATATGCGTCGTTCACTCAATGTTCCACCGTGAACTGGGCCTGGCTCCCGCTCTCATACGCGCCGTCGCGGACGATGACATCTCCCGCTGCCATGTCGTGGTGTCCCATCTCGGCATGCTGCCCGTCGTCGGCCGTCGCGCCTTCCGGTCGCACGCGAAGAAGGTCCACGGCACTCCGACCCCGCCTCGCGGCCACCGCTGATGCACGCCTGCGGGGCTGTGGCAGTGCCGGGCGCGCCGGAGCGCCGGGAGGCGCGCGAGTTGATCGCAGCCGAGGCCGAGCGCGCCCGGGGCGGTGCCGGCCGGCTGGTGCTGCTACGGGGGGCCACCGGCACCGGCCGGACCACCGTGCTGGAGGCCGCCGCCGAGGACGCGGCCGCCCAGGGCATGCGTGTGGTGCGCGCCCGCTGCTTCCCGGACGACACCGCCCGGCCGTTCGCGGCCGTTCTCCGCCTCCTCGGCGCCGAACCGGAGGCCGACGAGCCCTTCTTGGCAGAGGAGGAACGCGGCAGCGGCGCACGGCTGTGGCGGCTGCTGCGCTCGTACGCGGCCGAGGCCCCGCTGCTGGTCGCGGTGGACGACGTGCACCTTGCCGACGGCCCCTCCCGCGGCTGGCTGGTCGAGACCGCCCGGCGCATCGACCGCTTACCCGTCCTGCTGGTGGTGACCGAGCGCAGCCAGTACGACGTCCAACCGCCCTCGGCCGGACTGACCCACTCCCTCTCGCCCTCCCTGGTCCGCGCGCACACCCTGGCCTCGCTGTCCGCCGACTCGGCGGAACAACTGGTGCGTTCGGCCTTCGCGTACGCCTCCCGGCAGTGGGTGGACAGCTGTGTACGGGCCGGCGCGGGCAGCCCGCTGCTGCTGCGCGCCCTCCTCGACGACCTTGCCACCGCCTTCCCGACGGCCGTTCCGGATACCTGTGCGGCGCTGTACCCGGGGGCGTACGCGGCGGCCGTCTCCTGGTGGCTGGACAGCGCCGGACCCGCGACGGCGGAGGTGGCCCGGGCGCTGGCGGCGCTGGACGAGAGCTGGGACGAGAGCTGGCACGAGGGATCGGACCGGAGCGGGACGGGCGGGGCTCCGGACAACTCGCGTCACGCCCTCGCCGGGATGCTCGCCGAGATGGCCGGGGCCGACCCCGCCCGGGTCTCCGGCTGGCTCACCGCGGCGACCCTGCTGGGTCTGCTGCGCCCCGACCCCACCGGGCGCCCCCGCTACGCCCACCCACTGCTGCGTGACGCCGTGCTCGCCGGCTGGTCCGCGGCGCGACGGCAGGCAGCCCACCGGAGCGCGGCCGAGGCGATGCTGCGCCGGGGCGAGAGGAACGAGGTGGTGGCCGGGCAGCTGCTGCGGGCGGACACCATCGGCTCCCCGTGGGCCCTGGGAGTCCTGCTGGACTCCGCGGCCGGAGCCGTGCACGCCGACCGCGCCGAGGACGCCGTCGCCTATCTGCGCCGGGCCCTGCACGAGCCGCTGCCCGACGCCCGCCGACAGCGACTGCTCACCCAACTGGGTTCCCTGGAGTACGTCTTCGTACGCTCCTCGACCGGGATCGCGCGGCTCGCCGAGGCGCTGTGGCTGCCGGGCGAGCCGGAGGAACTGGTGCGCGCGGCCATCGCGCTCGGCACGGCGCTCGCCGACCAGGGTATGGTCCGCGTCGCCATCGAGATCCTGCGCGGCCTGGACGACCGGCTGACCGACCGTCCGGACCTGGCACGCACCGCGCATACGGCCTGTGCACTCCTGGCCGACCAGGATCAGCCGGTCCGCCAGGAGGTGTACCGGAAACTGAAGGAGACGGCCGAACGCTCTCCCGTACTGGTCGGCACCACCGGTCAGGCACTCCTCGTACGGTATGCCGCGTCCGCCGGACGGACCTCGGCGGACGCGGCGATGGAGCGGCTGCGCGCCCTGCTGGCGCGGCCCGCCGATCGGCTCACCGAACCCTTCCTGCTGGCCGCGGCCGCCGCCGTCGCCCAGTGGGCCGACGAACTCGACGAGGCGACCCGCCTCGTGGAGCGCGGACTGGCCGGCCGCCGTCCCACCCTGCTGCACCCGACGCACCAGGCGCTGCTGAACGTACGTGCCGACATCGCCGCCGCTCGCGGCGACTACCCGTGGCTGCTGGCCCAGGCCGCGCTCCGGCCGAGCGGTGAGCCCACCGGGACCCGGGGTGGACCGGCCGCCGGCGGTGCCGGTCGGGCCGACGAACCCGGACCGACCAACCTCACGGCCCATGCCCTGGTCGCGCTGGTGGAGACCGGCCGCCTGGAGGAGGCCCGGCGGCTCGTGGACGGCTTCGACCCCCAGGAAGCGCCGGACTCCTGGGAGCTGAACCGGTTCCTGTACGCACGAGGCGTCCTGCGGGCCGCCACGGACGACCCGGCGGGCGCCTTGCACGAATTCCTGGAGTGCGGACGCGGCCAGTCGGCCCGTGACGTGGTCAGCCCGGTCGTCACACCGTGGCGGACGGCCGCCGCGGAGTGCTGGCTGACGCTCGGCCGGCGGCGGGAGGCCCTGACACTGGCCGAGGAGGAACTGCGGCTGGCGCGGGTGTGGAACACGCCGCGCACGGTGGGCCGTTCGCTGCGCGTGCTGGGCGCGGCGACCGGCGGGCCGCGCGGCCTGGAACTGGCCGGTGAGGCGGTACGGGTGCTGCGGAACTCCTCGGCGGACACGGAACTGGTCTCTGCGCTGATCACCCGGGGCCGACTGCTCACCGCCGCCGGGGAACGCGCCCGCGCCCGCGACTGCCTGCGTGAGGCGGCCGAGCACGCCGAACGGATCGGCGCGGTCAGGCTGTGCGCTCTCGCGAAGGAGGCGCTGCGGGAGGGCGGCGCCCGCCGTACCTCGACGAACCTCACCGGGTCGCAGTCCCTCACGGCAGGCGAGCGCCGCATCGCCGAGCTGGCGGCCGCCGGGCGGACCAACGCGGAGATCGCCGGCTCGCTGCACCTTGCCCGCCGCACGGTGGAGACCCATCTGACCCACGCCTACCGGAAGTTGGGGATCCGGCGGCGGGGAGAACTGGGGAGGGAGCTGGGCGGGGAGGCGGATGGCTAGTGTCCTGGTCGCGATTTCGCTGCGTAGGTCAGTGCTGGTTCGGGATGGTGGCCAGGTGGTGAGGACGGGACGTCCGAAGGCCGAGTCGGTGCTGACCGATGACGAGGGCGAGACGTTGACGCGTTGGGCGAGACGCCGGACGCCCTCTGTGGACGGCTGCTTGGAGTAGAGCCTGCTGTACGACGCCCCGGCCACTGACCGGATGGTCGCCGTCGGCCCCCTTGCATACCGTTTTCCGACATGGCGACCACCGCCCGGCCGTCGCCACCGCGCCACACGAACAGGAGGAGAGCAGCGTGAGCAACGAACGTCGGGCCGCTCCCCGAAGCGGCTCCACGGGCGGGGTGGCCACAGCGCCTCGACGGTGATCCGGACCGATTCCGGGCAACCGCCTGAGCAGAGGCCCGTGGAGCCAATGGGCCGCTGGTCGCGAACCCCCGCGGACGGCGTGTCGGTGTCTCGCGTGCCCCGCACCGAGCGTTCACGCATCCGCCCTTCCCCTCCGCACGGCACCCCTTCCCTGCCGGCTTTCATCAATGAGGTATCCGATGAGCGTGTCAACTGGCCTGTCCGCCCTGCTCGGTGGAGCTGCCACACTGATCCTGGGCAGACGCAAACCCACCCCCGCGCAGATCCCTCTCACCGGGCCGGGCACCAACCGGCGCAAGGCGCTGGAGACGGTCGCCCTCGGCCTGCAGGCCGTGGCCGCCCGCCCGCACGCCGCCCGCCCCCTCCCCGCCGTCCACGCCGTCGTCTACTCGGGGAGCCAACTGACCTTGCGGCTCGCCGACGCCCACCCGCACGCACCCGCACCCTGGACCGCAGACGCCTCCGGAAAGGAATGGTGGGTCCGGACGGCCGATCTGCGTCAGACCGGCACGGGGGCCGACGGCCCGGCTCACCCCTACTCCTTGACCGTCACCCTCGGCCTGCATCAAGGCGACCGAGTACTGGTGGACCTGGCGCAGCTGCCGGGAGCGATCTCCCTGACCGGAGACGACCATGACATCCTGCGCTTCGCACAGACCATCATCACCGAACTGATCTCGGGACCCGTCGGCGTCCACGCCCAGGTCGTCCTGGTGGGCTCGGCTGCCACCCCCTCGGTGACCGAAGGACTCGGCACACGTTCCGCCCGCTTGCGCACCGCGGCCACCCGTGACGTCGCCCTCTCCCACACAGACGACGCGCCCCCCGCGCCGGCACCCGCAGACGCCGCTACGGACACCCGCCGCCTCTTCGTCGTCACCGCGGCCCAGTTCCGCGACGGCAGTTGGGAGAACGCCGTCATACCCACCACGGACGCCCTCTTGGTCCTCGGTCACATCCCGGACCCGGCCCACCACTTGGAAATCAACCCCGACGGCTCCTTGAACACCGGCCGACTGAGCCTGCCCATCGACGCCCACACCGCCTGTCTTCCCTGACCCGCCGCGTCCCCCTGCGCGCCGCGGTGGGGAGTGAGCGTTCGTCGCGCAGCGAAAGTGCGGCTCGACCCAACAGCCGAGGAAAAGCAGGAGAGTTCGAGATGAAGCATGTCGTAGTGCTGGGGGCCGGGCCGACGGGCCTGGTGACCGCGATGCTGCTGGCCGCCGAGGGCATACGGGTCACTGTGCTCGACCGTGACCCCTGCCCGCCGGACGGCGGCGCCGAAGCCGTCTGGCGGGACTGGCGACGGCCGGGGGTCAGCCAGTTCCGGCACAGCCACTGCGTTCAGCCCGGAGGAGCGCGCCAGTTGGCCGCCGAACTCCCCGGAGCCGTGGACCGCATCCTCGCCATGGGAGGGCGTCCCCACTACAACGTGATCGCCGGGGCGTGGGACGTGGCGGCCACCGGGCCGAGGCAGCCGGAGGACGCCCGGTTCGAGACGATCGCCATCCGGCGGCCGCTGCTGGACGTGGCCCTGCTGGCTCAGGCGCGGGAGACGCCCGGCATTTCCGTGCGGCACGGTGTCAAGGTCACCGGACTGCTGACAGGGGAGGCACAGACCGCGGTACACCCCCACGTGACCGGTGTGCTCACCCAGGACGGCGAGCGGTCGGCGGCCGACCTGGTGGTCGACGCGGCAGGCCGCAACTCCCCGGTGGCCGGGATGCTGGCCGGGATCGGCGCCGAACCCGAGGAACACCGTGTCGGAATGGGCTTCCGCTACTACACCAGGTACTTCCGCTCACCCGACGGCACCCTGCCCCGGCAGCCACCGTTGCCGCTGTGCCACCACGACAGCGTCAGCGTCGTCTCCGTCCCCGGTGACCGCGGCACCTGGGGCGTGTCGCTGGTGACGTCCGGACGCGACCAGGAACTGCGCGTGCTGGCCGACGCCGGAGCATGGCACCGAGCACTGAAGCTGTACCCATGGTTCGCGCACCTGGGCGAGGGGGAGCCGATAACGGGTGTGACCGCGATGGGCGGGTCCGACAGCCGGCGCCGGCGCCTCGTCGTCGACGGCCGGCCGCTGGTCACCGGGATCGTCCCGGTCGGCGACGCCTGGGGCACGATCAACCCGCAGTTCGGCACGGGCATCACGATGGGCTGGCGGCATGCCACAGCGCTGCGCGACGTCCTGCGCGTGGTCGGGACCGACGACCCCCTGCGGCTGGCCCTGATGCTCGACACGGTCACTGAGGGGAACCTCACGCCCGTATGGGAGAGGTTCGCTGCCTGGGACCGGAGCCGGCTTGCCGAGATCGACGCCGAGATACAGGGTGACGTCCGCACCACCGACGACGCCCACTGGAACCTGCAGATCGCCCTGGGATCCGCTCGCTGGAAGGACCCCGACATCCTGCGCGGCGTCGCCGACGTGGGCTGTCTGCTCGCCACCCCGCGGGAGGCCCTGGTGAAGCCCGGACTGGCGAAAAGGGCCGTCGAGCTGGCCGCCGGCGAACCCCGCTACGCCGAACCCGGGCCCACCCGCCGGGAACTGCTCACCGCCGTGAACGGCGCCTGAGCCCCCTCCCGACTCGGCTCCGGCACCTCGGTACGGTCACGGCCTGGGCGGGTGTGTCGATCAAACAGCTGATGGTGGTTGTTGCGTGGTCAGTTGTTGCTCGGGGACGTCCGTCATTCGCGAGTGCCCGGAGCGTCGTAGCCGCTGCCCTCGCGCTGGTGGCCGCGGCGGGCGTCGCGGTCGAAGATGCCCAGGATCTCGCAGGGCCCGCCCTCGGCGCCGATCGCGTGCGGCATCATCGTGGGGAACTCGGCGGCCTGGTTGGTCTCGATGCGGAAGCGGCGGTGGCCGAGCATGAGGGTCGCGGTGCCGGACAGGACGACGAGCCACTCGCGCCCCGGGTGGGCACGCATGCGCGCCGGGTTCTCAGGCGGTGGTTCGGTCATGCGCTGGCGCACCACGCTCATGCCGGGGTCACCCTTCACGGGCCAGCGCATCAGGCCGTGGGCGCTGTCGACCATCGCACTGGTCACCACGTCGTCGGTGGCGGTCTCCACGAGCTGATCCAACGTGGTGTCCAGGGCGCGGGCGAGAGTGACCAGCTGATCCAGTGCGAGGCGGCGCCGGCCGTTCTCGATACGGCTCAGTGAGGACTGGCTGAGGTGGGCACGCGTGGCCAGTTCCTCCAGGGACCAGCCCTGCGCCACCCGCAGAGCGCGGATCCGTTTGCGTACGAGGCTGTCCAGCTCTCCATCTTCTTGCGTCATAGGCAAGAGTGTATGCCTGTCGTGCAATGCGGGCTTAGCGTCGTGGGCAGATGGTCCGGAGCGTCTGGAGCCACGCACGAGGAAAGGGTTGGGGGGACCTTGATGTGACGACTTTTCCGTACGCGAGCGACGCACTGCCCGGCGAGACCGTCGACACGGGGGGATCGGCGGCGGTGCCGCGGGGCTGAACGGTGCGCTGATGCTCGCCCGCTCCCGCCGCTCGGTCGTCGTGATCGACAGCGGCACGCCACGCAACGCGCCGGCCGAGGCCATGCGCGGCTTCATCGTCCTGGACGGCACCCCGCCCCCCGAGATCCTTCGGCGGGGCCGGGAGCAGGTACGCCGGTACGGCGGCCACATCGTCTTCGGTGAGGTGGCCTCGGCCGAGCCCGCCGCCTAGCGCCGGAAGATCACCCGACCAGGAACTCCGTTCGATCCACACGTTTCAAGATCGGTTGAGATACGGCTGTGAGAACACATCAGCCCTGCCCCGCGACCGCTGACCTGCAGGCCACCTGTAGGAAGATTGGCACAGCGCCGACATGACCACGGCGCGTCCGCACGGAACACGAGCTCCACAGGATGGCGTTGAAGCAAAACATGCGAGGGGATCGGAGAGTGAACAGTACGGGAGCCGCGGTCGACCGCGTGCGCGGGGAGTTCTCAGTGGACTCGACCGACCCGGGCGCCGCACCACGGGGACTCGACGCCTTCCGGCGCGGGTGGGAGACGCAGATCGGCGACGATGTCTTCCAACTGCCGGCCTTCAGCCCGGACACGATCGGTGACTTCCGGGTCAAGGGCCACGTGGCCAAGGTGCACGGCGCGGCGATAGCCGATCTTCATGCCGCGTCGGCAACCCGGACCGCGGACGTCCCGGGCGCCGATCAGGATCTGGTGGCCATTTACGTAGTGCAGCGCGGCGCATGGACTCTGGGCGGCCGGCCCGGTTCCGGCGAACAGACCGTGTCGGACGGGCAGTTCCTCGTGGGGCACCTCGGCCGCCTGTCGGCCTTCGAGACGACGGCGCACCTCACGGCGAAGTTCCTCGTCCTGCCCCCCGGCGAGCTCAAACCCCTGCTCGGGAACCGGGTCATCACCGGGCCGGCGGACTCGGCCGAGATACGCCTGCTGACGGCCCTCACGGACATGATCCACCTAACTGTGGCCGGCCTCGACCCGACCGGTGTGGAAGCCGCCCAGGGCGCCCTGATCGAGCTGGCCAAGGCGGTGGCGAAGGGCAGGTTCGACGACGTGGAACCTCGGCTGGCTCCCGCGCTCACCCAGGCTGCGAAGGACCTCGCGGACCGCCGACTCGCTGATCCGGAGCTGTCTCCTGCGATGCTGGCGCGTGAACTCAACGTCTCCGTCCGTACGCTGCATCGGGCATTCGCCGCCGTGGGAGAGCAGGTGACCACCTACATCCGCCACCGGCGACTGCACGAGGCCCGGCTCGCCCTCACCGCGCCGTCAGGTCGCCTGAGTATCTCGGAACTCGCCGCACACTGGCAGTTTGCGGACAGCAGCCACTTCACCCGGACCTTCAAGAAGCACTATGGTCAGACTCCCACGGAGTACGCCCGTTCGACCCGAGCAGCCTCGCTCTCGCCGAACCGGCACCCGCCGGGCCACGGGTCGGCCGAAAGCAGGTGACCAAGGTGCGACCACAGTTCAGCGGATGCCGCCAACTCGTGTCCCGAGCAGGGCTGCGCTGCGGGCGGGCTGGGCATTTGACCGCGGCGGAATGTTGCGATGAGGGCGCGGGTCCTGGGTGACCTCGCCGGCGGTGCCCGTGGGACCCTTGGTCGTTTCATCGTTTCGGGGCCTCGGCGGTTCCCGGCGAGCTGAGAGGGGATCCACTGCCCCGTGGCTCACCGGTGGGTGGTGTTTGCTGCCCTGCCTTTGGCCGACCGACGACGGACCGGCGTCAGCTCCCCTCTTTCGCGCATGTGGCAGCCGACCACACACGCCCTGGACCCGTCGAGCTCGCCGGCCGCCTCAAGTTCAGCAAGCAGGATGCCGGCAGTTGGTCGAAGACTCCGACCAGCTGCCGGCGGCCCAGGCGTCGGGAATGAGGGCCTTGCGGAAGCGCCGTGGGCGGCTGAAGAAGGCTCAGTCGATCAGTTCGGCGGCCCGTTCGGCGATGGCGTAGACGGTCGCATTGGTGTTGGCCGAGGGGATAGACGGCATCACCGAGGCATCGGCGACCCGCAGTCCGGCAATTCCGTGCACGCGGAGGTTCGCAGGGTCGACGACTGCATCGGCGTCGATTCCCATGCGGCAGGTGCCAGTGAAGTGGAAGTAGGGGCCGGTGGCCTTGCGGATGAACTCGTCCACGGATTCGCCGCTCGTCCCGGAGCCCGGCACCGCTTCCTGCTTGCGCCAATCGGCGAACGCGTCGGCCTCCCCGATGCGGCGTGCCAGGGCCAGACCCTTGCGCATGACCTCCAGGTCACGGTCGTCCCTCAGATAGCCGGGGTCGACGACGGGAGCGCTACCGGGATCGGTGTCCGCCAGACGCACGGTGCCGCTGCTGTGCGGAGCCATCGCGGAGAAAGCGATGGAGTAGCCGTTGGCCGGCGGCTGGCCCCATGCCGACGGAAGCGGTGCGGCGACGATGTAGACCTGAAGGTCCGGCCGGGCCGCGGCGGGGTCGCTGCACAGCAGACCCATCATTTCGGCCGGCGGGTTGGCAGGAACGAACGGCACGGGCTGGATGGCCTCGTACACAACGCCCGCCATCGGATGGTCCTGCAGATGGGAGCCCACTCCCGGCAGGTCGGCGACGACGCCGATGCCGTGTTCCTTGAGGTGTTGTGCCGGGCCGATCCCTGACAGCATCAGGAGGTGTGCGGAACCGATGGCTCCGGCGGTCAGCACCACCTCGGCGCTGTTGACGGACAGGTGCTCCCCACCGACGGCGTACTCGACGCCGGTGCAGCGGCCCGCGGTGGTGCGCAGCCGCCGCACGGTCGCGTCCGTGACGACGTCCAGGTTCGGCCGGTCGAGAAACGGACGGATGTAGGCGTCGGCCGCGCTCTGGCGGGCGCCGCCGGGCAGATTCATGTCACTCCACCCGAACCCGGTCTCCAGTCCGCTGCTGATGTCATCGGCGCGTGCGAGCCCAGCCTCCACCGCAGCCTCGACGCCCGCCGTGGCCAGGGGATGGGGTTCCGGGACCGGGGCGACCACGACCGGCCCGTCAGTGCCCCGCACGGAGGCATTACGGCTGCGAGTGCTCTCGCTGCGGCGGAAATAGGGCAGCAGATCGTCGAAACCCCAGCCTGGAGCACCGAGGCCGGGCCATTCGTCGTAACCGGAGCGGTGCCCCCGCAGGTGGTAAAGGCCGTTGATGCTCGACGATCCACCGAGCGCCTTGCCGAGCAGCACGTCAGCGGCCCTGCCTGTACCGGCCTGCACGGTTGAGGCGCCAAGCCAGAGGGACGACGGATCGAACCCCAGAAAGCCCCAAGGAGACGCCATCGTCTCGGTTGCGTCCCGGGCACCCGCCTCCAGCAGCAACACCCGCACGCCGGGGCGTTCCGAAAGCCGGGAGGCAATCACGCATCCCGCTGTCCCCGCTCCCACCACGACAAAGTCATAGGGGCTCTTGCTCATCATGTCTCCGCTCTCCACGGCAGCCTTGCCCGACCACCGAATTTCGGAAAATCGACTCCTCGACGATCAAGGAGCCGATCAGGCTTATGCATTACTCAAAGGGCCCTGGGGTCGGGATGGTTGTCTTCGCCTCAGCCCTGTGCGTCGAGGCCAGCCGCGTCCGGGCTCGACGCACAGAATGCGTGGAACCGGCTGGTCAGCAGCGATCGGGCGCCAGTGGCGCACGGCTGTCGGGTGGAGGCCCGCCACACGGCCCTGCTGGCGTGGGCATTGCTGGTGCTGACGGACACCGAGGTGACCCGGTGGCAAACGATCACCTTTGATCGGGCGTGCCCGAGCACGCCCGATCCGCACACTGCCGATCACCCCGTTGGGCACGTCCATGTCGGCGGCGCCGGTACCTGCGATGACGGCCGCTCGGCCGGAATTCTCTTGGTTCACGCATTTCTCGTCTTCGGTGTGTACCCGTCCAGGAACAGCCCGGGTGTTCCCTCTCCCGTCGAAGCTTAGGAACACCCCCAGACCACGCACTTGAACCACCGCGACGTCCGTTCGGAACCTGAGCGCCATAAGGCAACGTTGGAGCACATACGTCGGTTCGTTCACGGGCGGGCAGGGTGGCGAGCCAGCCCGGTCGTCAGCTGCACGCAAGACCCGGCGAACGTGACTCCAACCAGCGCTGCCAGAAGTCGTCGACAACCGGTGTCGGACCTCACCTCCAGAGCGTCACAGGGGCTTTGCGTCGACGCTGTCCGTGTAACGGAGTACCCCGACAGGCCCACGAACCGCGCCTCGGCGCAGGCACGTCTCGGTGCGCTGCGCCAGGCGGTGGCGGCAGCCGCGGGAGAGCAAGGTGCAACCGGCGGCTGGGCGGATCAGGACGACGAGGTGCTGGGCAACCAGGGCCGCGCGTCCGCGGCCACCGGCCGCGCCATCGCCGGCAAGGTTGTTCCCGCACTGCCCGGTCTCGCGGAACGGCTGGACGGCCAGGGCAGCCGCATCCTGGACATCGGCACCGGCATCGCGGCTCTGGCGTTGGCCCTGGCGGAGGCGTACCCCCGCACGGAGGTTGTGGGCATCGACGTCATGGAGCGTGTGTTGGAACTGGCGCGCAAGGAACTGGCTGACACCCGTACCGAGGCCGCCGACCGTGTCACACTGCGGCATGCCGACGTCGTGGGCATTGCGGAGCGGGCCGCCTACGACCTGGTCTGGCTCCCGCACCCTTCCCGTCGCTTCTATTGGGCTTGAGGGGCGATTGAATGCGGAAGACGCCAGGCCTTTCCCGGTCAGAAGCACCCCGACGCGGCAAGAACAT
The DNA here is from genome assembly GCF_044459385.1 of Streptomyces sp. NPDC050287. Classification (NCBI taxonomy): domain Bacteria; kingdom Bacillati; phylum Actinomycetota; class Actinomycetes; order Kitasatosporales; family Streptomycetaceae; genus Streptomyces; species Streptomyces sp. NPDC050287. Next base: position 92,839 of record NZ_JBITIY010000020.1, on the reverse strand, counting down.
GGCCGTCGACGTCCGTAGCGCCGGCGGTGTCACGCTGTTGCTGTATCTCCGTGAGGCGTGCTGTGAGCGCCTCGTTGATGAGGGTGTAGGCATCGGAGCCAAGGATGAGCCGACGCGGCGGGTTGTCCGACTCCCCGGCCGCCATGATCGCGTCGACCACTTTCGACTGGTCGCCGGGCATCTCGTCACGAGGTGCTTCCTGGCGCAGGATCGCGGGGTTGTCCGCGTAGGCGGGGTGTGGTTCCTTGCGGCCCATGACGTCGTAGAACGAGGTGCGGATCACTCCGGGTTCGATCAGGACGGTGCGGATCCCGAACGGCTCCACCTCCGGGCCCACCGCTTCGAAGAAGCCCTCGATGCCCCACTTCGAGGCGTGGTAGAGCGAGAAGCCGGGGAAGGCCATCAGGCCGCCCATGCTCGACAGCTGCAGGAAGCGTCCTCCGCCTTGGGCACGCAGGTGCGGAGTCGTCGCCTGGACGAGAGTGATGGAGCCGGTGAGATTGGTGGCGATGATGTCCCGGACTTCGTGGTCGGTCAGTTCCTCGGCCGCGCCGAGCACGCCGTAACCGGCGTTGCTGACCACGACATCGATCCGGCCGAGTTCGGTGAAGGCTTCGTCGACGACCGCGCGGATCTGTGTGGCGTCGGTGACGTCGAGCGCGCGGACCCAGAGCCGGTCACCGTGACGGGCGGCCAGGTCGTCGAGTTGACCGGGTGTACGGGCTGTCGCCGCGACCCGGTCGCCGCGATCGAGCAGTCGCTCGGTGAGTTCGCGGCCGATGCCGCGCGAGCTGCCGGTGATGAACCACGTGAAGGTCATGATGTCTTCCTCCTCACAGGGATGCGATGACGCGGACCCGGTCGGCGAAGGCCCGCCGGGTGGCCGGTGCCTGGGGTGCGAACTGGTCGAAGCCGTGGACGAGCCCGGGATGGACGTGCAGTTCCGTCGAGACGCCGGCGTGCCACAGGCCGCGGGCGTAGGCGAGGCTTTCGTCGCGGAAGATGTCGATCTCGCCGATCTCGATGTACGCCGGTGCCAGGCCCTCGAAGTCGGTCAGCCGTGCCGGCGCGGCGACGGGCGACACGGTCTCGGTTCCGCGCTCCTCGCCGAGCAGCGCCTCCCAGCCGGTCCGGTTGCTGACGTACGGCCAGGTCGCCACCGGGTCGAGGTGCGGATCGGGGGTGATGGTGCGGTCGTCGAGCATGGGATAGATCAGGATCTGGCGGGCGAGCGCGATGCCCCTTTCACGGGCCAGGATGGCGACGCCCGCCGCGATGCCGGCTCCCGCGCTCTCCCCGTGGATCGCGATCCGCTGCGGGTCGACGCCCAGTTCGCCGGCGTGTTCGACCAGCCATGCGAGACCGGCATACACGTCCTCGGCAGGCCCGGTGCCGTGCATCTGAGGGGCGAGCCGGTACTCGACCGAGAGATAGGGCACTTGGGTCGCGGCAACGTACTGGGCGATGTACGGGGCGAACAGGTCCAGCCGTCCGGCGACCATGCCGCCGCCATGGGCGTGGACCACGGCAGGCCCAGGATCCGTTCCGTCAAGGGCGAACCACTGCAGGGCGATCGATGTTCCGTCCGGGGCCGTCGCGGTGAACGTTCTCTGTTTCACCTCGGGATGCTCGGGCACGTCGGCGCCCAGTGCGGCGAAGGTGGTCGCGACGGCGTCGCGGATGGACTTCCAGTCCCCGAGCACGGGAGCCGGCGGTGGCGGGCCGTCGCCGGCGAGCGCCGACATCGCGGCCGCCACATCAGGGTCCAGAGTGAAGCTCATGCCGAAGAAACTCCTGGTGAACCAAGGGAAAACCGTAGAGGTGCGGCCACTTGTCGACCGCGAGAACGACGGTAGAACTTGGAGTCATCTCAAGGTCAAGAAGCGAGCGTGAACGCTTGGACGGCTGGGGGATTTGGACGTGATCCAGGGCAGTACACAGGCTGCCCGAGAGGGAGCGCGCAGCAATGACTGACTGCCCACGTGCCGGCCGGGACGTGGTGCCGCGCGGCGTCGCGTGCGGGAGGCCTTCTCCTGCGGCCGCGGCGTACTACGCCTCGGCGGGCAGAGCCGGGTGAAGCCGGTGTCCGTGTCCGGCACGCTCGTCGCGGAGACGGTTCCCCGGTGGGCGTCGACGAGTTGCCTGACGATGGAAAGGCCGATGCGTGGAATGGCCGAGGTCGCTGCCTCCGCCTCGCCTGCTACGGGACTTCTCCGCCCGCCAGAAGTGGTAGAACACCCCGGACGGGTTCCAGCGGGTCCTGGATGCGCCCAGAGCGGACGGCGTCGTACTGCCGATGCGGTTCTGTGCTCCACGACGACGCCTGCTGGCAACTGCGGGAGCTGGGGCTGGGGTTAGGCTCGGAACAGAGCTGCTGGCGCCGGCTGGGCCGGTGGCAGGAGGTCGGCGTCTTCGAGCAGCTGCGCCACCTGCTTCTCGCCGAGTTGCATGCGGCCGACGCCCTCGACTGGACGCGGGCCTGCGTGAATGCCTCCCACATCCGCGCGAAGGGGGAGGAGGCCACCGGCCCGTCACCAGTTGACGGCGGGAAGACCGCCAGTAAACCCCACCTGATCTGCGACGGGAAGGGCCCCCGTTCAAGGTCATCACCACCACGGCCAACGTCAACGAGCCACCCAGACCGTCGCCCAGGTCGACGGCATCCCGCCGTTGCCGGAAAGCCCGGCCGTCCCCGCAGGCGCCCCGAAGCGCTTCTGGGCGGCAAGGGCTACGCCAGCAACCCCAATCGGCGCGAGCTGCGCAAGCGTCGCGTCCTGCCGGTGATCTCCCGCAAGGGCGCCCCCACATCAAAGGAGCATCCCCTGGCGGGGTCGTAGCCGCCCGTCTACCGCGTTTTGCCATAGGTCGAGCGGTTCGGCTCGGACGGTTTCGGAATCGCGACAAGTGGGGGCTTCCCCTCCCTCACCTGCACAGTCGTACGCCACGCCGTGAGCTAGACACTCAGCGTATACACTCGATGTATACGTGGTGTGTAGAGTGTGCTCATGTCCATCGCTCACACCCTTTTAGGGCTCCTGGAGTCCGGCCCGCGACACGGCTATGACCTGAAACGGGCCTTCGACGAGACGTTCGGTCACGACCGGCCACTGCACTACGGCCAGGTCTACTCGACGATGTCCCGGCTGCTGAAGAACGGCCTCGTGGAGGTCGACGGGATCGAGACCGGCGGCGGCCCGGAGCGCAAGCGCTACGCGATCACCGACGCCGGCGTCACCGACGTAGAGCAGTGGCTCGCGACCTCGCAGAAGCCGGTGGAGTACCTCCAGTCGACCCTCTACACCAAAGTCGTCCTCGCACTGCTCACCCACCGGGACGCCGCCGACATCCTGGACACCCAACGCTCCGAGCACCTGCGCTGCATGCGCATCCTGACCGACCGCAAGCGCAAGGGCGATCTGGCGGACCAGCTGATCTGCGACCACGCCCTCTTCCACCTCGAGGCCGACCTGCGCTGGCTGGAACTGACCGCCGCCCGACTCGACAAACTCCGTGAGGTTGTAGCCCGATGACGACTTCTCCCCCTGGTTCCCTGCTCACCGCGCAGGCCCTGCGCAAGACCTACGGGCACACCCACGCCCTCGACGGCGCCGAGTTCTCCATCCACCCCGGCGAGGTCGTCGCCGTCATGGGCCCCTCCGGCTCCGGCAAGTCGACGCTGCTGCACTGCCTCGCGGGCATCCTGCCGCCCGACTCCGGGTCGATCACCTACCACGGGCGCGAGGTGACGACGATGAGCGACACCCAGCGCAGCGCGTTGCGCCGCTCCGAGTTCGGCTTCGTGTTCCAGTTCGGGCAGCTCGTGCCGGAGCTGACCTGCGTGGAGAACGTCGCCCTGCCGCTCAGGCTGAACGGTACCTCCCGCAAGGAAGCCGAGCGGGCGGCGCTCGGCTGGATGGAACGCCTGGAGGTCGACGACCTAAAGGGCAAGCGGCCCAGCGAGGTCTCCGGCGGCCAGGGCCAGCGCGTCGCCGTGGCACGCGCGCTGGTCACCGGCCCCCGGGTGCTGTTCGCCGACGAACCGACCGGCGCGCTCGACTCCTACAACGGCGAGCGCGTGATGGAACTGCTCACCGGCGCGGCCCGCTCCACCAACGCCGCCGTCGTCCTCGTCACCCACGAGACACGGGTGGCCGCCTACTCCGACCGCGAGATCGTCGTACGCGACGGCAAGTCCCGGGACATGGAGCGCGCCATATGACTCCGCTCCAGTGGTCCAGAGACCTGGCCATGGGAGCCCGGTTCGCCGTCACGGGCGGCCGCGAGGGCTGGATCCGAGTGACGCTGACAGCGGTCGGCGTCGGCCTCGGCGTGGCCCTGCTCCTGTTGTGCACCGCGATGCCCAACGTGTTCGCCTCCCGCAGCAAGGTGGAGGACGCCCGTTACGCCGACGTGTATTCCCAAAAGGTCCCGCCCAAGGCCGACAACACTCTCCTGCTCGCCGACGCCGACACCACCTGGCACGACGACGACATCCAGGGCCGGTTCATCGAACCCGAGGGCAGGCGGGCGCCGCTGCCCCCGGGGGTCGACCACTTCCCGGGCAAGGGCGAGATGGTGGTCTCCCCCGCGCTCAAGGACCTGCTGGACTCGGACGACGCGAAACTGCTGCGGGAACGCCTGCCGTACAAGATCACCGGCACGATCGGCGAGAGCGGGCTGATCGGCTCGCACGAACTGGCTTACTACGCGGGCGCCTCGGGATTGAAGCGCACGGACACCTCCCCGGTGACGCGGCTGACCGAGTTCGGCAAACCGGACACGACGCCCGAGAAGACCGACCCGGTGCTGCTGCTCATGGTCCTGGTCGTGTTCGTGGCGTTGCTGACGCCGGTCGCCGTGTTCATCGCAGCCGCCGTCCGCTTTGGGGGCGAACGCCGCGACCGCCGCCTCGCCGCGCTGCGCCTGGTCGGCTCCGACCGGGGGATGACCCGGCGGATCGCGGCGGGCGAGGCGCTGGCCGGAGCCCTGCTCGGCCTGGCCGTGGGCACCGGCTTCTTCTTGCTCGGCCGCCAGAAGCTGGGCACCGGCAAGTTGCTGGGCGTGAGCGTCTGGCCCAGCTACCTCGACCCCACTCCCGCGCTCGCCGCGCTGGTCGCGGTGGCGGTGCCGGTCGCCGCCGTACTCGTCACGCTGCTCGCGATGCGCGGCGTGGTCGTCGAACCCCTCGGTGTCGTGCGCGCGGCCAAGCAGCGCCGCCGCCGGCTGTGGTGGCGGCTGCTGCCGCCGCTGGCCGGCATCGCGATGCTCTACCCAATGATCGGCCAAGGCCGCAAGAACGGAAACTTCAACCAATACCTCGTCATCGGCGGCGTCCTGATGTTGCTGATCGGCATCACCGCCCTGTTGCCCTGGGTCGTGGAGGCGGTTGTCGTCCGGCTCGGCAAGGGCCCGCTGTCCTGGCAACTGGCCGTGCGGCGGCTGCAGCTGAGCAGTGGCACTGCCGCCCGCATGGTCAACGGCATCGCCGTGGCGGTGGCCGGGGCCATCGCGCTGCAGATGCTTTTCACGGGGACGCAGAGCCAGTACACCGAGAACACCGGCCAGGACCCCAGCCGGGTCCAGATGCAGGTCGCATTCAGCGACCCCAAGCCGCTGTCCGGCGTCGAACGCGAATTCACCGGCACCAAGGGTGTCCGGGCCGCGGTGGCCCTGGCCCGCACCGAGTACGGGGACTCACGTCGCGACCCGGAGAACAGCAACGGCCTGACCGTGGGTAACTGCGCCGCCCTGCGCGAACTCGCCACACTGCCCTCCTGCAAGGACGGTGACGTGTTCGTCACGCGTACCCGGAGCGGCTACTCGGACCCCGGCAACGCATCCGAGATCGCCCTGGTGAAGCCCGGTCGGCAGCTCTACATCGACCCGTCGTACGACGGCGCCGATCGCGGTCTCGAGGTGCCCTGGACCGTTCCGGCGAACGTTCGGGAGGTGAACGCGCGCAAGGACTCACTGCAGGACTACACCAGTCTGCTGGTCACCCCCGCCGCCCTGCCCCACAAGGCCGCGTCCGCGGTGTTCTCGGACGGTGTCTACCTGCGTCTGGACCCCTCGGTGCCGGACTCTCGGGAGTACGTACGCAACGTCGCCGCCCGCATCGACCCCCTGGCACAAACCTTCGGCTGGTCGGCGTCCCAGGAGAACGCCAAGTACACCTCCATCCGCACCGGCCTGTTCGTCGGCTCCGCCTTCGTGCTGGCACTGATCGGAGCGAGCCTGCTGGTCTCCCAGCTGGAACAGCTGCGCGACCGCAAGAAGCTGCTCTCCGCGCTGGTCGCCTTCGGCACCCGGCGCCGCACGCTCAGCCTGTCCGTCCTGTGGCAGACAGCAGTCCCGGTCGGACTCGGTCTCGTACTGGCCACGACGGTGGGCGTCACCCTCGGCGCAGTACTGCTGAAGATGACCCGTACACCGGTGACCATGGACTGGGCGAGCGTGCTCACCATGACCGGCGTGGGCGCGGCCGTGGTCGGCATGGTCACGCTGCTCAGCCTGCCGCCGCTACTGCGCATGATGCGCCCAGCGGGCCTGCGCACGGAATAACCCCTCACACATCCGATGAAGGGGGCTCCTCCTGCTGGGAGGAGCCCACCCCTGCACGCACGCAAGCCCGGTCGGCGTCAGCGCAGTCATCGTCGGGGCGTCTCCGGCGCACAGCAGGATCCTCATCCGAGGCCAACACTCCACCAGGGTCCGTCTTCAAAGATCATCGGATGGTGGATCACGGTGGGGTGATACGCCGTCATGAACTCATCGACCAGGAGTGGGAGTTACTCGTTCCGCTGATACCGCGGGCCACAACAGGGCGTCCGCGTGTGCCAGACCGGCAGGTCATCAACGGGACGGTCTACAAGATCCGCACCGGCATCTCCTGACGTGACCTGCCGGAACGCTACGGTCCGTGGCAGACGGTCCACACCCGCTGCCGCCGCTACGCCCTGGACGGCGTGTTCACCCGGGCCCTCGCGGACGATGGTGGAGTCGATCTGCACCAGCCAGTCGATGTCCCCAGCCGCGTCGGCCTGGGCCTGGATCTGCTGGACACCATCACCTGGCTTCGAACGAGTCTGTTGGCCCCACTGGGAACGAGTTCTCGGGCCATCCATGCGAGCCACCTGACTGTCGGAGGCACACCGATGCTCCCACCGCAAGACAGCCCCTGGGGCCACTTCTCACGAACACTCAATTCCCGATCAATGCCGTGGGGCCACAAGACTCGTTCCCGTGGGGCCAAAGATGTCGTTCACAGCCATGGGTGCTTTTGGCCCTGATCGGTGCGACTAGGTGTCGAGGAACTCGGGGATGAAGATGTCGCGGCCGGTCAGCAGGCGCTGGGAGAGGCCCTGCTCGTGGTGGTAGCGCAGGAAGGTGTCGACCGCCTTGCGGTTCGCGCGGAGGCCGTAGGGCCACCAGTCCTCGCCGAGCAGGCTGCGGTTGTGTTCGAACAGGCTGCTGAACCAGGGGGTCACCAGGCTCATATGCTGCTTCGGGGCGTCCTCGAGGTATTTGCGTTCGGCCAGGTCCTTGGCCTTGACGAAGGCGCGGTAGACCGAGCGCAGATCCTCGGAACGGTGCACCAGGTCCTTGCGGACCGCGACGATGTGCATCGGGGGGAAGATCCCGGTGCGCCGGTAGTAGTCGCGCTCGACGTTCTCATAGTCGGGGAAGAGCCGGGCGATCTTCGTCGATCCCCTCAACATGGACTGGGGCACGTCAACCGAGATGAGCGCGTCCACCTCTCCGGACTCAAGCATGGCGCCCAGGGTCTGGCCGTCGTCGGCGTGCCGCACGTGCACGCCGTCCGGCACCGGCTGCGGGAGCCAGTCGAATGCGGGGATGGGATGGTCGGTGCCGCCGATGACCCAGCGGCACTGGTCGACGGTCACGCCGTACTCGTCCGACAGGATGCCCTTGGGCCAGACCCCGGCGTCGTGTCCGAAGAGCGCGAACTCGCCGAGTGTCTTGCCGGCGAGGTCCTGCGGCTTCTCGATCCCCGCCTCGGTGTTCACGAAGATGGCGGAGTGCCGGAAGTTGCGGTTCGGGAAGATCGGCAGCGCCAAGAAGGGCGCGTCCTCCAGGTCGAAAGTACGCAGAAAGTACGTCAAGCCGAGTTCCGCTATGTCGTAGCGGCCTTCGAGCATGTGCCGGAAGAGGTCCGATACCAGCGGCTCCGTCTCAAGGGTGGCGTCCACCCCGTCGATCTTCACGCGGCCGTCGAAGAGCGCCTCGGTGTGCTCGTACCGGTAGGTGCCGATGGTCAGCTCGGTGCTCATCAAGATCCTCGCTTCCGTGAATGACCTTTCATTTTCACGATGGGCCCGATATTGTCCGAAGTCAAGATGAACGATCATTCGCTTTGATGGAGGCCGGCCATGCCGCGCATCACGCCCGAGCGTCGGGAAGCCAAGCGTGCGGAGATCGTGGCGGCGGCGCGCCGGTGTTTCGCGCGGGGCGGCTTCCACCAGACCTCGATGCCGGACATCGCCGCCGCAGCCGGTGTTTCCGCGGGCGCCCCCTACCGCTACTTCGCGAGCAAGGAGGAGATCATCCTGGCCATCGCAGCGGACGCCTTCCGGCTGATCTTCGAGCCGATGGAGCGGGTGGCCGTGGCCGCTGACGCCCTTTCCCTGGGCGACCTGGTCGCCGCCTCCCTTCAGGCACTGAGTGCCGAGACCGTCACGGACGCCGCAGGGCAGGTGGTGCCGGTCGAGGAACTGCTGCAGTGCGTCGTGCAGACCTGGTCGGAACTGCTGCGCAACGACGGCCTGCACGCCCGCGCCTTGGAGGGCTTCGAAAGGGTTGGTCGCGGCATAGCCGACGCCCTGCGCCGCGGACAAGCGGCGGGCGCTGTCCAAACCGTGGAGCCGGAGAGCGGCGCACGGGTATTGATCGGTCTGCTGCACGGATTCCTGCTCCAGCGTGTGGCCTTCGGCTTGACCGACACGGCGGGATTCAACGACGCCGTCCGGGGGTTGCTCGACGGAGCCGAGCGCCCGGACAATACTCCGCGGTGAGCGTTCCCCAGCTCACGTACATGAGCTTCCCGTCCTCCGGCAGCGCATGAGGCAGGCGGTACTTCCGCTGCTGCCGGCCCGGACCTGTGACGACGCGGCAGGGGCGGATGTTGTACGCGTACATCCGCCCCTGCCAGATACGGCTTGCTGGGCTCAGATGCGCTGGATCAGCACGTCGCGGAACTGGAAATGCGAACCGCGTCGAGTTGGCCACCGGTGACGTTGAACGTGCTGTTGGGCACGAGGCAGGCGGTCGTGCCGCCAACCCACCGGATATAGGCGACATCATCGTGGCGTGTGTTCACCACGGTGAGCGGCGCGGCGGGTTTGGACGGCAGGGCCTGCCAGCTTGACGTCACGTCCTTAAACTGGCCGATGATGGTGCCGTTCTTGATGAAGCAGACATAGGGGTATGAGCACGTCGCGGCTGCAGTCTGTTCCGCCCCCTGCGCCGTAGCGGCGGAACCAACGAGCAGCGCCCCCGTTGCCGCCAGTACGGCTGCTACGCGACGAGCCTTGCCGTTCTTTCCGTCCGTGGTGGCTTCTCTGGTCATGTTGGCCGATTTCACGAATATTCCCCCACCCGTGCCATCTAGGAAGACGAGATATACAGGAGGCGTTGTAAGCGGTTGAACTAGAGAACAAGCCAAGCCTCGGGAGGTTTGGCGGGAGCTGAGTGCCCGTGCCCGCCGTGCCGATGGCGTCCCGCCAGGTGGTTTAGGGGGCCAAGGCGCCGGAATCCGCAGACCAGAGACCAGTGCCCCCGCATTGTCGGGCATCCAACCCGCTTCACCGGGATGCCGCCTCCATGGAGATCACCATGGTCGTGAACTGGAACGCGGAGCTCGTGATCGGCTACACCACGTCGTGGGACACGACCCGGGGACGGGCGGGGCAGCGCGGCTGACGTGGTCACGGTCCCGCTCGTCCATGCCTGGCCGCGCCTTTCGGCGGCGGAGCGCATCTCCACGAGCCGCTCGGCGACCTTCTCCACGTTGTCCGGGACCGGCGTACTCGCCGCACCGAAGCTCTCTGCGAACCGGCTCTCCTTCACGACGTCCCATGCCTCGCGCAGGGCCTGGCGGGCGTCGCGCTTCGTGTCAGCCGCCAGCTGGAGGTATCCGGCGCGCTTCTGTGACAGGCGCCCGGTCAGCTCGCGGTACTCCTTGAGTGACGTCCCGGCCAGACGCAGCGCGATACGGCTCTTGCCCTCGCTCCCGGCGAGCTCGGCCAGTTGCCGGGCGCGGTCGTCGGTGTGGCCGGCCGCAGCGAATGCGGTCTCCAGCTGCTCCCGTGCGGTGGCGACATGGGCGTCCGCCTGGTCGAGGACCTCCCCGGCCTCGGCGGCGAACCGCTGCCCACGGGTGGGCTGTCCGGTGGCCTTCTCGTGGTCGAGGCGCGCGGTGAGTTGCCAGGCCTGGGTCTGCGCTTCGGCGGCGGTGGCTCCAGCCCTCGGCGATGAGCCGCTCCAGCTCCGCGACGGACGCGGGGCCGGATGATGCGGCCGCGCGGCTGGCGCTGGTCGCCGCGTGCACGGCCTGCGACCCGAACGGCTGGGTGCTGGACGACGACGATGCGGCGATGCGGCGCTGCACACATCCGGACGTGGCCGTGCCCGTGGCAGGGGAGGCGCGGCGATGAACGACGAACAGCTGATGACCGCGAGCCCGGAGGCCGAGACCGCGGTACTGGGTGCGTGCCTGCTGGCGACGCCGGCCTACGACCCGGTCGCCGATGCGGCGCGGATCCTCGCGGATGGCGACTGGTCCGAGCCCGCCAACGAGGTGGTGTGGTCGGCGATCTCGCGCCTGCACGGAGCGAGCCGTCCCACCGGTGTGCCGATGGTCGAGGCCGAGCTGCGGCGCACCGGCGACCTGGAGCGGGCCGGGGGACCGGTCCGCCTGTCGCAGATAGCCTCGGGGGCCTACAGCTCCGGCGAGGTCGAGCACTACGCGGACCTGGTCCACGGCTACGCCGTGCTGCGTCGCTACCAGGCCGCCCTGGCCCGGGGGTTGCAGGCCGCCCGCATAACGGGGCCGACGGACGTGCCGGACGCCATCCGCGCGCACCAGGCCGACCTGGATTACCTGGTGGCCGGCGACGGCGAGGCCGAGGCGCACTACGGCCGAATCGGGGAGCAGCTGCACGGACACCTGCTCACGCTGGAAAAGCCCGTGGAGGTTGGTAGCGTCATCGCCAACGTGGTGGTCCAGGCAGTACTTCTGCCCGGGCCACCACGTTGCTGTCATCGGGCGCTGGACCGCCGTACTTCGGCCTACGTCAGGAGGAACGTGATCGTGCTGTAGTACTGGTCGGATCCGGTCGCGCCGTCACGCAGGGCGGCCCGGAGCTTCATGTACTGCCCCTTCGCCGGTTCCGGGATATGAGCGGACACGCAGTCGCCGTTGGACCCGTTGGCATCCGACACCTCGTAGTAGCCTCCGCCGTCGGAGTTTCGCCAGACCTCAGCAACGGCACGGAGCCCATCAGGGGTGCCCCGATCGCACACTTTCAGGGTCGCCCCGTACCCGCTGGCGTCACTGGTGTACTGGGCGAACCCATAGCCGCCCCTCGCGGAGGTGTACGAGTACACGCCCTCGTCAGAAGCGTTGGCAGGACCAGACACCAATACGCCTGCGCTGAAAAGTGCCGCTATCGCACCGGACAGGACAGCAGCCCGGCTTCTCACTCTTGCGGTCGACGACCTCATCTCACTCCTCGGTTTCGTCATTCGATGCTCGGATGGTGTGCATGCTCGCTGCCTCTACTGCCTGGCTGGCGGTCAGTGAACTTCGACCGCGCCCCAGCGGACGGGTTTCACGGAAAGCGCCGCTGCGTGCCGTGGCAGCAGGTCGGTCGGGCACCACGAGGTTGCTGGGCGCCTGCAGGCCGAAGCAACGGAGACCGGCTGTCCCGGACGGGATCGGGCTGTCCGGACTGGTCGGAGCCTTGTCCGAACTTCGGCCCGGACAGCTAGGCCTGGCGGAATACGCCGTTGTCTCTCTCGACAGGGACGCCGCAAGATGGCGCTCATGGGGAATCTGGGGGAGTTGTCACCGTACGAAGACATGCCACCGCACGAAATCCGGGACGCCGCCGGCTTCATCGCTTCGATGCAGCGCCTCAAGGAACGTTCGGGGCTGACGTATCGCGAACTGGAGGAGCGTGCCGCCCGTAGTGGTGACGTCCTGGCGCGCAGCACGCTCGCCGACATACTGCGCCGGACGAGCCTGCCACGTCCCGAGGTCCTGGCCGCTTTCGTCCGCGCCTGCGGTGAAGGCGAACATGTCGACGCCTGGCTGGCCGCCAGGGACCGGCTCGCCGCCGCAAGCACGATTCTGGCCCTGTTCCGGTGCGGACGGCAGGCCGAAGCGCTGCAGGTGTACGAGCGCGCTCGTCGGCGGCTCGCCGACGAGCTGGGTGTCGACCCCGGCTCGTCGTTGCGGCGGCTGTACGAACGGATCCTCGCCGGCGACCCGGAGCTGGCCGCGCCCCGCGCCGCTGCACCGCCCGCCACCACGAAACCGGCCGACAAGAACGGCACGGTGGTGAACCCGCCGATGGCACGCCAGCTCGTACCCCGGCTCCTCCCGCCGGACCTGTCACTCTTCGTCGGCCGGGAAGACGAGATGGACGAGGCTCGTCGGCTGCTTGGCGAAGAACGGCCCGGTCCGGTGACGCTGCTGGTCACCGGCCCCGCCGGAGTGGGCAAGACCGCCTTTGCGGTACGTACGGGGCACCTGCTCGCCTCCCGCTTCCCGGACGGTCAGCTCCATGCGGATCTGCGGGGCTTCGGCGACGAGCCGGCCGAGCCGTTCACGGTCCTCGGCACCTTCCTCCGCGCGCTCGGCATCCCTGGCGGTACCGTGCCCGCAGAGCTGACCGGCCGCGTTCATCTCTACCGCACCCTGCTGGCAGGGCGGCAGATGCTCGTCGTCCTGGACAACGCCGCCAGCGCCCAGCAGGTGAGTGACCTCCTGCCCAGCGGCATGCGCTGTGCCACCATCATCACCAGCCGGACGACCATGGCGGAACTGGGCGGCCGCCGGCTCCCTCTCGGCGTCCTGGGCCCCGCGACAGGGCTCGACCTGCTGCGCGAGATGCTGGGCCGGGACCGCACCGACGCGGAGTCCGGGGCGGCCCGCTCCATCGTGGAAACCTGCGGTGGCCTTCCCCTGGCGGTATGGGTCGCCGCCGCGCGGCTGGCCGCCCGACCGCACTGGCCCCTGGCCAAGGTGGCGCGCGCCCTCGCAGACGAGCAGCGCAAGCTCGACGAGTTAACCGTCGGCCACATCGCCGTACGGGCCAGCCTCGAACTGACCTACCAGCAGATTTCCGCGGCGGACCAGCACGCTCTGCGGATGATCGCCCTGCTGCCCGGACCGAGCTTCGCCGCCTGGGCGCTGGCCGCGCTGCTGGACGCGGGTCTGTCCGAGGCGGAGGCCGTCCTCGACGACCTGGTCGAGGTACACCTGGTGCAGATCGGTTCGGTGAACGCCACCGGAATCCGCTATCAACTGCACGATCTGGTAAGACTGTTCGGCAGAGAGCGCGCGGAGCAGGACGTCCCGGAACGGCAGCGCGAGGCCGCGCTCACCCGGTTGCTCGGGGCGAGCCTGCACCTCGCCGACCTCGCCGCGGACACCCTCAGCGTCGACTTTCAAGGCATCTCACAGCTGGACCTGGCCTCCTGGCGGCTGGCCGCCGCCGAGGCCGATCAGCTGCTCGCCGATCCGCTCGCCTGGTTCAACGACGAACGCCAGTTCCTCATCGACGTGGCAGAGCAGGCGCTGGACGGGACGGAGGGCGTCGCACCAGCCGCCGGGCTGGCCACCGCCCTCACGACCCTCTTCCAGGTCGGTAGCCACTTCGACGACTGGGAGAGGCTCCAGAACCGGGCGCTCAAAGCGGCCCTGAGCAGCGGCGACCGGCACAGCGCCGCGAAGGTCCACCGGTGCCTCGGCGAACTCACCACCATCCTCGACCGCTATCCGGAAGCGCTGGACCACTTCGAGCAGGCCCTGCTGCTCGCCGAGGGCCAGGGGCCCACGTACCGGGCCAGTGCCACGGCCGGGCTGGCCTATGTGTACCGGCTCCTCGGCCAGTACTCCTTGGCTGTGCTCCATTTCGAAGAGGCCGCCGAGTTCGCCGAATCGGCAGGCAACGTCAACTGCCTCGTCTACGCAACCAATGGCCTCGGCGTCATCGACCTCGAGCAGGGCCGTGTAGAGGCCGCCATCGCGCGGTTCACGAAGTGCCTGCGAGTCAGCCAGGTCGCGGGCTACCGGCCGGGGGAGGCTCAAGCCCTGCGATGTCTGGGCCAGAGCCATCGCGAACTCGGCGCCTATCCGGCCGCCGCCGACGCCTACCGGCAAGCCGCCGCGATCAGTGAGGACCTCGGCGACCGCCTCAGTGCCACACACGCCACCTGCTGGCTCGGGGACATCCTGGTCCGGCAGGGCGAGCACCGGGAAGGACGCCGCCTGCTGGCCCGAAGCCTGTGGACTTACCGGGAATTCGGCAACCTCTGGGGCGAGGCGGCGACACTGTATGCGCTCGCAGAGGCACAACTCGCAGTGGGCCGTTCGGTACCCGCCCGCAGGCGCGCCGAAGCCGCCGTAAGGCTCTGGAGGCAGATCGGCTCCAACAGGTGGCTGGCCGTCGGCCTCCACACCCTGGCCGAGGCACACGCCCTAGCTGGCGATCCTACGGCCGCGACTCGTGCCCGCGACGAGGCCGAAGAGGTACGGACGGTTTGACCGGCGGCCCCGCCCAATTTGGACGGGTCCTGCGGCAGTCGTAGCAGCAGCGGCGCCCGTCACGAACGTTGGAGAGTGGGACGATCCGGCCGCACTGGAGGCACGGCGGGATCACCAGGGTTCTTGGCGCCGTGCTGTCGGAGCGCTTCAATCAGGGCCACGGTCTTCGCGGGGGCGTGCGCACCTTGGCCGGTCAACAGGTCGGGGATGTCCTCCAAGGCCCACAGAAGTTGCCGCTGTCTTGCCCTTACCGGTTCGACGCTGCGGACGGCATCGGCGATGGCGTCGTCGGACATGGCACGCGCGGAACACCCAAACCGGCGTGCAGGCTGGCTGCGGACAGACGTCCTCAGCGATTTCGGCAGCACGGTGTACTGCGGCTTCTGACCCTCCACGATCGAGCACGGCAGAGGCCCGTGCCCCCCGGCGAACTCGCCGGGGGGTGCCCCTATGGGGTTCGTCAAGGAAAGCGGGGTGCGTTGTGTTCGGAGTGAAGTCAGCATTGCTTGGTGTCTGAGCTGCTGTGGGATGACGTGAAGGGCTTCTTCGACCTTGAGAGGGAGGGGTGTCTTCCGGATGTGTGGGTCATGGGGACGGTGGTTGAGGATTGGCAGGCGGTCCTCGATCTGATCGTTGCGAGCGGCTGGCGCAGTGAGTACTCCGAGGGCGGTGTGGTCATGCCGCTGCCGCATGCTGCAGAGGTGCTGTCACGGCCTGCTGATGCCGAGTGCGCGGAACTGCGGGTCTGGCCGGCGCCGGATGTGTTGGCCATCTTTCGGTTGGAGTCGGCTGACGAGATCGGTTTCGACGTGGATCTTCGGGAGTTGCAGGGCCAGGAGCGACTGAACGTGCTGTGCGGGTTTCTTCGTGCGATCGGGCGCCATCTGGGCAAGCCGGTGGTGTTGACCCCTGAGGGCGATTGGGACCGGAGCCGCTCGGTGCTGGGGTTCGATGTCGAGTCCGACCAAGTGGTGCTGCTGGCGGAACCGCAGATCAGCTGACCGTAGCCACCGGACGTGATTCGTAGAAGGTGCCCTCACGGAGCATCGCGAAGAGCACGTCGGCTCGTCGTCTCGCGAGGCAGAGGACGGCTTGTGTGTGGTGCTTGCCCTGGCTGATCTTCTTGTCCTAGTAGGTGCGGGACGCTGGGTCGGCGAGGGCTGCGAACGCCGACAGGAAGAAGGCTCGTTTGAGCTGCTTTTTTTCCTCTACAGTCGAAAGGAACCAGTGGCATGTCCGAGATTGTTGACGAAGTGGTCCCTCTGCGGGGTGGCCGCATCACCGAAGGCGTCGTCCGCATCGGTGACACGGTCCGGAGGCCGGCCTCGGCTGCCTCGCCGTTCGTCGCCTCCTTGCTTGATCTTTTGGAGAGCCGAGGATTCACGGGGGCCCCGCGATATCTCGGTCGGGATCAGGCAGGCCGGGACATCTTCAGCTTTGTGCCGGGCTGGGTCCCGCCGAAGTTCCGGTCATGGACCGACGCGCAGGTTGCTGCGGCCGGCACCCTGGCCCGCGCCATGCACGAGGCCACTCGAGGCAGTGATCTTGCTGGTCGGCATCAGGTCGTGTGCCACCACGATCTGGGGCCGAACAACGCCGTCTTCCAGGACGAGGTGCCGGTCGCCTTCATCGATTTCGACATGGCTGCGCCGGGGAGTCCGCTGGAGGATGTCGGCTATATGTCCTGGCTGTGGTGCGTGTCCTCAAAGGCAGGGGCTCCTCCCGTGGACGTTCAGGCCACTCAGGTGCGTGTGTTGGCCGACGCTTATGGCCTGGCTGGTCCCGAGCGGGCTGCGCTCGTCGACGCGATGCTGGAACGACAGGCCCGCAATGCCCGTTTCTGGGCGGAGGTGCAGGCCGGCTTCATGGCCGTCGAGGCCACTGACCAGCAGATCTCGGATCGCATCGCCTGGTCCCGGCGCGAGCACGACCACACTGCCGAGTACCGCACAGTGTTCGAGGACGCCCTCAAATGACGGACCGCGCGCAGAGAGCGCTGGTGGGTCTACTAGGTGATAGGTGATCACTGATGTTGCCTGGGACCGCAGGGGCGCCGAACTCACCCATCAGCACCGCCAACTCCACGCCGTGGCGTGGACCTGCGCCAGCGCGACCCGGTCCTGCTCGCTGCCCTGGGACCACCAGACCAGCTCCACATAGTCGGCGGCCCGCTGGACCTCCCCCAGGGGCGAGCTCGGGCGGCTTCGACGACGTCTCCGTGACGCTTCCTCACTGCGGGCCTGGCGCCTGCTGCGCCGGCCGGTCACCTCACGGTGCAAGCCCGGCGCGGTCAGCTCCAGTGGGTCGCGGACCGGAGCCGCCACGGCTGGATCATCTGGGTGGTGGGGGCTGATAAGCCGGTTCGGCGGTACTGCCGGGAGCCCGTCGCCGCCGCTATCCGTCCGACACCTCCGTCGCCGAATGGGCACTTCTCGAACCTTCTCTGAACTAACGGCTGACGAGTGAGAACTGCGGCATTCGCACCTGAGTAACCGCTCGGTTCGGGCTAGTAGTGCTTCGTTACGTTGGGTGATCTCGCCTGGGGGTGGGCATCTTCGAAGTATGAGGTTGGGGGAGGTGGAACGACTCCGGGGTGAATTAGCGGAGTTCGTTGCCGATGTGTTCGGGTCGTTTCCGCGGCGGGATCAGCGGCGGTGGGGCGAGTGTTATCTGCGAGGCCTGATGCTCGACGGCCGGCGCAAGTCGATCCAGCCGATGGCCGAGCGGCTGCCGGACGGGAACATGCAGGCCCTGCAGCAGTTCGTGAACCAGTCGCCGTGGGATCCGCTGCCGGTCAGGCAGCGGATCGCCCAGCGGCTGTCCGGAGTTGTCAGGCCCGAGGTGTGGGTGATCGACGACGTGTCGTTCCCCAAGTGCGGCAAGCGTCCGTGGGGGGTGGCCCGCCAGTACTGCGGAGCGGTCGGCAAACGGGCGAACTGCCAGGTCGCCGTCAGTGTCCATGCCGCCACCGACACCGCCTCGTGCCCGTCGGAGTGGCAGTTGTATCTGCCGCCTGAGTGGACGGCCGAGCCGGACCGATGCCGCAGGGCAGGCGTCCCCGACGACGTGGTGCACCGGGAGAAGTGGCGTCTCGCGCTCGGCCTCCTGGACACGCTCGCCGAATGGCAGTTGAGGGCCCCGGTCGTGGTCGCCGATGCCGGCTACGGCGTCAGCACCCCGTTCCGGCTCGGTCTCCAGGAGCGAGGGCTGTCCTATGTCCTGGCCCTGGCCGGGAAGGAAGTCGCCCACCCGGAGGATGCCGAGCCGCACCAGCCTGCTTACGGCGGACTCGGGCCGCCCGCCCTTCCCCGCTACCGCACCCCACCGCGAGCCGTCTGCGTCCTCGCAGCGGAGGCGGACGCGGAGCGGTTCACCGAGGTGACCTGGAGGCAGGGCAGCAAAGGCGCGATGACCTCACGGTTCGCGGTGCTGAGGGTGCGGCCCGCGGGCAAGCAGTCCCTGGCCGCAGCACAGGAGGCGGGCGGCGGCCGCAACCAGTGGGACGGCGTCCTGCCCGCCCGGACCCTCCTGGTCGAATGGCCGGACGGCCAGGACACTCCCACGGACTACTGGATATCGAACCTGCCCGCCACCACACCGGCCGCTGACCTGGTGCGGTGGGCGAAGATGCGCTGGCGGATCGAGCACGATTACCGCGAACTCAAGCACGGCCTGGGACTGGACCACTTCGAGGGCCGCACCTGGCGCGGCTGGCACCACCACGTCACCCTCGTCACCGCCGCCCAGGCATTCCTCACCGGGCGCAGCACGGCACGCTTCTGATGGTGGTCCTGCCAGCGCCTCTCAAACGCCTTGTCCTCCAGCTCGATGTAGCTGATCCCGGCACCCGAGTCGGGCAGAATCCGGAAAACGTCCACCCCACCGTTGGCAGCGATGAACTCCTCGGCCAGGTCGAGGAACGTCGGGGCGGCATGGTCGATATGCAGTTCGGTAGCGGATGGGATCGGTGCGCCCGTGACGGAACAGACGAGCGGCTGCCCAGAGTTGAGCGCCGCGTTCCGTGAGTCCGCCACCTGATCGGCTATCGCGTGCCGCAGCGCGGCAAGCACCTGGGTGCGGTGGTTGAGGGGAGTCAGGCAGGCGTTCCACGAGAAATCGGCCACCTCGCCGTCGAACCGCACCAGGGCGAGTCCGACGCTTCTGCGTCCGTGATCGGTATGAGCAATGACGCGGAAGTGGGCGATGCCGTCGCCCAGCTTGAGGTCGTATTCGGGGTGGCATTCGAGAAGGCCACGGAGGAACGCGTCGTCGTCGGGGTCGGTGACGTCACCGCCGATGCCGTATCGCTGGACGATGCTCCGGCGGACGTCCCGGACGGCTTCCTTCGTGGGGTAGCGGGTTGCGCCGATGGTTATGCCTCTGAGCACAGGGATCTCCGTTCGGGCGGCGGTCTTCCTGCATCACCTTCCACCACCGGACTATGGAGGTGCAGGCGTACGCAGAAGGTCTGGAGCACGTTCGCCGGCGCCTGGCAAGGAACGCGCCCACGACGCCAGCCCGACCGTCCGCCAAGCCGCAGCCGCCGACCGGCGGTGGCCACCGGAGAAGCGTGGCGAAGAGCCCCCCGGCCCTGCCCAGCCACTACTGGCATGCCGAAGCGCCACGGCTGCCACTCTCCGGACGGCGGGCCGCGTAGTGGAGTGGCTGGCGATATGCAGACCTGCACGCGGAACACCAGAATGTGCAACGTTGCACGCTCCCGGCTATACCCTGGTGAGGTTGCAGGTCCGCAACCTCGGCACCGCCTAGCAGGGAGACAGCGATGAGCAGCGAGCCCTGGACCATCGAGCGAATCCGCGACGCGCTCGGTAATCCCGCCCTGGCTCAACGCTTCCTGTCGGAGATCAACCGGGCGCCGGCACACCAGCTGCTCGCCGTCTTTGCGCGCTGGGAACACATTGCAAAGGACACGCTCGCCTCGGTCGAGCGCGGGCGGGAGATCGCCGCAGCCGAGGTCCGCGGCGAAGAGCCCCCCGGCGAGTGGATCGACGTCACCGAGCGGGTCCTGAGGGACGCTGCCCGAATCCGATCCCAAGGCGCTGCCTGACCTGGCAGGGTAGGAGCCGTGTACCGGCTCCTCTGCGATAAACCCCTCACGGCCATCTGGGATGGCCTTCCAGACGATGCCAGCAGACAGCTGACCGCAGCGCTCTCCGACGTCTGCCATGAGCCGTTCATCGAGACCGAGCCCTGGGGTATCGACGACGGCATCAATCGCATCCTCGTTCGCCCCCTCGTCACAGCCAGGCTCGCCGTCAACGAACAAGCCCAGACCGTACGGATCTACAGCATCGAATATCGGCGCTGAAACCCCCTCCCGGACCCCCGGAACGGGGCGCGGTGCTGTCAGCCCGCGATTGAGCGGAGCCACGCCTGTACCGGCGGATAAACGCCGCCCGGCACGTACTCCCGTAGCCTCGCTGGCGGCACCCACGCCACCTCCGCCACCTCCCGCGGGCTGGCCGCATGGGCGTTGCCGCCGAGCAGCTGGCACGCCACGTACACGACCCGCCAGCCCGTCACCGGATGCACCCGGGAGCCCAACACCACCAGCGGCTCGACCGTGACACCCACCTCCTCCCATGCCTCCCGCGCCGCAGCCTCGCCGGGTGCCTCGCCCGGCTCGACCTTCCCCGACGGAAACGACCACAGCAGCGCAGCAGCAGAAGAGCGGCGGATCAGGAGGACACGGCCGGCGTAAGCGATCACCGCGCCAACGATTGGGGGAGTCGAACCCACTTGAAAACCTCAACTCTTCCTCTGCGTCCTAGCTTCACGGCATTCCGGCGACCGTCGACGGACATCATCCCGTCACCCACCACCGGATGGCGCCCCTGGTCGATCTGAGCCACAGCAGCAGTCGGCGCAGCGCTCTTCACCGCCGCCCTCATCTGGGGACCCTGGTGGATCGGAAGGCCGCCACCTGCACGACGGCCGGCGCAGAAGCACGTCCCGGTAAACGCCGGCCCGGTAGTTGGCTCGTCCGACAGTGCTCGCATTCTCGGTGTGTACGTCCAGTGGGTCATCACCCCGCGAGGGTCGACGGCCGTGTCGGGCCTGGAGCTGATGACAGTTTTGCGCCCGCCCACGCGTGCTGTACGGGACGAAGCGACCGGCAACTGGGTCTCCGGCCACAACCCCGGCAGCCTGGGCACCGAGCCGATGGACTCGGCGCCGCCGGAGGCGACCCCCGAGCACCCTGTGGTCGTGGACTCAGGTTGGACGGGTGGGTTCCTCAATGAGGAGGCGTACCAGTGGGTGCGGCCGGTGGATCTGCTCACCGATGAGGAGTGCACGCTGCCGTACGCGGTGGGCCTGGATCTGAACACGGCGTTCCTGGCGGCCGCGGCCCGTCTGGTCGTCGGTCTGTCGGCCCCGGCCCCGGCCCACTACCCTGCCCCGGCGTTCAACCCGAAGGTCCCCGGCTCTTGGCTGGTCGACCTCTCCCATGTGGAGCTGGACCCGCGTCTGCCGTCGCTGTTCACACCGACCTGGGAGCGGCCGACGGGGCCGGCCTGGTACCAGACGCGCACCGTCGCCTACGCCCAGGAGCTCGGTTACGACGTGCACCCGATCGAGGCGTATGTGCGCAGCGAGACCGGCGCGTACCTGGATCCGTGGCACGACCGGCTTCGGACGGCGTACATCGACACCCTCGCCGACCTCGGCGTCACCCGCGACCTGGACGACCGAGCGTTCCTCGCGGGGATGGAGCGGCACAAGGACGTCGACCCGGCGATGGCCGCTGTCCTCGCCGCCATCAAGGCCATGGTCAAGGGCGGTATCGGCAAGCTGCGCGAGCGCCCGCAGGGCAGGAAGTACAAGGAGGGCGAGCGGTGGCCGGCCTTGGAGCGGCCGACCTGGCGCCCCGACATCCGGGCCGTCGTCATCTCCAAGGCGCGGGTGAACATGCACCGCAAGCTGAACAACATGGCGAAGATGACGGGCCTGTACCCGCTCGCCGTGCTCTCCGACTGCGTCGTCTACCCCAGCCCCGGCGACAGCCCGCTGGACTTCCTGCCGTACGCCGCCTCGGGCAAGCCGCAGCCCGGCGGGTTCCGCCTCGGACCGACGCCGGGCCTGGCGAAGCTGGAGGGCGTCCAGTCGATGCTGTGGGCGGTCGACCTGATGGAGAAGGGCCTCAACCCAGCCCGCCACATCAAGGGCGGCGACGCCGTCCTGGACGAAGGAGAGTAGAGCCGTGGGGGAGATCGACGACGCGATCGAGCGGGCCGACCGGGAAGCCTTCACCCGCCAGCCGCCGAAGACCCTCAAAGGTCAGATCGGCTATCTGATCCGGCAGTTGGGCAGCGCGAAGGCCGTCGCACGCGAGATCGGTGTCACCGCCGACTCCGTCAACCGCTACCGGCGCGGCGCCCGTAAACACGCCCGCGCCGACGTCGCCGCGAAGATCGAGGACGCTGTACGGCAGCGGTGGCAGCCGCAGGTCCGCAAGCGCCGGCAGCAACAGGCCGCCACCACCGGCGGCATCACCGTGGAGACGAGGGCCCGGTTCGGGTACACCGCGCCGATCGGCACGACCGACGACGGACGGTTCCGGCGACTGACCGTGCACCTCCCCCCGGAGTACGCCCGCCGACTGTTCGACGCCCGTGACGCGGGGGCCAGCGACCGGGAGATGCGTGGGATCATCGCCGAAGGCTTCAAGGACATCTATTTCCAGGACGGTGGTGTCCGCGCTACGGGACTTTCGGACGTGGCAATCAACGACATCGACTATTTGGACCTGGACTACTGAATAGGAGCACAGAATGACCGCTGACTTCACCCGGCGCCCGCGCCTAAACCGGTAGGAGAGACTAGATGCTCGCAGCGGTTCCCGCGTCTGCCGGTTTCGGCGTCGCGGACCTCCAGCTCGACATCGACGACGCGGAACACGCACGACGTCACGCCGCCGGTTTGGGCGTCGCCACCGGTTGCCCTTCGGCGGCCTGGACGTGCTGATGGCGCTGCCCCACGGCCTGCCCGTTCTGCTCGCGGCCCTCACCGATCGCCAACCGCCTACATCCGCCGGGCCCCGGCCGGCATCTGCACCGTCACTGACGGTCAGGTCGTCCGGCACATCAGGCGTCCCTCCGGACGGGCACCGTATTAAACCTCGAATGCGATGCCTTAGTGCATAACGAGGTACTTGGCTTCGATCGCTGGCACGCTCTGCGTCTGACCGTAGCGATTAATCAACTCTCCCCAGCCGGTAACCCAGCCGTAGATGTCGCCGTGATCGCCACTAGTAACATCGGTCCGCCCTGGATACGTGACCAGGAAATCAAAGTCATTTCCCGCGCCTTTACCGAACATGTGGGTATCCGTGGCGCGGACTACGAAACGCGTTTCATGCTCGTACTCTCGGGCGTTTTCAATATAAGCAAGGGGCAGTCGGACAGGGGTTCCTTTATAGCGGCCCGCGGCCTTCTCTAGATCCTTGAATCGCACGTTCTGTACGGTTCTAGAGAATTGCTTAATCTCAGATCTTTCGGTTTCATGACCACGCACCTCATGTTGAGTGGGCGTATACCCAGTCTAGGTCTCTTGCTCCTGCCGCCGCATCTCGGACCTTCTGGCATCCCGAGAAATTTATGGGGGTGCGTAGATGGGCGCGCAGGCAGAATTGGAAATCCCGGAGCGATGGGAGGTTCTGGGGCGACGCTCTCTGATCCGGAGTCACAGATCGCCGGTTCTGACACAACTTCTCAGTCCCTTAGCACTATCCGGACACAACGAGCTGAACGGTATCTTCCGCCCCATGTGGCATGTACAGTCCAGGACCCGTTTCGCTGTCACTGACCAGACGGCGACGTCAACTGGTGTGCCAAGGGAGGCACTGTGCCGTTACGCCGCGCCCGGAGACCCCTGTCCGGGCAAAGAGTCGCCACGCGATACCTGCTCGTTGCCGCGCTCGCCGCCACCACCGCTGCCGTGGGGCCGACCGCCTCGGCGGAGCCGGATCCGCCGGGAGCAAAGGCAAACCCCCGAGCGACCCTGACGGTCGACCTCGCCCGAACACGTCATCACCTGCGCCTTGTTCGCGAACAAGCCCAACTACGGCGGCGGCAAGATCACCGCCACAGGCGGCATCAGCGGCTGCGTTCCCAATGCCCCTGACGCCTGCGCCAGCGAAGTTGACCTTGAGGTCTACATCTCGGGGGCGGGCCGGTGATCGACCGTGGCGGCGAGCCGCCGGCAGCTCAGGTGCCCGCCCCCAGCGCGGTCGACCGCGGCAACGATGAGCTGCGACCCGTCTTCGACCGAGTACATATATCGCGCGAAAACGCTCGCGACGATCGTGCACGAAGGCACCGACAGCAACACCTCGACGAGCTCGACACTCCATGTCAGGTGCTTCTGACGGGATCAACGTTGGTGCGGGCAGAATGCCGGATTCTCTGCCCGCACCAGCCTCGGGGAAAGGACTACCGATGACGGCTGATTCGGTTACTGCAGCGGAGCGACTTGCCGGCGAGGTAATGGACATCCGCCAGGCCGACCCCATCTTCGCCGGTCGGCTCGGTCAGCGCCTGCGTACCTGGGACGTCGATCGGGACTCGTTCCTCGCCCAGGTCGAGGGGGTCGTCCTCGCAGCGCTGCTCGCCACAGCCGGTGAGCCGGCCGGCACCCTGCCCGAAACCTGGTGCCAGGCTGCAGCAGCCGTCCTTCGGCGGCAGCAGGATGTGCAGATGTTTGCGGCCCTGCCGACTTCTCTGCCTGATCCGGCGAAGGTGCGGATCGACCAACTGCGGTTGCTGTCCACTGGCCTGACTCCGCGTTCGGCGCACCGATGGCTCAGACTCCGTGACACCGCCTGCGAGTTCCTGGAGCCTGCCGCACTGCTGGAGGAAGGCGGCGAACCTACCGCACCGCGCGGGTAAAACACCGACCCGGCCACTGCGGCCGCGCCCGACTACGGCCTGCCCCGACGGGCCTTGATTGCATTCTCCGGCCGTACGGGCGACGTCGCGGAGATGATTCACCTGCCGACTCGCCACACTCGCCCACAGCGGCCTCCAAGCCCTGGATGAGCCGACGGTGCGCGCGGTGGGTCCGTCAGGCCATCCGCGACGTCCCACCGCGCACCGATCCGCCGGCCGATCCCTCGTTCGCCGCACTGCGTGCCGTGGTCGACGACCTCGCCCGTCAGCACGCGATCGGGGAGCTGATGTTCGAAGTCGCCCCGGCCTATCTGTCCGACACCGACGCCGCCGACGTCCTGGCGCCGCTGTACGAGGCGATCGGCGAGGAACTCTGACAAATACGCTGTTGATCACTGACTTGACAGTGTTCTGGCCTGTGAATGTAGTGATCGTTTCGGATCGGGGTGATCGTTGCAAACGGTCAGTTATGGCTCGGGTCAACCGCCGGCTCACTCAACACCTTGACCAAAACGTCATTGGCGACCTGCGCCAGTCGGCCAAGCTGCACTGCCTCGAACTGGAAGTACGGGTTGACCTGGAACGGCCCCGCGTGGCCGCCGTAGCCGAGGACCTGCTCCGATCCATAGCGTCCCTCGGTGCCCCGTATGCGAGTGCTGGTCGTACAACGGGCCCGCTAGTGCCGTGACCGGATAGGTTCACCGAGGTCTCGTGGTCTGCGGGTGCGTGAGGCACCACCGTTCCCCGGTTCCGACTGGTCGCAGGGCTGAACGACCTCGTTTGCGTGGTTGTAATCAACTTGCTGCCCGCCCCGTCGGGCGGGCAGGGTCTGAATCATGCTTGAACTACGCACCTTGGAAGCAGACGACTGGTCCCTTTGGCGGGAGTTGCGACTGGCCGCGCTTGCTGAGGCGCCCTACGCGTTCGGATCGACGCTGGCCCAGTGGCAGGGCTCCGGCGACCGAGAGGAACGCTGGCGTGCCCGTCTGTCGATTCCTGGCGCGCACGATCTCATCGCGCTCCTCGACGGCCTCCCAGTGGGCATGGCCAGCGGAGTGCCGGGCGAGGGAGCACAGAACGTGGAGTTGATCTCGATGTGGGTCAATCCCACGGCTCGAGGCAAGGGCGTGGGTGACTACCTGATCCAGGCGGTCGAGCGGTGGGCGGCGGAGCGCGGTGCCGCGACGCTGCGGTTGTCCGTCATGCCGGACAACCGCAAGGCGACCGCGCTCTATGAGCGGCACGGTTTCACGGACACGGGTGAGCCCGGCGATCTTCTGCCCGATGGCGTGGGCAGGGAGCGGGTCATGGCGAAGAGCCTGGTCGCTGTCTGATCTCCACATCCGGGCACGGCGGTATCCCCCACGTGCTCAGGCTGCGGCGGCGAAGGGGCGTCCGCCCCAGCGAATGCCCTTCTCGCTGCGGACGCGAGCGCGTTCCCGGCATTGCGCGGCGAGTACCGGAGATGTCCCAGCGCACGGCGTGGCAGCTGACCGGCTACCTGCTTCTCGATG
Source organism: Streptomyces sp. NPDC050287 (assembly GCF_044459385.1). Taxonomy (NCBI): domain Bacteria; kingdom Bacillati; phylum Actinomycetota; class Actinomycetes; order Kitasatosporales; family Streptomycetaceae; genus Streptomyces; species Streptomyces sp. NPDC050287. The sequence goes on along the minus strand of NZ_JBITIY010000020.1, from coordinate 66,626 downwards.
CCGCCGACCGGTACCGGATCGACACGGTCGGCCTCTAACTGTCCCGCTCCGGGGTCCTCGCCTCCTGGCCCGTCGACGACTACCTCGCCCTGCTGGGTGCCTGCCGCCGCGACCTCACCGAGCTGCGCGGCGTGTTCGGCGAACTGCTCGCCGGATGCGAGGGCCAGGCCGACGCCCGGTACTTCGGAACGGGAGAGGAGACGGAGCGCGTCCGGCAGCTGCTGGAGCGCCTGGCGCCGGTCGCCGGGCTCGGCTGCTGTCCGGTGTGCACCCAGCCGCTGCCCGAAGCCACCCGCCGGCCCCGGAAGTTCTGCACCACCTGGTGCCGCGACCGGGACAAGGTCCTCCGGCGTCGCGGACTGATGCCCGGCGGGCCGCGCCCGCTGTTCCCCGCACCACGCAAGCAGTGCCAGGACCTCCCCGACGACGCGGAAATTGTGAGCCGCACATCCCGTCTTCCCAGGTAGACGCGTCGCCCTTTGAGGCTGTCAGGTATGAGGAGCAGTGTCGTTCCCCGGGTCTTCGGCTGGCGGTTGCGCTGCTCCTGGTCCTGTTGCTCGGTGGGTGGTTGTCATCGTGGTGGCAGTGCTGGGGTGGTCTCGTGATTGCAGCGCAGTACTTGCATGGGCCCCGGCCGGGAACGACGACGGCGCCCTCCCGGGGAACGGGGGGCGCCGTGGTGGTGCGCGACAAGCTCAGTACAGCTTGTTCACCGCCGTGACGGTCGTGGCCTTGAAGTCGGCCACCTGGGCGTGTTGGAAGGTGCCCATCTGGCCCCACCGGACGACCGTCACGGTGGCGCCGTCGCGGCCGACCGAGAAGAGGCCGATGTCGGAGGAGCCCCAGGCGGAGGCTGTGTGGATGCCGTAGACGTCGGCGCCCTCCTCGACGTTCAGCCGGCCGTAGTACTTCTGCGTCGCCGTGATGTCCGGGTCCTGCTGCATGAGCTTCTTCGCGCAGCCGGCCAGGTCCTTGCGCAGCAGCGCCGCGAAGTCCTTCGCCCACTGTTCGGCGCGCCCTTCGACCGTGAGCTGCTGGGCGTTCGTGTCGTACTCCGTCCAGTACTCGCGGTGCCAGGTGGTGGACGGCAGCGCGTCGCCCACGCACATCGGCAGCGGGTCGGGCTGGCCGGCCGTGACCGCTCCGGCGTACCACGGCGAGGACGGGTGGGGCGGCAGCTCGGCCGGCTCCAGGACCCGGGGTGTGTCGGAGGCTGGCGTGGCGGCGGCGGCCGGGACAGCGGCTGCGGCGACACCGGCCACGGCCGCCAGCGCGGCCACGGTGGTACGGATGCCTCGAGTACGGATCTGCATGGTCTCCCCCATTGGTTCCCCGGTCGAATGCGCGGGCTTGTGCCCTTGCCCCCTGTACGACCCACCACCGCCCGTGACCGTTGCCCTGTACGTCCGCTACGGATCCGTCCCGATTGTCACCGTCCTGCCACCGGGTTCAAGGCGGGTGATCTCTCACCCCTGCCCGTGGTCGGCTCAGGTTCGGCGGTTAAAGTGCCTGTCCCACCTTTCAAGCGCGGGTCGCTGACGGTCATTCGTAAGATCGTCGGGCCCAGGGCTTCCGGGTATGGCTCTGAGTGCCCAGCCGTCTGATGGCTTCAGAAACTTGGCCGCCCGGAGCCCCACGACGACTCGACCGCTGATTGGGAAACGCGACGCGATCGCTCTGTAGGACAGCGCCGGCGAGGTCGTCTGTGGGTTCAAGGTGACGACGAACTGGCGGAGGGGACGTGCCCGAAATCTGGGCCGGGGTGGACATCGGCAAGGAACACCACCACTGCGTGGTCATCGGGCCGGAGGGCGAGCGGCTGCTGTCACGCCGGGTGCTGAACGACGAGCCAGCACTGCTCGAACTGATCAGGGACGTGCTGGCACTGTCCCAGGACGTGCAGTGGGCGGTGGACATCAACCACGGCGGGGCATACCTGCTGATCGGTCTGCTGATCAACCACGATCAGCCGATGGCCTACCTCACCGGCCTGGCCGTACACAGGGCATCGGCGGCCTACCGCGGCCAGGGCAAGACGGACGCCAAGGACGCTTTCGTCTGGCCAAGGTCCGCTGGCGCATTGAGCACGACTACCGCGAACTCAAGCACGGCCTGGGCCTGGACCACTTCGAGGGCCGTTCCTGGCCGGGCTGGCACCACCACGTCACCCTCGTGACCGCCGCCCATGCCTTCCTCACCGAACAGCGTCTCGCCCCAAAAGCCCTCGAGCCGGTCTCACGCTCTACCAGGTCCTCGATGCCCTCCAGAACACCCTGAGGTGCTGGACCGGCATCCGCACCACCTGCCACCAGCCCTTGCCCAGCCAGGCTCCCCGGACACCAAGATCAAGACAGACCCAACGGAGTCCTACTAGGCTAGGTCGCTGGTGATCGGGTCGCCGGTCGTGGTCACGGCTGCCTCGTGCCGGTTGTGGTGGTGGACGGTGGGGGTGTGGCACCGGTCAACGCGCAGCCAGGGCGGGACAGGTCCAACTGTGAGCCCGCGGCCAGGCAGGCGGCAATCTGATAGACCTGCTGGCCATAGCTGCGACCCTTCACTGCGGTTACGGCTCCGTCCTGGCCGACCTCGCACGGGTTGTTGTTGGTGCACTGTTCGCCGTCGCGGTTGTGGGTGTTGTTGATGCCCATGACCGTGTTCCCGTCGGACGCCAGCAGCGCCGTGCCGGAGTAACCGGGCTTGCTGGTGCAGGTGTCGCTGGGGGCGTAGCGCACCGCGTCGTCTTGCTGGTAGCCGTCCTCCCGCAGGTGCGTCACCACGGCCTCCACTGTGCACAGCGGACGGCTGCTCTGGTGGGCCATGAGGAGCTGGTCACCACCCATGCGCATCGGGGTGGTGGACAACTGGAAGACTTTCGCGCCCTCCGCTGCCAGTTGAGCGTAGGTCTTGTCCAGCCGGTACAGCGCGGTGTCGGTGCCTGTCATCGTCGCGTACACCAGCCGGGTCGCGCGGGCGGTGGTCTGGGTGTAGCCGGCGGGGTCGTTGATGGTGACCGGGCCCTCCAGGTCGGCGGGCTGGTCCACCACCGCTGTCCCTGGCGCGGGCCGCCCGCTCGGCACGCAGTGGCCGTTGGTCAGCGCCAACGCCGGGTCTTCGGGGCGCGCAGTGGCGGCGCGCACCACCGACCCTTGGCAGTCGCCCACCTGGGCCGCGCCTTCCACGTTCGGGATCGGGTCGAATGGGGGCACGTCGGTTCCGGTCACGATGCCGTTGATCCAGCCGGCGTTCTCCGCGACATCGGTGTACATGTCGGGAAAGTCGGCGCCCCTGTCGCCGGGACCGATGACCGTTCCGGCCAGTACCCACTCGTCGCCCACACGGACCAGGGCAGGTCCTCCGGAGTCCGTCGTTCCCGGCCCGACGGGAGGATTGGCGCGACCGACGCACAAGGGCAAGGTGTGGCCGTCGTCGTCCCAGCACTGCTTGAGCGGCACGACCTCGGTGTCCGCTTCGCGCAGTTTGCTGGGAAAGCAATTGGGGTCGTTGAAGTCGCCGCAGGAATCCGAAGCCGCGCCCCAGCCGAGGATGCGGACGGGCGTGCCATCGGCGGGCGTGGTCTCGGCGAGCTGCACGGGCTGGGCTCGCACCGGGTTGCGCAGGTGCAGCACCGCGATGTCCTCGCCGGGGGGATCGTACGTGTTGTGGCGCCGGTAGAACTTGTCGATCTCGGCGACTTCGCCACCGCTGGTGGTGTCCAGCGATCCGACGCGGACCTTCCAGCCGCGGGGAACGCCCGCCGTCGCGCCGGTCGGGGTGTTGGCGCAGTGGCCCGCGGTCACCGCCCACTGCGGCGCGATGAGCACCGCCCCGCACCGGTGCCCGTCCGGGCGGGGAGCGTCGTACTGAAGCGAGACCATGAACGAATACGGCTGGGTGGACTCGGTGCCACCGACGATGGCCTGCGCCGGTAAGACGGCCACCAGGGTCGCGATCGCCGCGACCCCCGTCGTCAGGACGGCGGCTGTCCTGCGGCTCATCCACTTAAGCATGAGTGACTCCCGTTTCGTCCGCCGCCGGGCATTAACTCCGGCGGGCTTGTACGGAGGAACAGCACCGGGCCGTCCCGTCCTCGATCCTGGGCTCAGAGGTCTTCCGGCTGGTCTCGCCCGCGTATCAGACGCACCACGGCAACCGCTCAGTCGTGTATCAGCCCAGGGGTGAGCGCCGTGGATAGCCAGACATCACCACAGGGCAGCCAAATCCGCCCTCGGTTGAGCTGGGCGCGGGTGAAGCGGACGGCCAGGTAGGTGCCGGCGAAGATGCCGAGGATCTTGCGGCCCCGACCAGAAGGCCGACCATGAGGGCCCGAACCAGCAGTTGCTTGCCCAACTCGGGGCCGACCGCCGCGCCGACACCTGGGTGCCGGCCGTCGAGCAGGACTGGGCACGCGCTGGTGAGGCCCACAGGAGACGTCCGGCCGGGTCGGCGAAGACCTGGACGTTCATGCCGTGCTTCTTGTGCTTGCCGGAGTAGAACGGCTGGTCGGCGGCGATCCGGTCGATGGGCAGCAACGTGCCGTCGAGCAGGATGAACGCCTTCCTCGACGCTTCACGGAGGGCCATTTCGAGCGTGGGCGCGAGGGCTGCCAGGAGATCAACGGCTTCGGCGATGTAGCGGTAGGCCGTGGTCGTGCCGATGCCGAACCCTACTGCGAGCTGGGCGTAGGGGTGCCCGTTGCGCAGGTGAGCGAGGGCGAGCAGGGCCAGTCGGCCGGCGCTCAGGCGGCGCCACTGGCTGCCGATCGCACGGCGCCGTTCACGGAGGCGGGCGGTGAGGAAACGAAGGTGCGAGCTGGACAGGTCCAGTCCGGAAGGGCAGACAAGCACGTGAAGCCTCTGGCGGAACGGGTGATCTTGGTCGTGAACCCGTCTATCAGGGGCTTCACTCGTCTGTCACGCCAACTACCGGACCGCACCGGCAGGTTGGAAAAGGCTCCGTGCCAAGCCGGCGATCGACGCGCAGTGGGGCCTGAAGATGCTCTCGCGAGAGGCCGCGATCTTCACCGCCGGGGTGACCAACGGCCACTTCACCAACGCACAGCGATTCCAGCTCGCCGAGGTGATCGGCAGTCAACGGCACACCTACGACGACAAGGTCGTACCGCGACAGCCGCTACTTCACGGACACCCGAACGCTTTCGAGGCCGCGGATCGCGTTGTTCATGTGGCGCACAGGTGGCTCGAGCAGATGGAAGCTCTCCACGTTCTCGGCGAGCACCTCGAAGACGGCGTGTGCTTCGAGACGAGCCAGCCCTTGACCGATGCACCCGTGCATGCCGTAGCCGAACGCGAGATGGTCAGCGGCGTCGCGGTCGATACGGAACGCGTCGGCGTCGGGACCGAAGTGCCGGTCGTCACGGTTGCCGGAGCCGTACATCACCATGACGCGGTCACCGGCCGCGATGGGCATGCCGGCGAGTTCGACGTCCCGGACCGCGGCGCGCGTGAAGAACTGCAGCGGCGTCTCGAGGCGGAGCACCTCGTTGAAGGCGCTGGGGATCAGCGACCGGTCTTCCCTGAGTCGAGTCCATTGTCCGGGGTTCTCCGCGAACAGCCACACGGCCGACCCGAGTGCGTTGATCGTGGTGTCCATCGCGGCGCTGGTGTATGCCGACAACAGGCGTGGTGCCTGCTCGGGGGCGATTTTCCCCTGGTCGGCGGCATCGTAAATGGCACGGCCCCAACTGCCGTCATTCAGGACGGACCCGTCGACGGTCGCGAGCCACGCGTACTGCTCGCGCACGAGTTCGGCGCCCGAGAATGTACGAGGCTTGTCACCGGGTCCCATCATGTTGAAGATCGCGTCGGCCCAGGGGATCAGGCGCGGCCGGACTTCGTCGGGGATCCCCACCAGGTCGGCGACGACGGTGGGAGGGAACACGCGCGCGAGGTCCTGGACCGCGTCGAACTGCCCGCGGGCCACCAGTGGTTCGACGATCTCGCGGGCGCGCTGCTTGAGGTCCATGCCCAGGTTGCGAAGCCCTCGCGGGGACAGTTGCTCGGCCAGGACACCGCGCAGGGTTCCGTGCAGGGGCGGACTTGAGGCGAGCAGCGTTCCCTGGAGGGCGGCGTTGACGTCGTCGTTGAGTCCGACGCCCTGGTCGGAGGTGAAGTTCTCCCAGTCGGCGAGGACGGAGCGGACGTCGTCGTAGCGGGACACTGCCCAGCACTGGGCCGTGTCCAGCCAGACAACCGGACCCGTGGCCCGCAGCCGCGCGTACACCGGGAAGGGATCGGCGAGGCTCTCGTCGGTGAACAGGTCGATCGACACAGGCCCGTCGGTGGTGGTCATCGGATGCTCCTTGCTGCTCAATGGTGACCTGCGAGGTTGTGCAGCCGTGAGATGGGGATACGGCGGTTGAGGGCGGCAGCGGCGACGGGACGTCCGTCTTCGACCCATTGCAGGATCGCCGCGAGATCGTCGGCGGAGCCGTCGAGCATGGTCGGCTCGCCGGTGGGCGGCCCATTGCCCGCGATCTTGAGGCTGAGGCCGAACTGCTCCGTCCAGAAGTAGGGCCGGTGGTCGTACGGTGTCGCGCCTTCGCCCTGCAACAGCGCCGACGCGGCGGTCCGTGCCTGGTCGAGGGCGTTGGACCAGTGCGGTTGGCGGCGTCCGCCCGTGACCGAGACGACGTCGCCGGCGGCGACGATGTCGGGTGTGACCCGGCAGCGTTCGTCGACGACCAGTCCGGGTATCACGGCCAGTCCCGAGGACATGAGCCACTCGACGTTGGGACGGCATCCCACCGATGACACGACGATCCCTGCTTCGAGGGTCCCGGTGGCGGTGTGTACGAGGACCCGGTCACCTGCGTTCTGCAGCCGGGCTCCGTCGGGCGCGATCGTGTAGGTGACCCCCGCCTGGGCGGCGCATCTCATGACGAGGTCCGACAGGTGGGAACCGACAGCGCCCAGCATGGCCGGGATTCGGTCCACGACCGTGACGGCCAGCCCCAGGGCGGACGCGGTCGAGGCGATCTCCATGCCCAGGATCCCGCCGCCCACGATGACGATGTCGTCGCTTTCGCGAAGCCTGTTCCGCAGGGCGATCGCGTCGTTCATCGTGCGCAGGACCACCTCGGGCGCGTCGCCCTCGTTGGCGCCGTGGTCGCGCAGCGTGGCGGCGCGCGCGCCCGTCGCGATCACCAACCCGTCGAAGCGGATGTCGTCACCCTGCACGCGGAGGCGCTTTCGCTCTGTGTCGAGGCCGGTCACCTCCACCCCGGACCAGAACTCCAGTTCGAGGTGATCGAAAGAGGGCAGCCTGGCGTCGTCCGGCTCCTCCTTGCCCGAAAGCACGGCCTTGGACAGTGGCGGCCGAGCGTAGGGAGTTTCGGTCTCGGCCTCCACCAGGACGAGTTCCCCTTCGAATCCCCGGGAGCGCAGTTCCTCGGCGGCGGTGAGTCCCGCGATGGATCCGCCGACGATGACGACACGGCCGTGCGGGTCGATCACGCCGACTCCACCAGGCTCAACGCGGCGACCGGGCAGCTGCGCACCGCCTGCTGAGCGGGCTCGAGCTGGGAGTCGTGGACCTCGTCGACCAGCACGCTCAGCTCACCGTCGTCGTCCAGGGCGACAAGCTGGGGAGCCTTCTGCTCGCAGAACCCGTACCCCTCGCAGCGGGCCTGGTTGAGGTGAATCTTCATGGCGTCCTCCCGAAGGGTTGATGGGCGTTGCTGTGCGGCTTGGGCCGGCGAGGGTGACACGGGGTGCCGGAGCACGCGGGAACCGTCGAGCCGAAATCCGTGGGTGCGGAATTACGCCTGCCGGGTTGCGACGGTCCCGTGCCGGACCGGACCCACTGGTGCGGGTCGGCCTGGCACGGCCCGGTGATCACGACAGACTCGTGAGGCGCTCCGACCAGTCCTGAGCTTCGTCGGCGAGCGCCGCGGACTCCTCGAGCGGCCCCGTGCTGGCGAGCAGGTAGTCGCGTGAGTCGTCGAGTTGCGACAGCAGCCCGCGCACGTCGATGTCGACGAGCTTGCCCCCGCGCTTTCGGACCTGGCCGCCCACGATGACGGTGTCGACGTTGCCGGCGTGTCCGTGCAGAACGAGGTCTGCGACCGGGTCCAGGACCGGCGCGAGGTTGAGGGCACGGGTGTCCACCAGCACGAGGTCCGCGTACTTGCCGGGGGCGAGCGACCCGATCCGGTCGGCGAGGCCGAGCGCGTCGGCCCCTTCGGTCGTGGCCCACCGGAACACGTCCCGGGTCGACACGGGCTGCTCGACGATCGTCTCGTAGTTGCTGCCCGGTCCGTTGTTGATCTGGTGGCGGGCGAACATGAGCGCCACGCGCATGTTCGCGTACATGTCGGCCGACATGCACGTCACACAGTCGGTACCCAGCGACGGCTGGACGCCGGCGAGGAGTGCGTCGCGGTAGGGGGTGGGGTGGGCGATCCCCAGCGCGATCTCGGAGTCGGGCGAGCTGGCGAAGTGGGCTCCGAGGTCACGCACCACGTCGAAGTCGTCGACCCGGAACTCGTTGCAGTGCGACAGCACGGCCCGGTGGTCGATCAGCCCCTTCGCCACCAGCGTGTGGAAGCCCCGGGTGATGGGTGCGTTGCCCGGTCCGCAATGGGTGTGCGACGTCCAGACCGTGTCCATGTCGAGCGCGGAGCGGATCTCGTTCTCCGTGAGCTCCAGGGGCAGGAGGTTCTGTTCGGTGGCGGCGATCCCCATGCGCAGCAGGCTGTCGTCGTCGGAGCCGAAGTAGGCCTCCTTCACACGGTAGGCGTCCTTGACCCGGTACGCGTGGGACGGGAAGGCCTGCAGGCCCTCCACTTCGACCGGGCAGTATCCATACGCCCACACTCCGCGAATGCCGGACGCGAGCCCGGCCTGCGCCAGCGCGTCGGCGTGCTCCGGGCTGACCACGCCGTGGCTGTGGTCCAGCACGCTGGTGGTGCCGCCGTCGAGGAGCTCCAGCGCTCCGACCAGGGTGCCCAGGTGGGCGTCTTCGGGGCGGAAGCGGCTGAGGTAGTCCCGCCGGACGTCGCTGAAGTACCCGACGAGCGTCCGGTCGCCGACGACGCCTCGCAGGGCTGTCTGCCACAGGTGCTTGTGGGTGTCGACGAAACCGGGGTGGACGATCATTCCGTCGGCGTCGATGACGTCGCAGTCGTCCGGTACGTCGATGTGTTCGGCCACGCTGACGATGCGCTCGTCCTCGATCAGGACGGAGCCGCGGCGGAGGTCACCGAGCCCGGGATCCATCGTCACGATCCACCCGTTCTGTACCAGCACTCTTCCGGTCAACTTCCGCGCTCCTTATTTCGGGGGCCGTGACACGGGCCACACGCGATTGTCACGGTAAGAGGATTCAGAAGACTATGACAAGACTTACGTGTCAGTTCTTACATATTGATGGGTGGGGCATCGATCAGGACGAACAGCACCAGGCAGGGGCGTCCGGACCGGTTGGCCCAGCTGTGGTTGGTCCCGCGCTGGATGACGATGTCGCCCGTACGCAGAAGGCGCTCCTCGTCGTCGAGGACGGCATGGATTTCACCCTCGAGCACGACGCAGTAGTCCAACGACGCCGTCCGGTGCAGGTAGGGGACAACGGACGGGTCGGCGGGGAACTCGACGATCCGGAACACCGACCCGCCCGCGGGCGGCGGGATGGAGACCACCGGGCCGATGGGGTCCTCGTACGCCTGCGCGTTGTCCGGAGGTCCGCTGTGCTGCCAGAGTTCGAGGGTGATGACATCGCCCTTGGTGGGCAGGGCATGGGGGCACGGCGCGTCTTCGACGAAGACCGCGCGGCCCTGGTCGTCGTGGCCGGTGACCAGGCGTCGGAACGTGCGCATGTTCTGTCTCCCAGGTTGGCTTCGGATGCTCGCTCACAGGCCGAGCAGGCGGGTGGCGCCGTCGACGCCGACCGGCTCCCGGTCGATGTCGCGAGCCAGGGTCACCGTGCGCTCGACGAGTTGCAGGTTGTCGGCCAGCTGCCCCTTGCGCAGGTAGAGGGTGTCTTCCAGGCCCGCGCGGGCGTTCCCGCCCATGGCCAGTCCGATCGCGGTGAGTTCGAGGTTGGACCGTCCGATCGCGATCACCTGCCACACTGAACCCTCGGGAAGCCGCCTCACGGTGGAGACGAGGTTGTCCGCCGTTGCAGCCATGCCGCCCCGGACGCCGAGCACGATGCTGAACTGCAGTGGTTCCGGCAGCAGTCCCTCGTCCCGCAGCCGCAGACACTCGTCGAGATGGCCGCTGTCGTAGATCTCCAGCTCGGCTTTGACACCCAGGTCGCGCATCTTGGCGGCGAGCCGGCGCACGCCTGCGGGAGGGTTGCGGAACTCGCCGGCGCCGAAGGACATCGAGCAGGGATTCAGCGTGGCCATCCGAGGTCGAAGGTCGACGAGCTTCTCGCGGTCCTCGAAGGCGACGTCCAGGCCGACGCCGGTGGACATCTGGATCAGGATGGGACACCGGTCGGCGATCATCTCCATGACGGTGCGCGCGATCTTCAGATCAGCGGTGGGGCGCTGCCGCTCGTCGCGCAGATGGAGGTGGGCCACCGCCGCTCCGGCGTTGTACGCCTGTTCGACGGCGGTGGCGATCTCTTCCGGGCTTGTCGGGAGACGGGGGTTGTCGGCCTTGGTGGCGACAGGGCCGGTCGAGGCGACCGTGATGATGGCGGTCATCGGTCCGCCTCCTCTTTCCGAACGGGGTTGACGAGGGTGCCGATGCCGTCGATCTCGACTTCGACCTGGTCCCCGGGCTTGAGGAAGTACGGCGGCGTGCGACGCAGCCCCACGCCCCCGCTGGTGCCCGTCACGATGACGTCGCCCACCTGAAGCGTGCAGATCGTGGACAGGTACTCCACCATGTATTCGATGGAGAACAGCAGTTCGGAGATCGCGGCTGACTGCACGACCTCGCCGTTGACCCGGGTCTGCATTCGGTGCCGATACGGGTCGCCGAACTCGTCGCGAGTGACGAGCCACGGTCCGCACGCCCCGGTGCTTGCGAAGTTCTTGCCGGGCGTGATCTGCGGCGTGTGCCGCTGCCAGTCCCGGACCGAACCGTCGTTGTAGCAGGTGAAGCCTGCGACGTGGTCGAGTGCCCGGCTCTGCGGGATGTGCCGGCCTGCGGTACCGATCACGACCGCGAGCTCTCCTTCGTAGTCGAGTTCGTCGGAGACGCGTGGAATCACCAAGGGGCCTCGATGTCCCACCTGGCTGCCCGCGACGCGCAGGAAGAACAGGGGGTGGGCGGGGACGGGGCGATCCCCGCCTTCGCGTACGTGACTCATATAGGTCAGTGCCGCGCACCAGATCGCGTGAGGGTCGTCGACGACCGGGAGGAACTCGACCTCGCCGAACCCGATGGTGGGCACCGTTTCATCGCGTGCGGCGCTCAGCCGGTCTCCATGCCCGGGGAGCCATGCGAGAAGCTCGCGCATCGTGCGCGGTGCGTCAGGCACCAGAGCTGTGACGTCGATCAGGCGGCCCTCTTCGACGAGCGCCACGCCCTTGTGTCCGTGACGTGCATAACTGGCCAGCTTCATCCGTGCTCCGTCTCTCGTCCAACCGCGCGATACGTGTGCGATGAGCCGCAGGTCGATGCTTCCGGAACTTAGGATGTCCAGTTCAACATGTCAATATTGACATGGGGCGGTATGCGTCGCATGCTGGCGCCGTTCCGACGAGGGCAAGGAGAGTGGTTTGTCCGAGGTGATGTACGACGTTCTCGTGGCCGGCATGGGGCCGGTCGGGGCCACTGCCGCCGCGTTCGCCGGACGTGCCGGTCTGCGCACGATGGCGGTTGATCCGTCCGAGGCAGTCTTCCCGCTGCCGCGGGCCACCCACTTCGATGCCGAGGTCATGCGGCTGTTCCAGAGCGTCGGGCTGGCCGACACACTCAACAAGGTCGTCGCCACCTATGACGGCGGTGTGCATCTGGGGGCCGACGGCGAGCCCATCCGCGACTTCCGAGTGCCGGCCGTCCCGGGACCGTCCGGCTGGTTCCCCCACTACACGTTCATCCAACCGCAGGTGGACCAGATCCTGCGCGATGCCGCGCTCGGCGACCCGAACGTGGACGGTCGACTTGGTTGGGAGGTGGTCGCCACCGAGCAGAACGCCGATCATGTGGCGGTCACGATCAGCGTCCCCTCGGGAGCGACCGAGGTGGTGACAGCGAAGTTCGTGATCGCTTGCGACGGGGCCAGCAGTCCGATCCGCAAGAGCCTCGGGATCGATTTGATCGACTACGGCTTCGAGGAGCCCTGGATCATCGTCGACGCGATCGTGCCCGAGTCGGCCCAGCTTCCCAACCACTCGATCATGTGGTGCGACCCGAAGCGGCCGGGAACCTACATCCCGCAGCCGGGTCGGCACCGTCGTTGGGAGTTCATGCTTCTGGCCGACGAGTCACCCGAGACGATGGCCTCGCGGGCCGTCATCGAACAGCTGCTTCGCTCGTCGGTGGATCCGGACGGTGTGGAGATCGTGCGCAGCGCGGTGTACCGGTTCCATGGCCTGATCGCCTCACAGTGGCGAAACGGCCGGATCTTCCTGGCCGGCGACGCGGCACACCAGACACCACCGTTCTACGGACAGGGCATGTGCCACGGCATCCGCGACGTGAGCAATCTGGTCTGGAAGCTGCGCCTGGCGCTGGACGACCCCGACATGGACCCATTGCTCGACAGCTACGCGCAGGAACGCCACCCGCACGTCAAAACCGTCATCGACGCTTCGGTGGAGAACGGGCGCTACATCTGCATCCTGGACCCTGTCGAAGCCCACGAGCGCGACACACGTCTGCGGGCGCGCATGGCCGCGGGCCAGGACGTTCGCTCGTTCCGCTCCGTCATTCCCGGCATCGTCGCCGGCATCGCACTGCCTGCGGACGACACCAACGAGAACGGACAGCTGATGATCCAGCCCGAGGTCGAGACCGTCGACGGTCGGGTGCAGCTCATGGACGAGGTGCTGGGTTCGGGGTTCCGGTTGATCACCCGCAGCCAGGTGACGGATCCGGCCTCGGCCTCGTGGTTCGATACCGCGCTCTCCGGAGTGATCGTCTCGCTGGACGACAGTGGCATCGCCCGCACGGCCGAGGCGGCGGCCCATGGTGGCCCCGGTCCTGACGAGACCGAGCCGATGGGCCACTCCCTGTTCGTCGACCACAGCGGCGAGATCCTGAAGTGGTTCGACAAGCACGAGGCGACCGCGGTCCTGGTCCGTCCCGACCACTACATCTTCGGCGTCGCCGAGGGCGAAGACGGTGCCGAGCGGCTTCTGCGCTCACTGCGCGAGGCAATCGGCAGCGCCGGCAGCAAGTGACTCACCAAACCGAACAGGAGATGCGCATGACGCAGTCAACGAGTCGCGCACGACTGACCCACCTGGGCTTCTACGTCCGCGACCTCGACGCCCAAGCCGAGTTCTACAAGAAGGTGTTCAGCCTGGTCGAGACCGACCGCGGGGTCTCCGGCGCAGGCGACCCCATCGTCTTCATGACCGGCGACAGTTCGGAGCACCACCAACTCGTCCTGACGGCCGGCCTTCCGCCGGAAGCGAGCCGCACCTGGCTCAACCAGGTGTCCTTCCGCGTCGACACGCTGGCCGCCCTGCAGGAGTTCAACTCCTGGTTGGAGCAGTGCGGAATCACACCATCCGCGACCGTGAGTCACGGCAACGCATGGAGCATCTACTTTCTCGATCCGGAGGGCAATAACGTCGAGGTGTACGCGGGCTCTCCCTGGTACGTCCCGCAGCCGTTCCGGAAGCCTGTCGATCTGCACTGGCCCACCCAGCAACTCCTGGACGAGACGTACCAGAGTGTCAAGGACAACGGCGAGTTCCGTCCGATCGAGGACTGGGCGGCCGAGCTCGACCAGCAGCTCGATGAGGCCCTCACCAGCTCCTAGCACGCACAGCCGGGCCCACGCCGCAACGAGCGGGCCGCGCCCGCACGGTGCGGCCACTCGCATCTATCGATACATGATACTTTTGACATGTCCGGATGGATACACCGCGTTGCGGCCTGCCGCCTTCCTCCGCACATGAGAGCGCACCCGTCGGCGTGTTCCCCGGCATGGACCATGGAACAGCGCTGACCTTGGGAGATGGACTTGTCGCTCCGCTACGCGATCCTCGGGTACCTTTCGACGGGCCCGGGGACGGGGTACGACCTGGCCCGGCAGTTCGACACCGGCCTGGGATGGTTCTGGAGCGCCCGGCACAGCCAGATCTATCCGGAGCTGAAGCGCCTGACCGAGGACGGCCTCATCACGCGTGACACCACGATGGTGTCGGAGAACATGGACAAGTACATCTACTCGATCGCCCCTGAGGGCCTGGCGGTGCTGCGCGACTGGGCATCGAAGCCTCCCACCTACGCACCCAATCGCGACACCGAGCGCCTTCAGCTGATCTTCTCCGATGACTCGCCGGAATCGCTTCGGGAGCATCTCGAAACCCATCGGGACCACTTCCGACGCCGACGGGAAAAGTTGCAGGCAACCATCGACACGATCCGAGCCGGCGAGCACGAACGCATCAACTCACGCCTGGCACGTCGGGGCCCCGAAGAAGCAGCACTGACCCTCCAACTGCGCGAGATGGCCTACGTCGGCGACATAGAACGCGCAGACCTGGAGATCGCCTGGGCTGAGCGCGGCCTCGCCTGGTTGGACAGCCATGAGCACAAGCCGAAAAGCCGTCAGCCGGATACGGGCGGAGACGACTGAGCAATGCGAACGGGCACATCGGCCGGCACGCGGTCGTACCGAGCGACCTGATGCGTACAGCCAGGCGCTGCGGGGCCTCGAACCCGCCTCGACACCGGGGGCGACGGACAAGTTCCTCAGCACTTTTGACCGAGCCCTTGTCCGTCGGCGTGGCCGGCCGTGCGGGCTGGACGGAGATCCCCAACGAACGGCAGGCCGCGACGAACGTGTCCGAGATGAAGACCCTGCCCCGGTCCACGGTGATCGTGTCCCGGACGATCACAGGACGTGCCGGCGGGCAAGGGCGCGCTGGAGGACTCCATCACTCTGCGCGGCGGCACGGACCGGATTGTCACCACTGCCGACTTCCGCGCCGCTGAGCTCGGCGTCGTCTTTGCCGAGGGCCCCCAGCGCCGCTCCGCCACCCGCCTCGCCGAGCTGGCCCTGCAGGCCGCCGACGGCACCCTGGTCACCACCATCAGCGCCACCTACCCCCTCGCCGAAGCGGCCAAGGCCCAGCAGGCCAGCGACGCCGGCCACAACCGCGGCAAGATCGTCCTCACCGTCAACTAGTCCGCCAGCCCACTTGCTGTGTGATGAGGGAGCAGCCATGTCAGACCCCACCTCATCGGAGCTTCCGAACACGGCGGAAGCGGGGCCGTTGAGCTACGCCATCTTCCAGCTTGCCCGCACCCAACGAGCCCATGCCGCCGGCATGCTGCGGGCCATGAACCTGCACCCCCTCGGCTATGCACGGGCCTCGACCGCCCGTCAGTCCCTCGACGTGAAACTCGATTCCCTCGCCGAGGCGGGGGTGATCCGGGTCTTTTCGGAGAAGATCTCCACCCGCGCCACGAAGCGGCTCGAGCTGGAGGCCGCCGTGAAGCTCGCCGGGGAGATCCGCTCCTCCGGCGTCGCCGTGACTCGCTCAGGGCAGGGCGGCCTGGCAGCGCGCCACTGTCCAAGCCGTCCTGGACCGCCGGCCCGTCGACACCGGCCACGCCGAGCAGGATCTCGGCCTCACCCTGGCGCACCACCACATCGGCGTCGTGCTGTGGCGCCCCAGCGGGGCGACGGGGGCGCGGCTGAGCCGGGTGGCCGCCCAGCTCGCCGACCGCCTGCCCGGAGCCACCCTGCTCACTGTCGCGGCCGACGCTGAGCACCTGTGGGCCTGGCTCAGCCGCGTCCACCGACCCAGTGACCGGGAATGGCAGGCCCTGACCTCCGTACGCCCCGTCCTCCAGGGCACCCGGGTGGCCGTCGGCCCGGCCGCCTCCGGCACGGACGGCTTCCGCCGCACCCATCTGCAGGCCCTCGACGCGGCACACGCGGCCGAGAACTCCTCCGCACCGAGCGATGATGTCACTGCCTGGCACACCGTCAGCCTCGCGGCCGTGGCCTGTCCTGACTCTGAACGCGTCGGCTGGTTCGTTCAGGAAACGCTCGGCCCCCTCGCTCACGACGACCCGGCCGCCGCCGAACACCGGGCCACCCTGCTCAGCTACCTTCAAAGCGGTCAGAGCCTGGTCCGCACGGCAGAAGAGCAGCACGTCCACCGCAACACCATCGTCTACCGGATGCACCGCATCGAAGAACTGCTGCCCGTCGCGCTCGCCGACCACCGCCTCCAGATCCACGTGGCCCTGCACCTTGCCGCCCACTACGGCACTCCATCGTCATGACGACGCCCCACCGCGAGTCGGTCCTGTCCCGTACCGCACGGATCCTCCAGGCCTTCAGCCAGGACCAGCCAGTACTGACGATCTCAGGGATCGCCCGCCAGGCAGAGCTGCCGCTACCGACGGCCTCCCGGCTGGTCGCCGAACTCGTCGCCCACGGCTTCCTCAGCCGGGACGACGACCGCAGGGTGCGCATCGGCGTCCGGCTGTGGGAACTGGTGACTCGCGCCTCGCCGACGCTCTCGCTGCGCGACGCCGCCATGCCCTTCATGGAGGGCGTCCACGACATCGTCGGCCATCACGTGCAACTCGGCGTGCTCGACGGCGACGACGTGCTGTTTCTCGAACGCCTCTCAACTCCCGACGCAGTGATCAACTACACCCGCATCGCAGGCCGGTTGCCGCTGCACGCCTCCTCCAGCGGCCTGGTGCTGCTGGCCCATGGACCCGCCGCCCTCAGGGAACGCGTCCTCAGCGGCCCCCTCACCGTCTACACCCCGCACACCCCAGCCACGCCTGCACGCGTGCGGGCGGTCCTGGCCGAAGTCCGGCAACAGGGGTACGCGTTCTGCCCCGGCTACTTCCACGAGGACGCCCTCGGCATCGCGGCTCCCATCCGCGGCAGCGACGGCGCCGTGGTGGCGACTCTGGCTGTCATCGTTCCCAACGACGGCGCCGCCCAGGGCATCGTGCCCGTCGTGCGAACCGCCGCCCGTGGCGTCTCCCGTGCGCTGGGCGCCGGCGACCCGCACCCTGCTCCGCAGCGCGTAACGCCCATGCGACGCGCTGATGGCGGTGCCAGGAAGTTTCCCTCTCACTGAGTGAAAGTGCCGTCGCGTGGGACCGCGGCCACGCGCATCCTTCCTGTCATCCACAGATGGGAGGCGACAACGTGGTCGTACATACCCTGCTTCCGGGTTTTCCTCAACAGGCTGCCGGCACCGTGGCGCTGGAGGTGCTGTCCAAGGACACTGTCGCCGACGGCGTGGCAGCACTCACCCTCGCCCGTCCAGACGGCGGACGCCTGCCGGACTGGACACCGGGCTCGCACATCGACCTGATCATGCCGGAGGGGACGACCCGGCAGTACTCGCTGTGCGGCGACCGCTGGGACGCCCACACCTACCGAATCGCAGTCCTGCGGGAACCGGCCGGAGGCGGCGGCTCGGCATACGTGCACGACCGGCTCATGCCGGGCGACCTCGTCGACGTCGGCGGACCGCGCAACCACTTCGCGCTCGTGCCCGCCGACCGGTACCTGTTCATCGCGGGCGGCATCGGCATCACCCCACTGTTGCCGATGGTCCAACAGGCCGAACTGCTGGGCGTGGAATGGCAGCTGCTGTATGGCGGCCGCACCCGCGCGTCGATGGCGTTCCGCGAGGAACTTTCGGACAGCCATGGCAACCGTGTGCACATCGCCCCGCAGGACGAGTGCGGCCTGCTGGACCTGGACGCCTGGCTCGACAGCCCCGCTGCAGGCACGAAGGTGTATTGCTGCGGGCCGGCGCCACTGCTCACCGCAGTCGAACGCGCCTGTGTCGCCTGGCCGGGGCACAGCCTGCGCACCGAACGCTTCACCGCCGCGCCCCGGTCCGCGCCCGCGCGTCAGGCGCCCTTCCAGGTCGAACTGCGGCGCAGCCGCAGGACGGTGACCGTCACACCGGACATCTCCGTGCTACAGGCCATACGCCAGGCCGGAGTCGAGGTGCTGTCGTCCTGCGGGCAGGGAACCTGCGGCACCTGCCTCACGCCGGTTCTGGAAGGCACACCCGACCACCGCGACGCGATCCTCGCCGACCATGAGCGTGCCGCCGGTGACTGCATGTTCCCCTGCGTGTCCCGTTCCTGCGGCGACCGCCTCGTCCTGGACCTGTGAGACCACGCACCGACGTCCTTGGGAGCCGCCATGACCACATCCCCGGAAACCTCCGTCGCGCCACCCACCAGTGACGCCGACCCTTTCGCCGCCGAGCACCTGGAACACCCCGAGCCGCTGCACCGCGCGCTGCGCGAGGCGGGCCCGGTCGTCCACCTGACCCGCTACGACGTCCATGCCCTGGCCCGCTACCGCGAAGTGCACGCCGCCCTCGTCGACTGGCAGCACTTCCAGTCCGGAGCAGGCGTCGGACTGGCCAACTTCCACCACGAACAGCCGTGGCGCCCGCCGAGCCTCCTCCTGGAAGCCGATCCGCCGCGACACGACGCCCCGCGCCGCGTCCTGCGAGAGATCCTCGCCCCGCCCGCCCTGCACCGCCTGCGCACCTCCTGGCAGGCTGTCGCCGAGGAACTCGTCGACACCGTCCTGACGGGCAGGGGAGAAGAGTTCGACGCCTTCACGGAACTGGCCACGGCGTTTCCGCTGCGCGTCTTTCCCGACGCCGTCGGCCTGGGCCCGGATGGACGAGACAACCTCCTGCCGTACGGCAACATGGCGTTCAATGCCTTCGGCCCCCGCAACCACCTCGTCGAGGCCGACGCCCACCGAGTAGCCGAACTGTCGGCCTGGGTGAACGCCCAGTGCCGGCGCGAGGCACTGAGCGAGGACGGCTTCGGCGCCCGCATCTGGGCCGCTGCCGACCACGGTGACCTCACCTACGAGCAGGCCCCGCTGGTGGTGCGTTCCCTGCTGACCGCGGGCGTCGACACCACCGTCCATGGCCTGGCGGCGACCCTGTACGCCTTCGCCACGCACCCGGACCAATGGGAGCTGTTGCGGGAACGCCCGGAACTGGCCCGCGTGGCATTCGATGAGGCAGTGCGCTGGCAGTCGCCCGTGCAGACGTTCTTCCGTACGGCCACCGCCGACATCAACGTCTCCGGGACCATAATCCCCGAGGGCACGAAGATCCTGATGCTCCTCGGATCGGCCAACCGTGACCCGGACCGCTGGGACGACCCCGACCGCTTCGACCTGACCCGCGACCCCTCCGGACACGTCGGCTTCGGCATGGGCATCCACCAGTGCGTCGGCCAGCACGTCGCCCGGCTGGAGGCCGAGACGCTGCTGACCGCCTTGGCCCAACGTGTCGATCGGATCGAACTCACCGGCACAGCCCGCCGCCACCTCAACAACACCCTGCGCTCCTGGGCCTCCTTGCCCGTCCGCGCCCACCCCTCCAGCCGGTCGTGACCGACGGCCGCGGTTCGTATCCCCGCTGTCGACTACGACGCGGGGATCCGGACGACCAGCCTCGGCACCGCGCCCGCAGTCGGCCGCATAGGTTCGATCCTCATCCCCGATCTTCGCGGGCAGCACGCTCGGCAACGGCTGGCCCCGCAGAACCTGTACCTGACCGTCGGCGCGATCTTCATCGCCACAGTCGCCCTCTTCCCGCTGCGTCCCGCCGCGGCAGAACAGCCCGAACCTGTCGCCGCGGCCGTCGCCGACCGCGCGCGCTGAATCCCGCACCGGGGAGCCGATCCCCGCGCCATAGCGGGTGTCCGGACACCACGATCGAAACTGGAGGACTCCAGAGATGCCCCAGCAAGTACAAGGTGTCGTCGCCCGGGAGTAGGGCAAGCCGGTCCACGTCGAGTCCATCGTGGTACCGGATCCGGGCCCGGGCGAGGCGGTGGTGCAGGTGCAGGCGTGCGGTGTCTGCCACACCGATCTGCACTACAGGGAAGGCGGAATCGGCAAGGAGTTCCCCTACCTGCTTGGGCACGAGGCCGCGGGCGTGGTGGAGTCCGTCGGGGATGGCGTCACCGAAGTCGCTCCCGGCGACTTCGTGATTCTCAACTGGCGTGCGGTGTGCGGGCAGTGCCGGGCCTGCAAACGCGGGCGGCCATGGTACTGCTTCGCCACCCACAACGCCTCCCAGCCGATGACGCTCACCGACGGCACTCCGCTCTCCCCAGCACTGGGTATCGGAGCCTTCGCTGAGAAGACCCTCGTCGCCGCTGGACAGTGCACCAAGGTCGACGAGGCCGCCTCACCGGCTGCGGCCGGACTGCTGGGCTGTGGAGTGATGGCGGGGATCGGGGCGGCCATCAACACCGGCAATGTGCGCCGGGGTGACACGGTGGCCGTCATCGGCTGCGGCGGCGTCGGTGACGCCGCCATGGTCGGCGCGCGTCTCGCCGGCGCAGCGAAGATCATCGCCGTCGACATTGACGACCGCAAACTCCAGACCGCCCGCAGCATGGGTGCCACACACACCGTGAACTCGCGTAAGACCGACCCCGTCGACGCGATCCGTGAGCTGACCGAGGGCTTCTGAGCCGACGTCGTCATCGAGGCCGTAGGCCGCCCCGAGACGTACCAACAAGCGTTCTACGCCCGCGACCTCACCGGTACCGTCGTCCTCGTCGGCGTACCCACATAGCCCCATCGAGGTCGGCCGCCTGACGACTCCGGTGATTCCTCCTCCTGTTCAGCTCAGGGGAGTTGGGCGTCGTGGAGGCGGGACCGCTCGCTTGACCGGGGGCAGAGCTCACCGGCGTGCGTGAACGGCTCCCAGGTTCGCGCGAAAGGGGAGTGCCGCGGCCGGCCTGTCGCCGGTCGACTGGCAGAGAAGGGCGGCAAGCGCCTCCTGATCTGCGAGTACCAGTGGCCTCTCGTAAGGGCGCTCTGAATATCAAGGGTCGGGGCGGGCTTCACCCACACCCGCACCCGGCCCGGACCGGCAACCCCCGGCCGATCCTGGCGAGCCGGCTGCGCCCCGGCCCCCGGACCAGACAGCGGGGGAGTGGGAAATACCCCGCCTCCCGCCGCACTACGAGCGAGCTGCCCTCGCCGGCGCGGTAGTGCGGGAGAAGCTGCGCACCACCACCGCCACCGCTGTGCGGGGCCGGGCGTATGACGTCGTCGCGCACCAGCAGGCGGCGATGCGCGAGCAGCTGCTCCCGCCGGCGGCCGCCGACCCCGAGCGCGACGACCAGGAGCCGGAGGTCGGAGGGCGGGAGGCGATCGACCTGACGCGCTGCGGGCCTTGAGGGAGTCGCGCACGGACGTGGAAGCCCTCGATCTCACCGCCGAGCGGCTGCGCCACCTCGGGGACGCCTTCACCGCGGCGGCCGACCGGGCCCGCGCCACGATGGACCGCTACGCCCACCGCGACGATGCCGACGACGCGCAGCCGGTGCGCGAGGACGACCAGCGGGCGCACCGTCCGCAGGAGCCTGGACCGCACCGCGGCCGGGAGGCCGGCCACTGAGTGGATCCGAGGCCGCGCATCCGATGCCGTGGTGCGCACCGACGATGCCCGGCGGCCGCACCGGTGCGCACCGCCCACCGAGTGGACGCGCGCCGGATGGACGGTGGTGCGCACGGGTGGACGCGGTGCGCACCGGGTGGGTGCGGACCACCGCACCGGGCTGTCCGGCCCGTCGCCGGGGCCCGTGAGGCGGTCGGTCTGCTGCGGCTGCACGGCATCAGCACCGGGTTCGTCACCGAACAGCCCGGTGTGGCACGCGGAGTGCTCACCGATGCCGAGGGCCCCCTGTCGACCGGCGGGTCGACGACCTGCTCGGCCCGTTCGACTGTGGGGGTGTGCCCGCACGCCCCCGCCGACGGCTGCCACTGCCGGCCACCCGAACCGGGACTGATCCTGTGGGCGGTGGGAGGGGTGTGCACGGCCCCGTCGGACTGCGTCGTCGTCAGTGACCTCGGAGCGCACGTCGAAGCCGCCCGCAGGGCGGGCGGCCTCGGCATCCTCGTCTCCTCCGACCGGACCCGGCCGGAGGAGACGGCATGGGCGGACCATGTGGCCCCGGACGTCCTGCCCGCCGTACGCGCGGTACTGAACGGCCCTCCCCAGGGCCGCGTCCTGGTCGACGAGCGCCTCATAGAGGACGTCTTCGACACCGGTCCGCGGCCCCGGTGAGAGCCGCCCGTCCTGGCTACTGGGCGTAGAACGTGGCGTCCGCCTTGTCGGTGGCCGTGCTCGGCGTCTGCACGTACACGACGTAGTTGACATGGCGGACGTAGCGGCCGGGGGGAGCCGTACGACTCGTAGGAGACGCCGGCCGAGTCGGACAGACCCCCCCGCTTGTAGAACGGATGAAGCGGTCCGCAAAGATCACGGGGTGTGCAGGGAGGTCAGGTCGTGGGGACGAGGCGCCACTGCTGGCAGTTGTTGTTCAGCCAGGTCCACAGCCGTACGTCGGTCCCGTCGGCGGTGCCGCAGTTGGCCACGTCGGCGACCTTGCCGCTGTTCTCGTTGACGATCCGCACGTAGTCGCCGGTGGCCGTGTAGACCAGTCGGAACTTCTGGCAGTTGTTGTTCAGCCAGGACCACTGCTTGATGTCCGTGCCGTCGGTCGTGGTGCAGTTCGCGGTGTCCGCGACCTTGCCGGTCGCGACGTTGACCAGCCGGCTGGTGTCGTCGCCGAGGTCCTCGACGCGCCACTTCTGGTTGGCGCCGCCGTGGCAGCTCCACTGGAAGATGTTGGCGCCGTCCAAGGTGCTGCCGCCCTCGACGTCCAGGCACTTGCCGCTGTTGCGGTTCACCAGGGTGTACGCGGTCGGGGTCGTCGCCGTCTCGCCCGACGGGCCGGGCAGCGTGGTGCCGAGCGCGACCGGGGTGCCGAAGTTCGGCGTGCCGTCCGCGTTCCAGGTGAACTTCTGCGCCCGCGTCGTACGTTCGTTGCCGCAGCCGCTGCTCGCGGAGTTGTTGGCGTGGTAGACGATCCAGTTCTCGGTGCCGTCCGGCGAGGAGAAGAAGCCGTTGTGGCCGGGGCCGTAGACACTCGCCGCGTCGTTGCGCTGGAAGACCGGCGTGGACTTCTTCGTCCAGGAAGCGGGGTTCAGCGGGTCGGTACCGGTCAGTTCCAGCTGGCCCAGCTTGTAGTCCGGGGTCATGCAGTAGCTGGCGGAGAAGGTGAGGAAGGTGCGGCCGTCGTGGTAGAGCGGCTCGGGTCCCTCGTTGACCGCGGCCCCCGAGGTCTCCCAGCTCGCGGTGGGGCTGGAGATGACGGTGAAGGTGCTGCTGGCCAGCGTGTACGGGTTGCTCATCGGCGCGATGACCAGGCTCTGCGGACTGCCGTTGATGTAGCCGCTGCCGATCAGGTACAGCCTGTTGTTGTTCTGCAGGACGGTGGCGTCGATGAGCCAGCCGCCGGAGCTGAGGTTGGAGCCGCTGAGCTGGTTCTTGTACGTGTACGGGCCCATCGGGTCGGTGCCGGCGCTCTCCAGGACGTGGGTGCGCTGGGAGTCGCAGCAGGCGACACCGCTCTGCGCCGCGGAGTAGTACAGGTACCAGTGGCCGTCGAAGAAGTGGATCTCGGGTGCCCAGATGTTGGTGTTGCGGGTGGGGGTGGTGTCGCTCCAGATCTGGACGCTGGCGGCGGTGGAGAGTCCGGCCAGGGTCGGCGACTTCCGCATGGTCAGCACACCGGTGAAGGACGTGGTGACCAGGTAGTAGTTGCCGTTGTAGTACTCGAGCCAGGGGTCGGCGCCCTTCTGCGACTTGATCGGGTTGGTGTACGGGCGGCCCTCGGCGGCGGTGGCCGGGGTCGTCGCCGACACCATGGCGATCAGTACGGCGAGCACGCACAGGATCAGGGATCTGTGGCGTCTGGCGGGGGGCTGCTCTGACATCTTCGGCATGCGGGACCGTCCCTGTCCGTAATTTCGAACGTAGTTCGTGAATTCGGTCAGAAGATAAGCGGGGGCCATGGTTCCGTCAACGCTTTCGTCACACGCGCTTTACCTGCGTGAATCCGTCCCACGTACCAGGCCGCGACGGAGCCGCCCACCGGCCGGCTCTCACGGCAGCCTGACAAAACGGTCCGGCGCGTTCTTCAAGCCCCAGTTTCAAGGCGGGAGTTGAAGGGGTGCGTGCAAGAGGCGTTCATCGACGCTCCTCGAGTACGCCCGCGCCGCGGCTGCCGCGATCCGGGCCCGGGTCGCCGCCGTGGCCGATGTCGCCCTGGCGGCCGTCGACGTCGCCGCGACCGTGTTCGTGATGAACGAAGGGGGCCGCTTCCACCGTCGGCACCTGCTCGCCGAAGCCCGCCGCCACCTCGCCCTCGTCCTGCGCGGCCGCCGCCGCGCCCCCGGACTGGACGACAGAATCGTGGCCGCCGCCATCTCCACCCACTGCTTGGACATCAGCGAACCGAAGACCGTGCGCGGCCGACGGGAGGCGGCGAGAACGGGTTGCACTCTCACCCCGGCGAGTCAATTTGGATGGTACTGGCGGGCTCTGTGCGGTTCTACGCTGAAAAGTCCAGGCTTATCGCCGACCTCGGACCGGGCGGCGGTGTCATGATTCCTTCAGGTGCGACGTACCGATTCCAGTGCAGCCAGGATAGCGAAGTCGTCCGGTTCGCGGGCCCGCCACCGCCGCCAAGAGCGCAAGCTTAGAGCGTTCTTCGTCCGCGAAGCGGATTTGAAGGCCGGGGATCGGGGCGATCAGAGCTGACGAGTCCTCAGCGCAATATCCGCTCATTGCGCGGATCTCTTCTTGCTGGTGAGTTGTTGTGGGACGGTGTTGGTGTCGGCGGTAGTGGGTTGTCGGTGCGCCTTGGTTCCCGTCGGCTCATTGTCTCATCCGCGCTGGACCCGTCGGGTGTCCAACCCGCTGCTGCAACGGCGAGGAAGGGACACGATGAGTGTCGGACGACCGCGCCCTGTTGGTCGGGTGGGGGCCGGCATCGATGGGGCCGGCGCCGATCAAGCCGTGGCCGGCGTTCATGACGACGGTGTTCAAGGGCGACCGTTTCACCGTTGAGTATCGGGTCGGCGATCTTGGCTGCCTCACTGTGCGACTTCGACGAGCGGGTGCCGAGCAATTGTCGTACCTGAAGGGGCGGAGTATGCCAAGCGGGGTATTTTCGCTGGTTGTTGGTGGTTGTGGGCAGCATCGGTCGCCTCGCCGTCGGTGGGTGGTGACGGGGAGAGGGTAGTGCTGCTCGTCGGGCATGCGGTTGTGGGGGTCGCTGCTTTCCAGCTCTTGATGGGGTTCGGCAGGGCCGTGCTCGGCTGCCGGTCATTCCTTCGCGGCGCGAGGCCGCATGGAGCGGTGCGACGTGCGGCAGGCGGGGTCGATCACAACCGTGATCACGCCGCGCAGGGGGTCAGGCAATTGCCTGCCCGCGCGCCTGCCGCGTCCGAGGTGCTCACGCCGGCACTGTCGACTTGTGTGGTTGATAGGGTAGTTGGGGCAGGCTGGGGTGGTCTCGTGTGGCCGGTGTTGTGCCCGGACCGGGGGTCCGACAGGCCGCTGCGACAGGCGCCTGCCGTGCCCATCGGGACGCTGACGCCCGCAGCGTGTTGGTTGTGTGTCAACGCCACGGGAGTGCCATGATTTACCGTTCGTGACACTCCCGTCGAAGGTGCCACGGGTCGTGGAGAAGGAGATGGCGATCCACGATGTCGCCATCACGCATCCGGAGCGGGTGCGGGGTGCCCAGGGCGGCAGTCACCGCGGGAGTCGGGCAGCCTCCTGGTGCTGTTACCCGTGCAGGGCATGCCCGTAGCGGAGATCGCCGAGGTGTCGTTCACCAGCGCGGTCCGGGTCGGGAATGTGATCCATGACTTCTCGGCGGACGGCCTTTCGTAGTCGTTACGTCGGTGTGCTCGGGGTCGTTTGGACGTGCCCAGTGGTGCGGTTCGGCTGTGTCGGCTCGTGAACTGCTCGAACGGTGTGACGGCGGCCCGGGTCAGGAGTGAGCGCTCGCCCGCGTCGGTCTCTGCCTGCTTCATCCAGTCACGCGCCGCGGTCTCGGTCGGATCGAAGTCCTTGGCGATCTGGCCGAGCGAGTGGTCACCGCGTCGGCACTGCTCAACGATCTCGGCCTGGAACTCCGGCGTGAACGAGCGGCGAGGGCGAGGCTTGTTCTTCCGCATGCTGTCCATGAGGGAATACCCCTCCCGGGGCTGAACTCCTGATCTCGGATGTCCGTCCGAGCGGATCAAGCCCGCGGCGCCGGTGAACCGCGCAGTTGTTCAGGCGTCCTGTGCGGGCACGGTGTCATCGCCGGCTGCGGGACGGCCGCCGATCAGCACCAGCCGTACCAGCTCGGCGTCCAGGAGGGCCAGTGCCTGGGCTATGGGGGGGCGCAGCAGCACCAGATCGGCGGGCGCCCCCGGGTGGATCCGCTGGGGCGAGTCGCCCGGCCGCCGGGCTGGTGGGGGGGCGGCGCGTTTGGCTGCGGCCCACATGCGCTCGCCACCCCGGTCGGCTGCGGATGCTCCCGCGAGACGGCCAGACGATCAGACCTGGCGGGCTGGGCCCAGTACGGCTACTGCGCGTCGCACTCACGGTACTTCTGGGGACTGCGGCTGCACCTGGTGTGTACCCCCGGCGGGCTGCCGATCCTGTTCGCCCTCACCGGGGCGAAGGCCGACGAGCGCGAGACACTGCGCGACATGCTCGACACCGCACCCGATGCCCAAGCAGCCCGCCCCGGGCAGACGGGGTTCGGATACGGTTCGGATCTTGCTCACGGTGCCCCTCGGCAGACGCCAGCGGGATGAAGGAACCGGCTTCACCGCCGTATCGGCGCATCGACGAAGTGAGCCCCCAGTACGCCCTGCCGCCCCGGGGGCGAACCCGACCGTCAGTGACCGCGCTCGATCCACGCGTCGAGATGCGGCGCCTCGGTGCCGATCGTGGTGTCGTCCCCATGTCCGGTACGCACCGTGGTTTCGGGCGGCAGCGTCAGCAGACGGTCGCGGATCGAGCGGATGATCGTCGGGAAGTGCGAGTACGAACGTCCCGTGGCCCCCGGCCCGCCCTGGAACAAGGTGTCTCCGGTGAAAACCGTGGCCAGTTCCTCGGCGTAGAGACACACCGCGCCTTGAGTGTGCCCGGGGGTGTGCAGGACCGTCAGTTCCGTCCCGGCGACGGTGAGTCGGCGGCCGTCCGAGAGGTAGCCGTCGGGATCCCGGTCGGGATGCGTGTGTTTCCACAACAGACGGTCGTCCAGGTGCAGGAGGATCGGCGCACCGGTGCGGTCGGCCAGTGACGGCGCGGCGTCGATGTGGTCGTTGTGGGCGTGGGTGCACACGATGGCCGTAAGGCGACGGTCGCCGACCGCCTCGGCGATGGCGTCGGCGTCGTGGGCCGCGTCGACGACCAGTGCCTCGTGATCGTCACCCACGATCCAGACGTTGTTGTCGACGTCCCATGTCCCGCCGTCCAGTGAGAAGGTCCCGGCGGTGACGACCCGCTCGACACGTACGGCCCCGCTCACAGCATCACGACCGAGCGCAGGACGTCGCCGTGGTGCATCCGCTCGAAGGCCTTCTCCACGTCGTCGAGTTGGATGGTCTCGGTCACGAACGCCTCCAGGTTCAGGCGGCCCTGCAGGTGCAGGTCGATGAGCATCGGGAAGTCGCGGGAGGGCAGGCAGTCGCCGTACCAGGAGGACTTCAGGTCGCCGCCCCGTCCGAAGACGTCCAGGAGGGGGAGTTCGAGCTTCATCTCCGGGGTGGGTACGCCGACGAGGACGACCGTGCCGGCGAGGTCGCGGGCGTAGAAGGCCTGCCGGTACGTCTCCGGGCGCCCGACCGCCTCGATGACGACATCCGCGCCGAAGCCGCCGGTCAGCTCGCGGATCGCCTCGACGGGGTCGGTCTGCTGGGAGTTGACGGTGTGGGTGGCGCCCACGGTGCGGGCTGTGGCCAGCTTGCGGTCGTCGATGTCGACGGCGATGATCTTCGCTGCCCCGGCCAGGTTCGCCCCTGCAATCGCCGCGTCCCCTACACCGCCGCAGCCGATCACCGCGACCGTGTCGCCCCGGCCGACGTTACCGGTGTTGATCGCGGCACCGATCCCGGCCATCACGCCGCAGCCCAGCAGTCCGGCGACCTGCGGGGCGACCGACGGGTCGACCTTGGTGCACTGCCCGGCCGCGACCAGTGTCTTGTCCGCGAAGGCGCCGATACCGAGTGCCGGGGAGAGTTCCTGGCCGGTCGAGGCCCAGGTCATCTTCTGCGTGGCGTTGCGCGTGTTGAAGCAGTACCAGGGCCGGCCGCGCAGACAGGCCCGGCAATTCCCGCACACCGCACGCCAGTTCAGGATGACGAAGTCCCCGGGCTCAACGTCGGTGACCCCCTCGCCGACCGACTCCACCACGCCCGCCGCCTCGTGGCCCAGCAGGAACGGGAAGTCGTGGCTGATGCCGCCCTGCTTGTAGTGCAGGTCGGTGTGACACACCCCGCACGCCTGCACCTGCACCACGGCCTCGCCCGGGCCCGGATCGGGCACCACGATCGTCTCCACCCGCACCGGCAGGTCCTTGCCCGCCGCGATCACACCGCGTACTTCCTGCGCCATGGGTCAACTGCCTTTCTGGGATTCCGAGTAGTCGTGGAAGCCGCGCCCCGACTTCCGTCCGAGCAGCCCGGCCTCCACCATGCGCAACAGCAGCGGAGGTGGGGCGTGCAAGGGCTCCTTGAAGTCGGCGTACATCGCGTCGGCGATCGCTGCGAGGGTGTCCAGGCCGATCAGGTCGGCCAGGCTTAGCGGGCCCAGGGGGTGGGCGCAGCCGAGGACCATGCCGTTGTCGATGTCCTGAGCTGAGGCGAAGCCGGACTCCAGCATCCGGATCGCGGAGAGCAGGTACGGCACCAGCAGGGCGTTCACCACGAAGCCCGCCCGGTCCTGGGAGCGGATCACTTGCTTGCCGAGCGTGCCGGTTACGAACTCCTCTGCCTGGGACTGGGTTTGAGGGCTTGTCAGCAGGGACGGCACGATCTCCACGAGGCCGAGGACCGGGACCGGATTGAAGAAGTGCACCCCGATCACCTGGTGCGGGCGCGTGGTGGCCATGCCCAGTTTCATGATGGGCAGCGAGGATGTGTTCGTCGCGAGCAGCGCGTCCTCGCGTACGACGATGTGATCGAGGGTTGCAAACAGGTCGAGCTTCACTGCCTCGTCCTCCGTCGCCGCCTCCACCACCAGGTCCCGGTCGGACAGGTCCACGAGGTCGGAGGTGACCCGCACCCTGTCCAGTGCGGCGTCGCGCTCCTCACCGGTGAGCTTGCCGCGCCGTACGCCCCGGTCGAGCGAGGCGGTGATCCGGGACCGACCGGCCTTCGCCGCGCCCTCGTTCACCTCGTGCACCACGACGTCCAGCCCGGCCCGGGCGCAGACCTCGGCGATGCCCGCGCCCATCAGTCCGCAGCCGACGACGCCGACCCGGCGCACGTCCGCGCCCGGGCCAGCGCTCACCGGAAGGCCGCCTGCCCCGTCAGGGCCTGGCCGACCATCAGCGTGTGCATCTCGACGGTGCCCTCGTAGGTGAGGATCGACTCGAGGTTGTTGGCGTGCCGGATCACCGGGTACTCCAGCGAGATGCCGTTTGCGCCCATGATGGTGCGGGCGGTGCGGCAGATCTCCAGCGCGCTGCGGGTGTTGTTGAGCTTGCCGAAGCTGACCTGCTCGGGGCGCAGCCCGCGGTCGTCCTTGGCGCGGCCGAGGTGGAAGGCGAGCAGTGTGCCCTTGGCCAGCTCGATGGCCATGTCGGTCAGCTTGGCCTGCGTCAGCTGGAAGCCGCTGATCGGGCGGTCGAACTGAACTCGGTCGCCCGCGTAGGCGAGTGCCGCTCGGAACGACGAGCGGGCGGCGCCCATGGCGCCCCAGGCGATGCCGTACCGGGCCTCGTTGAGGCAGGACAGCGGGCCCTTCAGGCCCCGTACCTCCGGTAGCACGGCGCTCCCGGGCAGCCGTACGGAGTCCAGGACCAGCTCGCTCGTCACCGACGCCCGCAGCGACATCTTGTGCTTGATGGCCGGAGCCGAGAAACCGGGGGTGTCGGTGGGCACCACGAAACCGCGGATGCCGTCGTCGGTGCGGGCCCAGACCACGGCGACGTCGGCGACCGACCCGTTGGTGATCCACATCTTGCGGCCGTCGAGGATCCAGTCGTCGCCGTCGCGGCGGGCGGCGGTGCGCATGCTGCCGGGGTCGGAGCCGGAGTCGGGTTCGGTGAGTCCGAAGCAGCCGATGGCGGTGCCGGCGGCGAGGCGAGGCAGCCACCCCTCCTTGTGCTCCTCGGAACCGAACGCCCAGATCGCGTACATGGCGAGCGAACCCTGGACCGAGACGAGGGAGCGCAGACCGGAGTCGGTCGCCTCCAGTTCGAGACAGGCGAGTCCGTAGTCGACAGCGCTCATCCCGGCGCAGCCGTAACCCTCCAAGTGCATGCCCAGCAGGCCCAGTTCGCCGAGTTCCTTGGTGAGCCCACGGATGTCCTCGACCGCGCCCTGCTCGAACCACTCGGCGATGTGCGGTTCCACGCGCCGGTCGCAGAAGGTGCGGACGGCGTCGCGCACGGCACGCTCGTCCGCGGTCAGCAGGCTGTCGATCTCCAGAAGGTCGAGGGGGTCGGCCGGACGGCCGGAGTTCTGCGCGTGCATCGGGGCTCCAAAGCGAAGAGAAGCGAGGAGAAGGAGGAAAGATGAGAGGAGATGAGAGGAGAGCAGAGGTAAAGGGGGATGGGGAGGGGGAGGGGGGCCGCCGGTCCTGAGGGGGAGTTGGCCGACGGCCCCCGGCCATAGGGATCAGGACGTCGCTGTCGGGCTGATGATGAAGTTGCTGAAGCCGCCGTTGCGCTCCGCGATGCCGCTGATGGCCTCGTTGACCTGGTCCAGCGGGAAGACCTGGTGCTCCAGGGGGCTCAGGTCGAGCAGGCCCGCCTCGACCATGTCGGCCATGGTCTGGCCCTCGCCGGAGGTGAACCAGGCCGAGCCGATGAGCCGTAGCTGCTGGTCCATCATGCGGTGGATGTCGATGGGCAGGTCACCGGCGACGGCGCCGATGTTCACCGCGATGCCGCCGCGCGCCATGGCCCGCATACCGGCCAGGAACGTTTCGTGCGGGGCGCCCGGGCCGAGGGCGTCGATGTAGATGTCGATGCCGTAGTTGTCGGTCTCCTGGTGGATCCAGTTGTCCAGCGGGCCGTCGTTGAGGGAGTGCAGGTGCAGTCGGCCGCCGCCCAGTTTGTCGACCTGGTCGAGCAGGCCCTGGTCGCGGCCTGTGCCGTAGACCTGAGTCAGGCCCATGGCGGGCGCGAGCAGCGCGGCGCCGATGCCGAGGGTGCCGCTGATGCCGTTGACCAGGACCGACTTGCCCGGACCGGCACCGGCCTTGCGGAGGGCGGAGTACATGGTGCCGAGGTAGCCGAAGCGGGCGGCGGCGTTGAAGGACAGGTTGTCGGGGAGCTTCACCAGGGAGTACGCCGGGGCGACCATGTACTCGGCGAGGCCGCCCTGGTAGCGGTCGAGGAGGCCGATCGCGGTGGGGGAGAAGCCGAAGTACCCGGCGAAGGCGTAACTGGCGCAGTTGATCGAGTCCTCGTTGCGGCAGGACCGACAGGCCCCGCAGCTGCGGCCCGGGTTGACGTACACCCGGTCGCCGACCTTCCAGCCCTGGACGCCCGCGCCGACCGCCTCGACCACACCTGCCGGGTCGAGTCCGAAGGTCGCCGGGAGCGTGGGCAGGGGGCTGTGCGGGAACCACGTGGTCCACATGCTCAGGATGTTGGCAAGGTTCGGGACGATGTTGACGGCGTGCACGGCCACCCGGACGTCGCCGGGGCCCGGCTCGGGAACGGGGACTTCCTCGATCAGCATGGGCTCGCCGACTTGGTGCATCCGCGCGGCTTGCATGGTCGCACTCATGGCCACTCCTTTGTGGTGTGGAGATGTCGCCGGTGGAGCCGGCCCCCATCTCATGGGTCGGAAATGGATGTGGGGTTCGGGATGTGCGTGGGGCTCTCTGGGGTGTGGAGCTCTGGGAGATGCGGTTCTGCGGTGTTGATGCCGGCCGTCGAACCGCACCACCGGTGCCCTCTGTACGGCGACGCCGCTTTCGTGGTCTCAGTCGTCCAGCAGTGTCGTCAGCCGCTGCCGCTGGAGTTTCCCGGTCGCCCCTCGGGGCAGTGCCGGGACGACGCTGAGGCGGCGGGGCCACTTGTGGCGGGCCAGCCGTCCGTCGAGGTGTGCGCGGACGTCGTCGAGCGTCGGTTCGCAGGAGTCGGAGACGAGGAACGCGGTCACGACCTCGCCCCACACCTCGTCCGGCGTCCCGGACACCGCGACCTCGACCACGCCCGGAAGGTCGGCCAGCGCGTTCTCGACCTCGGTGGGGTCGACGTTCTCGCCGCCGGTGATGATCGTGTCCTTGACCCGGCCGACGACCTCCAGCCGGCCCTCGGCGTCGAACCGTCCTCGGTCGCCGCTGTGGAACCAGCCATCGGCGTCGGTGGCGGGCCGCGGCCCGGTCGCCGTCCAGTAGTGCGAGGCGACCGACGGCCCGCGCACCCAGATCTCACCGGCGACACCCGCCGGGGTGGGGGCCCCCGTCCCGTCCACGACCAGCAGCTCGACATGGGGCACGGCACGCCCCGCGGCGGCGGCGGCCGTCTCGAGCGGCGAGTACGTCACCCCGGCACAGGTCTCCGTCAGCCCGTAGGAGTCGGCGACCCCGATGCCGCGCTCATGGAGCTGTGCCCGGGTCGCCGTCTGGGACGGTGCCCCGCCCGACAGGATCCAGCGAAGGGTGTCCAGGTCACCGCTGGTGAAGCGGGGGTGCCGGGCCAGCAGCGCGGCCATGGCGGGCACCGCGAACGCGCAGGTCACCCGGTGGTCGCGGACCAGGTCGGTGAACAGGTCCGGGTCGAACTTCGGCGCCAGCACCACCGTCCCGCGCCGCGCCCATGTGTACTGCGGAAGCCCTCCTAGTACGGCCACGTGCGCCAGCGGGGTGGAGACGAGGGCGACGTCGTCCTCGCCGACCGGCAGCAGGGACAGGCCGTTGACCATGCTCCAGTGCAGGTTGTCGTGCGTGAGCGCGACCCCTTTGGGGCGGCCGGAGGTCCCGGACGTGAACGCGATGATCGCGGCATCGGACCCGGCGGGCGGCTCGGGATCGGCGGCCGGCGCCGACGCCTCGTCGCCGGGGTGCAGATCGTCCCACGTCAGCCGGAAGCACGTACCTCCGCCATCGCCCGGCCCCGCGCTCAGGAACCGCTCGTCACCGACCACCGCACGCGGCGCGGTCTCCTCGCGGAACACCGCCAGCTCGCCGCCGCTCACCTGAGGGTGGACCGGTACGAGGACCGCGCCCATCCGCGTCACCGCGAACAGCGTGATCAGCGCCTCGGGCCGGGCCGCCCCCTGCATGACGACCCGGTCGCCCCTGCGCACCCCGAACTTGTCGAGACGGGCGACCGTGCGCCGCACCGCCAGGTCGAGTTGGGCATAGGTCCAGGACCTGTCGGCGAAGGCCAGGGCGGTCCGCGAGCCGGCCTCGGCCGCGCCCGTCACGAGGTGGGCGCCGAACCACACCTCGGCGGAGTCTCCGGTCATGCGCGCACCTCCTTGGTACGTCGGGCGCGGGCGAGGGCGCCGAGGGTGGACCCCGCGAGGTCGGTGGGAGAGACGGGCATGTCCTGCTGGAGCAGCCGACGGGCCGCCAGATGCTCGGCGGGCCAGTTCAGTGTCTCCACGGCCACCAGCCGCGCGTCGCGGAAGGCGTACACGGCCAGCCGTTCCGGGGTGTCACTGTCACCGGGCACCACCCGCACGTCGTCGGTGCTCGCCCGCAACCCCGCGATCTGGAGCTTCACCGGACCCTGGTCGCTCCAGAACCACGGCAGACTCTCGTACGGCCCGGCGGCGACCCCGGCGATACGGCGGCCGACCAGCGCCCCCTGGTCGATGGCGTTCTGCACGGACTCCAGCCGGATGAGCCCGTCCGCGTGCGGATGCGGATGCCGGGCGCAGTCGCCCACGGCAAAGACCCGGGGATCGGAGACCGAGCGCAGTTGCTCGTCCACGATCACCCCGTCGTCGACCGCCAGACCCGCCTCGCGGGCCAGTTCGTCCCTGGGCGTGGCCCCGATGCCGTAGACCACGAGGTCGGCGGGGAGCGGGCCCTGGCCGGTGACGACCTGGTGGACCTGCCCGCCCTTGCCCTCGATCCGCTCGACGGCCGTTCCGGTGAGGATACGGATGCCGTCGCGCTCGTGCCGCTCCCGCAGATGTTCCTGGAGTTGAGGTGAGACGGCCCGGCTGAGCAGCCGGTCGGCCAGTTCGACCACCGTCACGCGTGCTCCGCGTGCCCGGGCGACCTGGGCCAGTTCCAGTCCTATGAACCCGCCGCCCACGACCACGACGTCACGGGCCGTCGTGAGCGCCCGGCCGATCGTGAGGGCGTCGTCGAGGGAGCGCAGCGCGTGGATGCCCGCCAACTCGGCGCCGGGGACGGGCAGCGGACGGTTGCGTGCGCCGGTCGCCAGGACGAGGTGCTCGTACGGGACGCGCTCGCCCCAGCCGGTGGTCACCGCGCAGGCAGCCGTGTCGAGGGCGGCGACGTACTCGCCGAGCCGCAGATCGAT
The DNA here is from genome assembly GCF_044459385.1 of Streptomyces sp. NPDC050287. Lineage (NCBI taxonomy): Bacteria > Bacillati > Actinomycetota > Actinomycetes > Kitasatosporales > Streptomycetaceae > Streptomyces > Streptomyces sp. NPDC050287. Next base: position 31,944 of record NZ_JBITIY010000020.1, on the reverse strand, counting down.
GTCCCGCTCGCGGTAGAAGGACTCGGGCACCAGGTCGACGTCCGGGCCCTCCGGTTCGGTGTGGGCCTTCTTGGACAGCGGAGGCCGCTGGTACGGCAGCCGGGGCTCGTCGGCGAAGACGGTGACCGGGCCCTCGTACCCGGCGCCGCGCAGGGCCTGGACGACACTGAACCCGGCCTGCCCGCCCCCGACGACGACCACGCCCGCTCCGGCGGCGCTCATACCTGCTCCTCGGGGATGTGGACCACCAGCCCGTCGAGCGCGTCGGAGACCTGGACCTGGCAGCTGAGCCGGCTGGTGGGCCGGCGTTCGGCGGCGGTGAAGTCCAGCATCTCGTCCTCGACGTCGTTCGGCGGACCCACCCGTTCGCCGTGCCGTTCGTCGACGTAGACGTGGCAGGTGGCGCAGGAGGCGTTTCCTCCGCACTCCGCGACGATGCCGTCGACGCCGTTTGACACGGCCGCCTGCATGAGCACCGTCCCGGAATCGGCGGTGACCTTGCGTTGGGTGCCGTCGGGCAGCTCGAAGATGACGATGGGCATGAAGTCCTCCCGGTGGGGACGGCTCGATTGGCGCCGCAGGGCTCACAGGGGCCACAGGGCCCGGCGGGGCTCAGGCTTGCCAGGTGACGTTCAGCGAGGTGAGTCCCCGGAACACCCAGCCCTCCATCCGGTCGTCCGCGCCCTCGACGAGGCGGAGTCCCTTGAGGCGGCTGAAGACGAGGGGCCAGGCGAGCGCGCTGACCTCGTGGCGGGCGACCCACGCGCCCATGCAGAAGTGCGGTCCGCCGCCGAAGGCGAGATGCGGCCGGTGCGGCCGGTCGATGTCGAACTCGTCGGCTCGTTCGAAGACCGACTCGTCCCGGTTCCCCGAGGCGATGACGAGGGCCACGCGGCTCCCGGCGGGGAGCGCGACGCCCGCGATCTCGTAGTCCTGGGTGAGCTGGCGAGGATACATGCCGATCGGCGAGATCCAGCGCGCGGTCTCCTCGAAGACCCGCTTCCACAGCCCGGGATCGGCCACGACCCGGTCCCGTACGTCCGGGCGTCGCAGCAGTGCCTGGGCACCGACCCCGAAGACGTCGCGCGGTTCGTTGACGCCGCCGCCGATGATGACCTTGATGTTGTTCTGGATCTCGGTCAGCTCGACCGGATCGGCCGCGTGGACCATGGAGGAGATCACCGAGCCGTCGGGCTCGCGGCGGGCGGCCTCGGCCATCTCGGCCACCGCGTCCTCGATGGCACGGGTGGCCTGCTCGGCACGCAACCAGATGTCGGGGTCGTCGGCGTAGTTGCCGTTCGCCGCCATCATCGACCGCGACCAGTCGGAGATGTCGTCGGCGCTCGCGTTGCGCAGCCCCAGGACCACGGCCAGGTTGGCCGCCGCGAGCGGCTCGGCGAAGTCGCCGATCAGGTCGCCCTCGCCGCGCCCGGCGATCCGGTCGAGCAGTTCGTGCGCGTTGCGTTCGAAGGTCCCGGCCCACAGGTCGCGGACCTGGCGGGGGCGGCTCGGCGGCTCGGCCGCGGCCCGCAGCCTCCGGTGCTGCGGGTCGTCCTCACGAAGCAGATTGGGGCCGACGGTGCGCAGCAGCAGCGAGCCCTCCTCGCGCGAGCTGAACACCTCCGGCAGCTTCTCCGCGTGGACGATGTCCTCGTACCGAGTCAGGAGATGCCGTCCGACCGACGGCACCCATGCCAGCGGTGCGGTGCGGCGCAGCTCCGCGTAGGCCGGGTACGGGTCGTCGCGCAACTCGGCGAGATCGAGCTCGACGACGGGCGCACCCGGGGCAGCGGCCATCAGCGTGCTCACGCGGTGCCGCCGGCGCCGATCAGGACGAAGAAGACCGTGGCGGGCTCGGTGCCGGGGTTGCGCCAGGCGTGCCGGGTGGCGTTCTGCACGACCAGGTCGCCGGGCCCCAGCGCGGCGACCTCGCCGCCGTCGAGGTCGAGGACGATCTCGCCGCTCAGGACAACGCCGTAGTCCACGGTGGGCGTGGTGTGCATGCCCGGGTTGTCGGGTTCGAACAGCTCCGCAAGACCCGGGGTGGCCTCCAGCTGCTCGTCGGCGGCGGCCGCCGGGTCCCAGGCCGGGTCGGCGTAGACACTGGCCGGCGGGAAGGTGACGGTCAGGGCTATCGTCTCGCCGGGGGCGGGCACGAACGACTTCACGGACTCCGTCGGGTCGGCCGACGGAACGGCGGGCGCCGCCGTGTTCCACACCAGGGACCGGGCGAAGCCGGGGGTGTGGGTGAACTGACGGGTGCGCGGCGGCTCGCCGTCACTGATGATCACGGGCTTGCCGCTCGGGCTGACACCGGTGACGACACGACGGACCATGATTCTCTCCTTCGAGAAGCCATGCTGAGGAAACGACTGGGACGTTAGAGATGCGACAGTAAGAGTTCTGATGATTTTGGGGATGTCGTAACCAGCACGTGGACTGGCGTCTGCGTGCGGTCGGTGTGCCGGGGTTCGCGTGGGGTTCGGGTGCGAGTGGTCAGTATGTGGCGGTCAGTCTGCGGCCGGGGTCTCCTGATTGACCAGGGTTCGCAGCAGGTGAACCAGCTCACTGAGCTGGTCGTCGCGCAGGACGGCGGTCCACGCCCGTTCCCGCAGAGTCTGGGCCTCGATGGCCTTCCGTAGCGTCTCGCGGCCCTCGTCGGTGAGCTCGACGATCAGCTGGCGGCGGTCGGTCTCCACGCGACGGCGGGTGACGAGGCCGCGGTTCTCCAGGGTCGTCAGCGCGCTGGAGATGCTGGCGCGCGTGGACCCGGAGACCCGGCCGATGTCCTGCTGGGCGAGCCCGTCGTAGGCCCACAGGGCGTTCAGGATGCGGAATCCCGCCCAGGTCAGGCCGAGCGGCCGGTGGACGTGCTTCTCGAAGTCCTTCGTCAGCCGGGCCTCGAGCCGGGTGAGGTCGGTGACCATCTCGATCGCGTCGAGATCCCGGGGATCGGTCGTACCCAGCTCGCGATGGTGGTGGCGCAGCAGCTCCGAGAACTCCCGGGTCCGGCGCAGCCTCGCGACTTCCGCTTCTCCTGCGGTGTCCGTCACGATCTCCCGTCCTCTCTGGTCCGACCGGACCGCAGTCAGCCGCCGACGACCGGGTTGACCATAGTGCCCACGCCCGTGACCTCGGTCCGCAGGACCTTACCCTCGGTCAGGTACAGCCGAGGAGTGCGGCGGACACCGCAGCCGGCCGGGGTGCCGGTGAAGATCAGGTCGCCGGGCTCGAACGTCACCCGCTTCGACAGCCAGGCGATCAGCTCGGGCACGCTGAAGATGAGGTCCGAGGTCCGGCCCCGCTGCACCTCCAGGTCGTCGACCCACCCGGCCACCTCGATGTCGTTCGGGTCCTCGAACTCGTCGAGTGTCACCAGGAACGGGCCGATCGGGCTGAAGGTGTCGTACGACTTCGGCAGCGTGAACTGGTTGATGGGCTTGCGCCACTGCTCCTTGCGGTCGCTGATGTCCTGACCTGCCGTGACACCCGCCACGTAGGACCAGGCGTCGGTCTCGGAGATGTTCTTGCCGGCCTTCCCCATGACCACCACGAGCTCCGCCTCGTAGTCCACCTTGTCGTACTGCGGCTCCACCACGACGGAGTCGTACGGACCGACCACGGACGAGGCGAACTTGGCGAACACCGACGGCTCGTCCGGGACGGGCAGGTTGGACTCCTCGGCGTGCGCCCGGTAGTTCAGGGCCACGCCGATCGCCTTGTAGGGCTTGGCGACCCGGCCCAGGTCAGGCTGCTCGAACGGCTTCCAGTCCGCCTCTTCGGCCCGCTCCGCGAGGGCGCGCAGCTCGTCGTGGAGCGAGAGGTCGGAGAGCACCTCGAGGCGCGGCTCGATCGCTCCCTTGCTGGCGTCCGCGATGTCGAGGGCGAGGTCGTCGCGGACTACGACCGGGCGGCCGGCGAGATTGGCGAGCTTCATGCAGCTTCTTCCTTCTTCTCGGTCGGTTCGGGCAGGGGCAGTGCGAGGTCGCTCTCGACCTGGACCCCGAGGGTGTTGATGACGGTGGCGATGGTCAGGTACTGGCCGACGGTGTAGAGGACGTCGATGACCTGCTCGATGCTCAGGTGGGCGGTCAGTCGGGCCCACAGCTCGTCGTCCACGCCCTGGCGGTCCAGGAGCGAGTCGGTGGCGATGAGCAGCACCCGGTCCAGCTCGTCCAGTCCGTCCCAGTCGCCGGTCGCCGCGGCGAGGATCGTTTCGTCGGCCAGCCCCGCCCGGCGGGCGATGCGGACGTGCTGGTCCCACTCGTACGCGGCCTGCGCCCGGGCGGCGATCCGCAGGATCATCAGCTCCCGGGACGTCAGCGGCAGGGTGTTCTTGCCCAGCACGTGGTTGCCGAAGACGATGAAGCGGCGCAGCGCGTCCTCGTGGTGGGCCAGGGTGGCCCAGATCGTGTAGATCCGCCCGTCCTGATCGCGGTAGGGCGCCAGCGACGCCAGTGTCTTCTCGTGCAGCTCGCCCTCGTCGACGGGCTGCAGGCGGGCCTTCTCGGGTACTGCTCCCGACATCGGAGACCTCCTCGGCTCGATGGCGTCAACGTATTCGTACGAGCCTTGACCGTCAAGGGTCTAACAAATACCGTCTTCCTCATGACGATCCAGAGCCTTGGGTACGTGGGCATCGGTGCGCCCGACCCGGATGCATGGGCGGAGTACGCCCGGACAGTGATAGGCCTCGCGGTCGAGCCGGGGGCTGCGGCCGACAGCGGCTCCGCCGCGGGCGGTGACTTCGCACGCCACTACCTGCGAATGGACCAGCACCCGTTCCGCATGTGGCTGACCGAGGCGGAGACCGGCGGTGTGACGGTCATCGGCTGGGAGGTCCGCGACCCGGCCGCGATCGACGAGATGACCGTGCGCCTCAAGGAGGCCGGGGTCGACGCGACGGCGGGCACCGAGGAGGAGTGCCGGGACCGTCAGGTGGCCCGCATGGTGCACTTCACCGGCCCGCTCGGCATCCGCACCGAGCTGTTCTGCGGCCGCCGCCTCGCCCCCAGCCAGTTCGTCTCACCGCTCGGCGTCGACTTCGTGACCGGCGAGCAGGGCCTCGGGCACGTCGTGATGAAGACACCGCACGTGCAGGAGGCGGTCGACTTCTACTGCGAGATCCTGGGCTTCCGGCTCAGCGACACCGCCGACTACCCCTGGGGCACCTTCTACTTCCTGGGCTGCAACCCGAGGCACCACAGCATCGCCTTCATCCGCTCGTACAAGAACGAGGGCACCCATCACATCCTGTGCGAGGTGACCAGCCCGGAGGAGGTCGGCCGCGCCCTGGACCGGACCCGCGAGCACGGCGTCGAGCTCATGGCCACGCTCGGCAAGCACGCCAACGACGGGATGTTCTCCTTCTACATGACGTCGCCCGCCGGCTTCGGTATCGAGATCGGAGCGGGCGGTGTGCAGGTCGACGAGAGCACCTGGGTGAGCCGCACCTACACCGCTGACATCTGGGGCCACCACCCCGTGGACTGACAGCCCCGGGCTTCCATTTCCGTGGACTGAATGCCCGGACCTTCCCGGCACGCCCTCGCCCCCATCCGCCCTCGACGAAAGCAGCCGTACCCCATGCTCCAGAGTTTTCTGCAGGACACCTGGGTCACCCCCACGGTCACGCCCGCGTCGGCGGCCGCCGTACGCGACGCGGTCACCGGCGAGACGGTCTGCCACGTCTCCTCCGAAGGGCTCGACGTCGCCGGGGCGTTCGCCCATGCACGACGCGTCGGCGGTCCCGCCCTGCGCGACCTCACCTTCCCGCAGCGAGCCGACCTCCTGGACGCGGTCGCCGCCGCCGTCCGGGCCCGCCGCGAGGAGCTCTACGTGCTGTCGGCGAGCGCCGGTGCGACCCTGACGGACGCCCGGTACGACGTCGACGGCGGCGTCCGCGTCCTGCGCGACTACGCCGCCCGGGCCAGGGCCGAACTCCCGGACGCCCCCTACCTGTTGGAGGGCCCCGCCGAACGCCTCGCGCGCGGTGAGGACTTCCTCGGCGTCCACCTCGTTTCCCCCTCACCGGGCCTGATGCTCCAGGTGAACGCCTTCAACTTCCCCGTCTGGGCGCCGCTGGAGAAGCTCGCGCAGGCGGTGCTGGCCGGCATGCCGAGCGTGGTGAAGCCGGCCACGCCCACCGCGTACCTCACGGAACACCTCGTACGGATCGTGGCCGAGGCCGGAGTCCTGCCGCCCGGTGCCCTGCAGATGGTCGTGGGCTCGGTGCGCACGGCGCTTGATCTGCTCCACGAACAGGACGTGCTCTCCTTCACCGGCTCGGCCGCCACCGCCGCGACCCTGCGCACGCACCCCGACCTGGTGGCCCGCTCCGTCCGGTTCAACGCGGAGGCCGACTCCGTCAACGCCATCGTCCTCGCGCCGGACGTCGAGCCCGGATCCCCGCTGTTCGAGGCGTTCGTCCGCGAGGTCGTCACGGAGATGACGGTCAAGGCGGGCCAGAAGTGCACCGCGATCCGCCGGGTCCTCGTCCCGCGCGAGCACGAACTCGCCGCCCTGGACGCGATCTCGGCCGAGCTGGCAGGGGTGACCATCGGCAACCCCGGTGCGGAGGGCGTCCGGATGGGGCCGGTCGTCAGCCTGGAGCAGCGCGATGACGTACGGCGGGCGGTGCGCGCCATCGTCGAGTCCGGCCGCTTCGTGTACGGCGACCCGGGCAAGGTGCGTGTGGTGGACGCCGACCCGGAGCGGGGCGCCTTCCTGGACACGCTGTTGATCTCCGCGGACCCGGACGCCTCGGCACCCCACGAGGTCGAACCCTTCGGACCGGCCGCGACCGTGCTGGCGTACCGCGACACCGCCCACGCCACGGACCTGGTTGCGCGCGGCCGTGGCAGCCTCGCGGCCTCGGTCGTCGGCGACGACCTCGCCTGGACGACCGCCTTCGTCCGGGAGGCGGCTCCCTGGCACGGGCGGCTCCACCTGCTGGACTCGACGAACCTGACGCAGACCACCGGGCACGGATCCCCGCTCCCCGCCCTGCGCCACGGCGGCCCGGGCCGAGCCGGCGGGGGATCGGAAATGGGGGGCACTCGCGGTGTCGTGGACCTGATGCAGCGAACGGCACTCCAGGCGTCACCGAGGCTGCTGGACTCCCTCCGGAACGGGCACGCCCGGCCGCCGGCCGACTCCGCGTGACGGCCATGCGCGCGAGGCGGGCACGGTCCGAACGGCTCAACCGTCGTACCGCACCCGTGGAACACGGAACGGACCTGCCGGCCACGATGCTGCTGGCGCTGGCCCTGGCCTACGGAGTCTCCCCGCTGGCCATCGACATGTATCTGTCGGCGTTTCCGCGCATGGCGCGTGACCTGCATGCCTCAGCCACCGGCGTCCAGCTGACGCTGACCGCGTTCATGACCGGCCTGGCCGTCGGGCAACTGGTCATCGGGCCGCTGTCGGACCGCTGGGGCCGGCGTCGGCCGCTGCTGGCCGGGACCGCGCTGAGTGTGCTCGCGGGGCTGCTCTGCGCCGCTTCGCCCGCCGTCGGACTGCTCGTCGCGGCCCGTTTCGTGCACGGCGTCAGCGGAGCCGCCGGGATCGTCATCGCCCGTGCCGTGGTCGGGGACCGGGCGCGCGGGGCGGGGGCAGCCCGGGCGTACGGACTGCTGATGATGACGGCCGGCGTGGCACCGGTCGTCGCCCCGCTGATCGGGGGAGCACTGGTCGGTGCCGTCGGCTGGCGCGGGATCTTCCTCGTCCTCGCGGGGCTGGCGGCACTGACGTTCCTCGGCGCGCTCTTCCTGGTCCCCGAGACTCTGCCGCACGACCGGCGGTACGGCGGAGGGCTCGCCACCACCCTCCGCCGTACCGGCACCCTCCTGACTGACCGTCCGTTCCTCGGTTACGCCTTTGCCTTCGCCTTTGGGTTCGGCACCCTGTTCAGCTACCTCGCGGCGTCGCCGTTCGTCTACCAGAACGTCTTCGATCTCTCGATCGGGACCTACGCGGTGATCCTGGCTGCCAACGCCGTTGGATTCACTGCCACCAGCGCCCTCAACCGGCGCATCGTCCGGCGCTTCGGCGCCCGTCTCCTGCTGCGCGTCGGCCTCGTCGTCATGGCGGTGTGCTCTACGACGCTGTGCCTGCTCGCCGGCACCGGACTGCTCGTCCGAGACGTCGCCGTCCCGCTTGTCTTCGTGACGGTTTCGTCGCTCGGTCTGATCGCGGCCAACGCCACGGCGCTCGCCGTCGCCCGCGCCCCGCAGGCGGCGGGCACCGCGTCGGCGATCCTCGGGGCTCTGCAGTTCGGTCTGGCCGCCACCGTCTCCCCGCTGGTCGGACTGGGCGGAGAGAACACCGCCGTCCCCATGGCCGTGGCCATGGCCGCTTCGACGGTCGTGGCGGGATCGGCCGTGCTGGTGCTGGCGGGAACCGACCGGGACGGTGACGAACTCGCCTGACCCGGCGGTCACCCCACTGGATCCTGCGGGCCGTCCGTGGAGCTGCTTCCAGAGCGCGAAGCACGAGTGTGGCCTGGACCAGTACGAAGTCCGCCGCTACGTCGGCTGGTACCGGCTCGTCACTCTCGCGCTGCTCGCCCACGCCTACCTCGCGGCCATGGCAGCCCAGGCCGAAGAGGCAAAAGGGGCCGCAGAAACGGATCCTTCCTCGTCCCGCTCAGCCCCTCAAGGCACTCGCCACCGAAACACTCGGCACCATGCTCCGCTGGCCAACTCTAGCCACACCAAGCCCAGTTACACCGCTCGCTTTACAGACCCCCGGGTTACTCGACCTGCCCGTCCTTGATCGTGTACCGACTGGGAGGCGCAGGCGGGGTTTCGTTCGGTGCGCGGGGATGGGCGCAGCCCAGTCGCCGCGACTGCTGGTGTTCGTACGACTACGCAATGCGGGCAGGCCATCACGGCGGTGGGCGCCTCGAAGCCCTTGCCGGGGAGGGGGGAGAGCCATGAACTTAAGGGCCTGGACGTTGGATCAGGCAGGAATGGAGAGAGGTTCCGCCCGGCGCGTAGCACTATGGGTGAAGGAGAGAAGGGATTTATCTGATCAAATACCGCTCTGGGTGGTGACTACAGCGATCCGCGGAAGCTGGTGGAGGTGAGATGGTGGCGGGACGGCGAATCACCCACGACGTCGAATCGCCGAACCCCTTCGACATGTCCGGCGACTCACTCACGGCGCGTGCCGCTGTCGACGAACACGGCGTGATCATCGAGTGGAGTGAGGGCGCTCGCCGACTGCTCGGCTATTCATCTGCAAAGGTCATTGGCAGACCTGCTGCCGACCTGCTCGACGAAGAGATCTCCGCAGAGGCAATGCGTCGGCTGCGGACCCTGCCGAGGTGGACCGGAACAGTGCGGCTGCGGCACCAAGACGGACACGGGGTGGAAGCCCGCCTGCTCGCCCACCACCAGCGGGAGGACGACAGCGCCCCTCACTGGCTGGTGTTGTCCCCTCTCGCAGGCACCAGTGCCGCCGAGGACCCGAGGGAACTGGCTGCGTGGAGCTTCTACCAGGCTGCCTGCTGCTCGATGCATGCGTACGACACGAACCTGCGCCTGAGGCAGGCCAACCACTATGCCGAGCGCGCTCTGAACCTGACTGAGGCGGAGATGCGGGGCCTTCGGCACGCCGAGCTGGTGGTCCACCCCGAGTTCGACAGGGTCGAGCAGTGTATGGCGCGCGTGCTGGAGACAGGTGAACCTCAGGATGTGGAGGTTCGGGTACAGGTCGCCGGGGAGATCCGCAAGCAGGCGTGGTCCCTCTCGCTGTACCCGATACGGGACGAGGGCGGCGAGCTACGCGGCGTGGGACTGTCGGCCCACGACATGACCGAACAGTACTGGGCACAAAAACGGCTCCAGCTGCTCAACGACGCGGGCGCCCGCATTGGGAGTACGTTGAGTGTCGCCCGCACGGCCCAGGAGCTGGCTGATGTGGCCGTGCCGGAGTTCGCGGACTTCGCCACCATCGACCTTCTTCCGGACGTCGAGCGCGCCGAGGCGGCGCCATCGGGGGGCGCGATGCCCGGGCCCACCGCGGAAGGCTCTTTCGTGCTTCGTCGCGTCGCCCAGCAGTCCGTGCTTCCGGGCATCGCCGAGGCGGTGCTCCGCCCCGGCGAGGTGGACGGCTACGCCGCCAATTCCCCGACGGCGGAGTGCCTGGCCACTGGCCGGGCTGTGCTCCATGCCGAATTCGCCCCCGACTCCGCTGACTGGTCGGTGGGGCATCCTGGTCGGGAGGAGTCGGTCCGGGCCTTCGGCATTCACTCAGTCATGGCCGTGCCGCTGACGGCCCGCGGCCACACCCTGGGAGTGGCGGTCTTTCTGCGTCACGAACGGCCGGAGTCCTTCAGCGAGGGCGATCTGTTGCTGGCAGAGGAGATCACCGCCCGGGCCGCGGTCTGCATCGACAATGCGCGCCGGTACACCCGAGAGCGGGAGACCGCGCTGGCGCTGCAAAGGGCCCTGCTTCCCCAGCGACTTCCCGTTCAGCCTGCGGTGGAGGCAGCCTTCCGCTACCTGCCGACGGACACCTTGGCCGGGGTGGGCGGCGACTGGTTCGACTTGATCCCGCTGTCCGGCGCCCGTGTCGCCCTGGTCGTCGGGGATGTGGTCGGACACGGCGTCCAGGCATCGGCGATCATGGGACGGCTGCGGACCGCCGTTCGAACGCTCGCCGACATCGACCTTCCGCCTGACGAACTGCTCACCCATCTCGACGACCTGGTCATCCGGCTCTCGGCGGACACGGACATGGACGGCGCCTCGCCCAGCGACCAGGCCGCCGAGATGGCTGCCGGCCTTGGTGCCACCTGCCTGTACGCGGTCTACGACCCGGTCTCCCGTGTCTGCGCGGTGGCCAGTGCGGGCCACCCGGTCCCCGCCGTGGTCAGCAGCGGGGGCGCCGTGGACTTCCTGGACGTACCGGCCGGTCCTCCGCTGGGTCTGGGCGGGCTGCCCTTCGAAACCACCGAGGTCACCCTCCCCGAGGGGAGCCTTCTCGCTCTCTACACCGACGGATTGGTCGAGTCCCGCGAGCAGGACATCGACGAAGGGACCGCGCGTCTGCGCAGTGCCCTCGCCAGTCCGGCGACGTCCCTGGACGATCTTTGTGACACCGTGCTCGCCAGAGTGCCACCCGAGCACCCCGCTGACGACATCGCCCTGCTCATCGCCCGCACCCAGGCCCTCGACCCCCGGCACGTCGTCACCTGGGGCCTGCCGGCCGACCCTGCCGTGGTGGCCAGGGCGCGCAAGCTCGTCACCGCGCAACTCGATGCGTGGAATGTGCAGGAGGCGTCCTTCGTCGCCGAACTGGTGGTGAGTGAACTGGTCACGAATGCGATCCGGCACGCCGAACCGCCCATTGAGTTGCGACTGCTCAAGGGCCGCCACCTCATCTGCGAGGTCTCGGACGCCAGCAGCACCGCACCCCACCTGCGCCGTGCCCGTACCTACGACGAGGGCGGTCGCGGCCTGCTGCTCGTGGCGCAACTCAGTCGCGGTTGGGGCACGCGCCACAACGGCACTGGCAAGACCATCTGGGCGGAATTGGCCCTGGACTCGCCCGAGTCCAGCCCTCCCGTGACCTCAACTCAGAACAGGCCCTAGCTGTGCTGTCCACGGAGGTTGGTGACGGAGGTCTCGGCTGAGGGATCTTGAAATGGGTGAGGGCCTTCTGGCTCGGTGTGGATTGCGACATCTACGCCGGACGACAGCAAGGCCCTCATGCCCCACCGTGATGCACCCCTGACCGAGACCGGGCTGTCGCTGAGCGCGGTCCGCAGCTATCGGTTCGCCATCCAGCGCCGGCCCGCAGAGCAACGTCGTCACGGCGTCTCCCACAGGGCCGAAGGGGGCGATGATCCGGGCGGTCTTCGTCGTGTGGTCCGGATTATGGCGCGAGGCGGCCGACCTGCGCGTGTACAGCGACGCCCGTCAGAGGTTGGCACGCAGCTCACGCCGAAGCCCGGTGGCACACCCCTCTTCCGGGATCTGCGCCACCGGGCTCCGCACAGCAGTAGCGGGCATGCGGCGTCTGCGGTAAATCAATCATTCAGCGACTCTGGCGTGATCAATGTGTCCGTTCGCTGTCCGCCGATCAGGACCATGGTGACGAGGGCGGCCGCGAGCGCGCACAGTCCGACGATCAGGTAGCCGAGCGAGTAGGCGCTGCCCAGGGCGTGGAAGGCGGTCTCCTTCAGTGGGTTGAACGGAACCGTCGAACCGTCGGGCAGGGAGACGGTTGCGGGTACGGCGTTGGCGCCGAGCGGGCCGGAGTCGACCGCCGCGATGGCGCCCTCCAGCGCCTCCCGCTGGTCGCTGGGGGCGGTCGCCGCCGAGGTGTTGAAGGCGTCCAGCGCCTGGCTCAGTGCCGGGGTGGACGCGACTTTGTCGCTGATCCCCTGTGCCGCCCGGCTGAGGGCGATCGCTCCGACCACGGCCGGGCCGAGGGTGAACCCGAAGTCACGCAGAAGGCTGGTCCATCCGGCGGCCATGCCGGCGAGGTGGTTGGGCACGGTGTTGATCACGACGGAGGTGACGGCGGACAACACGAACGCCACGCCGGCGCCGGCTACGACGAGTGGAGGTATCAGGGGGGTGATCGACTGCCTGCCGATCGGGATCGTGGCCATCCAGAAGTCCCCCGCCGCGATGAGCAGAAGCCCGCCGCCCAGCACCCACTTGGGGTTGTACCGTTCGATGAGGCGGGAGGCGATCGGGACCTGGATCAGTGCCGAAACCCCGTTGAACACGATGAACGCGAGGGAGGCTCTGAGCGGAGTGAAGCCCTGGATCGCGGTCAGGCGGATGCTCGTGACATAGCCGGTGCCGAGGTAGGCGAACATGCCGACCACGGTCACCACGGCAGCGATCGTGAAGTTCCGGTCGTTGAACAGGTCCAGGCGCAGCAGCGGGGACGCCGAGCGCCGCTCGGCGAGGACGAAGGCCACGAGGAAGACGGCCGCGCACGCGAATCCGCCGATCACCTCCGCGCTGCCCCAGCCGCTCGTCGGCCCCTGAATCACCGCGAAGAGCAGGCCGAGCACGGAGAGGCCGATCGTGATCTGTCCCGGCCAGTCGAGGGAACGGCCTTCGGGTGACGACGAGTTCTGAGCCAGGAGGAAAGCGAGCACTGCCGACACGCCGGCGAGCACGACGACGACGAGGAAGGCCCACCGCCATCCTGCGTACGGGTTCGAGCCGAACTGCCACCGGGCGGTCAGGCCGCACGCCAGAGGCGACAGCACGCTTCCCAAGGACAGCGATGCCGCCCACACCGAGATGGAGCGGGCGCGTGCCCGAGGTGTGTGCGTGCCCGCGGCGATCATGGCCAGGGTGGTCGGAATGACCGCCGCGGCGCCGATTCCGGTGATGATCTGGCCGGTCCACATCACGATCAGCCGAGTCGTGTGATCGGTGCCGGATCCGGGGGTGAGGACGCAGGTCGCGCATCCGATCGCCACCAGTACGGAGCCGCCGACCAGCAGTCGGCGTCGTCCGAACAGGTCGCCGAGCAGTCCGAAGGTCAACTCCAGGACGGTGACCGGGACCAGGAAGGCGTCGCTGATCCAGGTCAGCTCCGACGCCGACGTGCTGAAGTCCTGCTGGAACAGACCGTTCAAGCCCGCGGGCACGGTCAGTGCGAACTGGGCCATGAAGACGCACAGCGCCGCCGCTATGAGAGTGCCCTGCTCCAGAGTGTCGCGGTGGTGCGGCCGGCGTCCGTGCTCCGCCGTCTTCGGGCTTGAAGGGGAACCGGCGCTGTCTGCGCCGGTGGTGGATCTGGCCATGTGTGGGTTCCTTTTGAAGTGCGTGCATGACGTGACCGGTCAATGACGGCCGTATGGCAGGTCCCCGAGATGGAGGGATGAGGAAAGAAGGGCCCGTCCCGGTGAAGACCGACCTTGTTGAGCGCCCCGCGGTCGTGAACCTGTTCGATCCCAGGAAGGCCGGGTCCTGCTCAGCAGTCGGCGCAGGTCGGTAGGCCGATCACGGACATCAGCCGACAAACGCACGGCTCGCCGCCATCGGCGGTCGCATCCCGCAGTTCGCGAGACAGATGGCCGGTGATCATGTGCTCAAGCACGGGTTGGCCTCACGACGGCCGTGCAATCAGCGGCCCGCCGTGCGGCTGGTGGTGGACGCGCCGACGAAACGAGGTGCGGAGCTCCTGGATGCCCTCAGAGCGATCGGGACGTGGTCGAGATTGCGCGGGCAGACCTGACCAGGTCGGCGCTTCCCGACGATGCTCAGGCTCGCTCAGCCGTAGCGGCACCAGTTGAGATTGTATGAGGTCGAACGGAATCACATGATTCATTGCGGGTGCGGGTGCGCTTGCTCCCTGCTTCCGCCATGACATGCGGGGGCTGCGGCTTGCCCGGGTCACCGTCCGGGTGGTGAAACCCATGTGATGGCGTCGCGCTCGGCATGGGAGCGCCGTCAGCCGAGGTTTCGCGGCCGTGATGCCCCTCGGCGAGGCGTAGCATGCGATTACCCCATCGAATGCCTGCCAGGAGAGTCGCTCTCGGCGCTGTTCCTCCGAACGGGAACAGGCGCGGCCGTGTGGCTCGATTCTCGCGGCAGGGAAGACAGGCGCGCGAACGCAGCCAAGGTCCATCGTTCCTCACAGGTGATGGGGGGCATCGTTGGCCCTCGAGTGATGCGGAACTGATGGGGAGAGTATTGATTAGATATCTTACCGTCAAGGGTCATACGATCTGTTTGAAACAGCCACTTGGTTTGATCTTCGACCTCTGTCTGCGCCGTGATCGCAGACGGGGGTTCAGACGGCGTTGAACCGGTTGACGACCTTTGGCCGGTGTTCGGCGGGGTCGGTGCGCAGGACGAGTTGGGTCGGGACGTGCTGAGGCGCGTGCTCTACGGGGCCCGGGCTCCTCCCGCTCGCCCTCCTGCTGGTGGCCATGTCGCTGCTGGTCGGCGGGCTGCTCGGGGCCTGCGCCGGGTTCTTCGGGCGGTGGGTGGACGAGACCGTGATGCGGATCGCGGACCTGGGGTTCGCCTTCCCCGCCGTCATCCTGGCGATAGTGGTCGCTATCGTGCTCGGCGCCGGCCTGCGGAACGCGGTGCCGGCCGTCCTGGTCGTGGCCTGGCCGTTGTACGCCCGGGTCACCCGGAGCCGGGCGGCTGTCACAACGGCACCTGCCACAACTCGAAGCGCGCCGCGCTGGAAGGAACCGTCTCCTTCACCGGCACCGGCATCACCTGGCGTGCTGCCTGCCGGTAGCCACACTCTGAAGATTGTCACGACAACGCCCCGTGGGTCACCGTCGACAGCTTCACGGTCGCACCGTATCCACCGCTCCGATGCTGCCCTGGCTGACCGGCAACCGGGAGTCGGGGCAGCATTGTGACGTCGTAGAGCCAGCCTGCTGGATGCAAACCAGTCGGATCGGGGCTACTGACTTCGACGTATTAGGGTTCGTCCGATCTGTCGAGAGAGAGGCCCGTTCCGGCGAGGAATCCGTGGAGGATGGCGTGCCGGTACTGCCGCGCCTTGATCCGTCTGCGCGGAGTAGAGTTTCCAGCTTGCTGAGGGTGCGGGCGGCCAGGTTGGCCAGGCTCCGTTTGATGTGCGCCCACATGCCCTCGACCGGGTTGAGCTCGGGCGCGTATCCGGGCAGCAGCACTATGGTCAGCCACTCAGGCTCCGCCACGAGCGCCTGCATCGTGGTGGAGATGTGGGTGTTCAGCCGGTCCCACACCACGATCAGCGGGGCCTTCAGCAACTGGTGGGTACCATCCAGCAAGCGGCGTTCACCCTTGCGCCCTGTGTGACGATGCAACCGGTAGCACAGGCGGGCGGGCAGGCCGGGCCGGTAGCACAGCAGCCCGGCCACCGACAGGCGCCCACGGCTGCGGCCGGGCACCTTCACGGTCGGGGTGATACCGCGCGTGCCCCAGGTACGGCCCTTGGGCGGTCGGCCGGTCACACCCGATTCGTCCTCGAAGCAGACGAATGCGCCGGTCGCCGCCCGGAGCGTTTTACCTCCTGCCAGGGCGCCTCCCGCCATGCGCTGATCGCGTCCTCGTCGCGTTCGGTGGCGGGCCGGGCGGGCATTTGCACGCTGAAACCCATCCGGTGCAGCAGCCGGGTCACCCCGGAGACGCTGTAGGAGATGTGGAACTTCCGCCCGATCAGCGTGCATACCCGAGCGGCCGTCCACACCTGGTCATCACTCCAGCCATGTGCGGCCGGTCCTTCCTCCAGCCAGGCAGCGAGTCTGGCCTGCAGGTGGGGACCGAGCCGGCAGTCGTAGCCCGGAGCCCCCTTGGAACGCAGGGCCTCTGGCCCGCCCGCCTTCCAGGCACGGCGCCACTGGTAGACGGACTTCTCGCTTACCCGTAACTCCCGGGCGATACACGGGACTTTCGCACCCTCCTCGAAGATGCCGATGGCCCGCATCCGTACCTCTTCACGGCGCTTGCGCTGCTGACGCTCGGAGGGGGGCTTGTTGGTGTACGGGGCGGCGGCTGGCCTGGTGTGTTGTTGGTTCGCTGAGAGGCTGGGGGGAGTGGCTTTGGGGGGTGGTCGGGGGTTTGAGCTGGGGTTGTTGGTGGTGTGTTGAGGAGAGTGGCGCTTGTTGTAGGTATCGGTAGGGCCAAAAGGCTCGGCGGCTGTTTGTGCTGGTCAGGGGTCTTTTGTCTGGTCGGGGGGTGGTGTTGTGCTGGAGCGGGTTTCCTGATCGGTTGTGCATGGTCGGTGGGTGCGCGTATGGATCAGGGGAGGCCGGGGTGCGGTTAGAGCTGCAGGTTGGGCTGGGTGCGGGGGAGTTGCGTTCGCTGCAGGGCTGGTTGCGTGCGGATCCTGTGGTGCGCCGGTCTGTTGTGGTGGGGGTGCGGGGCGGGGTGCCGGGGCCGGGGGATATGGGCACGGTCCTGGATGTGCTTGAGCTGGTGACGGGCAATGGGTGGAATGCGGCGTCGTTCGTGCTGGCGGTCGCGGCGTGGCGGCAGAGCCGGCCGCAGCGGCCGCGAGTGGAGATCCGGCGCGGGGAGACGGTCATCGTCCTAGCGGAGGGTTCTGAGGAGGAGATCGCGCGGGCGGTTCGGGCGCTTGAGGCCATCGGCGGCGGTGAGGGCGGGGATCGGTGAGTGTGCTGCCCGATCCGGGGGCCTCGAGGGCCGTGCTGGTGGGCACGAGCCGCTTTGAGCATCTGGAGCCGTTGCCGGCCGTGGCCAACAATCTGCGGGCTCTCGCCGATCTTTTGTGCAGCCCGCTGTCGCTGCAACTGCCCGCCCAGCACGTAACTGTTGTGGAGGATCCTGCTGCCGCGCACACGGTGGTGGGCGCGGTGCGGCAGGCCGCCGCCGAGGCCAGCGACACACTGATCGTCTACTTCGCCGGGCATGGAGTGGTCGATGCCCAGGATCAGCTCGTTCTGGCTCTGCCGCATACCGAGTTCGACCGTGTCGAGACCGGTTTGCCCTATGACTGGGTGCGCCAGGTGCTGCTGCTGGACTCCCGGGCCGAGCGGCATGTGGTGATTTTGGACTGCTGTTACAGCGGTCTGGCTTTGGGGCGGATGAGCGCGGGGACGGGGCTTGCCGACCAGGCGGCGGTGGAGGGCAGTTTCCTGCTGGCGGCTGCCGCCGAGACCCGTACTGCTTTGGCGCCGGTGGGGGAGACCTACACGGCCTTCACCGGGGCTCTGCTGGAGGCCCTGCGGCGGGGCATACCCGGCGCTCCCGCGCTGGTTGACCTCGGGGTGCTGTACCGGCATCTGCGCCTGACGATGGAGGCGCGCGGGCATCCTGTTCCGCAGGCGCGGGACCGCAACAGCGGTGCCCAGGTTGCGCTGGGGCGTAACCGCGCGGATCTGCCTGCCGCGCCCGTTGCTGCCGCGGCGGCGGGTGCGGATGCGGGGGAGCGTCTCTGGCCGGATCCGCGCGCGATCCGTACCGTGACCGGGTTCTTCACCGCTCTCGCGGAGGTCCGGGTGGTCAGTGGACTGACTCATCGGGCGGTCAGTGAGCGTTCGGCCGGACGCATGGCGGCCGGCACCGTCGGCGCTCTGCTCAACCGCAGCACTCTTCCGGCGACTTGGGGTACTACGGCCGTCTACCTTTCAGCGTGCGGTGTTCCCGATGAACAGATCACGCAGTGGCAAACCGCCTGGCAGCAGCTGCGCGCGCAGAACCTGCCGGCCAAGACGGCGAGTCCGGAAGTCACCCGTGATGGCGGGCCTGAGAAGGCCAGAGCGTGGCAGCGCCCTTTGTCGGCCTTGCGCCGCAGGCGGGATCACTGACCGGGTACCGCAGAGGCCGAGACACTGGACGGCTGAGGGTGAGGCGTCTTGTCCGAGCTGTCGGAGCTGTCTGAGAACAGGGTGTTCCATGCGGCAATGAGCAGCACAGCGGCGCCCAGGATGAGCCCCAGGGATGGCTTCTTCCATCGGCTGGACGTCGAGGATGGCCTCACGTAGTGCGCTGCCCGGTAATAGCCCTTGCGGGACTGCGCCTTCGTCTTTGCTCTCGCCACAGCTACACGCCCCCGTCCAGTGCGACTGCCTGCCAGGCAGAGTTTCGCAGCGATGGGGCCGTGTCGCTTCCCGAACAGCTCAGTACGGCCGGTTTCGCGCTGTTGCGGGAATGGGGCGAGGTCTGAGTTGGGCGGTCAGCGCTTTGGTGTAGGGCGGCTGTGTTGCTCGGCGAGGTGGTCGAGACGGATGGCTTCGAGTGATTGCTTGGTGATGCGTTCGGTGCCGTCGCAGATGGCGGTGATGGCGGCTTGGCGGATGAGTCGGGTGAGGCTTCCGATGCGGCCGGCGGTGCGCTGGTGGAGGTAGGGGGCGTGGCGGGGGAGGGTGCCGGGTTTGTGCTGCTGGAGGTCGAGGTTGGTTTCGATGTCGGTGATGACGTCGCGGAAGGGTTCACGTGATCCGTGGCGGGCGGGGAGGGGGCCGCAGTTGATGAGGGTGGCGCGTCCGGCGAGTTGGGCGCCGCGTGTCCCGGTGAACAGGGGTGTGTCGGTGACGTTGATGCCGGCGTAGACGAAGGTGGCGGCCAGGCGTTCGGTGAGGTCTTTGAGTAGGTCGGCGGCCTGAGCGCCGGTGGTGGTGCGGGGGTTGAGGCGGTGGATTTCGTCGATGAGGACGAGTTGGACACCAGCCTGGGTGTAGGTGTGGCAGACGGCGTCGGTGATCTGGGTCTGGGTCATGCGGGTGGTGGTGGGGATGCCGAGGTAGCGGGCGAATTCGGTGATGAGGGTTTTCGCGGTGGCGCCGGGCGGGACGAGGACGTACGCGACGGGTACCGCGGTGTGGGCTGATCCGGGCGGCGTGGGGTTTTTGCGGGTGTGGGCGAGGTGGCAGGCGCGGCCGACGTGGAGGAGGGCGGTGGTTTTGCCGGCGGCGGCGGGCCCGGTGACGATCAAGGAGGGGCGTGCGGTGGCCTGTTGGTGGCGGCCGAGGATCATCAGGGTGCGGGTCTGGGTGGCGAGTTGGCTGATGGCGGGGGTGCGGATGGTGACGAACGCGGAGTGGTAGGCGAGGCGTTCTTCGGTGCTGCGGGGCGCCTCGTCGGGCTGGGGCGGGGTGACGGCGTCGGTGGTGGCGAAGCGGTGCCAGCCCTGCCAGGTGGTCAGGGGCCAGGACGGTTCGGCCGCACCGCCGTCCGCGCCGGCGGCGGTGGCTGGTGTGCTGTTCGTGCTCTGCGGCTGTGGGTTTACCACTTGTCGGCTTCCTCATGTGCGTCGTAGAGCCCGAATCCGGTGGCCGCGGCGGGGTGGGTTTCGTCATCGGGGAGGTCGTCGAGGTCGTCGATGCTGTCGTCCTCGTCCCACTGCGCTGGGTCGTCGGCGCCTTGGCCGGTGTCCTCTTCTGAGCGGCGGGCTGTGGGGAGGGGGAGGGCGGCGGTGCGGGCCACGAGTGCCTGTTCTGTCTTGGTGGCGTGGCCGCTGTGGACGCGGCGCATGAGCTGGTCGAGGGCGTCGGCGAGGTCGGCTTCGTGCTGCTCGGCGTCGTGGTGGTTGCCGTGCAGGGCGAGTGTTCTGACGTGCTGCCAGGTGCGGTCGTTGAACGGCTGGTGAACGTGGTCGCGGTGGATCCAGCCGATCTCGGTGAGGTGGCCGTCGGGCAGGCGGACCCAGATCTGGCGGACGTCGTGGGGGTTGTAGTGGATCTCCCATTTCCCGCCTCGGCCGGCGATGGGGGAGGGCTGGCCGCGGTAGGGGGCAAGCAGGTCCGCGTCGTAGGTGCGGTGATGGATGCGGATGCCGGAGGCGGTGATGGCCTGCCAGCGCACGGGCAGCAGCTCGAGATAGTCGTGGCCGGTCAAAGGGACGGGCACGTATCCGGCGACGGCGACGAGTGCGGCCCACATCTGGTTCGGGGTGAGCGCCTTGCGGGGCATCATCGGGTGGCGCAGGCCTTCGTGGGGGCGGTGGTGGTAGTGCACCAGCCATTCGTCCAGGAGGTCCTGCAGCTGGGGGACGCTGTAGCAGGCGTCGTGTTCGGCGTCGGGGCCGCGGCGGGTGACGTCGGATCCGGTGTAGCCGGGCAGGTGCTGGCAGAGCAGGTGGTTGATGGTGCCGAAGGCGCGCTCGACGATGCCTTTGGCGGTGGGGGCGAAGGGCGGGGTGGGCTGGACGCTGATGCCGAGGGTTTCGCAGGCGGCGGTGAAGGCGCGGGAGACGAAGACTT
Organism: Streptomyces sp. NPDC050287; assembly: GCF_044459385.1. Classification (NCBI taxonomy): domain Bacteria; kingdom Bacillati; phylum Actinomycetota; class Actinomycetes; order Kitasatosporales; family Streptomycetaceae; genus Streptomyces; species Streptomyces sp. NPDC050287. The sequence goes on along the minus strand of NZ_JBITIY010000020.1, from coordinate 11,291 downwards.
TGCCGCGGTCGACGACGATCGTCTCGGGCAGGACGACGGGCCGGGCGGCCGCGCCGGCCAGGCGCTCGTCCAGTGTGGTCAGCCGCTGGTGGGGGAGTGCGGGGGCGTGGTCCATGCGCAGGATGTGGGGCCAGGTGGGGCGGGCGGGGTGCGGGACGGCCATCTCCGCCAGCAGCAGGGCCGCATCCACGGCCTTGGTCGCGCTCGGGCACAGGACGGCGGCCAGGATCGCCCGCGAGGCGACGTCGATGGCGATCGAAAGCTCGGGGCGGGCCAGGTGGCCGTCGTCGAAGAGAGCGAGGACGTCCAGGCGGGTGGTGTCGATCTGGACCTGCTCGCCGGGCCGCAGTGCCGTGGTGGGGGTGAAGGCGCGCCCGTCGAAGCTGGCGGGGGTCTGCCGGACGCGTCCGGTGGGCAGTTCGCCGGGGCGGGCGAGGGTGGTGACGAGCCGGTACAGCGTGGCCTGGGACGGTGCGGGCACGGTGCCCGCGCCGTGCCGGTCTTCAAGGATCTGGTTGATCAGCGGGAACAGGCCGTTGATGGTGCCCCTGGAGCGGCCGTGCCGGCGGCGCAGCGCCTCGCGGACGGCGGCGACGACCCGTTCGTCGGCCCGCCCGGTGGGACTGGGGGCACGGGTGCTGCGGTGGTCGAGGAGCCCCCACAGGCCTTGTTTGCGGTAGGCAAGGCGCATGCGCTGCACCGTGGTGCGTGAGACGCGGCCGAAGCCGAGCGCGGTCAGCTCCGCGGCTTTGGCCTGCTCTCGCTCGGCCAGGGTGTGCTGCTCGGGGTCGTACTGCGGCCGTACCGCCCCTTCGCTGCCGGGCCCGCCGGCAAGGCCGCAGTCGACTTCCCTGACGTGCCGCTGCCAGGCCAGTGCCTTCTCGCGCGCCGCGGTGGGGGCGCTCTCGAACAGCCCCCACTGCGGGGCCGCCTGGGGCATGTCGGCTCCGATGATGGTGAAGCCGGGGTCGGCGAACAGGTGCCCGGCGAGCACCGCCTGGCCGCCGCCGTCCGGGCCGAGGAGGTGGATGTCCTGCCCGGACAGGGCGACCACCTGCCACTTCACGCCGCGGAAGCGGACATGTGCCCCGACCCTGACCGCAGGCCGGGCATTGCGCCGCGCACTCACCCGGCACCTCCCGTCTTGCCGGAGCCGCTCCAGTGCTGCGGGCCGACGAGGACGCGTTCGTGCAGCGGTGTCTCAAGGTCTGTCGTCAGCTGTCTGTGCCACAGGGCGTTGAAGACGGCGGGGAGGACTTCGATCGGGTCTCCGACTGCTTCGGCGCCTTCGATCAGCGGCCGCGGCCGCGTGAACGCCTCAAGGACTGCCGCGGTCAGACCGGGCCGGCCCGCGTTGCGGGGGTGGCGGTAGCCGGCCAGCCATTTCAAATTGGCGGCCGCCACGTCGTCGAGCGGGGGCAGGCGCCGGTAGGCCCAGCCGATGTCCGCGCACGCCTCGGCTACCGCCTGGGCGGCGCGCAGGGCGCGTTCGCCGCCGGCGTCTGGATGGCTGGGGCAGTCGGCGAGCAGAGCGGTGCCGTCGGTATAGCGGGCGAAGAGCTGCGGCACCCAGGAACGCACCTGTCCGCGGGGGTTGCGCCACAGCAGCCGCACCGGCCGACCCGCCAGGGCGGTCACGTCCGGGTCGCGGTCCAGGGCCATCAGCTGGATGCGCATCGCGTTCGATCCCGCGGAGACATGCTTCCCGGTCGTGGCCGACCACCACAGGCCCGGCCCCCACCGCCGCCCCGGGATCACCGGGAACGCGGACACCGGCGGCAGGTCCTCGAATGCCACCGTGAGGGCGGCGTCCGCCCACCGCTGCTGGACCACCTGCCCGACGGGGTCGAGAAAGACCGCCTCGAACTCGGTACCGCGACCGGCCGTCATCCGCCCTGCCCGGCTCCCTGGCCTGGCTGTACCTGCGTTGATCACCTGCTGCAGCCAAGCCGTATCCGCGTGCAGGCACGGCGGTTTCCCAGATACCTGCCCCGGACGGGTACTGCGTGCGCTAATGGTTGACGAGCTTCCTCGACGCTGTCGCCGGTCCTTCAGCCGCCGTCTTCCTGTCCGGCCGTCAGCATGTTCATCAAGGCGTCGGCGGGCATTCCTGCCCACTGGGCGACCTCTTCCAGGGGCATCCCGGCGTTCAACGCGGCCAGGGCGGTCCGCTTCCAGGCGTTGTCGATCAGGGCGGCGCTGTGGCGGAGGTTGCGCAGGAGCTGCTGAGCGACGTCGGCGGTCGGCCCGGTCTGCACCCCGCGCAGCTGGAGCAGGTGTTCCTCGGCGCTCTCGATCGCCCGGGTGATCAGGGTGCGTTGTTCTGCGGGCACCGCTGCCCGCCACATCCTCCCCGAGCCGGGCGCCTTCTTCTCCTTGCCCAGCACGCGCAGCTGTCCGGCCATGGTCGCGGGCTGGTGTTCCTGGCGCAGCCACCAGGGGTCGTTGTCGTACCCGGGGGGCCCGCCGGCACCGCGGCGGATGCGGATGACGCTGCCCATCCAGGAGGTCAGCGGGCCGCCGTAGTCGGTCGCCGCCAGCGGCCCCAGCCATCCTCGCCCGACCCGGTCGCCGAGCCTGCGGAAAAACGCCCCGTCGGCGGACAGCGGCCGCGGCCGCCCGGCCCCGCTGTCCCGCCACACCAGCTCGGCCATGGCCGGATCCAGCAACGCGTCGGCGACGGCCACCACCTCGGGAAAGACGACCGCGTCCCGTCCCACGATCCGCCACCGCTCCAAGTCCGTCGCGGCATCACCGCCCGCGACCTGGTGCAGGCGCCGCGGCCAGATCGCCTCGCTCTCCCAGGTAAGGGCCTGTTCCCACCACCGGGCCACGACCGCATGCGCCAGCGCGAACACCCGCTCCGGTTCGGTCCCGGCCCGCAACGCCCGCCGCGCCACGCCCGTCCACCGCCGCTGCGTCGCGGCCACTTCCGGCAGCTGCCGTACGTCCAGATGCTCAAGAGGCTGGTCGGCGTCCGCGTCCAGGAGCCATTGCCCGTGCCGGACACACACCCGCTCCCACCGCGGTGTGTACCGCACGACCCGCACGGCCGTCCCCGTACGCCGGGCCGCGCACAGGCGGCAGCCGAAGGCGACCGGACCGGCGACCGCGCCGCCGGTCCGCCACGCCGCCGCCGGCACCCCGTTCTTCCCAGCCGACAGCTTGGCGTCCTCCTGTCCCCAGGACGGCAACGCCCGCGCCAGGACGTCCTCCTCGACGCCGCACAGCTCTGCCAGGACCTCCTGTCCGGCCGTGTTCAGCAGGACCTCGGCGTCGGCCCGCGCGCCCCCGCCGTCGTGCCCCGGCGGGTAGTTGCGCCACTGCCAGTACGACCGCAACGCCTTCGCTTCCATCCCGTAGCGGCCTGCGATGCGGCAGATCAGCGACGAGGTTGTTTCCCCCTGCAGGGGAGCGGTCCGCAGGAGGCCGGGATGATGGGTCACTCCGCCACGGTCTCGCGTTCGCCGATCCGGGCGGGTGTTTTCGCAGTAGCCGTCCGGTCCTGGGCCCGGCGTCTGCTTGCTTCCCCCAGGCCGTGAGTGTCGCTTTCCTGCGTTGGACCCGCGTCCGCCGACACGTCGGGCTGGCACCGCTCTCGTTGCCGGGCCCGACGCGCCTGTCCGGCAAGGCCCTCGCCCGGCCGGGCGTTCGCACGCAGGACGTCCTGCTGCTCGCCGCTCGTGCGCGGCCGGGCCGGCCCGACGGCGGTGTCGTTCGCTCCCGCGGCCGCCGACGGCCCCGGCCGGCGCTGTCGGCTGTGCTGCGGCCGGCCCGTGCGGGGTGTCGACGTCGTCGCCGGCGGCGTATCCCATCGCGCCGGCTAGACCCCGTCGTGCGGATACGCAGTGCGCTCATCCGAGCGGTTGGGCGGGAAGGTGAGGCTGCGGGTGGGGAATTACGTGAGGTTCCAAACGTGGTCGTAGCCGTCGTGGCCTGCCCTGGGACGTGGCACAGTGGCGGTACGAAGGCGTGCGGCCGGCCCCGGGTGCGTTGCTGCCCGGCTCCACCCCGGGGTGGCCTGTCATCAGCTCCTTCCGCCTGGCCCGGTCACCCGTGAGGGTGGCCGGGCCAGTTACTGGTCACAGTGACGATGAGCGAGCCGATCTGCACCGCCAGGGCGATGATGGGCTCGATGCGGCGGACGGCTTTGAGGCCGTCGGCCAGACGCCGCCGACGAGACTGCCTCGGCTCCCGTTTGAGGGGGTCGTTCGTGTCGTGCACCGTTCTCCTTCCTCCATGTGCCGGTAGGCCTGAGCCATTGCCCCGAGACGTATCCGGCATCGGGCACGGGTGGGAAAACCAGTACACGGGCTGCGCTTTGATCACTCCAACGCGTGAACAGGTCATCTGAAGAATGCCGAACAACTCGCTGACCTGCATCAGCAACATCGACTTCATCGAATGGGGCATGGCGCGGCACTAGTTCCGGAACAATCGCAGGCCTGTAAACAATGGGGGAGGGCCTGTGGCAGGCCGGAAGCTGAAGGACTTACCCGCAGACGGATCAGCCCGTACGCAACTTGCGCAACGGCTACGCGCGCTGAAGCGGCAGGCGGGCGATCCGACCTATGCGGAGATCAGCAAACGCACCGGCTACTCGCGTGCTGCTCTGTCAGGTCTGTTCAACGGCCAGGTGCCCAGCCGTGAGTTCTTGTACGACGTGGTCGAATGGCTCGGTGGGAAGCCGCAGGAGTGGCTGGAAGTGCATGGGCAGGCGCAACGCGAGGAAGAGGCTCTGCAGCACCCCACCGATCCCTCCGATACCGCGGACGATCTGAAGCGAGCCCGTCAGGAGAACGCCGCGCTCAGGCTCATGATCGCCAATCCGGACGACGCCGGTTACTGGGCAGATCGCAAGCTGATGGCCGCTGCCGAGCGTGCACGTACCGCGGCGGACACTGAACGGCACGCACGAGAACTGCTCAGTCAGGCACTGGCTGAACTCCAACACCTCACGGCAATGCGTGCTGATGTCCAGGAAAGATGCGACGTGATGATCACGAACGCCATGACCCAGGCCGCGCTCACCGAGGAGAAAGCTCGTCTGACCGCCGTCGAGTTGATCCGTGGCGCTGAAGACACGGCTGCTGAGCTCCTCGACATAGCTGTCGTGCAGGCAGACCGTATCCGCAGTGAAGCTCAGACCGAGATATCAAGCCTGCATGCTAGGTCCGGTCTGCAGGTCGATGCCCTGCTACGGGAAGCGGACCTGGTTGCAGCCGACGCCCGGCGGGAGACCGAAAGCCTCAAAACACGAGCACGTATCGAGATCCAGCGGATGGTCCGCGATGTTCAAGAAACCCTTCGTCGTGTTGGGGAAGCCGACAAGGCCTCGACGCTGGAACAGCTGCTGATGGACTTCGCCATTGGTGACGTCAACCCCAATGACGGCCCATCAGGACGTCACCGCCGTACCGCGGTGCCTGCCTCACGGCCCGAACTCACCGCTTGACCAGCCTTCGGCCTGATGCCATCCACCGCGGGAGTTACACCGAGGCAGCCACGGACGCGAAGTGACAGCAGGCATGCCTCTGTGACAACTATCGTGCTTGGGCTCAACGAGCAGGTGCGGGCCCGGATGCCGGTGTGAGGTCAGTAGTCGAGGTCGAGGTAGTCGATGTCGTTGAGGGTGACGTCGGAGAGTCCCATGGCGCGGGTTCCGCCGTCCTGGAAGTAGATCTCTTTGAGTCCTTCGGCGATGATCCCCCGCATCTCTTGGTCGCCGGCGCCTGTGTCACGGGCGTCGAACAGGCGTTGCGCGTACGCAGGGGGAAGGTGCACGGTGAGCCGCCGGAAGCGTCCGTCGTCGGTGGTGCCGATCGGCGCGGTGTAGCCGAACCGGGCCCTCGTCTCCACGGTGATCCCGGTCGCGGTGGCGGCCAACTTCTGCCGGCGTTTGCGGACCTGGGGCTGCCATCGCTGACGTACCGCGTCGTTGATCTTCGCGGCGACGTCGGGGCGGGCGTGCTTGCGGGCGCCGCGCCGGTAGCGGTTGACGGAGTCGGCGGTGACCCCGATCTCGCGTGCGACGGCCTTCGCGCTGCCCAACTGCTTGATCAGGTAGCCGATCTGGCCCTTCAGCGTCTTGGGCGGCTGGCGGGTGAACGCTTCCCGGTCGGCCCGCTCGATGGCGTCCTCGATCTCCCCCATGGCCTTACTCTCCTTCGTCGAGGACGGCGTCGCCGCCCTTGATGTGGCGGGCGGGGTTGTCGCCCTGCTCCATCAGGTCGACCGCCCACAGCATCGACTGGACGCCTTCGAGTTTGGCCAGGCCCGGGGTGGGTCCGAGGCGGAACCCGCCGGGCTGGGGCTTGCCGGAGGCGGCGTACGGGAGGAAGTCCAGCGGCGAGTCGCCTGGTGAGGGGTAGACGACGCAGTCGGAGAGTACGGCGAGCGGGTACAGGCCCGTCATGGTGGCCATGTTGCGCAGTTTGCGGTGCATGTTGACCCGCGCTTTGGAGATGACGGCGGCGCGGATGTCGGGGCGCCAGGTCGGCCGCTGAAGGGCCGGCCACCGCTCGCCCTCCTTGTACTTCTTGCCCTGGGGGCGTTCGCGGAGTTTGCCGATGCCGCCCTTGACGGTGGCCTTGATGGCGGCGAGGACGGCCGCCATGGCGGGGTCGGCGTCCTTGTGGCGCTCCATCGCGGCGAGGAAGGCGCGGTCGTCGAGGTCCTTGGTGACGCCGAGGTCGGCGAGGGTGTCGACGTACGCCGTCCGAAGCCGGTCGTGCCACGGGTCCAGGTAGGCGCCGGTCTCGCGGCGCAGGTACGCCTCGATCGGAGCGACGTTGTAGCCGAGTTCCTGGGCGTAGGCGACGGTGTGCGTCTGGTACCAGGCAGGTCCCGTCGGCCGGGTGCCGTCCGGCGTGAAGGGGCTGGGCAGGCGCGGGTCCAGCTCGACGTAAGAGAGGTCGACCAGCCAGCTCCCGGGGATCTTCGGGTTGAACTTTGGGGCGTGGAAGTGGTCGGGGGCGGACAGGCCGACGACCAGGCGGGCCGCGGCGGCGAGGAAGGCGGTGTTGAGGTCCAGGCCGACCGCGTAGGGCAGCGTGCACTCCTCATCGCTCAGCAGGTCGACGTCGCGCACCCACTGGTAGGCCTCCTCGTTCAGGAAGCCGCCGCTCCAGCCGCTGTCTACGACGGCGGGGTGCTCGGGGGTGGCTTCCGGTGGCGCGGGGTCCATCGGCTCCGTGCCCAGCGAGCCGGGGTTGTGGCCGGGCACCCAGTTGCCGGTGGCGGGGTCCTGCGTGGCGCGTGTGGGCGGGCGCAGCGCCGTCATGAGCTCAAGGCCCGATACGGCTGTGGAGCCGCGCGGGGTGATGACGCGGGTGGCGTAGATGCCGAGGACGCGGGCGATGTCGGCCGGCTCCATATCCGCCACCCCGGGCCAGGACCGCTCATCGAGGGCGTCCCAGGACAGGATCGCCAGCTGCACGCACTGCCGCTGGGTGCCAGTGGCCTTGCGGTAGATCCTTGCCCAGGGGCCGAACCCGCGCTGGGTGAGGCGCCATTTCGCTTTCACCACCTGCTTGACCACCGGGTGGTCTTCCGGCAGGCGCAGGGAGCGGCGTTGCTCGTGGCCTTCCAGGCGCTCGGGGAGGCCGAGCTTGATGGCGGCCGCGGCGGTGAGGACGATCAGCGGGTCGGAGTCCTTGCCGTGGCGGTTCAGCTTGGGCGCGCCGAGGCCGGACTCGTGCAGCGTCCACTCCACCAGCTCCACCACGGTGGTCGCGGGGCAGTCGAGCACGATGCCGTCGACGCCGTACGCGCAGCCGTCACCGTCCAGGACCGCGAGGGGGCCGTGCGGGAAGCGCGGGTCGGCTGCGGGCTGCGCCGCCTTCTTCGGGGCCGGTCGCCGCGATGCCGCGGCGGGCCGGGGGGTGGCGGGGCGCGCCGGCGCCGCAGCTGGAACGGCGGGAGCCTGCGGGGTGTCTGCCGTCTCCACTCCGGACGCGGCTGGTTCAGCAGACGCCGCCGGCGCCGTCGCGGCTACCGAGACCGCCGGGGCTGCGCCGGTGGCGGGGTACTTCGCCGCCCACCCGTTGAGCAGCCGCTGGTAGGCGTCCAGGCGTGGCGACTTCGGCTCGCTTCGGCCGTTCTCCCAGTTCTTCACGGACTGGGTCGTCGTCTTCAGCGCGGTGGCGAGGCGGGCCTGGGTGATGCCGGCAGCCTCACGCAGCCGGGCCCGCTCCGCCGGAGGCGGCAGGTGCGGCTCCTCATTCAGCAGAGCATCGACAGACGCGAACAGCTCTTCTTCAGACGGCATGCCCCGCACCCTTTACTCGAGACCCAACCAAAACTTATCCACCAACTTACCCCCCTCCTTAACCTTCCGACGCCCATTCCAGTCCCAGCGCGGCGAGCGCCTGGAGTTTGTCGGTGGTGAGCTTGGCGCGGCGGGTTTTCTGGTTCATGGTCCAGACTCCGAGCTTGACTTCGGTTCCGTCCGGCAGCGTCTCTACGTGTCCCCGTGGGACGGTCACGTGCCCCTCGCGGGTCTTGTACTGCTCAAGTGCTGCGACGCCCTTCTCGAAAGCGCTCATGGGCGTCGTGGGCGGCTTCGCGCGCGTCTCCGGCTCCGGGGCGAGCGGCGTGATGCCGAGCCGCTCCAGGCGCTCGCGCTGCCCCTCTGTCAGGGCCCGCCAGACCTCCGGCTTGCGCTGCCGGGCCAGCCACTTCCCGATGTCCATGCCGTGGACCGTGACGCCGGGAAGGACGTTCGCCTGGCCCTCTTCGTCGGCCACCAGCTCGCGCAGCGCGGCGTAGTGCCGCTGCCAGTCCGCCGACCAGGACGGGTTCCAGTCCTTGTCCACGGCTTCCAGCGCGGTCTTCCACTCGGGGTGGTCATCCAGTGCACCGGGCCGCCGCAAATTCGCGAGCCACATCCCCAACGGCCTGTCCAGCATCGCTGCGGACCTCGGTGCGCAGAGTGTCCAGTGCTGGTCGTAGTAGGCCTTGGCGGCTTCCAGGTTCTCCTGGAAGCGTTCATCTGCCAGGGACCAGACCATGCCGAGTTGCTCGAGTCGCTGGGCGCGCTGGCCGGTCATCTGGCCGGCTGCGTAGACGCGTCGTTGTTCTGCGACCCATTGTCCAAGTGGTGTGGCGCCCTCGCGGTGTCCGTAGGGCACGCGGGCGTTCCCGACCCGTTCGACGTACGTCTTCAGCTTCGCCCAGCCGCGGGCCCAGTCCTGGCGTTCGGTGTCGATCACGTTGAAGGAGACCCAGTCGGCGACCATCACGGGATCCCTGGGGGCGGCGAAACGGAGCAGCAACCGTGATTCGGCTTCGCCTTCCTCGGGCGGCGTGCCGATGTTCACGGACGGTTGGGCGACATCCTTCTGAGGCTCCTGGGGAATGGCGAGCAGCTCGACGGCTTCTTCATCGTGAGCGCGCAGACCTTCCAAGACTTTCACCAACGGGCGATACGACCCCGAGGTAAACATATCCTCAGGCATTTCTCCGGGCTGGAGGAAGACGGGCACGATCAAGGAGGCGAGTTTGCCTTGTCCGGGCTTTTGGCGGAGTGCCCGGCCGATGGCCTGGACGATGTCGTGCGGCGCGCCCTTGGGGTCCAGTAGAGCAACTGAATCCACACTTCGAATATCGACACCCTCGCCCAGGACCCGGCAGTTGGAGAGCACGGCACGCTGCGCCGTGGACCCGAACGAGCCGAGAACCTCCTGCCGGTGCTCAGGGACGTGCTCGCCGCACAGCCAGTCGGCCCAGATGCGCTTCGGGTACGTCTCGGGCTGATCCGCGTGCAGCTTCGCAGCCACCCGCTCCAGACCCTCCGCGTACGCCTGCGCCTCGATGGTCCGGTGGTGGAAGGTGATGCACGTCGACAGGTTGTGCTCCGCCATCGTGTGCAGGAGCGCGGCCTGCAAGGCTCCGAGCCGCTGACCGCGCACCTCCTCGCTGCGCCGCTCCTCGCCCATCAGCCGTTCCGGAGTGACGACCGGGTCCTTCAGCTCCAGGACGATGATCTGATACCGCGCCAGCAAGCCCCGGGAGACGGCTGATGCGAGCGAGAGCTTGTACAGGACGGGCCCGAAGACGGTCTCGTCGTCCATGGACGCTGCCATCTCCCGCGGCAGCGGGTCACGGACTCCTTCGGCGATCTCCCGGTTGAGCCGCTCTTCCCAGATCCGCGGCGTCGCCGTCAGGTACAGCCGACGGTGCGACGGGATGACGCTCTGATCGTGGATGGCCGCCCAGGCCTTACCCATCGAACCACTTGTCCTGTGGGCCTCATCAACCACCGCGAGGTCTACTCGATCAAGCTTCTGACCGTAGGCGCCCTCGAACGCCTCCGCCAGAACACCCAAAGACGCGTAGGTGGCGTAGATGGTCACCGGCCCCTGCCCGTGCCACAGCGCCAACTGGATCGGGTTCGTCGTAGAGCGCACCTTCAACGACCACAGCTCCGGATCGTCCTGGAGCGAACACACCGCCACCGCCGGCCCCTTGTGCCCGGCCTCGTGCCACGCCCTCACCGTCTGCGCCAGCAGATCCAGCGTCGGCACCAACACGAGCACACGTCCCCTGGGCACAAGCCGCCTCGCCGCCACCGCCGCCATGATGGTCTTCCCCGTGCCACACGCGGCGTGCACCTGCCCACGAAGACCATTCCAGGGAATACCACCCTGCGGAACATCAAGACCGCGCACAATGGCGGCAACGGCCTCGATCTGGTGATCACGCAGCTTCACGGCCATGCCCCGTGTTCTCCTTTTCGCGGAATGCGGCGCGTAACAGTAAATGGAATCCAGGCGCAAGGTGCGCGGCGGTAGGGGGTAGCATCTGATACCAGACTCTACACAGTGATGACTCGTGATGCATCATCCGCACACCAACTTCTGCGCCCGAGGGTGGAGCTGACTCAATCACATCCACGAAGGGCCGGTTGTTCCTATATGCTGACAGGGCGTTGGAGAACATGTCGGGACAGTCAGACGATGGGGGAGGGGTTCAGGGTGGAGCGCAGCGGAACCCGTCGCTACCGTGAGGCCGGCACCCCGTCAGGCCGACGATCTGTCACATCCGTGGCAGGGGTGATAGCTGGGAATCCCAAGCCCTACACAGACCCGCGCGTGATGCACCCTACCCCTTGCTGCCAGCCCCAGGAATCCCGCTTGCGGGATTCCATCAATTCGCGCTTGCGTGAATTGATACGCACTCAGAATTCCGCTTGCGGAATTCGATTCCCGCGCTTGCGCGGGAATCTGGCGGAGCGTCAGCGGAGCCGCTCCTTACGCAGCGCGCCAGCGCTGCGTAACCCGCTCCGCGGG
>NZ_JBITIY010000019.1:0-155044 GCF_044459385.1 Streptomyces sp. NPDC050287 | reverse complement strand
ACGACGAACGAGGCGTACCAGTGCCCGAGGCTGTCCTGGTACAGGCGCACCGAGGACGGCTCGGACGGCAGTTCCCGCGACCACACCACCGCCACGACGATGCCGCCGGCCAGGTGCAGCCGGCCGTCCTTCAACCGGAACCCGCGCCGCGTGTAGTTGAGGGTCGGCAGTGCCTCGCGTTTGGATTTCCACTTCGGCATCCCCGCCCGGCGCGCCATGGGCAGACGCTCTGAGATGTCCTTGTGTGCCTTGGCGCGGGAGCGGCCGAAGTCGCGGATGGTCTGCTGCTGGCAGACCGACGAGCCCTCACGCAGCCACGGCGTGCGGGCGCGGGCCTCGGTCAGCATCCTGTCGAGCTGAGCCGGACCGCACGTGGCCTTCTGACCGGTGACCTTGTTGTGCAGGTGCACGGCCCTGGACTTGGCCACGCATTCGTTCCACACCCACCGGCACCGGTCCCACTCCGCCCCCAGGGCCGTGCGGGCGGTGGACGACAGGCGCAGCCGGTAGGTGTACCGGGCATGCCCGACCTCCGCAGCCACCGTTACCTGCGCCACCCCGCCCCCCTTCACGGACTCCGGCCGGAACACTGCGCCGCCCCGAACCCTCCGAAAGACCGTATGTACGACAGCCGCACACACGCACCCCGATCCCACAGCCACCACACCGACCAGCGATCACAGGCACACGCGTTCGCATCACCTCAGCGACACCGGCAGCGGCACGGGCGCTCCGTGCCCTGAACCGGACGCGGCGACGCTCCGCTCGCTGTTCCCGGATGCGATTCCTCCCCGGCGTGAATGCCGGGGCCTCTCGCAAGAAACAGGTGAATGGCGAACTCAGCGTGAGGTAGGCGGATGGTTCTGCGGTCGACCGAAGACATCGTGAGGTCCGTGCGGGAGGCCCTCGTGGGCGTGGGAGTCGTGCTCCCGTCCCTGCGGGTCGATCCGGTGACCGGTGCCAGTGACGAGCCGTTCGCCCTGGTCGAGTTGGGGCGGTGCAACGTACGGACGGCCGAGCGGCTGGCCTCCGTGCTGCGGGGGGAGCGGCCGGCGGTGGGGGCGCATGTCGTCGACGTGCGGGACGGGCGGATCGGGGAGGTCATGGGGCACGTCGGCGGGTGCGTGCAGTTGCGGCCGGTCGCCGGAGGGCGGGAGTGGGACTGTCCGCCGGAGTCGACCGGGCCCGCGCCGCAGGCGGAGGTGCTGCGGGAGCGGGTGCGGAGGATCAACGGGGAGAGCCGGCTTCCGTCTTGAGGCGGTTCGGCAACGGCAACTCCAGGTGCTTCTCAGTCCCGCGCCGCCGCCAGTGCGGCCCGCAGGTGGCCGTTCGAGTCCTCCAGAAGGCGGGCCGCCGTCGGGCCGTCGACGTCGGCCAGGATCGTCAGGATCGCGTTCTTGACCTCGCCGTCGGTGGCGGCCAGGGCCCGTTCGATCTCGTCGTCCGGGGCGCCCGTGGCGAGGGCGACGATGCGGCGGGAGCGGGCGCGGAGTTTGTCGTTGGAGGCTCGGACGTCGACCATCAGGTTCCCGTACGTCTTGCCCAGGCGGATCATCGTGATCGTCGAGAGCATGTTCAGGACCAGCTTCTGGGCTGTGCCCGCCTTCAGGCGGGTGGAGCCGGTGAGGAGTTCGGGGCCGACGACGATCTCGATGCCGTGCTCTGCTGCCGCCGTGAGGGCGCTGTTCGCGTTGCAGGCCAGCCCGATGGTCAACGCGCCCTGCTTGCGGGCGTGTTCCACCGCGCCGATGGCGTACGGGGTGCGGCCGGACGCGGAGACGCCGACCACCGTGTCGACGCGGGCCAGTGCGAGAGCGTCGAGGTCGGCCCGGGCCAGTTCCGCGGAGTCCTCGGCGCCCTCGACCGAGGTGACCATGGCCTCCGGTCCGCCCGCGATCAGCCCGACGACCTGCTCCGGGGCGGTGTTGAAGGTGGGCGGACACTCGGACGCGTCCAGGACACCGAGCCGTCCTGCGGTGCCCGCGCCCGCGTAGATCAGCCGGCCGCCGCCCGCCATCCGCTCGGCCACGGCGTCGATCGCGGCGGCGATCTCCGGCAGCCGCCGGGCCACGGCGGCGGGCACGGTGGCGTCCTCGGAGTTCATCAGCCGGGCGATGCCGAGGGTGGGCAGCTGGTCGATGTCGGCGAGTTCGGGGCGGAAGGCCTCGGTGGTGAGGGATTCCAACTGGGCCTGGAGATCACGGGGGTCGGAGGTGGAGGTCATGGTGAGAGGTGGCTCTTTCTGATGCGCTGTGTGGTGTCTTCCTGTGGGGGTCCTAGGGCCACTTTCGCAACAGGCCCTAGCGCCGATGCCGGTGTGCCAGTGCCTCGTACGACGCCGACAGTGCCGGTGCCGTCGTCTCGTACGTCCGTTGCGCCACGCCCACGAAGAGACAGTCCACCACCAGCAGCTGACTGGTCCGTGACGACATCGCCGCCGGACGCAGTTCGCTCTCCCGTGCGGTGGACGTCGTCAGGATGTGGTCCGCGTACTGGGTCACGGCACCGTCCGGGCGCCCGGTGATCGCCACCGTCGTCGCGCCGTGCTCGAAGGCGACCCGCAGCGGCTCGATGACGTCCCCGGTGGATCCGGAGTGGGTGATCGCGATGGCGACGTCCCCGGCCCGGAGCTGCACGGCGTTGGTCACCGCGAGGTGGGGGTCGCTGTGGGCGTGGGCGATCAGCCCTATGCGCAGCAGCTTCTGGGTGAGGTCCTGGGCGACCAGCCCGCTCGCCCCCACCCCGTAGACGTCGGTCCGCCGCGCCGCCGCCAGCGCGGTGACGGCCGCGCCGAGCTGCACGGTGTCCAGGCCGGCCGCCGTGTCCGCGAGGGTCTGCTGTTCGTCGTAGGCGAGTTTCGCGACGACGTCGGCGATCGGGTCGTCGACCGCGATGTCGGTGGTGATCGCGGGCGCGCGGCCGGACTGCTGCTGGGCGGCGAGGCCGGCCAGCGCGAGCCGCAGGTCGCGGTAGCCGGGGTAGCCCAGGAGGCGGGCGGTGCGTACGACCGTGGCCTCGCTGGTGCCGGTGAGTTCGGCGAGGCCGGTGACGGTGAGGGCGGCGCAGCCGGCCGGGTCGTGGGCGACGGCCTCGGCGACCCGCTGCATGGAACGGGTCATCGACGGGGCCAGCGTGCGCACCTTGGCGGCGAGGGCGGCGGGTGCGGGCGGGGCGATGTCGGACGCCGGCCGCGCTCCCGCCGAGCCGTGGCCGGACCCCCGGCCGGAGCCCTGGCCGGAACTCTGCCCGGCGCCCTGGCCGGATCCGCGGCCGGATCCCTGCCCGGGATCCCGACCGGAACCCCGCCTGGAATCCCGTCCTGCTCCCCGCCCGGATTCCTGCCCGAAAATTTCCTTCACTTCGCGCGTCACACCTGAAAGATATTTTCGGCTCGGTGTTGGGGTCAAGAGTGCGCACAATGGGTGCATGGATCCCATCAGCCCCCTGGAGCAGGCGTTGCACGCGGCACGCGCCCTCGTGCTCGCCGACCTGGCCGCGGGCGAGGTGGCCGCCGCCGACGTGGTGTCCATGGTCGAGGACTCGGTCGTACAGCGGCGCTGGTGGGTCGAGCAGTGGCCGCAGGGCGCGGAGTTCGTGGCCGGGCTGGTCGCCCAGGACGTACAGGACGCCCTGCTGGAGAGCTACGGCCGCTGGCCGCTGTGCCCGGTCTGCCCCTCCGGCGGCCCGCACGCCCTGGACGTCGAACCCGAACTCGGCCCCGACCCGCACTGGGTGTGCCACAAGGCCGGCGTGAAGGTCGCGGCGGTGGGCGCGTTGGGTACCGCGACCGGCGGAGCGGCCTCGTCGTGACGGTCTATATCGACCCCCCGACCTGGCCGGGCCACGGCCGCATGTGGTCCCACCTGGTCAGCGACGTCTCCTTCGACGAACTGCACGCGTTCGCCGCGGAACTGGGCGTCCCGCCCCGGGCCTTCGAGCGCGACCACTACGACATCCCCTCCCACCGGTACGCGGACGTGGTGGCCGCCGGCGCGGTGGAGGTCGGGTCCAAGGAGCTGGTGCGCAGGCTCACGGGGGCGGGCCTGCGCCGGCCCAAGGGGCGGACTCAGGCCGGCAGTTCGTAAGCCAGCAGGCCCTCCTCGTCGAGGTCCTGGTTCACCCGCGTGAACCCGATGCGCCCGAGTACCGCCTGGGACGGGGCGTTGTCGGGGTCCACGGTCGCGAACAGGGACCGTACGTCGTCCCGGGCCAGCGCCCACCGCGCCAGGGTGCGCAGCGCCTCCGTGGCGTAGCCGTGGCCGCGGGCGCCCTCCACCAGGTCGTAGCCGATCTCGGCCTTGTCCTCCTCGTCGGGGACACCGTGGAAGCCCATGGCGCCGACGGCGAGACCGTCCTCGCGGCGGACCAGTACGAACAGCCCGAACTCCGGGCGGTGCACCCCCGCCCGGTACGCCTTGAGCACCATCCCGGCCGCCTGCCGGGTGCCCTCGAAGGGGCCGCGGTCCCCGAGCCACTCGAACCCGCCGTCGCCGCCCGCGGCGAGGTCGGCGGCGGCCGCGGGGGTGACGCCCTGCAGGGTGAGGCGGTCGGCGGGGAGGACGAGGTTGTTGCTCCAGCGCCACTCGGTGACCGGGGCGCGGCCGGGCAGTTCGTCCCGGCTGGTGGCCCACAGCAGGGTGCGCCAGTGGTCGGGGCCCGGCTGGACGTGCGGGAAGATCCGGGACAGCACGTACTTGGCGAGCTCGGCCGGTGGCTCGTACCGCAGCCCCAGGCCCTCGGCGATGTCGTGGGTGTGCAGCAGAACCTCCGCGACGCCCATCGCGGCGAAGCCCTCCCGGTTCGCGCTGCGGAACGGGTACGGGTGGAACGCGCGCACCTCGCGCGGGGTGGTGCGGACGGCGGCGGCGAGCAGCGCGCCCGTCGTCTCGACGACCTGGAGCACGTCCTCGTTGTCGGTGCCGTCGTCGAGGGTCATCTCGAAGGGGACGTACGCGTCCTGCGCGCGGCCCGCCAGCTGGCCGGCGTACGCGATCAGACAGCCCGCGATGTGCTCCGCCGTGTGCCGGCAGCTCCACTCCAGCCGCCCCGCCCGCGGCCCCTCCCAGTCCCGCTCCGTCGCCGTCCGCAGCACCGCCACGGCATCCGCGACGGCCTGCTCCACCCGTTCCCCACCCAATGCGCGCATGGGGTGCAGGGTAGGTGGGCGGCTGTCTCAGGTCGACAGCATTTCCAGTTCGGCGGCGATGTTGTAGCGGGCGGTCGCCTCCCACTCCGCCGCCCCGTACGGCGTCCTGAACAGCCTTGGCAGATCGAGGAGTTGACGCAGGACGGCGGCGCGGCCCGCGCGGAAGGCGTCCGGGGGGACGAAGCCGTACTCCTCGCGGACGGCGGCCGTGTAGGCGGCGTACGCGGAGGGCGGGGCGGCGAGGATCGCGAGGTCGGCGTCGCACAGGACCTGGCCGTCCGGGTCGTCGTCGGCCGGGTCGTGGCTGACGGTGAGACGGACCAGTCGGGCCACCTCGGCCGTCTTCGCCGCCGGCACCCCGGCCTCGGGCAGGGCCCGCTCGGCGAGACGGGCCGAGCGTTCCTCGTTCTCGGAGCGGTCGGGCAGATAGACCGCGTCGTGGAACCACGCGGCCAGGCGTACGACGTCCGGGTCGGCGCCGTGTTCCTCCAGGACGTCGATCAGGACGTCGATGCGGTCCAGCACCGCGGTGAGGTGCGTGAGCGTGTGATAGCGCCGCTGCGGCTCCTGCCAGCGCACGAGCAGGTCATCGGCGTACGGCCCGGGGTCGGGGCCGGCGGCCTCGGGGCCCCGGGCTCCCTCCAGGGCACGGGCGAAACGGATGCGCAGGGCGTCGGGATCGGCCATGCCCCCATTCTCCCGTGATCCCTTTCTCCCGCGATCCTCTTCTCCGGTGATCTCCTACCGCGATCCCTTCTCCCGCGATCTCCGCGGCGAGCCCTAGCGTGGTGGCCATGACTTCTACGACTTCTACGACGTCTGCGACGTCCGGCGGCGATCGTGATCCGGAACTGCCGGGGCGGCTGCTGGCCACCGAACGCGACGCCCTCGTCCCGCTGCTGCGGACCCGGCCCGACCGGGACTTCGCGCTGCCGGTCGCGGCCTGTCCGGGGTGGAGCGTGCGGGATGCGCTCGCGCACTGTTCGGCCGTGTTGACCCGGGTGGTGGAGGGCCGGTTCGAGGAGGGGGTGTTCTCGCCCGAGTCGAACGACCGGGACATCGCCGAGCGGGCCCAGTGGCCGAACGCGCGGGTCCTGGACGAGCTGGAGCGGGGCATGACCGGGGCCGGACCCGTGATCGCCGAGGCGGGCGGGGCGCTGGACATGGTCGGGCTGGGGGAGTGGATCCACGCCGGCGATGTGCGCGAGGCGCTGGGGGAGCCGGGGGCGTATGGAGGCCCCGGGTTGCCCGACGCGCTGACCCTGCTGGTGCGGCGTACCCGGGAGAAGGGCCATGTGCCGCTCCAGGCCGACCTCGACGACATGGACGAACCGCTGCGGCTGGGCGGGGTGTCCGGGGAGCGGACCCCGGCACGGTTCATCGGCGACGCCGCGACCCTCGTACGGCTGTACGCGGGGCGGCCGGTGGGCGGGGCGTCGTACGAGCTGGCAGGGGCGGAGGAGGGGGAGTTGAACATCTTCGGGTGAGGGCTCCGGTGAGGGCTCCGGTGAGGGCTCCGGTGAGAGCTTTGGTGAGGGCTTCGGGGCGGATCGGCTGATCGGGTCCCCGCGCGGGCGTAGTCTTGGAATTGGACTAGACCTGTAGCCGCCCGAAGACGAATGGGGTCCCATGAGCAAGCGTGCAGTTCTGGAGGTGATCGCCCTCGACGTCGAGGACGCCGTCGCCGCCCAGGCCGGAGGCGCGGACCGTCTCGAACTGGTCACCGACATGGCGGCGGACGGGCTCACCCCGCCGGTCGGGACCTTCGCGCGGATCCGGGCCTCCGTCGACATCGCGCTGCGCGTGATGCTGCGGCTGTCGGACGGCTTCGCGGCGGCCGACGTGGAACCGTTGGCCCGGGTCGCCGGGCAACTGCGCGAGGCCGGGGCCCAGGAGTTCGTGCTCGGGTTCCTGGACGGTGACGGCGGTGTGGACCTGGCGGCCGTGGAGCGCGTGGTGGCCGTACTGGACGGCTGCCGCTGGACGTTCCACCGGGCGATCGACCACGCCGCCGACCGGGACGCGCTGCGCAAGCAGCTGGACGGACTGCCGGGGCTCGACGCGTATCTGACGGCGGGCTCGGCGGCCGGGGTGGACGCCGGGCTCCCCACGTTGCTCCACGAGGCGGGGCGCGGTGGGGAGCCGGGCTACGAGCAGCGGTTGCTGGTGGGCGGCGGGCTGCGGCTGGACCATGTGCCGCGACTGATGGCCGCCGGGATCGACGCGTTCCACATCGGCGGGGCCGCGCGGCCCGGGGGCTGGGAGCGGGGGGTCTCGGTGGAGGCGGTCGCGGAGTGGCGGGGCGTGCTGGACGGGGCGTGAGTCCGGGCTGAGCCCCTCCTGGCCCACCAGGGCCGAGCCCCTCCTGGCCTACGAGAGCTGCGGTGGCAGTGGGGCCGTGTGGGTCACGATCAGGCCCGAGACGGCTCGGGTGAGGGCGACGTAGAGGCGGCGCAGGCCCGTGCGTTCGTCCGGTTCGCCGTCGACCACGGCCTGCGGCTCGTCGAGGACGACGTAGTCGTACTCCAGGCCCTTGGCAAGGGAGGCGGGGACCAGGGTGAGACGGGTCTCGTACGTCGTCTCCTCGCCGGGGGACAGGTGGCCGATGCCCGCCGCCCTGAGCGCCTCCGTCAGGGCCGGGACACGGGCGTCCGCGACGATCAGACCCGTCGAGCCCTCGTTGCGCAGCAGCTCCTCGCACGCGGCGACCACTTCGGCGGTGTCGCTGATCCCGCGCAGGTCGAAGAAGCCCGGATTCTCACGGACCGACGCGACCGGGGTCAGGCCCGGGGCGATGTGGGGCAGGAGGCGGGAGGCGTACGTGATGACGTCGGCCGGGACGCGGAAACCGGCCGTCAGCTCCTCGATCACGCCGTCCGTCTTGCCGAGGTGGGCGAGCGCCTCGTCCCAGCTGCGGGTGGCCCAGGGGGTGGTGCCCTGGGCGAGGTCGCCGAGGACGGTGGCCGAGCCGGTCGTGCAACGGCGGCCGACGGCCCGGTACTGCATGGGGGAGAGGTCCTGAGCCTCGTCCAGCACCACATGGCCGAGCGAGTGCGTGCGCTGGATCAGGTCCTGCGCCTCGTCGATCAGCACCGCGTCCGCGGGCGCCCACCGGGCCGACTTGACGCTGCGGACCGGCTTCGCCCACAGGATCGTCTTCTGCTCGTCCTCGCCGAGGACGTCGTCCGCGTGGACGGCGAGGAAGTCCGCGTCGGTGAGCAGGCGCAGGACGAGTTTCGCCGGGTCGACCGGCGGCCAGACCTGCTTGACCGCCGCCTTCACCGCCGCGTTGCGGGCCACCGCGTCCTGGACCCGGTCGTCCGGGGCCTCCCCCGAGCGTTCCATCTGCACCAGCACGGCGTGCGCGATGCGCTGCGGAAGAGCCTCACGGGCGGCGCCGTAGCGGATGTCCCGGTCCAGCAACTCGCGGACGATGTCCTCCAGTTCGTACGCCGGGACACGCCAGCGACGCGAGCCGCGCACCACGACGACCGGTTCGGTGGGCATCGTCACGTGCGAGTAGAGGGCCCGGCGCAGTACCTCCGCCATCCTCGCGTCGCCCTTCACGATCGCCGCCGCCGCGTCGTCCGTACCGCGCACCTCCACGTGCGCGACCAGGTCGTCGACCGTGGCCTGGCGGACCGTCAGCTCACCGAGCGCGGGCAGCACCTGCTCGATGTAGTGCAGGAAGGACCGGTTCGGCCCGATGACCAGGGTGCCGGTGCGGGCGAGGCGCTCGCGATGGGCGTACAGGAGGTAGGCGACCCGGTGCAGACCGACGGCCGTCTTTCCGGTTCCCGGACCTCCCTGCACGCAGACCGTCCCGCCCAGACCGCTGCGGACGATCTCGTCCTGCTCGGGCTGGATCGTCGCCACGATGTCGCGCATCGGGCCCACGCGCGGGCGTTCGATCTCCTGCTGGAGCAACTTGCTGGTGACGGCCGCCCCCGAGGGATCGGCCGGGTCGGAGAGGCGCTCGTCCTCGTACGCCGTGAGGTCGCCGCCCGTGTAGCCGAAGCGGCGGCGCAGCGCGATGTCCATCGGGTCCTTCTTGGAGGCCCGGTAGAACGGCTGCGAGACCGGGGCACGCCAGTCGATGACCATCGGGTCGCCGTCGTGGTCGTGCACGTGCCGGCGCCCGATGTAGAAGCGTTCGCCCTCCGCCCCCTCCGCCTGCTCGGCGCCCGGAGCGTGCAGGTAGTCGAGGCGGCCGAAGAACAGCGGGGTGTCACTCAGGTCGGCGAGGGCCTTGATCCGCTCGTCGATCTGGCGGGAGAGGACCTCGGCGTTGACCCAGTTCGCGGTGACGTCGCTGATGTCGAGCGACTGGACGTCCTCCCGCATGGAGCGCAGGGCGGCGCGCGAGTGGGCAAGGTGGGCGCGTTCTCGGGCGAGGGGTTCGAGAGGGTCAAGGGGGTCGAGGGGGTCGAGGGGGTCGTCGCCGACGGGCGTGGGCGGCCTGGACAAGGGGGTGCCTCCGGGGGGCCAGCGGGATACGCGGATGCGGGATCCGCAGTGGCGGGTTGCGGGTTGCCGGCCGGTTTCCGTCCGGGCGGCTGCACTCCGTGCGGGAGGCGGGCAAGAGCGGAGATTGTAGGTGAGTTCAGCAGGCGGCAGCCAACGGGTTTTCCCGGAAGTAGGCTGCGGTTTCCTTCGGGGGGAGCTCACACTCCTCTTGCCTCGTCGTCGAACTCGCCGCCTACCTATGAGAGTTGAGGTGTGAGACCACATGCCGGAAGGATCACCCGGACGGACTGGACAGCTCGCCCCCCGTCGCCCCACCGCACTCGTCGTCGGCGGCAGCGTCACCGGTCTGTTCGCCGCCGCCGCGCTCGCCGGGTTCGCCGACGTCACCGTCGTCGAACGCGACCTGCTCCCGGACGGGCCGGTGCCCCGGCGCGGGGTGCCGCAGGCCCGCCACGCCCACCTGGTCTGGAGCGGCGGAGTGCGGGCGATGGACGCGTTACTGCCCGGGCTGGTCGACGAGATCGTCGGGCGGGGTGCCCGGCTGGTCCACGCCACGGGCGACATGGTCTGCCGGGCCCCCAACGAGCTCTGGTTCCGGCGGTTCCGGGCCACCCACCACCGCATCCTGTTGTGCTCACGGGACCTGCTGGACTCGGTGATCCGGGAGCGGGTGCTCGCCGACGCCCGCGTCACGCTCCGCGCGGGTACGACGGTGTCGGCGCTGGAGGGCGAGGGCGGCCGGGTCACCGGCGTCCGGGACGACCAGGGGCGGGTCCTGACCGCCGACCTCGTCGTGGACGCCTCCGGCCGCGGCTCCCACGCCCCGCGCTGGCTGACCGACCTCGGCCTGCCCCAGGTCGCCGAACGCGAGGTCAACGCCGGTCTCGCCTACGCCACCCGCCTCTACCGCGCCCCGGGCACGACCGCGGACGCCGACTTCCCGCTCGTCAGCGTGCAGGCCAACCCGGCCAAGGCCCCCGGCCGCGGCGGCGTCATCCTCCCGATCGAGGACGGCCGCTGGATCGTCACCCTCGCCGGCACCCGGGGCGGGGAACCCACCGGTGACCCGGACGCGTTCGTCGACTTCGCCCTCGGGCTCGGCGACCCGGTCGTCGGCGAGCTGATCAAGGACGCCACTCCGCTGAGCGATGTGATGACCACCCGCAGCACCGCCAACCGGCGCCGCCACTACGAGAAGATGTCGCGCTGGCCCGACGGCTTCACGGTCCTCGGGGACGCCGTCGCCGGATACAACCCGGTCTACGGCCACGGAATCACCGTCGCCGCCCAGAGCGCCCTCGCCGTCCGGGACGTCCTGCGCGCCACGCCCCTCACCGCGCCCGGCACCGGGCGCCGCCTCCAGCGTGCGGCCGTCCGCCCGGTGGCCGCCGCCTGGGACCTGGCCGTCGGCCAGGACGCCCGCTATCCCGGCGCGAGCCGGACACCGCCCACCGCCCTGGAGAGGTTCCTCTCCGCCTTCGTGGACCGGGCCGTCGCCACCGGCGCCCGCAACCCACGGGCTCTGGGCGCCCTGCTGGATGTCATGAGCCTGGAGAAGCCGGCCACCCGCCTCTTCTCCGCCGACATGCTCGTCCCGATGCTGTTCGGCCCGAAGAAGCCGCATCTGCAGGGCCCGCCCCTGACGGAGACGGAACGGAAGGCGGCCAAGCCGTGAGGGCCTGACCGAAGCCGCCGACCCCTTGGAAGAGCCGATCCTGCGGGGCCGACCCCTAGGGGGAGGGGTAAGGGAACCCCTCCACCCTGAGGGCGGAGGCGTCAACCGCAAGTACTACGCGGTGAGCGCTCGGGTTGGCCCCGCAGACCGATGCGGTTCCCACGTCGGAGGAGCAACCATGGAGTCATGAGCGCAGCAACCATCACCCCAGCTCCGCGCCCGCCCCGCCCGGCCGGCGCGACCCCTGTCCTCGGCAGCCACCGTCATGTCGTCGGCGAGGCCCTGCGAGCCGTGAAGGTCTTCGCGGGCGCCGCCTTCGACGTCATGGTCCTCGGCGAATACGGCGAAGAGGCCGGCGTCCGCCGCAAGTGACCCGGTTCAGCCGCAAGTGATCGGGTCAAGGCGCAAGTGACCCGGTTCTGGCGGCCAGGTCAGCTCTCCGCCAGCAGCTCGTCCGCGTCCATGATCCGGTAGGCGTACCCCTGCTCCGCCAGGAACCGCTGCCGGTGCGCGGCGAAGTCCTGGTCGAGGGTGTCGCGGGCGACGACCGAGTAGAAGTGGGCCTGGTGCCCGTCCGCCTTGGGCCGCAGCACCCGTCCCAGCCGCTGCGCCTCCTCCTGCCGGGAGCCGAAGGTGCCCGAGACCTGGACGGCGACCGTCGCCTCCGGCAGGTCGATCGAGAAGTTCGCGACCTTCGACACCACCAGCACACTGATCTCGCCCTGCCGGAAGGCCTCGAAGAGCTTCTCCCGCTGCGCGTTCGAGGTCTCGCCCTTGATGACCGGCGCGTCGAGATGCTCCCCCAGCTCGTCCAGCTGGTCGATGTACTGCCCGATGACGAGGATCTGCTGCCCGGCGAACCGTCGCACGATCGCCTCGGTCACCTTCCGCTTGGTCGCGGTCGTGGCGCAGAAGCGGTACTTCTCCTCCGTCTCGGCGGTGGCGTACGCGAGCCGCTCGGAGTCGGTGAGGTTCACCCGGACCTCGACACAGTCGGCGGGCGCGATGTACCCCTGCGCCTCGATCTCCTTCCACGGCGCGTCGAACCGCTTGGGCCCGATCAGCGAGAACACGTCCGACTCGCGTCCGTCCTCCCGCACCAGCGTCGCGGTCAGCCCGAGCCGCCGCCGCGCCTGCAGATCCGCCGTGAACTTGAAGACGGGCGCGGGCAGCAGGTGCACCTCGTCGTAGAGGATCAGTCCCCAGTCCCGGGAGTCGAACAGCTCCAGGTGCGGGTAGACGCCCTTCCGGCGGGTGGTCAGCACCTGGTAGGTGGCGATGGTGACGGGCCGGATCTCCTTCCTGGTCCCGCTGTACTCGCCGATCTCGTCCTCGGTCAGCGAGGTCCGCTTCACCAGCTCGTGCTTCCACTGCCGGGCCGACACCGTGTTGGTGACGAGGATCAGCGTGGTCGACTTCGCCTGAGCCATGGCCCCGGCCCCGACCAGCGTCTTGCCGGCCCCGCACGGCAGGACGACCACGCCCGACCCGCCGTGCCAGAAGTTCTCCACGGCCTGCTTCTGGTAGGGCCGCAGGGCCCACCCGTTCTCGTCCAGCTCGATCGCGTGCGCCTCGCCGTCCACGTACCCGGCGAGGTCCTCGGCCGGCCAGCCCAGTCTCAGCAGCGTCTGCTTGATCTGCCCGCGCTCGGAGGGGTGCACGACGACGGTGTCGGGGTCGATGCGGTTGCCGACCAGCGGAGCGATCCGCTTCGACCGCAGCACCTCCTCCAGCACCGGCCGGTCGGTGGTCGTCAGCACGAGTCCGTGCGCGGGGTGCTTGCTGAGCGTCAGCCGCCCGTACCGGTCCATCGTCTCGGCGATGTCCACCAGCAGCGCGTGCGGCACGGGATACCGGCTGAACTGCACCAGCGCGTCCACGACCTGCTCGGCGTCGTGCCCGGCCGCCCGCGCGTTCCACAGCCCCAGCGGCGTCACCCGGTAGGTGTGGATGTGCTCCGGCGCCCGCTCCAGCTCCGCGAACGGCGCGATGGCCCGACGGCAGTCGCCGGCCTGCTCGTGGTCGACTTCCAGGAGCAGAGTTTTGTCGGACTGGACGATCAGCGGACCATTCACGCGCGGCTGCCTTTCTGCCTGTGGCCGGCGTGGCTCTGCACGGCCAAACCTCCAGTGTGCCGTACGGGGCGCGGAAGCGGGTCAGTCGTCCGCCAGCTCCGCCACCCCGGTCACGCGGTGCAGTGGGTACGTCCTGACCTCGTCCGCCGTGTGGTCGTACGCCGTCACGAAGCCGCCCTCGACACGGATCGGGGCGATGACGCGCTGGGTGGCGGAGCCCTCGGCGTTGACGTAGCCGATCCAGACGGTCTCGCCGGTGAGGACGGCGGCCTGCATGGTGGCGAGGGTCTCGGCGGCGCTGGTGCGCGGGAGTTCGCCGCCGGCCGGGTCGGCCGCGGTCACCTTGCGGGGGGCCGTCGAGGCCAGGTCGCCGGCGCGGATGGCGCGGATCGCGGCGGTCAGGAGGTTCGGGTCGGGGGCCGGCGGGCCGTCCGGGACCGGCTCGGGGGCCGTGCGGGGCGGGGTGCGGTGGGCGAGGGCGCGGGTGATCAGTACGTCGCCCTCGGCGGACTCGGCGGCCGGGGCGAAGCCCATCGCCCGCAGACCGTCGAGGAGTGCGGCCGGGTCGGCCTGGGTGGCCAGCACGGTCGGGGCCAGCCGGCGCAGCCGCAGGCCCGCGGCACGCTTGTCGGCCATGATCTCGTTGAGCATCGCGTCGTCGTCGCAGCGGACGTACGCCGAGGCCGCGCCCACCCGCAGGTGGCCGTGCCTGCGGGCCACGTCGTCGATCAGGTAGGCGAGCGGCTGCGGGACCGGCGTACGGGAGTGCTCGGCGAGGAAGGCGTGCAGGTCGGAGGCGGTCCGGCCGGAGTCGAGCGCACGCCGTACCGAGCCGGGCGTGAACCGGTACACCGTGGCCCCGCCCTTCGACTCCACCTCCGCCAGCACGTCCAGCAGGTCCGCGAGCGGCCGCTGGAGCGGGCCGGGCGCCACCGCCGTCAGGTCGGCCTGGAGCAGCACGTGGTCCAGGGGCTCGGGCAGGAGGGGCGCGAGCAGCCGGGCGGCCGCCGCGGAGGCGACGGCCTGCTCGGGGGGCGAGAGGGGCGAGAGGGGTGACAGGGCGTGTGCCGGGACCGCGTGATGGTGGACGGGCAGTTTGTCGCCAGGACCCGAGGCAGCAGCCGTGTCGCCAGGACCCGACGAGGCAGCAGCCGTGTCGCCAGGACCCGACGAGGGAGCCGAGCCGTCGCCAGGACCCGAGGAGGCGCCGGCCCCGCTCCCCGCCTGACGGCCCCCGGCCTTCGCCGTCCCGGGCGAACCGCCCGCCGACGGCTTCCCGGCCGGCGCCCCGATCAGCGCCCGCCCGTGCCCCGACAACGCTCCCCGGCCCGTCACCCCCAGCAGCTCCGCCTCGGTCAGCGTCCAGCGGGCGAGCCGGGCCCGCAGGTCGTCGTCCCGTTGCGGGCCGCGCAGGGGGCGCTCCCAGCGCAGGCGGGCGAGCACCGACTCGGCGGCCGGCGCGGTCCCCTCCGGCAGCCCGGCCAGCAAGGCCAGCACCCGGTGCCGTACCTCGGGGGCGGCCGAGCGGTCGAGGCCCGGTCCGAGCGCCGACAACGTGCGTTCCTTCGCGTCCCGCCCGCCGACCAGCCCCGGCGTCCGGGTCGCCGCCAGCCAGGTCTCGGCGAGGCGGGTCCAGCGCTGGGCCGGGGGCTGCTCCAGCCACTCGTCGTAGGCCGGGGTCGCCGCGTACCGTTCGTCGGCCTCGTTGTCGGAGGCGATGAGGCCGGCCGCGTAGGCGAGCTCGACCCAGAAGGCGGCGATGGGCTCGGAGACGTCCAGGGCGACGGCGGTCCGCTTCAGGTCACGGACGCTGAGACCGCCGGCCCGCAGCACCGCGGGGCCGCCCTCGTCCCAGTCCTTCAGCAGCTCCTCGACGGTCGCCAGCGCGGTGTACGCCTGCCCGGCCGCCGTCGCGTCCACCACCTGCGGACGGTGCGTGGCGGCGGCCTCCACCGCGGGCGGCAACGGCTCGGCGGCGCGGTGCGCGCGGCCCTCGCGCAGGTGCAGGGCCACCTCGCGGGGGAGTACGACCGTGCCGGGCGCCGTCGGCAGCAGCAGCCCCCGGTCCAGGAGCCAGCGCAGATGGGCCGCGGGGTCGGCGGTGACCTGCCCGTACGGCGGGCCCCAGACGAGGCGGTTCAACACCTCCCGGGACTCGGCCGGGGCCACGGCGAGCAGCTTCGCCATCCGCCTGCGGTCGGTGAACAGCGTGGTGAGTGAGGTGACCGCGGACACCGAGTCGTGGGTCGTGGGCAGCCCGGCCGTCGTCACGAGTTCCTGGATACGGCCGGGTGACATGCCCGCCGTCGCCTCTTGCACGGTCGGGCCCAGACCGGTCGGGGACGGGTGGTGCGGGGAGGGCGCGAGCAGTTCACGGGCGGTGCGGACGAGCCGGAGGCGGTCGTCGGCGCCCCACACCAGGGCCTGCTCGCGCAGGGTGCCCAGGGCGCGGGGCAGCGCGGCGGTGACCGACGGGTCGCCCGCGTCGCCCGCCATCAGCCCCAGCAGTTCCTCGTACGAGGCCGGGTCCGCCGCCACGGCCAGCGCCTCGGCCGTCTGCAGCGCGAACCGGTCCAGCCGCTCCAGGGCGCGGACCACCGAGGCGCGGGTGCCGGCCCGGGTGGCGAGCTGGGTGAGGTCGGAGGGGACGGGGGTGATGAGGTCGGGGCGGGCGCGCAGCAGCGCGGCGAGGGACCCGTCGTCCCGGGCGCGGAGATCCTCCGCGAGGGACCGGGGCGTCGCCGGCTTCTCATCGCTGCTCATCCGGTCAACGGTAGCGGGTGGCCCGTCGGCCGGGTGCACACCAGGCGAACGGAAGGTATCCCAGGTGGCGCCCGCATGAATTTCCTTCGGCGGATCGTCGCAGCCCTGGCAGCACTCGGCCCGCACTCGTCACCCTGGGCTCCCTGCCAACTGCATGAGTGTTCAACGGGATGGGGGGATCCTCGTGGACCTCGGCTTCGACAACTGGGTCGCCGTCGTCAGTATCGCGATCCCGTCCCTGGCGTTCCTCTGGGAGTTCGCCGTCGTCGGCCGCAAGCGCCTCGGCTACCGGGTGCAGATGGACGCGCTGGCCGCCGACGCGACCCAGTCGCCGTACGCCGGGGTGCTGCGGGACATGCAGCGCGACGGTCACCGGCTGAAGGACCCCTCGTTCGTCCTGCTGCGGATAGAGAACGCCGGTTCGGCGCCGATCGAGGACGTCGACTACCTGACCAGCGGCAGCGACCCCTGCGGCATTCAGGTCACCTTCCGGGACCGCCAGGTCGCCGGCCTCGTCGTGACCCACCTGAGCCAGCCGGAGCTGCAGAACTTCTTCACCCCGGAGGCCGAGGGGTTCGGGTACGAGAACGTCGAGACCGCCGACAACGACGCCGTACGCAAGGGAGTCGTCAAGCTGCCGAAGGCGAAGCTCCCGCTGCGGGCCGAGTACAAGGTGCTCGTCGTGCTGGAGCGCTGGTCGGGGGACGACACCGGGGCTCCGTTCCCCAGGCCGGTCTTCGTCGGCGCCGTCGGCGGGCCGCGCCGCTGGTTCGAGCCGCTGGTCCGGTACTTCAAGTTCAAGCTGGCCAGGACCGAGAGTCATGTGTTCGCCTCCCGGCCGGCCTGGGTCGGTATCGGGCTGCTGGCGCTGGCGGTCGTCGCCCAGAGCATCACGCTGTTCCTGCCCGAGAACCGCACCCCGCTGGACTGCGTCGGCGGAACCCTGCACGTGAACGGCTCCACCGCCTTCGCACCCGCCGTACGGGAGGCCGCCGCACGCTACGAGGAGGCCTGCCAGGGCGCCGACGTCAGCATCCCCGTCGGCGAGGGCACCTTCGACGGCAGCGGCGAGGGCCTCGCCGACCTGGAGCAGGCCGGCCGGGACCAGAAGATCGAGGTCGGCGACGGGCTCGGCGACCGCCTCACCTTCACCGACGGCATCGTCGGCGGCGACCACCCCCGCGTGCTGAGCCGGGCCATCGCCTACTCCGTGTTCACCCTCGTCATCAACAAGGACGCGGGTGTCGAGAACCTGACTCCCGACCAGATCCGGCGCCTGTACGGCGGAAAACTGAAGAACTGGTCCCAACTGGGCGGCGACGACGTCCCCATCCACCTCGTCAACCGGCACATCGGCTCCGGAACCCGCGGCGCCCTCGTCGAACGCGTCCTGCACGGAAAGCAGCCACCCCAGGCCACCGTGGACAACTGCGCCGCCCTGGACCGGGACGCGTACGGCACCTGCGAGGTCGACAGCACGCAGACCATGCTGGAGACGGTCGCCGGAACGCCCGGCGGCCTCGGCTACAGCGAGGTCAGCAGTGCCGCCGCCAAGGTCAAGAAGGACAGGCACCTCATCCAGCTGCCGATCGCCAGCCAGCGGGCCACGCTGGACGCCGTGGAGAACGGCGACTATCCGTACTGGCAGACCGAGTTCGCCTACACCTACGGCGAACCGCCCGCGGGCTCCATCGCCGCCGCCTTCCTGACGTACCTCACCGACCAGGGCGGCCGGGACGTCCTGCGCGAGTACGGCAACCGCCTGTGCTCGGAAGTGGAGAACCCGTACGTGTGCGAGCCGACCTGACCCACGCGCACGCCGCCCACCCTGCGCTAACGTCGACTCGCGGGGTATCCAAGGCACCGACCCCGGAGGGGACTTCGTGGGTATCGAGAGCGACCAGGTCGTCTACGAGTATCTGAGCCGCGTCGGCGACGTGGCCCAGCAGCGGCAGCTGCCGTCGTCCACCCGGATGCGCCTGGTCTCCGAACTGCGCAACGAGATTGACCGGCGGCGCGCGAAAGTCACCGTCGACAGCCCCGCCGCGGTCCGCCGCATCATCGCCCGGCTCGGCAGCCCCCACGAGGTCGTCGCCGCGGCGGGCGGCGGCGCCGACGGACCCGGCACCGGGGGCGCTCCCGAGGCCCCGGTCGCCGCCGTGCCCGTACAGCCGGACGGGGACGACGGGAACGCCGCGACCGAGGACACCGGCCGGTCCAAGCGGCTGCGGCGGGCCGTACCGCGCCCTCGCCCGGCTGAGACCTCCCCGCGGCCCGCCGTGCCCGAGAACACGTCCTCGCCCCACCTCGCGGGCCTGGACGAGCTCGGGGACAGCCTGTCCCAGCCCGACTGGTGGCGGGTGGACAGCGGCCCGTTCGGGGTCGGGGACAGCGTGCCCGGCTTCGTCGGCGGCGTGGAGATCCCGGAACTCCTCAGGCCCCCGCCGCCGAAGGAGCCACCCGCCCTGGAGAAGGAGGCCGCGGCGCCGCCGGCCCCGGCCGTGGAGAAGGCCGCGAGCAGGTCCCGCCGGACCTGGTGGAAGCCCCTGAAGACCGGCGCCGGGGCCGCGGGGACCGCGCCCGCCGCCCAGGCCGGGGAAACCGTCGTACCCACTCGGCGCCGCCTCCTTTCCCTGCCCCTGCGGGGCACGGCCGGCGGCTGGAGCAACCCCTTCCTCCTCCTCGCCGCCGGCCTCCTCGTCGCCGGTGCCGTCCTCGGCAACTGGATCGCCCTCGTCCTCGGCTGGGCCATCGCCTACGCCTCCCGCCGGCTGACCGACGCCGAGACCAAGTGGGCCGTCGTGATCCTGCCCGGCCTCTCCGTCACGGCCGGCGTCGTCTGGCTGTGGGGCCGCACCGAGGGCCGCTGGGGCCGGCCCATCGCCGAGGACCACATGAGCTCCGCGATCGCCGAAACCTGGCCCTGGGTGGTGCGGGGGGCGGCCGTGGCATCGGCACTGTTCCTGGTGTGGCGGTCACAGCGGCGGAGGTAGGACACATCACGGTCGGCGGGCCTGGGCAGAATGATCCCCATGTCCTCCGCGACCTCGCCCTCCGCCCCCACCGTCGGCTTCGACCTCGACATGACGCTCATCGACTCCCGGCCCGGCATCCGCGCCTGCTATCTGGCGCTGGCCGAGCGGACGGGGACGTACATCGACGCCGACCTGGCGGTCACCCGGCTCGGGCCGCCGCTCGCCGAGGAGCTGATTCACTGGTTCCCCGCGGAGGAGGTGCCGGCCATGGCGGACCTCTACCGCGAGATGTACCCCACGATCGCGATCGGGCCGACGCCCGCGCTGCCGGGTGCCCGCGAGGCGATCGCCGCGGTGCGTACGGCCGGCGGGCGGGCCCTCGTGGTCACCGCCAAGCACGAGCCCAACGCCAAGCTGCACCTGGAGTACCTGGGCATCGAGCCGGACGCGGTCGTCGGCGACCTGTGGGCGGAGCAGAAGGCGCAGGCGCTGCGCGAGCACGGGGCGGGCGTGTACGTCGGCGACCACCTCGGGGACATCCGGGGCGCCCGCGCCGCCGACGCCCTCTCGGTCGCCGTGGCCACGGGCCCGTACGAGAAGGACGAGCTGGCCGCGGCCGGCGCGGACGTCGTCCTGACCGATCTCACGGAGTTCCCTCAGTGGCTCGCGTCCTACCGCCCGGCCCGGGCCTGACGGCGGCCCGCCGCGACCGACCGGAGCACCCCCGCCCCGGCCAGCAGGAAGCCGACGGCCATCAGCATGCTCAGCCCGAACATGTACGTCGGAAAAGGCGTCGTGCCGAGAAGGAACGGGGCCACGGTGACGAGAGTGGCCACGGCACCGATGAAGAACACGACCGCACCGGTACGGATCAGTCGGTCACCGGGCTCGGCGGAATTCGTTTGGGTTTTGTCACGCACCCGACCAGGGTAGTTCCCAGCGCGAAGGAACAACCCGGCGACGTCTTGTCACCGGCCTCAAGACCATTAGCCTTGGTACCGGCGGGTCCCGACGACCCGCCCAAGTGCTATCAAGAGCCGTTTCCAGAAGCGGTTTTTCCCGACGAGTACGAGGACGAGGACAGACGTGCCTACCGGCAAAGTCAAGTGGTTCAACAGTGAGAAGGGCTTCGGCTTTCTCTCCCGTGACGACGGCGGGGACGTCTTCGTCCATTCCTCAGTCCTGCCCGCCGGAGTCGAGACACTCAAGCCGGGGCAGCGAGTGGAGTTCGGAGTGGTCGCCGGGCAGCGCGGTGACCAGGCACTTTCCGTGACGGTTCTCGATCCGACGCCCTCCGTCGCCGCCGCGACCCGCAAGAAGCCGGACGAACTGGCCTCCATCGTCCAGGATCTGACGACCCTCCTGGAGAACATCACCCCGATGCTGGAGAAGGGCCGTTACCCCGACAAGGTCTCCGGCAAGAAGATCGCCGGTCTGCTGCGCGCGGTCGCCGACCAGTTGGACGTGTGACCGCGCCTCAGCGGAACCCTCGAGGGAAGCCTCAGGGGAAATCGAGCGCGTCCGGGCCGAGGGGCGGTACCAGCCCCTCGGCCGCCGCACGGGTGAGCAGGCCCCGGATCGCCGCATAGCCGTTCTCGCCGAGGTCGGCGGTGAACTCGTTGACGTACAACCCGATGTGCTGGTCGGCGACGGCCGGGTCCATTTCCTGCGCGTGTTCCATGACATATGGGCGGGAAACCTCGGGATCGTCCCAGGCCGCCCGGACGGACGTACGAATGGAATCGGCCAGAATTGTCAGCGTTTCCGTGCCGAGAGAACGCTTCGCGATGATGGCGCCCAGCGGGATCGGCAGCCCGGTCGTCGCCTCCCAGTGCTCGCCCATGTCCGCGAGCTTGTGCAGCCCGTAGTTCCGGTACGTGAAGCGCGCCTCGTGGATGACGAGTCCCGCGTCGACCTTTCCGTCCCGCACGGCGGGCATGATCTCGTGGAACGGCATGACCACGATCTCGCCGACCCCGGAGAGCGTGTCCGCGGCCCACAGGCGGAACAGCAGGTACGCCGTCGACTTCTCGCTGGGCACGGCGACCGTACGGCCGGTGAGGTCGGCACCCGGCTCCCGGGTCAGCACCAGCGGGCCGCAGCCCCGGCCGAGCGCACCCCCGCAGGGCAGCAGGGCGTACTCGTCGAGGACGTACGGCAGCACGGCGTACGACACCTTCAGCACGTCGAACTCGCCGCGCTCGGCCATGCCGTTGGTGATGTCGATGTCCGCGAACGTCACGTCGAACGCGGGGGCGCCCGGCACCCGGCCGTGGGCCAGCGCGTCGAAGACGAAGGTGTCGTTCGGGCAGGGGGAGTACGCGATCTGCAGTGGCTCAGTGAGTGCGGTCATGTGGGGTCCAACTCTCCAGTGCGGGCGGGAGCTTCCCGAAGCCGGCCGTGAGGGCGGTCAGCGCGTCGCCGATGCGCCAGGCGGCGCGGTCGCGCGGGCCGACCGGGTTGGAGACCGCGCGCAGTTCCAGTACCGGTACGCCGTGCGCGGCGGCGGCCTCGGCGACACCGAAGCCCTCCATGGCCTCGGCGAGGGCACGGGGGTGGCGGGCGCGCAGTGCGGTGGCCCGGGCGGTGGTCCCGGTCACCGTCGACACGGTCAGCACGGTGCCGGCACGCCCTCCGGTCGCCGACACGACCTCTCGTACGAGTGATTCCGGCGGACGATGGGTGACGGTCCCGAACCCCAGCTCGGTCACCGGTACGAACCCGTCGGCCGTGTCCGCGCCCAGATCGGCCGCGGTGATCTCGTCGGCGACGACGAGCGAGCCGAGGGGCGCGTCCGGCAGGAATCCGCCGCCGATCCCGGCGGAGACGACCAGGTCGTAGGGGGCGCCTTCGAGGGCGGCGGCGGTGAGGGCGGTGGCGGTGGAGGCGGCGGCGAGGGCGGGGCCGACACCGGCGGCGAGGAGGTCGTACCCTCCCGGCAGCCGCTGCAGGACCACGCCGGGAAGCGGCACCTCCCGTACGGGCCCGGGGAACGCGCGAGCCACCGCGTCCCGTTCGACCGGGACCGCGGTGGCTACGAGGACGCGCATGACGGTACGCGGACGCTGACGCGGGCGCCGCTCAGGCGTCCGCGTTCTCCAGCTTGAAGTTCCACACGCCCTTGAACTGGTCGCTCTGGGCGGCCTTGTTCTGCTGCACGATGCTGATGTACAGCGTCTTCGGCGCGGCCTGCCCCTGCTGGTCGGCGAACAGGTCGACGCCCTGGAAGGAGTAGTACGTCTTCTTGTACACGCTGGTGACCTGCTGGCCGTTGATCCACAGAGCCCAGCCCGTGTCCGCGATCTCCGGGTCGACGCCGATGCGCAGCGTCTCGCTCTGCGGCACCTCGATCGCGTCCGACGCCTTCTTCAGCGCGCACTTGGTGGCCTCCTGGCGGCCGATGTCCTTGCCGTCGTCGTAGCACTTGGCCTCGGCGCTCACCGAGCGGCTGCCCACCGTCACGGTGGTGCGCGGCGTCGGCTTGTCGCAGGCCGACAGGACGAGCAGTCCGGCGGATACGGCGCCGGCGGCGGCGACAGCGCGGCGGCGTCGCACAGCGGATTGCATCGTGGTCATGGCCGAAGGCTATCGGGCACACCCACGGGCGCCTCCACGCGGGGTGCGCGGCGTGCCGAACCGGTGACGCCCGCCATGTCACGGCAGGACTCTCACCGCGCCGGCCGGGGCGGGCCTGCGTCATCCGGGGGTCGCTGCGTCGTCCGGAGGTCTCTGTGCCGCCCGGGATGCACGGGAGGCCGTCCCCGACCTGCCGCCGCGGGGGATGCACCGGAGCGTCCGGGACCCGCCCTGGGCCGCCGCCGGGTCGGTCCGGACGGGGCCCGCAACGCTGCTCACCTGCGTCGGGACGCATCCGCGCCGTCCGGGACGGTCCCTTGCGCGGGCCGGGGCGCTCACCCCCGGGGCCGGAGGGTCTCTGCACGGGCCGGGGCGCTCACGACCCCGCGCCGGAGGCTCTCGACGCGCCGGCCGGGGCGGGGCCCCGCGCGCCCGGGACCCGCGACGCTCCCTACGCCACCCGCGGCTTGGCCGGGGGGCCGTGGCGGGCCGACGTCAGGAGGCCCTTGACTGTGGCCAGCCAGCCGATGGCGACGAAGGCAGCGCCCACGAACAGGCCCAGGGTGCCGTTGAGGGGCATCACGATGCCGACCGCGCCCCCGAACACCCAGGCCATCTGCAGCAGCGTCTCGGAGCGGGCGAACGCCGAGGTACGCACCTGCTCGGGTACGTCCCGCTGGATCAGCGCGTCCAGGGACAGCTTGGCGAGCGCCTGCGAGAACCCGGCGACCGCCGCCAGGCACGCCACCAGGAACGCGCCGAAGAAGATCGCCGCCGTGATGGCCGTGCCCAGTACCACGCCCACCACCGTCACGATGATGATCTCCGGTGCCTTGGACTTGAGCCATGCCCCGACCGCCGTACCGATCGCGTTGCCCGCGCCGGCCGAGACGCCCACTATCCCCAGCGACACCGCCGCGCTCTCGCCGGTGAGCGGATGCTCCCGCAGCAGGAAGGCGAGGAAGAAGATCAGGAAGCCGGACAGGCAGCGCAGGGCGGCGTTGGCGCCGAGGGCGTGGGTGACGGCGATGCCGACCGTGCGCAGTCCGGGCCGCTTGACCGGCTTGAGATGCGGACCGTGCAGGTGTTCCTCGTCCGCCGCGAGCAGCGCGACGTCCTCGCCCTTGGCCGAGTCGACCTTCGGCGGCAGGGTGAAGGACAGGAACGTACCCGCGACGAAGATCACGAAGGCGCCGTAGAGCGGCCAGCGCGGTCCGATCGCCTGGAGCCCCGCCCCGATCGGCGCCGCGATCCCGGTCGCCAGGAGCCCGCCGAGGGTGACCCGCGAGTTGGCCTTCACCAGGGAGAACCGGGGCGGCAGAAGACGGGGTACGACGGCGCTTCTCACGACGCCGTACGCCTTCGACGCGACCAGGACGCAGAGCGCGGCCGGGTACATCTCGATGCTGCCGTTGATCACCGCGCCCGACAGGACGAGCGCGAGCAGTGCCCGGGCGAGCATCGCGCCCGCCATCGCCGCGCGGCGGCCGTGCGGAAGACGGTCGAGGAGGGGGCCGATCACCGGCGCGAGGACCGTGAAGGGCGCCATGGTGATGGCGAGGTAGAGGGCGACGCGGCCGCGGGCCTCGTCCGTGGGCACCGAGAAGAACACCGTGGAGGCGAGCGCGACGGTGATCATCACGTCGCCGGCGCCGTTCACCCCGTGCAGTTCGATCAGCTTGCCGAGCCCGGACTCACCGGCCCCGTGCGCGTGGGTCACCTTGCGGATGCCGCGGGCCGGGCCGGTGACGGGGAGGTGCAGGGCGCGGCCGACCGAGCGGAGGGAGCCGTTCATCCGGCCCGAACCGCCGCCTCGGCCACTCCCCTTGCTTCCTTTGTTCCCTTTGATCCCTTTGAGCCCTTTGGACCCACCGAACCCGGTGGCACCTTGGGGCGTCTTCGCGGCTGCCACCCCGTCATAGTGCCCCGAGAAAGCTCTGCGTAGTGCGGTTACCGCGCGTATGGACGCGCACTTCTGACAGCGATCTGTCAGCGATCTGACCGGGAACAGTCCCGTCGGTGTAGGCCAGGCGCACCGGAGCAGGTAGCGTGCGTATCTCAGCCATCCCGCAGAATGGGTGGTAGAGGTGCGCCCGAGCGTGAGCGGGCGTGGACGTCGACGCGGTCCCCAGGTCCGCTCCGTCCGCCCCGTCGCCGACAGGCAGACGCACCCGAGAGACGGCGTAGGAGAGAAGCGATACCTGTGAGCGCAGCGACCACGCGAAGCCGCACCCCCGACCGCTTGTGCGCCGAGGCCGTCGACCTCGCCCGCGCCGCCGCCGAGGAGGCCGCCGCGCCCGGCGTCGTCGGCGAGCACACGGGCCTGGTGTCCGAGGGCGACCGGGTCGTCACGCACTTCTTCGAGTGCAAGGAACTCGGGTACCGGGGCTGGCGCTGGGCCGTCACCGTCGCCCGCGCCTCCCGCGCGAAGATCGTCACCCTGGACGAGGTGGTCCTGCTCCCAGGCCCGGACGCCCTCCTCGCCCCCGAGTGGGTGCCGTGGAGCGAACGCCTGCGGCCCGGCGACATGGGCCCCGGCGATCTGCTCCCCACCGACGCCGAGGACCTCCGCCTGGAGCCCGGCTACACCGGCGACGACGAGCCGCTGCCCAACGCCCCCGTCTCCGAGGAGATGGCCGAGCTGGTCGAGGCGGAGGACGCGGAGGTCACGCCGGGCGCCCCGTCGAGCCTGCCCGCCGTTCCCGCGCGCGGATCGATCGCCGCGGTCGCGGAGGAACTCGGCATGCGCCGGGCCAGGGTGCTCTCGCGTTACGGCCTGCACGTCGCCGCCGACCGGTGGGAGGAGTCGTACGGCGCGAAGACCCCCATGGCGCAGGCCGCGCCCGCCTCGTGTGTGAGCTGTGGATTCCTTGTGCCGATCGGTGGCTCGCTGGGACAGGCCTTCGGTATCTGCGCCAACGAGTTCTCGCCGGCCGACGGCCGGCTGGTGTCGCTGGCATACGGCTGCGGCGGGCATTCCGAGGCGGCGGTCATGCCGAAGCCGCCGCGGCCGGCCCCGCCGGTGATCGACGAGACGACAGTGGACCCGTTCCCGCTGCGGCCGGCTCGTGATTCCGGCTCCGTACCGGACGTCTCCGACGAGGACGCGGCGGAGTTGGGCCACTCGTAGCTTTCCGGGGTTTCCGGGACGGGTGCGGGTGCGCGTCCATGGGGCTCCGCCCCGGGCCCCCGGCCCATGCGCACCCACCACCCGGCGCGGTGGGTTGAAGAGTTGACCTCGGGCGGAGCCCCAGCGGCGCTCGCATCGGCGCGGGACGCCCTTCGAACCGGCGTCGGCGCACCGCGCGGTACCTTCATCGTCACGCCGATGAGGAGAGTCAACGTGAGCAAGTTCGTGCGGCCCGCGGCCGAAGGTGCGGATCCTTTCGGTACCGCTCGTCTCAGGCGAGGCGTGCTGGATGCCTGGGCCACCAGTCCCGCCCGCTTCCGTGAGGACGCCAACGCCGAGGAGGATCTTGTCCTCGGCGGGTATCGGGACCGGCTCGTCGTGGAGCTCGCTCAGAACGCCGCCGACGCCGCCGCCCGGGCCGGTGTCCCCGGCCGGCTCCGTCTCACCCTGCGCGACGGTGTCCTCGTCGCCGCCAACACCGGCGCCCCGCTGGACGCGGCGGGCGTGGAGTCCCTGGCCACGCTGCGGGCTTCGGCCAAGCGCGACACGGACGAGAGGACCATCGGCCGCTTCGGCGTCGGCTTCGCCGCCGTGCTGTCCGTCACCGACGAGCCCGCCGTCGTCGGCCGGCACGGCGGGGTCCGCTGGTCCCTGGCCGAGGCCCGGGAACTCGCCGCCGACGTGGCCCGGCACAGCCCCTCACTGGGCGACGAGATCCGCCGCCGCGACGGACACGTGCCCCTGCTGCGGCTCCCGTTCGCCGCCGAGGGCACCGCCCCCGACCCGTACGACACGGCCGTCATCCTGCCCCTGCGCGACGCGGCCGCCGCCGACCTCGCGGAGCGTCTGCTGGACGCCGTGGACGACGCCCTCCTGCTCGCCCTGCCCGGGCTGGACGAGGTGGTGATCGAGACCGGTGACGGCACCCCGCGCACGTTGCGCCGCCGCGCGGACGGCGACCTGACCGTCGTGGAGGACTCACGGGACGGTACGACCCGCTGGCGTACGGCCGCCGCGTACGGGCCGCTCACGCCGGAGCTGCTCGCCGACCGGCCCGTCGAGGAGCGGCTGCGGCCGCACTGGTCGGTCACCTGGGCCGTGCCGGTCGACGCCGACGGCTCACCTGCCCGGCCCCGCACCAGCCCGGTCGTACACGCCCCCACCCCCAGCGACGAACCTCTCGGCGTCCCCGCCCTGCTCATCGCGTCGTTCCCGCTGGACACCACCCGCCGGCACGCGGCCCCCGGTCCGCTCACCGACTTCCTGGTGCGGCGCGCGGCGGACGCGTACGCCGAACTCCTCGCCGGCTGGCGCCCGGTGACCACCGGCATCATCGACCTGGTGCCCGGCCCGCTGGGCAAGGGCGAGCTGGACGGGGCGCTGCGGCAGGAGATCCTCGAACGGCTGCCGCGGACCTCTTTCCTGCCGCCCGCGGCGGAACCCTCCGAAGGCAAGGACGAAGACGAGGACCTGCCCGAGTCGCTCCGCCCCCGGGACGCGGAAGTGGTGGAGGGCGCGGGCAGCGACACCGTACGGGTCCTCGCCGAGGTGCTGCCCACCCTGCTCCCCGCCGGCCTCGAACGACGCGTTCAGCTGCGGACGTTGGGGGTCGCCCGGGTCCCGCTGACCGATGCCGTGGACCGGCTGGCCGGGCTGGAGAAGGCGCCGCACTGGTGGCGGCGGCTCTACGACAGCCTCGCCGGGGTCGATCCGGACCGGCTGTCCGGGCTGCCCGTGCCCCTTGCCGACGGGCGGACGACGATCGGCCCCCGCCAGGTGCTGCTGCCCACCTCCGAGGGCGCCCCCGTCGACCCCGAGGTCCTCGCCCGGCTCGGCCTCAAGGTCGCTCACCCGGACGCCGCCCACCCGCTCCTGGAGAAGCTCGGCGCACTGCCCGCGACCGCGCGCGCGGTGCTCACGACACCGCAGGTCCGGGCCGCCGTCGCCGCCTCGCTGGACGAGGAGGGCGGGCTGGACTGGGAGCAGGACGTGCCGGACGCCGAGGAACTGGCCGACACCGTCCTCACGCTGGTCCGGGACGCGGGCCTGGAGCCCGGTGACGAGCCCTGGCTCGGCGCGCTCGCGCTGCCCGACGAGGACGGCGAACTGGCCCCCGCGGGCGAACTCGTCCTCCCCGGCAGCCCCTTCCACCAGATCATGCGCGAGGACGAACTCGCCACGG
Source organism: Streptomyces sp. NPDC050287 (assembly GCF_044459385.1). Taxonomy (NCBI): domain Bacteria; kingdom Bacillati; phylum Actinomycetota; class Actinomycetes; order Kitasatosporales; family Streptomycetaceae; genus Streptomyces; species Streptomyces sp. NPDC050287. Next base: position 127,055 of record NZ_JBITIY010000019.1, on the reverse strand, counting down.
TGGAAGCAGAGTTGGCGCAGAAGTGGGGCGAGCAGCCGTTGGCCGCCTGCGGGGTGCTCGCCACCTTCGCCCTCGTCCGGGCCACGGACGTCGTCCTCGACCCCGACGAACTGGAGCCCCGCGAAAGCGACTTCGCGGAGCCCGACGACGCCGGGCTGCTGGACGCCGTGGACGTGTGGTGCGAGGACATCCTCGACCGCTTCCCGGACACCCCCGTACCGCCGGTCGCCACGGAACTGGTCGCCGTACGGGACCTGGACCTGGTGGACGAGGACAAGTGGCCCCAGGCCCTGGCCCTGCTGTCGCAGCCGCCGTTGCGTGACGCCCTCGTCCAGCCCGTGCGGATCCTGCTGCCCGACGGCACGCACGAGGTCGTACGGCCGTACACGGCCTGGTGGCTGCGCGGCAATCCGGTCCTCGACGGCCGCCGCCCGGCCGGTCTGCTCGCCGCCGGCGGCGACCCGCTCCTGCGCGGGCTGTACGACGAGGCCGACGCGACCGGGTTCGACGACGAACAGGTGCTGCGGGCGCTGGGAGTACGGACGTCGGTCGCCGCGCTGCTCGACGAGCCCGGCGGCGCCGCCGAACTCCTGGACCGGCTCGCCGACCCGGACCGCGACGTCACCGGCGCCCAACTGCACGGCCTCTACAGCGCGTTGGCCGACCTGGATCCCGAGCAGGTGACCTTGCCGGACGAGCTGCGGGCCGTGACCGACGGCCGGGTCGAGGTGGTGGACGCGGCCGACGCCGTGGTCGTCGACTCGCCCGACCTGCTGCCGTTCACTCAGGGTGTCCCGCTGCTCCCCGTGCGCCCCGCCCGCGCCGCCGAACTCGCCGAGCTGTTCCAGGTGCGGCGCCTGAGCGAGTCCGTCACGGGCGAGGTCGACTCCGAGGGCACGGAACACGACGTACCGGAGCCGGTACGGGTGCTCCTCGGCGCGCGGACCCCGGCGACATACGTCGAACACGAGGAACTCTTCGTCGACGGCGTGGAGATCGACTGGCGCCTCACGAGCGACGGCACCCTGCACGCCGCCACCCTGGAGGGTGTGGCAGCCGGCCTCGCCTGGGCGGCGGGCCAGTGGCCACGGCGGTTCGAGGTGGCGGCGCTGCTGGAGGATCCGTCCCGGACGCAGGAACTGGCCCGGGACCGCTGGTTCGACTGACGCGCAGACCGTCACCGACGGGATGTTCCGGGCAACTGCCGCTCACTCCACGGGTGTTCGCTCCAAAAATTCATCTCCGTCGTACAACCTTTCACATTCGGTGTGGATCTCTTCACATGAGTCAACAGACTCGTATCACTTGGGTCCCCGCGTCGATGACGAGCCGTCAGGAACGATCGGTGCCGGGGCCCTCCTTCCACGTGGGGAATACATGCGTATACGTGCCACCGTGGCCGCCGTCACCGGTGCCCTGGCTCTCTCCGCCCTCGCCGTCCCGGCGGCCCAGGCCGGCTCGCAGAGCGACGTGAGCCTGGACCGGCCGAGCGCCGCGGAGCGGTTCGGCACCTCGTCCGCCAAGCCGGCGTTCAGGGCAGCCGCCGCCGAGCCCACCGTCTCGAACGTGACGGTGAACGCCGGCAAGGACATCGTTCTCGGCACCACCGTCGCCAAGACCATCGCCGTGTCCCTGACCGCCAGCCACCCCAGCGGCATCGAGGACGCCTACATCGACCTCTGGCACGGCACGAACGTCGAGGACGGCATGGACGGCCTCCTCGTGCCGAAGGAGGAGGTCGCCTCCTGCACGGCGTCCAGCGCCACGACGTCGAAGTGCAAGCTCACCATCCCGGTCGCACCCGGTTTGAACACCGACGACGGGGTCGGCGACCTGTACGCCAACGCGCTGGCCGGCACCTGGCACGTCAGGGTGGGCGCCCTGGCCAAGGACGAGGAGGTCTACTGGAACGACTCCTACAAGACCCACCGGGTCCAGAGGCTGTCGAAGCTCACGGTCAACGCCTCGCCGGAGCCGGTGAAGAAGGGCAAGACCATCACGGTCGTGGGCAAGCTGTCCCGTGCCAACTGGGAGGACCGCAAGTACCACGGCTACACCGGCCAGCCGGTCAAGCTGCAGTTCCGCAAGAAGAACTCCAGCACCTACACCACCGTCAAGACCATCAAGACGAACTCCACGGGCAACCTGAGCACCACCGTGAAGGCGACCGTGGACGGCTACTTCCGGTACAGCTTCGCCGGTACCTCGACGACCCCGGCGGTCACCACCGCGGGTGACTTCGTCGACGTGCGATGAGCGAGGCGTTCCTCGCACGATCCGCGGCGGAACGGGCGAACCGATTCCGTCCCTCGCGCATCTGACCATGTGAGCCACACGGCTCCATGGTCATCAGGGCCCCGGCGGCACGACCACCGTCGGGGCCCTTCTCTCCTGGGGGAAACGCATGCGCACTCGTGCCACCGTCGCCGCCGTCTCCGGCGCCCTGGCTCTCTCCGCCCTCGCCGTCCCGGCGGCGCAGGCCTCCGACAGTTCCTCGTACCGTGCCCGGGCCGCGCAGGCGCTGGCGCACAGCACGTCGTCCGCCTCGTCCGGTTCGGGCAGAACCGCGTTCCGTGCCGCCGCCGAGCCGCCCGCCCCGAACGTCAGCTTCTCCAACTTCAAGATCGCCAAGGCGGTCAAGGTCGGTACGACCGCCCGTGTCTCCGTCACGGCCACCTACACGCTGACCCACGGCGCCGACATCGACATCACCTCCGACAACTTCGCCAACGGACCCTTCATCTACAAGGGTTCGTCGCTCGACAACGCGGAGAACATGCTGGCCGGTGAGTACCCGGCCACCTGCACCGCCACCTCGGTGACCACCGCCACCTGCAAGGGCGCGATCGATATCGACCCGGGCGAGGACTATCTGGCGAACTCCAACGCCGGGACCTGGTCGGGCGGCGGGCTGGCCATGAACTACAGCACCCATGGCCAGAAGGCGCAGGGCGGGCTCGGCAAGATCCTGGTCCAGCGGGCCTCCAAGCTCACGGTCAACGCCTCGCCGGAGCCGGTGAAGAAGGGCAAGACCGTCACGGTCACCGGCAAGCTGGCCCGGGCCAACTGGGAGACCCTCAAGTACGCGGGGTACGCGAGCCAGCCGGTGAAGTTGCAGTTCCGTAAGGCGGGCTCCAGCACCTACACGACCGTGAAGACCGTGAAGACCGATATCAAGGGCAACCTGAGCACCACCGTGAAGGCGTCCGTGGACGGCTACTTCAGGTACAGCTTCGCGGGGACCTCGACGACCCCGGCGGTCAACGCCGCCGGTGACTACGTCGACGTGCGCTGATCCGGCGGCACCTCGCCCGACAGAAGCGGGACGTCGGCCTCAGCCCGTCGGCCTCGGCCCAGCCGGTTCAGCCACCTGAGGCCGACATTCCGTTTTCCTTATGCAAACGTCAAAGCTTACCCATGGACAGGCCAAATCGAGCCGCTCGGCTACAACCAACTCCACCCCTCACGGATCTGATCGCCTGAGCCAACAGGCTCCTAGATCACTTCTCCTTCAGGGGAACGCAATGCGCACAAGAGCCAAAATGGCCGCCGTCTCCGCCGTGACCGGCGCCCTGGCCCTGACCGCCCTCGCCGTCCCGGCGGCGCAGGCGGCCGACTCCGGCACTCCGTACACGCTGGACGTCAGCTTCTCGAACTTCAAGATCGCCTCCGCGATCAAGGTCGGCACGACCAACGTGGTCTCCGCCAAGGTCACCTACACGCTGACCCACGGCACGGGCGTCGACATCACGGCGGACGACTTCTTCACCGACGCCTTCATCTACCGCGGCACGTTCGACGACCCGACCAACGAGGTCTACGACGACGACTCCTCCACCTGCACGGCCACCTCGTCGACCACCGCCAACTGCACCGGCTCCGTCGACATCCACCCGGCCGACGGCGCGCTCGCCAACGCGGACGCCGGCACCTGGCACGGCGCCGCCGAGGCGATCGCCTTCAACGGGCAGGACCCGTCCAGCAGCAGCATCGACTACAGCAAGGTCGGCTACAAGGACCAGGGCCCCCTCGCGACCACGCTGGTGCAGCGCAACTCCGCGCTGACCGTCAACGCCGGTCCCGAGCCCGTCACCAAGGGCAAGACCATCACCTCCACGGGCAAGCTGTCCCGCGCGAACTGGGAGGACGGCAAGTACCACGGCTACACCGGCCAGCCGGTCAAGCTCCAGTTCCGCAAGGCGGGCACCAGCACGTACACCACCGTCAAGACGGTGACCTCGGACTCGTACGGCAATGTGAAGGCCACTGCCACGGCAACGTACGACGGCTACTGGCGCTTCAGCTTCGCCGGCACCTCGACGACCCCGGCCGTCAGCGCCGCCGGTGACTACGTCGACGTCAGCTGACCGCTGACCGCTGACCGACAAGCGTCAGCCGTCAAGCCGGAACGCGGCGGTCGACCCACTTCCACGCCACCTCCAGGGCGACCGCCGCCACCACCGAGATGCCCACCGCGATCCACGGCATCGTGATGCCGACCAGCTTCAGCGCGAAGAAGTCCTGAAGCGACGGCACCACCAGCACCACAAGGAACGCGGCGCCCATCGCCACCACCAGCACCACCCGCCACCACGTGTAGGGGCGGGCGATGATCGCCAGTACCCACATGGAGATCAGGAACAGCGTCAGTGTGGCGACGCTCGTCTCCGCGTCCAACGCGCCGCTGCCGGTGTAGTGGTGGCGGGCGATCAGGTACGTCACGAAGGTCGCGACCGCGGCGATGACCCCGCCGGGGACCGAGTACCGCATGACCCGCCGGACGAAGTGGGGCTGCGCTCGTTCCCGGTTGGGGGCGAGGGCGAGGAAGAACGCCGGGATGCCGATGGTGAGGGTGGACAGCATGGTCAGGTGGCGGGGCAGGAAGGGGTATTCGACCTGCCAGCACACCACGAACACGGCCAGCAGCACCGAGTAGACCGTCTTCACCAGGAACAGCGTGGCCACCCGGGTGATGTTGCCGATGACCCGGCGCCCCTCCGCGACCACCGACGGCAGCGTCGCGAAGCTGTTGTCGAGCAGCACGATCTGCGCCACCGCCCGGGTCGCCTCCGAGCCCGAGCCCATCGCCACGCCGATGTCGGCGTCCTTCAGCGCGAGCACGTCGTTCACGCCGTCACCGGTCATCGCGACCGTGTGCCCGCGTGACTGCAGCGCGCCCACCATGTCCCGCTTCTGCTGCGGGGTGACACGCCCGAACACCGTGCCCTCGTCGAGGGCCTCGGCCATGCCGTCCCGGTCGGCGGGCAGCCGGCGCGCGTCCACCGTGGAGCCGTTCAGCCCGAGCTTCGCGGCGACCGCGCCCACCGACACCGCGTTGTCCCCGGAGACGACCTTGGCGTGGACGTCCTGCTCGGCGAAGTAGCGCAGGGTGTCTGCCGCGTCCGGGCGCAGCCGCTGCTCCAGTACGACGAGGGCGGCGGGCCGGGCCCCGGCGGCGACCTCCGGGTCGTCGAGGTCGCGGGAGGCCCGGGCGAGCAGCAGCACCCTGAGGCCCTGTTCGTTGAGCCGCCCGGTCTCGGCGAGGGCGGGGTCGTCGTCGGGCAGCAGCACATCGGGGGCGCCCAGCAGCCACGTACTGCTCTCCCCGTTCCCCTCGCTGAAGGAGGCGCCGCTGTACTTGCGGGCGGAGGAGAACGGCAGCGACTCGGTGCACCGCCAGTCCTCGGCGTCCGCGTAGGCGTCGATGATCGCCTTCAGGGAGGCGTTGGGCCGCGGGTCGGACTCGCCGAGCGCGCCGAGGACCTTGTGCACGTACGACGGGTCGCCGTCGCCCAGCGCCCGCACCTCGGTGACGTCCATGCCGCCCTCGGTCAGCGTGCCCGTCTTGTCGAGGCAGACCGTGTCGACGCGGGCGAGGCCCTCTATGGCCGGGAGTTCCTGCACCAGGCACTGTTTCCGGCCGAGCCGGATGACGCCGATGGCGAAGGCGACGGAGGTGAGGAGGACCAGCCCCTCCGGGACCATCGGGACGATGCCGCCGACCGTTCGCGCGATGGAGTCCTTGAAGTCGTTGTTCTTGACGAACAGCTGGCTGATGACCAGGCCGATCGCGGTCGGGACCATCATCCACGTCACGTACTTGAGGATCGTGGAGATGCCGGAGCGCAGCTCGGAGTGGACGAGCGTGAACCGGGAGGCCTCCTCGGCGAGCTGGGCGGCGTAGGCCTCGCGGCCCACCTTGGTGGCCTGGAACGCGCCCCCGCCGGCGACCACGAAACTCCCGGACATGATCGGGTCCCCCGGCCGCTTGACCACGGGATCGGCCTCCCCGGTCAGCAGCGACTCGTCGATCTCCAGCCCGTCGGTCTCGACGCACACCCCGTCCACCACGGCCTTGTCGCCGGGCCCGATCTCGATGAGGTCGTCCAGCACGATGTCACTGGTGGCGACCCGGGAGGCGGTCCCGTCCCGCCGTACCGTCGGCCGGGCCTCCCCGATCACGGCCAGCGAGTCCAGGGTCTTCTTCGCCCGCCACTCCTGGACGATGCCGATGCCGGTGTTGGCGAGGATCACGAAGCCGAACAGGCTGTCCTGGATCGGCGCGACGGCCAGCATGATCAGCCAGAGCACGCCGATGATCGCGTTGAACCGGGTGAAGACGTTCGCCCGGACGATCTCCGGCAGAGACCGGCTGCTGCGCACCGGAACGTCGTTGACCTGCCCCCGCGCGACCCGCTCCGCGACCTCGGCCGCGGTGAGACCGGTCACCGCCGGGGCCGTCGTGGGGTGCACCGGGTCCAGTTCGGCGCCCGCGTCGATGTGCGTCATGCATTCGACGGTACGTGCGGATTTGAGGCTTCACCCGCCGAATGGGCGGAAGATCCGACCTGGGGAGGAGGTGAGGCGGGGGCAAATGGTGCCGTGGTTGTAGACCGGTGCACCGGGTTGACCGGTTGACCGGTTGACCGCCCTAAGGGTTGGCGGATTGATCGGTCGGGCGCGGGTGCGCCATGCGCGGGTGCGTACTCGGTCGGCGGGGCCTGCTCGGTCGCCGGTGCCTACTCGGCCGGCGGGGTCTGAGCGGGCTCCTGCGCAGGTGCCTGTGCGGACGCCGCGCTCTTGATCGCCGCGTCCCTGCGACGGACGTACCAGATGCCGATCAGCCCCAGCCCGGCCCCGGCCAGGCAGGTCCACAGCCACCAGGTGTGTCCGTGGTCGTCGAACCAGCCGTAGAAGGGGAGCTGCACCAGGAAGAGGGCGAACCAGAGGATCGTGCCGCCGACGACGGTCGGGACGATCGGGCCCTCCAGGGGCTCCGGCGCCTCACGCTTGGGGGATCCCGAAGAAGACACGGCCATGGGGACAGCTTACGAGGCGATCAGGTCTACGCGCGCAGATAGCTGTGTCCGGCGTTATACGTTCATACTGAAACCGTTTGTGCCCGACCGCTTCTCATCGTAGGAAACGACACAACATGTCCACCTCGGCCCCCGCCAAGGCCCCCGCCCCTGAACAGCCGGGAGCCGGGCCCGCCCACGGCGCCCTCGACCGCTACTTCCGGATCTCCGAACGGGGCAGCACCCTGCCCCGCGAGATCCGCGGCGGTTTCGCCACCTTCTTCGCGATGGCCTACATCATCGTGCTGAACCCGATCATCCTCGGCAGCGCGAAGGACATGTACGGGCACCAGCTCGACAACGGCCGGCTGGTCACCGCGACCGCCCTGACGGCGGCGTTCACCACGCTCCTCATGGGCGTCATCGGCAACGTGCCGATCGCGCTCGCCGCCGGACTCGGCGTGAACTCGGTCGTCGCCCTCCAGCTCGCGCCCCGGATGTCCTGGCCGGACGCGATGGGCATGGTCGTCCTGGCCGGCCTCATCGTGATGCTGCTCGTCGCCACCGGCCTGCGCGAACGCGTGATGAACGCCGTGCCCTACGGCCTGCGCAAGGCCATCTCCATCGGCATCGGCCTGTTCATCATGCTGATCGGCCTGGTCGACTCCGGCTTCGTCTCCCGGATCCCGGACGTCGCCCACACCACCGTCCCGCTCCAGCTCGGCGGCGACGGCCACCTCAACGGCTGGCCGGTGCTCGTCTTCGTCCTGGGCGCGCTGCTCACCCTCGCCCTGATCGTCCGCAAGGTGTCCGGCGCGATCCTCATCTCGATCGTCACCATGACGGTCCTGGGCGTGGTCATCAACGCGGTCGCGAAGGTGCCGTCCTGGGGCCTGACGACCCCGAAGTGGCCCGGCAACCCCGTCGCCTCCCCCGACTTCGGGTTGATCGGGAAGGTCAGCCTCTTCGGCGGATTCGACAAGGTCGGCGTGCTGACCGGCATCCTCTTCGTCTTCACCGTGCTGCTGTCCTGTTTCTTCGACGCCATGGGCACGATCATGGGCGTCAGCGACGAGGCCGGGCTGACCGACGCCCAGGGCCAGATGCCCGGCATCAACAAGGTCCTCTTCGTCGACGGCATCGCGGTCGCCGCGGGCGGCGCGGGCAGCTCCTCGGCCACGACCTGCTTCGTCGAATCCACGGCGGGCGTCGGCGAGGGCGCCCGCACCGGGCTCGCGAACGTCGTCACGGGCGCGCTGTTCGCCGTAGCGCTGTTCCTGACCCCCGTCGCCACGATGGTGCCGTCCCAGGCCGCCACCCCTGCCCTGCTCGCGGTCGGGTTCCTGATCCTCGCCGGTTCGATCAAGGAGATCGACTGGGCCGACCACACGATCGCCATCCCGGCTTTCGTGACCATGGTGATGATGCCGTTCACCTACTCGATCACCAACGGCATCGGCATGGGCTTCATCACCTTCGTGGTGCTGCGCCTGGCGGCCGGCCGCGGCAAGGAGATCCCGGTGGCGATGTACGCCGTCTCGGCGGTGTTCGCCTTCTACTACCTGATGCCGGCGCTGGGGCTCACTTGACCGCGTAGAGCCGTCCGGCTCACGTGACGCCGTAGAGCCGCTCGGCCTCACGTGACCCCGCAGAGCCGCTCGTTCTACGAGGCCGTAGAGCCGCTCGTTCTACGTGACCCCGTAGAACCGCTCATCCTCACGTCACCCCGTAGAACTTCTCCGTCTCCTCGACGGCGGCCTGGAACCGCTCGTCGAAGTCGTCGCGAACGAGCGTCCGGACGACGTAGTCCTGGACGCTCATTCCCCTTCTCGCCGCATGGTGCCGGAGCCGCTCGAGCAGCTCCCCGTCCATCCGCAGGCTGAGCACGCTGGTCCCCATGACACGAGGGTCGCGGGCGGGCTCCGGGTGACGTTCACTTTCCGCCGCCGATTCACCCGTTCGGGTGTAGATCGTTGTGGATCTGGGCGTGGATCGGGTCTCCGTGTCCCGAGTCACGGGAATCCTCGTGCGCCCCAGCTTGTTTAGCGAGGGTAATGAGTTACGCTAAAGACATGCCGGACCTCACCCATGGCGACGACGCTGCCGCCGTGAACTCCCTTCGCTCCGCCGTGATGCGCCTGTCCCGTCGGCTCAAGCACCAACGGGTCGACGAGTCGCTGAGCCCCACCGAGATGTCGGTACTGGGCACGCTCTCCCTCTACGGCCCGGCCACCCCGGGTGAACTCGCCCGCAAGGAGCACGTCCAGCCGCCGTCGATGACCCGCATCGTGGCGCTGCTCGAAGCCAAGGGGCTGGTCCGTCTGGAGCCGCACCCCGAGGACCGGCGCCAGAAGGTCGTCACGAAGACCGAGCAGGCCGAGGCCATGCTCGAGGAGAGCCGCCGCAAGCGGAACGCCTTCCTGGCCACCCTGGTCGACGGCCTCGACGAGGACGAGTGGGCCAAGCTGCGCGCCGCCGCCCCGGTACTGGAGAAGCTCGCACACCTGTAAGCAGCGTTCACGAGGAGGCGACCCCTTTTGAGTTCGGGACCCGGAGCAGACTCCGCCCCCGCACCTGCCACCCACGAATCCCCGCCCGCCCCCGAGAAGCACACTCCTCAGAAGCGCACCCCCGAGAAGCGCACTCCCGAGACACCTGCCGCCTCGTCCGAGGGCACCCGCAAGTCCTCGATGTTCAGCTCGCTGAAGGTCAGGAACTACCGCCTGTTCTTCGCCGGCCAGGTCGTCTCGAACATCGGCACCTGGATGCAGCGCATCGCCCAGGACTGGCTGGTCCTCAGCCTCACCGGCTCCTCGACCGCCGTCGGCGTCACGACGGCCCTGCAGTTCCTGCCGATGCTGCTGTTCGGCCTCTACGGCGGCGTCCTGGTCGACCGTCTGCGCAAGCGGCCCACGCTGCTGGTCACCCAGTCGGCGATGGCCCTCACCGCGATCTTCCTGGCTGTCCTCACCCTCTCCGGCCACGTCCAGGTGTGGCACGTCTACGTCGCCGCCTTCGCCGTGGGTCTCGCGACCGTGGTCGACAACCCGGCCCGCCAGACCTTCGTCTCCGAACTGGTCGGCCCGGGGCAGCTGCAGAACGCGGTCAGCCTGAACTCGGCGAACTTCCAGTCCGCCCGACTGGTCGGCCCGGCGGTCGCCGGCCTGATGATCACCGGCGTGGGCACCGGTTACGCGTTCCTCGCCAACGGCCTGTCCTTCGTCGCGCCGCTCGCCGGTCTGCTGATGATGCGGTCGCGTGAACTGCACGTCGTCGAACGGGCGCCGCGCGGCAAGGGGCAACTGCGGGAAGGGCTGCACTACGTGGCCGGCCGTCCGGAGCTGATCTGGACCATCGTGCTGGCCGGGTTCGTCAGCACCTTCGGCTTCAACTTCCCCGTCTACCTCTCCGCCTTCGCCAACGATGTCTTCCACGCGGGCGCCGGCTCGTACAGCCTCTTCAACACCCTGATGGCGGTCGGCTCCCTGGCGGGCGCCCTGCTCGCGGCCCGGCGCGGTACGGCCCGGATGCGGGTGCTGATCGCGGGTGCGGTGGCCTTCGGCACCATGGAGGCGGTGGCCGCGATCGCCCCGTCCCTGTGGCTGTTCGCCCTGCTCATGGCCCCGATAGGGATGTTCGGCATGACGGTCAACGTCACCGCCAACAGCAGCATCCAGCTGACCACCGCGCCGGCCATGCGGGGCCGTGTGATGGCCCTGTACATGATGGTGTTCATGGGCGGCGCCCCGGTGGGCGCGCCGATCGCCGGCTGGATCACCGACGCGTACGGCGTCCGGGCGGGCCTGGCGGCGGGCGGCGCCGTCTCGGCCGCCGCGGCCGTGGCCATCGCCCTGGTCCTGGCCCGCGTCGGCAACCTACGGCTGTCGGTCGGCTGGAACGGAGGGCATCCACGGGTACGGTTCGTGCCCCGGGAGCGCGAGCGACTGGCGGCGGCGGTGTAGCAGTCCACAAAACTGCTGCGCAGTCCACAACCTGCTGTAGCAACCACGCCCTGCTGTAGCAGACCCCACCCTGCCGGGTGCGGCCTTGCCACCGCACCGGGCCCTCGTGCTGCCAGGCTGGTGTTCATGAGACTCTTCGCCGCGGTGCTGCCCCCCGAGGACGTGTCGACCGAACTCGCCGCCCAGGTCGCCGGGTTGCGTAAGCTCCCCGGGGCGGACGGGCTGCGCTGGACCGGCCGGCCCGGCTGGCACTTCACGCTCGCGTTCTACGGCGAGGTGGACGACGACCTCGTACCGGATCTGTCGGCACGGCTGGCGCGGGCGGCGCACCGTACCGCGCCTTTCCCGCTGGCGCTGCGCGGCGGCGGGCAGTTCGGGCACGGGCGGGCGCTGTGGGCGGGCGCCGAGGGCGACGTACAGGCGATGCGTCTGCTGGCCGACCGTGCCGAGGCGGCGGCGCGGAAGGCGGGCCTGCCGATGGGGGAGCACCGTCGCTACAAGGCCCACCTGACGGTGGCCCGCAGCCGGGAGAGTGTGGAGGTGCGGCCGTACCTGGCGGCGCTGAAGGAATTCAGGAGCCGCACCTGGACAGTGGACGAGCTGGCCCTGGTCCGCAGCAGCCTGCCGACGTCGGGGGTGCCGGGCGAGCAGCCCCGCTACGAGACGGTCGGCCGCTGGCCGCTGGAGGCGGCCGGTTAGGCTCGATGGCGTGGACCCGAAAACCCGGAACCGGATCATGGCCGGTGTGCTAGTGCTGATGTTCGTGGTGGTGGCCGTGGCGGCGGTGGTCGGCAGGTAACGCCCGGCCACCGCCGGTCACCCCTTCTTCGCAGCCGTCGGTTGTCAGCGTCGGCGCTCGGTTACCAGGCGAAGGCCTCCGGAGACGGGCCCGGCCCGGGGAAGATCTCCTCCAGGCCGGTCAGCAGTTCCTCGCTCAGTTCCAGCTCGACCGCGCGCAGGGCGGAGCCGAGCTGCTCGGCGGTGCGCGGGCCGACGATCGGGCCGGTCACACCGGGGCGGGTGAGCAGCCAGGCCAGCGCGGCCTCACCGGGCTCGATCCCGTGCTTCTCCAGCAGGTCCTCGTAGGCCTGGATCTGCGCGCGTGAGCTGGGGTTGGCCAGGGTGTCGGCGGCCCGTCCGGAGGCACGACGCCCGCCCTGGACCTCCTTCTTGATCACACCGCCGAGCAGACCGCCCTGGAGCGGCGACCAGGGGATGACCCCGAGGCCGTACTCCTGCGCGGCCGGGATGACCTCCATCTCGGCGCGGCGCTCGGCGAGGTTGTACAGGCACTGCTCGCTGACCAGCCCGATGGTGCCACCGCGGCGGGCGGCGATCTCGTTGGCCTGGGCGATCTTGTAGCCGGGGAAGTTGGAGGAGCCGACGTAGAGGATCTTCCCCTGCTGGACCAGCACGTCGATGGCCTGCCAGATCTCCTCGAAGGGAATGGCGCGGTCGATGTGGTGGAACTGGTAGACGTCGATGTAGTCGGTCTGCAGCCGCTTCAGCGAGGCGTCCACGGCCCGCCGGATGTTGAGGGCGGACAGCTTGTCGTGGTTGGGCCAGGCGGCGGTGCCGTCCGCGGCCATGTTGCCGTAGACCTTGGTGGCGAGCACGACCCGGTCGCGCCGCTCGCCGCCCTTGGCGAACCAGTTCCCGATGATGCTCTCGGTACGGCCCTTGTTCTCGCCCCACCCATAGACGTTGGCCGTGTCGAAGAAGTTGATCCCCGCGTCGAGCGCCGCGTCCATGATGGCGTGGCTGTCCGCCTCGTCGGTCTGCGGACCGAAGTTCATGGTGCCGAGCACCAGCCGGCTGACCTTGAGTCCTGTGCGTCCAAGCTGCGTGTACTCCATGACCACTCAGCCAACGTCTTGGAGTGCGCTCCAGGCAAGTGCGTTCATGGCAGAGTCATGCCTTGAAGACCTCGACGTCGATATCGACGGGCCGTACCCGGAGTCGGGGTGTTTCGAGCCGCCGTTCGCGCACTGAGGCCGGGGGCGGTCAGTCGCGGGGGAACTCGTCGGTCCTGAGGGTGAGACCGAGGTGGGTGGTGGTCATGTCGACGTCCGCCCCGAAGGCCACGGACAGTTCGCTGACGTACTCGCCGTCCTTGGGCTGGTTGAATCCTCCCCCAGCTCAAGCAGGGGGATTCCTGGCTCACGCTGCCTGCGGGTCAGCGACCCGACAGGTCTTCCACGATCAACACCAGCCGGGTTGAAACCAGCCCGGTTTGATACGGCAAAGCTTGGAGGTGCATGTGCTGTCTTGGCTCTCGATCAGCACGGTGTACGCGCTTGGTTCTCGCAACGCACGGCGTGCAGCTTACCCGATCACGTGGACGGTGTTTCGCCCTGGCGGCGAAATCCCGCTTCCGGCCCTGCTCCGCAGAAGTCCGATACCTCCCCGGCCTGAAGGCCGAGGCATCCTCGGAGGAACCCGGTGAAGAGGTGGCACCTGCCCTGGTAGGTATCGGCGATGAGGTACACGGGGACTTCTGCCAGCGCGTACGCCGTCTTCTTGGGGCCGTAGTCGTTCTGGGCCGTGCCTTGCATATGCCGTGCTCGGGGAGCTCAGTCCCCGTAAGGCTTCCCCAGGTCCCAGCTCTGGTGCATCGCGTCCGCGAACGCCGCCGCGATCTTGTGCTCGCCGCTCGCGTTGGGGTGGGTGCCGTCGTAGGTGTCGGTGTGGACGGCGTACGACGACGGGGTCGACGCCGGCAGGAGCGGTGAGCGCGGCTCGTCGAGGTCGGCTGCCGTCTTCGCCAACAGGTCGTTGAAGAGGGCTACCTGGGCGGCGAAGCCGGGGTCCGACTGGGCCCGGACGTTCGGGATCACCGGTAGCAGGACCATGCCCACACGCGGGTTGGCTTCCCGCGCCGCCGCCACGAAGGCCCGGACGTTTTCCGCCGTCTGCTCCGCGTTCGTGTAGAAGCCGAGGTCGATCAGGCCGAGGGAGACGAGCAGGAGGTCCGCCCGGGTCTGCCGTACCGCCTCGCCGATCAGCGGGGCCATGTGCTGCCAGCCCTCTCCCCAGCCGGCCAGGTGGGCGCGGGGGAAGTCCGGGTCGGCGTACGCGTACGACGTGGGGGCGTCGGAGGCCTTGTCGTAGAGCGTCTCGCGCGGGCCGACCAGGGTGAACGGGCCGTCGTACGTCGTGCACAGGTGGCGCCACAACCGGTAGCGCCAGGTGTGTTCGCCCGCGCTCCCGATCGTCATGGAGTCGCCGACCGGCATGATCCTGAGCATCCGCTCATCATGGATGATCTCCGCGTGCGGGCGGGGCGCGCGAGGGTGTGAGGCCTGCCACGCGCCGTACCGCGCGGGCGGGATGGCAGTCTTGGGGCATGCGTCGCTCCCTTGCCTTCCTCGCCGCGGGCCTCCTCGTCGGTGCGCTCGCCCTGCCGGCCGCCGCCGCGGACGGGGACGAGGGGTTCACCATCTCGGACCCCCGTATCACCGAGTCCAGCGGACTGGCCGCGTCCCGGCAGCACCCCGGCATCTACTGGACGCACAACGACAGTGACGACGGCGCCTTCATCTACGCCGTCGACAGCAGGACGGGGAAGACCGTCGCGACCGTCACGCTGACCGGTGTGGGGCGCCCCCGTGACGTCGAGGCCATCTCCATCGGCCCCGGCAACCAGATCTACGTCGGCGACATCGGCGACAACCTCGGCGGCAGCTGGCCCTATGTGTGGATCTACAAACTGCCCGAGCCCGAGCAGTTGCGGGACCAGACGATCCGGGCCACGCAGTACGTCGTGAAGTACTCGGACGGACCGCGCAACGCCGAGTCCCTCGTCGTGCACCCCAGGACCGGGCGCGTCTACATCGTCGACAAGAACGAGAAGGGCGGCCACCTTTACGAGGGTCCGGCCGGCCTCTCCACCTCCGGGACCAACATCTTCAAGCCCATCGCCCCCGTCCCCGACCTGGAAGCCACCGACGCCGCCCTGTCCCCCGACGGTGAACAACTCGTCGTACGCAGCTACTTCGGGGCGATCGCCTACGACTGGAACGGCGGGAGGATCAAGCGGCTGGAGCGGCTCGGCGTGCCGTTCCTGGGCCAGGGCGAGTCCGTCACCTACACCGACGACGGGAAGACGCTCATGTTCGGCGCGGAGGGGACGGACAGTCCCGTGAAGCCGGAGGACGCGCCCGGGGGCGGTGGGTCCAAGTCACCGTCCGGGAAGGGAAGTTCCGCGGACGGCATCAGCGACAGCACGGGAACCGGCGACGGCCTGGACGGCAACGTCAAGACCGGCGCGATCGTCGTGGTCGCCGCCGCCGCGGCCCTGTTCGGTCTGCGGCGGCTGTTCCGGCGCTCCTGAGTCCCCGCCGCACCCCCGCTGCTTCGGGTGCGCCGCGGGCCGGCGACGGTCGCCGACAAGGTGACGTCAAACCTCTTGACGCGTTCATGCAGTCTGACTTCCATGGGAGGTGCGGGGTTGTGGGAGCGCTCCCACTGGTTCCGGGCCCGCGCCTCCCGAGAGGAAGCAGCGACATGTTCCGCAGCTTGCGAAGAGCGCTGTGCGCGGTGGCGGCCGCGCTCCTGTTACCCCTGGGGGCCGGCGCGCAGACGGCCCACGCGGCGGAGTCCGGCGCCGGCTACTGGCACACCGGCGGCCGTCAGATCCTGGACGCGGCCGGGCAGTCGGTCCGGATCGCCGGGATCAACTGGTTCGGCTTCGAGACCAGCAACAACGTCGTCCACGGCCTGTGGTCCCGCGACTACAAGAGCATGATCGACCAGATGAGGTCGCTGGGTTACAACACCCTGCGCATCCCCTACAGCGACGACATCCTCAAGAGCGGCGCCGTCACCGACAGCATCGACTTCTCCGGCGGCAAGAACGCCGACCTCCAGGGGCTCAACCCGCTGGGCGTACTGGACAAGATCGTCGCGTACGCCGGCCAGGACGGCCTCAAGGTCATCCTGGACCGGCACCGCCCGGACGCCGGCGGCCAGTCGGCGCTCTGGTACACGGCGGCGGTCCCGGAGTCGACGTGGATCGCCAACCTCAAGTCCCTCGCGGCCCGCTACAAAGGCAACCCGACCGTCGTAGGCATCGACCTGCACAACGAGCCCCACGACCCCGCCTGCTGGGGTTGCGGCGACACGAGCCGTGACTGGCGCCTGGCCGCCCAGCGTGCGGGCAACGCGGTGCTCTCCGTCAACCCCGACCTGCTGATCTTCGTCGAGGGCGTGCAGACGTACAACGGCGTCTCGGGCTGGTGGGGCGGCAACCTGATGGGCGTGGCCCAGTACCCGGTGCAACTCGACGTGGCCAACCGGGTCGTGTACTCCGCCCACGACTACGCCACCAGCGTGGCCCAGCAGAGCTGGTTCAGCGATCCGTCGTTCCCGGACAACATGCCCGGCATCTGGGACAAGTACTGGGGCTACATCTTCAAGCAGAACATCGCCCCCGTCTGGGTCGGCGAGTTCGGTACGACGTTGACGTCGACGGTCGACCAGAAGTGGCTGGCGGCGCTGGTGAGTTACCTGCGGCCGACGTCGACGTACGGCGCCGACTCCTTCCACTGGACCTTCTGGTCCTGGAACCCCAACTCCGGTGACACGGGCGGGATTCTGAAGGACGACTGGCAGACGGTGGACACGGTGAAGGACGGCTATCTGGCGAGCGTCAAGGCGCCGGGGTTTCCGGCGGGCGGGGGCGACCCCGGTGATCCCGGCGGGGGCACGGCCGCCTGCACCGCCGCCTACACCGTCAGCAGTGACTGGGGCGGCGGCTTCAACGCCGAGGTGAAGGTGACCAACTCGGGCACGACCGCGCTGAAGTCGTGGAAGGTGACGTGGGCCTGGCCCGGGGCCCAGAAGATCACCAGCATGTGGAACGCGTCGTACACCCAGTCCGGGTCGACGGTCAGCGCCGTGAACGCCTCACACAACGGGGCGCTCGCGCCGGGCGGTACGGCGAGCTTCGGGTTCGGGGGCGCGCCCGGGGGTGCGGGTGTGCCGGCGGTGAGCTGTACGGCGACGTGAGAGCAGCCCGCAACTGACGTGAGTCAGCGGTGTGTTCACCCGTCCGGATGATCACGCGGCCGTATGACCGTGGAGTGTGTGTTCTCCCGGTTACGTTCCGTCGCATGGTCAGCTCACCACACGACGCGATGCACCGGATCTTCCGGGAGGACCCGGGGCTGGTGGCCCGGGTCCTGCCCCGGGCGGGCATCTCGTTCCCCGACTACACCTCGATCGATCTCCTGGACACCGATCTCACCGAGATCAAGCCGATGGAGCGTCGAGTGGACAGCATCTTCCGGGTCCATGTGCCCGACGACGAGGGCGGGTTCCTGCTCGCCGTCGAGTCACAGGGCAAGCCGGACCCGGACAAACGCAACAGCTGGACGTACTACTTGGCGCACATGCACGCCAAGTACAGGCTGCCGCCCATCCTCGTGGTGCTCTGCAGGGACAAGGCGACGGCCGCGTGGGCGGCGGAGCCCATCCGGATCGGGCGCCGCTTCCACACCAGCATGCTCGTGTTCCCGCTGGTGCTCGGGCCCGGGAACCTGTCCGCGATCACCGATCCGGAGGAGGCCGCGGAGGACGTTCCACTCGCCGTGTTCTCCGCGTTCGCTCACGCCAAGGACCCGGGTCTGCCTGCGATACTGGAGGCGCTTGCGGCAGCGCTGGCGGGCCGGGACGAAGGCAGTGATGACTGGGCGGAATATGTTGAAATCGGCCTGGGCGACGGCCCGGCCCGTGACCTTTGGAGGCAACTGATGGCCACCTACACCCCGAACTTTCCCGGCAGCGGCACGATCGTGGAAGAGGCATGGCTCGCAGGCCGTGCCAAGGGCGAGGCCAAGGGCCGTGCCGAGGCCATCCTCCACGTCCTCGGCGCGCGCGGTATCGAGATCTCCGACGCAGTCCGGGGCCGGGTCATGGGCTGTACCGATCTGGACGTGCTGGGAGCCTGGCTCGGCCGCTCCCTGAGCGTGACGAGCGCCGAAGAGCTGTTCGCCGAGGAGTAGGAGGCAACTGATGGCCACCTACACCCCGAACTTTCCCGGCAGCGGCACGATCGTGGAAGAGGCATGGCTCGCAGGCCGGGCCAAGGGCGAGGCCGAGGGCGAGGCCAAGGGCCGTGCCGAGGCCATCCTCCGCGTCCTCGGCGCGCGCGGTATCGAGATCTCCGACCCAGTCCGGGGCCGGGTCATGGGCTGTACCGATCTGGACGTGCTGGGAGCCTGGCTCGGCCGCTCCCTGAGCGTGACGAGCGCCGAGGAGCTGTTCGCCGAGGAGTAGGAGCTACGAAGGGCGCCCCGCGGTACTCCCCCAGGGCGCCCTTCGTCGTCGGAAGCGTTGGAAGCCCGCTCGGCCCCGGCCCGTCCGTCACCCCAGATACGCGGGAGCGACGGCGGAGGCCATCAGTCGGTGGGCCGCGCCGGTGCCGTCGGCGGGGACGGTCCACAGGTCCGAGCCGTAGTCGCCCGGCAGGGCGTACACCAGAGTGGAGTTGTCGGACCACAGTGCCTGGTCGTCGATGTTGCGCTGCTCGGCGGTCGCGGTCTCCTTCATGGTGCGCAGGTCCAGGACGTACAGGCGCCAGGGAGCGTCCGGGGAGGCTCCCTCGACGCGTTTCTTGTAGGCGATCCGGGTGCCGTCGGGGGAGAGCGACGGACATTCGACGTTGCGGTGCAGGGTGGTGAGGGTGCGTGCCGTCACGTCGCCGCGGACGAGGTACGTGTGGCCGCCCGTCGCCAGCGTGGCGTAGAAGCGGGTGTCGTCGGCGAAGGTGACACCCCAGACGTTGGTGTCGGCGGCGCGGTAGGGACGGCCGTCCTTGGTGATGTGGAAGGTCTCCAGGTTGTCGTCGATCGCCCAGGTGCGGGTGTCGACGATGGCGGTGCGGGTGGAGAAGTCGGTGCCGGCGTACGAGTCCCCGCTGACGAAGACCGTCCAGGCGACCAGATGGCCGGAGGGCGAGACCCGGGCCCGGGTGGGAATGCCCGCGGCCGGGAAGTGGTGGAGTTCGCGCAGGTGCGAGTCGAGCACCACCGCTCGGTAGGTGTCCTCCAGCGCACCGTGCACGGCCCGCAGACAGATGGCGGTTCCGGCGGCCGCGTGGAAGCGCAGGCACTTGACGCCCGACGCGGTGCGCGGCCCGCGTGGGTCGTCGGCGGGGACGGCGGCGATCTCGTCCCGGTGCGGGCCCCAGGCCAGGTTGCGTACCAGGAGTCGGCGGCCGGTCGTCGGCCGGAGCGAGACGGTACCGGCTCGAACGGTCGGCCCGTCCGCCTGCTGCCGGTCACGCATGCCCGACCGGTGGGCGGCGTGCAGCACCGCCCCGGTACCGACCGCCCCGAGCAGCAGGACGGCGGCCAGCAGGAACGTCAGACGGGCGGTTCTGGTCACGCGGACACCTCATCAGCGTCATCGGTCTCATCGGCGGTACGGAGCAGGAACGAGGCCGCGACGGCGCTGACGGCCAGCGCGGCGGCGGTGACGGCGAGGGCGGTCCGCCCGCCCCACACGCTCCAGGCCGCACCGAAGACGAGCGAGCAGCCGAACCGGGCCAGCGCCTGGCCGGTACCCACCAGCGCCTGCCCGGCGCCCTGGTGCCGTGTGGGGACGGCTCCCGCCGTGGCGGCCGCGAGTACGCCGTCGGTGGCCGCGTAGAAAGTGCCGTGCAGGACGAGGACGGCGAGTACGGCCGGGACGCCGTGCCAGGGGGAGAGCACCAGTCCGTAGCCGAGCAGCAGAACGCCGTGGCCGGCCAGGAAGAGCCGGCGGCGGTCGACGCGGTCGGCGAGCGCGCCGAGCGGGACGGCCAGCAGCAGGAAGACGGCGGCCGTGCCCAGCGGCAGCAGCGGGAACAGATGGGCGGGCAGGTTCCCTTCGCGTTGCAGCAGGAGGTAGAGGAAGGAGTCGCTGACGGTGGTGAGGCCGAGGAGGGCCGCGCACAGGGTGAGGCGGCGCAGGCCCGGCAGACGCAGCAGGGCGAGCGAGTCGCGCAGCGCCGGGGGCGGTTCGGGAAGGCGTACGGCGTCGGCGGGGGCGGTGCGGCGGGGCACGAAGAGCAGCAGGACCAGGACGCCCAGTGTGGCCACGCAGCCGCTGACCGCGAAGACCGCGTCGTAGCCGTCGACGGTGGCCCGCAGTACGGCGAACGCGACGAGCGGGCCGAGCAGCGCGCCGGTGGTGTCCATGGCGCGGTGCACCCCGAACGCCCGTCCCCGGTGCTCGGGTTCGGTGGACAGCGAGATCATCGCGTCCCGGGGAGCGGTGCGCAGCCCCTTGCCGGTGCGGTCGACCGCGAGGACGGCGCTGATCACGGGGAGGGTGTGGGCGAACAGCAGCAGTGGCTTGCACACCGCCGACAGGCCGTAGCCGAGGCCCGCCACCACCTTGTGCCGGCGGCCTCCCCGGTCGGCGAGGTGGCCGCCGGCCAGCCGTACCAGGGCTCCGACGCCGTTGTTGATGCCGTCGAGGACACCGAAACCGAGGGGGGACAGGCCGAGGGCCGTGACCACGTAGAGCGGCAGGACGGCCGTGACCATCTCCGAGGAGACGTCCGTGATGAGGCTGACCGCACCGAGGGCCAGCACGGTGGCGGGCACGGCGGCCGGCCGCCGCCCCGGACCGGAGTCCGGGGCGACGGCGGCCTTCGTACCGCGGGAGTCCGCGAGATACACCGGCGTCAGTTCCAGATGCCGGTGATGTCGGACGCCGAGGCGGCGTTTCCCGCGTGCGCGGTCAGACCGGCCAGGTCCTCCACGGTGCGCAGCACGTTGTAGTGGTTGTAGGTGGTGGCGCTGGAGCTGCCGGCGGCGACGTGCTGCCCGTACAGGACGGTGGGGATGCGGTTGCCGGACAGCTTGTTGTCCTCGTCGAAGGTGACCGCGAGGACGCTGTTGTGGGTCTTGGCCCAGGTGGCGTAGGCGCCCAGGTTGTTCTTGATCCAGGTGTCGCCCGTGGAGACGGAGCAGTCGTGCATGTCACTGCACAGGTTCGGGACGACGAAGGAGACCTTCGGCAGGGTCGTGTAGTCGGTCGGGAACTGCGTCATGGTCTTCGCGGTGCTCGTCGGCACGTTGGAGAAGCCGAACCACGGGTTGTGCTTCTGCGCGTAGTTGCCGCTGCTGCAGGTCGTCGAACCCTGGCTGGGCAGCGACTCGTTGTAGCTCGCCCAGGTCTTCCCGGCGGCGATCAGCTCGGAGGCGAGGTTGGGCTTGGAGATGGATCCGACGCTGACGCAACTGTCGTCGGTGCGGCCCTGGTTGGAGCCCGAGAACAGCATGTAGTAGTTCGGCTCGCTGGGGTGGGTGAGGCCGTAGGACTGGGTGAGGTTGGCGCCCCCGGCCTTGAGGGTGTTGTTGAGGTACGGGGCGCTGGAGCTGCCGATCACCTGCGAGTAGGCGTGGTTCTCCATCACCACGACCACGACGTGGTCGGGGGTGGGGAGAGCGGCGGCCTGAGCGGTGGAGCCGGTCGCGGCCCACAGGCCGATCGAACCGGCGGTGAGGGCTACGGCTGCGGCGAGCGAGGCGAGGGGACGTCTGCTGGGCTTGGCGGCCTTGACGGCGGTCATACCTGTCCTCCGGACAGCGGTGACGGACGTACGGGGGGTGGCAGCGCCGTAACCCTAGGTGCCCGACCGGGAACCCGGCCGCGCGTTGTGAGGGAAGATCAGACGAACGATGGGCCCCGCCGGGCAAAGCCCGCGCAAAGGGATCCCCATCGCGGCAAAACTCACGTCAAGCGTGCGCCTTCCCTCGCGGCACGCCACGCTCGGGGCATTTCGTCCACATCAGACGCCCTTTTGGTCGGCCGTCATGGCGCGGCGGACGCTCTCGCGGAGCAGGGTGCGGCGCTGCTCGTGCAGTTCGGGGGGCTCCTGCGCGGTTGCCGCGTAGACATTGCTGACCGGTGACCAGGCCATGGACATGGCGATCACCATGGCCATGACGTCGAACGGGTCTCCCTGCCGTACCAGGCCGGCGGCCTGGGCCTCGGCGATGGCGCGCAGTTTGGGGTCGTCGAGGCGGTCGCGGTCGTCGACCAGATGCCCGGCCGGGCGTCGCTCCAGGCGTGCCCAGGTGGCCAGTCGGATGAGGTCGGGGCGGCGGAGGTACTCGTCGTAGAGGCGTACGGCCCAGTCCGCGAGGTCGGCGGCGTCGATCGGGACGACGTTCACGATCCGCTCCAGCGAGCCGAAGAAGATGGCGTCGAAGAGCCCTTCCTTGCTGCCGAAGTAGGCGTAGAGCTGCGCCTTGTTGGTGCGTGCGGCGGCCACGATCCGCTCGACGCGCGCTCCGGCGATCCCGTGCTCGGCGAACTCCTGGGTCGCCACATCGAGGATGCGCCGGTACGTCGCGGCTCCGCGCGAGGTCAGGGGCTGATCCGCCATGACCCCAGGCTATCAAACAGAACAGTTGGTTTGCCTGATGGCCGAAGTCGCCCTAACCTCAAATAAACCAACCAGTCTGTCTGTAAGGGGAAGTGCCATGAGGAACACCGTTGGCTGGCAGGTGGAAGGTCCGTCGACGACGCTGCGGCGGATACCACTGGAACGGCGCGATCTGCGCCCCGACGACCTCGCGGTCCGGGTGGACTACTGCGGTGTCTGCCACTCCGATCTGCACGCCGTCAGGGCCCGCGGCCATGGCGGCGAAGGAGGCCGGCCGCTGGTGCCCGGGCACGAGTTCACGGGCGTGGTGACCGAGACCGGCCCCGCCGTCACCGGCTTCACCGTCGGCGACCCGGTCGCGGTGGGCAACATCGTCGATTCCTGCGGTGAGTGCGCCATGTGCCGGGACGGTCAGGAGAACTTCTGCCACGCCTTCCCGACCCTGACCTACGACGGCATCGACCGGCACGACGGATCGACCACGCTGGGCGGCTACTCCCGCGAGTACGTCGTCCGCGACCGTTTCGCCCACCCTCTTCCCGCCGGTCTCGATCCGGCCGCCGCCGCTCCTCTGCTCTGTGCCGGGATCACTGTGTGGGAACCGCTGCACGCCCTCGGCGTGGGGCCCGGAACCCGCGTCGCGGTGGCGGGACTGGGCGGCCTGGGCCACCTCGCGGTCAAGATCGCCGCGGCGCTCGGCGCCGACACCTGGGTCATCAGCCGCTCAGCGGACAAGGCCGACGACGCTCGTCGTCTCGGTGCCCACGGTCTCATCGTCTCCACCGACCCGGAACAGATGGCCGACGCCCGCGACCGGTTCGACGTCGTCATCGACACCGTGTCCGCCCCTCACGACCTCGGCCCTTACCTGCGCCTGGTCGCCATGGACGGCACGCTCAGCCACCTCGGACACCTCGGACCGATCACCGTGGAGACCACCGACCTGCTCGTGGGACGCAAGAAGCTCAGCTCCGCGGGCAGCGGCGGCAGGCCCGCGACCGCCGCCATGCTGGACTTCTGCGCCAAGCACGGCATCACCGCCGACATCGAACTGCTCCCCTCGGCGCGCGTGAACGAGGCCCTCGACCGTCTCCGGCGCAACGACGTCCGTTACCGCTTCGTCCTCGACATGTCCGACCTGGACTGAGCGGCGGGGGCCGGGAACCGAAAGGGCGCCCGGTGGTGGTCACCGGGCGCCCTCGTCGTCGTACCGCTGGAAGCGGCTGACCGCTTTGTTCGACTACAGCTTCTCGATCACGTAGTCGACGCACTTGGTCAGCGCCTCGACGTCCGCCGGGTCGATCGCCGGGAACATCGCGACGCGGAGCTGGTTGCGGCCGAGCTTGCGGTAGGGCTCGGTGTCGACGATGCCGTTGGCACGCAGAACCTTGGCGACTGCGGCGGCGTCGATCTCGTCGGAGAAGTCGATGGTGCCGATGACCTGGGAGCGCTGGGCCGGGTCGGTGACGAACGGGGTGGCGTACTTGGAGTCGTCCGCCCAGCCGTACAGGCGGGTCGAAGAGTCCTTGGTGCGGGCCGTGGACCAGGCGAGGCCGCCCTGGCCGTTGATCCACTCCAGCTGGTCGTTCAGGAGGAACAGGGTGGCGAGGGCCGGGGTGTTGTACGTCTGGTTCTTGCGGGAGTTGTCGATCGCCGTGGGGAGCGAGAAGAACTCGGGCACGTGGCGCCCGGACGCGTGGATCCGCTCGGCGCGCTCGATCGCGGCCGGGGAGAAGACGCCGATCCACAGGCCGCCGTCGGAGGCGAAGGACTTCTGCGGGGCGAAGTAGTAGACGTCCGTCTCGGCGATGTCGACCGGGAGGCCGCCGGCGCCGGAGGTGGCGTCCACCAGGACGAGGGACCCGGCGTCCGCGCCCGGCACCCGCTTGATGGGGGCGGCGACACCGGTGGACGTCTCGTTGTGCGTGTACGCGTACACGTCGACGCCCGCCTCGGCCCGCGGCTCGGGGTGGGTGCCGGGGTCGGCGGAGATGACCGTGGGCTCGGCGAGCCAGGGGGCGAGCTTCGCGGCCTTGGCGAACTTGGAGGAGAACTCGCCGAAGCTGAGGTGCTGCGACTTGTTCTCGATCAGGCCGTGCGTCGCGACGTCCCAGAAGGCGGTGGAGCCGCCGTTGCCGAGGACGACCTCGTAGCCCTCGGGGAGCTGGAACAGCTCGGAGATGCCCTCGCGGACCTTACCGACCAGGTTCTTGACGGGGGCCTGGCGGTGGGAGGTGCCCATGAGGGACGTCCCGGTGGAGGCGAGTGCGTCCAGCGCCTCCGTGCGCACCTTGGAGGGACCCGCACCGAAGCGTCCGTCGGCGGGCTTGATGTCAGCGGGAATCTGGATGTCGGCCACGAGCCGGAGGGTATCTCTTCGGCGAAACCGGACGGAAACGTGTCCGTTCGATGAGACGAGTTCTCCGAAGATTTCTCCGGCCCGTGGACCTGTTTGGACTTGTGGGGATCTATGACTGGTCAGGGGCTGAGAGGTCAGTCGTACGGGCAGTTCGAAGAGGTCGTTCTGGGTCACCACCGGCTTGTTGCGCAGCTCGCTCGCCGGGACCGCCAGATCCAGCCGCGGGAAGCGCTCGTACAGCGGCGGGCAGCGCCCCCCTCACCCAAGGGCGCACCCGGTCCGGGCCCGACAGTCCCTTCGGCCTGGTGACCCTCGTCGTCGCCGAGTCCGACACCCGGCCCGGCATGACATCTCCTTCGTGCACGGCCCGAACGTCTGCCCCGGCGCGGCGCTGTCCGCCTGGAGGCGGGGGAGTAACTGCTGCCGGAGTACTGGGTAGGAGTGACTTCTGGTGAGCATGAGTGAGCGCCGGGGGCACCGTGCGGCGGCTGGATGGGATTGGTTCGGGAGGGCCTCCTGCGCCCTGGGGTGTGTTGTGGGCTTTCTCTCTCGGGAGGGAACGGGAGTTCTTGGGTCGAATGGGTGACCTTTGCTGAGGCTGCTCGTTGACTGCCGTGACGGAGCCCTTCGGCCGGGTGGGGGGTGGGCGGGTGGGCTGCGGGAGTTGGCGGCGCCGTTCGTGGTGCCCGGTCCGGCCGGGGTTGCGGTGCGGGACCGGTTGCGGGTTGCGGCGGTGCAACCGGTCCTGTGGACAACCGATCCCTTGGATCAAGAACCCTGTGGACAACCGGCCTCGTCGTCGGTGGTCGGATGCACCCTGGGTGCATGACGGATCTCGAGGCAGAGCTGCGCAGGGCCGTCCGGGGCGAGGTCGGGTTCGACGTCACGTCCCGGGCGCTGGTCACCATGGACGCGTCGAACTACCGGCGGGTGCCCCTCGGGGTGGTCGCCCCGCGGGACGCCGACGACGTGGCGGCCGTGCTGGAGGTGTGCCGGGAGCGCGGGGTGCCGGTCGTGCCGCGCGGCGGGGGCACGTCCATCGCCGGGCAGGCCACCGGAACGGGCGTCGTCCTGGACTTCACCCGGCACATGAACCGTCTGCTGTCGCTCGACCCGGAGGAGGCCACCGCGGTCGTGCAGCCCGGCCTGGTCCTCGACCGCCTCCAGGAGGCCGCCGCCCCGCACGGCCTGCGCTTCGGCCCCGACCCCTCCACCCACAGCCGCTGCACGCTCGGCGGAATGATCGGCAACAACTCGTGCGGCTCGCACTCGGTGGCGTGGGGGACGACCGCGGACAGTGTGCGGGAGCTGTCGGTGGTCACCGCGCGCGGTGCGAGGCTGCGGCTGGGGCAGGGGTGGCAGGGCGCTCCCGAGGGCCTCAGGGCTCTGGTGGAGGGGGAGTTGCCGAGGCTGCGCACCGGCTTCCCCGAGCTGCCCCGCCGTATCTCCGGCTACGCGCTGGACGCCCTGCTGCCCGAGAACGGCGCCGACGTCGCCCGTGCCTTCTGCGGCTCGGAGGGCACCCTGGGCGTCCTCACCGAGGCGGTCGTACGACTGGTCCGGGCGCCCCGCGCGCGGGCGCTG
Organism: Streptomyces sp. NPDC050287; assembly: GCF_044459385.1. NCBI lineage: Bacteria > Bacillati > Actinomycetota > Actinomycetes > Kitasatosporales > Streptomycetaceae > Streptomyces > Streptomyces sp. NPDC050287. The sequence goes on along the minus strand of NZ_JBITIY010000019.1, from coordinate 100,469 downwards.
GCCGTGCTGGCGTACGCCGACGAGAGCGCGGCGGCGGAAGCGGCGGCGGGCCTGCTGCCGCACCGACCTCTCACCGTCGAGGGCATGGCCGCCGACCTCGTGCCCTCCCCGGCCGACCTGCCCCGCGGCGGCGCCTGGCTGTTCGTGGAGACCGGCGGCGACACCCAGGCGGAGGCACGCGCGCGTGCGGAGACGATCGTGCGGGCGGCGGACGTCCTCGACGCGCTGGTGGTGACTGACCCGGCCGGACAGCGGGCCCTGTGGCGCATCCGCGAGGACGCGAGCGGTACGGCGACCAGGATGCCCGACGGCTCCGAGGCCTGGCCCGGCTGGGAGGACTGCGCGGTCCCACCGGCCCGACTGGGCGCGTACCTGCGGGACTTCCGGGACCTGATGACCTCCCACGACCTGCGCGGCACGCCGTACGGCCACTTCGGGGACGGCTGCATCCACGTCCGCATCGACTTCGACCTGCTGACAGAGCCGGGCGTGGCCCGCTTCCGCCGCTTCTCCGAGGACCTCGCCGACCTGGTGGTCGCACACGGCGGCTCGCTGTCCGGGGAGCACGGCGACGGGCAGGCGCGGGCCGAACTGCTGCCGAGGATGTACGGCGCCGAGACGGTGGCGCTGTTCGAGCGGGCGAAGGCGGTCTGGGACCCCGACGACCTGCTCAACCCCGGCATGCTGGTCCGCCCGGCACCCCTCGACTCCAACCTCCGCTTCTCCGTCCTCCCGCGCGAACCGGTGGACGTGGCCTTCGGCTACCCCGCCGACGGCGGCGACTTCTCGGCCGCGGTCCGCCGCTGCGTGGGGGTCGCCAAATGCCGTACGACATCCGGGTCCGGGTCCTCCGTCATGTGCCCGTCCTTCCGCGCGACCGGCGAGGAGCAGCACTCCACACGCGGGCGGGCCCGGCTGCTGCACGAGATGCTCGCGGGTGAGCTGGTGACGGACGGCTGGCAGTCGGTGGAGGTGCGGGACGCCCTCGACCTGTGCCTGTCCTGCAAGGGCTGCCGCTCCGACTGCCCGGTCGAGGTCGACATGGCCACGTACAAGGCGGAGTTCCTCCACCACCACTACAAGGGGCGCCGCCGCCCGGCCGCCCACTACAGCATGGGGTGGCTGCCGGTGTGGCTGCGGTGGGTGTCCCGGACGCGGGCGGGGGCGGTGGTCAACGCGCTGGCGGCGGTGGGCCCGTCGGCCGCCGTGGCGAAGCGGCTGGGCGGGATCGCGGGGGAGCGGCGGATCCCCCGGGTGGCGGGGGAGACGTTCAGCCGGTGGTGGCGCGGGCGGGCGCCCGCCGGGGCCTCCCGGAACTCCGGCGCGCTGGTGGTGCTGTGGCCGGACACCTTCACCGAGCACCTCTCGCCGTCCGTGGGCCGGGCCGCCGTACGGGTACTGGAGGCGGCCGGCCTGCGGGTGGCGCTGCCGCCGACGCTACGACCGCGGGGGCGGCGAGAGGTGGGCGACGGCAGGTCGGCCCTCCTCAACCCCTTCACGCCGGGCCGCGGCCGCGTCTGCTGCGGCCTGACGTACGTCTCCACCGGCCAGCTCGACCGCGCCCGCACCGTGCTGCGCCGCACCCTCGACCTCATGGCCCCGGTGCTGGAGACCGACGCCCCGGTCGTCGTTCTGGAGCCCAGCTGCGCCGCCGCCCTCCGCACCGACCTGCCGGAGCTGCTGCACGACGACCCGCGCGCCGCCCGCCTGGCCGCGAGGGTCCTCACCTTCGCCGAGACGCTGGAGCGCCACGCCTCCGACTGGACCCCGCCCCGCGTCGACCGCCCGGCGACCGGCCAGACCCACTGCCACCAGCACGCGGTCCTCGGGGACGCCCCCGACCGCCGACTGCGCGCCGCCGCCGGCCTGACCGGTGAACTCAGCGGCGGCTGCTGCGGCCTCGCGGGCAACTTCGGCTTCGAGAAAGGCCACTTCGAGGTGTCGAGCGCCTGCGCGGAGGACCAGCTCCTCCCGGCGGTGCGTCAAGCGCCGGAAGCAGCGGTCGTCCTGGCGGACGGCTTCTCCTGCCGGACACAACTGGAGCAGCTGGCGGGAGTGCGGGGACGACACCTTGCGGAGGTACTGGCGGAGGCGCTGGAGGGTGAGGAGACGTGAGGGGGGAGCCGGACAGGTGAAGGGACGTGATGGATGAGCTGGGGGGAGGTGTCCGGACCCCGGGACGGCCGTACCTGGCTCCTACTCTGACGAAATCACCCACGTCAAGGAGCCTGCGCATGCCTCTCCGCCTCCGGACCATCACGCGCGACGAGCACCTCGGCTTCGTCGCGTCCCGCCCCTCCGCCAGCCCTGCGCAGGTCCCGTCGTGGGGCGAGGTGAAGCCGGACTGGCGGGCGGAGAGCCTGGGTTGGTTCGACGCGGAGGGGCGTCTCGTGGGAGCCGGGCTGGCGCTGCTGCGGCCGGTGCCGAGGCTGCGGAGATACCTCGCGTACCTGCCCGAGGGCCCCTTGATCGACTGGGACGCGGCCGACCTCGACGGCTGGCTGAAGCCGATGGTCGCCCACCTCGAGCGGCAGGGGGCCTTCACGGTCAGGATGGGGCCGCCGGTCGTCGTACGCCGCTGGAGCGCCGAAGCCGTGAAGGCGGCGATCGCCGATCCGGGCGCCCGCCGTCTGCGTGACGTCGAGGCCACCTCGACCGAACCACGCGCCGTCGACCTCGCCGAACGCCTGCACCGGGCCGGCTGGCGGCAGTCCGCACCCGGCGGCGAGCACGGCTTCGCCGCCGGCCAGCCCCGGTACGTCTGCCAGGTGCCGTTCGCCGGACGGTCGCTGGAGGACATCCGCCACGGCCTCAACCAGCAGTGGCGGCGCAACATCAAGAAGGCGGAGCAGGCCGGCGTGAAGGTCGTCCGCGGCGGATACGACGACCTCCCCGCCTTCTACGAGCTGTACACCGAGACCGCCGAACGCGACCGCTTCCTCCCGCGCCCGCTGCCCTACTTCCAGCGCATGTGGACCGCGCTCACCGCCGAGCACCCCGACCGCATGCGGCTCTATCTCGCCCACCACGACGGTGACGTCCTCGCCGCGGCCACCATGCTCACCGTCGGCGACCACGTCTGGTACTCCTACGGTGCCTCCGCCGTCCGCAAGCGCGAGGTCCAGCCCAGCAACGCCCTGCAGTGGCGCATGATGACCGACGCCCACGAACTCGGCGCCGCCGTCTACGACTTCAGGGGCATCACCGACACCGTGGAGGAGTCCGACCCCCTGCTCGGCCTGCTGCGTTTCAAGACGGGCGCGGGAGGCGAGGCCGTCGAGTACCTCGGGGAGTGGGACTTCCCGCTCAACCGGCTGCTGCACAAGGCCCTGCGGCTGTACATGGCCCGGCGCTGAAACCGACCGCGCCGGCCGCGCCGTCCCCTGAAGGCGGCTTCTGGGACAGTGGCAAAAAAGGTTCACGCACCTGACGGAGTCCATTACCCTGGACTCCGTCGTACAGTGAGATGAACGGCCTCGAGCCGTCGATCCAGCCACCTGCTAGCCGCCCCCGGAAGGCCCCGTGAGCACCCCCTCCACCCCCACCCCGGTCACTCCCGCGCCGGCCGGCGCCTCCGCCCCGGTCGGTGCCCCGCCCCGCCGCGGCTCTCTCGGCCCGGTGGGCCTGGTGCTCGCCGGAGGGGTCTCGGTGCAGTTCGGCGGGGCCCTCGCGGTGACCCTGATGCCGAGGACGGGCGCGCTCGGCGTGGTCGCGCTGCGGCTGCTGGTGGCAGCCGTGGTACTCCTCGTGGTCTGCCGCCCTCGGCTGCGCGGCCACTCCCGTGCGGACTGGGGCACGGTCGTCGTCTTCGGCCTCACCATGGCCGCCATGAACGGCCTCTTCTACCAGGCCCTCGACCGCATCCCCCTCGGCCCCGCAGTCACCCTGGAGGTGCTCGGCCCCCTCGCGCTCTCGGTCCTCGCCTCCCGGCACGCGATCAACGTGCTGTGGGCCTCGCTCGCCCTGGCCGGCGTCTTCCTCCTCGGCGGCGGAGACTTCTCCGGTCTCGACCCGGCCGGCGTGGCCTTCGCCCTGGGCGCGGGCGCGATGTGGGCGACGTACATCGTCTTCAGCGCGCGTACGGGCCGCCGCTTCCCGCAGGCCGACGGGCTCGCGCTCGCCATGGCGGTCGCGGCGCTGGTGTTCCTGCCGCTCGGCATCGCCGGGTCGGGCGCGAAGCTCCTGGACCCCACGGTGATCGCCCTGGGATCGGCGGTCGCCCTGCTCTCCTCCGTCCTCCCCTACACCCTCGAACTGCTCGCCCTGCGCCGCCTGCCCGCCTCCGCCTTCGCGATCCTCATGAGCCTGGAACCGGCCATCGCCGCCACCGCCGGCTTCCTGATCCTCGACCAGACCCTGACCGTCACCGAGGCCGCCGCGATCGCCCTGGTCATCGCGGCGAGCATGGGCGCGGTACGGACGCAGGTGGGGCGGGGGAAGGCGAAGAGGACCGAAGGCTGAGGGGATCGGGTCCGAGGCATCGGGTCCGGGGGGATCGGGGTCCGGGGCCCGGCAATAAATCCATGCAAGCGCGCTTGCTTGTTTCTGGCCCCGCTGCCATGCTCGCCCCATGGCCGACCCGACGCCCGTGTTCGACGACCTGCGTGCCGAGAGCGACGAACTCGACGTGCTCGTCGCCGAGTTGAGCCCCGAACGATGGGCCCTCGACACCCCCGCGCCCCGCTGGACCATCGCCCACCAGATCGCCCACCTCGCCTGGACCGACCACTCGGCCCTGCTGGCGGTGACCGACGCGGACGCGTTCCGGACGCTGGCGGAGAAGGCCCTCGCCGCTCCCGACTCGTTCGTCGACGAAGGCGCGGAGGAGGGAGCCGGACTCCCGCCCGCCGAACTGCTCGCCCGGTGGCGCGAGGGCCGTACCGCACTCGACTCCGCCCTGCGTGCCGCACCGCCCGGCGCCCGCTTCCCCTGGTACGGCCCACCGATGTCCGCCGCCTCCATGGCGACCGGGCGCCTGATGGAGACGTGGGCCCATGGTCAGGACGTGGCGGACGCGCTGGGGGTCACCCGTAGCCCCACCGACCGTCTTCGGCATGTGGTGCGGATCGGTGTGCGTGCCCGGGACTTCGCCTTCGCCGTGCACGGCCTGCCCGCGCCCGCCGACGCGTTCCGCGTCGAACTCGTCGGCCCCGGCGGCGACCCGTGGACGTACGGCCCCGAAGACGCCGCCCAGCGGGTGACCGGCCCCGCCCTCGACTTCTGCCTCCTGGTCACCCAGCGCGCCCACCGCGCCGACCTCGCCCTGCGCGCCGACGGCCCCGACGCCGACCGCTGGCTGGACATCGCCCAGGCCTTCGCGGGCCCGCCCGGCACCGGACGCCCGCCGAAAGAAGCGGGCCGGTGACTCCCCTGCGTGTCGGCAACGCGTCCGGCTTCTACGGCGACCGCTTCGACGCCATGCGCGAGATGCTCACCGGTGGCGAACTCGACGTCCTCACCGGCGACTACCTCGCCGAGCTGACCATGCTCATTCTCGGCCGCGACCGTCTCAAGGACCCCGGCGCGGGTTACGCCCGCACCTTCCTGCGACAGCTGGAGGAGTGCCTCGGGCTCGCCCATGAGCGCGGGGTCAGGATCGTCACCAACGCGGGCGGCCTCAACCCCGCCGGACTCGCCGACAGGGTGCGGGAGTTGGCGGACCGGCTCGGACTTCCCGTCCGGGTCGCGCACGTCGAGGGCGACGACCTCACCGCCGCCCACCCCGGCAGCCTCGCCGCCCACGCCTACCTCGGCGGGTTCGGCATCGCGGCCTGTCTGCGCCAGGGCGCGGACGTCGTCGTCACGGGCCGGGTGACGGACGCGGCGCTGGTCACCGGGCCCGCCGCCGCCCACTTCGGCTGGCAGCCCGGGGACCACGACCGGCTCGCGGGGGCCGTCGTCGCCGGACACGTCCTGGAGTGCGGGACGCAGGCGACCGGCGGCAACTACGCGTTCTTCCGTGACGGCCCCCCTGACATGCGACGGCCCGGCTTCCCCCTCGCCGAGATCCACGAGGACGGCACCGCCGTCATCACCAAGCACCCGGGCACCGGCGGCTTCGTCGACGTCGGCACGGTCACCGCCCAGCTCCTCTACGAGACCTCCGGCGCCCGGTACGCCGGCCCCGACGTCACCGCCCGCCTCGACACCGTACGGCTCGCCCAGGACGGCCCCGACCGGGTGCGCGTCGAGGGCGTACGCGGCGAGGCCCCGCCCCCGACCCTCAAGGTCGGCGTCAACCGTCTCGGCGGCTACCGCAACGAGGTGACCTTCGTCCTCACCGGCCTCGACATCGAGGCGAAGGCCGCGCTGGTGCGCGAACAGATGGCGGACGCGCTGGCCAAGTCACCGCCCGCCGAGATCCGTTGGGACCTCGTCCGCACCGACCGCGCCGACGCCTCGACCGAGGAACTGGCGAGTGCCCTGCTGCGGCTCGTCGTACGGGACGCGGACCAGGAGGTCGTCGGGCGGGCGCTCAGCGGTGCCGCCGTGGAACTGGCGCTCGCCAGCTACCCCGGGTTCCATGTGCTGGCGCCACCTGGAAAGGGCGCACCCTATGGGGTCTTCGAGGATGTGTACGTCCCCCATGGTGCCGTCGGCCATGTGGCCGTCCTCCACGACGGACGCCGGATCCCCGTGTCCCCGGCCCACGAGACCGTCGTACTGGAGGACGTTCCGGAGCCGCCCCTGCCCCAGCCCCTGCCGCCGGGGCCCACCCGCCGCGCCCCCCTCGGCCTCGTCGCCGGTGCCCGCAGCGGGGACAAGGGCAAGAACGCCAACGTCGGTGTCTGGGCCCGGTCCGAGGACGCCTGGCGCTGGCTCGCCCATGAGCTGACCGTCGACCGTTTCCGGCACCTGATCCCCGAGAGCGGCCGGTTGCGGGTCACCCGCCACGTCCTGCCCCACCTCCGTGCCCTGAACTTCGTCGTCGAGGGAATCCTCGGCGAGGGCGTCGCCGCCCAGCACCGTTTCGATCCGCAGGCCAAGGCGCTGGGCGAATGGCTGCGCTCCCGCCACCTGGACATCCCGGAGGCCCTCCTTTGACGGTCATCACCTCCACCCTCGACACCTCCGGCGCCGACTACCGCGCCCACCGCGACGCGATGCTCGCCAAACTGGACGAACTGGCCGCCGAGCACACGAAGGCACTGGCGGGCGGCGGCCCGAAATACGTGGAACGGCACCAAAAGCGCGGCAAACTCCTCGCCCGCGAACGCGTCGAGCTGCTCCTCGACCCCGACACCCCCTTCCTGGAACTGTCCCCGCTGGCGGCCTGGGGGAGCGACTACACCGTCGGCGCCTCCCTGGTCACCGGCATCGGGGTCGTCGAGGGCGTGGAGTGCCTGATCACCGCGAACGACCCGACCGTGCGCGGCGGCGCCAGCAACCCGTGGAGCCTGAAGAAGGCCCTGCGTGCGAACGACATCGCGCTCGCCAACCGGCTGCCCTGCATCAGCCTGGTCGAGTCCGGCGGCGCCGACCTGCCCTCCCAGAAGGAGATCTTCATCCCCGGCGGCGCGATCTTCCGCGACCTCACCCGGCTCTCCGCCGCCGGCATCCCGACCGTCGCCGTCGTGTTCGGCAACTCCACGGCCGGAGGGGCGTACATCCCCGGCATGTCCGACCACGTGATCATGGTCAAGGACCGTGCCAAGGTTTTCCTCGGCGGGCCGCCGCTCGTGAAGATGGCCACCGGCGAGGAGAGCGACGACGAGTCGCTGGGCGGCGCGGAGATGCACGCGCGCGTGTCGGGTCTCGCGGACCACTTCGCCGTCGACGAACACGACGCCCTGCGGCAGACGCGGCGCGTGGTCGCCCGCCTCAACCACCGCAAGGCGTACGCCGATCCCGGTCCGGCCGCGCCCCCCAAGTACGACGAGGACGAGCTGCTCGGCATCGTCCCGGGGGATCTGCGTACCCCCTTCGACCCGCGCGAGGTCATCGCCCGCGTCGTCGACGCCTCGGACTTCGACGAGTTCAAGCCCCTCTACGGGACCAGCCTCGCCACCGGCTGGGCGACCCTGCACGGCTACCCGGTCGGCATCCTCGCCAACGCCCAGGGGGTCCTGTTCAGCGAGGAGTCCCAGAAGGCCGCCCAGTTCATCCAGCTCGCCAACCAGCGCGACATCCCCCTCCTCTTCCTGCACAACACCACCGGCTACATGGTCGGCAAGGAGTACGAGCAGGGCGGCATCATCAAACACGGCGCGATGATGATCAACGCGGTGAGCAACAGCCGGGTGCCCCACCTGTCGGTCCTCATGGGCGCGTCCTACGGCGCCGGCCACTACGGCATGTGCGGCCGCGCCTACGACCCCCGCTTCCTCTTCGCCTGGCCCAGCGCCAAGTCGGCCGTCATGGGCCCGCAGCAGCTCGCGGGCGTGCTCTCCATCGTGGCCCGGCAGTCGGCCGCCGCCAAGGGACAGCCGTACGACGAGGACGCGGACGCCGCCCTGCGCGCCATGGTGGAGCAGCAGATCGAGTCCGAGTCGCTGCCCATGTTCCTGTCCGGGCGGCTCTACGACGACGGCGTCATCGACCCGCGCGACACCCGCACGGTCCTCGGCCTGTGCCTGTCGGCCATCCACACGGCGCCGTACGAGGGTACGCGCGGCGGCTTCGGCGTCTTCCGGATGTGAGGAACCCCTTGATCACGACACTCCTCGTCGCCAACCGGGGCGAGATCGCCTGCCGCATCGTCCGCACCTGCCGTGAGCTGGGCATCCGAACGGTCGCCGTGCACTCCGACGCCGACGACAACGCCCTGCACGCGCGCCTGGCCGACGCGACGGTACGACTGCCGGGCGCGTCGCCCGCCGACACCTACCTGCGCGGCGACCTGATCGTGAAGGCCGCCCTCGCCGCCGGAGCCGACGCCGTGCACCCCGGCTACGGCTTCCTCTCCGAGAACGCCGACTTCGCCCGCGCCGTCCTCGACGCGGGCCTGCGCTGGATCGGCCCGCCACCCGAGGCGATCGAGGCGATGGCGTCCAAGACGCGCGCCAAGAAGCTGCTGGGGATCACGTCCCTCGCGCGAGTCACCGAGGCCGACCTGCCGGTCCTGGTCAAGGCGGCCGCGGGCGGCGGGGGGCGCGGGATGCGTGTCGTACGCCGACTCGACGACCTGGACGCCGCCCTGGAAGGCGCCCGCGCCGAGGCGGCGAGCGCGTTCGGCGACGGCGAGGTGTTCATCGAGCCGTACCTCGGGGGCGAGGCAGGCGGCCGGCACGTCGAGGTGCAGATCCTCGCCGACACCCACGGCACGGTCTGGCCGCTGGGCACCCGGGACTGCTCCCTCCAACGCCGCCACCAGAAGGTCATCGAGGAAGCCCCGGCACCAGGACTCTCCGAGGAACTCACCCAGGAGCTGTACGACACGGCCGTACGCGCCGCCCGGGCCGTCGACTACGCCGGCGCCGGCACCGTCGAGTTCCTGATCGCGGACGACAGACCCCACTTCCTGGAGATGAACACCCGCCTCCAGGTCGAACACCCCGTCACGGAAGCCGTCTTCGCCCTCGACCTGGTCGCCCTCCAACTCCGCATCGCCGAAGGCGCCGAACTGCCGGAAAACCCACCGCTCCCGTCCGGCCACGCCGTCGAGGCCCGCCTCTACGCCGAGGACCCCGCCCGCGACTGGACCCCCCAGACCGGCACCCTGCACCAGCTGACCGTCCCTGACGGCGTCCGCCTGGACACGGGCTACGAAGCCGGCGACACCATCGGCGTCCACTACGACCCCATGCTCGCCAAGCTCATCGCCCACGCCCCCACGCGCGCGGAGGCCATCCGCAAACTCGCGGGAGCCCTGGAGAAGACGAGCCTCCACGGCCCGGTCACCAACCGTGACCTCCTCCTGCGCTCGCTACGGCACCCCGAGTTCACCGCCGCCCGCATGAACACCGCCTTCTACGACCGCCACCTCCCCGACCTCACCCAGCCGACCCCCGACCCGCACGCCCCCCTGGCCGCCGCCCTCTCCGACACCCACGGCCGCTCCCGCTTCGGCGGCTGGCGCAACGTCCCTTCCCAGCCCCACACCAAGCGCTACGCGACCAGCGCGGGCGAGGAGATCGAGGTCCACTACCGGCACACCAGGACGGGCCTGGAGGCGGACGGGGTCCGCGTCGTCCACGCCGACGCGCGTCTGGTCGTACTCGAAGAGGCGGGCGTGCGGAGAAAGTTCGCGGTGGCGCGGTACGGCGACCAGGTGTACGTGAACGGGGACGCCCTGACCGCCCTGCCCCGCTTCCCGGACCCGACGACCCAGCACGCCCCGGGCTCCCTGCTGGCCCCCATGCCGGGAACGGTGGTCCGGGTGGCGGAGGGCCTGACCGAGGGAGCCGCGGTACAGGCAGGCCAGCCCCTGCTGTGGCTGGAGGCGATGAAGATGGAACACAGGATCACGGCCCCGGTCACGGGGACGCTGAGCGCCCTGCGAGTGGCGCCTGGTCACCAGGTGACGGTCGGTGAACTGCTGGCGGTAGTACAGCCAACCTAAGGGGCGCGGGGAAGTGCGCGAGCAACCACACACAACCTGCACCCGGGAAGGAGCCCCATGCCCCCCACCACGGATTCCGAAGAACAGAAGGCCCTACGAACCGCCGTCGCCGCCCTCGGCAACCGCCACGGCCGCAACCACGACCGACAGGCCCTCTGGTCCGAGGCAGGCAAACTCGGCTACCTCGGCGTCAACCTGCCGGAGGCATACGGTGGTGGAGGCGGCGGCATCGCCGAACTCTCCATCGTCCTCGAAGAACTCGGCGCCGCAGGCTGCCCCCTCCTCATGATGGTCGTATCCCCAGCCATCTGCGGCACAGTGATCGCCCGCTTCGGCACCGAAAAACAGAAGCACGAGTGGCTCCCCGGACTCGCCGAAGGCACCCGCACCATGGCCTTCGGCATCACCGAACCCGACGCCGGCTCCAACTCCCACCGCATCACCACCACGGCCCGCCGCGACCCGGACACCGGCGACTGGCTTCTCACCGGCCGCAAAGTCTTCATCTCCGGCGTCGACACAGCCGACGCCACCCTCATAGTCGCCCGCACCGAAACCGCGTCCGACAAGAACTCCCGCACCGGCCGCCTCAAGCCCTGCCTGTTCATCGTCCCCCGCGACGCCCCCGGCTTCCAGCGCCGTCAGATCGACATGGAACTGACCGCGGTGGAGAAGCAGTTCGAGCTGACCCTGGACGACGTACGACTGCCCGCGGACGCGCTCGTCGGCGACGAGGACGCGGGCCTGCTCCAGCTCTTCGCCGGTCTCAACCCCGAACGCATCATGACCGCCGCCTTCGCGATCGGCATGGGCCGCTACGCCCTCGCGCAGGCCATCGCCTACGCCCGCGACCGCACCGTGTGGGACACCCCCATCGGCGCCCACCAGGCCATCGCCCACCCCCTCGCGCAGGCGCACATCGACCTCGAACTGGCCCGTCTGATGATGCAGAAGGCCGCCCACCTGTACGACGCCGGCGACGACACCGGCGCGGGCGAGGCCGCCAACATGGCCAAGTACGCGGCGGGGGAGGCGTGCGTGAAGGCCGTCGACCAGGCCGTGCACACCCTCGGCGGCAACGGCCTCACCCGCGAGTTCGGGCTCGCCTCCTTGATAACGGCCTCGCGCGTGGCTCGTATCGCCCCAGTCAGCCGGGAGATGATTCTCAACTACGTCTCCCACCAGACCCTCGGCCTGCCCAAGTCGTACTGACCGGGCGCCCTGTCGCGCGAGGAGGAACCATGTTCCGCAGCGAGTACGCAGACGTCCCGCCCGTAGACCTCCCCATTTACGAGGCGGTGCTGGGCCGCGCCGCCGCGTTCGGTGACACCCCCGCCCTGATCGACGGCACCGACGGCACCACCCTCACCTACGACCAGCTGGACCGCTTCCACCGCCGCGTCGCCGCCGCCCTCGCCGAGGCGGGCGTCCGCAAAGGCGACGTCCTCGCCCTGCACAGCCCCAACACGATCGCCTTCCCGACCGCGTTCTACGCCGCCACGCGCGCGGGTGCCTCCGTCACGCCCGTGCACCCGCTCGCCACGCCGGAGGAGTTCGCCAAACAGCTCACCGACTCCGCCGCCCGCTGGATCGTCACGGTCTCGCCGCTCCTGGACAGCGCCCGCAGGGCCGCCGAAATCGCCGGCGGCGTCCAGGAGATCTTCGTCTGCGACAGCGCGCCCGGACACCGCTCACTCATCGACATGCTCGCCTCGGCCGCCCCCGAGCCGCGCATCGACATCGACCCCGCCCAGGACGTGGCGGCACTCCCGTACTCGTCGGGCACGACCGGCATCCCCAAGGGCGTCATGCTCACGCACCGCCAGATCGCCACCAACCTCGCCCAGCTCGAACCGGTCATGCCGGCGAGCCCCGGCGACCGCATCCTCGCCGTGCTGCCGTTCTTCCACATCTACGGCCTCACTGCCCTCATGAACGCACCCCTGCGCCAGGGCGCCACCGTCGTCGTCCTGCCCCGCTTCGACCTGGAGACCTTCCTCGCGGCCATCCAGAACCACCGCATCACCGGCCTGTACGTCGCCCCGCCGATCGTCCTGGCCCTCGCCAAACACCCCCTGGTCGCCCAGTACGACCTGTCGTCCCTGAAGTACATCATCAGCGCCGCCGCCCCCCTGGACGCCCGCCTGGCCGCCGCCTGCTCGCACCGCCTCGGCCTGCCGCCCGTCGGCCAGGCGTACGGCATGACGGAACTGTCCCCGGGCACCCACGTCGTCCCCCGGGACGCCATGCGCGAGGCGCCCCCCGGGACCGTCGGCAAGCTCATCGCCGGCACCGAGATGCGGGTCGTCTCCCTCGACGACCCCGACAAGGACCTCGGCACCGACGAGTCCGGCGAGATCCTCATCCGCGGCCCCCAGATCATGAAGGGCTACCTCGGCCACCCCGACGCCACCGCCCAGATGATCGACAAGGACGGCTGGCTGCACACCGGAGACGTCGGCCACGTCGACGCCGACGGCTGGACCTTCGTCGTCGACCGTGTCAAGGAACTCATCAAGTACAAGGGCTTCCAGGTGGCCCCCGCCGAACTCGAAGCACTCCTGCTCACCCACCCCGGCATCGCCGACGCCGCCGTCATCGGCGTCTACAACGACGACGGCAACGAGGTCCCGCACGCCCACGTGGTCCGCCGGCCCACCGCGCCCGACCTCTCCGAAGGAGAGGTCATGATGTACGTCGCCGAACGCGTCGCCCCCTACAAACGCGTCCGCCAGGTCACCTTCATCGACGCCGTACCCCGCGCCGCCTCCGGCAAGATCCTGCGCCGCCGCCTGAGGGAGCACCCATGACGACCCTCGTCCACACCGCCCACGAACGCGGCATCACCACCCTCACCCTGGACTCGCCGCACAACCGCAACGCCCTCTCGGCGGCCCTCGTACAGGAACTCGCCGACGCCCTGGAACAGAACGGCGAGGACGACGACGTACGCGCCATCGTCCTCACCCACACCGGCACCACCTTCAGCGCGGGCGCCGACCTGCGCGACCCACCGCCGCCCCAGGCGCTCGTCGCCCTCCTGCGCCAGATCATCGAACTGCCCTCACCCGTCCTCGCCCGGGTCACCGGCCATGTCCGTGCCGGCGGCCTCGGCCTGCTCGCCGCCTGCGACATCGCCGCCGCCTCCACCGCATCCACCTTCGCCTTCACGGAGGTACGCATCGGGGTCGCCCCCGCCGTCATCTCACTCCCGCTGATCCCCCGCACCGACCCGCGCGCCCTCGCCCGCCACTACCTCACCGGCGAGCGCTTCGACGCCGCCGAAGCCGCCCGCATCGGCCTCCTGACAGCGGCGGGCGACGACGTGGACGCCGTACTCGCACCCGTCCTGGACGGCCTGCGCAAGTCCGCACCCCAAGCTCTGGCCGAGACGAAACAGCTGCTCACGGCTAGGGTGCTCGAAGCCTTCGACCGAGACGCGGCCGCCCTCACCGCGCTCTCGGCCCGGCTGTTCTCCTCCCCGCAGGCCCGCGAGGGGATGACGGCTTTTCTCGAACGACGGGATCCACCATGGGTACTGCTGTGAGCGCCATCGAACACGTGCCGGGTGAGCGCGTGACCGGAGAGCGTGTCCCCAAGCAGGACCGCAGCAGGGCCACCCGGCAACGACTCCTGGAAGCCGCCGTGGCCTGCCTCGCCGAACGTGGCTGGACCGGCTCCACGGTCGCCGTCGTCGCCGAACGCGCCGGCGTCTCCCGCGGCGCAGCCCAACACCACTTCCCCACCCGCGAGGACCTCTTCACCGCAGCCGTCGAATACGTCGCCGAGGAACGCTCCACCGCCCTGCGCGCCCTGTTCCCCCAGGGCGCGACCGGCGACCGCCACGCCGTCGTCTCCGCCCTGGTCGACCTCTACACCGGCCCCCTCTTCCGCGCCGCCCTCCACCTGTGGGTCGCCGCCTCCAACGAGGCCCCCCTAAGACCACGCGTCACGGAGCTGGAGGCCCACGTCGGCCGCGAGACCCACCGCATAGCCGTCGACCTGCTCGGCGCCGACGAAACCCGCCCCGGCGTCCGCGAAACCGTCCAGGGCCTGCTGGACATGGCCCGCGGCCTGGGCCTCGCGAACCTGCTCACGGACGACACCGGCCGCCGCGAACGGGTCGTGGCGCAGTGGGCACGGATCCTGGACACGGTCCTCACGGACTGAGCCGCTCCACCCGCCAGCTCCCGTCCGCCTCCGCCACATACCGCAACCGGTCATGCAGCCGGTTCTCCCGGCCCTGCCAGAACTCCACCGTCCGCGGCGCCACCCGGAAACCACCCCAGTGCGGCGGCACCGGCACCTGCCCGCCCTCCGGATAACGGGCGGCCAGCTCCGCGTACGACGCGTCCAGCCCGGCACGGTCCGCGATCACCGACGACTGCTCGCTCGCCCAGGCACCCAGCTGGGACCCGTGCGGACGCGTACGGAAGTACGCCGCCGTCTCGTCCCGCCCGGTACGCCGGGCCACGCCCGTCACGATGACCTGCCGGGCCATCGGATGCCATGGGAACAACAGCGCGACCTGCGGATTCTCGGCCAGGTCACGGGCCTTGCGGGAGCCGTAGTTGGTGTAGAAGACGAAGCCCTGTTCGTCGAAGTGCTTCAACAGCACCGTACGGGAGCTGACCCGGCCCTCGGCATCCGCCGTGGACACCACCATGGCGTTCGGCTCGAACAACCGGCCCTCCGTCGCGGCCTGCTGGAACCACCGCGCGAACTGCTCCACGGGCGAGGCGGCCAGATCGGCCTCGGCGAGCCCCTCCGCCCGGTAATGCTGACGCATCGAGGCGGGATCGGGGGAAACGGCGTCTGCGTCCTTCACATGGTCATCCTGCCGCATCGAATCCGCGGGCATCCCGCCGTATCGGCGACAGCCCCGGACATGAAAATGGCACTGAGTGCCGCTGACCCTCCCCAAGGGTGGCACTCAGGGATATGGTGCAGATGTCCTCCCGGTGGATGACCGTCGGCCGCACGGGGCACCACCGGGCTCATCGCCAGGACCGCGAGTCCCCGCACGGACCGTGGATCCCCCGGAGCCACCTGTCGCACACATCACGAGGAGCCGCCTGATGTCCGACTTCGTACCCGGACTCGAAGGAGTCATCGCGTTCGAAACGGAGATCGCCGAACCGGACAAGGAAGGCGGCGCCCTGCGATACCGGGGCGTCGACATCGAGAACCTGGTCGGCCACGTCTCCTTCGGCAACGTCTGGGGCCTCCTCGTCGACGGAGCCTTCAACCCCGGCCTGCCGCCCGCCGAACCCTTCCCCATCCCCGTCCACTCCGGCGACATCCGCGTCGACGTCCAGTCCGCCCTCGCCATGCTCGCCCCCGTGTGGGGCCTCAAGCCACTCCTTGACATCGACGCCGAGCAGGCCCGC
This sequence comes from Streptomyces sp. NPDC050287, assembly GCF_044459385.1. NCBI lineage: Bacteria > Bacillati > Actinomycetota > Actinomycetes > Kitasatosporales > Streptomycetaceae > Streptomyces > Streptomyces sp. NPDC050287. The sequence continues at coordinate 84,578 of NZ_JBITIY010000019.1, read as the reverse complement.
GAGGACCTCGCCCGGGCCGCCGTCATGGCCCTCTCCTACGTCGCCCAGTCCGCCCGCGGCCAAGGCCTGCCCATGGTCCCCCAGAGCGAGATCGACAAGGCCCAGTCCGTCGTCGAACGCTTCATGATCCGCTGGCGCGGCGAACCCGACCCCAAACATGTCGCGGCCGTGGACGCGTACTGGACCTCGGCGGCCGAACACGGCATGAACGCCTCCACCTTCACGGCCCGCGTCATCGCCTCCACCGGCGCCGACGTCGCCGCGGCCCTCTCCGGCGCCGTAGGAGCCATGTCCGGCCCCCTCCATGGCGGCGCCCCCTCCCGTGTCCTCCACATGATCGAGGAGATCGAACGCACCGGCGACGCCGAGGCCTACGTCAAGCAGGCCCTCGACAAGGGCGAGCGCCTCATGGGCTTCGGCCACCGCGTCTACCGCGCCGAGGACCCCCGCGCCCGCGTCCTGCGCCGCACCGCCCGCGAACTCGGCGCCCCGCGCTTCGAGATCGCCGAGGCCCTCGAGAAGGCCGCCCTCGCCGAACTCCACGCCCGCCGCCCCGACCGCGTCCTCGCCACCAACGTCGAGTTCTGGGCCGCGATCATCCTCGACTTCGCCGAGGTTCCGGCCCACATGTTCACATCCATGTTCACCTGCGCCCGCACGGCCGGCTGGTCGGCCCACATCCTGGAGCAGAAGCGCACCGGCCGCCTGGTCCGCCCGTCGGCCCGCTACATCGGCCCCGGCACACGCGGCCCCCAGGAGATCGAGGGCTACGGCGACATCGCCCACTGAACCCGCCCCGCCCTGCCCTGTCCGCGAACGCAGACGACCCGCGAGCTCGGGGTCCCTCCGCCTCACGGCGGAGAAGCCGGCCGGACGTACCGGCGAGCTCGCGGGTCGGGTGACTGCTTGGGATTGGGCCGGCTGCACGCTTCTTTCACGTGCTGGTCCGGCACCGCACTCGGTGTGGTGACGGGCGCTAGCCCGCAGTCACCTCACGCGTCCGGATTTCATACATCTGCCGAACCACCTCCCTTCTCGTGTAGCCCACACCTTAAGAACCCGTCGGCGACCGTTCAACCGGTTTTCCCGGATGTCGACCCTGCTGATTCCGGCCGACTGCCCCAGCCATGTCCGTCACCGCGCCGCAGGAGCCGCGGATTGGGTGCGCCGGGCCGGTCAGCCCTGCTGGGGCGAGGTCCGCTGGAGCCGCATCAGAGCGTGGGCCGCGAGCGCCGTACACAGCGTCCGCATACCGCTCACGGAGGTCGGCGAGTGGCCGGTCAGCTGCTCGATCCGTCGCAGCCGGTAGTCGATGGTGCTGCGGTGGATGATGAGTTCCGACGCGGCCCGGGCCCGGTTGCCGTCTGCCGCGATGAGCGCCTTCAGCGTCTCCAGCAGCTCCGGACGGTCGACCACCGGCTCGATCAGAACCGCGAGGTACCGGGACACCGCCGGGCTGCTCGCCACCGCGCACTCCACTGCCACGTCGCCGAGCTGGTAGACGCCGGGCTTGCGGTTCAGTGCACACACCACCGTGAGGACGTTCGTCACCTCGTACACAACGTTCCCCAGTTCCTCGTACGGCCGCCAGGCCACCGAGATCCACACCCCGTCACTGAGGTCCTCCCGGACCTGATGGGCCAGCCGCAGGGCCTGCTGCCGGTCCGGGGCGGGCGCCAGCAGCTGACCGCCACCGCCGCTCAGCCGCAGCTGGGCGGCCGGCCCGAAGCGCCGCCAGAGCACGGCGGCCAGCGCGGAGCCGGCGCAGTCCCTCGCCCTGATCGCGAGAGCGGCCCAGGCCGGCTCCGGCGCCACGGTCACCTGCACCGGCCTACCGCCGGTGCGGGCGGGGACCGGTATGGGCTGTCGGAGGGGTTGAGTGGTCATGTCGTTCCTAACCTCGGCGGGTGCACGCCGGATGAACGCCGGCTGGACGGTCGCGGGCGGCCGCCGGGCTTCCGGCGTCCGCCCGCCTGCACCACCCGTGGGGTGATGCGGCCGGGCATACAGCGGACTCTCGTGGGGGTGAGGTTGTTGCACAATCCCAGCTCAGGGGATGAAACAACCCGGAATCGTGGGTGGAGTCCGGTCCCGCGGGCCCCCGCACGCTCCGCCCGCCCGCGGCTGACGCGAGCCGTACGGCCGGGAGGCGGTGGAGGCGGTGGGCGGTGGAGGCGGCCCGGGCCGCGGCCGGCCGTTCGGGTCGCGGTGCGCGGTCTTGTGGCCCGTCGTCGCGGTCGGTGTGACGCCTCCCGCGCGATCAGCACCCAAGCCTGGTACTCGTCGCGGTCCTGAGCTCCTGAGGTCCTGAGGTCCTGCGGCAGCAGGCACGGCACGGCACCTTCACCGGGTGACGTGCCGTGCCTGCTCCCAGCGCCCCGCAACCCCCGGGTCCGGTGAGCGGGCGAAGGCACGCCTCCGTCATCAGGGGGCGTGCCTTCGCCGCTTCAACTCTCCTGGGCGACTTCGGGGATCAGGATTCCGGACAGTCACCTGCCCGTGGGTTCAGTGGCCGGCGTTACTTGATCCACCAGTTGGTCAGCCCGTCGATCTGCGGCGCCGCGTGCCGGAAGGTGGGGCGGTTCGCCTGCTGACGGGGGTAGCTGCACAAGGAGGTGCGGTACCAGCTCACCTCGACGTCGTCCTGCTGGAACACGTGGGACCTGTAGTTGGACGCATAGGCGTCGAGCCAGGCCGGCCGATTCCTGAGGGGCACAGCGAAGCAGTGGGAGTAACCGGAGGAGTGGTCCGCGATCAGTATTCCCCCGGTGTTGGGGTAGACCTTGACCTGCAGGTGGTGCCAGGGGCTCGGGGACTGCCCTTGGCAGTGAGCTTCCCACTCCGAGCTGTTCATCAAGGCAGACCGGAAAGCCACGTCGGCGGACTGGATCTTCGCGCCGTTGTAGGAGATCGTGTGGGGCACCACGAGCGTCGTGTCCCGGACCCTAAGGTCCTTGTGGTGCCAGCGGCCCCCACCGTTCCATTGGTACTGCATGTGGAGGATGGCTTCGCCCTTTAGCTGGACGAAGCCCGGGGCGAGGTTCAGCCAGCCCTTGGAGCCGGGCGCGACGTCAACGGTGTTCGTCTCGCCGAGCGTCCAACTGCTCGGTGTGGAGGCTCCGAACGTGAGGTCACCCAGGATGCCGGCGCTCGCGCTGAAGGCCTTGCTCAGCCAGTTCGCGTGGTACTCCCTGTCGGTGCCCACGTCGGGCAGGAAGCCGAAGGACTCGAACGTGGTTCCGTGACCGGGGGTGAACGTGGTGTTGACTGCCTTGTGGCCGGCGGTACAGCCCCAGCCCGGGCTCGTGGTGGACAGTTGGCTGTAGTCGGTGTAGTCGGACATCTGAGGGTTGACCCAGGTGATCTTCTGGATCTGCCAACGCATGATGTTGCCGTCGCGGCCGTTGCTCCAGTCCGAGGAGCAATGCGCGTTGGAGCTGGTCAGGCAGCGCCGGACGATCACCGACTGGTCCATGTATTTCTGTTTGGCGGCCGTGGGGACCCACGGGTCCTCGATCTTCAGCCCATAGGACGACTCACTGTCGATGCAGTGCGCGAAGTTGTTGTTGATCAGCCCGCCGCACCCCCATGAGTCGGCACTGGCCTGGGGCGCCTGGGCCAGCCCCACACCGAGTGTGCTCGACGTGAGGGCGATTACGCTGCTGAGGAGTGTGACGGCGCGCAGCCGCATCCTCGGGAATCTCTTCACGGATCAGCCTCCGTGTTTCTCTGAATTCTGGTCGACTCCGGCGGAGTCGATCTCTTCCCTGTGAGGATTGTGCGACCGCTGTTTCGCCCGACGGAACCTTACCCGGCAGTTATCCGAAGAACTCTGAATTCAATGTCGGGAATTGTTTCCCGGGTATATCCGGAGTATATCCCGGGAATTACCGATGTCGGTGCCGGTCGGATTTCTTGGTTCGGCTGCGGGCCTGGCAGCTCGCGGAGGTCGGCGCTCAACGCGGTGGCGGCACCGCACCGTTCATCGGGCACACACGCTGCGGTAGGCGGCCTCGGGGATGTAGGTGTGCCACTGGGCAGGGGACAGCGTCGTTCCCGTGCGGGCGCAGATCCAGGTGGCTGCGTATGAGGGGTTGACGGGGTAGTGCTGGAGTGGGACGTGCGCACTGGTGGCGTAGAGGGTGGCGGCGTTCGGGGTGAAGGCGACGGAGGTGATGGCGTCGCCGGGGGTGGTGAGGCCGCTGCCGAGGGGCTGCTGGCCGGCGGTGTCCCACAGCTGGAGCGAGCCGGAGTCGCCGGCGACGGCGAGGGTGCCGCCGTCCGGGCTGAAGGCCAGGGCACCGACGGCCTCCGGGGAGCCGTTCGCCGGGGGGTCGGGGAAGACGTTGGGCAGGACGCCGAGCCGGTGGGTGAGGTCGCCGTCCCACAGGGCGACGCGCCCCGACGCGTCGCCGACCGCGGCCCGGGAGCCGTCCGGGCTGAAGGCCACCGCCACGATCTCCTCTCCCGGGCCCAGGGGCCGAGTCGTACGGGTCCCGGAGGACAGGGTGGTGAGGCGGTCGCCGTCGATGAGCAGGCGGCCGTCCGGCCGCAGCGCCGGCGCTGCGGGGTTCATGTCGCCGAGGACGGCGGTCCTGCGGCCGGTCGTGGTGTCCCAGGTCTCGCCGATCTGGCGGGCGGACTGGTCGCGGACGGCCACCAGCAGCCGTCCGCCGGGGCCGAGGGCGATGTACTCCGCCGCTGCGGCCCGCGACGGTGCCAGGTCCAGCGTCGTGCGCAGGCGAGCACGTGCGAGGTCCCAGAGGGCCAGCGACTGTGCCGAGGCGCCCCCGCCCGATGCGGAGACGCCGTACGCGAAGGCCGTGCCGTCCGGGCTGAAGGCCATCAGCGGCAGCGGCACGGCGTCCGTCGCCGGCCCGGCTCCGTGGTCGGCGCCGAAGAGCGGGGCGGCGGGCAGCGTACGGAGCAGGCGGCCGTCGCCCGTGTCCCGCAGCCGGAACGCGTAGCCGCCGGCGGACTGCTCGGCGGTGGCGAGCGTACGGCCGTCCGGGCTCAGCAGCGCGGCGCTCACCGGGGTGCCGCGCCACGCGGAGGTGGTCGCCGGCCCCAGGGCGAGCGTGTGCACCGTGCTCCCCTCGAGGTACCGCACCTCGGGCCGGTCGGGGTCCCAGGCGATGGCGCCGATCGGCCGCTGGTCGTTGAGGGAGTGGCGGAAGACGGGGGCATCGGGCGCGGAGAGCCGCCATACGGAGAGCTCGGCGGGACCGGAGACGGCCAGGAAACCGCCGTCCCCGCTGAAGGACACGGATGCGGCGTCCGGGTAGGCGATGTCCGCGACCTGCTGTCCCGATGCCGTGTCCCAGACGTGTACGTCCGTCTCGGAGACCGCCGCGAGCAGGTGGCCGCGGGGGTCGAATTCCACGCGGGAGTTGTCGTCGCCGCAGGTGTTCGCGCCCGCTCTTGTCCAGGCACCCGCGAGGTCGCGGTGCGAGGCGATGTCGCGGACCTGGAGGGGGCCGCTGACGGGGCAGACCGCCACCAGGCGGCCGTCGGCCGTCGCGGCCACGTTCGTCTCGCTGTCCGCCCGGGCCTCGAACAGCACTCGACCGTCCGAGACGGCATGCAGTTGCTGCCGCGGCTTGTCGATGGAGCTGACGAGGTAGGTCCGGGGGGCGGCGTCGAAGGAGACCATGTTCTGCGACGAGACCGGCGCCGGGCCGGCCCAGCGGCCCGAGGTGAGGTCCCACAGCCGTTCGCCCCAGTCGCCGTCGACCTCGAGGAGCCTGCCGTCGCGGCCGGCTGTGAAGGCCCCCGAGGTCCCCGCCGGCAGCCGCCCGGAGGCGAGGGCCCGGTGGGTGACGGTGCTCCAGGTTCGCCAGGTCCGCCCGCTGACACTCAGCAGGACGCGTCCGGAGCCGACGAGGAAGCGGGTGGCCGTGTCGCTCTGCGCGGGATCGGTGAACGCATCCCGCTCGGGCTGGGCCAGGGCGTCCAGCAGGGCCGCACGGGTCTCCGGCAGGGCCGCGATCCGCCAGGCGGCCAGGCTCAGCAGCATCGCGGACCGCGGGTCCGTGGTCCGCATGGTGTCGGACACCGCGGCGACCCGCCGGGCGGCGGTGTCCTCCTCGTCCCGCACCTCGGTGCCGTGCTGCTGCCAGGCGACCAGGCTGATCACCAGCGCCACGGCGAGCAGGCCGGAGAGCGTGGCGGCCAGGCGCCGGGTCCGCCGCCTGGTACGGGCGACGACGTGCCGCTCCGCGTCGCGTGCGGCGAGTGCCGCGTTCAGGAACGCGCGCTCGGCCGAGGTGAGATGCTCGCGCCGGGCGTCAGGCGACGGCTTGCCCGGTGACCGCTGCCCGGGTGACCGCTCATCGGACGACGGCTGCCCCGGTGACCGCTCACCCGGCGACCGCCGGCCCGGCGAAGGCTCGGACCGCTCTCCCGGCGCGAAGAGCTCCGCGGCGCGGTCCAGGCGCACACCCCGGTACAGGGCCCCCGGGTCGCGGCCCAGTTCCAGCCAGGCGCGGGCGTCCTCCCCCAGCCTGCGCTGCGCGACCAGCCGGACGCGGTCCTCGTCGATCCACCGGCCCAGCCGCGGCCAGCTGGTGATCAGCGCCTCGTGGGCGAGTTCCACGGTGTCACCGTCGAGGGCGAGCAGCCGGGCGGCGGCCAGCCGCTCGACGACCATCGGAAGTTCGGGGTCGGACCACTCGTCCAGTTCCGCGCGGGTGGCCGAGCGGCGGGTGTCGGGAGTGCCCTCGCCCGGCGCGATCAACCGAAGCAGCAGACGGCGGGCGGCGCCCTCCTGGGCGGGCGTCAACGTGCCGTACGCGCGTTCCGCGGTGGCCGCGATGGCGCCATGGACGCCGCCCGCCGCCTCGTACGCGGCGAGTGTGAGGATGCGGCCGCGGCGACGGCGCCAGGTCTCCAGCAGCGCGTGCGAGAGCATCGGGAGCGCGCCGGGCTGGTCGACGACCTCCTCGACGAGACGCGAGGCCAGCTCGCGTTCGACCACGAGTCCGGCCGCGGTGGCCGGGCCGGTGACCGCCTCCCGCAGTTCCGCCTGGCTCATCGGCCCCACCAGGAGGCCGCAGTGCCGCAGCGCGTCGGCGAGTTCCGGGTGCTCGGCGCACCGCCCGTAGAAGTCGGCGCGCATCGCGATCACCGTGCGCAGCCGGGAGTCCGGGTCCTTCGCCGTGAGCAGCAGGTCGATGAAACCGGTGCGCTCGGCCCGGTCCCGGCAGAGGGTGAACACCTCCTCGAACTGGTCGACGATCAGCCAGGTGTCGGGGTCACCGTCCTTCGGCGTCAGCAGATGGCCGTACGTGGTCGCCGGGCGCTCTCCCGGAGTGAGGATCCGCAGTGCCGTCGGACGTCCCGGGCCGAGCGTGGTCTCCTGTGCGGCCGGGATCAGCCCGGCGCGCAGCAGCGAGGACTTGCCGCTGCCCGACGCCCCGAACACGGCGGCGAACCGGTGCTCCCGTACCAGCTGCAGCAGCTCGGCCAACGGGCGGTCACGGCCGAAGAACAGGTCCCGGTCACCGGGCTCGAAGCGGGCCAGCCCCCGGTACGGCGACTTCGCGTCGCCCTCGGCGGTGCCCGCGCCGTCGCGGGCCGCGGCCTGCTCTCCGGCGGCCTCCTTCCAGCGCGCTTCCCACTCGCCCGGGTCCGCGTCGCACGCACGCGCGTAGGCCAGCACCACCTCCGCCGACGGCAGCCGGTCTCCTGCCGCGGCCCGCGACAGCGTGGTCACCGACACGCCGGTGCGCTGGGCCATCGCGCGGTACGACGGGTGGCCGGCCTCTCGACGCAGCAGACGCAGTTCGTGGGCGAACCGCTGCACCGGACCGGCGTCAGGATCCAGCGGGCGTTCGGGACGACCCAACGGGACTCCCAGAGGGCGACAAGGGCGACTTTGATCCCGAACACTGACAGGGGCGACCGGCAACGGGCAACGCCGGGCGCCGTGATGTGGATCACCGGCCCGGAGGTTCAGCCTCGGTTGACCTGTGGCTTCTGTGGTCGCGTCCCAGGCCCGGCCCCACAGCGTTCATCCGTCACCGAGGGCACGCGGCGGGGCGGGACGCGTTTTTGGCGTACAACGATTCCTTCAATCTTCTGGGAACTTGGTGTGTGCTGCGTCACGTTCGAGTTGAATGATTGTTGGTGAGCGAACCGACGTGCGGTACGTGCGGACGCGGCAGGCTGCAGGGGGTCCAGGTGAGTGCTTCCCGGCGTAGTGGGACCACCGACGAGATCGGGCCGGACGAGCCCGAGCGGGACGGTCCGGAGAGTTCTGACGGCTCGGACGGCTCGGATCTGCTGGCCGCGCTGCTCGACGGAATGGACGCGGCCTTGTGCGCCTTCGACGCGGACGGGGTGGTGACGCACTGGAACCGTGAGGCGGAGCGGATCCTCGGCTGGAGTGCGGAGGAAGCGGTGGGGCGGCACGGCTTCGCCGGGTGGGCGGTGCGCAGTGCCGATGCCGAGGAGGTCGAGGCGCGGCTGATGTCGGCGATGCACGCTCCTGGGCGGCAGGTGCATGAGTTCGCGCTGCTGACCAAGGACGGCGGCCGGGTGCTCGTACGGACGCAGTCGGCGGCCGTGCGGGGGCCGGACGGGAAGCCCGCCGGGGTGTACTGCGCGTTCAGCGAGGTGCACACGCAGATCGATCTGGAGCGGTCGATCGCGCTGAGTGAGGCGTTGTTCGAGGACGCGTCCTGGGGTGTGGTGCTCGTCGACGTCGATCTGCGGCCCGCCGTGGTCAACGCGCACGCGGCCCGGACGTTCGGTGTCGGGCGTACGTCCGTGCTGGGGCGGCCTCTCGGGGATCTGCTGGCGCAGGGTGTGGAGGAGTTGGAGAGCGCGCTCACTCATGTGCTGGCGGAGGGTGCGCCGCCGGCGCCTGCCGAGATCTGGGTGAGTGTGCGTACTGCGGAGGGCGAGACGCGGCGTTGCTGGCGGTGCGGGTTCGTCCGGCTGGCGTCACCGCTGGCGGAGGAGCCCGTGCCGTTGGGTGTGGGCTGGGTCTTCGAGGACGTGACGGAGGCCAAGCAGAGCGAGCAGGAGGCGTCGCTGCTGCGGTTCCGTACGAACCAGTTGCACCGGGCGGCGCGGGCCGCCGCCGAGTGTGAGGACCCGTTGGAGGCGGCCACCGTTCATCTGGACTTCGCGCTCGCCGGGTTCGCCGACCATGCGCTGATCGACCGGGTCGCGGGTGGTGCGCTGGCCGACGGGGAGGAGACGGGCACGGTACGGCTGGTGCGGGTGGCCGCGACGCCTTCCGGGGCGCCGGGGCCGAGTCCGCTGACCGGGCAGGCGGGGTTGCCGGTGCGGTATGCGGAGGGGCATCCGGCGTTGCAGTGCGTGGACCGGATCGGGGCTGTGCGGGCGAGTGTGGGGGCTGTGCCGGCGGCTCAGGCGCGGGAGTGGGCGCTGGCCCGGCAGTGGCCGGAGGACGCGGTGCACGCGCTGTGTGCGGTGTTGCGGAGCCGGGGGCGGACGCTCGGGGTCGTGACGTTTCTGCGGGGGGCCGGGCGCAGTCAGTTCGAGCGGGGCGACGCGGTGTACGCGGAGGATGTGGCGGTGCGGATCGCCGGTGCGTTGGATCTGGGCGAGGTGGTGGGGCGGGAGTAGGCCCCGCCCCGGCCATCAGCAGCGGTACCGTCAGTGGCGGTACCTCACTGACGGTAGAAGATCCGGTCCGCGTACTTCTCGAACACCCGCCCGTTCCACTCGTGTCCCCCGTCCACGTTCCCGGAGCGCAGGAGCGGGGGTTCGACGCCTCGGTCGGCGAGGCTTCCCGCTGCCGTGGCCATGACCGCCTGGAGGATGGCCGAGGTGACGACGGTGGAGGCGGGGGCGAAGGGGGCGGGGACGGTGTCGAGGGTGAGTTCGGCGTCGCCGGTCGCGATCTTGGAGTCGAGGACGACGTCGCAGTGGTCCTTGAGGTATGTGCCGGAGACATGGCGGGAGCTCGTCTCGGAGGCGTAGGCCACGGAGGTCACGCCGATGACCCGGATGCCGAGGGCGCGGGCTTTCATGGCCATCTCGACGGGGAGCGCGTTGCGGCCGGACAGGGAGATGATCACCAGGGCGTCGCCCGCGCGGAGCGGTGAGCAGTCCAGGACGGCGCTCGCGAGGCCGTCGACGCGTTCCAGGGCGGAGCCGAGGGTGGCCGGCATGACGTCGACGCCGACGACACCGGGGACGGTCAGCAGGTTCATCAGCGCGAGCCCGCCCGCGCGGTAGACGACGTCCTGGGCGGCGAGTGAGGAGTGTCCGGCGCCGAAGGCGAAGAGGCGGCCGCCTGCGGTCACGGTGTCGGCGAGGAGGTTCCCGGCCGCTTCGATGGACGAGGCCTCCTCGTCCCGGACCCGCTGCAGCAGGCCGATCGCGGCGTCGAAGAACTGACCGGACAGCGTGCCGTCGCTCATGCGGGCCCCTTCGGAGCGTGAGGAGGGTGGATCGGATCGATCGGGGTGGCTCGGGTGGATCGGGGTGGGGTGTCTGTGTCGCGGATCACGGTGCGGTCTGGACCAGTGGGATGTCAATACGGCGCGGTCCGGCGCGGCCGTCGTCGATGCGGCCGGGACCGTGGCGTCGTTACCGCCGGGAACAGTGCCGGCGGCTCAGCCGTGGGAACCTCCCCGTAATGCCTTGGTTTCAACGGCGCGGCACGGTTGTCGGTGGTATCCGGCAGAATTGGGTCCAGGGCCAGCGCACGAGCCGCGAAGCTGTCGCGCTTCCGGCGGATCTCATCAAGGGGCACGTATGTCCGGACTGATCGACACGACGGAGATGTATCTCCGCACCATCCTCGAGCTGGAGGAGGAAGGTGTGGTCCCCATGCGCGCCCGGATCGCCGAGCGGCTCGACCAGAGCGGGCCGACGGTCAGCCAGACGGTGGCGCGGATGGAGCGGGACGGCCTGGTGTCCGTCGCGAGCGACCGGCACCTGGAGCTCACCGACGAGGGCCGTCGGCTGGCCACGCGTGTGATGCGCAAGCACCGGCTCGCGGAGTGCCTGCTCGTCGACGTGATCGGTCTGGAGTGGGAGCAGGTGCACGCCGAGGCGTGTCGCTGGGAGCACGTGATGAGTGAGGCCGTCGAGCGCCGTGTGCTGGAGCTGCTGCGGCACCCCACCGAGTCGCCGTACGGCAATCCGATCCCCGGTCTGGAGGAGCTCGGCGAGAAGGACGGTGCCGACCCGTTCCTGGACGAGGGCATGGTGTCGCTGTCGGACCTGGACCCGGGTGCCGACGGCAAGACGGTCGTGGTGCGCCGGATCGGCGAGCCGATCCAGACGGACGCGCAATTGATGTACACGCTGCGCCGGGCGGGTGTGCAGCCCGGTTCGGTGGTGAGCGTGACGGAGTCGGCGGGCGGGGTGCTGGTGGGCAGCGGCGGCGAGGCGGCCGAGCTGGCGTCGGACGTGGCCTCGCACGTGTTCGTCGCCAAGCGCTGAGCGGGCGAGCGCGGAGGGCGGGCTCCTGAGTGCCGTCGCCGCGTCGTTCTCCAGGAGGCAGGCCGTCAACTCCTGGAAAACGGGAGGTGGTTGTGGTATCTCGGCTATCTCGTCGAATACGGGTGCGTGTGCGCCGAATCGCAGCGCCCGGGCGTTTCGCGTGCGAGGCTGTCGCGTGAGGCATATGACCTGAGGGGCTCTTGGCGCGGGCCGGTGGTGACGCCGTCCGGCCGGTGAGGGGGCGGGGACGATGTGCCGTGAACGTGGGGAGGGCCCCGGCGCCGTGTGGCGCCGGGGCCTGTCCTCCCCTGTGCTGACCCGGAGCCCCGAGCTCTCAGGGTCATCCCCTGCGGACCGATGTCCCCGAGCGGTCCGCCTCCCGCTGAAGATCTCCCCTTGGTGGCGGCGATCATTCCTTGAGGGGGGTCACTCGAACGAGGGGTGTTGTCCGGCAGAAGGGGCGAGAACCGACTTTTCGAATAGGTTTTCGATAGTCTGCGGGTGACGCATCACACGGAATCTGCGCTTCAGGGGTGTGGGCAGCACGGCGAACACGGCAGGCAGGACGCGGTTCACAGGACCGTCCGCCCCGAGCGGGAGCGAGCGGTCCGAGCGGAGCTAGGGGGGTGCCAGGACCTATGGCGCGACGCATCGACGTGACCGGGGCGGGCGGCGTACGCCTCGCCGCCTGGGAGTTCGGCGACCCTCCCAAGACCGATCCGGTGAAGGACGGTCCGGGGGAGGCGGGCGCGGGCGAGCGGGCTCCCGGCGTGCTGTTATTGCACGGGTTGATGGGCCGGGCCTCCCACTGGGCGTCCACCGCCCGCTGGCTCTCCGGGCGGCACCGCGCTGTCGCCCTCGACCAGCGGGGCCACGGCCAGAGCGACAAGCCGCCACGGGCCGCCTACACCCGCGAGGCCTACGTCGAGGACGTCGAGGCCGCCCTCGAACAGCTCGGACTCGGCCCGGCCGTCCTCATCGGGCACGCGATGGGTGCCCTGACCGGCTGGCAGCTCGCCGCGAAGCGCCCCGACCTGGTCCGCGGCCTGATCATCTGCGACATGCGGGCCTCCGCTTTCGGCGCCGCCTCGCAGCGCGAGTGGGAGGACTGGTTCAAGGCCTGGCCCACCCCCTTCGCCACGCTCGCCGACGTCCGCAGGTGGTTCGGCGAGGACGATCCCTGGGTGGAGCGCCCGAACCCGGCCCGCGGCGAGTTCTACGCCGAGGTCATGCACGAGTCCCCCGACGGCTGGCGCCCGGTCTTCGATCCCGAGCAGATGCTCGAGTCCCGCGAGACCTGGGTGTACGACGCGCACTGGGAGGAGCTCGCCCAGGTCCAGTGCCCCGCCCTGGTCGTCCGCGGTCTCGACGGTCAGCTGGGCCGCGCCGAGGCGCAGGAGATGGTCCGCGTCCTGCCCCGTGGCGAGTACGCGGAAGTCGCGGACGCCGGCCACCTCGTCCACTACGACCAGCCGCAGGCGTGGCGGGGCGCCATCGAACCCTTCCTGGACGGCGTCCTCACGGACCTCAAGGGCTGACGCCGCCCGGACGGCACGCGCCTCGACGTCCGGGCGACCGGTCCGCCGCCACTCCCGCCCCAAAGGTCACCCCTTGCTGACCGCCAGCAGAATCTCCGGCAGTTGCCGTGCCGTCCGCGGCGCCGCCAGCCGCAGGCCCCCCACCGTGATCGCAGCCCCGTAGACCGCGCCCACCGGCAGCAGCAGCCAGCTCCACTCGTCGCCGCCGTCGGTGACGTTCAGCCAGATCGTCCCGGCGATGACCGGGGCGCACAGCAGGGCCGCCGAGACCATGCCGCCGAGGATGGCCATGAAGGCGAGCCCGGACTGCCCGGGGGCCACGTTCTTGTAGCCCTCCTGCGGAATGGAGTACGGGAAGCGCGCCGAGGTCCACGCCCCGGTCGCCAGCATGGCCCCGAGCAGCGCGAAGGACAGTCCGAGCACCTCGGGCAGTTTCGGCCAGTCGTCGAGCAGCGCGGTCGTCAGCACGGTGACGAGGGTGGCGTACGGCAGGGTGATCACCAGCAGCGCGAGCGCCCGCGCGCGCAGTTCGACGTACGCGTCCCTGGTGGTGGAGACGGTCATCGCGACCAGCCAGAACGCGGACGTGTCCTGTCCGAACTGGTTGTACATCTGGACGCCGAGCATCCCGGCGGCGAAGCAGGCGAAGTAGAGGGAGCCGGTGCCCTGGAGGGCGTTGAACACGGGCACGATCAGGCCGATGGCGAGGGAGGTCACCCAGGCCGCCTTGGTCTTGGGGTCGCGCCACACGTAGCGCAGGCTGCGTTCCATGACCGTGCCGGTCCGTCCGGGCGGCAGGAGACGGGACAGCCCTGCCGAGTTCCGTTCGCGGGGCTTGGCGTCGGCGGCCTGGAGGGTGGAGCCGTCGGGTGCGGTCATCAGCCGGGTCAGATGCCGTGACCACAGGGCGATGAGCGCGGCCAGCGCGAGTGCGGTGAGGGCGAGTTGCAGGACGGCGGTGCCGTACGACCCCTCGCTCGCGGAGTCCGCGGCCCCGATCGCCGACGCGGGCGGCACCCACTTCAGTATCCCGGCGGGTCCGTCGAGCTGGGCCAGGCCGCTCGTTCCCAGCCGCTGCGCGCCGAAGTTCACGACCTGTGCCCCGACCGCGACGACCAGTCCGCTGAGGACCGCGAGGTCCCGGCCCTTGCGGCTGGTCAGCAGCCGGATGTTGGCGACGGCGACGGTCCGGGCGAGGGCCACGCACACCAGCAGCGCGAGGACGGCACCGATGACGCCGACGACGTACGCCACTGCGCCGTGCGCGACCGAGACGACGGAACCGGCCAGCACGCACACCGTGAACAGGGGGCCGATGCCGACCAGGGAGGCCGCGAGCAGAGCCCGTACCAGCGGTCGGGGCCGCAGGGGCAGCATGACCAGCCGGGTGGGATCCAGGGTCTCGTCGCCGCCGGGGAAGAACAGCGGCATCACCGCCCAGCCGGCCGCCAGTACCGCCACCAGCAGAACGACCAGGGAGGCGGCGTGCGCGTGTCCGCGCAGGGCGATCAGGCCGATGAGCTGCAGGGCGGAGAAGAGCAGTACGGCGACGGCCGAGCCGATGTACGCGGCTCGTCGCCCGGCGGACTGCTTGAGTCCGTTCTTGAGCAGCGACAGCTTCAGTCGTACGACGACGGGGGTGATGGCTGCCGCGGGGGTGATGTGACGGGCGCCGGGGGTGCTGTCGGCGCTCATCGGGCCGCTCCGCCGCCCAGCCAGTCCAGGTCGGACCCGGTGTCCCGGCCGTGCGCGCCGACGAGTTCGAGGAACGCCCGCTGCAACGAGGGAGCGTCGCCGCGCACCTCGGCGAGGGTGCCCTGGGCGCGGATGCGTCCGGCGGCCATGACGGCCACCCAGTCGCACAGCGACTCGACGAGCTCCATCACGTGCGAGGAGAAGACGACGGTGGCGCCGGACGCGGTGTACCGCTCCAGCACTTGGCGGATGGTCTGGGCCGAGACCGGGTCGACGCCCTCGAACGGCTCGTCGAGGAAGAGCACTTCGGGGTTGTGGAGGAGGGCGGTGGCGAGCCCGATCTTCTTCCGCATACCGGTCGAGTAGTCGACGACGAGCTTGTGCTGGGCTCCGGCCAGATCGAGGACGTCGAGGAGTTGGGCGGCCCGCTTGTCGACCTCGGCGCCGGGCAGTCCGCGCAACCGGCCGGAGTAGGCGAGCAGTTCACGCCCGGTCAGCCGTTCGAACAGACGCAGGCCCTCGGGCAGTACCCCGATCCGTGCCTTCACCTCGACCGGGTCGCGCCACACGTCGTGCCCGACGACCTCGACGGATCCGTGGTCCGGCCGGAGCAGCCCGGTCACCATCGACAGCGTGGTGGTCTTCCCCGCCCCGTTCGGCCCGACCAGTCCGATGAACTTCCCCGCGGGCAGGTCCAGGTCGATCCCCGCCACGGCGACCTGCTGCCCGAACCGCTTCCAGAGCCCCCGCACCCGTACGGCGGCCGAACCCATCACTGCTCCCGACGTCATACCAGAACACTACGGTCCGGGAGTACGCCGCTCGGGGGCAGGTCTACGGTCCGGGAGCGCGCCGCTCGGGGGCAGGTCTACGGTCCGGGAGCGCGCCGCTCGGGGGCAGGTCTACGGTCCGGGAGCGCGCCGCTCGGGGGGCAGGTCAGCGATCCCGCCCGCACGCGTAGGTGAGCGGCGAGATCAGTTCCTCCACGTCCGGCAGCCACCGGTTCACCGAGGTCGGCCGGCGAGCCCACTGCACGGCGCCCGAGGACCCGAACCGGGTCGGCGGTCCGGCGACGTAGGAGCCCTCGCCCAGCGCGACCAGGTCGAGCGACGAGGGCGACCAGCCGAGCTTGCGCACCAGTTCCGGTACCTTCACCGACGCGCCCGGCAGCACGAAGAACTGCATGCGCCGGTCCGGCGTCAAGGTCACCGGGCCGAGCATCAGTTCCATCCGTTCCATCCGGGCGAGCGCGAGGAACCCGGCGGTCTCCGGCACGCAGATCGCGTCGAACGTCCGGCCCGTCGGCAGCAGGATCGACGCCGTCGGCTGCTTCTGCCACATCCGGCGCGCGACGGTCGCACTGCCGGTCGCCTGCGTCGCCCAGTCCGCGCGCGCGGGGTGCGCGCCGGGGGCGGCGCACGCGGGGTCGCCGCACGAGCAGCGCTGCACCCCGTCGGCGGCTTCCAGCCAGGTCCCGGGGAAGACGTCCCAGTGGCGCTCCTCGGCGTAGCGTACGGCTGTGTCCAGCAGCGATTCCCCGCGCTGCGTCGGAATATGAACGGCTTCGGTGCCCGCGATCGTCTCTTCCACGCTCCACTCAACTGCCGCGTCCACCTGGAGTTACGGCCCCCGCGCGCGGGGGAGGGGCATCGATTCCGCATCTGGGGCGCATGGGTGCATGTGCGGGGGCGCGCGGGAGGAAGCGGGGCGTGAGGTGGGTAGCCAAGTACGGGGGCGGCAACCGCCTTTACCCCGGCAATCCTCATATGTCTCGTATGTCTCGCATTGTCGCCGTGTTCGCGGGGCATTGATCTTCACGGCCGGAATTTTTCGTTCCTGACGAGTTCAGCCTGATGAGCTCAGCCCGGCGGGTTCAGCCCGGCGGGTTCAGGAAGTCCGTCCGTGGAAGACACGTCAACTCGGTGCGTGGGCAGGCACCGCAGCCACAGGGGGTACGCCATGGCCGCAAGGCCTCTCGTCGCGCGGCAGCCGAACGAACGGCTGCAGGCGCTCATCCAGGAAGCGGGCTGCTCGAACGCCGGGCTCGCCCGCCGGGTCAACATGTGCGGCGCCGAGCACGGTCTCGATCTGCGGTACGACAAGACGTCCGTGGCGCGCTGGCTGCGCGGACAGCAGCCACGCGGACGTGCTCCGGCGATCATCGCGGAGGCGCTGGGCCGCAAACTCGGCCGGACGGTCACGATCGACGAGATCGGGATGGCCAACGGCAAGAACCTCGCCTCGGGCGTGGGCCTCCAGTTCTCGCCGACGGTGCTGGGGGCCATCGAGCAGGTGTGTGAGCTGTGGCGCAGTGACGTGGGCCGCCGGGACTTCCTGTCCGGTTCGTCCGTCGCCTCGTCCGCGCTGGTCGAACCCAGCCGTGACTGGCTGATCTCCTCGCCCGACCCGCAGGTCGCGCGTGCGGCCGGCCCCCGGGTGGGGCAGTCCGACGTGGCGGCGGTCAAGGCGATGACGCAGTCCCTGGTCGACCTGGACCACCAGTACGGCAGCGGGCACGTGCGGCCGGTCGTCGTGCACTACCTCAACAGCGTGGTGTCCGGACTGCTGGCGGGCTCCTACCGGGAGGCGGTCGGCCGTGAGCTGTTCGCGGCGGTGGCCCGACTCACCGAGCTCGCGGGCTACATGGCCGTCGACACCGGCCAACCGGGTCTGGCCCAGCGGTACTACATCCAGGCGCTGCGGCTCGCGCAGGCCGCGGGCGACCGCGGCTACGGCGGTTACATCCTCGCCGCGTCCATGAGCCACCTCGCCGCGCAGCTCGGAAACCCGCGGGAGATCGCGCAGTTGGCGCGGGCGGCGCAGGAGGGAGCGCGTGGGCGCGTGACCCCGCGTGCGGAGGCGATGTTCCACGCGGCGGAGGCGCGGGGGCACGCGCTGCTGGGTGACGCTCGGTCGGCCCAGACGGCCGCCGGCCGTGCCGTCCACGCGCTGGAGCAGGCAGACCCGTCCTCCGGGGACGACCCGGCGTGGATCGCGCACTTCGACGAGGCCTACCTGGCCGACGAGTTGGCGCACTGCCACCGCGACCTGGGGCAGGCCGAGGCGGCGGCGCGGTGCGCGCGGGAGTCCCTGGACGGCCACCCCGAGTCGCGGGCCCGGCGCCGGGCCATCGGTTACGTCCTGCTGGCCACCGCGCAGGTGCAGCAGCGCGAGGTGGAGCAGGCCTGCAACACGGGTCTGAAGGCGGTGGAGTTGCTGGAGACCCTCCGCTCCAACCGGGGCGCCGAGTACCTGGACGACTTCCAGCAGCGGCTGGAGCCGTTCCGGGACGAGCCCGTGGTAAGGGAGTTCGGGGCGCGTCTGGATCTTCAGGTGGCGGCGTGAAATTCGGTGCCACGAGGGAGTGAACGGACGGGAAACGACGGCGCGAGTGCGAAAAAGGGGGCCATGAACAGCGGATGGGGGCGCGGTTGTGTCACCGCGACCGCCGGATCGGCTGGTGGATCTGTTACGGCGGTCACAGGGACGCAGGTCAGGGCTTGAGCTGCGTAGCACCTGCCTCTGGGGACCCGGTAGCGTGAGCCGACGATTCCGAAGGTCCCCCATTCGTAGGAGTCCCGGTGACGCAGAGTGGACAGGGCGAGGAGCCCTCGGCGCGCGAAGCGCGCGAAGGCATCGTGCTGCCCTCCGACGGCGGGGAACCCCTGCTGCCGGGCATGACAGGCGGATACGGCCGCCCGAACAGCCCCACCCCTGAGGCACCCGGCACGTCGTACGGCCAGGCGAGCGGTGACTCGTACGACCCGGGCCAGGGCAACGGCCAGGGCCAGGGCTCGGCGTACGGACAGGCGTCCGGTTCGGCGCAGGACGGGGCGCAGGGGCCGGCTTACGGCCAGGGGTCCGGTTCGGCATACGGCCCGCAGGACGGTTCCGCCTATGGCCAGGGCTCCGGCTC
Source organism: Streptomyces sp. NPDC050287 (assembly GCF_044459385.1). Lineage (NCBI taxonomy): Bacteria > Bacillati > Actinomycetota > Actinomycetes > Kitasatosporales > Streptomycetaceae > Streptomyces > Streptomyces sp. NPDC050287. The sequence goes on along the minus strand of NZ_JBITIY010000019.1, from coordinate 66,002 downwards.
CGCGTACGGCGAAGGGGCCGGATCGGCGTACGGACAGGCCTCGGGACCGTCGTCGTACGGGCAGACGTCGGGACCGGCGTACGGACAGCCGCACGGTCAGGCGCCGGGGCAGGAGTCCGGGTCGGGCGTGGCTCCGGCCGGCGGGCAGGCCTGGGGTACCCCGTGGGGACCGGACCAGCCGCAGGCACCGGCTCCGCAGCCGGGGCAGGGCTGGCAGGCTCCGGCCGACCAGTCCTGGGGCGGCTCCGAGGCCGGCCGGTCCCAGCCCTCCGCCGCCTGGGGCACGCCCCCGGAGGCGGCGTCGCGGTCCCTGCCGCCGGAGGGCGGGCAGACGTCGGCCTATGGCGCCGGCGCCTACGGCCCCTCGGGTGCGGGTGCCCCGCCGCAGTCCACGGGCCACAGCGCTGACCCGCCCACCTCCTACTACCTGCCACCCGTAGGCCAGGGCAGCCCCCCGGACACCGCCTCGCAGTCGGCCGACGGCGGGTACGGCCCGGCCGCTCCCGCCGGCTCCCCGCTGCCTCCCGCCGACGCGTACGACGCCCCGGGCTCCGGTGCGCCCCTGCCCCCGGAGAACTCCGGCTCCGCGCAGGCGCCCGTCCGCTACCACGCCCCCGCCGGCTCTCCGCTGCCTCCGGCCGACGCGTACGGCGCCCCCGGTGGGGCTCCGCTGCCGCCCGCCGACGAAGGTGCCACCCAGTACGTCCCGCGCGTCGCGGGGGCCGACGAGGGGGCGACGCAGTACCTGCCGCCGGTCGGTCCCGGGGCGCTGCCGCCCGAGACGGGCGCCGAGTCGCACGCCGAGGCGACCCAGTTCCTGGGACGGCCACCGCAGGGCGACCCCTCCCGGCCGGGCGCCGGACCGCTCCCGCCCGCCACCGGTCCCGACGCCGAGCCCACGCAGTACATCGCGCCGGTGCCCGGACAGCAGCCCCCCGGGGCGCCCTACGGCGGACCGCAGGGCGGGGACCGGCAGCCGCCGGCCGAGTTCGACAACCTCTTCCGCGGCGGCCCGGGTGCCGAGCCCGGCCCGGCCGCGGCGACCCAGCAGCTGCCGCTTCTCCAGCAGCCCCAGTCCGTCCCCGGCGCCCAGCCGCCGTACGGACAGTCCGCGCAGCCGTCGTACGCCCCGCCCGGTGCGGGCGGCGGACAGCACGGTACGTACGACGACGGGGACGGCGGTCACGGCGGTGGCCGGGGCGGCCGTAGCCGGTCGCGGGTGCCGGTGATCGCCGCCGTCGGCATCGGTATCGTCGTCCTCGGCATCGGCGCGGGCGCGCTGCTCGCCGGCGGGGGCGGCGACAAGGGCGGCGACGCCAAGAACCAGACCGTCTCCGCCACGGCCCCCGCGTCCGACGGTTCCGCCTCGCCGTCCGCCGATCCGGCGAAGGAGCAGGCCGTCGCCCTGGACAAGCTGCTCGCGGACAGCGGCAGCAGCCGGGCCACCGTGATCAACTCGGTGGAGGCCGTGAAGTCCTGCAAGAACCTGGGCCAGGCGGCCGAGGATCTGCGGGGTGCCGCCCGGCAGCGCACCGGTCTGGTGACCCGGCTGTCCAAGCTCTCGGTCGACAAGCTGCCCGACAACGCGGCGCTGACCGACGCCCTGACCAAGGCCTGGCAGGCGTCCGCGTCGGCGGACAACCACTACGCGGCCTGGGCGGATCAGGCGGCCGGAAAGAAGGGCTGCAAGAAGGGCCAGGCCCGTCCCACCGGCCAGACCCTGGCCGGCAACCGGGCGAGCGGCACCGCCAGCAAGGAGAAGATCGAGGCGGCCAAGCTGTGGAACGCGATCGCGCGCAGCTACGGCCTGACCCAGCGCCAGCCGACCCAGCTGTGACCCGGAGCCGCACCGACTGAGGGATCCGTGCCGGTCGGCCGGTCCCTCAGCCCAGGTCGGAGTTCTTCAGCGTGGCGGTGACGTCGGTGAAGCCCTTCCTGGCCAGCACCAGCCGGCCCTGCCGGACGATCTGCAGGGACACCTCCGTGTTGGCCAGGCGCGGGAAGCCCACGGAGGCGAGTGGGCCCTGGAAGTTCCACTGCAGGGTCGGCGTCAGCCCGCCCGTGGTGACCTTCGCCCCGTCGTCCAGGGCTCCTCGTACGGCGTCGGCACTCACGTCGCCGTCCAGCGACTCGACGAGGTTCTTGAAGACGGTGTACGCGATCCATGTGGTCTGCACACCGGTGTCGGCGGCGTCGATGCGGTCGTCGTTGAAAGCCTGCTCGCTGATGACCTTCTTCATCGGGTTCCAGCGGGTGTCGCTCTCCACCGGGTACCAGCCGGTGATGTACGAGCCCTCGTACGGCCCGGACTTCCCGCCGGAGGCGTTGATCTCGGTCTGGTCGACGTTGCCGAGCACCATGGCGGTCCGTACGGCCGGGTAGTCCTCGCGGGCGCGCCGGAAGGAGTCCATGAAGGTGCCGGTGCGGTCGCCGAGCGCCGGCACCACGCAGCCCTGCCTCGCCGTGTCGGCCGTCGTCTCGGTCAGCGCCTGGCCGGCCTTGCCGGAGTACTCGGTGGCTTCCTCCGGTGCCCGCACGTCCTTGGCGGCCGGATGCCGGCCGGCGGTGAGTCCGGAGTTGAGCAGGGCGGGCAGTTCGTCGCCGACGATGGTGTCGGGCCGGACCAGTGCGACGGGCCCGCAGCCGCTGAGCGCCCGGCCGAGACCGGCCAGGAGGGTGGCCTGGCCGCCGTTGACGGGGTAGGAGAGCGGGCTGGTGAACTCGGCGGCGGTGACGCCGTAGCCGCCTATGTACGGGATGCCGGCGCCCTCCAGGGGCGGCAGGAAGGAGTCGGCGTACTGGCTGTAGGAGCCGAGGACCGCGACGACGCCCTCGTCGACCGCGCGCTCGGCGCACTTCGCGGCGGCCACGCTGTCGTTGTGGTCGTTGCAGGTCAGGACGGTGAGCTTGTGGCCCTTGATGCCGCCCCTGGAGTTGATCCAGCGGGCGTAGGCCCTCGCGAAGGCGGTCATGCCGGGCTTGTTCGTCGCGTTGGTGTTCTCCGGGGCCCAGGTCATGACCTTGATCTGGTCGTCCCCGGAGCCCCCCGTGGCACCGGGGACCACCCCGCAACCGGTGGTGAGCGACGCGCCCGCCACCAGTGCCGCCGCCGAGACGGCGGCCGCTCTCACGGGCCGGGTGAACGTGGGGAGGAAGGTGCTGCGGATGCGTCGCCTGCCGGTCATGGGCATACACGCTTCCGTCACATCACTAACCCGAATGTGACCCTCGGTTAGTGAGGGGTGACGTGAAGGTGAACAGGGGGAGTGGCGATCTGCCCGGGAAAGAGTGTGGTGAGCCCTCCGGAAACGGGGTGGTGAGCCCTCTGCGGGCGGGGGGTGGCGAGCCCTCCGGGAAAAGGAACGTACGATCGATGACCGTGCAAGGTTCGGAGAACTCTTCCCGTCGCGGCAGTCGCTCGGCCACCATGGGCGGCATGCCACACAACGACATGCCCTGGTGGCGCTGGCGCAGCAATGTGCGCTCGGCGCTGCACATGCTCTCCGACCCGGTGTTCCAGCGGGATGTCTGGCTGGCGGGAGTCGAGGGGTACGGCGACGTCACCGACGCCGTGTACCGCCTCGTCGAGGACACCTGGCTGGACAACTGGTCCGCCGAGAAGTACGTCGGCACGATCTTCCGGGACTCCCAGGAAGCGGCGCTCGTCGACACCGCCGTCCTGCGAGTGCTGCGGATCATGCACCAGGTCGGGCCCGACGCCCCGGTCTCCGCGTACGTCGACCACCCCGGCTGGCCGGAGGCGGTGCGGGCGGCGCGGGACGCGCACGTGCGGATGGCGGCGGCCGACGGCGACGAACCGGACGCCCCGCCGCGCACCCTCAAGGTACTGCGGATCATGACGCGCACCGCGTAGGGGACGGACGTACGCGGTCTGCGGAGCGAGACGGCACAACGCCCCGATCCGCCGATATGGGACCCTGGGCCGCATGAACGAGCAGTCCACCCGAGCCCCCGCCCCCGCGGACCAGTACGTCCTCACCCTGTCCTGCCCCGACAAGCAGGGCATCGTGCACGCCGTGTCGAGCTACCTGTTCATGACCGGGTGCAACATCGAGGACAGTCAGCAGTTCGGCGACCACGACACGGGACTGTTCTTCATGCGCGTCCACTTCTCGGCGGAGGCGCCGGTGACCGTGGACAAGCTGCGGGCGAGCTTCGCGGCGATCGGTGACGCCTTCCACATGGAGTGGCAGATCCACCGGGCCGAGGACCGGATGCGGATCGTCCTGATGGTCAGCAAGTTCGGCCACTGCCTGAACGACCTGCTGTTCCGCGCGCGGATCGGCGCGCTGCCGGTGGAGATCGCGGCCGTGGTGTCCAACCACACCGACTTCGCCGAGCTCGTGGGGTCGTACGACATTCCCTTCCACCACATTCCGGTGACGAAGGACACCAAGGCGGAGGCCGAGGCGCGGCTGCTGGAGCTGGTGCGCGAGCTGGACGTCGAGCTGGTGGTGCTCGCCCGGTACATGCAGGTGCTCTCCGACGACCTGTGCAAGCAGCTCAGCGGGCGGATCATCAACATCCACCACTCCTTCCTGCCGAGCTTCAAGGGCGCGAAGCCGTATCACCAGGCGCATGCCCGGGGCGTGAAGCTGATCGGGGCCACGGCTCACTACGTGACGGCGGATCTCGACGAGGGGCCGATCATCGAGCAGGAGGTCGAGCGGGTCGGGCATGACGTGACGCCGGACCAGCTCGTCGCTGTCGGACGCGATGTGGAGTGTCAGGCGCTGGCCCGGGCCGTGAAGTGGCACGCGGAACGGCGGATTCTGCTGAACGGGCGGCGGACGGTGGTCTTCGCCTAGGCGTCCGGGGGCTCGGAACGCCTGGGCGTTCGGGGGTGCGCGCGGGCACAGCCCACCCGCACCCAGCCTCACATGCGGCTCAGTGACGCCGCCGCGAACAGTAGGTCCCTGATCGCCTCCCGGTCCCCGTCCTGCCCCGCCGCCGCCTCCGTCGGGGACACATGGCCCGCCGCCAGGCGGCAGAACTCGACGCCGTCGAGGGCGACGTGGGCCACTTCGTGGTCGGCTGAGCCCACCGCGGCGGGGGAGTCCAGGGGGATCAGCCAGTCGCCGCCGCCCAGGCCCTCGATCTCCAGCCGGAGGCTGCGGCCGGGTCGGCCGGCCGGGACGAGATGGCGGCCCGGGGCGGGTGCGGCCCGCCCCGTGCGGCGGCGGAGTGCCAGCGCGCCGGGGAGCATCCGGGCGGCGAGGTCGATCATGCGGTTGAGGTGGCGCGGCGAGGGCGGGTCGTACGGGTAGTCCACCGCCTCGGCGATGTCCTCCGCGTGCACCCAGCACTCGAAGGCGCGGTCCAGCATCGCGTCGTGCAGCGGCAGCTCGAAGTCGCCGTACGAGACCGCCGGCTTCGCGGCGCCGTCGCCCGGGAACGACACCGTGCGCACCAGGTCGTGGCTCTGCTCCCGCCAGGGGGCCCGGACCGCGCGGGTGGGCGGGAAGTGCGAGGCCCGCCAGTACGCCTCGGTTCGCGCGGCCGGTGTCGGGGCGGGCGACTCGACGACGCCCAGCGGGTCGTCGAGGCCGAGCGTGACCGCGACCAGGCCGTCGACCGTCAGCAGGTGCGCGATGACCCCGGCGACCGTCGTACGGCGGCTTGTCGGGCCGTCGCCCTGGAACCAGCGCAGCCGCACGGGCGCGTGCCACTCGGCGTCGCCTATGTCCTGGAGCAGGGCGTCGAGGCGGGCCGTCTCGGCGTCGTACGGCGTCGCCCACTCGGGCACCGGGATCCGCGGCGGGCGCCGGTCGAGGCAGCCGCCCAGGACGCGGGTGCGCAGACCCGGGTCGAGATCGAGGCTCTCCGGGCGGTGCAGCAGGCCGACCGCCCCGCGCAGCCGCAGGGCTTCGTCCGCGCAGGTTCCGCAGCCGCCCAGGTGTTCCTCGACGGCCGCGGTCTCCTCGGGCGAGCAGGCGGCCAGCGCCCACGCCCCGAGGAGGGCCTTCAGGACGTGGTGTTCCAGGACCGGCGGGGCGGGCGGGGCGGGCACGGGAGGTGTTGTCAGGTCGCCGAGGCCCTCCAGTGCGGACAGCGGACGTCCGCCGTTCTCCACGGAGGCGCGGGGCATCGGGATGCGGGGCGGGCGGTGAGGCTCGGGGACGGGAGCGTCGCCGGGGCCGCTCCCCGGTCCGTCGCCGTCGCCGTCACCGAGAGCGCCGTACCGCTTCTGCTCCTCGGAGCCTTCGGCCCCTTCCCCGGCCTCCTTCCCGTCCTTCTCGTCGTAGGCGTCGTAGTCGTAGTCGTCGTACCTGTCCGTCCCGTTGTCCCCATCGTCCCCGGCATACGCCTCGAACCCGTCCGCGTCGTTCACGCCGCACCCCCGTATCCGGGGGGTGCTCCGGGTGCGGCGGCGTCATGGGCCGTGGAGAGGAGTTGCAGGCCCAGGCGGAGGCGGCGGCGGGCCTCGTCCTCGGTGACGCCGAGGACGACGGCCGCCTGGCGGTAGTCGCGGCGCTGGAAGTACGCCAGCTCCAGGGCGGCGCGCAGCGGGGCGGGCATCGACTGGACGATGTAGTCGGCGCGGGCGGCGACCGAGGCGTGGCGGACCTTGCGCTCCAGGTCCTCGGGGGTGCCGCGGCCCTCCTGGGTCAGCGCGGCGGTCTCGGTGGCGCGCAGCCGCTGCACGGCGAGGCGGTGGGTGAGGGTGGCGACCCAGGTGCGCAGGGGGCCCTGCTTGGGATCGTAGGAGTCGGGGTGTTCCCAGACGTGGGCGAAGACCTCGCGGGTGATGCTGTCGGCGGCGCGTTCATCGTCGAGCACGCGGTGGGCGAGTCCGTGCACAAGTGAAGCGAAACGGTCGTAGAGCTCGCCGAGGGCGGCCGCCTCACCGTGCGCGAGCCGCTGCTGCATCTTGCGGTCCCAGCGGGGCGGTGCGTCCTTCTTCGCCATGCGGCCCCCTCAGCCTGCCTGCCCGTGTCCCGGCTCTGTCCCCGGCCCTGTACCAGCCCGTGTCCCTGTCAAGCCTGCGCCCACCGTCTCCTCGAATGTAGTCGGCACCTGAGACAGCGCACGCCCCTTTGTCGCAATGAGCGCCCCCTGGGCAGCCGTGGATGGTAGGGGACCCTCGCCTCGCCTTCGTCCCCGTCTACCCGGCCCTCGGTTGATCAGACCCGATCGAACAGGATCGAAGTCGACTAAAACAAGCCCCTTCCGATCGGTTTCCGTTTCTGGGCCGGTGTTTCAGGGAACGGCCGCTGGGCAGCCGCGCTGCAAGGAAGCGAAGGGAAAGCTTCCGTTTACGTTCGGGCGAACGAAAGGCATGGTGGTGGCGTTCAATGTGACCGGCGGTGAGCAGGGTGAGTGGGCCGTGCTCCAGGTGTCGGGCGAGCTGGATCTGGTGACGTCCCCGGTGCTGCGGCAGCGGGTTCACGACGAGGTGGCCGAGGGCCGCCACAGTCTCGTCCTCGACCTCTCCGAGGTGTTCTTCTGCGACTCCAGCGGCGTCGGCGTGCTCATCGCCTCCCGCCGTCTCATGAGCTCCTGCCAGGGCCGGCTGCGCCTGATACTCCCGGCCCAGGGTGCCGAGGACGGCTCACACGTCAACCGGGTGCTGGGCGCGCTGGGCGTGCGCCGCCTGTTCGACGTCCATCCGGACGTGGACTCCGCCGTCCAGGAGGACGCGGACCCGCTGTCGGTGTGAGCGGCGTCCGCGCCGCCGGCCCCGGGCGACGTGACTGCTCCACCGTGTGAGTGCTACCCCGTGCGAGTGCTACACCGTTGTCCCGGTATTCCCCCGGTCTTGGCACAAGCGTCACGTTCGCGCGCCCTCGGCGACCTTCCCGTCGTACGCTCCGTGCCAGATGCACCCGACGTGAGTAAGGCGGTCCGAACAGACATGGTCAGCAGCGAGTACGAGCGCAGGATCGCCGCCCGGTTCGCCACCTTCGACCAGGACGGCAACGGCTACATCGACCGTGCGGACTTCAGCGTGGCGGCCAAGGCGGTGCTCGCCGAGTTCGGAACGGCGGCCCGTTCCGACAAGGGACAGTCCCTGTACATCGGTGCCGAGGCGTTCTGGCAGGGCATGGCCGGCATAGCGGACCGCGACGGGGACCAGCGGATCACCCGGGAGGAGTTCGTGGGCGGCGCGGTCAAGCGGCTGCGCGACAACCCCGAGCGGTTCGCCGAGATCGCCCGCCCCTTCCTGCACGCGGCGCTCGCCGTCGCGGACGCCGACGGGGACGGCCGGGCCACCGTCGAGGACACCGCCCGCGTGCTGAAGGCCCTCGGCGCGAGCGAGGAGGCCGCCCGCACGGCCGCCGCCGCCCTCGACACGGACGCCGACGGCAAGATCGGCGAACCGGAGATCGTGACGGCGTTCGCCCGCTACTTCACGGTCCCCGAATGACCGTCCCCGAACAACCGTCCCTGTCCCTGATGACGGTCACCGACTGACGGTCCCCGAATAACGCGCCCTGAGCTGGTACTTCAGCACCTTCCGCAGCGTCTCGTTCCGCGGCAGGGCGTCCACCACCTCCAACTGCTCCGGCAGCTTGTGCGGTGACAGTCCCTGCGCGCGCAGATACGACGTCACGGCCTCCAGGGTCAGTTCCCCGGCCCCCGGCGGCTGTTCGACCACCGCGCACACCCGCTCCCCGCGCTCCGCGTCCGGCAGCCCGATCACGGCCACGTCGCCCACCTCGGGGTGGGCGGCCAGCAGGTCCTCGATCTCCTTGGCGGAGATGTTCTCCCCCTTGCGGATGATCACGTCCTTGAGCCGGCCGGTGAGGACCAGGTGCCCGCTGTCGGTGACGTGTCCGAGGTCCCCGGTGCGCAGGAACCCGTCCTCGTCGAACGCCTCGGCCGTCTGCGCCGGGTCCAGGTACCCCTGGCAGACGGCCTCCCCGCGCAGCCGTACCTCCCCGTCGACGACCCGTATCTCCATGCCCTCCGGTGGCCGCCCCTCCGTCGTCGCGAGGTTCTCCGCGGTGTCGTCCGGCGCCCCCATCGTGATCATCGGTACCTCGGTCATGCCGTACCCGTGGGTGAGCTGCACCCCCATCTCCCGTACGACGGCGTGGTACACCTCCGGCGGCTTGGGCGCCCCGCCGCCCGCGAGGAGCCGTAGCGAGGGAATGACCGGCACCCCCGGCTGCTTGCGCTGCTCGGCCAGGAACATCGAGTAGAAGGCCGTGGAGCCGCCCGCCACGGTCACCCCGTGCCTGCGGTACTCGGCCAGCGCGTCGGGCAGCGCGAACTGCTCGAACATGACCGCCGGGAAGCCGTACAGCAGGAGCATCACCGTGTAGTCAGGGCCGGCGATATGCGCGTACGGGAAGGCCATCGAGCCCACGTCGGCCGCCGACAGGCCCAGCGCGTGGGCGAGGCAGGAGCCGCCCGCGATGAGGGAACGGTCCGTGTGCAGGACGCCCTTGGGGGCGGAGGTCGTGCCCGAGGTCCAGTAGATCCAGCGGACCGAGGTGCCGTCGGAGGGCGGGGCGGGGAGCACGGACGGATCGCCGTCGGGCAGGACGTCGTACGCCTCGAAGATCCCCTTCGCGCCGAGCCGCCGGGCCATCTCCGTGTGGTCGTAGCCCCGCCACCGGCCCGGCACCGCGAAGTACTCCGCCTTCGACTCGCGCAGCGCGAACCCGACCTCGCGGTCCCGGTAGAACGGGATGACCGGGCTCTGCACCGCGCCCAGGCGGGCCAGCGCGAAGGACAGCAGGGCCGTCTCGATCCGGGTGGGCAGCTGCCAGGCGACGACGGTGCCGGGGCGTACTCCCATGCCGTACAGCCCGGCCGCCACCCGCTCGGCCCCATCGCGCAGCTCCCCGAAGCTCAGCGAGCGGCCGTCCTGGAGGAGGACCGGGCGGTCGGGGGTGAGGTCGGCGCGGCGCGCGACCAGCTCCCACAGGGTGCGGGAGGTGCTGAGCGCGTGGGCGGTGTCGGTCACGGCGGCCCCCTGTGTAGCTGACGGACAGTCAGATAGTGGGCAGAGCGTAGAGCTCGGCGCCTTGTCGGTCCAGGGGCGTGCGACTAGCCTGCTGGGGGAGATGCATCTGACGGACCGTCAGGTTACGACTGTCAGGTAGCTCGTCAGGCAACTGTGACTGTGTGTGTCAGGCGGAGGGGACCCATGACCGAACTGCCCCGCATCATCAGCGTCGACGACCATGTGATCGAGCCCGCGCACCTCTTCGAGACCTGGCTGCCGAAGAAGTACCGGGACCGGGGCCCCAAGCCCCTCACCGCCGGCATCGGGGAACTCGCCTACGTCGCCGGCAAGTACCAGATCACGATGGACCCGGCAGGCCAGCCGACCGACTGGTGGATCTACGAGGACCTGAAGTTCCCGTACAAACGCAACATCGCCGCCGTCGGCTTCGACCGGGACGAGATGACCCTGGAGGGCATCACCCGCGAGGAGATGCGGCGAGGGTGCTGGGATCCGGCGGCCCGGCTGGCGGACATGGACCTCAACCACGTCGAGGCCAGCCTCTGCTTCCCCTCCTTCCCCCGCTTCTGCGGGCAGACCTTCGCCGAGGCCCACGACAAGGAGGTCGCGCTGGCCTGTGTGCGCGCGTACAACGACTGGATGGTCGAGGAGTGGTGCGGCGACAGCGGCGGCCGGCTCATCCCGCTGTGCCTGATCCCGCTGTGGGACATCGACCTCGCGGTGGAGGAGATCCGGCGCAACGCGGCCCGCGGGGTGCGGGCGGTGACCTTCTCCGAGATCCCCACCCACCTCGGGCTGCCGTCCATCCACTCCGGCTACTGGGACCCGTTCTTCGCCGTCTGCCAGGAGACCGGCACGGTCGTCAACATGCACATCGGCAGCAGCTCCCAGATGCCGGCGGCCTCCCCCGACGCCCCGCCCGCCGTCCAGGCCGCGCTCAGCTTCAACAACGCCATGGCCTCGATGATGGACTTCCTCTTCAGCGGGGTGCTGGTGAGGTTCCCCCGGCTCAAGCTCGCGTACTCCGAAGGGCAGATGGGCTGGATCCCGTACGCCCTGGAACGCGCCGACGACGTCTGGGAGGAGCACCGCGCCTGGGGCGGCGTCCGCGACACGATCCCGGAGCCGCCGTCGACGTACTACTACCGGCAGATCTTCTGCTGCTTCTTCCGCGACAAGCACGGGGTCGCCTCGCTGGACGTCGTCGGCCGGGACAACGCGACCTTCGAGACCGACTACCCGCACGTCGACTCGACCTTCCCGCACACCAAGGAGGTCGCCCTCGACCATGTGAAGGGCCTCGACGACGAGACGGTGTACAAGCTGATGCGGGGCAACGCCATCCGCATGCTGGACCTGGACCTCGACAGGTGATGGACCTGACGTACACGCCCGAGGAGGAGGAGTTCCGGGCGCGGCTGAGGCAGTGGCTGGGCAAGGCGCTGCCGACGCTTCCCGCGAAGCCCTCCCCGGACGACTGGCCCGGACGCCGCGCCTACGACCTCGGCTGGCAGCGGATGCTGTACGACGCCGGGTACGCCGACGTCCACTGGGACGCCTCCCCGACCATCCGGCTGATCTTCCTGGAGGAGACCGAGAAGGCGGGCGCCCCCTATGTGGGCGCGAACTTCGTCGGACTGCTGCACGCGGGGCCCACGATCGCCGCCGAGGGAAGCGTCGTACAGCGGGCGCGCTGGCTGCCGCCGATCCTGCGCGGCGAGGAGGTGTGGTGCCAGGGCTTCAGCGAACCGGACGCTGGATCCGACCTCGCGTCGCTGCGCACCCGCGCGCGCCGCGACGGCGACGACTACGTGGTGACCGGCGCCAAGATCTGGACCTCGCACGCGGAGGTCGCCGACTGGTGCGAACTGCTGGTCCGCACGGACGCGTCGGCACCCAAGCACCGGGGTATCACCTGGCTCGCGATGCCCATGGACGCGCCGGGCGTCACCGTACGGCCGCTGCGGACCCTCGCCGGGTCGGCCGAGTTCGCCGAGGTGTTCCTCGACGAGGTGCGGGTGCCGGTCGCCAACCGGGTCGGCGAGGAGAACGACGGCTGGCGCGTGACCATGGTGACCCTGTCCTTCGAACGGGGGACCGCTTTCGTGGGTGAGGTGGTCGCCTGCCGGCGGGTGCTGGGGGAACTCGCCCGTACGGCACGGGAGAACGGCCGCTGGGACGATCCGGTGGTGCGGCGGCGGCTCGGGCGGCTGAACGCCGAGTTCCGTGCCCTGTGGCGGCTGACCCAGTGGAACGTCAGCGAGGCGGAGGCGAACGGGGGCGTCCCAGGCGTCGGGGGCTCGGTCTTCAAGCTGAGGTACTCGCACGCCCGGCAGGAGCTCTACGACACCGCCGCCGACGTCCTCGGCCCGGACTGCCTCGACCTCGACCGGCCATGGACCCTCGACCGGCTCTCCTCCCTGTCGTACACCATCGCCGCCGGCACCTCCCAGATCCAGCGCACCATCGTGGCCGAACGCATCCTCGGGCTCCCGAAGGGGCGGTGACAGCGCGTATGAGATTCCAGCTCACCGACGACCAGCGTGCGCTGCGGGACGGCGTACGACAGCTCCTGGCGCGTCGGTTCGACAGCGAGCGGCTCCGGGCGGCGGTGACGGCAGCCGGGCCGGGCGGGGCCGGGCCGGCCGGTGTCTGCCTGGACCGTGCGCTGTGGCGCGAGCTCGGCGCGGCGGGCTTCTTCGCGCTGCGGCTGCCGGAGGAGGCCGGCGGGGTCGGACTCGGGCTGCCCGAAGCGGCGTTGGTGTTCGAGGAGGCGGGACGGGCGCTGTTGCCGGGGCCGCTGATCGCCACGCATCTCGCGGCGGGGGCGGTGCCGGGGGCGGCCACCGGGGAGGTGGTCGTGGCGGCCGTCGACGGCGGGTTGGTGGAGTGGTGGGCGCAAGCGGATGTCGTACGCGGGGAGGCGAAGGCCGTCAGCGGGGAACCTGCCGACGGGGCCGGCCGGGAGGGGGTCGTGCCGCTGGGGGCCGTGCCCGTGCGGTCGGTGGATCCGTTGACGCCGCTGCATCGGGTGTCCGGCACCTCGGAGCGGGCCACGGGGCCTGACCCGGACCCCGTCGCCGTCCTCCTCACCGCCGCCGAACAGCTGGGCACCGCCGCACGCGCGTGCGATCTGGCCGTGCAACACGCCCGGACACGGGAGCAGTTCGGGCAGCCGATCGGGGCCTTCCAGGCGGTCAAGCACCTGTGTGCCGACATGCTGGTGCGGACGGAGGTGGCCCGCGCGGCCGTGTACGCCGCCGCCGTCACCGCCGGCCCGGCCGACATCGCGGCGGCCCGGCTGCTCGCGGACGAGGCCGCCCTGCGGAACACGCGGGACTGCCTCCAAGTGCACGGCGGTATGGGGTTCACCTGGGAGAGCGAAGTGCATCTGCACCTCAAGCGGGCCTGGGTGCGGGCACAACGTGGTGGCGGAGTCACGGAGAGTGAGGAGGTTCTCGCGGCGGAGCTGGTGGTCTGAAGGGGCCGTGAGCGCTGCCGGACTGGGACGTCGCCGAAGCGGTGGGGAGAGATGTTGCGGATCGTGGCAACCCGGGATCACGGAGCGTTGATATCGGGTTGTGTCCTAGGCGTGACTCGTCGCGTCCCGGAGTCGGCCGCGTGCTCCGGTACCTTCTGTGGGATGCGAGTGGTCCCGAGCACGTGTCATGCCGGTGTTACCCCTGCTTGTTCGACCCCTGGAGACGAGCGTCGCACAGTATGCCGCACGGGTACTCCTTCGCGCTGGAATATGCCCGAAGCGCTTGTTGGCGTGACTGTACGTCAACCATGCTGTCCCACAAGGGAATCACGTTCCGTGACCCTGACTCTGGCTGTTGTTCTGGTCATGCAAAAAATGGCTACGATCGTGGCCCTCGTGAGGCGCGAGGCTATGTGTCCGCCGGTTCGGATGGTGTGAGCGGTGCAGGTGCTTCAAGTGCAGCTGGAGATCCGGCCCGACCCCGCGGAGGTGGGGCGGGCCCGCAGCTGGGCCCGCTCGCGACTCGCCGGGTCCGGGATAGAGGCCGACGAGCCGCTCGCCGAAACCCTGATCCTGCTCGTCTCCGAACTCGTCACCAACGCCGTGGTGCACACCGGCTGTCCGGCCGTGCTGCGGCTCTCCCTGCCGCCCGCGGCGACGGAGACGGCCACCGTCCGCCTGGAGGTGGCCGACCGCAGCGACCGCGCCCCGGTCCCGCGGTGCGCCGACGGTGACGAGACGGGCGGCCGGGGTCTCGCCCTCGTCGACGGTCTCGCCGACCGCTGGGGCTGGAGCACCGAGGGTGCCGGCAAGCGCATCTGGTGCGAACTCGACCGGTGCGCGCAGTCCCGTCCCGCCGCGACCGCCTGCGGCAGCGGAGCGTCGGCGTGCGAGGGGCCGGCGCATGAGGGATCGGCGTACGAGGGATCGGCGTACGAGGGGCTGACGTACGAGGCGGTGTGAGGTCGCACGGTCGCAGAAAGCGCTGTCGTCCTTGATCGGCGCTGCGTCCGTGCGCCGGGACATGCTTCGGTGCGCGCCCATGGGAAACAGTGCGTAAGCCATAAATCCCCGAACGGGTGTTGACGCCACGTGAGCGCCTGATCACGCTTGACGTCAGCGATTCGCCGCGAGGGGACGGCGAGGGCTTCGGTGACGGAGGCCCTTGTCGAGTGCGGGTCGTGATTCGGCGTCGGTTCCGTCGGTTCCGTCGGTTCCGTTGGTTCCGCCGGGACGGAGGGGCCGGGGCCGGGGCGCCGGAGTGGGGCGGCGGTGCGCGATGCCGTGCTCGGGGCGAGCGTCGGCGCACCGCCGGCCGACGGGGCCGCGGTTGTCGGCCGACGGCTGTCAGAGGATTGCGACGGGTGCCACCGGCGTGCCCGTGGCGCCGACGAAGGGTTCCGGCATCGCCGACAACAGGAACGCGTACCGGCCGGTTTGTCCACAGGCTGTGGACAACTCTTCCAGATTCCAGTTCTGTCCCTGGATCATCCCCATTTCCACCAGATCGAGCGCGTGAACGGGCAGCCACAGGTCCTCGATCTCGGGCGGGAAGATCTCGAAGGTGAGGGTGTCGTTCGCGACCGCGGCCACATCGCGCGCGTGGAACCACTCGGGGGTACGGATCGACAGCCCCGGCGACGGATAGCCGTACGCCTCCTTGTCGCCGGCCAGATACACCTGCACCTGCCCGGTCCGTACGAGCACGATGTCACCGGCCCGCACACGGGTACCGGCCAGTTCCTCGGCGGCCTCCAGGTCCTCCGGTGTGACGGCGTGCGAGCCGTCGAGACGGTCCCTGCCGTGCGCGCGGGCCACGTCGAGCAGCACCCCGCGCGAGACGATGTGCCGGGCCTTGTCGATGCCGCTGAACTCGGCGCCCCCGTGCGGGGTGATGGTGCCGGCCGGGCGGCCGTTGTAGAGAAGGCCCGAGTGCGAGACGTGGGTGAGGGCGTCCCAGTGGGTGGCCGCCTGGAGGCCCATGGTCACGGCGTCGTCGCTGCACGCCACCGTTCCCGGGCCGAAGATCTCCTGGTTGATCTGCACCATGGCGTGCAGGGGGTTCACCCGGCCGGGGATCACCCCGGTCTGCACCCCGTCCTGCCTCAGGGGCAGCGCGAGGGGGACGCGGCGGCCCGTGCGGACCTCCTCCGCCGCCCGGCGCACCACCTCGTCGGTGATCAGGTTGAGGGTGCCGATCTCGTCGCCGTCCCCCCAACGGCCCCAGTTGTTCACGCGCTTGGCGATGTCGTGGAACGCGGGATGGAGCGTGGGTCGCGACATCCGTCCTCCCCGGGGCTTGTCTCCGACTGTCCGACAGAGCAAAAATCTAACGGACCGTCAGAAACCGCGGGAAGGGGCCGGGCGTGGGGAACTTCTTGGCAGGCAAGGTGGTCGCCGTGACCGGCGCCGGCCGGGGCATCGGCCGGGCGGTGGCGCGTGCGGCCGCCGCCGAGGGCGCGCGGGTCGTCGTCAACGACTACGGGGTCTCCGTCGACGGCGCCTCGCCGACCAGCTCGGTCGCCGAGGCCGTGGTCAAGGAGATCGAGGCGGCGGGCGGGGACGCGGTCGCGGTGGCCGACGACGTGTCGACCATGGCGGGCGGTCAGCGGATCGTGGACGTGGCGCTGTCGTCGTACGGGCGACTCGACGGGGTCGTGTGCGTGGCCGGGATCCTGCGCGAGCGGATGCTGTTCAACATGTCCGAGGAGGAGTGGGATCCCGTCGTGGCGACCCACCTCAAGGGCACGTTCACGGTGTTCCGGGCGGCGTCGGCGGTGATGCGGCGGCAGCGGGCGGGAACCCTGATCGGGTTCACCAGCGGAAACCATCAGGGGTCCGTGTCCCAGGCCAACTACAGCGCGGCGAAGGGCGGGATCATCTCGCTCGTGCGCAGTGCGGCGCTGGGGCTGCACAAGTACGGGGTGACCGCCAACGCGGTCGCGCCGGTTGCTCGTACGCGGATGTCGGCGAACGTTCCCATGGAGCTGGCGGAGATCGGGGAGCCGGAGGACGTGGCCGCTCTCGTCGTGTATCTGCTGTCGGAGCGGGCTCGGGAGCAGCAGATCACCGGGCAGGTGTACACGGTCGCGGGGCCGAAGATCGCGGTGTGGGCGCAGCCGAGGGAACTGCGTTCGGCTTACTCGGAAGGGGACGGCTGGACGCCGGAGCGGATCGCGGAGTTCCTGCCGGGGTCGGTGGGGGTGGATCCGATGCCGATGCTGTCGCGCTTGGAGGGGATGGAGAGGGCGGCGAGGGACGGGGCACGGCCGAACGCCCAGTAGGTCGGGGTGCGCGTTGTCCGGCGGGTGCGGGTGCGGGTGCGGGTGCGGGTGCGGGTGCGGGTGCGGGTGGTGGGGGCTGGGAGCGCCCACGCGGCCAAGTCGCATGTCGATACAGCCCCGTGCCCTTTGGTTGGCCGATTCGACCGGCGCTTGAAGGAGACCCTTGTGGACTTTGGATTCACCTCCGAGGACGACAGCTTCCGCGCGGAGGCCAGGGAGTGGCTCGCGGCGCACGCCGGCGGAGCCGAGGACCGCCGTACCTGGGAACGCACCCTCGGCAAAGCCGGCTGGATCGGGATCGGGTGGGGGCAGGACGGGTACGGCAACCGGTGCGCCACACTCACCCAACAGGTCGCCTGGGCCGAGGAGTACACGCGGTCGGGGGCGCCCCCGCGGTCCGGGCACATCGGGGAGAACCTGCTCGCGCCGACCCTGCTCGCGCACGGTACCGACGAGCAGAAGACGCGCTTTCTGCCGCCGGTCGCCGCCGGGGAGGAACTCTGGTGTCAGGGGTACAGCGAGCCGGACGCCGGGTCCGATCTGGCCGGTGTGCGGACCGCGGCCGTGCGGGAGGGGGCGGGGTACCGGATCACGGGGCAGAAGATCTGGACCTCGCTGGCCCACGAGGCGGACTGGTGTTTCGTGCTCGCGCGGACGGAGGCGGGCTCGCACCGGCATCACGGGCTGAGCTTCCTCCTGGTGCCCATGGACCAGCCCGGGCGCATAGAGGTGCGGCCCATCCGGCAGTTGACCGGGACGAGCGAGTTCAACGAGGTCTTCTTCGACGGGGCACGCGCGCGTGCGGAACACGTTGTCGGGGGTGAGGGCGGCGGCTGGAAGGTCGCGATGAGTCTGCTCGGGTTCGAGCGGGGGGTGTCCACGCTGGCCCAGCAGATCGGGTTCGCCCAGGAGTTGGGGCAGGTGGTACGGGCGGCCCTGGCGACGGGGGCCGTCGCCGATCCCGTCGTACGGGAACGGCTTGTGCGCCAGTGGGCCGAGCTGCGGGCGATGCGGTGGAACGCCCTGCGGACTCTTGGGCGTTCGGGGGACGCGGGGGCGCCCAGCGTGGCCAAGCTGTTGTGGGGCGGGTGGCATCAGCGGCTGGGGGAGCTGGCGATGCTGGTGCGGGGCGCCGAGGCGGCCGTGGGGCCCGCGCGGTGGTCGGCTGCGGAGCCGTACCAACTCGACGCGCTGCAGCACCTGTTCCTCTTCTCCCGGGCCGACACCATCTACGGCGGCTCGGACCAGGTTCAGCGCACGATCATCGCCGAGCGGGTGCTCGGCCTGCCCAGGGAACCCAAGGGGGTCGTCTGATGCGCGGCGTGCTGTTCGACGGCAGGCGGACCGAGGTCGTGGACGATCTGGAGGTGCGCGATCCCGGACCCGGTGAGGTGCGGGTCGCGATCTCGGCGGCCGGGTTGTGCCACAGCGACCTGTCCGTGGTGGACGGGACCATACCGTTCCCCGTTCCCGTGGTGCTCGGCCATGAGGGGGCCGGTGTGGTGGAGGCGGTGGGGGCCGGTGTCTCGCATGTGCGGCCCGGCGACCACGTGGCCCTGTCCACGCTCGCCAACTGCGGGGCGTGCGCGGAGTGCGACCGGGGGCGGCCGACGATGTGCCGGCAGGCGATCGGGCGGCCGGGGCAGCCGTTCACGCGGGACGGGCGGCCCGTGTTCCAGTTCGCGTCCAACTCGGCCTTCGCGGAACGGACCGTGGTGAAGGCCGTGCAGGCGGTGCGGATATCGAAGGACATCCCGCTGACGTCCGCCGCGCTCATCGGGTGCGGGGTGCTGACCGGGGTGGGCGCCGTGCTCAACCGGGCGAAGGTGGACCGCGGGGACAGTGTGCTGGTGATCGGCACGGGCGGGATCGGGCTCAACGTCCTTCAGGGCGCGCGGATCGCGGGGGCGCTGCGGATCGTGGCGGTGGACGCCAATCCGGCGAAGGAAGCGGTGGCACGGCAGTTCGGGGCCACCCACTTCCTGACCTCCGTTCAGGGGGTGCGGGACGTCCTGCCGACGGGGGCGGACCACGCCTTCGAGTGCGTCGGGCGGGTCGAGTTGGTCCGGGCCGCGATCGACTCGCTGGACCGGCACGGACAGGCGGTCCTGCTGGGTGTTCCGCCGGCGACCGCCGAGGCGTCCTTCCTCGTCTCGTCGCTGTACCTGGACAAGTCGGTCCTCGGCTGCCGCTACGGCTCCTCCCGCCCGCAGCGGGACATCCCGCTGTACGCCGAGCTCTACCGGGAAGGGCGGCTGCTGCTCGACGAGTTGGTGACCGAGACGTACCCGGTGGAGGACTTCGAGAAGGCGGTGGCGGACGCGGAGGCGGGGCGGGTGGCGCGGGGGGTGCTGACTTTCGGGAGGGCGTGAGCACCCTTACTGAGGGGCGCTCGGGAGTTTTCCACAGGTGCCGGAAATCCACTGGGGCGTTGTCAGTGCGGACCTCTAGCGTCGTTCCATGACCTACCGTGACATCGCCTCGAAGCAGGTCCTGACCTGGGCCTGCACCGCCGTGGGCGCACGTATGCCGGTGGCCATGGCCCCGCTGGCCCTGGTCTTCCTGGTGCGCGAGCGCCCGGGCGGCTACTCGCTGGGCGCGATCCTCGCGGCGGCCTACGTCATCGGTGAGATCGTCGGCGCTCCGGTTCTGGGGATGCGCCTGCGCCCGGACCGGGCTCGCTCCCATCTGGCCGTCGGTCTCGCCGTGGGGGCCGCCGGTTTCGCGGGGCTGGGGGTGTTCCCCGACGTGCATGCGGCCGTCCTCGCCGCGTTCGCCTTCGTGGCCGGTGCCGCCCCGGCCGCCGCCACCGGCGGTCTGCGTACGCTGCTGACCACGCTGGTCCCGGAGCGCGTGGCGGCGCAGGCGCTGTCCGTCGAGTCGATCCTGACGGCCGGGATATGGGCCGTCTCCCCGGCCGCGGTCGCCGGCCTGGCCCTCGGTGTCGCACCGTCCGTCCCGCTGCTCCTCGCCGCCGCCCTGATGGCGTCGTCGGTCGCGGGCCTGTGGTTGCTTCCGGCCGTATGGGGCGGAGACGACGGAGGCGGTGCAGGCGGTGCAGGCGGTGCAGGCGGCGGAGGCGGCGTGGACGGCACAGGTGGCGAGGTGCGGACGGGCGGGCCGCTGCTGCGGCTCCTGGTCGGTGCCTGGCCGGTGTACGTCATGGGCGCGGCCAGTCTGGCCCTGCTCGGCCTGGCCGAACTCGTGCTGCCGGCCCTGCTCGAACAGCGGGGCATCGGCGTCGGCTGGTCCGGCCCGCTGCTGACCGGGATGGCGGTCGGCGGCGGGCTCGGTGCCTTCGTCCACGGGCTTCGGTCCTGGCCCGGGCGGCTGCGGACCCGCAGCGTGGTGCTGATGGCCGGCACATCGGCCTGCGTGGCCCTCGCCGCGCTGATACCGGACAAGGCCGGGATCGCCGTCGCGCTGGTCGTCGGCGGCACGCTCCAGTCGTGCGCGATGCTCACCCGCAACCTGTCCCTGCGCGAGGCCCTCCCGCCGAGCGCCCTGGCCGCGGGGTATTCGGTGATGTACGCGGCCGCGGGCGCGGGTTACGCGGCGACCGGCTCCCTCGCCGGGGCCCTGCTGGAGGTGGCGGCTCCGTCCACGGCGATCCTGGCCGGGGTCGGCCTGACCCTGACGCTCACCGCGATCGGCTGGTGGGGCGAGGCACGGCGCGGCCACGGGTCAGCGCGGGACGCCGACCTCGCGGTGACTCCCGGCCCTGCTGCTCCCGTCGGTCCCGCTGGTCCCGCTGTCCCCGTCGCCCCCGGCCCGGAAGGTGCGGCGATACGCGGTCGGGGTGACTCCGAGGGCGGTCTGTAGGTGCTGCCGCATCGACTGGGCGGTGCCGAAGCCGGCGTCGCGGGCCACCTGGTCGACGGACAGGTCGGTGGACTCCAGCAGGTGCCGGGCCCGTTCCACCCGCTGCTGGGTGAGCCACTGGCCCGGGCTGACGCCGACCTCCTCGCGGAAACGGCGCGTGAAGGTGCGTACGGACATGGCCTCCTGCTCGGCCATGTCCCGCAGCTGGATCGGCTCGTGGAGGCGGCCCAGCGCCCAGGCGCGGGCGGCGGTCGTGGACGACAGCTGCGGATCGGGCACCGGCCGGTGGATGTACTGCGCCTGCCCCCCGTCGCGGTGCGGCGGTACGACCGTGCGGCGGGCCACCTCGTTGGCGACCGCCGTCCCGTGGTCGCGGCGCACCATGTGCAGGCACAGGTCGATGCCCGCCGCGACGCCGGCCGAGGTCAGGATGTCGCCGTCGTCGATGAACAGGACGTCCGCGTCCACCTCGATCTTCGGGAAGAGACGCTGGAAGTGCTCGGCCTCGGCCCAGTGCGTGGTGGCGGGGCGGCCGTCGAGGAGACCTGCCGCGGCCAGGACGTAGACGCCGGTGCAGATGGAGGCGAGCCGGGTGCCGGGGCGGATGTGTGCGAGGGCGGCGGCCAGTTCGACGGTCAGGACGCCCTCCTCGAAGACCGGGCCGAGCTCGTACGAGGCCGGGATGATCACGGTGTCGGCGGTGGCCAGGGCCTCGGGGCCGTGGGCGACGTGGAGGGTGAAGTCGGCGTCGGTCTCGACCGGCCCCGGGGGCCGGACCGAGCAGGTGATCACCTCGTACAGATGCCGTCCCCGGGCGTCCTTGGGGCGGCCGAAGATACGGTGCGGGATGCCCAGTTCGAAGGGGAGCAGGCCGTCGAGGGCCAGTACGACGACGCGGTGGGGGCGGAACTCCGGGCCACGAGCCATGGCCCGATCCTAGCGAATGCTGTCCTCCGGGCCAGTGGCTCGGAACCCGTGCAGACCGGAAGCTCTATGTCGTGACCCAGACAACCGAAGCCGCCCACGTTCAGGAGCCCCGAGCGGGCCGGCGTCGCCCCCGCATCCACCGTGCCTGGTTCGTCGCCGCCGTCACCTTCGTGACGATCATCGGTGCCGCCGCCTTCCGATCGCTGCCCGGACTGCTCATCGACCCCCTGCACGACGAGTTCCAGTGGTCGCGCGGCACCATCAGCATGGCCGTCTCGATCAACCTCGCGCTGTACGGGCTCACCGCGCCCTTCGCGGCCGCGCTGATGGACCGCTTCGGCATCCGCCGGGTCGTCGCCGTCGCCCTGACCGTGATCGCGGCGGGCGCCGGTCTGACCGTGTTCATGACGGCACCCTGGCAGCTGATCCTGTGCTGGGGCCTGCTGGTCGGCCTGGGCTCCGGCTCGATGGCGCTGGCGTTCGCCGCGACGGTCACCAACCGCTGGTTCACCGAACGGCGCGGCCTGGTCACCGGCATCCTCACCGCCGCCTCGGCCTCCGGCCAGCTGATCTTCCTGCCGCTGCTGTCCTGGATCGTCGAGAATCACCGCTGGCGCCCGGCCGCCGTCACGGTCGCCCTCGCCGCCCTCGCGGTCGTCCCCTTCGTCTGGCTGCTGCTGCGCGACCACCCGGCCGACGTGGGCCTGAAGCCGTACGGGGCCAAGGAGTTCGTACCCAAGCCCGAGCCGGTTCCGGGCGCGGCCCGGCGCGCGGTCACCGTACTGTTCAAGGCCGCCCTCCCCCACTCTCGGCTGCGCTCGAGCGGGGGGACCCCCATCGGCCCCTTCTGGCTGCTCGCCGGTACCTTCGCGATCTGCGGGGCCTCCACCAACGGCCTGATCCAGACCCACTTCGTGCCCGCGGCCCACGACCACGGGATGCCCGTCACCGCGGCGGCCTCGCTCCTCGCGGTCATCGGTGTGTTCGACGTGGTCGGCACGGTGGCCTCCGGCTGGTTCACCGACCGCTTCGAACCGCGCCGGCTGCTCGCGGTGTACTACGCGCTGCGGGGTGTCTCACTGCTGTTCCTCCCCATGCTGCTGGCCCCCTCGGTCCACCCGCCGATGCTCTTCTTCATCGTCTTCTACGGCCTCGACTGGGTGGCCACCGTCCCGCCCACCGTGGCCCTGTGCCGCGAGCACTACGGCGAGGACAGCGCGATCGTCTTCGGCTGGGTCCTGGCCTCCCACCAGGTCGGCGCCGCGCTGGTGGCCTTCCTCGGCGGTCTCGCCCGGGACGTCTTCGGGACGTACGACATGATCTGGTACGCCTCGGGAGCGCTGTGCGCGGCGGCGGCGTTGATGGCGTTGGTGATCCGGCGCAGGCCGGCCGTCCAGATGGTACCGGCGGCGGTATAGACGCACAGTGGCCTGGTAGGACCCCGTCAGGTTGCTCTGACTCTCGGGTTCTGGCTGGTGGATGTTCTGGGCAGGGGGCGCTCCCAGGAATCGCGCGAGCCGACCCGCCCGGTGATCAGCGCCTCGGCGGCGGAGTTGCGCGAGGCGCAGTTCCGGCACGACGCGATGGCCGTGCGGCGCATCGTGCGAACCGCGCTGTTCGGCTGAGGGCCGGGCTGCGTCGGATGGTCAGGGCGTGCTCAACTCGAAGCGTTCCACCAGCACTTCGCCGCCGAGGGCCTGGGTGGCGTGGTTGAAGACGGCGAAGCGGTAGCCCAGGAAGAACTCCCACGCGTTGTTCATGGTGAAGGCCGGGCCGAGCGGGGTGAAGGTGGTGCCGTCGGTGCTGTAGGAGAACGTCGCCTGGCGGCCCGGCCCCGGGCTGATGTCGGCTGCGGCGCGCAGCCAGACGCGGCTGCCGGACGCGGGGAGGTCGGCGCGGGCCTGCTCGGTGCCGGTGCCGGTGGTGTTCCAGGTGGCGTCCATGGTCAGGCCGTCGACCATCACCAGCCTGCTGACGCTGTCCTGCCGCGTGACGCCGATCCAGGCGGAGGAGTCCCGCAGCATCGCCAGCCCGGTCCGGTCGCCGTCCGCCATCCCGGAGCAGTCGAGCACGACGGTCGCGGTGGAGGCGGGGCCCTGGATGCGGCGGGTGAGGGTGTTACGGGCGTTGTAGAGGTCGTCGGTGACGGTGGCGGTCCTGAGGGTGAGCCCGTTGTCGACGGTGAACGCGGCGGTGTCGGGGTTGTGGTTCCACTCCCAGTACGGCGCCAGCGCCGTCCCCTCGAAGGTGTCGGCGCCGGTCATCGGCGGGAGCGGGTGCGGGGTGACCGGGTAGGGGTATGTCTCGCCCCACGCGCCGTCGACGAGCTGGAGCTCGGGCCAGCCCTCGGCGTTCCAGGTGACCGGGGCCAGGGCGGGGACGCGGCCGCCGGGATAGGCGTCGATGAAGCCCATGTAGTACCAGTCGCCGTTCGGGGTGTCGACCAGCGCGCCCTGGTGCGGCACGCCGCCGCCGGGGATCGGGCGGGGCAGGTCCCACAGCACCTCCCGCATCTCGTACGGGCCGAAGGGGCCTGAGGTGGACTTCCAGATGTACTGCCCGGCGGTGCCGTCGGCCGGGCGGGTGACGAAGATGTAGTAGTTCCCGTTGATCTTGTAGAAGCGGGAGCCTTCCATCAGGCCGAACTCGGCGGGCTTGGTGAGCACGTGCTCGGACCTGACCTCGGTGAGCATGTCCGGGGCGAGCTGTGCGACGTGGATTTCGTTCGCGCCGTACGCCACGTACGGGGTGTCGTCGTCGAAGAGCAGCCCCGCGTCGTAGTAAATGCTGCCGATCTCGGCGTGCCGGGTCCAGGGGCCCGCCGCGTCGGTGGCGCTGTATACGTACGACCGCTGGAAGCCGATCTGGCCCAGCCAGTAGAAGGTCTCGTCGCTGGGGCGGTAGCGCATCGAGGACGCCCAGATGCCCCCGACGTACGCCCGTCCGCCGTTGAGGTCGTACGCGTCGCCGAAGTCGAGGACCGGCACCGAGTGGCCGATGAACTCCCAGTTGACCAGGTCGTAGGAGCGCAGGACGGGCGCGCCCGGCGAGTAGTGCATGGTCGAGCCGGTGTAGTAGTACGTGTCGCCGACGCGGATGACCTCGAGGTCGGCGAAGTCCTGCCAGATCACCGGGTTGGTGAACTGCTCCTGCTGGGCCGTCGTGGCCGCCGCCGCGCGCATCGCCGGCAGCGTGGTGCCCGTGACCAGGCCGGCGGTGGCCGCCATGACTCTCCGGCGGCTGTGGGGGTGTTGGAGCCAGGACATTCGAGATCAGCTTCCTCACGTGTGGGGGACCGAGAGCGAAGTGCGAGATATCAGACATAATTCTGAGTGTCGAACGGGAATACAGGATGGGGCAGGAGGGGGGCAACACCGGGCGGTCAGCGGGTGGTTGGCGGCTCGCCCACAGCAGTCGTCGTTCGGTGATCCTCGAACGCCGGCGACCCCGGCTCACTCGACAAACCCTGAAACCGACCGACTCACCAGGCTTGACGCGTTCCGCGTCTCGTGGCCGACCAGGACGAGGCCGCCACCATCCGGGTTCTCCACGTGCACGGGGCGGGCTCGGCCTTGCACCGAGCCCGCCGCTCCACCCGTTCCTGATCGCTCGCTGTGACGCTCACCCGGTTCGGCGTACGTCGTTGCCGGCGAACGTCAGGAACACCAGGACCTGCGTCACGCCACCGGCTAGCGCTGCAGTGTCAGCAC
This sequence comes from Streptomyces sp. NPDC050287, assembly GCF_044459385.1. Taxonomy (NCBI): domain Bacteria; kingdom Bacillati; phylum Actinomycetota; class Actinomycetes; order Kitasatosporales; family Streptomycetaceae; genus Streptomyces; species Streptomyces sp. NPDC050287. Next base: position 40,838 of record NZ_JBITIY010000019.1, on the reverse strand, counting down.
GCCCGGCCGGTACGGCAGGAGGCCGTAGTCCATGCTGCCGGTGTTGGGGTCGAGCCCCTGGTGGAGGAACTGGAGGTTGCAAGGGTCGATGGTCTTGGTCTGGTCGGGGTTGGTGCGAACCAGGTCGCCGTGGCTGATGTCGTTGGTCCAGGTCGCGCCGCTGTTGGCCTTGCCGGCGAAGGGGCTGGTCACGGTGTTGGCCTGCGGCTGCGGTGTCCACGTGCCGCCGAGGCTGGTGGCCGTGAACGAGCGGAAGTAGCGGCCATACCCTGTGTAATTCTGGGCCTCGACGATCATGAGGTACTGGTTCTGACCCTGGACCTTGTAGACCTCCGGCGCCTCGAACAGGTCGAGCGCCGTGTCGCTCATGATCTTCGTGACCGAACCGAAGGTGCCCGGGAAGTTGCCGATGGGCATGCTGGACCGGTAGATGTCGCCCTGGTCGTTGGCGAAGAACATGTACATGTTCGTGTCGTCGCCGATGAGGGTCACGTCGAGGGGGCCCCCTCGATCGAGGGTGCCTGTGAAGAGGTCCTGCTGCGGGCTCCAGCCGTTGGGGTTGGTGGGGTCGCTCGAGGTGCGGTAGGAGAAGCTGTACGGCCACCCCCCGTTGTAGGCGAGCACCCAGATGTTCTTCGGGGCGAAGTAGAACAGCGTCGGCGCGATGCCATCGAAGGGAATCGTGTTCTGGGTGGCGGTGGCCATGTCGGACCAGTTCGTGAAGGGGCTGAAGGTCATCAATCCCCAGCGCCCATCGTTACCGGCGAGGGTGTTGTGCGTCGTGGCATAGACGATGTGCTTGCCGTTGTAGACGACGCTGGTGAAGTCCTTGAGCGAGGCCCACCCCGGCTTCGGCTGCGCCAGCGGACCCGTCGAGGTCCACCGGTAGGTCGACGGAAGAGCACACGTGTTGCCCGTCCCGGACAGGCCGGTCCACTTCTGGTTGTTGCCGCCGGTGCACGACCAGATCTGCACGCCCGTGCCGTTGGCCTTGCCCCAGCCCGAGACGTCCAGGCACAGCCCGGACCGCACGCCGACGATCGTGCCGTCGGAGTTCACCCGCCACTGCTGGTTGTCACTGCCGGTGCACGTCCAGATCTGCACCGGGGTCCCTGACGTGGTGGCGCCGCCCCGGACATCCAGGCACTTGTTGCCGTACACGGTCAGCTGGTTGCTGTCCGTCAACGTCCACTGCTGGTTGATTCCACCGTGGCAGTCCCAGATCTGCACCTTTGCGCCGTCGGTCTGGCTGAAGCCGTCCACATCGAGACAGCGGCCGGAATCGACACTGCGCAAGTCGCTGGTGGTGGCCGCCTGAGCCGGGCCGGCGACGAGCAGCGCCGCCAACGCGGCCAGGGCCGCAACCGCGGCGGCGAGTATTGCGGACGGGCGTCTGAGACTGAAACTACGTCTGTGCATAAGGACCTCGTCATCCTTGAGCAAGCGACTCCGGTGTGGCCCGTCAGGGGCTGTCCGGAGGCGGTGTGGTGCGGCCCTGGAGTGTTCGGCATAGCGAACAAGGGTCGTAGTGTCGAGCAAGTGGATGATAGGGATCCGGTGATCAGCGTCAATACCTCTCGCAAAATTCGCGGGCAGAAACGTTCGCACGCTGAAACCGGGCGGCTTCAAGTCCTGTGGTTGTACGGGTCTTTGCCGGTAGGGCAGGTAGCGGTGCGGGCGTGGGCTCGGTGATCATTACGGACCCCGACCAGGTCGCTGACCTCAGCCTCTCGTTCGGCTCGGTGCCCGACCCGCGCTCGCGGCGGGCCGGTGGCACTCACTGACGCCGGTCCGGTCGACGTGTGCCCGCGGCGGTCGTCTGCGGTGCGGGGAGCGTCGAGAACTCGCCGAGCGGGGTGCGAGTGGCCGGGCGAGCAGTCCTGCTCATCCTGCACCGCGGCGACGCGGCCGATGAGGGCGCGCTGCCCGGCGACTACCGCAAGATCCTGGCGATCGGTTCCGCCCCCCCCACGGGACCGGAACCCGAGATTGATCACGACCTCACACAGGCCCTAGAGGAAGCGTCCCTTGTGGAACAGCAAGGGGGCCGCGTCTTCGTCGTCGCCCGAGTCCAGCGCGTCCACCCGCCCCACCACGATGAGGTGATCGCCACCGGTGTGCACCGCGTGGATCGTGCAGTCGATCCACGCGAGCGTGCCGGCGAGGCGGGGGGAACCGGAGACGGGCGCCGGGTCGTACGCGACGCCCGCGAACTTGTTCGCTCCGCGCACCGCGAAGGCACGGCACAACTCGCCCTGGCCCGCGCTCAGGACGTTCACGCAGAAGACCCCGGCGCGGGCGATACGCGGCCAGGTCGTCGACGTACGGCCGACCATGAAGGCGACGAGGGGCGGGTCGAGGGACAGGGAGGAGAAGGACTGGCAGGCGAAGCCGGCGGGGGCGGTGCCGGGATCGGTGGCGGGTGCGGTGACAACGGTCACGCCGGTCGCGAAGTTCCCCAGCACGCGCCGGAACGCGCTCTGGTCGACGGGCGCCCGCTCGTTCTCCCGCACACACCGAAGGTCCGGTCGCGGCAGCACCTCGACGGGGCGCGCGAGAGGCGCGGTCCCGGTCGACCTGAGATACCGGACGGCGGCTTCGGCCATTCCTGCTTGTCCCATCACATCTCCCATTGAAGCTGACGGTTCGTCAGATAGGAAGGGGCAGGGAGGGCCAGGGAGGGGCCAGGTGAGGCTACCGCCCCCGGTACTCGGGGCTCCTGCGTTCCATGAAGCTCCGTACACCCTCCTGAGCGTCCGCCGTCGTCATGTTGATCTCCTGTGCGGCGGCCTCGGCGGCGAAGGCGGTGGCGCGGTCGGTGTCGAGGGAGGCGTTGACGAGCTGCTTGGTGAGGGCGAGGGCGCGGGTCGGGCCGGCGGCGAGGCGTGCGGCCCACTCGCGGGCCGTCTTGTCCAGCTCCGCGTCCGGTACGACACGGTTGACGAGGCCGAGGCGTTCGGCGTCCGTCGCGGTGAGCGCGTCGCCGAAGAACATCAGCTCCTTCGCCCGCTGCGGGCCGACGAGCCGGGGCAGGAGATACGCCCCGCCCCCGTCCGGCACCAGCCCGCGCCGGACGAACACCTCGATGAACCGGGCGGATTCCGCGGCGAGTACGAGGTCGCAGGCGAGGGCGAGGTGCGCGCCGAGGCCGGCCGCGGTGCCGTTCACGGCGGCGATGACGGGTTTCTCGCAGTCGAGGACCGCGGCGACGAGGCGCTGCGCGCCGGTGCGCAGGGTGCGGGCGACGTCGCCTGCGGTTCGCTGCCCGGTCGCCCCTGTTCCGCGGAGGTCCGCGCCCGCGCAGAATCCGCGGCCCGTGCCCGTGATCACGACCGCCCGCACGTCCGCGTCAGCGGAGGCTTCGTCGAGCAGTCGGATGATGCGTTCCCGCAGGTCAGGGGTGAGGGCGTTGAGGGTTTCGGGGCGGTTGAGGGTGATGCGGCAGACCTGGTTGTCAGTGCTGTGCCGTATCAATGACTCAACGGAGATTTCGGACTCTCGGGGGGAATCGGACATGTCCATTTCAGCGGCACACCGCCAACGCGTCCAGCGCCACCGCGCCCTGCCCCTGCGGCAGCACCATCAGTGGATTGATGTCCAGCTCCGCGAGGTCGTCCCCGAGTTCCAGGGCCATGCGCTGCACTCGCAGGACGACTTCGACCAGCGCGTCGAGATCCGCCGGGGGGCGCCCCCGGACTCCGTCGAGGAGGGCCCGCCCGCGCAGTTCGGCGCACATGTCCCGCGCCTGTTCCTCCCCGAAGGGCGGCACGCGTACGGCGGTGTCCCGCAGCACCTCGACGAGCACCCCGCCGAGCCCGACGGTCACGGCCGGTCCGAACAGCTCGTCGTGGGTGAGGCCGACGACCATCTCCACACCCCGCTCGACCATCTGGCAGACGAGGACGCCGTCCAGCGGGACGTCCTCGTAGCGGGCGATGTCGGTCAGCTCCCGGTAGGCGTCCCGGACCTGGCTGGCCGATGTCAGCCCTATCTTCACCAGCCCGAGCTCGGTCTTGTGGGCGATCCGTGCCCCGGACGCCTTCATCACCACGGGGTAGCCGACCAGCCCGGCCGCCCGCACGGCCGCCGCCGCGCTGCTCACCAACTGCTCACGCGGTACGCGAATGCCGTACGCCCGCAGCAACTGCTTCGCCGCGTGTTCGCTCAGCTGCTGTCCTGGTCGCATCAGTGCCTGCGCCTTGCGGAAGGAGGGCGAGGGGGTGCGGGGCGCGGAGTCGAAGGGGGAGCGGTAGCCGCTGACGAAGCGGTGGTGGCCGAGGTAGGCGCGGACGGCGGTGATGCAGTTCGCGACCGTGCGGAAGGTGGCCACGCGGGAGGATCCGAGCAGGACCTCGCGGTACGCGGGCTCGGTGCCGACCGGCGAGCCCCACACCACGCACACCAGCTTGTCCGTCTGCTCGGCCGCGTCCACCAGGTCCTGGACGAGCCGGTCGCTGAGCGGCGGGAAGGGCCCGGTGATCGGACAGATCAGCACCCCGACGCCGGGGTCGTCGAGGATCGCGTCGATGATTTTCCGGCCGCGCCAGTCACCGACCGGGTGACCGCCGTTGTCGACGGGGTTGGCCACGTTCAGGTACTCGGGTATCCACTGGTGCAACTCGGCCTGCTTGGCGTCCGACAGCCGCGGCAGGTTCAGGCCCGCCTCGGTGGCCAGGTCGGCGAAGTGCGCGCCCGTGCCGCCCGAGATCGAACAGACGACGACGCCGTCGGCGCGGGGTGGCCGGGCTCGGGCCAGCAGGGCGGCGGTGTCCTGGAGTTCGTCCAGGCCGTCGACGCGGATCACCCCGTACTGGCGCATCGCCGCGTCCACCACCGCGTCGGCGCCGGTCAGCTTGCCGGTGTGCGAGGCGGCCGTGCGGGCGCCGGTCTCGGTGCGGCCCACCTTGACCGCCACCACGGGCACCTTGCGACGGGCCGCGCGGTCGGCGGCGAGCAGGAAGGAGCGGCCGTCCTTGAGTCCCTCGACGTAGCAGGCGATCGCGCCGACCTCGGGCCGCTCGGCGAAGTAGGAGATGAAGTCCGCGGTCTCCAGGTCGGCCTCGTTGCCGGTGGGCGCCCAGTGGGACAGGCGGATGCCGAGTTCCTGGAGGGCGAAGACGGGGCGGCCCTGGTGGCCGGACTGCGTGATGAGGGCGATGGCCGGACCGTCCAGGTCGTCCCGGAACTCCTCGAAGGCGTTGAGGTTGGTGTTGGGGCCGAGCAGTCGCATCCCGGACCGCTCGACGGCGGCGGCGAGCCGGGCCTGGGCGGCCGCGCCCTCCACGCCCGTCTCGGCGAACCCGGAGGCGAAGACGACCGCGAACTTGGCCTTGGCCTCGGCCAGTTCCTCGATCACGGGAAGAGGGTCGGCGACCAGCAGGACCGCGAGGTCGACCTGCCCGGGCAGGTCGGCGACGGAGGGGGAGCAGGGGATGCCGAAGACGGACGGACGGGTGGGATGCACCGGGTGGAGCCGGGCCCCGACCCGCTCGGACCAGGTGAGCAGCTGCCGGGTGATCCCGGTGTTCGGCCGGCCCTCGGTGTCCGAGGCGCCGATCACCGCCACCGACTCGGGCCGGAAGAAACGGTCCAGATCGGGGACGGCGGCGTACAGCGTCCGGCCGCTGACGTCGAGATCGTCCACCTCGGCGGGCCGGCCGTGCACGGCGGGCCCGGGTTGCTCGCCGCACGCGATGACCCGGGCCCGGCGGGAGTCGGTGGTGAGGGTGCCGTGGGTTGATCCAAGCATCGGTCCGCCCGCTCCTGTGTGACTGGCAAGTAACTGACGCTCTGTCAGATTACAGAACTGACGGGTTGTCAGGAATGGGCGTGCACACAGAAAGGGTCGTGCGCACAGAAATGGTCGTGCACACAGAGAGGGACGGACCGGGGGCTTGGCCTACAGCGCCGCCAGCACCTCCTTCGCCACCCGCTCGCCCGACCGCACCGCACCGTCCATGAAGCCCATCCAGTAGGTGGACGTCTCGGTCCCGGCCCAGTGGATGCCGCCGACGGGTTTGCGCAGGGCGGGGCCGTACCGGGTCAGGACACCTGGCGCGGCGATGGAGACGGGGCCACCGCGCGTATAGGCCTCGTTGTTCCAGCGTTGCAGCACGAAGGAGGAAGGAGAGGCCGCTTTCTCGCCGAAGTACGTCACGTAGTCCTTCAGCACGGCCGCCCTGACCTCCGCCTCGCTCGCCGCGTCCAGCGCGCGCATCTCGTCGGCCTCGATGAAGCCCATCAAGGCGCCGTACGAGGCGTCGGGCGGGGAGTTGTCGAAGGTGGAGCTGACCACGCCGGTGTCGCTGACGACTTGGCCGTTGAGTCCGTCGGCACGCCAGAAGGGAGTGTCGTAGATCGCGATCGCCTTGCCGACCGAGGCCATCGGCAGGCGCTGGGTGAGCTGGTCGCGGGCGGCGGGGAGCAGGGGAGCGTACGAGATACGGGCGGCGAGGGGCGGGGGTACGGCGACGACGACCTTCTTGGCGGTGACCGTGATGCCGTCGGCCGTCACGACGTACTGGCCGCCCGACTGGCTGATCGTGCGCACCGGGGCCTTCAGCACCACCCGGTCGCCGAGTGTGGCGGCGAGTTTGATCGGCACCTGCTGGGAGCCGCCGACGAAGCGCTGTTCCTGGGCACCGTTCGCGGTCTCGGTGAGGCGTTCCAGGGTGCCGGCGTTCGACTGGTTGCCGGCGGCGGCGATGTAGAAGAGGACGAACAGGAGGGAGAGCTCACGGGGTTCGGCCGAGAAGATCGACGTACAGGCCACGTCGAGGAGGAACTTGGCGGACGGGATGACGGCGTTGGCGCGCAGCCAGGTCTCGAAGGTCTGCCGGTCCCACTCCTCGGCCTTCGCGGCGGTCCAGGGCGCGTCCACCGGGACCTGCTTGGCCATGTCGTCGAGGGAGGCCTGCACGATCGCCGCGTTGGCGAGGCCGGCCGCGTCGATCGGGGGGACCGAGCCGAGCAGCCCGTCGGTGGCGTAGGGAGTTCTCTTACCGTCCTTGTAGAGGAGGTTGTTGCCGGTGTTGTAGGTCGGGAAGGTCGCCACGCCGAGGGAGTCGGCGAGCGCCTTGATGCGGTCCTGGGTGGGGCCGATGAACTCGCCGCCGCCCTCGGTGACCCCGCCGCCCGCCAGAGGCAGGTTCACCACCCGGCCGCCGACGCGGTCGCGGGCCTCCAGGACGACGACCGTCTTCCCGCCGGCGACCAGATCGCGGGCCGCGGTGAGTCCGGCGAGGCCGCCGCCGACTATGGCGACGTCCACGGTCCGGGTGGCCGCGGCGGCCGTACCGGCGGCGGTGGTGGTGAGGGTGAGGGCCCCGGCCGCGGCGGCCGTACCGCCCAGCAGGGTGCGGCGGGAGAGCCGCGGGGGCCGGGAGGGCTGGGAGGCCTGGGAGTGCTGTCTTTCACGTGCCACGTGCATCTCCGTCATAGCGAGAGGTGGGTGGAGCTGGAAAGTGAACAGTGCTCACATTCTGGCCCCGCACGGCGGCCCCGTACAGCTCTCCGGACACATCTGACCCACAAGTAACAACAGGCTTACAGAAGAGAGTTGAGGATTCCTACGTCTCCGAGGCGTCAGCCGGGGAGGCGGGAGGCCTGGCCGGCCGTGCCCTTCGCGACGGCCTTCGTGATGGCCTTCGCGATCTTCCGGGCGTCGATGGCCAGTTCGCGGAAGGTGCCGCTGATGGGGGTGACGAAGCCGGTGAAGTAGAGGCCGGGAGCGTTCTGCGGGCTTCGGGCGCCGTTGACGACCGGGTTGCCGTCCGCGCCGAGGACGTCGAGGTGGCCTACGAGGTCTTCGAGGGCGCGGGTGTAGCCGGTGGCGGCGATGACGGCGTCCGGGGAGACAAGACTGCCGTCGGCGAGGGACACCTTGCCGTCCTCGAAGCCCTCGACGGCGGCCACGACCTCGACGCTGCCCTTGCGTACGGCGTCGATGAGACCGACGTCCTGGACCGGGATCGCGCCCTCCTTGACCCGGCTGTAGAGGCCGGTGTCGGGACGGGGCAGGCCCTGCGCGGAGAGGTCCGGCACGCTGACCTTGGCGAGCGGTACGGCGAGCCGGTCGACGAGCCGGACCGGCAGCCGTCGTACGAGGATGCCCGTCTGCTGGGCGGACCACCCGGCGGTGGAGCGCCGGGTGATGTGCGGAACCGTGCGCACCGACAGCCGCACCCGCGAGGCGCCGCCCTCCACCAGGTCGACGGCGATCTCGGCGCCGGTGTTGCCGACGCCGACGACCAGGACGTCACGGTCGGCGAAGGGCTTCGCGTTGCGGTAGTCGCCGGCGTGCAGGAACTCGCCGGTGTAGGTGTCACGGCCGGGCCAGTCCGGGACGTGCGGGGTGTGGTTGTAGCCGGTGGCGACGACCACCGCGGCGCCGGTCAGTTCGCGGCCGCCGGTGGCGTGCAGCAGCCAGCCGGTGCCGTCGGCGGTGCGCTCGACGCGGGAGACCTCCACGCCGGTGACGATCTCCAGCTCGTGGAACTCGGCGTACTTCTCCAGGTAGCGCACCACGTCGTCGCGGGCCACCCAGCGCCCGAACTTGCGTGGCATGGCCAGCCCGGGCAGGGCGGAGAGCCGGCGGGTGGTGTGCAGGTGCAGCCGTTCGTAGTGACGCCGCCAGGACGCCCCGACGTGGTCGGACCTCTCCAGCACGACGGCACGCAGACCCTGGGCACGCAGGGCGTACGCGGTGGCCAGCCCGCCGGGGCCGCCGCCGATGACGTACACGGGGCGTTCCGCGGGGTGCGACGCGGGGTGCGTCGGCTCCGCGGGGTTCGCGGACGCTGTCGAGTCGGGTTCGGCCATGTGCGCGAGCGTAATCCCGGGCGCGGTTGATGGGTCTCGGTCAAGACCGGAATTGGTTGCGGATTGATCACGCCTGTAGGAGGGATGGGTGGGGCTCGTGGCGTAGGGCGCCTGGTTGTGTGCGGAGGGAGGAGGCGGGCGCCGGCCGGCCGCTGTCGGCCTCTCGTGGTCATGGGGTTCCCGGGAAACGTCATCTGACGTACCGTCAGATCCGTGGACGCGATGGACACGATGGACACGATCTGGCTCACCGGTGCGCAGTGGCTGGCCGTGCTGCGCATAGGACTCGGCCTGTGGTGGCTGGAGAGCTGGCGGCACAAGGACAAGAAGACGTGGTTCGAGGGCGGCGGGATCACCTGGGCGGCCGACATCGCCGCCAAGCACAAGTGGACCGCCGTGCGCAGCGGCTTCGACGTGGTCGTCGCGCCGCGCCCGCGGACGATGGCGTACGTCGTCGCGTACGCCGAACTCGCCCTCGGCCTCGGGCTGATCCTCGGCTTCCTGACCCCGGTCGCGCTCGTCGGCGGACTGCTGCTCAACGTCCTCTACTTCACCCTCATGATCCACGACTGGGCCGAGCAGGGGCAGAACTCGATGATGGCCCTCATCTCCGTGGCGGCCCTGTTCGGGATGTCGTGGCAGGACTGGTCGGTGGACGGCGCGCTGGGGCTCTTCCAGTGAGCGCCCCGGACGAGCGTGTGCGCTACGACGTTCCCGAACCGGATGCCTTCACCCGCACCTACTGGAACGCCGCCGCGCAGGGCCGGCTGCTGCTCAGACGGTGCGGGGCGTGCGGGCGGGCCCATCACTACCCGCGCGAGTTCTGCCCCCACTGCTGGAGCGAGGACGTCACCTGGGAGGCGGCGAGCGGCCGGGCCACGCTCTACACCTGGTCCGTCGTCCACCGCAACGACCTGCCGCCCTTCGGCGGACGCACCCCGTACGTCGCCGCCGTGGTCGACCTCGCCGAGGGTCCGCGGATGATGACGGAGATCGTGGAGTGCGCGCAGGAGGAACTGCGGGCGGGGATGGAGCTGGAGGTCGCGTTTCGAAGCGGGGTGGACGGGACCCATGAGGTTGTTGGGACCAGCGGGGTTCTTGGGACCTCAGGGACTCGGATCGCCGCAGACAGGACGATGCCGTCGCAGCTCGCGGGCGTTTCCCGCGACGGTGCCCAGGTCGTCCCCGTCGCCCCTGTCGCCCCCGTCGTCCCGGTCGTCCCCGTATTCCGGCCGCGTCGGGGGCGGTGAGCCGGTTGAATGGGCTGATGGCCCACGTCGACGATCAGCATCGTGCCCATCCGGTTCCGTACCCGTTCCCCTTTCCCGAACTGCTCGGTCACGGACTGCGTCTGCGTCCCTGGGACGCGGAGTCCGAGGCCGACGTGGCGGCCTGGTTGCGCGGGTGCACCGACCCGGAGTTCCGGCGCTGGAACACGCCGATCAGGCTGATCACCGACGCCGACAGCGCACGGGAGTCGCTGCACTCCAAGGCCGTGCAGGCGGCGGACGGCAGCTCGGCGTCGTACTGCGTCACGGACGCCGACACCGGCACGGTCCTCGGCCACATCGGCGTCAACGCCATCCACCCCGACCTGCGCTCCGCCCGCGTCAGCTACTGGGTGCTCCCCGAGGCGCGTGGCCGCCGGGTCGCCACCCGTTCCCTGGCCCTCGCCGCCCACTGGGCCCACACCGAGCTGGGCATGCACCGCCTCGAACTCGACCACGCCCTCGGCCACGGCGCCTCCTGCCGTGTCGCCGAGCGGTGCGGATTCCGGTTCGAGGGGACCCTGCGGGGCGCGATCTTCGAGGCGGGCCGCCACGACGCCTTCCGTGACGCGCATCTGCACGCTCGCCTCGCGACGGACCCGGACCCGGACCCGGAGCCGTCGCCGGACCTCGGCTAGCCACCACGCGACGCCCGGGAAAATCACGCGCGTCGCCCGCCGTCACACGTGACCATGAAGCATGCGCCCCGACCACTGGCACCGCACCGAAGACCTCGGCCGCTTCCTCGACCGCGCCGGGAACTTCCTGCGCTCGCGACCGGCCCTGCACACCGTCCCCCTGACGGTGACCGAGACCCTCCGCACCCGTGGACCGCACGTGTACGGCGACCTTCCGCCCGTCTACGGGACCCTGGAGCGGGACGGCGCCGTGCGCGCGGCCTACTTCCAGACCCCGCCCCACCGGCTCAGCCTCACCTCCTTGACCACTGAGGAGGCCGACTCCCTTGCCGCACACCTGGAGGGTCACGGCCGACCTGTGCCCGGCGTCGTGGCGGACCGTGGGACGGCCACCGCCGTCGCCGCCGCCTGGCAGGCCCGCACCGGCGCCACGTCCACCCTCCACCAGCGCCAACGTCTCTACCGCCTGGGCACGTTGACCGACCCGCAACCCGCACCGGAGGGCCGGGCACGCATCGCCGTCGAGTCCGACCGGCCTCAACTGGTCAAGTGGTACGGCGAGTTCAGCGAGGCCATCGGTCACCCGGCCGGCGATGCCGGCTCCTGGGCCGACGCCCGTATCGCCTACGGCGGCGTCACCTTCTGGGAGGACCCGGACGGAACCCCCGTCGCCATGGCCGGGGTGACCCGGCGGGTCGCCGGCCAGGTCCGGATCGCCCCCGTCTACACCCCGGCCCGTCTGCGCGGCCGGGGGTACGCCGGTGCCGTGACCGCCGAGGTCAGCCGGGCGGCCCGGGACGCGGGCGCGGACGAGGTGCTCCTCTTCACCGACCTGGCGAACCCGACCAGCAACGGGCTCTACCAACGCATCGGATACCGGCCGGTCGCCGACTTCGCGGTGTACGACTTCGCGGCGCAGTAGTTCGCGGCGCAGTAGTTCACGGCGTACGACTCCGCCGGACAGGCTGGGTGGGACGGATGCCGCTCACGGCCACAGCAGTTCCCTGCGCCAGCCGCCCTCCCCCCGCCGGTACACCAGCCGTACGTGGCGTCGCCGTGCGTCCCCCTGGAAGAACTCGACCTCCTCCGGCCGCAGGCGGTACAGCGTCCAGGTGGAGACCGAGGCGTCCGGCTCGCGCTGCGCCCGCTCCCAGGCCTCCTGCGAGGTCCGCGTCAACTCCTCCAGTGACGTGAGGACGTCGCTCTGCCGTCCGGTGAGGGCGGCGGCCAGCGCGCCCGTGGAGCGGGCGTGCAGGTCCGCCCGGCCCTCCTCGGACGGGGCGGCCGTGACCGGGCCCCGGACCCGCACCTGACGGCCCAGGACCGGCCAGTAGAAGGCGAGGGCGGCGTACGGGCGGGCCGCCAGGTGCCCGCCCTTCCGGCTGGTCCGGTGCGTGGCGAAGGACCAGCCGTCCGCGTCGGCGCCGTGCATCATCACGATCCGTACGTCCGGCAGGCCCTCCTCGTCGGCCGTCGCGAGGGACATGGTGTGCGGCTCGGTCTGGCCCGCCGCGACCGCCTCGGTGAACCATGTGGTGAAGAGGGGCAAGGGGTCGTCCGGGGCGGTGTCCGGGTCGAAGGGTGGCAGCGTGGTCACCTCCGCGTCCCACACCCGCAGTGACCTCAGCAGCTCGTGAAGATCCGTTCCCATGCCCCGATTGTCACCGGGTTCCTCCGAGGATGCATCGGCCTTCAGGCCGGAGAGGAATCGGACTCCTGCGGAGCAGGGCCGGAAGCGGGATTTCGCCCCCAGGGCGAAACACCGTCCACCTGTCTCTTGCGGGGAGGCTCCGGCGTTCACGCCGGGGAGGAATCGCATCCGGGTGTCGCGTCGCGGAGCGTCGCCGGGTCCGGTTCAGGGCGCGGAGCGCCCGTGCTGCTGTCGGTGTCGCTGAGGTGATGCGAACGCGTGTGCCGGTGGTCGCTGGTCGGGGTGGTGGCTGGGGGATCGGGGTGCGTGTGTGCGGTTGTCGTACGTACGGTCCTTCGGAGGGTTCGGGACGGCGCGGTGTTCCGGCCGGAGACCGTGAGGGCGGGGGCGAGGTGGCGCAGGTGACGGCGGTTGCGGAGACCGGGCATGCCCGGTACACCTACCGGCTGCGCGTGTCGTCCACCGCCCGCACCGCCCTGGCGGCGGAGTGGGACCGGTGCCGCTGGGTGTGGAACGAATGCGTCGCCAAGTCCAGGGCCGTACACCTGCACAACCAGTCCACGGGTCAGAAGGCCACGTGCGGTCCGGCTCAGCTCGACAGGATGCTGACCGAAGCCCGCGCCCGCACGCCATGGCTGCGTGAGGGCTCGTCAGTCTGCCAGCAGCAGGTCATCCGTGACTTCGGCCGCTCCCGCGCCAAGGCGCACAAAGACATCCGCGAACGCCTGCCCATGGCGCGCCGGGCCGGGATGCCGAAGTGGAAATCCAAACGCGAGGAACTGCCGACCCTCAACTACACCAAGAATGGGTTCCGGTTGAAGGACGGCCGGCTGCACCTGGCGGGCGGCATCGTCGTGACGGTGGTGTGGTCGCGGGAACTGCCCTCCGAGCCGTCCTCGGTGCGCCTGTACCAGGACAGCCTCGGGCACTGGTACGCCTCGTTCGTCGTCCCCGCCCAGGTCCAGCCGCTGCCGGAGACCGGCCGCGTACTGGGTGTCGACTGGGGGGTGAAGGAGACCGCGACCACCACGTCCGACGCGTACGACCTGCCGCACGCCGGGCACGGCCAGAAGGCCGGGGCGAAGCTGACCCGGTACGACCGGATGATGGCCCGCCGCAGGCCGAAGAAGGGACAACCGGTATCGAAGGGCTACCGCGAGGCGAAACACCTGCGGGCGAAGGCGTACCAGAAGGTTGCCAGGCAGCGGGAGGACACCGGCCGTAAGTGGGCCAAGAAGGTGGTCCGCGACCACGACGCCATCGCGGTCGAGGACTTCCGCCCGAAGTTCCTGGCCAAGAGCCCTATGGCACGTAAGGCCGCTGATGCCGCCATCGGTGCCACCAAGGCCGCTCTGATCGAGATGGGCCGCAAGCACGGGCGGGACGTCCGCCTGGTCCACCCCGCGCACACCACGATGGACTGCGCGCACTGCGATGCGAGAGCCAAGCATCGCCTGCCGCTGGGTGAGCGCACCTACACCTGCACCGTGTGCGGAGAAGTGTCCCCCAGGGACAAGAACTCCGCACGCGTGATGCTCGTCCGGGCTGGTCTCAACCCGGCTGGTGCTGATGGCGGAAGACCTCCTGGAGCGCTGCTCCAGGAGGCTGCCTGAGCCAGGAATCCCCTTCCCTTCAGGGAGGGGAGGAGTCAACCCCGCCCCAGCACCACCGTCCCCGACGAGCAGAACCACCCCCCGGTCCCCGACGCCACCCCCAGTCTGGGCAGTTCCCCGCGCCGTCCCCGCACCTGCCGCGCCCCCGCCTCTCCCCGCAGTTGCCGTACCGCCTCCACCAGCAGGAACAGTCCCCGCATCCCGGGATGCTGGGCCGACAGTCCGCCCCCGTCCGTGTTGACCGGCAGCTCCCCGCCCTCGACCCTCAGCCGTCCCTTCTCCACGAACGCCCCGCCCTCGCCCTTGGCGCAGAAGCCGAGGTCTTCGAGGGTCACCAGCGTCATATAGGTGAACGCGTCGTAGATCTCCGCGAAGTCGACCTCCGCCGGCCGTACCCCGGCCCGCTCGAACGCGAGCCGTCCGCTCACCGCCGCCGGGGACACCGTGAAGTCGGGCCACTCGGACATGGCCGCGTGGGAGACGTACTCGCCGGTGCCGAGGATCCAGACCGGGGTCGAGCGGCTGTCCCGTACGTACTCCTCGGCCGCCAGCAGCACCGCCGCGCCGCCGTCCGAGCGCAGACAGCAGTGCAGCTTGGTGAAGGGGTCGGCGATCATCGGGCCGGACAGGACGTCGTCCACCGTGATCGGTTCGCGGACCATCGCCTCGGGATTCAGCGTGGCGTTGGCGCGTGCCTGCACCGCCACTTCCGCCAACTGCTCGATGGTCGTGCCGTGTTCGATCATGTGCCGACGGGCAGCCATGGCGTACTTGGCGATCAGCGTGTGGCCGTACGGCACCTCGAACTGGAGCGGGCCGCGCGCGCCGAAGGAGAGGTTGCCGGTTCTGCGGCCCGCCTTGATGTCGGCGCGGGCCGTCGAGCCGTAGGCGAGCAGCACCGCGTTCGCGTGGCCGGCGGCGATCGCGTCCGCCGCGTGCGCCGCCATGACCTCCCAGGTGGAGCCGCCCACGGAGGTGGAGTCCACCCAGGTGGGGCGCAGACCCAGATACTCGGCGACCTCGACGGGCGCGAGGGTGCCGGTGCCCGCGGAGGCGAAGCCGTCGACCACCGCGCGGTCCAGACCCGCGTCGGCGAGGGCACGGCGAGCGGCCTGGGCGTGCAGCGTGTACGGGGTGGCGTCGTCCACGCGGCCGCAGTCGGAGAGGGAGACCCCGACGATCGCGACTTTCCGAAGGCGCGTCATGAATCTGACGGTACATCAGATTCGGCGTCGGGCGGCAGGTGGCAGGTGGCAGGTGGCAGGTGACAGGTGACAGGTGGCGGGTGGCGGATGGCAGGTGGTGGGTGGCGCGGGGCTGGGCATCCCGCTCCTCCCGCCCTAATATGACGATCTGTCAGATCCAGTACTGGTCAGATCCAGCAGCCCAGCGGAGAAGAGGCCCATGGACACCGACTTCACCGCCGAGCAGGACGAGATCCGCCGCACCCTGCGCGAACTGCTCCGGGGACGCTGCGGCCCGGCGGAGGTGCGTGCCGCCGTCGACACCCCGGCCGGGTACGACCCCGTCCTGTGGACCGCCCTCGCCGAACAGCTCGGCCTGCCCGGGCTCGCGCTTCCAGATGAGTACGGCGGTGTCGGCGGCTCGGTGACGGACCTCGCCCTCGCCTGCGAGGAGACGGGCCGCTTCCTCGCACCCTCCCCGCTGCTCGCCACCGCCGGCCTCGCCGCCCCCCTGCTGCTGTCCCTGGGGACGGCCGCGCAGCGGACGGACCTGCTGCCCCGTATCGCCTCCGGAGCCCTCACCGCCGCCCTCGCCGTGCCCGGCCCCAGCCTCGCCACCGCCCTCGCGCTGACCGGCGACAACGGCGGCGCCTGGGCCGGCGGCGGGCGTGCGGGCGGGGTGCAGGCCCGGCGGACGGACGCGGGGTGGCGGCTGTACGGGCAGGTCGAGCAGGTGCTGGACGGTCACAGTGCGGGACTGTTGCTGGTCGCCGCCCACGCCGGAGGCTTCGCCCGCTCGCGGACCCTGCTGTTCCTCGTGCCCGGGGACGCGGAGGGCCTCGTACGCGTACGGCGGACCGCCCTCGACGCGACCCGGCCGCAGGCCCGGCTCCAGTTCCGGGACGTGGCCGCCGAGTTGCTGGGCGACGAGGAGGCGGACGTCCTGGGTGCCCTCGCCGGGCTCGGGGACACCGTCGCCGTCCTCCTCGCCTGCGAGGCCGTCGGGGCCGCCGACCAGGTGCTCGGGCGGACCGTCGAGTACGTCCGGCAGCGGGAGCAGTTCGGACGGGCGATCGGCTCCTTCCAGGCGGTGAAGCACCGGCTCGCGGACGTGTACGTCCAGGTGCAGGCGGCACGGTCGGCGGCGTACTACGGGGCGTGGGCGACTGCCCATGGCGAGCGGGTCGGCGGGCTCGCCCTCGCGCAGGCCATGGAGGCGTTGCGCGGTGCTGCCGCCGAGGGGATCCAGTTGCACGGCGGGATCGGTTTCACCTGGGAGCACGAGGCGCACCTGTACTTCAAGCGGGCCTCCGGCGACGAAATGCTGTTCGGCCCCGGGTACCGGCTGCGGGCGCACGCCGCCGACGCGGCCCAGCTCTTCGCGGGGCGGGAGGTGAGGATGTGATCGGCGTCCGCGTGATCCAGAAGGTGTCCTCGACCCCGGGCTTCGCCAGGGTCGCCCCGCATGTGATCCCCGCCCTGGACCGGGCCGTCCACCGGCTCACCCGGGGAAAAGTGCTGCTCAGCGCGCAGCTGCTGCCGGGTGTGATCCTGACCTCGACCGGCGCGCGGACCGGACAGTCCCGGCGTACCCCGCTGGCCTGCATGCCCGAGGAGGGCGGCAAGAGCTGGATCCTGATCGGCTCCAACTTCGGCCGGACCGGCCACCCCGCCTGGACCGCCAACCTCCTCGCCCACCCGGAGGCCACGATCAGCTGGAAGGGCCGGGACATCCCCGTCACGGCCCGGCTGCTGGAGGGGAAGGAGCGGGCGGCCGTCTGGAAGGCGGCGCTGGCGTTCTGGCCGCCGTACGCCGCGTATCAGGCACGGGTGGAGCGGGAGATTCGGCTGTTCCGCATCGTGCGGAGGTAGTCGTGCGGAAGTAGTCGTGCGGGGCAGGTCGCGCGCGGGTGGTCGGACGCGGGTAGTCGTGCGCACGTAGGCCGTGCACTTAGACCGGTGCACGTAGGCCGTGCACGTAGGCCCGGGTCAAGGACCGTCCGCTCGCGCACAACCCGCACAACCCTTACAGCGCGACGGGCGGCAGTCCACCCGGGTGGACTGCCGCCCGCCTGACAGGACTTGGGGGCCGTGGGCAAAGGGGTAAAGGGCGTGAAGGCCCGGGTTACTTCGTCGGCTTCTTCCCGGTCACGCCCAGGTAGACCAACAGCGCCAGGTTCGGCTTGAGTTCGGCCGGTTTCACACCCCAGGTCTGGAAGCCCTTCTGGTGCGAGGCGACGGCCGCGAGCATCGCGACGATGGAACCCGCGATGGCCGCCGGGTTCACGTCCTTGTCGACCCTGCCCTTGGACTGCAACTCCGTGACCGCGTCGGCGAGGGAGTTGTTCACCGAGTTCAGGATCTTCATACGGAGCTTGTAGAACCGTTTGTCGCCCTCGGCGGCCCCGAGATCGACGACCCGGAGGATGGCGTCGTGGGTGCGCCAGAACTCCAGGAATCCGTCGACGAGTTCCTGTGCTGTCTGCCAGCCGGCCTTGCCGACCCAGGAACGGCCGGCGAGCAGCTCGGTCAACCCGGCGCCCTCGGCGGCCATTTGCTCGGCGATCTCCAGGACGGCGCCTTCGACGTCCGGGAAGTACTGGTAGAAGGTCGCGGGTGAAGTCCCCGCCTTCCGGGCGACATCGATGACTTTGACGTCCCGGTAAGGGGAGGAGCTGAGCATCTCGCTGAGGCAGTCGAGCAGCTTCTGCCGGGTCGCCTGCCCACGCCGGCCGGCCACGCGGCCGTCGACGGTACGCACTTGTCCTGTCATGACGTCAGCTTACCGAGGGGTGATCGGAGCGCGATTCGGCCGACTGCAAATGGGGTGTGCGGGGGCGCGGAGGCTGGTGTGCCTGGTCTGCGGGGTGCGTGCGTCGCCGTTACTTTGGCGGTATGGCCGAAAACAGGGCATCGCGGTACGGAGAGGGCGTCCCCTGCTGGGTGGACGCGCAGCTCCCGGACGTCGAGGCGGGCAAGCGGTTCTACGGTGAGCTCTTCGGGTGGACGTTCGAGGAGGCGTACGGCGGATCAACCTGGGCCCTGAGGAACGGTGAGCCCGTCGCCGCGCTCGCCCGCAAGGCGGACGGCCGGCTGCCCACCGTCTGGACGGCGTACTTCGCCACTCCTGACATCGAGGGTCTCGCCGACCGGGTCTGGGCGGCCGGCGGGCAGGTCGTCACCGCGCCCGTGCCGGTCGGCGACCTGGGCCGGGCCGCGCTGGTCACCGACTCCGAGGGCGCCGTCTTCGGTCTGTGGCAGCCGGGCACCCACTCCGGCTTCGGCCGGCGGCACGAACCGGGCACCTTCGCCTGGGCCGAGTTGTACGTCCGGGACACCGACGCCGCCGACACCTTCTACGGCGGCCTCTTCCACGAGGCCCTCTTCGGGCCGGAGGCCCGCCCCGACTTCGGCCGTGCGCTCGTCTCCGACGTCTTCCCGGCCGAGATGCCGCCGCACTTCCTCGTCCACTTCGCCGTGGCGGACCGCGACGCGGTTCTCGGTACGGTGCACCGGCTCGGCGGCCGGGTCCAGGCGCCGCTCTTCGAGGCGTCGTACGGAAAAGTGGCCGTCGTCACGGACAATCAGGGGGCCTCGTTCGCGCTCCTGGAGCGGTGAGGCGGGCGGCAACCGGGCGATGGCCGAGCGGCGACCGGTCGGATACCGAGCGGCGACCGATCGGATGCCGAGCGGCAACCGATCGGGTGCCCAGCGGCAACTGATGAGGTGCCGAGAGGTGCCTGGGCGATGGCCGAACGGTGTCTGGGCAGTGACTTGGCGATGAGCAATCCTGTATTGATGTGAGACATCCCAATTGTCCCCGGGTTCGCCAGCAGCGCCCCGGCCAGGAAGAATCGGGGTGCGTGCCGCCATGGCGGTGCGGTGGTGAGACGCTGCACGGGGTCGCGTACATATGTGGGTGGCGCGGCTCGTACGGGGAGGTGGCAGGCAAGTGGTGGATCAGCTGACGCAGCACGATCCGCGGCGGATCGGGCCGTTCGAGGTGCTGGGACGGCTGGGCGCCGGCGGCATGGGGCTGGTCTATCTCGCGCGCTCGGCGTCCGGCCGGCGCGTGGCGATCAAGACGGTCCGGACGGAACTCGCCGAGGACCAGCTCTTCCGGGTCCGCTTCACCCGGGAGGTGGAGGCGGCCCGCGCGGTCTCCGGCTTCTACACGGCGGCCGTGGTCGACGCCGACCCCCGGGCGGCCGTGCCGTGGCTGGCCACCGCGTACGTTCCCGCGCCCTCGCTCGAGGAAATAGTGAACGAGTGCGGGCCGCTCCCGGCCCAGGCGGTGCGCTGGCTGGCAGCCGGTGTCGCCGAGGCGCTGCAGTCGATCCACGGTGCCGGACTGGTGCACAGGGACCTGAAGCCGTCCAACGTGCTGGTGGTCGAGGACGGCCCGCGCGTCATCGACTTCGGTATCGCGTCCGGCGTTTCGAACACACGTCTGACGATGACCAATGTCGCCGTCGGAACACCCGCCTACATGTCCCCGGAGCAGGCCAAGGACTCCCGGAGCGTGACGGGCGCGAGCGACGTCTTCTCGCTCGGCTCCATGCTCGTGTTCGCCGCCACGGGCCACCCGCCCTTCCACGGCGCCAACCCGGTCGAGACGGTCTTCATGCTGCTCCGCGAGGGTCCCGACCTCGAAGGCCTGCCGGACGAGCTGCGCCCGCTCATCGAGTCCTGCATGCAGATGGAGGCCACGGCCCGCCCCAACCCCGCCGACCTCCAGGCGCAGCTCGCCCCCCACCTCTTCGGCTCCGGCTCCGACGACAGCGGTACGGCGTCGGCCTGGCTGCCCGAGAAGGCGGTCACCCTGATCGAGACCCGCCGCGGCGGCCGTCCGTCGGTGAAACCGGCGCAGGGAGCACCGGGCGTGGTGGGCGCACAGGGCGGCGGCGGACGTAGCGGTGGCGGCCGTATCGCCTCCGTGCCGCCCCCGCCGTCCCACGACCCCGTCGTCCCGCAGCCCGGCCCCGGCCCGGTACGGTCCCCGCTGTCCGCACCGCTCTCCTCCCCGCCCGTGTCCGTCGGCGGCCCCGACACCGGGCCGGTGCGGCTGGCGGGCGCCCAGGTGCCGATCGGGCCCGGGCCGCGCGTCGCCGACGCCCGCGCCGCCGCCGTGAAGGCGCCCCCGCCGGAGGCCGGCCTGGTCGCCTCCTGGTCCAGGCCCCGCCCCGGCGTCAACGGCACCGAACCCGCCGTAGGCCCTGCCGTACCGGCGCCGTCGCCCGTGCCCCCGGAGAGCGCGAGCGGCTGGCGGCCCTGGCGGTTCCGCATGTCGAACGACGTCTGGGGCACCCCCTCGGTCGCCGGCGACCTGGTCTACGTCACCTCCTTCGAGGTGCACGCCCTCGACGTGGCCACCGGCCGCCGTCGCTTCAAGACGCGGGACGTGGCCTGGTCGATGGCGGTCGCGGACGGCCGTGTCCACGCCTCCGACGGACCCACCCTCTTCGCCCTCGACGCCCGCGAGGGCGGCGACCTGTGGCGGCTGTCCACGGACGCCTGGGTGTACTCCCTGAAGGCCGACCGGGGCACCGTGATCACCGGCACCCGCGGCGGCGGCGTCCAGGCCTGGGAGGCGTCGAACGGCCAGAAGCTGTGGGAGATCACCGGCTGCCAGACCGACTTCGAGTCCCCGGAGGCGGGCCCCGCCCTCCACGAGGGCACGGTCTACCTCTGGCAGGACGCCCGGCTGCGCGCCCTGGACGCCCGGACGGGTGACGAGCGCTGGTCCTACCCGATCGGCGACACGTCCTCCTGCGGCGGCGTACCGGTACGGGTGGCACCGGCCGCCGACGGCTTCGTGTACGTGTCCGCGGGCACGCGCGTGCTGGCCCTGGACGCGGCCGGCGGCCACGTCCGCTGGCACTTCGAGGCCCCGGCGGTCTTCCTGTGCGCGCCCACCTTCGTCCCGGGCCCGGCGGTCACCGGCGGCGGCATCTACCTCGCCGACTACCTCGGCACGGTCTACGCCCTCGACGCCACCGACGGCCGCGACCGCTGGCGCATCGCGACGGAGGCCCGCGCATCGGTCGACTCGGTGCTGGTGGCCGCGGGCCATGTGCACGTGGGCAGCGGCAAGGGTCTCTACACCCTGGACGCCGTCACCGGCACGCCCAAGTGGCGCTTCCAGGCGGGCGGCGACATCGTCGGCGCCCCCGTGGTCGCCGACGGCCGCATCCACTTCGGCTCCACCGACCACCTCCTCTACACCCTGAAGGCCGACGACGGCCGCCTGAGATGGAAGCTCGCGACAGGCGGCGAGATCACCGGCTCCCCGGTCGTGAAGGACGGCGTGGTGTACGCGTGCAGCAAGGACCGCTGCGTGTACGCGCTGGACGCGGAGAAGGGGACGGGAACGGCCCGGACGGCCTGACCGGCGCGAGCGGGCAGGCCTTAGAGTGATCACATGAATACTCGGGGGCACACACGCACGCTCAAATTCACGGCGGTCCTGGCCATGGTCGTCCTCGCGCTCACCGGCTTCTCGACGGGGCGGCACGGTCACCGCGGGGGCAGCGGGAGCAGCAGTGGCGGCTCAGGCGGGTGCAGCAGCTCCAGCCAGGATCACGACGGTTCGTCGTCGTCGAACTCGTCCTCGTCCTCGTCGACGTCGGGCGGCGGGTCGTACGGATCCGGTTCGGACGACGATTCGTACGGCGGCTCGACCGACGACAGCTACGGCAGCAGCAGTGGTACCAGCGGGAGCAGCGGCGGGAGTTCGTACCGACGTCGCCCCACGTACCGGTCCACGCCCACCGCTTCCGGCACCGGCAGCGCAACGCCGCTGAAGGACGGCACGGCCAGGCTGATCAGCTGTGCGACCGGCACCCGGCCCTACGCGACGGTCGAGATCACCAACCCGAACAACCGCGAGGCCGAGTTCCAGGCGTGGGTCATGTTCTACGACGCCCAGGGCACCCAGCTCCTCAAGAACTCCTCCACCACGGTCACGGTGCCCGCGAAGGGCAAGGCGAACACCGAGGTCAAGTTGGGGAAGCGATTCCTGGCGTCGGTCGATCACTGTGCGACGGAGCTGGAGGCCGACGTCCGCTAACGCACCCGGAACTCGCGTCGCCGTGCGTGGAACAACTCCGCCTGCCGCTCACCCGGCAGGTTCCCGAGCGCGACGAGATGCGGCGCCTGCGCGAACCCCTGCGCCAGGGAGGCCTCCTTGGCGGCCCACAGGGCGCGCACGGTGCCCTGGACGGCCTCGGTCGGGTACCCGGCGATGACGGCGGCGGCGGCGGTCGCGGCCGCCAACGCCTCGCCCGGCTCGGTGAGTTCGGTGACCAGCCCGATGTCGTGGGCCCGTCGTGCGGACATCCGCTCGGCCGTCCCCATGAGCGCCGTCCGCGCGGCCTCCCCGTGCGGCATCATCTGCGCCATGAGGACGGCCTCGTACGCGCTGACCATGCCGTAGGTGGTGTGCGGGTCGAAGAAGGTGGCCGTCGTGTCCGCGACGAGGAAGTCGCACTCGCCGAGCAAGTAGAAGGCCCCACCGCAGGCCGCGCCCCGCACGGCCGCGATGACGGGCTTCCACAGGTCGTTCGCCTTCGGCCCGACGCGCAGCAGCGGATCGTCCGCCATATAGGGGGAGTCCGGCTGCGGCAGCACGGCCTCCCGGTCGATCCCCGTGCAGAACGCCCGCTCCCCGGCGCCGGTGAGGACCACGGCCCGCACGGAGTCGTCGAACCGCAACTCCCGCCAGACCTCCCGGAGTTCCTCGACCATGCCGAGGTCGATCGCGTTGAGCCGCTCGGGCCGGTCGAGCGTGACGACGGCGACGCCGTCGACACTGTCGGCACCCGTGTCCTTGGCGGGAGCGACCCGCACGCTCATGACCGCTCCAGGATCCACTGGGGGAGCCCGGTGACGTGGTCGAAGACGACCCGCACCCTGGCTCCGATCCGGATCCGGTCCGGGTCGAGGGAGCCGAGCGGCGCCCCCGCCTCGCTGACCAGGTTTCCGACCAGCCGGATCCGGGGTGCGTCGGCCAGCTCGACGAGGATGACGTTGTACGGGGCCCGCTCCGCGTAGTCCGGCAGCAGGGGCGGGTGCGGGACGACGTACGACCAGATGCGCCCCTGCCCGGACACCGGGCGCCACTCGCTCGCGAAGGACTGGCAGTGGGGGCAGCAGGGGCGGGGCGGGAAGCGGGGTTCGCCGCAGTCGGCACAGGTCTGGACGCGGAGTTCGCCCTGGGCGGCGTACTGCCAGAAGGGGGCGCCGTCGGTGTCGACGAGGGGCTCGAGCATGGCAACTCCTCAGGTCTTCAGGTCCTCAGCAGAAGGGCGGAGGTGGGGACGCCCTCCCCGGCGGTGACCAGGCAGGTCGAGGCGCCCGGTACCTGGGCGGTACTCGTCCCCCGTAACTGCTTCACACCCTCGTTGATGAGGTTGAAGCCGTGGACGTACGCCTCGCTGAGCCCGCCGCCCCCGGTGTTGAGGGGCAGCCGCCCCCCGATCTCCAGCGCGCCGCCCTCGGTGAAGGCTCCTCCCTCCCCCCGGCCGCAGAAGCCGTAACCCTCCAGGGAGAGCGGTATGAGCGGGGTGAACGCGTCGTAGATCTGGGCGACATCGACGTCCTGGGGGGTGAAGTCGGCGTGCTTCCACAGGTGTCGGGCGGCGGTCCAGGCGGGACCGGTGAGGGGGTCGTCGTTCCAGTAGTTGACCATGCCGTGGTGCTGGGCGGGCAGTCCCTGGGCGGCGGAGTGGACGTAGACGGGTGCCCGCCGGCAGTCCCGTGCCCGCTGACTGCTGACGATCACACAGGCCAGCGCCCCGTCCGTCTCCAGGCAGTTGTCGAAGAGGCACAGGGGCTCGCTGATCCAGCGGGCGGTCATGTACATCTCGCGGGTGAGGGGACGGTCGTACATGATCGCGGCGGGGTTCTGGTTGGCCCGGTTGCGGCAGGCGAGCGCGACGTTGAAGAGGTGGTCGCGGGTGGCGCCGTACTCGTGCAGGTAGCGGCGGGCGAGCATGGCGATCTCGTCGACGGGCCGGAGCAGTCCGAAGGGCCGGGTCCACTGGGCCGGCGTGGGCAGTTGGACGGCGGTGTTCTTCCAGGGCCGGGGCCCCGAGCCCCTCTTCCGCGACCGCCAGGCGACGCCCACCGTGGCCTGCCCGGTGGCGATGGCGGCGGCGAGGTGGGCGACGGTGGCGCAGGACCCGCCGCCGCCGTACCCGACCTTGCTGAAGAAGGTGAGGTCGCCGAACCCGACGGCCTTCGCCAGCTCGACCTCGTCGGTCTCCTCCATGGTGTACGAGGCGAGGGCGTCGACCTCGCCGGGGGAGATCCCGGCGTCGTCGAGGGCGGCGAGCACGGCCCGGCAGGCGAGGGTCCGCTCGTCCTCGGGGAGGTGCTTGGCGAAGGCGGTCTGACCGATGCCGACGATCGCGGTGGCGTCCTTGAGTCCGGCCATGCTGGGTGTACCTCCCCTGGCGGCCACGGCAGCTGACAGTCCGTCAGGTTACAGCTAACCTGACGGGTAGTCAGCTGTTC
The DNA here is from genome assembly GCF_044459385.1 of Streptomyces sp. NPDC050287. NCBI lineage: Bacteria > Bacillati > Actinomycetota > Actinomycetes > Kitasatosporales > Streptomycetaceae > Streptomyces > Streptomyces sp. NPDC050287. Next base: position 16,148 of record NZ_JBITIY010000019.1, on the reverse strand, counting down.
GGCCTGTAGTCGGTCAGATCCCCCGGTTCGGGAGGCTGTTGTGCGCGGAGACCTGGAGTGGGGCAGCGTTCCGAGGCTCGTCCGATTCGCGGCCGAGCGGTACGCGGACGTGGAGGCGGTGGTGGAGGGACGTACCCGGATCACGTACGCCGAACTCGGCACGCGGGTGCAGCGAGCGGCGGCGGCCTGTATGGCGGGCGGGGTGTCCGCGGGGGACCGGGTCGCGATCTGGGCGCCCAACACCCTGGACTGGATCGTCTCCGCACTGGGCGCGGTGTCGGCGGGGGCGGTACTGGTCCCGCTGAACACGCGGTTCAAGGGCACCGAGGCGGCGGACGTACTGCGGCGCAGCGGGGCGCGGCTGCTGTTCGTGACGGGGACGTTCCTCGGGACGTCGTATCTGGCGTCCCTGCGCAGGGCGGTCGCGGACGGACCGGGGCTCCCCGAACTGCGGGACGTGGTCGTGCTGTCGGACGACGCCCCCGCGGACTTCCGTACCTGGAAGGACTTCCTGGCGAGCGGGGACGGGGTGAGCGACGGGGAGGTGCGGGAGCGCGCGTCGGCGGTGGAGGGATCGTGGCCGTCGGACATCGTCTACACCTCCGGTACGACGGGCCGCCCCAAGGGCGCGGTGATCACCCACGCCCAGACCCTGCGGGCGTACGAGATCTGGAGCGACCTGGCGGGACTGCGGCAGGGCGACCGCTACCTGATCGTGAACCCCTTCTTCCACACCTTCGGCTACAAGGCCGGGGTGATCGCCTGCCTGATGCGGGGCGCGACGATGATCCCGCAGCCGGTGTTCAACGTGGACACGGTCCTGGCGAACATCGCCGCGGAACGGGTGTCGGTCCTGCCGGGCCCGCCGACCCTGCACCAGTCCCTCCTGGACCACGCCTCACGGGACGCGCACGACCTCTCCGCGCTGCGGCTCGTGGTGACCGGCGCGGCGGTGGTGCCGTTGCGGCTCGTGGAGCGCCTGCGCGGAGAACTGGGCGTCGAGACGGTCCTGACGGCGTACGGCCTCTCGGAGGCGAGCGGCATCGTCACGATGTGCCGCCGCGGCGACGATCCCTCGGTGATCGCGTCGACGTCGGGGCGGGCGATCCCCGGCACGGAGGTCCGCGTGGTGGACGCCGGAGGGGAGCCGGTACCGGCCGGCGTACCCGGAGAGGTCCTGGTCCGCGGCTTCAACGTGATGGGGGGCTACTTCGAGGACGCGGCGGACGAAGCGGGCGAGGCGGCCACCGCCGACGTACTGGCTGAGGACGGCTGGCTGAAGACCGGCGACGTCGGCGTCCTGGACCGGGGCGGCAACCTCCGCATCACCGACCGCATCAAGGACATGTTCATCGTCGGCGGCTTCAACGCCTACCCGGCGGAGATCGAGCAACTCCTGGGCCTCCACCCCGACGTGGCCGACATCGCCGTCATCGGCGTCCCGGACACCCGCCTCGGCGAGGTCGGCAAGGCGTACGTCGTCCGGCGCCCCGGATCGGTGACGACGGGGGACGATCTGATCGCCTGGGCCCGGAGAGAAATGGCGAACTACAAGGTGCCGAGGTCGGTGGAGTTCGTGGCGGAGCTGCCTCGGAACGCGAGTGGGAAGGTGGTCAAGGGGGAGTTGCGGGGGATGCGGACAGCCTCCTGACACGCCTCGGCCGCGGCGGCTCCCCCTCCGCGCCGCCGCGGCCGATCCCCGTGCGAGAAGGCTTACTTCGTCGGCTTGAAGGGCTCCGACGTGGCGTGCAGGTCCTTGGTCTCGATGGGCTCGTCGGTGGCGTGCAGGTCCTGCGTCGTCGCGGGCTCGTCGGTGGCGTGCAGATCGTCGGGCTTGGCTTCGCCGTCCGTCGTGCCGGTCGCGTGCAGGTCCTGCGGCTTGAGCTCGTCACTCATGTGCGTCAACTCCCCTTGGCATGCATCGAGTAGATGGAGCGGAGGGGCCCGCCCGGTCACTCCCCCGCGGGTAGCCGGGCGGGCCCTCCTGGGCCGTTCACCCTAGGTCGTAGGAGTGCGGCCCCGCAGCGACCCGTCTGCCCCCCGACGCGACGGATCGACTGAGTCGAGAATGGCCTGCGGCGATAAACGAACGATGAACGCGGCCCCCACGCCTCAGGCCGCTCGAAGAGGAGACAACAGCGCGCGTACCTCCGCGGCCTCGGGCGAGCCCAGTTCGTCGTAGATGTTCATGGCTTCCTGCCAGCAGACCTGGGCGCGACCGCTCTGGCCGATCCGGCTGAGAGCTCGGCCAAGGACGGTGAGGACGTTACCTCGCCGCCACTCACCTCCGATGCCGCGCAACACGGTCAGAGCCATCTCGGCGTTGGCCGCGGCCTGCGCGGGACGCCGGGCGGCGAGATCGACCTCGGCCAGGCGGAACAGGCTCATGCCTTCCCAGAGGCGCTGGCGGCTGTCGCGGAACACCTCCAGAGCCGCCTGGAGGCTGTCGGTCGCAGAATCCAGTTCACCACGCTGCGTCAGGGCCAGCCCCAGGGCATAGCGGCCGTTCGCGCCACGCATGGAGTTGCCCATGGCGTCGTAGATGTCGATGCCCTCTTGCGCCAGTGCGACGGCGCTCTTCGTCCGTCCGGTGGCGAGGTGGATACGGGACAGGTTGCACAGTGCGGCGGCCTCGCCGGGGCGGTCGCCCAGGACACGGAAGTACTGAATCGCCTGGGAGAGGTGTTCCTCGCCGTCGTCGTGCCGGCTCTGGTAGAGGGCCATGATCCCGCGTGCGTTGCGGGCCCAACTGATGGGCAGCAGGTCCTGGGTCTCCTGTGCCAGCAGGATGGCGCGTTCGGCCTCCTGATCCGCCTGCTCGAAGCGCCCGCGCACATGGTGGACGTTCACCAGCGTCATCAGGGCCCGGGCTTCCGCTCGCGGAAGTGCGAGCAGGCGGGAAGCCTCCAGCAACGTCTCGGCGGTTGCCTCGTAATCCTTGGAGTTGGCCCCCGACTCGGAAAGGTCGTGAGCGGCCCACAGCAGATCAATCGCCCGTACGAGGGTCGAGGGCCGGCCCGCGCATTGCCGGACGCATGCCAAAAGGCAGATCGCCTCGGCGTAGAGCCAGTCCTGAGCGCTGTGCCGGTCAGTGAACTCCAGCCCCGGATACCCCGTCGGCTCCAAGTGGTCCACCAGCCGGTCCCCCGGCCGCTCGATCGCGTACACCCCCGCCGCCGTGGCCAGGTAGAAGTCCAGCAGCCGGGACATCGCCGCCGCCCGTTCGCTGGGCGGCCACTCGTCCCGTTCCGCGCATGCACGCGCGTAGAGGCGTACCAGGTCGTGGTAGCGGTAGCGGCCGGGGGCCGCCGATTCCAGGAGGGAGGTGTCGACGAGGGATTCGAGGAGGTCCTCCGTGTCCTCGGCCGGGAGATCCAGCACCGCCGCGGCTGCCGCGAGGGAGATGTCGGGGCCGTCGGCCAGGCCCAGGAGGCGGAAGGCGCGGGCCTGGGACGGTTCCAGGGCGCCGTAGCCGAGTTCGAAGGTCGCCTTCACCGCGAGGTCGCCGGCCTGGAGTTCGTCGAGGCGGCGGCGTTCGTCGGCCAGCTTGGCGGCGAGGACCGAGACCGTCCAGGTGCGGCGGGCGGCCAGGCGGGAGGCGGCGATGCGGATGGCGAGGGGGAGGAAGCCGCAGGCCGCCACGACGTCCAGGGCGGCTTCCCGCTCCGACGCCACCCGTTCCTCGCCGACGATCTTCGTGAACAGGGACAGCGCCTCGTCGGGGGACATCACGTCCAGGTCGACGAGGTGGGCGCCGGCCAGGCCGACCATGCGGACACGGGAGGTGATGAGGGCGGCGCAGCCTTCCGTGCCGGGGAGCAGCGGGCGTACCTGCGCGGCGTCGCGGGCGTTGTCCAGCAGGACCAGCACGCGACGGCCGTCCAGGACCGAGCGGAACAGGGCCGAGCGTTCCTCCAGCGAGTCCGGGATGGAGGAGTCGGCCGTACCCAACGCCCGCAGAAAGGAGCCCAGTACCGTCTCCGGTTCCGCCGCTCTCGCTCCGGCGCCCTGGAGGTCGACGTACAGCTGGCCGTCGGGGAAGGCGCCGCGTGCCTGGTGGGCCACGTGGACCGCCAGGGTCGTCTTGCCGACGCCGCCGATGCCGGCCAGGGCCGAGACCGCCATCACGCGGCCCTCGGCGGAGGCGAGCACCTCGCCGAGTTCCGACACGAAGGCGGAGCGGCCGGTGAAGTCGGGGACCGTCGCCGGGAGCTGGGCGGGGCGGACCGGTGCCGCGGCGGGCTCCGCCCTCGGGGCCGAGGGTTCGGCGAGGCCCGGGTCGGCCTGGAGGATGCGCTGCTGGAGTTCGCGCAGGCCTGGGCGGGGGTCCACGCCGAGTTCGTCGGCCAGGAGCCGGCGGGTGTCGGTGTACACGGCGAGCGCCTCCGCCTGGCGGCCGCTGCGGTACAGGGCCAGCATCAGCAGTTCGCGCAGACGTTCGCGCAAGGGGTGTGCGGCCGTCAGGGCGGTCAGCTCGGACACCGCCTCCGCGTGGCAGCCCTGCTCCAGGTCCATGTCCAGGCGCGATTCGAGGAGTTGCAGGCGCCATTCCTCCAGCCGGACCCGTTGCGCCTCGGCGTACGGGCCCGGCACTCCCGCCAGCGCCTCCCCGTCCCACAGCGCCAGTGCCCGGCCCAGGACGTCACGGGCATGGCACAGGTCCCCGGCGGACCGGGCCTTCTCCGCCTCGGTCGCGAGTTCCTGGGCGGCGGTCAGGTCCAGGGCGCCCTCGGGCAGCCCGCGCACGGCGTAGCCGCCGGACTCGCTCACGAGGACCCCGGCGTCCAGCACCTTGCGCAGGCGGGAGGCGTACGTCCGCAGCGCCGCCAGGGCCTGGGAGGGCGGCTCCTCGCCCCACAGCGCGTCGATCAGTTCGGCGGCGGTCGCGGTGCGGCCCTCGCGCAGCAGCAGGGCGGCCAGCAGGGCGCGTTGCTGGGGGGAGCCGGTGCTCAGCGGCTCCTCGCCGCGCCAGGCACGCACCGGGCCGAGCACGCCGAAGCGCAGCAGGGGCCCCTGTGCCGCCGCCCCGGCCCCCGCCTCCCTCCCGGAATCTCCCGCCTCCCTCCCGGAAGCCCCCGCCTCCGGCACGGAAGCGACCCCCCACTGCTCGGGTACGCGCCGTACCTCCCGTACGCGCGGTACCTCCGGCACCTCCGGTACTTCCGGCACTCGCGGTACACCGTCCATCGCCGTCGTCCCCCTAGGGCCTGTCTACAACCCCGCCAGTTTGCCTTGTTCACGGCAGATGCGTCAGCCGTAGAGGACGTGATCACAGACAGGCGCGCGGGATATCACAAGCCCCTCACTCTCTCTTCGCACACACCCGCACACGAACCGCCATAACCGGGCCCCGCACACGTAGCTGACGGATCGTCAGATCAGCGCTACCGTCAGCGCCATGGAGACCAAAGACGGCACCCACACGCACACCCCCACCCCCCTCCCGCTGATCATCTCCGTCGACGACCACACGGTGGAGCCCGCCACCGTCTGGCAGGACAGGCTCCCGAAGAAGTACCTCGACACCGGGCCCCGCACGGTCCGTGCGCCCCTGAAGGAGATGACCTTCCTCGGCGGCCGGTTCAAGCCCGTCATGGGCACTCCGGGCACGGACGACGGCCCCCTCGGCGACTGGTGGATCTACGAGGACCTGCACCGGCCCCTGACCCGCCTCGACACCGCCGTCGGCTACAGCAGGGACGAGATCAAACTCGAGGTCATCACCTACGAGCAGATGCGGCCCGGGTCGTACGACGTTCCCGCCCGCCTCGCCGACATGGACGTCAACCACGTCCAGTCCGCCCTCTGCTTCCCGACCTTCCCGCGCTTCTGCGGCCAGACCTTCACCGAGGCGAAGGACCACGAACTCGGGCTGCTGTGCGTCCAGGCGTACAACGACTGGATGGTGGAGGAGTGGTGCGGCCCCGAGGCGCACGGCCGGCTGATCCCGCTCACCCTCATCCCTCTGTGGGACGCCGAACTCGCCGCCCAGGAGGTCCGGCGCAACGCGGCCCGCGGGGTCCGGGCGGTCGCCTTCTCCGAGATACCCCCGCACCTGGGCCTGCCGTCCGTGCACACCGACGACTGGGACCCGTTCCTCGCCGCCTGCGACGAGACCGGCACCGTCGTCGCCATGCACATCGGCTCCAGCAGCCGGATGCCCTCCACCTCCGAGGACGCCCCGCCCGCCGTCGGCTCCACCATCACCTTCGCCAACTGCTGCTTCTCGATGGTCGACTGGCTGATGAGCGGCAAGTTCGAACGCTTCCCGAACCTCAAGGTGATGTACGCGGAGGGCCAGATCGGCTGGATCCCGTACATCCTGGAGCGCGCCGACGTCGTCTGGGAGGAGAACCGCGGCTGGGGCGGCGTCGCCGACAAGGTCCACTGCCCGCCGTCCGAACTCTTCGCCGAGCACGTCTACGGCTGCTTCTTCGACGACGCCTTCGGGCTCAGGAACCTCGACTCCATCGGCGTCGGCAACGTGCTCTACGAGACCGACTACCCCCACTCCGACTCCACCTGGCCCAAGTCCCGCGAGGTCGGCGAGGCCCAGATGGGGCACCTGGAGGCGGACGTGGTGGAACGGATCGTCCGCCGGAACGCCATCGACCTGCTCGGGCTCACCCCGGACGGACTGTGGGGCGGCCCGAGGTGATCGAGTACGGCATCCAGCTCCCCGTCCAGTCCCAGAGCGCGATCTACGCCGAGCCGTGGGAGGCGTCCGCCGGCCCGGAGGACCTCGTCGAGATCGCCCGGGCCGCCGAACGGGCCGGGTTCTCGTACATCGCCGCCTGTGACCACGTGGCCGTCCCGCGCCGGCTCGCGTCGGCGATGAGCACGGTCTGGTACGACCCCGTCGCCACCCTCGCCTACCTGGCCGCCGCCACCGAACGCGTCCGGCTGCTCAGCCATGTCGCGGTGGTCGGCCTGCGCCACCCCCTCCTCACCGCCAAGCAGTACGCCACCCTCGACCACCTCAGCGGCGGGCGGCTGCTCCTCGGGGTCGGCGCCGGACACGTGCCGGAGGAGTTCGAGGCGCTCGGGGTCGACTTCCGGCAGCGCGGGGCCGTCCTCGACGAGTCGATCGACGCCCTGCGCACCGCCCTCGGACCCGGCGAGTTCCCCGAACACCACGGCAAGCTCTACGACTTCCAGGACCTCGGCCAGCGCCCCCGCCCCGCCCAGCCCCGCGTCCCCCTCTGGGTCGGCGGCTCCTCGCCCGCCGCCGTACGCCGGGCCGCGCTCAAGGGCGACGGCTGGCTGCCGCAGGGGGACCCGCGGGAGCGGCTGCCCGCGCAGATCGACCGGATCAGGCAGCTGAGGGCGGAGCACTCCCTCCAGGCCCCCTTCGTCTTCGGCGCCATCGCCGAACCGCTGTACGTCGGCACCCCGGCCTGGGACGTCGGCCGGCGCACGCTCACCGGGCCGCCCGACGCGCTCGCCGAGTCGCTGCGCGCCTACCGGGCGATGGGCGTCGACCAGCTCCAGGTCCGCTTCCGCAGCCGCGACCGCGGAGAACTCACCGACCAGATCACCGCGTTCGGGGCCGGCGTGGCCCCGCTTCTCACCCGGGAGTGACATGGGCAAGCTGGACGGACGTGTCGTGCTCGTCACCGGCGCGGCACGCGGGCAGGGGGAACAGGAGGCCCGGCTGTTCCGGGAGGAGGGCGCCGAGGTCGTCGTGGCCGATGTGCTCGACGACCAGGGGCAGGACCTCGCGAAGGAGATCGGCGCGCTGTACGTGCACCTCGACGTGGGGCGCGAGGAGGAATGGAGGGCCGCTGTCGACGCCGTCGTGGCGGCGTACGGGCGTGTCGACGGGCTCGTCAACAACGCCGGCATCCTGCGCTTCAACGCCCTCGTCGACACGCCTCTCGACGAGTTCATGAGGATCGTTCAGGTCAACCAGGTCGGGGTGTTCCTCGGCATCAAGACCGCCGGGCCCCGGATCGCCGCGGCCGGGGGCGGCACGATCGTCAACACCGCCTCGTACACCGGGATGACCGGCATGGCGTACGTGGGGGCGTACGCCGCCAGCAAGCACGCGATCGTCGGGCTGACCCGGGTGGCCGCGCTGGAGCTGGCGGAGAAGGGGGTGCGGGTCAACGCCGTGTGCCCCGGTGCCATCGACACCGCGATGAGCAATCCCGGTGCGGATGCGGGGGCGGGTGCCGAGGGAGCGATGGACGCGCTGTACCGCAAGCTCGTGCCGCTCGGCCGGATCGGGAGGCCGGAAGAGGTCGCCCGCCTCGCGCTCTTCCTCAGCTGCGACGACTCCTCCTACATCACCGGGCAGCCGTTCGTGATCGACGGCGGGTGGCTGGCGGGAGTGGCCGTCGTCTGACTGACCGTCAGCTATTGACGGTGCGTGCGGGCGGTGCCACAGTCGGCCCCACCGACAATCTGACGGTACGTCAGAAACCGTGTCCGTCAGAAACCGTGAACCACAGAACCGGGGACGGTGAACCTCCTTGGAATTCGGGCTCTTTGTACAGGGATACGTGGGCAAGCGCGCCGAGACCGATCCGCTGGCCGAACACAAGGCGCTGATGGAGGAGACCGAGTACGTCATCCAGGCGGACAGGTCCGGCTTCAAGTACGCCTGGGCCTCCGAGCACCACTTCCTGGAGGAGTACTCGCACCTCTCGGCGAACGACGTCTTCCTCGGCTACCTGGCGCACGCCACCGACCGCATCCACCTCGGGTCCGGGATCTTCAATCCCCTCGCCCAGGTCAACCACCCCGTGAAGGTCGCCGAGAAGGTCGCCATGCTCGACCATCTCACCGGCAACCGCTTCGAGTTCGGCAGCGGGCGGGGAGCGGGCTCGCACGAGATCCTCGGCTTCCTCCCCGGCATCACCGACATGAATCACACGAAGGAGATCTGGGAAGAGACCATCGCCGAGTTCCCCAAGATGTGGCTCCAGGACGAGTACGAGGGCTTCCGGGGCAAGCACTGGCAGCTCCCGCCCCGCAAGGTGCTCCCCAAGCCGTACGGGAAGTCCCACCCCGCGATGTGGTACGCCGCCGGGTCGCCGCCCTCGTACGCCATGGCCGCGAAGAAGGGCCTCGGGGTGCTCGGCTTCAGCGTGCAGAAGGTCTCCGACATGGAGTGGGTGCTGGAGCAGTACAAGAACGCGATCGTGGACGCCGAGCCGGTCGGGGACTTCGTCAACGACAACGTGATGGTGACGACGACGGCGATCTGCGCGCCGACGCACGCCGAGGCGATCGAGATCGCGGTGCGTGGCGGGCTGCACTATCTGCCCTCGCTGGTGTTCCGGTACCACGACACGTTTCCCCGCCCCGAGGGGTTCCCGGAGTGGCCCGAGACCCTGCCCGAGTACACCGCGGAGTTCGTCGAGCTCCTCATCGAGGAGGAACTGCTGATCTGCGGGGATCCGGACGAGGTGGTCCGGCAGTGCAAGCGGTGGGAGCAGGCGGGGGCGGACCAGTTGAGCTTCGGGTTGCCGGTGGGGGTGCCGAAGGAGGAGACGTTGCAGACGATCCGGCTGATCGGGGAGCACGTGATTCCGAAGATCGACACGGATCCGGTGCACCGGACGTCGCGGTTCCGGGCCGCCGTGTGACCGCCGTCGGAGGTGAGCTCCATGCTTGACCACGTCATCAGGGGCGCGACCGTCGTCGACGGCACGGGCGCCCCCGCGTACACCGCCGACGTCGGCATCCGGGACGGCCGTATCGCCGTCGTCGGTACGGTGACCGGCGACTCCCGGACGGCCGAGGACGCGCACGGCCTCGTCCTCGCCCCCGGGTTCGTCGATCCGCACACGCACTACGACGCCCAGCTGTTCTGGGACCCGTACGCCACCCCCTCCCTCAACCACGGGGTGACCACGGTCGCCGCCGGCAACTGCGGATTCACGCTCGCGCCCCTGAACCCGGCCCGCCCGGACGACGCCGACTACACCCGCCGGATGATGTCCAAGGTGGAGGGGATGTCCCTGGTCGCGTTGGAGGAGGGGGCGCCCTGGAGCTGGAACTCCTTCGGGGAGTATCTGGACGCCCTGGAGGGGCGGATCGCCGTCAACGCCGGGTTCATGGTGGGCCACTGTGCGCTGCGGCGGTACGTGATGGGCCCGGAGGCCATCGGCGGGCAGCCCAGCGAGGAGCAGCTGGGCGAGATGCTGCGGCTGTTCCACGAGGCCATGGACGCCGGGGCGTGGGGTTTCTCCACCACGCAGTCGTCGACGCACTCCGACGGCGACGGGAAGCCGGTCGCCTCCCGCCACGCGCGCCCCGCCGAGCTGCTCGCCCTCTCCCGGGCCGTCGGCGAGCACGAGGGCACACAGATCGAGGCGATCGTCGCGGGCTGTCTGGACCAGTTCAGCGACGCCGAGATCGACCTGCTGGTGGAGATGAGCGCGGCGGCGGGACGCCCCCTGAACTGGAACGTCCTGACCGTCGACGCGTCCGTCCCGGAACGGGTGCCCCGCCAGCTGTTCGCGAGCGAGCAGGCGCGGAAGGCGGGCGGCCGGGTGGTCGCGCTGACCATGCCGATCCTGACGCCGATGAACATGTCCCTGGGCACGTTCTGCGCCCTCAACCTGATCCCCGGGTGGGGGCCGGTCCTGGCCCTGCCGGTCCCCGAGCGGATCGCCCAGCTCCGCGATCCTTCCGTACGCGCCGAGATGCTCCAGCACTCCCAGTCCCAGGAGGCCGGCGTCTTCCGGCGGCTGACGAACTTCGGGCGGTACGTCATCGGGGACACGTACAGCGAGGCCAACCGGGGGCTCAGCGGGCGGGTCGTGGAGGACATCGCTGCGGAGCGCGGGCAGGAACCGTTCCAGTGCCTGGTGGAGATCTGCGCGGCCGACGACCTGCGGACGGTGCTGTGGCCCATGCCGACCGACAACGACCCGGCGTCCTGGGCGCTGCGCGCCGAGACCTGGCAGCACGAGGACGTCCTGCTCGGCGGTTCCGACGCGGGCGCGCATCTGGACCGGATGTGCGGGGCGCCGTACACGACCCGCTTCATCGGGGACTGTCTGCGCGGCCGGAAGCTGGTCGGGCTGGAGCAGGCCGTGAAGATGCTGACGGACGATCCGGCGCGGCTGTTCGGGCTCCGGGAGCGGGGCCGGATCGAGGAGGGCTTCCATGCGGACCTGGTCCTCTTCGACCCGGAGCGGATCGCCGCGGGCACGGCCACCCTGGTGCACGACCTGCCGGGTGACAGCCCGAGGCTCGACTCCAAGGCGATCGGGGTACGGGCCGTGTGGGTCAACGGGGTCGAGGCGATCCGGGACGACGTGGTGAGCGGGGCGGTGCCGGGGAAGGTGCTGCGCTCGGGACGGGACACCCGGACGGTGGCGACCAAGTGACCGAGGGACAGCGGCTGTTCGTCGGCGGCGAGTGGGTGGAGCCGGAGGGCGGCCACTACGAGGTCGTCGACCCGGCGACCGAGGAGACCGTCGGGTGGGCTCCGGAGGCCTCGCGGGATCAGGTGCGCGCGGCCTGTGCCGCGGCCCGCGAGGCCTTCGGGCCGTGGTCGCGTACGGCGCCCGAGGAACGGGCGGCGATCCTGGCGCGGGCCGCGGGCATCATCGGCGGCCGGCTGGAGCCGTACGCCGAACTGGCCCGGGCGGAGACCGGGGCGACCACGGTGACGGCCCGGCGGATGCAGGTCGGGGTGGCCGCCGCGCGGTTCAGGCGGTACGCGCGCGTGGAGCCCGCCGAGTGGGCGATCCCGCCGCAGATCAACGAGGCCGGGCCGATGGGGAAGGCAGCCGTGATGGGCGCGCTGGCCGTACGCCAGCCCGTCGGGGTCGTCACCTGCATCACCTCGTACAACAACCCGTGGGCCAACCCGGCGGGCAAGGTCGCGCCGGCGCTCGCGATGGGCAACACGGTGGTGGTCAAACCCGCCCCGCAGGACCCGCTGTCGGTGTACCGGATGGCTCAGGCACTGGAGGCGGCCGGGGTGCCGCGCGGAGTCGTGAACGTCGTCTCCGGCCGCTCGGCGGAGGTCGGCGAGGCCGCGGTGGACTCGCCGGACGTCGACATGGTCAGCTTCACCGGCTCCACGGCCGTCGGACAGCGCATCGCCGCCGTCTGCGGGCGGGACATGAAACGCCAGTTGATGGAGCTGGGCGGGAAGGGCGCGGCGGTCGTCTTCGACGACGCGGACGTCGGGGCGGCAGTGGCCGGGATCGGGACGACGTTCTCCTTCTACAGCGGGCAGATCTGCACGGCACCGACGCGGGTGCTGGCGCAACGGGGCGTGTACGACCGTCTGGTCGAGCAACTGGCCGCGTACGCGGGCCGCTTGAAGACGGGCGCCCCGAGCGAGCCGGACACGGTGGTCGGTCCGCTCATCTCGGCAGCACACCGGGACCGGGTGGAGTCGTACGTCGAACTGGGCCGCAAGGAGGGCGCGGTGGTGGTGACGGGCGGCGAACGCCCGCCCATCGACCGAGGTTTCTACGTCACCCCCACCCTCCTCGCCGACTGCACCAACGACATGCGCGCGGCCCGCGAGGAGATCTTCGGCCCGGTCGTCTCGGTCCTCCCCTTCGACGAAGAGGAGGAGGGCGTGGCCCTGGCCAACGACACCGACTACGGCCTCATCGACTACGTCTGGTCGGCGGACGTGGCCCGCGCCTTCCGCGTCGCCCGGCAACTGCGGGCGGGCGGGGTCGGCGTCAACACCGTCGGCCGCAACATGGAGGCGCCGTTCGGGGGGTTCAAGAAGAGCGGGGTCGGACGGGACGTGGGGTCGTACGCGCTGCACGCTTACAGCGAGGTGCAGGCGATCGTGTGGCCGGGGTGAGATCCGTGCTCCGAGAGCTGGGCGCGTCGAAGGGTGGCAAGCCGCTGTGGGCCGAGTGCGGAGGCGGGGCGGCGACGTGGTGACGTGGGCCATACTGAGACTCGCCGGAGACCATGGCCGCCCTGGAAGAGGCACACACCGGAGGCGGCCCCGCAGGGCCCCGCGCCTCCGCCTGACCTCACCCGTCCAGGTCCACCCGTACCGTCAGCAGATTCGTGCCGAACACCCGGACCGCCGTGCTGTTGGACCGCGGCAGCCGGCGCAGGCGGGCCACCGGGTCGTCGTCGGGGAGCAGGTGGGCCGCGCCCGTGTGCCAGCGGCCGCGGATCCGTACCCGTACCCGCGGGTCGGCCTTGATGTTGCGGACGTACTGGGAACGCTCGCCGAATTCCGAGACCAGCCAGAAGGAGTCCCCGACCCGGCGGCCTCCCACGGGCGTGCGGCGGGGCAGGCCGGAGGTGCGGCCCGTGGTCTCCAGGACCGTCTGGAGGGGGATGCGGCGCATGATCGGGTTGGCGACGCGGCGTTGGAGGGTGGTGGCGGCGCGGAACCTGAGGTCGGCGAGGCGGGGCATCGGGAGTGCCTCCTTGTCGGGGAGGGGACAGCGGGACGGTCAAACGGTTGTTTCCATGCTCCCCGACGCCTTGAGAGCCCGCTCGCGCGCCGTCCAGGTGGTGGCAGACCAGGCGGTGACTGGAGGATCTGTTCTGTCTCTGATCTCTTCAAACCCGCCCCAGGAAGACCGGGTTCGTGAACGCCGCCAGTGCCCCCGGTACCGGGCCCGCCGCCGTCTCGTGCCGCAACTCCGCCCGTACGTACGCCGCGTACGAGGGCGTCGTACGCCACTCCACGACCCCCGAACCGGCAACCGGCAGCGGCGCGCTGGTGAACAGGACGCCCTGGTCCGTGACGAAGCGGACGGTGCAGCGCGGGGCGTCGGTCACCTCCAGGCGTACGGTCACCGGGGTGTCGCGGTCGACCTCCAGCCGATCCCCGATGCCCGCGTGCCGCCCTCGCCCGCCGCTCGCCGTGAAGGCCAGGGACACGGTCTTGGACTCGGCGACGTAGGAACGCCCCGCCCGGATGCCCTCCTGGATCGCCTCGCGGGTCAGGTCGTCGGCCAGGACCACCGTCTGGGGCAGGCCGACCGAGTCCGGGTCGCGGTGGGCGTCGCTGTTGCCCATCGCCGGGATCCAGTCCCGGCCGCCGTCCCGCACGGACGCGACGAGCATGCCGTCCCAGTCCGCGAGGGCCACCTCGTCGTCGGGCGTGTAGGGGCCGTTCCACACCTCCACCGCGTCCGCCTCGCCGAACCCGAACTTCCAGTTGCAGCCGACGCAGGTGGCGTGCGGGTGGGCCGGTACGACCAGGCCGCCCGCGCGGCGGATCCGGCGGGCGAAGCGGCCGAAGCGGTTGTCGCGGGCCCGGTAGCGCCAGTCGACGAAGGTGCCGGGGTCGGTGCCGAGGGCGACCACGTGGCCGTTCCTCGTGGTGACCTCCTCGCCCAGCAGGATCAGCAGGTCGTCGCCCGCCTCGGACGCCCAGTGCGGGTGCGCCGCGTGCGTGTTGTGCTCCGAGGAGTTGATGAAGTCCAGTCCGGCGGCGCGCGCCAGCGCCGCGATCTCGGCGGGGGTGCGGCGGCCGTCCGAGTACCAGGAGTGCAGGTGGCAGTCGCCGCGGTACCAGGCCCGACCCCGGCCCTTCGCCCGGGACGGCGGGTACGTGGGGCGGAAGGTCTCGCCGGGTTCGCCGTACGTCAGCGTGATCGTGATCTCGTACGTCAGTCCCTGCGGGGCGACCGTGTAGGGGCCGAGCGCGATGTGCCAGGTGCCCTCCCGCACCGGGCCCGGGATGTAGCCGGGCGTCGCGTCGTCCGCCCGGACGAAGAACTCCGTGCGCGCCCCGCCCGACCAGCCCCGGAAGCCCTCGCCGCCGAGTTCCGTGCCGCGCTCGTCGAAGACGCCGATGTCGAGGGCGTTGCCAGGGGTGCCTGCCGGGACGGAGGGCCGGTCGTAGGTGTACGCGACCTTGATCTCCCGCACTCCGGCGGGGACCTCGACGGGTACGTACACGAAGTCGGGGGAGCCCGGGGGCAGGGTGCCGCGTACCGTCCTCGTCTCCTGGCCCCCGTCGGCCGCTCCGGCCGCTGAAGCGAAGCTCACGCTTCCCAACGTAAGGGCGGCGGCCGCTCCCGTCACGAACAGCGCGCGTCTTCCGACGCCGTGGTGGGCCTCGGTGCCGTGGTGGGCCTCGTTGTCGTTGTTGTTGTCGTCGTCACACATGCTCCAACCGTGCCGGACGGGTGTGAACTGCCATGGAAAGTCAGGGTAATTGGCGCAGTCTTACCCGTACGCGAAAATGATGCCGACCGGTCGGTATGGACAGGCGAGGTCAGAGCCGGTACAGATGACCCATGCGCATCTCCGTGACGGTCTTCCTCACCGACGAGACGATCGCCCCGACCCGGCTCGCCCGTGAGCTGGAGCAGCGGGGCTTCGCCGGGCTGTACCTGCCCGAGCACACCCACATCCCCGTGGAGCGGACCAGCCCGTACCCGGCCGGCGGCGAGCTGCCGCCCGAGTACGGCCGTACGCTCGACCCCTTCGTCGCGCTCGGGCAGGCCGCCGCCGTCACCGAACGGCTCGGGCTCGGCACGGGCATCACGCTCGTCGCCCAGCACGACCCGATCGACCTGGCCAAGCAGATCGCGACCCTGGACCACCTCTCCGGCGGGCGGTTCACCCTCGGCCTCGGCTTCGGCTGGAACGTCGAGGAAGCGGCCGACCACGGTGTGGAGTGGCGTACCCGTCGTGAACTCGTCCGGGACCGGATGGCGTTGATGCGGGCCCTGTGGAGCGAGACGCCGACCGGTTACGAGGGCGCGTTCGGGAGCGTGCGGGCCAGCTTCGCGTACCCCAAGCCCGTACAGAAGCCGCGCGGTCCGGTCGCCGGTCCGCGCACGCTCGTCGGCGGGGCCGCCGGGCCGAAGCTGTTCGCGCACATCTGCGCCTACGCCGACGGGTGGCTGCCCATCGGCGGGCGCGGCCTCGGCGAGTCCCTGCCCCGGCTGCGGGCCGAGTGGGCCGACGCGGGCCGCGACCCGGCCGCCCTCCAGGTCGTCCCGTACGCCGTCCACCCGACGCCGGGCAAGCTCGCCCACTACGCGGACCTCGGCATCGAGGAGGTCGTGGTGCAGCTGCCGCCGGTCGGGGAGGCGGAGATTCTGAAGGTGCTGGACGGGTACGCCGAGTACGTCTAGCTGTACTGCCCAGGCAGGTTGGTCGAATCTGTGCGGCGACACGGCCTGATTCTGTGAGATGACGAAGGCCTCCGGTTGTGGAGTGGAGCTGTCGAG